>NZ_JASHIZ010000010.1 GCF_030733425.1 Roseovarius sp. MMSF_3350
GGGGCCGGGCAGGGGCAGCATGGCCGCGCGGGGCTCGGTGCCGGGGGCCAGCACGGGGCCGCGCGGCAGCCAGGTCAGGCGCACGGGGCCGATGCGACGGCGCAGGATTTGCGCGGTCCCGAGCGTGCCGGAGCCCTCGGTGAGCGCCAGCCATGCCACATCGGCGCCGATGGCCCGCATCGCCGCGCCATAGCGCGGGTGCTGCTGCAGGGCGCAGGGGCCGGGAGGATCGGGGGCGGTGTCACAGGGGAGCCAGGTCGGGAACATGTCCGCCATTAAGACGATGACAACCTAAATCATGGTTAATGGCACTTATGGCGAAGAATACCGACCCCGTGCGCGGCGTGCGCGCACCCACAGTGCGGCCCACGCTCTATGCTGCCTGGCTCGTGGCGGTGGCGGTGTCAGTGCCGGTTTTCGTGGTGCTGAGCGTTTTCGAATGGCTGTGGTAGCCGCTCAGTCCCAGGAGATGCCGTTGCGGCGGACATACCACAGCATCAGCGGCGTTTCGATGACCAGGGCTGTGACGATGGTGAAGACGACCCAGTTGGTGTCGAACAGCCAGAGCGAAAAGCGCGTGCCGGTGCCCCCGAAAAGCCAGCCATTGACCAGCAGCATCACCCCCGTCACGCCAAGATCGTAGAGCGCCATGCGCGACGCGTGGCGCGGGCGCAGGGCGGGGTAGAGCATGAAATAGGCCACCGCCAGGCAGGTGACGACGGTGACCAGGGCCTGTCCCTCGGGCGACAGCGAGGACAGCACCGGTCAGGTCCCGGTCAGAACGGGATTTCGTCGTCGTAATCGCGCGAGGGCGAGGGTTGCGAGCGGCCCTGGTCGGAGGACGGCCCCCCGCCGTAATCCTGATCGTAGCCGCCGCCGCTGCCGCCGCCGTAGTCGCCGCCACCACCACCACCGCCGCCGCCACCGTCGCGGCCGTCGAGCATGGTGAGGTTGCCGCCGAACCCTTGCAGTACCACTTCGGTCGAATAGCGGTCCTGGCCGGACTGGTCCTGCCATTTGCGGGTCTGAAGCTGGCCCTCGATATAGACCTTGGAGCCCTTGCGCAGGTATTGCTCGGCGATGCGAACCAGACCCTCCTGGAAGATCGCGACCGAGTGCCACTCGGTCTTTTCGCGGCGCTCGCCGGTGTTGCGGTCCTTCCAGGTCTCGGACGTGGCGATGCGCAGGTTGCAGACCTTGCCCCCGTTCTGGAAGGTGCGGACTTCGGGGTCGCGCCCCAGGTTTCCGATGAGAATGACTTTGTTGACGGAACCGGCCATGGCGCCCTCCTGCTGCGGTCTGATGGTTAACGTTCACCTTACATCACCCCCAAGGGATGAAGAAAAGCCTAAAATTCGGGGAAAATCCCTGGCGCAAGGCACCGGAGCGGAATGCGGACTGCGAGTCTGGCAATTTGAGCCGAGTTCGGTATAGTGCGGCGTGAGACGGTCAGGGGATTGCCCGGGAATACGAGGCACGGACCTGACCGCAATGGGACAGTAAGGGACGGTATTCAGTATGCGTAAGCTGGCAATTGCGGTGACCTGCGCGTCACTGGCCTGGCCGTTGGCGGCCACGGCGGATATCCTTTCCACCAAGGGCAAGCAACGGATCTTCAGTTCGCAGACACGCGTGCTGGATAGCCGGGCCAAGCAGCAATACAACGCGTCGGTGCGGCTTCAGCCGCAGAAGGTCCATACCCCGAGCAAATGGGACGAGGCGGCCCCCGCGCTTGGCTATAACGGCAAGTACAAGGGGCAGTACCTGAATGTCGCCAAGGATCTGGCGCGGCGGCACGGCATCCCGGAGAACCTGTTCCTGCGGCTGGTGCAACAGGAATCGGGCTGGAACCCGCGCGCGAAGTCACACAAGGGCGCGATCGGGCTGGCGCAGCTGATGCCGGGCACGGCGGCCTATCTGGGAGTCGATGCCAATGACCCGCATCAGAACCTGGAAGGCGGGGCGCGCTACCTGGCCGAGCAGTATCGCACCTTCAAGTCCTGGCGCCTGGCGCTGGCGGCTTACAATGCGGGGCCAAAGGCGGTCGAGAAGTACAAGGGCATCCCGCCCTATACGGAAACCCGCAATTACGTGAAGATCATCTACGGGCAGTAGGCCGCGCCGCGCGCCTCAGCCCTCGTAATCTTCGTCGGAGACGTGTTCCATCCAGGTGACGGCACTGCCGTCGATGCTTTCCTGAATTGCGATATGGCTCATGCCGGTGTCGGGCGACGCACCGTGCCAGTGCTTTTCGCCGGCCGGAAACCAGACGACGTCGCCCTGCCGGATTTCCTCGACCGGGCCGCCCTCGCGCTGGACCCGGCCCCGCCCGAAGGTCACGATCAGGGTCTGGCCGGCGGGATGGGTGTGCCAGGCGGTTCGCGCGCCGGGCTCGAAAATGACATGGAGGCCTACGGCGCGGCCCGGTGCCTCGGCGGTGAAAAGCGGATCGAGTCGCACACCGCCGGTGAAATACTCGGCGGGGCCGGGGGATGACGGATTGGTGCCGGGACGGGTGATCTTCATGATGCGGCCTTTCGCGGTGTCACTGATGTCTGCCGACTGACATAGACCCGGCGGGACGCGCCGCCAAGGGGCGCGCGGGGCTCATCCGGTGAAGCCGATCCTGTGCAGGTGAATCTCGTTCGAGGGATGCTTCTCCGCTCCGGCCACCCGGCCGTTGTGATGGTTGTAGAGCGTGCGCCAGTAGGGCTGGATGATCACGCCTTCCTCGCGCAGGATGGATTGCAGGCGTTCCATCGTCGTCCGTCGCGTGTCGGCGTCGGTGATCGACATGGCGCGATCCAGCAGGCGATCGAACTCCTCGGAGGCGAAGCCGGTCTCGTTCCACACCGCGTCGGACCGGTAGGCGAGGTCGAGAATCTGCACGGCGAGAGGGCGGTGATTCCACTGGGTGGCCGAAAACGGATAGTCGCGCCAGTTCTGCCAGAAAGTGGCGCCGGGCTGGACGGTGCGGCGCACGTTGAGGCCCGCGTCGCGCAGTTGCGCCGCCACGGCGTCGGCCGTGTTGCGCTGCCATTCGTCGTCGACGGTGATCAGCTCATGCTCGAACCCCAGCATCCCGATTTCCTCGAGGTCGGCGCGCGCCTGGGCGGCGTCAAAAGGTGCGGGGCCAAGATCGGCAAAGGCCGGGTGGATCGGGCTGACATGATCGTTCGCCGCGACCGTGCCGTAGCCGGCATAGCCCAGCTCCAGGCAGGTTTCGTTGCGGACGGCCAGCGCCAGCGCCCGGCGCAGGGTGACGTCGGCATAGGGGCGCGCGCCCTCCAGCTCGGCATCGGCATTGCCGCGGATGACGATGGTGGCGGTGCTTTCGGTTTCCGTCCGGGTCCAGCCGATGGCGTCCAGAACCTCGATGAAATTGCCGACGGATTCGTAGAGCAGGTCGATCTCGTCCGCCTCTGCCGCGTCGATCCAGTTGGAAGGATCAGTACCGAGATCGATGAACTCGACCCGGTCGAGGTATGGCCCGCCCAGAACGTCGGCGCCCCACCATTGGTGATCGGTGTTGCGTTCCAGCACGCAGCGCTGGCCCACAGACAGCTCGATCGGGCGGAAGGGGCCGGTGCCGATGCCATGCTCGAACGGGTCGCCGCCGTCATAGCTGGCATGCATCACCGCCGCCGGATAGTCGGACAGGTTCGCCATCAGCGCAATGTCCGGCGTGGCGAGCGTGAGTACGAGCGCGGCGTCGTCGATGACCCGGATCGCGTCCTCTCGGATCTGGCCCGAGGCAGGGTCGCAGAGGCTTTTCAGGCGCGAAGCCATGGAATTGCCCTCGACGCTCGCGTCGCACCAGCGTTCGAGGTTGCGGGCCACGTCTCGGGCGGTGAAGGGGTCGCCGTTGTTCCACGTCACTCCGCCGCGGACGTTCAGGCGATACTCGGTCGCGTCGGCATTGACGTCCCAGTTTTCCAGGAGCATGCCGCGCACGGTCCCGTCGCGGCCGTATTCCACGAGGTATTCCAGGAAACCGCGGGTCTGGTTGCCCATCTCGCTCCAGTCATAGGTGCGCGGGTCGCGCAGTGCCTTGACGTTCTGCTGGATGCGCAGCGTGCCGCCGGGGACGATATCAGCGCTTTCCTGCGCGCGGACCGGGGCGGGCAAGCCGGCGAGCGACAGCGCCAGCGGCGCCGTGACGCCCAGACCGCAGGCGCGAGCCAGAAATTCGCGCCGGTCCATTGCCCCGCGCCGGTATGCACGGTTGAGCGCGGGCAGGGCGGGGTGAAGCGGGGCGGCGGAGCGAGAGGACATGTGCGCGAGCCTTGAAACAAGTTTTGTGATTAGAAATGAGGCTTCGGGTATCAGTTTCCATCCCGGCTGCGCGGAAATCAACCGGGTGGCGCTGAAATACCTGTGACCGGTGCGGTCTCAGGCGGCCTTCCGCGGCGCGGTGCGGCGCAGGTCCGATGGCGACTTGCCGGTATGGCGCAGGATGAAGCGCGAGAAATAGGCGGCACTGTTGAAGCCGAGGTCGGCGGCGACCTGGTTGGCAGGGCGGTCGGTGGTCTCCAGCAGGTGGCGGGCGGCGTGCAGGACCCGGCCCGTCAGCATGGCCGAGGCCGTCAGGCCAGAGCTGGACTTGCACACCCGGCTGAGATGGGTGGGCGTGACGCCGAGATGCCGGGCGAAATCCTGCATCGAGGCGCCGGTGCGGAAATCCCGCTCGATCAGCGCGGCGTAGGCCTCGACCAGGCGATGCGCCGCCGTTGGGGCGGAGGCCTCGTCCGCGATGGAGATCATCGCGCGGCGCAGCCAGACCGTCAGAAGCTGGGCATGGGCGGTCATCGCCTCGTCCATGAAATCACGCGCCTCGTTCTGTTCGCGCTGCATGGTTTCCAGCAAGGTCGTCAGGTCGGCCTGAGCGCGGGGGTCGCGGACGCGCAGGAGCACCGGCTCGTCCGGCATCAGGATGCCGGTCCGCGGTGGGATGCGGCATGCCAGGCCGAAGCTTTGCGCACCGGGATCGAGCGCGAAGAGCGATCCTGCCGGCAGGACCAGCGCGGTGTGCACGGCCAGTCCGCGCCGCTGGCCACCGACAAGGCAGCGCCCCTGTCCGCGGGTGATCCAGAGGAACACGTGATGCGGGTCGCTGTGAGGCAGGCTGGCGCGCCACGCGCCCGGCCCGATCCATTGCGCGAGCGTCTGGAGTTGCGGATGGGATGTCACTGTCCGGAGCCTCGATTGTCGTGATTCTGCACGCATGGCGCAGGGTTTTCATCGGATTGAGGTCAGGAATGTCCGATTCTGTATAGAGGTTACAAGGTCAGAGCGTGGCGGCGGCGAAGCTTTGCCAGTTTTTCATTCGGGCGCGGAACCAGCTTCGCTGCCGCTTGGCATATTGCCTCGTGGCGATGATGGCGGCCTCACGCGCGGCGTCGAGGGGCATCTCGCCGCGCAGGTGGGCGATCAGCTCCGCCGCGCCGATGGCCTTGGAGGATTGATGGGCGGAGGACCATTCCGCGAGGTTCGCCCGCGCCTCGTCGATCGCGCCCGCGCCGAGCATCAGATCGAAACGGCGCTCGATTCGGGGTGTCAGCCAATCCTTGGGGGCGTCGATCAGGATGCGCGTGACGCGGTCAGGCGGCAGGAGCGGGGGCGGGGTGGCATCCTGCCACTGCGACAGCGGCTTGCCCGTGGCGCGCTGTACCTCCCAGGCGCGCTGGACGCGCATCGGGTTGGCGGTGTCGATGCGCGCACGGGTTTCGGGGTCGAGTTCGCCGAGAAGGCTGGTCAGGCCTTCGCGTTGCAGCCGCGCGTCGGCCTCGGCCCGGATTTCGGGCGGGGTCGCGGGGATCTCGGCCAGCCCCTCGGTCAGGGCGGAAAAGTACAGCCCGGTGCCACCGACGATGATCGGGCGGGGACCGTCGCGCAGCAATGGCGCGAGGTCGCGCAGCCAGTGGCCCACGGAATAGGCGGTATCGCCCGGCACGTGACCGTAGAGCGCGTGGGGGGCGCGCGCCTCCTCTTCGGGCGAGGGGCGGGCGGTCAGGATGCGCCAGTTGGCGAAGACCTGCAGCGCGTCGGCATTGATAATCCGCCCGTCGTCGCGTTCCGCCAGCGCCAGTGCGAGGGCGGACTTGCCCGAGGCAGTGGGCCCGGCAATGAGCACGGGCCGGTCGGCGGGGATATCGGGCAGGGAGGTCATGCCCTTCGTTTAGGATGTTTCCACGCCGGTTTTAAGCGCCTTGCGCCGAAATTCGCGCTGCCGGCCCGGCCCGACCCGGTTTGGCGATTGAACCCGGGGGCGTTTTCGCCCATTTTGCGCGCCAAGAGACGACCCGCACCGGGCCCGTTCCAAGACCGCGCACAAGGAGCCGCCCCATGCCAGATGCTGCCGCCCCCGAGACCACGTTCAACCGGGTCCTGCTGAAAATTTCCGGCGAGGCGCTGATGGGCGACGCGAGTTACGGGCTGAACCCGCCCACGGTGGAGCGCATCGCGCGGGAGGTGAAATCGGTCCACGACATGGGCGTCGAGATCTGCATGGTGATCGGCGGCGGCAACATCTTTCGCGGGCTTCAGGGGTCCGCGCAGGGGATGGAGCGGACCACCGCGGATTACATGGGGATGCTGGCCACCGTGATGAACGCGCTTGCGATGCAGAGCGCGCTGGAGAAGCTGGGCGTCTTCTGCCGGGTGATCACCGCCATCCGCATGGACGAGGTGGCCGAGCCCTATATCCGCCGCCGGGCGGTGCGCCACCTTGAGAAGAAACGCGTGTGCATTTTCGCCGCCGGCACCGGCAACCCCTATTTCACCACCGACACCGCCGCCACGCTGCGCGCCAACGAGATGGCCTGCGAGGCGATCTTCAAGGGCACCAAGGTGGACGGGGTCTATGACAAGGACCCGATGAAGTTCGACGATGCCAAGCGGTTCGACGAGGTCAGCTATGACGAGGTTTTGGCCAAGCACCTGGGCGTGATGGATGCCAGCGCCATCGCGCTGGCGCGCGACAACAACCTGCCGATCATCGTCTTCAGCCTGGACGAGCCGGGCGGATTCCGCTCGATTCTTGATGGAACGGGCACCTACACGCGGGTCGGCGGCTGAGGGTACTGCACGAAATCCGCACAGGATCCGGGCATTTCCTGCGGGACAGGGGCCTATACAATCGAGGCGAGTTGCCGGTATAGAGGCGAAACCATCGTCCGGCAGAACAAGGGATGACAGATGAGCGACGACTTCGAACTGGACACCAAGGACCTGGAGCGGCGCATGGACGGCGCGATGACCAGCCTGCGCACGGAATTCGCATCCTTGCGGACGGGCCGGGCCTCGGCCTCGATGCTGGAGCCGGTGATGGTGGACGCCTATGGCACGCAGACCCCGATCAACCAGGTCGGCACCGTGAACGTGCCCGAGCCGCGCATGGTGACGGTCAATGTCTGGGACAAGGGCCTTGTGAACAAGGTCGAGAAAGCCATCCGCGAAAGCGGGCTGGGCATCAACCCGCAGATGAACGGCACGATCATCATGCTGCCGATCCCCGAGCTGAACGAGGAGCGCCGCAAGGAGCTGACGAAAGTGGCCGCGCAATATGCCGAGAACGCCCGCGTCGCCATCCGCAACGTGCGCCGCGACGGCATGGACCAGATCAAGAAGGCCAAGGCCGACGGCATGTCCGAGGATGACCAGAAGTTCTGGGAAACCGAGGTGCAGGAGATGACCAACCTGCACATCAAGTCGGTCGATGACGCGCTGGAGGCCAAACAGGCCGAAATCATGCAGGTCTGAGATGACAGAGGCGCGCGACATGCAGGAGACATCCCCCGTGCAGGGCCCGCGCCATGTGGCGATCATCATGGACGGCAATGGCCGCTGGGCGCAAAAGCGCGGGCGGCCGCGTCTTTTCGGGCACCATGCCGGCGCGCGCCGGGTAAAGGAGATCGTGACCGCCTGTCCCGATCTAGGGGTGGATTACGTCACCATCTTCGCCTTCTCGACCGAAAACTGGAAACGCACCCAGACCGAGGTCGCGGGGCTGATGAGCCTCTTTCGCCGCTATATCATGAAGGAAATGCAGGAATTCGTGCGCGAGAACGTGCGCGTGCGGTTCATCGGCGACCGGCCGCGGCTGGATGCCAAGCTGCGCCAGCTGATGGACGACGCCGAGGCGATGACCCAAGGATGCACCGGCACCAACCTGACGATCGCGCTGAACTATGGCGGGCGCGACGAGGTGAGCCGCGCCACCCAGCGGCTGGCCCGCGACGTGGCCGAGGGCCGTCTGCGCCCCGAGGAGGTGAACGAGGAAACCCTGCCCAAGTATCTCGACACCTGCGTGCTGCCCGATCCCGACTTGGTGATCCGCACCTCGGGCGAGGCGCGGATCTCGAACTTTCTGCTGTGGCAGTCGGCCTATGCGGAATACGAGTTCATCGACACGCTGTGGCCCGATTTCACGCCCGAGATCTTTGGCGAGCTTCTGCGCGGCTATGGCGCGCGTGACCGGCGCTTCGGGGCCGTGACCGCATGAGCGCAGGCGACGCGAAGTGGTCCGACCTGCGCCGGCGGGCGCTGTCGGGCGTGCTGATGCTGGTGCTGGGGGCGTTCGGGGTCTACCAGGGCGGTCTGTTCTTCGTGGTGATGGTCTGCGCCATCTGCGGCGCGATGGTGTGGGAAACCGCGCGGATGTTCGACACCCGCCAGGCGGTGGGCCTCGGCATCGCCGCCGCGGCCGTGATGCTTGCGCTGAACTTCCTGCCCGGCACCTTCGCACTGCCCCTGATGCTGGGGCTGGCGCTGGTGGCGGCCAGCCAGAGCACCGAGGATGTGCCGCTGGCATTCATGGTGTTCACCTGGGTCCTTTTGGCCTGCTTTGCGCTGCTGTGGCTGCGTTCGGGACATGAGACCCTTTGGATTCTCTGGCTGATCCTGGTCGTCATCGCCTCGGACGTGGCGGGATATTTCGCCGGCCGGATGCTGGGCGGGCCGAAATTCTGGCCGCGGGTCAGCCCCAAGAAAACCTGGTCGGGCACCATCGCGGGCTGGCTTCTGGCCGGGATCGTCGGGCTGTTCTTTCTGCGCCCCTTGGGCATGGGGCTGGAACTGGTGCCGATGTCGATGATCGTGGGCTTTGCCGGGCAGATGGGCGACATCGCCGAAAGCGCGGTAAAGCGCCGCCGCGGGATCAAGGACAGCTCCAGCCTGATCCCTGGTCACGGCGGCGTCTTCGACCGGTTCGACGCCATGCTGGGCAGCAGTGCCGCGGCGCTGGTGTTCTGGGCCGTTGGCCTGATGCCGGGCGCGGTTTCGTGAAGCGGATCAGCATTCTGGGCGCCACCGGCTCGGTCGGGCAGAACACGCTGAGCCTGGTGCGCGGCAAGCCATCCGAGTTCCGCGTCGTGGCGCTGACCGGGGGGCGCAACATCGCACAGCTGGCCAGCGACGCCATCGCCTGCGACGCCGAGATCGCCGTGACCGCCCACGAAAGCCTGCTGGACGACCTGCGCGCCGCCTTGCGCGGTACCGATATCGAGGCAGCGGCCGGCGCCACGGCGCTGGAGGAGGCCGCCGCGCGCGATACCGACTGGGTGATGTCGGCCATCGTCGGCTTTGCCGGGCTGGCGCCGGGACTGGCCGCGCTGCGCACCGGCGCGACGCTGGCGCTGGCCAACAAGGAATCGCTGGTCGCCGCCGGGCAGCTTCTGATGGGCACCGCGCGGCGGGCGGGCGCGCGCATCCTGCCGGTGGACAGCGAGCATTCCGGCATTTTCCAGGCGCTGGTGGGCGAGGACGCTGCCGCCGTGAAACGCATCGTCATCACCGCCAGCGGCGGCGCCTTCCGCGACTGGCCGCTGGATCAGCTGGTATATGCCACCCCGGCCGAGGCCGCGACCCATCCCAACTGGGACATGGGCCAGCGCATCACGATCGACAGCGCCTCGATGTTCAACAAGGCGATGGAGATGATCGAGACGCGCGAGTTCTTCGGCGTCGCGCCCGAGCAGATCGAGGTGCTGGTCCATCCCGAATCCCTGGTGCACGCGATGGTGCATTACGTCGACGGCGCGGTGATGGCCCATATGGGCCCGCATGACATGCGCCACGCCATCGGCTATGCGCTGCACTGGCCGGAACGGCGCGACCTGCCGGTCGCCGAACTCGATCTCGCCGCCACCGGCACGCTGAGCTTCGAGGCGCCGGACCCGCAGCGCTTCCCGGCGCTGCGGCTGGCGCGTGACGTGATGGAGGCGCGCGGCCTGATGGGCGCGGTGTTCAACGGCGCCAAGGAGCGCGCTCTGGACCATTTCATCGCCGGCAGAATCGGCTTCATGCAGATGAACACGATCGTCGAAGAGGTGTTGGCGCGCCTTGCCGAGCATGACAAGATCGCCCGAAGGCCGATGACACTTGATACAACAGCCCGCGCGGACCATCTGGCAAGGATGTATGTCGACAGCGTGGCAAAAGAGCAGGACGGATAACAGACCTTGGACGGAATCAGCTTTCTCCCGCAGTTCGGCGGCCTCGCCCTGACCCTTCTGGCCTTTTTCGCCGCCCTGTCGGTGATCGTGGCGATCCATGAATACGGCCATTACATCGTCGGGCGCTGGTGCGGGATCAAGGCGGACGTCTTCTCGCTGGGCTTCGGTCCGGTGCTGTTCAGCCGCATGGACAAGCACGGCACGCGCTGGCAACTGGCGGCACTTCCCTTCGGGGGCTACGTCAAGTTCATGGGCGACGCCAACGCCGCCAGCGGCACCAGCGACGGCACGGTCGAGGAAATGCCGCCCGAAATGAAGCGCAAGACCATGCTGGGGGCGCCGCTCTGGGCGCGGACGCTGACAGTCGCGGCGGGGCCGGTTTTCAACTTCATCCTGTCGATCCTGGTCTTCGGCGCGATCTTCATGTTCCAGGGCAAGGTGACCGAACCTTATGTCATCGAGGATCTGCGCCCGCTGCCCTTTGACGGCGTCACCCTGCAGGAGGGCGACGAATTGCTGGCGATCGAGGGGCGCGAGATCCCGACGCTGATCAACATGAACGAGGAGGACACGGAAGTCTTCCGCACCTTCATCACCGACCTGCCGCTGGAGCCATTGCTGACCTATCAGGTCCGCCGCGACGGCGAGGTGGTCGAGGCGATGGGCCCGCATCCGCAGCCGCCGCTGGTGATGCAGCTGTCGCCGCGCTCCGCGGCCTTCGAATCGGGGTTGAAGCAGGAGGACGTGATCGTCGGGCTGGACGGCGAGAGGATCTATGCCTTCAACCAGCTCAAGGACGTGGTCGAAGGCTCGGACGGCGCCACCGTGGCGTTGGACGTGTGGCGCGACGGCGACGTGATGGAATTCGACCTGACGCCGCGCCGGGTGGACGAGCCGCAGGACGAAGGCGGGTTCGAGACCAACTGGCGGATCGGCATCGTGGGCGGGCTGCCCTATGAATTGCAGACCGGGCCGCGGGGTTTCGGCGAATCCCTGTCGGGTGCGGTCAGCCAGACCTGGCGGGTGATCTCGAGCTCGATTTCCGGGCTGTATCACATGATCACCGGCGCGATCAGCAGCTGCAACATGTCCGGCCCCATCGGCATCGCCGAGGTGTCGGGCGCCATGGCCAGCCAGGGGGTGGACAGTTTCATCTGGTTCATCGCGGTGCTGTCGACCGCGGTCGGCCTGCTGAACCTTTTCCCGATCCCGGTTCTGGATGGCGGACACCTGGTATTTTATGCCTACGAGGCCGTCGCGGGCCGCCCGCCCAGCGACCGGGCGCTGCGGATCATGATGACCGTGGGCCTGACACTGGTGCTGGGGGTGATGCTGTTCGCGATCTTCAACGATATATTCTGCCCCTGACACGCGGCCCGTGCCGGGCGCCCGGGCATCGGCACGGGCAGGGGACCCGAGCGGGGCAGGCCGGGTCATTTCATGAATTTGCCTTAATTGACGCCTGAATATCGTCACATTGAAATTGGAAAATCTCAGTGAACGTCTGGATACGAAGCGAAGGCCCGACTCACATGCAACACGTTCTCAACGGATATCGCGGGATGACCCTGTTGGTGAACCTCAACTGGGATCGTATTCTGTATCTTGCGACCATCGCGGTCGCGCTTTGGGCAGGCGCGTTCGTCGGCTCTCTCTGAGCCGTGACTCGCCCCCTGCGGCCCATAGGTCGCATCCTTCAAAAATCTCCCATACTCGTTTTGACAACCCACCCCGGAGGCGATAGTGCTTTTGGGCACTGGGACGTCTGATTGGGTTTGCCGATGAAACTGTCGATCGGGTTGGGGACGAAGCGCTTTTCAGGGCTGTTTTCGACACACCGTATTCTTTCGCTGCTTTTCGCAGTCAGCCTGCTGGCCGCCGCCTTGTCCGCCGCCAGCGAGGCGCAGGCGCAAAGCTATCGTTTTACCAACGTGTCCATCGAGGGCAACCAGCGGATCGAAGGCGCTACGATCCTCAGCCAGGCGGGCATCATCCGCGGCGAGACGATCAGCGCCGGCCAGCTGAACGAAGCGGCACAGCGCATCCGCGCCAGCGGCCTCTTCGAGGACGTGCAGGTGACCCCGCAAGGCAACACGCTGGTCATCCGGGTCATCGAGTATCCGACGATCAACCGCGTCGTCTTCGAGGGCAACCGCCGCCTCAAGGACTCCGATCTTCAGGGTTTCATCGAGAGCGCGCCGCGCCAGGTGTTCAACCCCACCCGTGTCGAACGAGACGTGACCACCCTTACCGAGGCCTATGAACAGAACGGCCGCGTGTCGGCCCGCATACAGCCCAAGGTGATCCGCCGCAGCGACAACCGTATCGATCTTGTCTTCGAGATCTTCGAAGGCGGTGCGATCGAGGTGAATCGCGTCAGCTTTGTCGGCAACCGTGCCTATTCCGACCGCCGCCTGCGCCGCGTGGTGGAAAGCAAGCAGGCCGGTCTGTTGCGCGCCATCGTCGCACGCGACACGTTCAACGCCGAACGGCTGGAATTCGACAAGCAGGTGCTGCGCGATTTCTACCTGTCGAGGGGCTACGTGGATTTCCGCGTCACCGGCACCAATGCCGAACTTGCGCGCGAGCGTGACGGCTATTTCGTGACCTTCAACGTGCAGGAAGGCCAGCAATTCCGCTTTGGCCGGATCACCACCACCAGCGAGATTCCCGAGGCCGACGCCGCCATCTACCAGGATGTTCTGAAGATCCGGTCGGGCGTGGTGTATTCGCCCACGCTGGTCGAAAACTCGATCGCGCGGATGGAACGGCTGGCGATCAAGCAGGGCGTCGATTTCCTGCGGGTCGAGCCGGTCATCACCCGCAACGAGCGCGACTTGACCCTGGACGTTGAGTTTACACTGGTGCGCGGGCCACGCGTGTTCGTGGAACGCATCGACATCGAGGGCAATACCACAACGCTGGACCGCGTCATCCGCCGCCAGTTCACCCCCGTCGAGGGTGACCCGTTCAACCCGCGCCAGATCCGCGAAGCCGCCGAACGCATCCGCGCGCTGCGGTATTTCGAGGACGTGGACGTCAATGCCCGCGAAGGATCGGACCCCAGCCAGGTCGTGGTCGACGTGGATGTCGAGGAAACCACCACCGGCACGCTGTCCTTCGGCGGCAGCTACAGCTCGGACGGCGGCTTCGGTCTGACCCTGGGCTTTTCCGAGCGCAACTTCCTGGGACGAGGCCAGCGGGTGACGGCGCAGATCTCGGCCTCGGCCGACACCGCGAACTACAACCTCGCCTTCGCCGAGCCGGCGTTTCTTGGCCGCGACGTCGAATTCGCGATCCAGACCTCGCTCCTGGAAACCGATGACAACAACAGCCTTTACGACACGATCCAGGGCGTTTTCCAGCCCAGCCTGACCTTCCCCGTGGCCGAAAACAGCCGGCTGCAGCTTTACTATCGCGCGGGCTACCGCGAGATGGACGACTATACCGGTGTTTCGCCGACGCTTGCGGCCGAGACCGCGGAGGGGGGTCTGTTCAGCAGTGGCGTCGGCGCACGGGTCATCTTTGACACCCGTCGCACGGGTCTCAATCCCAATGCCGGGGTGCTGGTGGATGCGGGTCTTGAATACAACGGCCTGGGCGGCGACCAGGAATACATGAAGTATTCCATGCGTGTGGCCGGTCAGACGCTCGTGTTCAACGAAGAGATCACGCTGCGCGCATCGCTCGAGGCAGGGGCGCTGGACTTCATGGGCGGGGACCGCTCCCGCGCCGTGGACCGCTATTCATCTCAGGTCATGCGCGGCTTTGACAGCAACGGCATGGGCCCCATTCAGAATGGCGAGCACCTGGGCGGTAACCTCTTTGCGGTGGCCAAGTTCGACGTGGAATTCCCTCTCGGCACGCCCGAGGAGTTCGGCCTCTCCGGCGGCGCCTTTTACGATGTCGGCGCGATATGGAATGTCGATACGATCGGACCGGCGCAATCGACCGGGTTCAATCCGCGCCACGTGGTCGGCCTGTCGCTGTTCTGGGAATCGCCTTTCGGTCCGCTGCGGCTGAACTTCTCGAAGGCGCTCAAGAAAGAGCCGGGCGACATCGAGCGCGAGTTCGATATCACGGTCCGCACGGAATTCTGACATGACGCCGTTTCGGGCCCTGCTGATGTCGGTGGCCCTGCTGGCGGCCCCGGCCTGGCTCGCCGGCGGCCCCGCGCCCGCGGCGGCGCAGAGCGTCGGCGTGGTCCAAAGCGATATCCTGGTGGTGGACCCCGAACGCCTGTTCGAGGAAACCAGGCTGGGCCAGTCGATCACCGCGCAGTTGCAGGAAGAACGCGAGGCGCTGATCGCTCTCAACCGCAAGCTGGAGGCCGAGCTGGAGGCCGAGGAGCTTGCCCTGACGGAACAGCGCGACACGACCTCGCCCGAGGAGTTTCGCGCGTTGGCCGACGCCTTCGACGAGCGGGTCCAGCGGATCCGCGCCGACAGCCAGCGCCGCGTGCGCGAGCACGAGCGCAACCGTGAACGCGCGCCCCTGGATTTCATGCGCCAGGCCGAGCCGGTGCTGGTCGAACTGATGCGCGAGGCCGGGGCGGCGGTGGTGATGGACCGCCGCACGGTGCTGCTTCAGGCCGACGTCGTGGACATCACCGGCGCCGCGGTCCAGCGCATCGACGCAACGCTTGGCCCCGACGCTTTGGAGGAGGGTGACGGGGAAAGTGTCGATGCTCCGGAAAACACCCCCGAGACCACGCCCGAGACCGCGCCGGACAACGCCCCTGCCGAATAGGCCACCGCGTGCCGCCGCGCTTGCCCCGCTGAACCCGAATTGCTAAGCGGGGACACCGGGGGCGGGCCCTGTCCACGGTCAAAGGCAGAAGGAACACGCAACCCATGACCACGTCTCTCGACAGTGCCGATATCGGCCGCATCCAACGGCTGATCCCGCATCGCTATCCGTTCCTTCTGGTCGACAAGGTCGTGGACATGGACGGCATCGCCTCGGCCCGCGGTATCAAGAACGTCACCATGAACGAGCCGCATTTCCAGGGGCATTTCCCGGCCAAACCGATCATGCCCGGCGTGACCATCGTCGAGGCGATGGCCCAGACCGCCGCCGTCATGGTGGGCGCGGCGCTCGAGATGGAGGACAAGCATCTGCTGGTCTATTTCATGGCCATCGAGGGCTGCAAGTTCCGCCGCATGGTGGTGCCGGGCGACGTGCTGGAACTGAAGGTCAAGACCACGCGCGGCAAGCCCGGCGGCAAGGTCTGGCGTTTCCACGGCGAGGCGTCGGTCGCGGGAGAGCTGGCCTGCGAGGCCGACTTCACCGCGATGATGGATCTGCCCAAGGAGTAACCCCGCATGGCCGAGACCCGTATCCACCCCCATGCGGTTGTCGAGGACGGCGCCCAGATCGGCGCGGGCGTCGAGATCGGCCCGTTCTGCCATGTCGGCCCCGAGGTGCGACTGGGCGACGGTGTGGTGCTGAAATCCCACGTGGTCGTCACCGGCGACACCGCGGTGGGCGACGAGACGGTCATCTTTCCCTTTGCCTGCATCGGCGAGATCCCGCAGGATCTGAAGTTCCGCGGCGAAAAGACCAGGCTGAGTATCGGCGCCCGCAATCGCATCCGCGAGCATGTGACGATGAACTCCGGCACCGAGGGCGGCGGCGGCGTGACCCGCGTGGGCGATGACGGCCTCTTCATGGCCGGCTGTCACGTGGCCCATGACGTGCAGGTGGGGAACCGGGTGATCATCGTCAACAACGCCGCCCTTGCCGGGCATTGCGTGGTCGAGGACGACGTGATCATCGGCGGTCTTTCCGGTGTGCACCAATGGGTGCGCATCGGGCAGGGCGCGATCATCGGCGCGGTGACGATGGTGACCAACGACGTGATTCCATACGGCCTCGTACAGGCGCCGCGCGGACATCTGGACGGGTTGAACCTGGTCGGGCTCAAACGCCGTGGCGTGGCGCGCAAGGACATCACCGCGCTGCGCGCCGCGTTCCAGATGCTGGCGCAGGGCGAGGGCGCGTTCCAGGACCGCGCCCGCCGGCTGGGCGAGGAAACCGAAAGCGATTACGTCCGCCAGATCGTGGATTTCGTGCTGGCCGAAAGCGACCGGTCGTTCCTGACGCCGGGCGCGGGCTGAGGCGCCCTGTGACGCTGGCGCTGATCGCCGGGCAGGGCGGCCTGCCACCGCAGCTGGTTCGGGTCCTGCTGGCCCGTGGCGAAGTGCCGGTTGTCTGCGAGATCGAGCAGTTCCCGTCGGATGTGAAAGGCGAGCTGCCGCGGCTTGGCTTTCGGCTGGAAACGCTGGGAACCTTCATTGCCACCGCAAAGGAGGTCGGTGTCAACCGGATCTGCATGGCCGGGGCCATGCGCCGCCCGCCGATCGACCCGTCGCAGATCGACGCGGCCACCATGCCGCTGGTGCCCAAGGTGCAGGCGGCGCTGGCCAATTCGGGCGATGACAGCACGCTGCGCATTTTCACCGAGATTTTCGAAGAGGCCGGCATCGAGGTTATCGGTGCCGCCGATATCGACCCCTCGCTGCTGCCGCCCGAGGGTGTGACCGGCAGTTTGCCGGACGGCGTGGAACAGGACATTGCCGTGGCCGAGGCGGCACTGGCCGAATTGGCCGCCGCCGATGCCGGTCAGGCCGTGGTGGTGCGCGGCGGCAAGGTGATCGCCCGCGAGGACGCCCGCGGCACCGATGCCATGCTGAGCGATCTTTGCCCCGAGACCCCGGACGCGGGCTTTTCCCATGACCCGTTCGAGTTGATGGGCGACATGCTCGACAGTGTCGCCGACTGGCTGAGCGGACCCGTGGCAGAGGCGCGGGCTGCTGAAGACACCAGCGATGGCGGCCTCCTCTTTAAGGCACCCAAGCCGGGGCAGGAGTTGCGCGTGGACATGCCGCTCATTGGCCTTGGCACCGTGATGCGTGCCGCCGAGGCGGGGCTGGCGGGCATCGTGATCGAATCGGGTGGCGTGATGCTGCTCGACCCCGATGGCGTGGCCGAAGTGCTGCGCGCGCAAGGCATGTTCCTGTGGGTGCGGCCACGGGGCGGGGCATGAAGGTCTTCGTCATCGCCGGCGAGGCATCGGGCGACCGGCTGGGGGCCGCGCTGATGGCCGGCCTCAAATCGCTGACAGACGTGGAATTCGCGGGCGTTGGCGGCGACCAGATGCAGGCCGAGGGCATGACCTCGCTCTTCCCGATGGAGGAACTCAGCGTCATGGGCCTGGTCGAGATTCTGCCCAAGTATTTCCACCTCAAGCGCCGCATCCGTGAAACCGCCCAAGCCGCGATCGAATATGCCCCCGACGTGGTGATCGGCATCGACAGCCCGGATTTCTGCCTGCGCGTGGCGAAGGCCATCAAGCAAAAGAGTGACTTGCGCATTGTCCATTACGTCGCCCCCTCGGTCTGGGCCTGGCGGCCCAAGCGGGCCGACAAGATGGCAAAGGTGATCGACCAGGTGCTGGCGCTCCTGCCGTTCGAGCCGCCCTACCTGGAGGCCGCGGGCGTGGCGTGCGATTTCGTCGGGCATCCGGTGGTGAACGACATCCCCGCCAGCGAAGCGGAAATCGCCGCTTTCCGCGCCGATCACGGCCTGGGCGACGCGCCGGTGCTGCTGGTGCTGCCGGGCTCGCGCGGCAGCGAGGTGGCGCGGCTCGGCCCGATCTTTGGCGACGCTGTCCGCCAGGTCTGTGCGAAACGGCCAGATCTGCGGCTGGTGATCCCCACCGTGACCGCGCGCGCGCAACAGGTGACGGAGTTGGTGGCCGACTGGCCCGGCACCCCGGTGGTGGTCGCGCCCACGGGGCAGGGCGACCGCGACAAGCGGACCAAGGCGGCGGCCTTTGGCGCGGCGCAGGGGGCGCTGGCGGCCTCGGGCACTGTCTCACTGGAACTGGCGGCCGCAGACACGCCCATGGTCATCGCCTATGACGCCGCCTGGCTGACGCGCGAGATCATCCGCCGGATGCTGATCATCGACACGCTGACGCTGGTCAACTTGGTCTCCGAGACTCGCGCCATCCCCGAATTCAACGGCGAGCGGTGCCGCGCGGAGCTGATCGCGCCCGGCGTTCTGGACATGCTCGACAATCCCGGCCCGCAGCGCGACGCGATGCGCCTGACGATGGACCGGCTGGGGCGCGGCGGAGAAGACCCCGGTCTGCGTGCCGCCCGCGCGGTGATGAAGCGGATGCCCGGCTGACGCGCCGCGCGCCTTCGTCAATCGCCCGTTAACGGGAATCGCGCAGGCTCCGGCGCATGGTACAGCTTCTTCCCCTTCGCCGCCGGGGCGTAAGCCGGTTTGTCACCCTGACCCTGGCCCAGCCTGATGCAACGACGCTGGTGGACGAAATCGACCACCTGCAAGGAGCGGTGCGCATGGTTCGCGACCTCTGGCCGTTCGAGCTGGACGCCTGGGTTGTCCTGCCCGACCACCTGCACGCGGTCCTGACCTTGCCATTCCGAGACGACGATCTTGCCATCCGGCTCAACACGATCAAGGCGCGGTTCGCTGCCCGCGCTTCGAGACGTGCGATGACACCCAGCCAGATCGCGGCGGGAGGGTCGCATCTGTGGTGTGTGCAAGACAGGATCGAGCCGATCCGCACCCGTGCCGAGTTGGAGGCTTTCCGCCGTCATTGCTGGACCGATCCGGTGCGCCACGGCTTTGTCAGCGACCCGCATGACTGGCCCTGTTCGTCCTATCGCCGCAACAGCCGGACCGATCCGCGGCACGCTGAACCACTCGGAAACTTACGCGCCTCGGCCTAGGCCGCGCGGTCAGCCTTTCCAGATCCAGCCACCGCCAAGAATGCGGCTGCCCTCGGTTTCGTAGAACACGCAGGCCTGTCCGGGTGAAACACCTTCCTCGGCCACCATCAGCTCGACCTCGGCCGTGTCCGGCCCGGTGGGGCGGATCACCGCTTCGCGCGGGGGACGGGTGGAGCGGACCTTGACCGAGACATGCCATTCCGGCCGGCTCTGGAAATCCTCGTCGCCCAGCCAGTTGATTTCGCGCACCGGCACGGTGCGTGTGGCCAGCATATCCTTCGGCCCCACGATCACGCGCTGTGTGTCGACATCCAGCTTCACCACGTAAAGCGGCTCTTCCAGCCCGCCGATGCCAAGCCCCCGGCGCTGGCCGATCGTGTAGTGGATAACGCCGTCATGCCGCCCCAGCACGCGGCCGTCGACATGAACGATCTCGCCCGGTTCGGCGGCCCCCGGACGCAGCTTTTCGATCACCGAGGCGTAGTTGCCACCCGGCACGAAGCAGATGTCCTGGCTATCGGGCTTGTCCGCGACGGGCAACCCATAGCGCGCCGCCAGTTGCCGCGTCGCGTCCTTCGACGGCAAATGTCCCAGCGGAAAGCGCAGGAAGTCCAGCTGTTCCGGCGTGGTCGAGAACAGGAAATAGCTCTGGTCACGGGCAGCATCCGCCGCGCAATGCAGTTCCGGCCCGCGGTCGCCCAGCTTGCGCTGGATGTAGTGGCCCGTCGCCATGCAATCGGCATCGAGATCCTTGGCCGTCTCCAGGAGGTCCTTGAACTTCACCCGCTCGTTGCAGCGGATGCAGGGCACCGGCGTCGCGCCCGCAAGATAGCTGTCGGCGAACTCGTCGATCACCGCGTCCTTGAAGATGTTCTCGTAATCCAGCACGTAATGCGGAAAGCCCATCTCCTCGGCCACGCGCCGCGCGTCGTGGATGTCGACCCCGGCACAGCAGGCGCCCTTCTTGGCCAGCGCCGCGCCGTGATCGTAAAGCTGCAATGTCACGCCCACCACGTCATAGCCTTCCTCGGCCAGTTGCGCCGCCACGACCGAACTGTCGACGCCGCCCGACATGGCGACGACGACCCGCGTGTCCGCGGGGGCCTTGGCAAATCCGAGAGAGTTCAGTTCAGGATCGAGCGGCATGGCGTGTCTCCGGGGTTTGCCGGAATATAGGGGCGATCTGGCCCGTGTTAAGAGGCCGCGGTTTGGCCTGTCCCGGGGGCGCTGTCAACCCGGTCCGGCCGGGTTCAGGGATGCCAGCACGCGCTTTTAGAAAAATCCAAGGCATTCGCCCTGCGCCGTTTCACCGGGCGTTAAGGACAAATCCCGAATGTAGATCCGGTGATATCGTAAGGGGTGAACCAGGATGTATCTCAAGAAGGTCGAAGGCCCCCGGGCCGTGACGTTGCCCGACGGCTCCGTCATGACGCGCGCGGACCTGCCTCCGCCGGACACGCAGCGGTGGGTGGCATCGCGTAAACTCAAGGTTGTGAGAGCTGTTGCCCATGGATTGATCACGCAGGACGAGGCGCAGGACCTGTACCAGATCAGCGCCGAGGAGTTCCAAGGTTGGCTGGACGCGGTAACCCGCCATGGCGAGAGCGGACTGAAGGTTACCGTAACGAAAGGAATCGACAACCAAAGGTAGAAAGCGCTAATTGTTCTTCCAAGGTAACCAGCGGTTAACCAATTTCCGGGAGTATCGATCCGGACAAGGATACCAGTGGAGATTGCAACATGCGCGTTCTTTTGGTCGAAGACGATCCGAACACCTCGAAAAGCATCGAGCTGATGCTCACCCATGCCAACCTGAACGTGTACAGCACGGACCTGGGCGAGGAGGGGATAGATCTGGCCAAGCTTTACGATTACGACCTGATCCTGCTCGATCTTGGCCTGCCGGACATGAACGGACACGAGGTGCTGCGGCAACTCAGGCTTGCACGGATCGACACGCCGATCCTGATCCTGTCAGGGGCCGACGACACCGAGAACAAGATCAAGGGCTTCGGCTTCGGCGCCGATGACTACCTGACCAAACCCTTCCACCGCGAGGAACTGGTGGCGCGTATCCACGCGATCATCCGCCGGTCCAAGGGCCACTCGCAGTCGGTGATCCGCACCGGCAAGGTGAACGTGAACCTCGATGCGAAGACGGTGGATGTGGGCGGCAAGACGGTGCACCTGACGGGCAAGGAATATCAGATGCTGGAACTTCTCAGTCTGCGCAAGGGCACGACCCTGACCAAGGAGATGTTCCTCAATCATCTTTACGGCGGCATGGACGAACCGGAACTGAAGATCATCGACGTCTTCATTTGCAAGCTGCGCAAGAAACTCGCCGAAGCGACAGACGGCGAAAATTATATCGATACGGTCTGGGGCCGCGGCTATGTTCTGCGCGACCCGGACCCGAACGAGGGCAAGGAAGACGGTCCGCGGCTCGCAGTGGGTGCCTGACGCCGCGGCGGAACATCGGCAAGGTCCGTCCCCGACCCGCAGGATCGTGGCCTGCGCTATGGCGGCTCTACGCTTGGCCTAACCGCCATGTCATGATCCGGCGCAAGAATTCAAGACGGCCCTCCAGCAGACCGGGCTCGGCGCACCTGCCGGGCCCGGTTTCGTTTGCGGCGCCTGGCCGGTGCACATCGCGGCCACCAGCGCGCGGGCGGGATGGGACCGGCGCTGCTGACGGGGGCCGCCAGGCCCGGGGACGAAAATCGGTAATTCAGCTTCGGTGCGAAAGGCATTAACACTTCGAAGGAGAAGCCGACCGGCAGAAGCGCAAAGGACAGGGCATGACCGCCGACAAACCCGTAGAGAGCCTGAGGCAAACGGACGCGAGAGAGGAGCTGGCCCGCCTGGCCACGGTGCTGGCCGAGGCCAACGAGGCCTACCACCGGGACGATGCGCCCGAGATGACCGATGCCGAATACGATGCGCTCAAGGCCCGCAACGCCGCGATCGAAGCCCGATTCCCCCACCTCAAGCGGGACGACAGCCCGACAGAACAGGTCGGTGCGGCCCCGGCCGAAGGCTTTGCCAAGGTCACGCACGCGGTGCGGATGCTGAGCCTGTCGAATGTATTCGACGACGCCGAGGTCGAGGAGTTCGACGACCGGATCCGCCGCTATCTTGGCCTCAAGGCCGACGCCCGGCTCGACTATACCGCCGAACCCAAGATCGACGGTCTGAGCCTGAGCCTGCGCTACGAGGGGGGCAAGCTGGTGCAAGCCGCCACGCGGGGCGACGGCGCGATCGGCGAGAACGTGACCGCCAATGCCCGCACCATTGACGACATTCCCGTGACGCTGACAAACGCGCCCGACGTGCTGGAAGTGCGCGGCGAGGTCTACATGAGCCACGCCGATTTCGAGGCGCTCAACGCACGGCAGGCCGAGGCGGGCGCCAAGACCTTCGCCAACCCGCGCAACGCCGCTGCCGGCTCGCTCCGGCAGCTCGACAGCAGCATCACCAGGGCACGGCCCCTGCGTTTCTTCGCCTATGCCTGGGGCGAGGTCAGCGAGGCGCTGGCCGATACGCAAATGGCGGCCATCGAGCGGCTGGGCAAACTGGGATTCCAGACCAATCCGCTGACAGCACTCTGCGACGGTCCGGTGGAGATGCAGGCGCATTACGACAAGATCGAACAACAGCGCGCCAGCCTAGGCTATGACATCGACGGCGTGGTCTACAAGGTCAACGAGTTGGACCTGCAACGCCGGCTGGGCTTTCGCAGCACCACGCCTCGCTGGGCCACGGCGCACAAGTTTCCCGCGGAACTCGCCTGGACCACTCTGGAAAAGATCGAGATCCAGGTCGGCCGAACCGGAGCGCTTTCGCCGGTGGCGCGCCTGACCCCGGTCACCGTGGGCGGCGTGGTGGTCAGCAACGCCACCCTGCACAACGAGGATTACATCAAGGGTCTCGATAGCAAGGGGCATGAGATTCGCGGCGGCAAGGACATCCGCGAGGGCGACTGGGTTCAGGTCTACCGCGCCGGCGACGTGATCCCGAAAGTGGCCGATGTGGATCTGTCGAAGCGGCCGAAAGGGGCGAAACCCTACGAATTCCCGACCGAATGCCCCGAATGCGGGTCCGAGGCGATCCGCGAGGAGGGCGACGCCGTGCGCCGCTGCTCCGGCGGGCTCATCTGTCCCGCGCAGGCTGTTGAAAAGCTGAAACATTTCGTCTCCCGCGCGGCATTCGACATCGAGGGGCTGGGCGCGAAACAGGTCGAACAGTTCTATCGCGACGGCTGGGTGAAGGAGCCTGCCGACATCTTCACCCTGCACGATCGCTACGGCTCGGGCGTGAAGCAGTTGAAGAACCGCGAAGGCTGGGGCGAGAAGAGCGCAGAAAACCTGTTCGAGGCCATCGAGGACAAGCGGTCGATCCCCTTCGGCCGTGTGCTCTTTGCCCTCGGCATCCGCCACGTCGGCGAGCAGGCCAGCAACCTCATCGCGCGCAGCTATGGCAGGTGGGACGACTTCACCAAGGCCATGGACGCCGCGAAAGACTGCGAAGGGCCGGAGTGGGAAAACCTGCTGTCGATCGACGGGGTCGGAGCGGTCATGGCCCGCAGCCTTGTCACCGCCTTTGCGCAGGACCACGAGCGCGAGAGCATCGACCGGCTGATAGCGCATCTCGACATCGAGGAGGCCGCGGCCCCCTCCACCGATGGCAGCCCTGTGGCGGGAAAGACGGTCGTCTTTACCGGCACGCTGGAAAAGATGACCCGCGCCGAGGCCAAGGCCCGGGCCGAAGCCCTGGGCGCCAAGGTCTCTGGCTCGGTCTCGGCCAAGACCGACCTGCTGGTGGCCGGGCCCGGTGCAGGCAGCAAGGCGAAAAAGGCCGAGGAGCTGGGCATCGAGACCATCGACGAGGATGGCTGGCTGGAACTGATCGGCGACGCATGAGCACCCGGCCCGAGATCCTCTTTCCGCTTTTCGCGGAGCTGGAAACGCTGGAAGGCGTCGGACCGAAGACCGCCAAGACACTGGAGGCGCTGCAAATTACGCGGCCGCGGGACCTGCTTTTCACGTTGCCGCATTCCGGCATCGACCGGCGCAAGCGTGACACGGTGCAGGGCGCGGATTTGCCCGGCACGGTCACGGTCGAGGTCACGGTGGGCCGGCACGATCCGCCCCGGTCGCGCGGGCGGCCTTATCGCATACAGGTCGAGGATGCCCAGATCGGCTTTCAACTGGTGTTCTTCAACGGCCGCGATGATTACCTCAACCGCGTTTTGCCGACCGGCGCGCGCCGGGTGGTCTCGGGCAAGGTGGAACTCTTCGACGGGATGGCGCAGATGGTGCATCCCGATCACATCCTGCCCGTGGAAGAGGCGGGCGAGATCCCGGATTTCGAGCCGGTCTATCCACTGACCGCCGGGGTGACGCAAAAGACCATGGCCAAGGCGGTGCGATCGGCCCTGGCCCGCGCGCCGGAACTGGCCGAGTGGATCGACCCGTCGCAAAAGGCCCAAGGTGACTGGCCGGACTGGCACGCGGCGCTGGAGCAGGCCCATTCCCCCGCGAAAATGGGCGATCTGGCGGCGACCGATCCGGCCCGCACGCGGCTGGCCTATGACGAGTTCATGGCGCACCAGCTGACCCTCGCGCTGGCCCGCGCCAGGATGCGGCGCGGCAAGGGCCGGGTGAGCGAGGCCACGGGCATTTTGCAGGCAAAGGTCCGCGCCGCCTTGCCCTACACGCCCACCGATGCCCAGACCCGCGCCATTGCCGAGATCAGTGACGACATGGCCGCGCCCCTGCGTATGAACCGCCTGTTGCAGGGGGACGTGGGCGCGGGAAAGACGCTGGTGGCGCTGATGGCGCTTCTGGTCGCGGTCGAGGCGGGCGGGCAGGGGGTGATGATGGCCCCCACCGAGATCCTGGCGCGGCAGCACCTGGAAGGGTTGCGTCCGCTGGCGGAGTCCGCGGGCGTGGTGCTGGAATTGCTAACGGGGCGCGACAAGGGGGCCGAGCGGCGCGCCAAGCTGGAGGCGTTGCAGCGCGGTGATATCCATATCCTCGTGGGCACCCATGCGGTGTTCCAGAAAGACGTGGAATTTCACGACCTGCGCCTGGCCGTGGTGGACGAACAGCACCGCTTCGGCGTGCGCCAGCGGTTGGAGCTGGGGCGCAAGGGTAGCGCCGTCGACGTATTGGTGATGACCGCCACGCCGATTCCGCGCAGCCTGGCGCTGGCGCAATACGGCGACATGGATGTCTCGATCCTCGACGAGAAACCGCCCGGCCGGAAACCGATCAAGACCGCGCTGACCAACATGGCCCGAATGCAGGAGGTCGTCGAGCACCTGCGCGGCGCCATTGCCGAAGGGCGGCAGGCCTACTGGGTCTGTCCGCTGGTCGAGGAATCGGAGGTGATGGACCTGACCAGCGCCGAGGAACGCTTCAAGCACCTGCGCGCGGCCTTGGGCGAGGGGCGCGTTGGGCTGGTCCACGGCCAGATGCCCCCCGTCGAGAAGGATGCGTCGATGGCCGCCTTCCAGCGCGGCGAAACTAGCGTTCTGGTCTCGACCACGGTGATCGAGGTGGGGGTGGACGTTCCCAACGCCTCGATCATGGTGATCGAACGGGCCGAGCATTTCGGGCTCGCGCAATTGCACCAGCTGCGCGGGCGTGTGGGGCGGGGCGAGGCGCAGTCAACCTGCCTGTTGATGTATCAGGCGCCGCTCTCGGAGGGCGGGCAGCGCCGGATGGACACGATGCGCGAGACCGAGGACGGCTTTCGCATCGCCGAGGTGGATCTTGAAATGCGCGGCGTCGGCGACCTTATCGGCACGGCGCAATCGGGCCTGCCGCGGTTTCGCATCGCCGACATGGAAGCGCAGGCGGGGTTGATGGCCACCGCCCAGACCGATGCGCGGAAACTGCTGGCCGACGACCCCGAATTGCAGTCGGAGCGCGGACAGGCCGCCCGCGTTCTGCTGTGGCTGATGGGCCAGGACGAGGCCATCCGCCTGTTGTCGGTCGGATGAGGCGCGCCGCGACGCTCAGATGAAATCGAAATGATCCGCCATGCCGAAATCCGGTGTCAGGTCGGGCTCGGGGACCACGTCCCGATCGGTGCTGCCTGATCCGCCCGTCTGATAGCTGCTGACCAGCACGTCCGTGACACCGAAAGCGGTTTCCTCGCCACCGTCGGATGCCTTGAAATCGAATTCGTCAGAGCCAGGGCGCTCGGGCGCAATCTGCACGTCCGGCAAGAGCAGAAAGCTCTCGGGTGGGTCGAACACGTCGCTGGCATCTTCTCGCTGCACAGGCGTGCCGACTGAAAGGATTTCGATCCACTTCTTGTGATCCTTGTCCGCCATTGTTCCACTTTCTTTTCCGTTGAGACTAACTGGAAGTCGCAGCCGGGCGGTGACGGGTTCAAAGAAAAATTAACGGTTAATTCTGGCATCATTTCAGAGGGTTGGCAGATTAATTCCCATAAAGTTCGCAAATGTTCTTATAAAGTTCTTTACAAACCATTTCCAAAATGAGAACAAAGAAGCAACAGAAGTCCACGGCACCAAGGAGCCACCCGATGCTGACCCAGATCAAGACCGCTGCCAAACGCTCTGCCGACACTCTGCTCGGTGATTTCATCGGTGGTGCGGCGCTGGTCGTCACGCTGGTGGGCGGGCTCTACCTGCCGGGACTGATGTAACCGTTTCTGCCTGCGTATATCCCTTGCGCGTCGCGCTTGCGTCTCCTGTCCCCTGACGCGGCCTGCTACTGTCCCCTTGTCCCGGGGTGTTGCCTCTTCCCCGGACACGACGCGCCAAAGCGGATCACGCATTCCTTCCGCCGCCGCTGTTCCAGCGTGCGGCGGTTTTTTTGCGCGCAGGGTCAAAGATTCTTCGTACGAAGAATCTTTGACGCGGCAGATTGCGGAGTTCGGCGGCGCGTGAGAGGCTGCGCCCCAGGAACCCACGCCATGCACGACCATTCCCACGCCCACGGGCACAGCCACGTCCCCAGCAAGGAACGCACCATCGCCATCGCGGCCGCCCTGACAGGCGGCTTCATGCTGGCCGAACTGGTGGGCGGCATCCTGTCGGGCTCGCTGGCGCTCTTGGCCGATGCAGGCCACATGCTGACCGACTTCGCCTCGCTGATGCTGGCGTGGTTCGCCTTTCGCATCGCGCGCCGGCCGGCAGACTGGAAACGGACCTATGGCTACGACCGGTTCTCGGTGCTGGCGGCTTTCGTCAACGGCCTGACGCTCTTTGCCATCGCGATCTGGATCGTGATCGAAGCGGTGCGGCGGTTGGCGCAACCTGTCGAGGTGCTGGGCGGGCTGATGCTGGGGGTCGCGCTGGCAGGGCTGGTGGTGAATATCGCCAGCTTCTGGGTGTTGACCCGCGAGAACAGCGATAACCTCAACATCCGCGCCGCTGCATTGCACGTGGCGGGGGACCTCTTGGGCTCGGTTGCCGCGATAGTGGCGTCGCTGGTTATCCTCTGGACCGGCTGGATGCCGATCGACCCGATCCTGTCGGCTCTGGTGGCGGTGATCATCCTGCGTTCGGCATTGAAAGTAGTGCGCGAAAGCGGGCACATCCTGCTGGAAGGCGCGCCGCGCGGGTTCGACCGACGCGAGATGGCGGACAGGCTCACGCGCGAGGTGGCGGGGGTCGCCGAGGTCAGCCACGTTCACGCCTGGCAGGTGACGCAGGAGCGACCGATGGTGACGCTGAACCTTGTCGTGACCGAGGGATACGACACCGAGGCGGTCAAATCACAGGTCAGGGAGGCCCTGCGCGACAGCTACGGCATGGATCACGCGACGATCGAAGTGGTGCGGTGAACAAGAGTCTTCGTACGAAGACTCTCTGCCTGACATCAAGCCGTGGCGCGAGCCTCTTCCATGGCCTCCGCCGTGGCCTCCAGCGTCAGCAGGATCGAGGCGTGGCGGTTCTTGTAGTCCTGCGCCGGGCGCAGCACTTCCAGCCCGTCGAACGGCGCGGGCGGCGTCGGCCCGTCCGACTTCAGCATCGCCTTCAACGCGTCGCGCGCCTCGACCACCTGGGCATAGGTGCAGCCGATGATGCCGCGGCCCACCACGCTCGCCGCTGCTTGCCCCAGTGCACAGGCCTTCACCTCGGCGGCATAGTCGGTGATCCGGTCGCCATCGGTTACCAGATCCACCGTCACGGTCGAGCCGCAAAGCGGCGCGCGGCGTTTCACTGTCGCATCCGGCGCGTCCAGCCGGCCATGATGCGGGATGTCGGCGGCCAGTTCGAGGATCCGCGCGGAATAGAGCTTGATCAGGTCGGTCTCGCCGCTCATGGCTTTCCCTTTCGTCGTTGACCCCATAGATAAGGGCTGACACCGGCAAGGCAAAAGGTTTTCTGACATGGAGTTCGATGTTTCCAGCTTGCGCTTCAACGACCAGGGTCTGATCCCTGCCATCGCGCAGGATGCGGCGAGCGGCGAGGTGCTGATGATGGCGTGGATGAACGCCGAGTCCGTGGCCCGCACGCTGGAAACCGGGCGCGTCACCTATTGGAGCCGCTCGCGCCAGGCGTTCTGGATCAAGGGCGAAAGCTCGGGTCACGTGCAAAAGCTGGTGGAATTCCGGGTGGATTGCGACCGTGACTGCCTGCTGGTGTTGGTCGACCAGACCGGGCCGGCCTGCCATACCAACCGGCGCAGCTGCTTCTATACAGGTGTCCGAGAGGGGCTCGAGGTCGAGCTTATGGCGCCGGTCGCGCCATGAGTGTTTCCGGCAAGAAAAAGCCGGGAATTCCGTACGTTACAGCCCGATCATGATACGGATATCGTCCGGGGTCTTGCCCGCGTCGCGATAGGTGGCGATGCTGCGGGCGTCGTCGCGCTTGGCCAGGCGTTTGCCCTCCTCGTCACGGATCAGGCGGTGATGGTGATAGCGCGGGATTGCATGGCCCAGAAGGCTGAGCAGGATCACCTGGATCGGCACGAAACCGAAGAGATCCTCACCGCGCACAACGTCGGTGATCTCCTGCCGAATGTCATCGAGCGCGGAGGCGAGGAAATATGCGACGATATCCTCGCCCTTGCGCGACAGGACCACGTCGCCGATCTCGGCCAGGGCGTGGTCCGGGTCGATCCGGTGCGTGCCGGTATACAACGGGCCGGTTTCCTCGAAGTCGGGATAGAGGCCGCCGAAATGCGCCAGCGCCCGGTCAAGGTGCAGGCGCAGCGCGTCGCCGGGCCGGCGGCTCGACATGCTGCGATGCTTGCAGGTTCCGGGATAGACCTCGTGGGTGACGCCCTCCTGCGGGGCGGCGAGCGCGGCCTGGATCTGGCTGCGCGAGCAGGAGCAGGGATAGAGCAGGCCCATCGCGGCGAGCTGGTCCAGCGCGGGATCGTAGGTTCCGAGGTGCTCGGATTGGCGCAGCACGGGCCCGTCCCAGCTCAGGCCCAGCCATGTCAGGTCGTCAAGGATCTGCGCGTCCCATTCCGGTTTGCTGCGTTGCAGGTCGGTGTCCTCCATTCGCAGCAGAAAGGCGCCGCCGCGGGCCCGCGCCATGTCATGCCCCAGCAGGGCCGAATAGGCATGTCCCAGATGCAGGGGGCCCGTCGGAGACGGGGCGAACCTCGTTCGGAAACTCACGCTTTCTCAATGATATAGACGTTGGACTTCAGGTTCTGGCCGGGCAGGTGGGGCCCGTGCTCGCGAAACAGCAGCCGCGCCGCGCCGCAGTCGAGCCAGCCATTCAACGCGCCCTCGTATTGCGGGTCGGCCAGCGCGTGGTCGTTCAGGCTGAACCCCAGCAGACCGCCCTTGGGCAGCGCGCGCATCACCAGGTCGAGCGTAGAAGCCGGCGCCGCGCCGGTACCGATCACGCCGATGCAGGTGATGGCCCGATAGGCCCCCGCCGGGATCGGGGCGGGGTCCGACAGATCGATCCGTGTCAGGGTACGGTAGACGGCCTTGCGCCGAGCGCCGTCCAGCATCTCGTGGCTGGGGTCCATGCCGTCGAGCGTGGTGAACCCCGCGAGCTTCAGTGCCAGCCCCGACAGGCCCGTGCCGCAGCCATAGTCCAGAAGCGGCGCCTCGGGTTCCCTGGTGAAGCGGAACATCGCGTCGGCCACGCGGCCTGGCGTGGCATAACCGTTGGCTGCGATTTCGGCGTCATAGCTGGCCGCCCACGCGTCATAGAGCGCGCGGGTCTGATCCGGATCGGCCGTGTTATAGGCCTTGTCGAAAAAATTCTCAGCCATGTCCGAACAAGATCACACGGTTTCGGCGGCGTCCACTTCTGTTTCGCCCAGCCAGCCGGTCCAGGCCGCCTTGGCGCGGTCGGTATAGGCCTTGTAGCGGTCACGCCGCCCCCGGCGCCCGCCCTTGAGCCCGTCGACGGGGCGGAAGAGGCCGAAATTGACGTTCATCGGCTGGAACGTCTTGGCCTCGGCCCCGCCGGTGATGTGGTGGATTAGAGCGCCCATGGCGGTGTCCTGGGGCGGTGCGGGCAGGGGGCGGCCCAGGATCTCTCCGGCGGCCAGTCGCCCGGCCAGAAGGCCCATGGCGGCGGATTCGACATAACCCTCGACGCCGGTGATCTGGCCGGCGAAGCGGATGTGTGGCCTGGCGCGCAGGCGCATCTGGTCGTCCAGCAGCGTCGGCGAATTCAGGAACGTGTTGCGGTGGATGCCGCCCAGGCGCGCGAAGCTGGCATTCTCCAGCCCGGGAATCATTTTGAAAACATCTGTTTGCGCGCCGTACTTCATCTTTGTCTGGAAGCCGACGATGTTGTAGAGCGTGCCGAGCGCGTTGTCCCGGCGCAGCTGCACCACGGCCCAGGGCTTTACGTCCGGCTGGTGGGGATTGGTCAGGCCCACGGGTTTCATCGGGCCATGCCGCAGCGTCTCGCGGCCCCGTTCGGCCATCACCTCGATGGGCAGGCAGCCGTCGAAATAGGTCGCCGTCTCGCCCTCGTGAAACTCGGTCTTGTCGGCGGCCAGCAGGGCATCGATGAAGGTCTCGTACTGGTCGCGCGTCATCGGGCAGTTGAGATAGGCGGTACGCTCCTCCTCGGTTGCCCCCTTGTCATAGCGCGATTGCATCCACGCCTGGCTCATGTCGATCGTGTCGTAATAGACGATCGGCGCGATGGCATCGAAAAAGGCCAGCCGGTCGGTTCCCGTTTCGGCGGCAATGGCCGCCCCCAGACCTTGAGAGGTCAGCGGACCGGTGGCGAAGATCCAGCGACCATCGTCGGGCAACGAGGTCACTTCACCTTCCTCGACCGTGACATTGGGATGCGCGCGCAGCCGGGCGGTCACCCCTTGCGAGAATGCCTCGCGGTCCACGGCCAGGGCACCGCCGGCGGGCAGGCGGTGGGTCTCGGCCATTTCCATGATAAGCCCGCCGGCCTGGCGCATTTCCCAGTGCAAGAGGCCCACGGCATTCTGCTCGTCATCGTCCGAGCGGAAGGAGTTGGAACAGACCATCTCGGCCAGGTCGCCGGTCTGGTGCGCGAAGGTGCCGACCTTGGGGCGCATCTCGTGGATGACCACGCGCACGCCCATGTTGGCGGCCTGCCACGCGGCCTCGGACCCGGCCATGCCGCCGCCGACGATATGAAGTGTCTCTGCCATGCGCCCGCATTTAAGGGGTCGCGGCCGGTTTGGAAAGGGTCAGTTGTCGTCCGGCAGTCCCGCAACGGGCAGGCCCGACGGCACGGTATCGGGCACGCCCAGCCGCCCCTCGCGCGAGACCGGGTCGGTCAGCGCGTCGAGAAACCCAATGAGATTGGTTATCTCCATATCCGTCAACGGGTTACCCGGAAGAGTTGCAGCGGCATAGATGTTCAGCACCTCGGCGTCGTCCTGCATCGCGGCCTCCAGCGTGGTCTCATCGGCGCCGATATCGGGCAAAAAGGCCGCCGTGAGGCCGGGATATTGGGCAAGCCCCGCGCCGGGGTCGCCGTGATGCCGGATCATCGCGCCGAGGTCGCGATAGGCGCCGTTATGGCCATAAGGCGCGGTCAGCGCCACGTTGCGCAGAGAAGGCGTACGGAACTTGTAGGCGTCCTCCGCCCGGCCGGTGATCGCCCCACGCCCGATATCGGAGTTGCCGTGCGCCCCATGCCCCTTGCCCGGCCCGATCTGGGGCAGGGCGATGGCATGGAAATCGTGATCGGTCTGAAACGTGCCGGAATGGCACATGGCACAGCCCGCCTTGCCATAAAACAGCGCCATGCCGCGCAGCTGGTCGTTGCTCAGCGCCTCGTCCCGGCCCGACAGGAAGGCGTCGAACGGGCTGTCGGTGGCGCGGAACTCGTAACTGACGAAATCGGCCAGCACGGCGGCGATATGGGTGATGTGTAGGGGTTCGTCGGGGCCGATCAGCCACTCGAACCGGCGACGATACGCGGGGATGTCCCAGACCCGCTCGGTGATCTTCTGCCAGGCGCCGTCATAGCCCGCGATCCGGCCCTGTGCCACGGCGTCGGCGATGATGTTCTCGCCCGGATGGCCGGCCATCTCGTCCGCCGAAACCATCGTAACAAGTGCCTGCGCGGCCAACAGGCTGACCGGGCGTTCCAGCAGGAGTTCCTTCGGCAATGCAATGCCGTAGCGTTCGGTCTTTCTGCTGGTCACGCGGCCGTCATGGTTAAAGGCGGTAAACTCCGCCGCGCCCAGGTTGAACAGAGGCGGCGCGTTGCGGGGCAGGCGCCTGGGCGGATTCTCGGTGGCCCGTCTCCGCGCCGGGCCCAGCCCGCGACCGCCCTCGCCAAGCGACAGCGAGACGCCGTCGCCACTGCCCATGTCGGGCTGATGACAGGTGCCGCAGGCGATGTTGCGATTGCCCGACAGGATCGGGTCGAAGAACAGATCACGGCCCAGCAGAACCGACGTCGCCCCCGGTGTGGGGAACTCCGCGCGATCCGCCGGGTCGGGTAGGTCCGAAGCCTCCGAAAACGTGGCCAGAGAGAGGCTGGCCAGGAGGGACCAGATGCCGAAGACCGCCACCCGATATGTCATAGCGCCGTAATCATAGCGTCGTGTTAACCCCACACGATGCCCCCGCAAACGGGTGTAGCGGATCGAATGTGGCGACAAAACGGCAAAAGCGGAAAAACTGTGGCGCAGCTTTGGAAACATTGCCAAGTACCGCAGGAAACGCGGCCAGGCTGATGTTTTCGAAAGTTTATCGTGAGGCCGATGCGACGGAACTAAACTGAGCTGCTAAAAAAAACCGGGGCGCGGGGCCCTTTGACTGTCGCATCAGCCTCGGGTCGATAATGGCTAAATTGAGGCTCGGAAAAACCGCTTATTTGGCAACACTGCGGGCGCAAAGCGTTAACAATCGGCGAACCGATTGAAGAAACACAACCTTTCCGGGCGCGTGGCGACCGAAAGGCCGGATATTCCCGCTCCGAAGCCCGCCGTTTCTCGCCCGTCTAGTCCTGTTTCCACTCCGGCGGGCGCTTTTCGATGAAGGCGCTGATTCCCTCTTCGGTGTCGCGCCACATCATGTTTTCAACCATGACGTCGCCGGTAAACGCATACGCGTCGTCGATGCCCATCTCGAGCTGGCGGTAGAAAGCCTGCTTCCCGATCTTCACCGCCGCGCCCAGCTTGGCCGCGATGGTATGCGCCAGTGCGTCGCCCGCGGCTTGCAGCCCGTCATACGGCACCGCGCGGTTGATCAGGCCCAGTTCTATCGCGCGGTCTGTCTCGATGAATTCGCCCGTCGTCAGCATCTCGAAGGCCTGTTTGCGTGGGATGTTGCGGCTGAGCGCGACCATCGGCGTGGAACAGAAGAGCCCTATATTCACCCCGTTGACGCCGAACCGTGTGCCGGTGGCCGCCACCGCCAGGTCGCATGTCGCCACCAACTGACAGCCCGCGGCGGTGGCAATGCCGTGGGGCAGGGCGATCACCGGCTGGGGCAGGTCGCGGATCGTTCGCATCAGTCTGCTGCACCGCGAAAAAAGATCGGCGAAATAGGCCTTGCCGCCGTCCTCGGCTTGGCGACCTTGGGTCATTTCCTTCAGGTCATGGCCCGCGCAGAACGCCTTGCCTTCCCCGGCCAGGGTGACCACGCGGATCGACGACTCCTCCGCGATGGCCTCGAAACTGGATTGCAGCGCCTCCAGCATCCCGTCGCTCAGCGCGTTCAGCTTTTCGGGCTGGTTCATCGTCAGACGGGCGATGGCGCCGTCGTCCTCGCGTTCCAGGATTGTCATCTTGATCCTCCTCCGGGCTTGTGCCTTTTTACGCCGGCACGCGCACGGAGGAAAGCATGCCGCTGAAACTGAATGCAACCGATCTCATGGCCTATATCGACGAGGTCTTCCCGCAGGTGAAGGGGGATTTCACCATCGACAGCCTGGAGGACATGGCGCTGCGCGTGCGCCTGAACGTCGACGACCGCCATCTGCGCCCCGGCGGCACGGTGTCGGGCCCGTCGATATTCGCGCTGGCGGATGTGGCCGTATACATGGCGGTGCTCAGCATGACGGGGCGCGAGGCGTTGGCGGTCACCACCAGTTGCTCCATCGACTTCATGCGCAAGCCCGCCGCCAATACCGACCTGATTGCCGACTGCCGGCTGCTGAAGCTGGGGCGCGTGTTGGCCGTGGGCGACGTGCTGATCTTCTCGGACGGATTCGACCAGCCGGTGGCGCGGGCCAGCCTGACGTATTCGATTCCCCCCAAGCCCTGAAAAAAGGGCCGGGAGTGACCCCGGCCCAGGTGGAAGAGATCCGTATCGGGGACGATTACGGCCTCCAGAAGGGTTTGCGCGCTTCGATGTCGGCCTCGCGCGGGGTCAGGCCGATATCGCGCAGCATGTGATCGTCCAGCCGCGCCAGGTGTTTCCGGCTTTCATATCGCTGCGACCACAGGACATAGGCCCAGGCCAGCTTTACCGCGATCAGCGACAGGGCGGGCAGGGTGGTGCGGGCAGACAGCCCCTCGAGTGCCGGGCGGTCGGTGTGGGTGAAACTGGTCATGGCGATGTCCTTTCTTCCTAAATTGTATTGACACAATAACGTGTGATTGCCACAATAAAGTGATACATTGCCACAAACTCTGAATCCACGGAAATATTGTCATGGGTACAAATTGGACGCCGGACCTCGCCGAGGGGGCAGGCCCCAAATACAAGGCTCTGATCCAGGCCATCCGCGCCGGGATCGGCAATCAGAGCCTCGTGCCGGGGGACAAGCTGCCGCCCGTGCGCGACCTCGCTTGGCGTCTCGGGATCACGCCGGGCACTGTGGCGCGGGCCTATTCAGGGCTGACCGATGACGGCACGCTGGTGGCCGAGGTCGGGCGGGGGACCTTCGTGGCCGAGCCCAAACCGATCCCGCCGGATTACTTCCCGATCGAGGCCGACACCGTCGAGCACAATTCGGGCGGCGACGGCTATGCCGTCAACATGATCTCGCCGCATCTGCCCAGCGTGGGGCAGGCCCGACTGATCCGGCAGCTTCTGGCGCAGATCGCCGAGGATCCGCCTTCGGGTGTCATGCATTATCCCAGCCGCCGCAACATGCAGCCCGCCCGCGCCGCCGCGGCACGGTTCCTGTCGCGCGTTCCCTTGGGGCGTTTCACCGAGGATGACGTGGTACTGACCCATGGCGGGCAGAACGCGATCACCCTGATCATGCAGACCGTGCTTTGCGGCCGCCGCCCAACGATCCTGGTCGAGGAATTGTGCTATCCCGGCGTCCGCCGCGCCGCCGACCTGATGCGGGCCGAGGTGATCCCGGTGACGATGGACGCCCATGGCCTCAATCCCGGCGCGCTGGAGGCCGCGGCACACAAGCACCAGGCGCAGATGCTCTTCACCTCCGCCGAGGTGCACAACCCCACCTGCGTTTTCACCCCCGCCAAGCGCCGCGACGAGATCGTCGAGGTCGCCCGCCGCTGCGACCTGCAAATCCTCGAGGACGATTGTTACCGTATCGGCCCGTCCCAGGCCCCGGCCTACCGTATGCTGGCGCCCGAGCGCGGCTGGTACGTGGCGTCGCTGTCGAAATCCCTCACGCCCGCGCTGCGCGTCGGTTTTGCGCTGGCGCCCGAGGGGCAGTCGATGGCGCTGCGCCGGGCGGTCGAATCCTCGTTCTTCGGCCTCGCCACGCCGATCTCGGACCTGATCGCGGCGCTTCTGACGCATGACGGGCTCGACGGGCTGATGGATGCGGTGCGCGAACGGTCGGACGAGTACATTCAATGCGCATTGAACGTGCTGGGCCGCCATGACGTGAAATGGCGCCGCGACGTGCCGTTTTTGTGGCTGACCCTGCCGCCGGGCTGGCGCACCTCCGCCTTTTGCCAGGCGGCGGCAGAGCAGGGCGTGCAGGTCCGCTCGGCCGAGGATTTCGCCTGTCGCGACGCGGCCTCGCCCCACGCCGTGCGCATGGCCGTGAACGCGGGCGTGAGCCTGGACAGTTTCGAGGCCGCGATGCAGCGCCTGCGCCGCCTGCTGGACAACCCGCCCGAAGGCATCGGCGTCTGATCCTAAAGCAATCCGCCCGCACCCCGCCGAGGCCAAAGCCGATCAGACCACGATCTTCTGCGCCATGCCAGGCGCCGTCGACAGGGCCAGCAGCAGCAGGGTCGCCAGCGGCGGACCGGGGTCGTGAATCAAGAACTCCATATGGGGTAAAATGATACCTAAATGACAAGCGATTGTTTTTGAATGGAAATATACCGCATTTCCCGCTTGAACAGTTCCGCGAAGCCTATATAACCCCGCAATCCGAATAATGACCCTCTGACCCTTGGGGACAAGACCATGAAAACCTTTTCTGCAACACCGGCAGATATCGACAAGAAGTGGATCGTGATCGACGCCGACGGCATCGTTCTCGGCCGCCTTGCCTCGATCGTCGCCACGCGCCTGCGTGGCAAGCACAAGCCCAGCTTCACACCGAGCCAGGACATGGGTGACAACGTCATCGTCATCAATGCCGACAAGGTGCAGCTGACCGGCAACAAGCGCGAAAAGCCGAACTACTGGCACACCGGCCACCCGGGCGGGATCAAGTCGCGCACCACGGCGGAAATCCTGGAAGGCGCGCACCCCGAGCGTGTCGTCATGCAGGCCGTCAAGCGCATGCTGCCGTCGAACCGCCTTGCACGCCGCCAGATGACCAATCTGCGCGTCTACGCCGGCACCGAGCATCCGCACGAGGCGCAAAGCCCCGAAGTGCTGGATGTGAAATCCATGAACAAGAAAAACACGCGGGTGTAAGAGACATGGCTGACGAAATCAAAACACTCGACGGTCTCGAAGCAGCCGTCACCGACGATATCGGCGGTGTCCAGGGCACGCCCGAACAGGCGCCCCGCGAACCCGTCCGCGACGAGCTGGGCCGCTCCTATGCCACCGGCAAGCGCAAGGACGCGGTCGCCCGCGTCTGGATCAAGCCCGGCTCGGGCAAGGTTTCCGTGAACGGCAAGGAAATGAACAAGTACTTCGCCCGCCCGGTGCTGCAGATGATCCTGCGCCAGCCGTTCACGGTGGCCGGCGTCGAGGACCAGTTCGACGTCATGGCGACCGTCTCGGGCGGCGGCCTGTCGGGCCAGGCCGGGGCTGTCAAACACGGCATCTCCAAGGCGCTGCAGCTTTACGATCCGTCGTTGCGCTCGCCGCTGAAGGCCGCAGGCTTCCTGACCCGCGACAGCCGCGTGGTGGAGCGCAAGAAATACGGCCGCGCCAAGGCCCGCAAGAGCTTCCAGTTCTCCAAGCGTTAAGCTTTGGGTTCAGAATTTAGGAAAGGGCCGTCCGGGTGGGCGGCCCTTTTCTTTTGCGGCATGGTGAGCGTCGAACGCAGGCCCTTATGGGTGCAATCCCCCAAACACGGGTCCAATTGGGGGCCAGCCCCCAAACCCCCGGGATATCTTTGGACAGAAGAAGAGTGGGGGCGGGTCCTATTGGTCCGGCGGCAACAGCCCCAATCCACGCAGGTAGATCCCGATGCCGGATTCCAGCAGGTCCTCGGGCGGGAAGGGGCTTTGGGTGCCGGGCGAGTTGCGGGCGAAAAGCTCGACGACGCCGTGGCTCAGCGCCCAGACATGGGCCGAGACCATCGCGGTGGGCGGGCGCTTGTCCGGCGGGATATGGGCTGACAAGCCCTCGGCCGCGCGTTCCAGCACGGCGCGGGCGCGGCCCGACACGGCGGCCAGATCGGCGTTGCGATTGACCGAGATTCCGCTTTCGAACATCGCGATGTAATGGCCGGGGTATTTCCGGGCAAAGGCGAGATAGGCGCGGCCCGTGGCGGAAAACGCGCTGAGCGCAGTCCGCCCGGTGCCATAGGCGTATTCGATCACGTCCGCGAAGATCTCGTATCCCTGGCGCGCCGCCTCGGCGATGAGGTCCTCGCGCCCGCTGAAATGGCGATAGACCGCCGCCGGGGTCACGCCCGCCTGCTTGGCGGCCTCCGACAGGGTGAAGCCGGTCGGGCCTTTTTCCTCGATCAAGGTCAGCGCGGCGTCGACCAGCGCCTGGCGCAGGTTGCCGTGGTGATAGCCGCGCTTAGGCATCCCAGATCTCGGGCCCGCCGCAGACGGACGCATCGGGACTGCCCACCGATTTCGGCAGCTTGCGATCATAGTCGATGTGCCGCAGCACGTGGCGCATCGCCTCGGTCCGCGCGCGGCGTTTGTCGTCGGACCGCACGATGGTCCAGGGCGCGTGCGTGCTGTGCGACCGCGCCAGCGTCTCGGATATCGCCTCGGAATAGGCGTCCCATTTCTTCAGGCCCTCAACGTCGATCCAGCTGAGCTTCCATTGCTTGAGCGGGTCGCTCTCGCGCTTCATGAACCGGCGCAGCTGTTCGGCGCGGCCCACGTTCAGCCAGAACTTGAAGAGGTGGATGCCCTCGTCCACCAGCATCTTTTCGAAATCGCCGACCTGGTGAAAGAAATGCTCGCGCTGGTCGTCGGTGCAGAAACCGAAAACCTTTTCCACCACCCCGCGATTGTACCAGGACCGGTCGTAGAACACCATTTCGCCGCCCGCCGGCAGGTGATCAATATAGCGCTGGAAATACCATTGCGTGGCTTCCGTCTCGGTCGGCTTGGGCAGGGCGACCACGCGCGCGCCGCGGGGGTTGAGGTTTTCGCGGAACCGCTTGATCGTGCCGCCCTTGCCGGCCGCGTCGCGGCCCTCAAAGACGCAGACGACCCGCGCGCCGCTTTCCTTGACCCAGGCCTGCAACTTGACCAGTTCGATCTGAAGCCGGTGCAGATCCTGATCGTAGGCCTTGCGCGGCATCCGGTCGGAATGCGGGTAATCAGGCGACAGGATATCGCCCTTGTCGGCCCGGCGGATGGCGTTGCGCACCTCCTCGGGGGCCTCGGAGTTGAAATAGGTGCTGATCGCGCCGTCGAAAGGCAGCTTCATGGGCCACTCCCTTGATTTCGGGGCAACTATGAGATGTTAAGCGGCTTAACGCAATCCGGCGCGAGAGGCCGCGCGGTCGATTGCCGCGACACTCGCCCTGGGCCGGACATGATGCGGCATGTGGCCCACGCCTTCCAGAACGGTCAGATTGCCATTGCGCAGTTGTTTCGACAGCGGGATCGAGTGTACCTCCAGCGGTACGGTGTCGTCCGCATCGCCATGCACGATTTCGACCGGCATCCGCAGCACGTCGCGATATTGCTGCGACATCGCCACGATATGCGGGCGCAGGCCCAGCACCTGCTGGCCGTTGGCCCGCAACGTCTCGCGGCGCAGGGTCAGGCCGGGGCCGAGATAGTCCGAATAGCCGCGCGGGGGCTCTTGCGGCGCGAAGGTGCCCGCGATGCTGCGCTGCACCCGTTCTGCCGACGCCAGCGCGGTGATGAGCGGCACCGCCGCCGCCCCGCCCAGGGCGGTACCGGTCACGTTGTAGAAGGTGCCAAGCTCGCCGGGCCAGGGGTTCGACACGCTCGCCAGCAGAACCAGCGCCGAGGTCTCCTGTGGCGCGTTCAGCCCCCAGGCCAGCGCCACGGCCCCGCCGAAACTGTGGCCCACCACCACGGGCCGCCGCACGCCGATCTGGCGGGCGGCCTTTTGCAAGAGTGCCGCCTGTTCGCGCGGGGACTCGCCCTCGGTGCTGCCCACCCCGCCATAGCCCGGCAGCCTCTCGGTATACCCCAGGCCCGGCCGGTCGAAGGCAATGACGCGGTAGCGCGGCGTCAGCCGTTTCGCCAGGTCGAATGTGAAATCACGCAAATTGCCGCCCGCACCGTGGATCAGCACCACGTCCGGCCCCGACCCCTCGACCCAGACATGCACGCGGGTGCCGTCCACCTCGATAAGGCGGCCCAGCGGCGGGTGGGCATCCTCGGCCGAGCGTTCCTTGACCTCGGCCAGCCCGGCGCAGCTCGACAGCAATGCCACGGCGCCAAGCGCCGCCAGTACCAGCTTGCGTTTCATGTCCAAACCCGCTCCCCGAACGATCCTTGCCACCTACCGGCGGGAACCTAGCCCGATTTGCTGCATATCAAAGGCGGTGGTCTGATAGATCTCGTTGATCCAGTTGCCGTAAAGCAGGTGCGCATGGCTGCGCCAGCGGTTCTGCGGCGGGCAGCTCGGATCATCCCCGGGGTAATAGTTGCACGGCACGTTGATCGGCGTGCCCTGGGAGACGTCCCGGTCGTATTCCTGTTTCAGCGTGTCGCTGTCATATTCCAGGTGATTGAAGATATAAAGCGCGCGCGCCGTGTCGTCCCGCACAAGGCAGGGGCCGACCTCGTCGCTGTCCAGGAGAATCTCCAGCCCCGGCACCGCCTCGATCTCGGCGCGGCGCATCTCGGTCCAGCGGCTGACCGGGATCACGCAATCGTCGGAAAATCCGCGCAACAGGGGCGAGGCCGGCGCCATGTTGCTGTGCCGGAAACAACCGAACGCCTTGGCCTCCAGCAGGTGCTTTTTCACGCCGTGGAAATGGTTGATCATCGCCATCCCGCCCCAGCAGACGCCGAAAGTGGAATGCACGTGCGTCTGGGTCCACTCGAAGACGCGCATCAGCTCGTCCCAATAGGTGACATCGGTGAACTCCAGGTGCTCGATCGGCGCGCCGGTGATGATCAGCCCGTCGAACTTCTCGCCCGTCGCCTCGACCTCGGTGAAGGGGCGATAGAAGCTTTCCATGTGATCCGCCGCAGTGTTCTTGGTACGATGCTGGGACATGCGGATCAGGCTCAGGTCGATCTGCAGCGGCGTCGCGCCGATAAGGCGCGCGAACTGGTTCTCGGTCTGGATCTTCTTGGGCATCAGGTTCAGCAGCCCGATCCGCAGGGGCCGGATATCCTGCCGCGCCGCCTGATCCTCGTCCATCACCATCACGCCCTCGCGGGTGAGGACGTCAAAGGCGGGCAGGCTGGCAGGGATCTTTATGGGCATTGGGGAACCTGTATCGGGAATCCGCGATAGATAACTGTTTATCCGCTACGCTCAAGGGCCCGGGCGACCAGCGCCTCGAACCCGTCCGCGGTTGTGACCTGCGCCACCTCGTCATGGTCGAGCGTGATGCCCCATTTCTCCATCGCCGCATAGCGCGGCGCGCGGTGGGCCAGCGCGCGGGCATAGGTCCAGCGAATGAAGTGATCGGGTTCAACATCGCCTTCCTTAACGTTGTTTTCGCTAAGGTATTCCGCCCAGGCGCCGGCCAGGAACTCTGGCTGGTAGCACATCGGCTTGGGCGCACGGTCGAACCGGCGGATCAGTTCCTGCCGGTGCGCCTCGTCGCCCTTCAGCCCGATCAAAAGACAGTGAGAGGACAGTTCCGTCAGGATCGGATCGTCCGGATCGTCTCCATCCACCCATTCACAGATCGATCCGCCGGTGTCGCAGACGAAATGCGGATAGCCATACAGCCGCCCGGCACGCTCGATGAAATGGCCGGTATCCATCAGCGCGTTCACCTCCGCCCGGCGGAACTGTTCCTGCCGCACGCGGTATTCGTCGATCGGCAATCCGCCCTTGTCCGGATCGCCCGGTTTTCCCAGGTAGGTCGAGACCGGGGACAGGTTCTCGAACGTGATGTTCGACCCGATATAGATCGAGTCCGTCATCAGCAGGTTGCGCAGGAACGGCACCTTCATCGCGTGCGCCTTGGCGTTGTCGGCGATCAGCTCGCCCATATAGCGGGTGCCGATCCGGTAATCGATGGAATAGTGAAACCAGTCGCCCGCATCGCGCAGCATGTTCGACAGGTGGGTCTTGCCCAGGCCCGACATGCCGTAGAACAGCACCCGTTTGTGCGGCGCATCGCGCCAGTCCTGCGCGGTCTGATAAATCATGGTCCGGCCTCTCCTTATCGCCGCTTTGGTAGACAGCGCTGCGGCAGGCGTCAAACCTCAAAGCGATAGGCCAAAAGAAAAACCCCGCCGGAGTGGTCGGCGGGGTTTTCCGATCTTTCGTTGCGTGAAAGCTCAGAAGTGATAGCCGAACTTCAAGCCCAGGCTGATGGCGGAGTTGTTGTCGAAATTGCCGCGTGCCGTGTCCGGTGTGCCGGTCTCGGGTTGCGCGTCGCCCAGCCACGTGTAACGGATACCGCCCGAGACATCCATCTTGTCGTTGATCTTGTACTCGCCGCCCACGGTCAGCCCGATCTGGCCGCTGGTCGGGGCCAGGGGCGATACCAGGTCGTCGCTGCCGCCATCCTCATAGGAAACCGACACGCTGCCCGAGAACTTTTCGGTAAAACGCTTGCCGACGCCGATCTCGTAGGTGACGACGTTGTCCAGTTCGGCCAGGTTCGGCACCAGCGGGTTCGGCGGGTCCAGAGAGAACGCTTCCCACTCGGACCAGCGCACGGACCCGAAAAGCAGGGTGCTCTGGTTGATGCCCGATTGAACCGCCAGTTCCACGCTCTGCGGAAGCTCGGACTCGGTGATCCCGACCGGGGTGCCGATGTTGTCCGTCGTTCTCAGCGAGATGTCGACCGACGAGTGGTATGTCAGAGCAGCACGCAGGGCGATATCGGGGATTTCATAGGCCGCACCAGCGACATAGCCCGCACCCGTGGTGTCGGCAAATTCCACGTTATAGCCGTTCAGCGGACCATAGGCGAGGCCCGACAGGGTGATCCCGCCGCCAGCGGTCACGAAGCGGGGACCACCGTAGACAGAGAACCGATCGGTGATCTTGTAACGCACGAGCGTGGTCAGGGCGTGCGTCTCGGCGTCGGCCCGCGTGCCGCCCAGCAGCGTCGTCGCCGGGCTGCCGCCATAGCGCACGTCCGCGCCATAAGGTTGGTCGTAGATCATCGCCAGCGACAGCTTGTCGTTGAAGTCGAGCTTCACCGCGAACCCGGCCTGCCCGTAGTCACCGCCGACATTGCTGATCGGGTTGCCCAGCAAGTCCGAGCCGGTCACGTCGGGCATGGTAAAGCCATAGGACAGTTCGGCATAGTTGCCTTGCTCGAACAGCGGGTCGATGGGGGTATAGCTGCGGTCCAGTCCGCCCGCGTGGGCGGCGCCTGTCGCAAGGCCGAGAGTGGTGGCGGCCAGTGCCAGTTTTTTCATGAGTTCCTCTCCTCCAGAACATTGAGTTCACACTACTGTTACGTGTGAAAACCGGTCAATTTTTACCCGACGTCATGAGTCGAGGAGCAGGGGACGTGCGTGCAAGAATGTCACAGCTTCGGTCTCAACCGAACCGAAGCGTTCACCTCTTGCGGGTCTCGGCCCAGAGGTTCAGGTAATTGGCCCCGAAAATCAGGACCGCGCCGACGAAGACGAACACGCTCACCGCCTCGTCATAGACCAGCAGGCCCACGATCGCGATTACCGGCAGCCGCATGAAGTCGATCGGGCTGACCAGGGTGGCGGGGGCCAGCGCCAGCGCCGAGGTGATGCAGAAATGCGCCGTCAGCCCGCAGATGCCGATCGCCACCAGCCACGGCAGGCTTTGGGCGGAGGGCAGGGCGATATCACCGTCATAGCCCGCGCAGATCAGCCCGAACACCACTTGCATCAACGTCATGTAGAACAGGATGCAGGCCAACGTCTCCGTCCGCGTCAACCGCTTGGCAAAGATATACGTGCCCGCGAACCCGATGGCGCAGGCGGCCGCCGCCAGCGTGCCGATATTCAGTGTCTCGGGGCTGGGCCGGGCGACGATCAGGATGCCGATGAACCCCAGCACCGCCGCGATCACGCGGATGCGCGTCATCCGCTCGCCCAGCATCAGGGGCGACAGGATCAGCACCCACAACGGCGTGGTGAATTCCAGCGCGAAGACCTGCGCCAGCGGGATCATGGTGATCGCGAAGAACCACAGGTTCTGACCGGTGAAATGAAAGACGTTGCGCAGCAGATGCGTTCCGGTCTTTTGCGTCGGCAATTCGTGCAGCCGCCCGGTCAGCAGCACGACAGCAAGTACCACCACCAACCCCACGATGCTGCGAAACATCATGATTTCAAAGGTATCAAGCTCGAAGCTCACCTCTCGCCCTGCCACCGCCATCAGGGTGAAGGATGCCACGGCACCCATCATGAACAGCCCCGCCCGCAGGACCTGCGGCGCAGGCTCCGCCGTCTCGGTCATTCCCATTCGATGGTGCCCGGTGGCTTCGAGGTAATGTCATATGTGACCCGGTTGATACCCTCGACCTCGTTGATGATCCGCGTCGCGGTCTCGCCCAGGAAATCGTGGCTGAACGGGTAGTAATCGGCGGTCATGCCGTCCACGCTCGTGACCGCGCGCAGGGCGCAGGCATAGTCATAGGTCCGCCCGTCGCCCATAACGCCCACGGTGCGCACCGGCAGGATCGCGACGAAGGCCTGCCAGATCTCGTCGTAAAGCCCGTGCTTGCGGATCTGGTCGATATAGACGGCATCCGCCTTGCGCAGGATCTCCAGCTTGTCGCGGGTGATCTCGCCGGGGCAGCGGATGGCAAGGCCGGGGCCGGGGAAGGGGTGTCGGCCGATGAAACTGTCAGGCAGGCCCAGTTCGCGGCCCAGTGCCCTCACCTCGTCCTTGAAAAGCTCCCGCAGCGGTTCGACCAGCTTGAGCCCCATCTTCTCGGGCAGGCCGCCGACATTGTGGTGACTCTTGATCGTCACGCTGGGGCCGCCGGAAAAGCTGACCGATTCAATGACATCCGGGTAGAGCGTGCCTTGTGCGAGGAATGCCGCGCCCTCGATCTCGTCGGCGTATTTCTGGAACACGTCGATAAAGAGCTTGCCAATGATCTTGCGCTTGGTCTCGGGGTCCGACACGCCGTCCAGTTCGCCCAGGAACAGGTCCTGCTCCTGAGCGTGGATCACGCGCAAGTTCATGTGATCGCGGAACATGCCCACGACCTCTTCGCCTTCATTCAGGCGCAGCAGGCCATGATCGACGAAGACGCAAGTGAGGTTCTCGCCGATCGCCTCGTGGATCAGCGCCGCGGCCACCGAACTGTCCACGCCGCCCGACAGCGCGCAGATGACCTTCGAGTCGCCCACCTGCTCGCGGATCGCCTCGACCATCTCCTCGCGGTAGGCGGCCATGGTCCAGTCGCCCTTGAACCCCGCACGCTTGACGAAATTCTCGTAGAGCGTGCGGCCATTGGGCGTGTGATGCACTTCCGGATGGAACTGAACCGCGTAGAAATCCCGCTCAAGATCGGCGGTGATGGCAAAGGGCGCGTGCGGCGAGGTGCCATAGACCGCGAAACCGGGCGCAAGTTCGGCCACGTGATCGCCATGGCTCATCCACACCTGCTCGCGCTCGCCCAAAAACCAGCCCGCCAGCAGGTCGATGCGCTCGTCCGTGGGCGACACCCAGGCGCGGCCGAACTCTGCCGTGCCGCCGCCGCCCGAGATCTTGCCGCCTTCGACGCGCCCGCCCAGGTCCTGCATCATGACCTGCTGGCCATAGCAGATGCCCAGGATCGGCACGCCAAGGTCATAGACCGATTCCGGTGGGCGCGGCGCGCCGTCGCGCGTTACCGTGTCGGGACCGCCGGAAAAGATCACTGCCTTGGGGGCGAACTCCTTGAGGAAATCGTCGGTGACGTTCTGGAACGGGTGAATTTCGCAATAGACGCTTAGCTCGCGCAGGCGGCGCGCGATCAGCTGCGTCACCTGGCTGCCGAAGTCGATGATGAGGAGGCGGTCATGTTCGATCATGCAGAGGCCATATGAAAAGCCCGTGTGCGATGCAACAGGTTTGAGCGTGCGTGACCCAGCCTCGCATGAACATGACGCACCATCACATCGCGTAGGGTGGGCGAGAGCCCACGCGCACCTGTCCGCCGCCAGCTCTCATCCCCGCCGAATGTCGTTATAGACCGTGAAACGGCGCAAATCTCCCGCGACTCGGTCGCGTTAGTGGATATTTAAGGGGACAGTCGCACCCTGTCATGGGTGCAAGTCCACGTTGGGGAACCAGAATATGGCCGAAGCAGCAGCTCGCAGACGGGCCCGGGGCGGAGGCGGCGCAGCCCGCCGCGCAGAGCGTACCGCCGTCAGCATCGAAACCGCCAAGTATATCGAGCGCAAGATCCCGAACTACGAGATCCTCAACGACGAGGCGCTCGAAATGATCGAGCACAACGCCGAAACCGTTCTGGAAGAGATCGGCGTTAATTTCGTCGAGAACCCGCGCGCCCTGCAGATGTGGAAGGACGCGGGCGCCGACGTGCAGGGCGAGCGGGTGCACATTCCCCGCGGCCTCGCGCGTGAGTTGATCAAGACCGCGCCGTCCGAGTACACCCAGCACGCCCGCAACCCCGAGCGCAATGTCGTGGTGGGCGGCAACAACCTCGTCTTCGCTCCGGTCTACGGCCCGCCCTTCGTGCGCGACAGCGCCGGCGGCCGGCGATACGCGACGATGGCCGATTTCGAGAAGTTCGTGAAGCTGGGCTACATGTCCAAGTGGCTGCACCATTCGGGCGGCACCGTGTGCGAACCCACCGACATCCCCGTCAACAAGCGGCACCTCGACATGCTGCGCGCCCACATGGTGCTGTCGGACAAGCCCTTCATGGGCTCGGTGACCGAGCCTTCCCGCGCGCAGGACAGCGTAGACATGTGCGGCATCCTCTTCGGCAAGGATTTCGTGCAGCAGAACACCGTGATGACCTCGCTCATCAACATCAACTCGCCGCTGACCTTCGACGAGGTGATGATGGGCGCGATGGAGGTCTACGCGAAGAACAACCAGGCCTGCATCGTCTCGCCCTTCATCGTCGGTGGCGCCATGGCGCCGGTGACCGTGGCCGGCACCCTGACGCAGGTTCTGGCCGAGGCGCTGGCCGGCGTGGCCTTCAACCAGCTCTGCAATCCCGGCGCACCCGTCATCATGGGCGCGTTCGTCACCTCGATCGACATGAACTCCGGCGCGCCCACCTTCGGCACGCCAGAGGCCGCGCACATCACCTATGGCGCGGGGCAACTCGCCCGGCGCCTCGGGCTTCCCTACCGTTCGGCGGGGTCGTTCAACGGCTCCAAGCTGCCCGATGCGCAGGCCGCCTACGAGACCGCCAACAGCCTCAACATGGGCCTTCTTTCCGGCGTCAATTTCATGCTGCACTCCTGCGGCTGGCTCGAAGGCGGGCTGGTCTCCTCGTTTGAGAAGTTCGTGATGGATGCCGACCAGCTGGGCGTCTACCACCACCTCGCCAAGGGCATCTACACCGACGAGAACGGCCAGGCGATGGATGCCATCCGCGAGGTCGGCCCCGGCGGGCACTACCTTGGCTGCGCCCATACACAGGCGAACTTCAAATCCGCTTTCTGGCGCTCGGAAATGCTCGACTACAAACCGTTCGAGCAATGGGCCGACGAGGGCGCGCAGGACACCATGGCGCTGGCCGCAACCCGGGTCGAAAAGCAGCTGGCGAACTACCAGCAGCCTCATCTCGACCCCGGCGTGCTCGAGGCGCTCGACGCCTATGTCGCCGAGAAAAAGGCCTCGATGCCCGACGCCTTTTCCTGAACTGTCATCCCACCGGCGCGGGCTCTGCCGCCTGCGCCGGTGCAGTGGCCGGGTCGGCCGTCTCGGCGCGCAGCAGCCGCGCCTCTCCCATCAAGGCGATCAGCACGTCTAGATGCCGCGCGACGGCATAGTCCGCCTGCCGTGCCCGCCGCGCCGCGTCCAGCTCCGCCTCGAGCCCGATCAACTGCGCCAGCGCCGCGCGGTGTCCCGGCACCGATCCGTGTTCCAGGTGCCGCGCCAAGTGCATGTCCCGGCGATACTGCGCGGCCCCGATCCGCGCCGCGTTGATCAAAAGGCGGGGCCGCTTCAGCGTTTCGAGATGGGCAAGCAGGTCGGTCATGGCGTCGCACTCCTTTTTCGTTTGTCAGGCATACTTGGTGCCATGACGCACGTGGGCGTTGCGCGAATCCGGTTGGTTGCGCTCGGCGCTGTTGCCAATTGTTTACACCCTGGAAACCACTGTTGCCGAACTGGCTTTAAATTAACGAACTGGTAACAAAGTCGCCTATAGGTTGCATTCTGCTTGTGGATAACTCTGTGGGCGTTTTGGGGACAACTGATCCTGTCGCAAGAGATCGGGCCAAGGAGGGAAACGGATGAGCGATACACGCATGGCGGGCCCTCCCGCCTCGCAAGATCTGTCATGGGTGCCGACGGCGGCCATCACCTATCTCGCCCATATCGAGGGCGGCACGTTGATCCGGGCGCTGGCCCGAAAGCTCGGCTGTCATGCTTCCACCGTCTCCCGACAGGTCCGTGCGTTGGAGGCGCTGCGCGACGATCATCTCGTCGACGAGGCGCTGCGCCGCCTCGGCGCTCAGGTCATGTCCCACGCCGATGCCGGTTCGTGCAGCAAGGAGACCCGCATGACCGCGCCCCTGACACCTTCCGAAAGCAAGACCACCCTGACCGAAACCCGCCTCAACCGCGAAGCGCTGCGCGTGCTGCGCCGACTGTGCGAAAGAGGCGCCGTGCTGGCCGTGGCCACGGAAATGGACAAGGCCGTCGTGGTGCGCGAATCCGAGGCCGGGCAGAACCGCACGGCGGTGGTCGACCGCGACATCGCCGAGGCGCTGGCGCTGAAATCCTGGATCAGCTGCGACAGCCCCGGCCGGATCTCGCGCTATGCCATCACCGGGGCAGGGCGCAGCGCGCTCGGGCAACTCATTGCGCAGGCGGAGAACAACGCGCAGGGGTTCGAGGAAAGCCAGGCCGCATTCCTCGGACGACCCGACGCCGGCACGGCCGACGAAGACGACGCCCAAGAGCGGCGCCGCATCCGCTACGGCATCGCCGAGTCGCCGCTGATCCTACTGTCACGCCGCCGCAACCGCGACGGCAGCCGCTTTCTGCCGGCCGAACTCGTCCGCGCCGGCGAACGCCTGCGCGAGGATTACGAGATGGCGCTGTTGAACGAAATGCCCCGCGACGCCTGGCCGGACATCCTGACCGGCGCCGCGCCGCTTGCAACCGCGGCGCCGCGGAACGGCTCTGCCCAGGCTGCACAGACCCGCGTGATCGGTGCACTGCGCGATCTCGGGCCCGGGCTGGCGGATGTGGCGCTGCGCTGCTGCTGTTTTCTCGAAGGGCTCGAGACGACCGAGAAGAAGCTCGGCTGGTCGGCCCGCTCGGGCAAGATCGTGCTGCGCATCGCGCTGCAAAGGCTCAAGCGGCATTACGAAGAGCTGGGCGACAGCGCGGGCCTGATGGGGTAGGGACGGGGCAGGCGCGGCTCAGCCGCCCACCAGCCAGCCGACGCCGAAGGCCGCGACCGCGCAGATCGCGCCCACCATTAGCGTCTCGCCCACGCAGCGGCCCATCCGTTCGCCCGTCGCGTTCCAGCGCAGCATGCCAAGCGCCACCAGCGCCGCCGCTGTTGTCCCGATCGACAGCAGAAAGGTCGTCTGCGTGGCCTCCAGAACGAAATAGGGAAACAGCGGAATCGCCCCGAACACGATGAACGAGCCGAAAGTGAAGAGCCCGCTCAGCACGGGGCTGTCCTCGTCGGGGTCCTGCATCCCGAATTCGTAGGTCATCATCAGGTCGGCCATGATCTCGGGATGTTTCGACATGATCGTGGCCGCCGTGTCGGCCTCTCCGGCGGGCAGGCCGCGCTGGCGCAAAATCTCGAAAAGCTCCATCCGCTCATGCTCGGGATCGGCCGCGATCTCGCGCAGCTCGCTGGTGCGCCGCGCGCGGTAGAGGTCGTGCTGCGACCGCAGCGACAGGAATTCGCCCAGCCCCATGCTGATCGCGTCGGCAAAAAGGTTGGCAAGGCCGAAGACCAGAACCGCCACGCCGCCGATCTGCGCCACGCCCTCGGCCTGGGCGCCGGCGAAACCTGCCACGATGGCAAAGGTGGTCACGATCCCGTCATTGCCGCCATAGACGATCTGCTTCAAGTATTCCTGCGTCTGGCTCAGTCGGTGCGCCTCGCGCCGGTGCCGCTGCCAATCCATCCTGTCCCCGCCTCATGCCTCGCGCGCCAGCATAAAGCGGCGCGGCGCACGCGCAACCGGCCATACCGCCCGGTGCAAGGCGCCCGCGCGGACGGGGCACGGGCGCATACCGTCCTTGCTGGGACGGCGGGAGGTGGGACACTCGTTACGCGCGAATTCGTCACTTGCATGACGGGTTTGCATCACTGGAACTTCCCACCGCGGTGACTTATAAATAGAGTGTGTTACCAAAGGATTTGCGGGGAAAAATTCGTGCGCGATCTCAAGATCCCGGACCAGCGCCATCCTGAAAAGGCGCACCGGCCCGACAACGCCCAACCGAAAAAGCCCGACTGGATTCGCGTCAAGGCGCCGGTCGGCAAGGGCTATCTGGAAACCCACCGGATCATGCGCGAGCACAAGCTGGTCACGGTCTGCGAGGAAGCGGGCTGTCCCAATGCCGGCGAATGCTGGAACCAGGGGCATGCCACCATGATGATCATGGGCGAGGTTTGCACCCGCGCCTGTTCGTTCTGCAACATCGCCACCGGCAAGCCGCCCGAGGATCTCGACCCGTTCGAGCCGGGGCGCGTGGCCGACGCGGTGCAGAAGCTGGGGCTCAATCACGTGGTCATCACCTCGGTGGATCGCGACGATGTCACCGACGGCGGGGCCGAGCATTTCGCCCAGACCATCCGCGCCATCCGCCACCGCTCGCCCGGCACCACGATCGAGATCCTGACGCCGGATTTCCTCCATTGCGACCCGGCTGTGCTCGAGGTCGTGGTCGCGGCGCAACCGGATGTCTTCAACCACAATCTCGAAACCGTGCCGGGTCTTTATCCCGAGGTCCGCGCCGGCGCCCGCTACTTCCACAGCCTGCGCCTGCTGCAACGCGTCAAGGAGCTCGATCCGGGCATCTTCACCAAGTCCGGCATCATGGTGGGCCTGGGCGAAGAGCGTCAGGCCGTGCACCAGGTGATGGACGACATGCGCGCCGCCGATGTCGATTTTCTGACCATCGGCCAATACCTTCAGCCCACGCCCAAGCACCATGCGGTCGCCCGCTTCGTGCATCCCGACGAGTTCGCGGCCTACGAAAAGGCGGCTTATGGCAAGGGCTTCCTGATGGTCTCGGCCACGCCGCTCACGCGGTCGTCCTATCACGCAGGCGACGACTTCGCCCGCCTGCGCGACGCGCGGATGGCCAGGCTGGGGTAGGGGCGCCGCGGCCCGTCGAGAACGGCAAGAGATCCCGGATTAAGTCCGGGATGACGTCCGCGTGAGAGTCGTGCCGGACAAAACCAGCGCCAGCCCATCCCGGACCTGATCCGGGATCTCCCGTCCGAAAACAAAAACACCGACCTCGCGGGGCCGGTGCTGAACAGACATATTTGCGTTTCGTCGCGCGGGTCTTACCGCCCCCAGCTGCGGACCGGGCCGCAATCCATGTGCACGAAGTTGGAGCCCGAGTAACGGCCCACTCCGCCGCCGCGACAGGCCGAAGCCGCACGGAACATCTGGTTGACCGAGCGCGAGTGCATCCGCAGGTCCGCCGCCTGGCCTTGCAGGTGGCGCGAATTCTTGGCCACACCGCTGGAGCGCGAGCGCAGCATCGCGTTTGTCTTGGGGCTGCGGTAGCCGGAGAGCAGAAGGTAGGGCTCGTTCACATCCATCAGGTTGTGGGCCGCTGCCATGATGTCCATCGTGCGCATGTCGATGTGGTGGACGTCGTTGGTGCGCCAGTCGCGCATGAAGAGGTTGATCTCTTGGACCGCGTCCTTGATGTATTCCCCTTCGATCCAGTAGATCGTGTCGATCTTTTCACCGGTGCGGGGCGAGGCCATGGTCAGGCGGCGAATGTCGCCTGCGCCCCGAAGGAACCCTGCTGCGTTGGAAAACGTTGGTGCTGCGACCACTGTCGTAGCTGCAAATGCACCCAGTAACGCACGCCGCGTTACGCTCGTCGAGCTTTGATCGGTCATGTTGTTAGCGCCTGTCCCGTCGCTTGCCTGTTGCCGCGTTAAGTAGCGGCTCTGTTCATCTCATCCCCAGATGTAGGAGTGTTATTGCATATCGGGATTCGGTTACCAAGGGGTGAATGCCCGAGGGTTCCATGGCGCATGGGTTTTCGGCAAGAATTTGCGCAAATTTCGGTCAGGCGTGGTTTGCAAGCGCGCGCCGTTCCGCGTCCTGGCTGCAACATGTGCCGAATTTTGCGTTTAAAACCAATTGTGATTGGACAGTTCCTCCTGCCATAGGAACTAATGATCGCGTGCGCTTGTTGTGCACGCAGGGCAATCGACGATTTGGAGAACGGCATGAGCAGCGCGTTGCGCATCTTCGGGCACACCAGCATTTTCACCACCATCCTCAGCGCCGTCATGGCGGTTGTCTTCTGGGTGTCCGCGCCACAGCCCGCCTCGGCGCAAGTCACCGCCTTCAAGCAGGCCGTCGCCGAGGCCGCCTCCGATGACCGCGATCTTGCCGCCTTTTATCGCAGCACCGGCTTTCGCGGAATCTGGACCGACGAGACCGTCCACCGTCCACGCCGCCAGGCGCTGTTTCTGGCGCTCGAGACTGTATCCGCCCACGGCCTGCCGCAGTCGCGCTATGACATCGACGCGCTCGAAAACATGCTGCGCGCCGCCCGCACCCCGCGCGATATCGGCTTTGCCGAGGTGGCGCTCAGCAAGGCGTTCCTGAACCTGGCCGACGACATGCGCACCGGCGTGCTGGATCCGCGCCGCGTGGTCCCCGCCATCAAGCGCGAGCTGCGCGACTACGACCGCACCCGCACCCTGACCGCCTTTGCCGCCAGCCGCGAGCCGCGCCAGTTCATCCGCCAGTTGGCCCCCTCGACCAACGAGTATAAACGCCTGATGAAGGAAAAGATGCGGCTCGAAGCCCTGGTCGCCGAGGGGGGCTGGGGCCCGACCGTGCCGGGCGGCAAGCTCGAGCCGGGCGCCACAGGCGCCGCCGTGACCGCCCTGCGCAACCGGCTCATGGCCCAGGGCTACCTGGGGCGCACCGCGACGCAAAGCTATGACGTCACCATCCAGAAGGCCGTGATGGACTTTCAGCGCGATCACGGGCTGGAGCCCGACGGCGTCGCTGGCGAAAGCACGCTCAACCAGATCAACACCACCGCCGAGGAGCGCCTGAAATCGGTCATCGTGGCAATGGAGCGCGAACGCTGGCTGAACCTGCCGCAGGGCCGGGGCAAGCGCCATATCCTGGTGAACCTGACGGATTTCTCCGCCCGCATCATGGATGACGACATCGAGACCTTCCGCACCCGCGCGGTGATCGGCGCCAAGGCCTCGGACCGGCAAAGCCCCGAATTCTCGGACGAGATGGAGCACATGATCATCAACCCGACATGGCACGTCCCGCGTTCGATCGCCGTCAAGGAATACCTGCCGCAGATGAAGCGTAACCGCAACGCGGCAGGTCACCTTCGCCTGGTCGACAGCCGCGGCCGCGTGGTCAGCCGCTCCAGCATCAATTTCGGCGCATACAATGCCCGCAACTTTCCCTTCGCCATCAAGCAGCCGCCGTCCAGCAGCAACGCGCTTGGACTGGTGAAGTTCATGTTCCCGAACAAGTACAACATCTACCTGCACGATACCCCGCAGAAGCACCTGTTCGACCATGAAACCCGCGCCTACAGCCACGGCTGCATCCGCCTGCACCAGCCCTTCGAATTCGCCTATACGCTGCTGGCCGTGCAGGAGGCAGACCCCAGGGGCAAGTTCCACGGCATCCTGAATACGGGCCGTGAAACCAAGGTCGATCTGGAAACCCACGTGCCGGTGCACATCATCTACCGTACCGCCGTGACCTCTCCCAAGGGACACACCAATTACCGTGCGGATGTCTATGGGCGTGATGCGCAGATTTGGTCCGCACTGGAACAGGCAGGGGTTTCGCTGCCCGGCGTTCGGGGATAAACCGGCCCCAAACGCAAGGGGTCGGACATGTCCTACACGATCGAGCAAATCGCGCATGCACTCGGGGCCACCGCCCTGGGCGATGTCACCGTGACCGTCACCGGGGTCTCCGAGCCTGCCGATGCCACGGCAGACGACCTCGCCCTGGCCATGAAGCCTGAATATGCCCGGAATTTATCGCAGGGCGCGGCCCGTGCCGCGCTCGTCTGGGACGGGGCCGACTGGCAGGCGCTCGGACTTTCCGCCGCTATCGTCGCGCCACGGCCGCGCTACGTGATGTCGGGACTCAGCACCATGTTCGACCCCGGCCAGGGCTGGGACGAGGGCATCCACCCTTCGGCCGTCATCCACGAGACCGCGCAACTTGGCGAGAATGTTTCGGTCGGTCCTCTGGCGGTGATCTGCGCCGGCGCGCGCATCGGCGCGCACAGCGTCATCGGACCGCAAAGCTTTGTCGGCACCGACGCGGTGCTGGGCGAGAAAGCCTTTCTGCGGGAAGGCGCGCGCATCTGCGCCCGCGTCGTCATCGGCGAACGCTTCATTGCCCAGCCCAACGCGGTGGTGGGGGCGGACGGGTTTTCCTACGTCACGCCGGATGTCTCGGGCGTGGAGCGGGCGCGCCAGTCCCTGGGCGACCAAGGCGATATCGCATCGCAATCCTATGTCCGCATCCACAGCCTTGGCGCCGTGCGCATCGGCGACGATGTCGAGGTCGGCGCCCATTCCGCCGTCGACCGGGGCACCATCCGCGACACCGTGGTGGGCGACCGCACCAAGATCGATAACCTCGTGCAGGTCGGCCACAACTGCGTCATCGGCAACGATTGCCTGCTCTGCGGGCTGGTTGGGCTGGCCGGGTCGGTCAAGGTCGGAAACAACGTCGTTCTGGCCGGGCAGGTGGGCGTGGCCGACAACATTTTCATCGGTGACAACGTCATCGCCGGCGGCGGCACCAAGCTTCTGGCCAATGTTCCCGCCGGGCGCGTCATGCTGGGCTATCCGGCGATGAAAATGGAATCCACGATGGAGGTCTTCAAAGGCCTGCGACGGCTCAAGCGGCTCTTTGCCGACGTGGCTGACCTCAAGAAAGCTGTTTCAAAACCGGATCAGGTTGACTAAAGCGGTTTGCGGAAAGAACGGGGTGCAGCATGGAAATCAAGGACAAGGTCATCGAGATCATTGCCGAACAGGCGGTGCTGGAGCCGTCTGACGTCACGATGGACAGCACGCTGGACGAGCTCGGCATCGACAGTCTCGGCCTCGTGGAAAGCATCTTCGCCATCGAGGAAGCGTTCGACATCTCCGTGCCCTTCAACGCCAACGCGCCGCAGGAAAGCGATTTCGACATTTCGTCGGTCGCCTCCATCGTGGCGGGAATCGAGAAGCTGGTGGCGGAACAGAAGGCGTGAAGCGGGTCGTCATAACAGGCGCGGGCACGATCAACGCGCTCGGGGCAAACGTTGCGGAAACGCTGGAGGCCATGCGCGAGGGACGCTCGGGCATTTCCGAGCTTGATATCCGCGACGTCGACCGCCTTGCGATCAAGATCGGGGGCCAGGTCAAGGAGTACGAGCCCGAGGCGCGCTTCAACCGTCAGGAGCTTGCGCTTTACGATCGCTTCACCCAGTTCACCCTGCTCGCCGCGCGCGAGGCCATCGCGCAGTCGGGCCTGAAATTCGACGGCGAGCTGGCCGCGCGTTCGGGCGTGGTGCTGGGCAACTCGGGCGGCGGCATGACCACGCTCGACGAAAATTACCGCTCGGTCTACGAAGAGGGCAAGAACCGCGTTCACCCCTTCGTCGTGCCCAAGCTGATGAACAACGCCGCGGCCAGCCACGTGTCGATGGAATTCAACCTCAAGGGCCCGTCCTTTACCGTTTCCACCGCCTGCGCGTCCTCGAACCACGCCATGGCGCAGGCCTTCCAGATGGTCCATGGCGGCCTGACGCCGGTGATGATTGCGGGCGGCTCGGAATCCATGCTCTGCTTCGGGGGTGTGAAAGCGTGGGAGGGCCTGCGCGTCATGTCCAAGGACGGCTGCCGCCCGTTCTCGGCCAACCGCAACGGCATGGTGCAGGGCGAGGGCGCCGGCATCTTCGTCTTCGAGGAACTGGAACATGCCAAGGCCCGCGGCGCAGAGATCCACGCCGAGGTCGCGGGCTTCGCCATGTCCTCGGACGCCGCCGATATCGTCATGCCGTCGAAGAATGGCGCCTCCCGCGCCATCGCCGGCGCCTTGCAGGACGCCCGCATCAACGCCACCGAGGTAGGCTATATCAACGCCCACGGCACCGGCACCGCCGCCAATGACAAGACCGAAAGCGCTGCCGTCGCCGATGTCTTCGGCGCCCATGCCGACCGGCTGATGATCTCTTCGACCAAGTCGATGCACGGCCACCTCATCGGCGGCACCGGCGCGGTCGAACTTCTGGCCTGCATCATGGCCCTGCGCGACGGCATCGTTGCGCCCACCATCAACTATGAAGAACCCGACCCCGAATGTGCGCTCGACGTGGTCCCCAACGAGGCGCGCGAGGCAAAGGTCGACGTGGCGCTGTCGAACGCCTTCGCCTTCGGTGGTTTGAACGCGGTGCTGGCACTCAAGCGGTTCGCCTGACGGCCGCAATTGGTGTTCAGGGTCAGTTTTTGCGGACGGAACGGCCATTATTTTCAGACGGTGAGGAGACGCGCATCGACGGGCCGTGGTGCGGCGAACCGGCGATGGTGATGGGCAGTTTATGCCTGCAAAGCACATCCAACCCGAGAGCGTGGCACTCCACCTGCCAGATCGCCGTGCCGGGGGACGGCCCGGCGATGCGCGGCGGGCTTCGCCCTCGTTCCGCGCAGGCGCTTCGTGACTGTGGTAATTAAGGGTCTTAGCGGACACGGTGCCCCGCGCTTGCCCTTGGTCAAGGTCAGGCCGTCACAAGCAGAAAAAAAAGCGCCGCCCCAGGTCAGGAGCGGCGCATCTCAATCTCGTTTGTGACTGATGCGGCTTACTCGTCCAGCACCGACACCTCGTTGTAGGCTGCGGTAAAGCCAGACAACGACGCCTCGATCTCGACCACCTGGTCCGGCGCCTGCGCCGGCACCAGCGTCAGGCGCGCGGCAGCGCCGGCCTGGAACGCGTTGATGTCGGCCTGGGTAAATCCGATGCGGGCGAAACAGCCGCCCATCGAGCAAAACGAGTAGTTGTAGTTCTTGGCCTTGCCGCCATCGACCGAGATCTTCAGGCCCTGCGGCAACAGCGTGCCCAGCGGCACCGCGATCGTGGCACCCGCCACGGCCTGGCCGTCACTGGGCAGCTTGAACAGGCTGAACTCGGCCACCGGGTTGCCGCCTTCCTCGCGCAGAAGCTGGTACATCTGGCAGGGGTCCTCACCGGCCTCGCTGCGGAAGCACTGAAGCTGCCAGTCGCCGAAGGTCTCCTTGATATAGGAGGGATCTTCCTGCGCTTCGCGGCCCAGATCCAGCCCGCTCGCCGCGTCGCTCTCGCCCGCGGTGTCGGCGGCGGGTTCCTCCGCGCCGTCGGTTTCGGCCTGCGCTTCTGTCTCGGTCCCGGTTTCCGTCTCGGTGGTTTCCGTTTCCGTTGCTTCCGTCTCGGCCGCTTCGGCGCCGTCCGTCGCGCCTTCGATTTCTTCCGTTTCCTGCGCGCTCAGCGCCGAGCCGACGCCCAGCAGAACGAGAAAGGGAAGGGTGTGCAAAAGTCTGGTCATGTGGACCCCGTTGTCTTGTCTGAAATCAAGCTGCGTGCGCTCTAACATGGGTGATTGCAAGTGTCAGGATAAAACCGTAACGCCCCTTTCGGTGCAAGGCGGATTTTCGCCGCCGTCCTGCCTTGGCGCGACATGGCTATCTCGTTGAAAAGACACAAGAACGCATCTCGCCAAAAAGGAAAAGAGACCCGAAAGGCCTCTTTCCCAATTCTCCCTGCCGGACTGGCCGACTTATCTATTGACCCGACGCTAGGGCAGTTCCGACGAGCCGTCAACAGGCAATCATCAAAAAAACTTATCGAGCCATTACAAGAGGATACCCGCAAGGGTTGTACCTCCGTCCAGAGCGCCCGAAATACCCGTTCCGGGCAGGCTCGTGAAAAAAGGCCGCACCCGAAGGCGCGGCCAGTCTGACAGGGAGGAAGTCGCCCCGGACCAAGAGGACATGAGTCCCGGGGCTAGATAAACACTGGCAGACAATCCTTAATTTTGTATGTTCGCATCGTGAAAAAAACGTGGACGAGGGGGCAGGGGCTTGGAAAACACGGTATTCCTGGGTGGTGGCGGTGTCGATTACGCCGAAAAGCAGGGCCTTGCCCTCAAATACGCCAACCGTCACGGTCTTATTGCCGGGGCAACCGGCACCGGCAAGACCGTCACCTTGCAAATCCTGGCAGAGGGCTTTTCCGCGGCCGGTGTCCCGGTCTTCCTGTCGGACGTGAAGGGCGACCTCTCGGGCCTCGCCGCCGCCGGCACCGCCGATTTCAAGCTGCACGAGGCTTTCATGAGCCGCGCCGAGACCATCGGCTTTTCCGACTACAGCTATGACAGCTTCCCGGTCACCTTCTGGGATCTTTTCGGCGAACAGGGCCATCCCGTCCGCGCCACCGTGGCCGAGATGGGGCCGCTTTTGCTTTCGCGCCTGATGCAACTGACCGACGCGCAGGAAGGGGTGATGAACATCGCCTTCCGTGTGGCCGACGAACAGGGCCTGCCTCTGCTGGATCTCAAGGACCTTCAGGCGCTGCTCGTGTGGGTCGGCGAGAACTCCAGCGAGCTTTCCCTGCGGTACGGCAACGTCTCGCGCCAATCCGTCGGTGCGATCCAGCGCTCCCTTTTGGTGCTGGAAAACCAGGGCGGCGCCCAGTTCTTTGCCGAACCCGCGCTGGAGCTGTCGGACCTGATGACCACCGCCCCGGACGGGCGGGGCCAGGTCAACATCCTCGCCGCCGACAAGCTGATGGGCGCCCCGCGCCTCTACGCCACCTTCTTGCTGTGGCTTCTCAGCGAGCTTTTCGAGACGCTTCCCGAGGTGGGCGACCCCGACAAGCCCAAGCTGGTCTTCTTCTTCGACGAGGCGCATCTTCTGTTCGAGGACGCCCCCAAGGCGCTGATCGACAAGGTCGAACAGGTCGCCCGCCTGATCCGCTCCAAGGGCGTCGGCGTCTATTTCATCACCCAGAACCCCGATGACGTGCCCGAGGATATCCTGGGCCAGCTCGGCAACCGGGTGCAGCACGCCCTGCGCGCCTTTACCGCCCGCGACCGCAAGGCGCTGGAACGCGCGGCCGAGACCTATCGCCCCAATGACCGCTTCGACACCGCCGATGCCATCCGCGACGTGGGCACCGGCGAGGCGGTGACCTCGATGCTGCAAGACAAGGGCGTGCCCGGCATAGTCGAGCGCACGCTCATCCGCCCGCCATCCTCGCGCCTGGGTCCGATCGACGCCGCCGCGCGGGCCGGTGTCATCGCCGCCTCGCCCGTGGCGGGAAAGTACGAAACCGTCCTGGACCGCGAGTCCGCCTACGAGATCCTGGCAAAACGCGCCGAGGCGGCCGCGCAAGGCGCCGAAGAGGCCGAGACCGCCGCCGAAGAGCAATCCGCCGCCGAACGCGAGTTCAACGCCGGACGCCGCTACTCTGGCTCCCGCGTCGACCGCTCGTCCTCGCGCAGCCGCACGCAAAGCGGCGGCATCGGCGACGCGGTGATGAACGCCGTGGTCAAGGAACTGGGTGGCACCACCGGCCGCCGGATCGTGCGCGGCATTCTCGGCGGCTTTTTCAAAGGACGCTGAGCGGATGCCCGCGACGGCCCGTAGGGTGGGTGAAAACCCACGCGCCCGCCGAACCGGCACGGCATCGAGACCGCGCGGTCGCGCAACCCCTGAAATCGCGAAGCTGGCACCGTCGCGATGCCGAGCAAATACCGACGCGATACCGACATGCCAATTCTCCGGCAACGGATGACGTTAACCTTCGATTCGCCCTAGCGCCCGATCCGCTCCAGGTCGGTCAGCAGCGCCTCGGACATCTGCCGCGCCCGCCGCACCCGGCTTTGCGGCAGGTTCCGGGTCTCGGCCCGCAACAGCGCCTCGACCGCGATGAAGAAGGGCAGGGTCACTTCCCGCTCATGCGCCGACAGCTGGAAGGCGTCGCAGAAGGCGATGAACCCCTGCCGGTCTACGCCAAGATAGACCTCACCCGAGGGGATCATCGCGCGGCGTCCCATATGCATCAGAAACCGCGCCATGTCCTTGTAAACAGGCGCCGGGCGTGACCCGCCACAATCAATCCCGGTCACCATATTGCCGTTCACGATCAAGTTGTTGGGGTGAAAATCCCCATGCGACACGGCAAACCGCCACTGGCCGTCTTCCAACAGCGGTACCAGGCGCAGGATCTCTTTAAGGATCGGCTTTTCAACCCGCTTCAGCCGGTTGAACGCCTGGGTTTTCGCCGCCCGCTCGGCCCGCTTGGCCCACCCCGCCGGCTGGGCGGCGGCATCGGTTTCGGTACATTCCGTATAGGCCCGCAACCACCGCGCCGCGGGTTCCAGATACCGCGCCCGCTCGGCCTCCGGCGCGCCGTATATCCATTGCAGCAAGGGCGTTCCCTCGACCTCCGACACCGCCATGATCCCGGCCTCGGGCGCGTATCCCAGCGGCGCGCAGACCCGCAGTTCGCCTTCACGCATCTTCGGCCAGATCCGGCACAGCTCGTTCCAGTCCCGCGCACAATCCTCGACCCGGTCGAGGTAGAGCCGGAATACAGCCGGTTGCTCCCCGATCCGGCCGCGCAGCACGACCCGCTTGCCCGCGACCTCGCGGATGAGCTCCGTTGCCTGAGCCGTTGAAAACGCGGCATCTTCCGCCGCTGCTTCTTCCAGTCTCCGAGCCACGAGGCCGGACAAGTCAGGGTCGGCCGAGGGTGCGGCATCGGACGTGGAAAAGGATGTCATGGCCGGTATTTTTTCCCATGCCCCGCAGGGCGTCAACCGAATTGAAGCCCTGGCCTCGCACCGCTATGGTGCCTGCGGAAAACCCATGCAAGAGGCCGCTGAAATGGACGATGACGCGATCAACACCATGTCTTTCGAACAGGCAATGAAGGCGCTCGAGGACGTCGTCACCCGGCTGGAACGCGGCGACGTACCGCTCGACGAATCCATCGCCCTGTACGAGCAGGGGGCCAAGTTGAAAAAACGCTGTGAAACCAAGCTGAAAGAGGCCGAAGAAAAAGTGGCCGCGATCACGCTGGACGGCGACGGCACGCCCACGGGAACCACGCCGGTCGAGGGGCTTTGATGCTTCAGTCCGCGCTCGCGGCGGACGCGGCGGCAATCCGGACCTGCCTCGAGGCGCAGATCACCGGCGATCTGCCATTGCACGCTGCCATGCGCCACGCGCTCTTTGGCGGCAAGGCCCTGCGCGGCTTTCTGGTGATGGAAACGGCCCGTTTGCACGATGTTAACCCTTCGCGGGCAGTCTTTCCCGCATCCGCGATCGAGGCGATGCACGCCTACAGCCTGGTGCATGACGATCTGCCCTGCATGGACGACGACGATCTGCGCCGCGGCCAGCCCACCGTACACGTCAAATGGGACGAAGGCACCGCCGTTCTGGTGGGCGACGCGCTGCACTCGCTGGCGTTCGAGATGGCCGCACATCTTGATGGCGCCGCCACGCCCGAGGCCCGCGCCGACCTGGCGCTCAGCCTGGCGCGCGCGGCGGGCAAGGACGGCATGGTTCTGGGCCAGGCCCTTGATATCGCGGCGGAAACGGCTGCGGATCCGCTGACCCTCGAGCAGATCATCGCGTTGCAGGACGGCAAGACCGGCGCGCTGTTCGGCTGGGCCGCCAGTGCCGGGGCCGTCATGGCCCGCGCCGACACTGGCCCGCTTGTGGACTATGCGCAGGCGCTCGGCCTCGCGTTCCAGATCCAGGACGACGTCATCGACCAGACCGGCGACGCCGCCGCCGTGGGCAAGGCCGTGGGCAAGGACGCGGCGGCCGGGAAGGCGACGTTCGTGTCGCTTCTGGGACTGGAAGAGGCGAAACGCCGCGCGGCCGCTCTTGTTGACACTGCCTGTGACAGCTTATCTGCTTATGGGAGGCGGGCCGAACGCTTGCGCGACCTGGCGCGCTTCGTTATCTCGCGGCAAAGCTAGCCGCCCGGCCCGAACCGGCCCTGAGTGGCTGCCAAACTTCAAGGAGCGGCGACGCGTGACACGCCCCCAGACCCCCTTGCTGGATACGGTTTCCAGCCCCGCCGACCTAAAGCGTCTCTCCGATGCCGAGTTGCGCCAGCTGGCAGACGAGCTGCGCAGCGAGACCATCTCGGCGGTTTCCGAAACCGGCGGACACCTCGGCGCCGGCCTCGGCGTGGTCGAACTGACAGTGGCGCTACATCACACCTTCGACGCCCCGCGCGACAAGATCATCTGGGACGTCAGTCACCAGTGCTATCCCCACAAGATCCTGACAGGTCGCCGCGACCGTATGCGCACGATCCGGCAGGAGGGGGGGCTGAGCGGTTTCACCAAGCGCTCTGAAAGCCCGTACGACCCGTTCGGCGCCGCCCACAGTTCCACCTCGATTTCCGCCGCCCTGGGCTTTGCCGTGGCGCGCGACCTCGGCGGGGCCAGCGAGACCGGCCATGGCGATGCCATCGCGGTCATCGGCGACGGCGCGATGTCGGCAGGCATGGCCTTCGAGGCGATGAACCACGCAGGCCACCTTGGCAAGCGCCTGATCGTCATCCTGAACGACAACGAGATGTCCATCGCGCCGCCCGTGGGTGCGCTCTCGTCCTACCTGTCGCGTCTTTACGCGGGCGAGCCGTTTCAGGAATTCAAGGCCGCCGCGAAGGGCGCGGTATCTCTTCTGCCAGAGCCTTTCCAAATGGGCGCGAAGCGGGCCAAGGAAATGCTCAAGGGCATGGCCGTGGGCGGAACGCTGTTCGAGCAGTTGGGCTTCAGCTATCTAGGCCCTATCGACGGGCACGACATGGACCAGCTTTTGCCCGTGCTGCGCACCGTCAAGGCCCGTGCGAACGGGCCGATCCTGATCCACATGATCACGAAGAAGGGCAAGGGCTACGCCCCGGCGGAAAGCCGTCGCGACGGCGGGCACGCGACCGCCAAGTTCGACATCGCCACCGGCGAGCAGAAGAAATCACCCTCGAACGCCCCCAGCTACACCAAGGTCTTTGCCGAGGCGCTGCTGAAACACGCGGCCGAAGACGACCGGATCTGCGGCGTGACCGCCGCGATGCCGGACGGCACCGGGCTGGACCTGCTGGAAAAACGCTATCCTTCGCGCTGCTTTGACGTCGGTATCGCCGAACAGCATGCCGTGACCTTCTCGGCCGGGCTTGCTGCGGGTGGGATGCGACCCTTCTGCGCGATCTATTCCACCTTTCTGCAACGCGGGTTCGATCAGGTCGTGCACGATGTCGCAATCCAGCGCCTGCCGGTGCGTTTCGCCATCGATCGCGCGGGGTTGGTGGGGGCCGACGGCGCCACCCATGCGGGCAGCTTCGACGTGGCGTACCTGTCGAACTTACCTGGCTTCACCGTCATGGCCGCCGCCGACGAGGCCGAGCTGGTGCACATGGTTGCAACCGCCGCGGCGCATGACACCGGGCCCATTGCGTTCCGCTATCCGCGGGGCGAAGGCGAGGGCGTCACCATGCCCGAGCGCGGCGAGGTGCTGGAGATCGGCAAGGGCCGGATGATCCGCGAAGGCTCACGTGTGGCCATCCTGTCCTTCGGCACGCGCCTGGGCGAGGTGATGAAGGCCTGCGAGGGGCTGGGCGCGCGCGGTATCACGCCGACCGTCGCGGATGCGCGCTTCTCCAAGCCTTTGGACACGGATCTGATCGACCGGCTGGCCGCCAAGCACGAGGCTCTAATCACCATCGAGGAAGGGGCCATCGGCGGATTCGGCAGTCACGTGGCCCAGCACCTGGCCGAGCAGGGCGTCTTCGACACAGGCTTCCGGTTCCGTTCGATGGTCCTGCCGGATAGCTTCATCGACCAGGCCAGCCCGGCCGACATGTACGCCGTGGCCGGGCTCAATGCAGCCCAGATCGAGGCTAAGGTCCTGGATGTGCTGGGCGTCGGGCAGATCGCGGGAAAACGGGCCTGAGCGACCCGCTTGCGTCTGGAATGTCGGGCGGGCCCTGCCGGTGCGGGCCTGGCTCAGTTTTCTTCGTTATACTTGACCGAGATGCCCTGCTCGAGCGCCGAGGCAAGGTTGTCAACGCCGCCTTTGGCGGTTTCAATTGCACCGAGGCAGAGCCATGTCACGGCCGCGGTCGTCACGACCCAGTCCACGGTGACGGCGCCGTCTTCCTCGGCGATGAACGTGTTTAGTGCGGAAAACATGGCAGTGTGTTTCCTTCTTTTCTTGCGGAGCCGGCGGGCGAAGGCCTGCCGGCGCGGGTTTTGTTCAGGGATCGACCCCATCGACCGACTTGGTTTCCACGGATGTCTTGATCGAGTCGGCCAGCCCGAAGGTGCCATCGCGGGCCGTTCCGACCGTCAGGCATCCAAGGCAGATCACGCTGACTGCCAATACGATCCAATCCACGCTCACGACGCCCGAGTCGCCGGTCAGGAAGTTTCGTAGGTGGTCGAGCATCTGTCCTTTGGCCCTTGTGGTCATTTTGGTCGTCCAGTGTCGCCGCGCCGCGAGAGCAACGTCGCCGCGCGTCATTGGCGCTCAGGGTCGGTGTGAAATAGGGCGGAAATGTGGCAAATGGGGCGAAAGCGGGGTGTTAACCTTTTCTTTCGGCAAATTCATGCCTCTTTTTGCGAATTGACGCGTTCAATGGCCGCTTATTCCTGAAATCGTTTAGCGCATCGAAACAGTGAATAGGGGACAGACAGCGAATTGCCCATGCATTGCCGCATTATACGAATCAATTTTTTAAAATTTGCGCCTCGTCGGCGGTCGGGTTTGGCCTGCCGGATTCTGCACGAGGCCTGTGTAAATAAGGTTTCGGCACCAGACACAGCACGCTCGGGAAAAACGACCGTCGGTGCCGTGCGCCTTATTTCAACCAGCTTTGTGTGGGCGCCGTCCTTCCGAAACCGGCCCGGCGGTGCGGATTACACCGACAGCCGCGCGGCTTGGCTGCCACGCTCACGATAGGGCGTGGTGCTGTAATGCGAGCGATAGCATTTCGAGAAATGCGACGGCGAGGCAAAGCCGCAGGCCAGTGCCACGTTGATCACCGTCATGTCGGTCTGCATCAGCAGGTTGCGCGCCTTTTGCAGCCGCAATTCCATGTAATATCGCTTGGGCGAGCGGTTCAGGTAGCGCCGGAAGAGGCGCTCCAACTGGCGGGTCGACATCGCCACTTCCCTTGCCAGGATAGCAGGGCTGATCGGTTCCTCGATGTTGTTTTCCATCATCTGAATGACCTGGCTCAGCTTGGGATGCCGCACGCCGATCCGCGTGGGGACCGACAGGCGCTGCGTGTCCTGATCGGTGCGGATCGAGGAATAGATCATCTGGTCGGCCACAGCATTGGCCAACTGCTCGCCATGGTCGTCGGCGATGAGTTTCAGCATCAGATCAATGGACGAGGTGCCGCCCGCCGTGGACATGCGGTTGCCGTCTACCACGAAGACCGACTTGGTCAGCTCCACCTCGTCGAATTCCTCGGTAAAGCTGTCGTGGTTTTCCCAGTGGATCGTCGCGCGCTTTCCATCCAGCAGACCGGCCTTGGCCATGACATAAGACGCGGTACACAGCCCGCCGATGCGCGGACCCCGGCGCGCTTCGCGGCGCAGCCAGTTCAGCATTTTCTTGGTTGCAGCCTTCTGGATATCGGCCCCACCGCACAGCAGCACGACATCCTCGCGGCGCAACTCATCGAGATCGATATCCACCTTGAACCGAGACCCTGCAGAGCACGACACCGTACCTTCTGCATCGGCTTCGCCCGACATCACCCATTCGTAAAGGGTCTCGCCCGACATGCGGTTGGCGATACGCAAGCAATCCAGCGCCGAGGCAAAACTCAGCAGCGTGAAATTATCGAGCAATACGAAAACGAAACGTTTCGGACCGGACGCGGGGCCCCCGCTTGATTTTTTCGTTTCCGCGCGCATGTTCGCTACTCCCTGCGCAGTGGCGTATCGGTCAGGTCTTTCACGAAAACCGCAAGATTGGCAAGGGGACCGAGGGTCGATTTACGACATATTCCGTCGAAGTCGTATGGTGTCGGCAGTCGGGCTTTAGTATAGACGGGTCTCGAAATTCGATGAGCGGAGAAGAACGATGAGCAATTGGCAGAAATCTGACTGGCGCAGCAAGCCGCGGATCCAGATGCCCGACTATACCGATGCAGAGGCCCTGCAGTCGGTCGAGTCAAAGCTGTCCAAGTATCCGCCGCTGGTGTTTGCAGGAGAAGCCCGGCGCCTGAAGAAACAGCTGGGCGCGGCATCGCGCGGCGAGGCGTTCCTGTTGCAGGGCGGCGACTGCGCAGAGGCGTTCGACCAGTTCTCGGCCGACGCAATCCGCGACACGTTCAAGGTGATGCTGCAAATGGCGATGGTGCTGACCTACGGCGCCAAGGTGCCGGTGATTAAGGTCGGCCGCATGGCAGGACAGTTTGCCAAGCCGCGCTCGGCGCCGACCGAGGTGGTCAATGGCGTGGAGCTGCCCAGCTATCGCGGAGACATCATCAACGAGCTGGCCTTCACGCCAGAGGCGCGCATTCCCGACCCGAACAAGATGCTGCACGCCTACACCCAGGCGGCAGCCACGCTGAACCTTCTGCGGGCCTTTTCGACCGGCGGCTATGCCGACGTGAACCAGGTGCATGCCTGGACACTGGGCTTTACCGATGGGGAAAAGGCGGAACGCTACCGCGAAATGGCCTCGCGCATTTCCGACACGCTGGATTTCATGCGCGCGGCGGGCGTCGACAGTGCCAGCGCCCACACGCTGCACACGGTGGAGTTCTACACCTCGCACGAAAGCCTGCTGCTGGAATACGAGGAAGCGCTGGCTCGCGTCGACTCGACCTCGGGCAACTGGCTGGCGGGGTCGGGGCACATGCTGTGGATCGGCGACCGCACGCGACAGCCTGACGGCGCGCATGTGGAATTCCTGCGCGGCGTGCTGAACCCGATCGGGCTGAAGTGCGGGCCGACCATGGAAGAGGACGACCTGAAAAAGCTGATGGCGACGCTGAACCCCGACAACGAGGCCGGGCGCCTGACGCTGATCGCGCGGTTCGGCGCGGGCAAGGCAGGCGAGCATCTGCCCCGCCTGATCAAGACCGTGCGCGAGGAGGGGGCCAACGTGACCTGGGTTTGCGACCCGATGCATGGCAACACGATCAAGTCGGCCTCGGGTTACAAGACGCGGCCCTTCGAGAGCGTGCTGCGCGAGGTTCAGGAGTTCTTCGGCGTGCACCGGGCCGAGGGCACCACCCCGGGCGGGGTGCATTTCGAGATGACCGGCCAGGACGTGACCGAATGCACCGGTGGCGTGCGGGCGGTGACCGAGGAGGACCTGTCGGACCGGTACCACACGGCGTGCGATCCGCGGCTGAACGCATCGCAGGCGCTGGAACTGGCCTTTCTCGTGGCGCAGGAACTGTCGGACCTGCGCGAGAGCCGGGAGGCCCAGAAGGTCGGCTAAACGCTTAATTAGAGACATCGAAAAGGCCGGCGCAGTGGCGTCGGCCTTAATTCGTGAAGCATCGTAGGGACGGTCGCAAGCAACCATTCGCCGTCGCTACCGAAGACGTTCAACAATACTGCCTGGCCGCGTCAGTGCGGTCTCAGAACCAGCTTTGCACGCCGCGCGATGCGCCGGAAATGTCCCGGCCGACACCTTCGATCGTGGCGCAGCCCGACAGGGCCGCAGCGACCAGCGCGAAAACAGCGATTTTCCTCATGTTACCTGCTCGATTCTACTGTCGTTCTTTTATTTTTCACTTGCCTCGGACCACCAGACCTCGGGGAGGAACCAAATCCCGTCCCCGTAGACCGGCAATCGGTCGTCAGGATATTTCAAGTGGCTGAGATGCGCAATCCTGCCGACGGCATAGGCGTGGATCGGGATGACATAGCGACCTGAAATCAACACCCTGTCCAGAGCGCGGACCGCGGCGACGAAGTCTTCGTGGCTGGTGGCGTTCAGCATCGTGTCTATCATCGCCTCGGCCGCGGGGGACTTCATGCCCATGACGTTCCGGCTGCCGGGGATGTCGGCATATTCGGCGCCCCAGTAGTAGATCTGTTCGTTGCCGGGACTAAGCGAGAAGGCACGGCGAAAGAAGGTGAGGTCAAAATCGAAATTCTGCTCGCGCTCGTTGTATTGCGCGGGATCGGTGGTCTCGATTGTCAGGTCAATGCCCAGCCGCTCCAGTGCCTGAGCGTAGATTTTCATGTAGGTCGACGCCTGTTGCAGCAGCCCGTCCTGCTGCAAAAGCACGGTCAGGCTCAGCGGCTCGCCGTGGGCGTTGCGCAACTCGCCGTCCACGACGTTCCAACCGGCCTCGTTCAGCAGGTTCATCGCCTTGCGGATATTGCCGCGGTTGCGCTTGGTGCCGTCGCCCTGGGGCACGGTGTAGCCGTCCAGCGCGCCGGGCAGAAGCTCGTCCGCGTAGGGCTCCAAGAGTTCGCGCACACGCCCCTCGGCAGGGCCCTCGCGCATGCCCAGTTCGGAACCCGAGAAATACGAGGTGATGCGCGGCTGTCGCCCGCCGGTCAGCGTGTCGTTGATATACTCGAAATTGAAGGCCAGGATCAGCGCCTCGCGCACGCGCCAGTCATCCAGTGGCGCGCGGCGGGTGTTGAAGACGAATCCGGTCATGCCAGAGGGCGTGCCCTGCGGGATCTCGGACAACGTGACGGCGCCGGACTGGACAGCGGGAAAGTCGTATTGCGTTGCCCATTTCTCGGCGTTCAACTCGCGTACGTAGGAGATGGCCTGCGCCTTGAACGCCTCTTTCAGGACGGCATCGTCGCCGTAGAACTCGATGCGGATCTCGTCGAAATTGTTGGTGCCGCGCCGGAAGGGCAGGTCGTTGCCCCAATAGTCCGGATTGCGTTTCAGGGTGACATGACGCCCGACCTCGTAATTCTCGACCACGTAGGGCGCCGAGCCGATCGGCACGTCCGCCAGCGCGGCCTCCGAGAAATCCTTGCCCTCCCACTGGGCCTTTTTCAGGATCGGGCGCAGTCCGGCGATGAGAGCGAGTTCGCGGTCTTCGGTGTTGAAGGTCAGACGGACGCTGCGCGGGCCGGTGGCCTCGATCTTGTCGACCTTCTGCCAGAATCCGCGATAGCGCCCGTGCCCTTCGGTGCCGATGGTCTGGTAGGACCAGATCACGTCGTCGACGGTCACCGGGGTGCCATCGGAGAATCGCGCCTCCTCTCGCAGCGTGAATTCGACCCAGTCGCGGTCCGGCCCGGTCTCGACCGATTCGGCCAGAAGGCCGTAAAGCGAGAACGGCTCATCGTAGGATCGGCCCATCAGCGACTCGTGCGTGAGGTGCCGCAACTGCCAGGGCGGCTCGCCTTTCTGGACGAACGGATTGAGGCTGTCGAAGCTGCCGACATTGCCGCTGACCAGCCGGCCGCCCTTGGGCGCGTCGGGGTTGGCATAGGGCAGGGACACGAAATCTGGGGGCAGGGCGGGGTCGCCGTACATAGCTATGCCATGCGACGGCTCGGCCACGCCCGGTTCGGCGGCAAAACCGGCGGCGAGAATCGCGATTGCGCGCAGCGCGCGGTGGAAAAAATCTGGTCCCATTCGGGCAACAATCCTGCTCAGGCCTTATTTGTCTGACCATGGACGTTAAAGGCGGATTTACGTCTTTTCAAACTTTTAGCTTGGATCATCACGGTGAATTGCGTATAAAGGGGGCACTGCTCGATAGGTTTCTTGCCTGTATGAAACCTGCCTCAATAACTTAACGCCGGCCTTGTGCCGGCGTTTTTTTTGGTCGAGCCGGCTGTTTTTTGCAAGCGCCCCGCGACACGCGCGAATTGCGGCGAAAGCCCGTGTACGACGGGTTTTCAAACCGTTTCGAAACGCGCTAGGTCAGTCACGAAGGTTAACAAAGGGTGCTGCATCATGTCTCTGTCTGGAAAAACCGCCATTGTCACAGGATCGACCTCGGGAATCGGTCGTGGAATCGCCGTCTCTCTGGCCGAGGCCGGCGCACGGATCGTGCTGAACGGACGGGCCGCGCGGGACGAGAATTACGAAATTGCGGAAAGAATTCGTAAAGACACCGGCGCGGAGGTGGATTTCGTCGCCGCGGACATGGCCGATCCGGAGGCCTGCCGTGGGCTGATCGAGGACGCCGGAGGCTGTGACATCCTGGTGAACAACGCGGGCGTGCAGCACGTGGCGGGCATCCCCGACTTCCCGGTCGAGAAGTGGGACCAGATCATCGCCGTGAACCTGAGCTCGGCCTTTCACACCACCGCCGCCGCCCTGCCGGTGATGCGCGAACGGGGCTGGGGCCGTGTGATCAACATCGCCAGCGCCCATGGGTTGACGGCGAGCCCGTTCAAATCGGCCTATGTGGCGGCAAAGCACGGCCTGGTGGGGCTGACCAAGGTGACGGCGCTGGAGACAGCGGAGGAGCCGATCACCTGCAATGCGATCTGCCCGGGCTATGTGATGACACCACTGGTGGAAAAGCAGATCCCGGACACGATGGAGAAATACGGCATGGGCCGCGAGGAGGTGATCCGCGAAGTGATCCTGGAACGCCAGCCGTCGAAGCAGATGGCGACGGTGGAGCAGATGGGCGGCACGACTGTCTTTCTGTGTTCGCCCTCGGCCGAGCAGATCACCGGCACGACGATCAGCGTGGATGGCGGCTGGACGGCGCTGTGATGGACCGGGCCGAGGGGCCGGCCCCTCGGGCTCCCCGGGATATTTATGGCCAGAAGAAGAGCGCGTGACGTGAGCGGGAAACGGATCAACCTGGCTTTGCAGGGCGGGGGCGCGCATGGGGCCTTCACCTGGGGTGTGTTGGATCGGCTCCTCGAGGAAGAAGCGATTGAAATCGCGGGGATTTCCGGCACGTCCGCCGGGGCGCTGAACGGGGCCGCGCTGAAGGCCGGATTGCTGGCCGGGGGCCGGGACGGGGCGCGGGAGAACCTGGACTGGCTCTGGGCGCAGATGGGTGCCGTGCAGGACCTGCGTCTGCCTGCGTGGATGTCAGGCCGGGTGCCCGGGATCGGCACGTTCAGCGATATGCTGGAATTGTCGCCGGTCTATACCCTGGCCGATGCGGCCAGCCGCGCGATCTCGCCCTATGTCTATGGTCCGTTCTACGTGAACCCGCTGCGCCGGGTGGTCGACAGGTTCGCCTTTGACAAGGTCTGCAGGATCTGCGAGCCGCAATTCTTTGTCGGCGCCACCAACGTGCATACCGGCAAGATCCGGGTGTTCGAGGGCGATGCGATCACCTCGGACAGCCTGCTGGCCTCGGCCTGCCTGCCCACGCTGTTTCAGGCGGTGGAGATTGACGGCGCGTATTACTGGGACGGGGGATACAGCGGCAATCCGGCGCTTTTTCCTTTATACCGCAGGGAGTTGCCGGACGACATCGTGGTCGTCAACATCAACCCGCTGGTGCGCGACGAGGTGCCGAAATCACCGCAGGAGATCCAGAACCGGATCAACGAGATCAGCTTTAACGCCGCACTCTTGCGGGAATTGCGGGCGGTTCATTTCGTGCAGGGCCTGATTGATGCCGGCACCATCGCGGAGGGCGCGATGAAGCGGGTCAGGGTGCACATGATCGCCGATGACGACCTGATGCGGGAGCTGTCGGTGGCCACGAAACTGGTGCCGAGCCCGCTGGTGCTGGACCGGCTGAAACGGGCCGGGCGGGCGGCGGCTGAGCGGTTCCTGGAGAGGGATTTCGAGGATGTGGGGACGCGCGACAGCGTGGACCTGGCGTCAATGTTCGGCTGAGGGCGACTCCAAGGTTAACAGGGCCGGAGGGCGGAAATCCGCGTCGGTATCGCGTCGGTGCCAGTGACCGGCGGTCCGGATCAACACCCCGCCCGCCGGATTAACCGAGGGCCAACCTTTTCAGCCTTCACTGTCAGGCGTGATCGCCTTTCCGTTCTGGCCCGGATAGACCAGACCGGCGGAGATCACCAGCTTGGCCGCGTCCTCGATCGTCATGTCGAGTTCGATCACGTCCGAGCGAGGAAAGAACAGCAGGAAGCCAGAGGTCGGGTTCGGCGTGGTGGGCACGAAGACGCTGAGCATGTCCTCGGATATCTGCGCCTTGTCGGCGACCTCGCCCTTGGCCTGGGTCGAGATGAAGCCGACGGCCCAGATGCCCTTGCGCGGGTACTGAATGAGGCAGGCCTTCTCGAAGCTGCGCTCGGACTGGGCAAAGACCGTTTCGGCGATCTGCTTGACGCCGGAATAAATCGAGCGGACCACCGGCATCCGGTCGACCAGACTTTCGCCATAGCGGATCAGCGAGCGGCCGATGAGGCCCTTGGCGACCCAGCCGACGAACAGCGTGAAGAGCAGGAAGACGATCACGCCGACGCCGCGGATGTTGAAGTGGATCCACTCGGCATCGTCAGGGCGCGTGTGGCCCAGAATGAAGCGGTTAATCAGGTATTCCGGCTGGTAGATGTCGGGCACAAAGGGCAGCACGACCCCGTCGACCCAGCCCACCAGCGTCCAGATCAGCCAGACGGTCAGGCCGACGGGCGCAATTACGACAATGCCGGTCAGGAAGCTGGCGCGCAGCCCCGCGAACCGGCCGGGTTTCTTGGGCGGCGGCGGGGGATCTTCATCGAAAGGGGTGTTCATTGGCGCCTTCGGGGGGTTCTGTCTGGCGATATCTAGGCGCTTCACCGGGGCGCTACAACGGATTTCAGCGCCGAGCGCCGCTTTGACGTTCTTTATCGAGGCAGATGGCGATTTTCGCGGCAAGCCGGGCGTTGTTGACAACCAGCGCGATATTGGCGTCGAGCGAGCGGCCCTCGGTGAGGGTGTAGATCCGGTCGAGCAGGAAGGGTGTCACGGCCTTGCCCTTGATGCCCTTGGCTGCGGCTTCGCGCGTGGCGTTCTCGATGATCGGGGTGATCTCGGCGGCGGGGATCTCGGCCTCGGCCGGAATGGGATTGGCGACAAGCTGACCGCCCGGCAAGCCGAGGGCCGCGCGGGCGATGTGCGCGCGGGCGATGGATTGCGCATCGTCGAGGCGCAGCGGCGCGGACAGGTCAGAGCTGGCGGACCAGAAGGCGGGCAGGCTGTCCTGACCATAGGCGATGACCGGTACGCCAAGGGTTTCCAGCACCTCCAGAGTCTTGGGCAGGTCGAGGATGGCCTTGGCCCCGGCGCAGACCACCGTGACGGGGGTTTGCGCCAGTTCCTGAAGGTCGGCGGAGATGTCGAAGCTGTGTTCGGCCCCGCGATGCACGCCGCCGATGCCGCCCGTGGCGAAGATGGCGATGCCGGCGGCGTGGGCGGCGATCATGGTGGCGGCGACGGTGGTGGCGCCGGTGCCGCCGGTGGCCAGGCAAACCGCGAGATCGGCGCGGCTGAGCTTGGCGACGTTTTGTGCACGGGCAAGGGTTTCGAGACGGGCCTCGTCAAGGCCGACATGCAGTTGCCCGTCCAGCACCGCGATGGTGGCAGGGATGGCGCCTGCATCGCGCACCGCATTCTCGACCCGCTGTGCGGTGTCCAGGTTCTGCGGATAGGGCATTCCGTGGGTGATGATGGTGCTTTCGAGCGCCACGATGGGGCGCGCCTTGGCGCGGGCGGCGGCAACCTCGGGCGAGAAATGCAGGGGCAGGGTGGTCATGTGGCGATATCCCCGGAAATGTGTGTGGCGGCGGCCTGAAGCGCGCGGTCGAGGGCGGTGGCGCGGTCCGCGCCGCGTGTTTCGGCGGCGATGTGCGCGGCCATGAAGGTGTCGCCCGCGCCCGTGACGCGGGTGACGAGGACGGGCGGCGGCTGGCCGGTCAGAACACCGTCCGGACCGGCATCGGCGGCGGCCTCGGCCCCGTTGGTGACGATGGCGCGGGCGGCGCCACGGTCGCACAGGGCCGAGCCCGCATCGGCGGCAGAGGCGAAAGGGCGACCGCACAGGATGCCGGCCTCTTCTAGATTGCCGTAAAGGATGCCGCGCCCGATTTGCAGGAAGGGCAGCAGACGCTCGGCCTTGCCGGGCGAGGCGGGGGCGACGCGCAGGTCGGCGGCGGAAAAGGCCGGATCGTGCGCGATTTGCGTCAGCAGTGCCGTGGTCAGGTTGCCGTCGAGCGCGATGGGGCCGGCATGGGGATGGGTGGGCCTGCCCAATGTACCGTCTCGCAAGGGTGCGAGAATTCGGTCGCCCGCAGCCTCCAGCGAATGGGCGTCGGCGATGGCGGCGATCAGGCCGTTCGCGCCCTCGATGGCCATGTATTGATCGGTCGGCAACTCGGACGAGCGCCAGACATGGGAGATGTCGATGCCGCGCGACGCGCAAAGCGCCAGCAATTCCTCGCCCGGAGCATCGCGGCCCACGGCGCTGAGCAGGGCCGGGCGCAGACCGAAGCGCAGCAGGGTCAGCGCGATGTTGAGCGCCACGCCGCCGGGGCCGCGAGCGATGCGGCCGGGCACGTCCGAGCCCTGCCGCATGGCGCTGGCCGAGCGGCCGATGATGTCCCACAGGACGGAGCCGATGCAGAGGATGTCGGGCGGAGGCGTCATGCGGTCATTTGCACCGCCCAGAACGGTGAGAGCAAGCGGTTTGCGAGGCGCGGTGACGCGGCGTAGGGTGGCGGCATGGACGAGACCCGCCGCTTTCGCATTCCGCTCAAACCCGTGCTGGCGCTGCTGGTGGCGGCGGCTGTGGCGGTGAACCTGCCGGCGTCGTGGTTTGCCAACGAGACGCCCGAGGACCGGCGGGCGGAGGTGTTTTCCGCCTTCGCCAACCTGAGTGCGGCACCGGGGGAGGGGGCGTTTGCCTTTCTCGGCACGGTGTCGGATTTGTCGGGGCAGGAGGCGCGGGTGCGCCAAGACCGGCGGGCGCATGTGCTGCCGCGGCTGCTGGAGGCCTATGCGGGGCGGATCGACATGCCCGTGGGCTGGCTGCGGGATGCGGTGCTGGACCCCGATTACGCACATCCGTTCGATATCTCGGCGTTCGAGGTCACCGGGCCGGAGTTTGCCCGGCATGGTGTGGAAGCGCCGTGGCACTGGGGGCTTGCGGCCAGCGGGGCGCAGGACCTGTCGCCCGAGAAGGCGTCGTTGGGCTGGTGCGCGCGATGGCTTGTGGTCTGGGACGAGGCGGACTGGTTTTATGCGCCTGTTGGGACGGAGGCGCTGAACGAGATGCTGGCGGAGGCGGCGCCGGAGCTTCGGGACGTGACGCGCGCGCTTTCGGGCGGATGCGACGGGTGAGGCGGGCGTTTTCTTGCAAAGAAAACGGGTCGAAATCTTTGAAAGATTTCGGCGCGCCCGGTGTACCCACCTGTGCAGATGAGGGCTTGCGCCGCGCAAAATAGCCCGTTATACGCGCGCCATTCAATCCCGCAGGTATGGGCGGGCCTCTCGGGGGAGACATCCCCGAAGGTCCACCGGTTGAAGCATCCGCTTCTCATTCCCGTACCGAGGCGCAAACCGGAAAGGAAAAAGACCATGGCTCTTCCAGAGTTCTCCATGCGTCAGCTGCTTGAAGCTGGCGTTCACTTCGGCCACCAGACGCAGCGTTGGAACCCCCGTATGGGCGAGTTCATCTATGGCGCGCGCAATGGCATCCACATCATGGACCTGACGCAGACCGTGCCGATGCTCGACGCGGCGCTGAACGTCATTCGCGAGACCGTGGCCAAGAACGGCCGCGTGCTGTTCGTGGGCACCAAGCGGCAGGCCAGCGCGCCGATCGCCGAGGCGGCTGAAAAATGCGCGCAATATTACATGAACCACCGCTGGCTGGGCGGCACGCTGACCAACTGGCAGACCGTGAGCCAGTCGATCAAGCGCCTGAACGAGATCGACGAGATCATGGAAGGCGGCGCCGAGGGCCTGACCAAGAAAGAGCGTCTGGGCCTTGAGCGCGACCAGGAGAAGCTGAACGCGTCGCTGGGCGGTATCCGCCAGATGGGCGGCGTGCCCGACCTGCTGTTCGTGATCGACGTCAAGAAAGAGTCGCTGGCCGTGGCCGAAGCCAACAAGCTGGGCATCCCCGTGGTGGCAGTGGTCGACACCAACTGCTCGCCCGATGGTGTGGATTACATCATCCCCGGCAACGACGACGCCGCGCGGGCGATCTCGCTTTACTGTGACCTGGTGTCCCGCGCGGCGCTTGACGGCATGTCGGCGCAGATGGGCGCGGCAGGGATCGACCTGGGTGCTATGGAAGAGGCCCCGGCAGAAGAAGCCGTGAGCGAAACGCCGGCAACCGATGCGACCCAGGCACCGAGCGACGAGGCGATGCATGACGACGCCATTTCGAAAGACGCGCCGCTGGACATCGAGTCCGCCGAAGAGGTCAAGAAAGAGGCCGCTGACAGCTAAGCCTGTCACGAAACCTATAGCTTGTTGATATAACTGGGCGCGGGTCGGACTGCGCCCATGACAGCCCAAATATTCGAGGAGAGCCGAGATGGCGATCACAGCTGCAAGTGTGAAGGAACTGCGCGACAAGACCGGCGCGGGCATGATGGACGCGAAGAAAGCGCTGACCGAGACCGATGGCGACATGGACGCCGCCGTTGACTGGCTGCGCACCAAGGGCCTGGCGAAAGCCGCCAAGAAATCGGGCCGCACCGCCGCAGAGGGCCTGGTGGCCGTCAGCGTGACCGGCGGCACGGGTGTCGCCGTCGAGGTGAACGCCGAGACCGATTTCGTCGCCAAGAACGCCGAGTTCCAGAAGATGGTGGGCGACATCGCCGGCGCCGCAGTGGGTGTGGCCAATCTCGACGCGCTGCAGAAGGCCGAGATCGGCGGCAAGGCCGTGGCCGACATCATCACCGACAAGATCGCCACGATCGGCGAGAACATGGGCCTGCGCCGCATGGAGAAGATCGAGGGCGACACCGTGGTGAGCTACATCCACAACGCCGCCACCGACGGCATGGGCAAGATCGGCGTGCTTGTCGCCATGAAAGGTGGTGACGAGGCGTTCGGCCGCCAGGTCGCGATGCATATCGCCGCCACCAACCCCGCCGCGCTGAACGAGGCGGAACTGGATCAGGCCGTGGTCGACAAGGAACGCCAGGTGCAGATCGACATCGCCCGCGAATCCGGCAAGCCGGAGCAGGTGATCGAGAAGATGATCGAAGGCCGCATGAAGAAATACATGTCCGAGATCACGCTGGTGAACCAGTCCTTCGTCATCAACCCCGACGTCACCGTCGGCGCGGCCGCCGCCGAGGCGGGCGCCGAGATCACCGGCTTCATCCGCATGGAAGTGGGCGAGGGGATCGAGAAGAAGGAAGAGAACTTCGCCGAGGAAGTCGCCAAGGCGGCGCAGGGCTGAGTTTGCCTTGATAGCGGGACCGAGGGGCCAGCCCCTCGGGCTCCCCGGGATATTTACGGCCAGAGGAAGATGGGGCGCGTTCCGGTATAGCGGGACGCGCTTTTTGCTTGGACCGACGCAAGCGTTGTTGCTAGATCGGGTCCGGGCAGAGGCGATGGCGTCGCCGGGCCGGATGGCCCTGTCCTTTCCTCACATCCTGTACGCCGGGGCAGTCGGAAGATCGGCAGCCGCGGTCTTCCCGTCATAAAGGAGACCGGTATGGCGCAGAAGACGATCGTGAATTCCTGGAACGAGTGGGACCCGCTGAGACACGTGATCGTGGGCCGGGCGGATGCGTGTCATATCCCGCCAGAGGAACCGGCGCTGGACGCCAAGGTGCCCGAGGACAGCGACATGCGCGGGCAACGGGGCCGCCGCCCGCAGGAGACGATCGACCGGGCGAACGAATTGCTGGACCGCTTCGCCGGGCAACTGGAGGCGCGGGGTATCCGGGTGGACCGGCCCACGCCGATCGACCATTCCCTGCCCGTGACCACGCCGGACTTTCACACCGGCAGCCAGTTCGGCTGTATGCCGCCGCGCGACGTTCTTTTGACCGTGGGACATGAAATCCTGGAGGCGACGATGTCCTATCGCTGCCGCTGGTTCGAGTACCTGAATTATCGGCCGTTGATGCAGGAATACTGGGAGGAGGACCCGAATTTCCGGCATGAGGCAGCGCCGAAGCCGCGGCTGACCGATGCGGATTATCGTCCCGATTACCTGAGCGACAGGATCGGCGTTGAGAAGCGCCTGCGATGGGCCGCCGAGAAGTTCTTTGTCACCACCGAGGAAGAGCCGCTGTTCGATGCCGCCGACGTACTGCGGTTCGGCCGGGACCTGGTGGTGCAGCACGGGTTCACAACCAACCTGAAGGGCATCGAGTGGCTGCGGCGGCATTTCCCCGAGCATCGCGTGCACGCGGTGAACTTTCCGGGCGATCCGTATCCGATGCATATCGACGCGACCTTCACGCCGCTTCGTCCCGGGTTGATCCTCAACAACCCGCAGCGGCGATTGCCCGAGGACCAGCGCAAGATGTTCGCGACGAACGGCTGGGAGATCCTGGATGCGGCGCAGCCCGCGCATAACGCGCCGCCGCCGCTGTGTTATTCGTCGGTGTGGCTGAGCATGAACGTTCTGGTGCTGGATCCGAAGACGGTTTGTGTCGAGAAATCCGAGGTCTACCAGGCCGAGCAGATGGACCGGCTGGGCCTGGAGGTGGTGGAGGTGGAACTGCGCGACGCCTATGCGTTCGGCGGGGGCCTGCATTGCTGCACCGCGGATGTGTACCGAGAGGGCGGCTGCGAGGATTATTTCCCGCATCTGGACGCGTAGGACGCCAAGAAAAACGGTGCCGTCCGGGCGGACGACACCGTAATTCCCCGGCACCTGAAACGGGATGAGACGGTGCAGGCAAATCCGGTCGGTCAACCGATGAATAGGCAAACCGACCGGCCCCCGGCAAAACCGGCAGGCCGGGTACTCACCTGAAATCGCAGGAGACGCCGACCCATGTTCCCAGGCTTGAAAGCCACCACTCACGGAACACGACCACTGTGCGACGTAACGTCAATTTATGAAAGTAAGGGAATCCTTACCGAAAGGTAAAATTCTTTCGGGCAGGGACGAAATTTTGTTACGATCTATCGAGGCGCGGGCGCGTGCCTTCAAGTGTGGAGCACGAAAATCTGGTTCTGGAACGCGGCCTTGAGCACCGCTTGGGCCGTGGTCTCGACGCTGAGTGCCTCGCGGGCGAGGCGCAGGTGTTTTTCCACGGTGGCCGGGGTCAACTCCATCAGCAGCGCGATGTCCTGGATCGTCTTGCCGTCGCCGACCCAGCCCAGCACCTCTTTCTGACGGCGGGTCAGCGAGCGGCCCGGTGCCTCGTAGGGCAGGGTGAGGATGCGCAGATGGACGATGTTGTTGAGCAGGATGATGTCGTCGCCATGGTCTTGCCAAAGCGCGTCGCAGGCGGCCTGATCACGGTCGGCATGGGCGGTGAGCGCAATGGCGCCCTTGGTGCGCGGCGACATGGACTTGAAGCTGATCGAGTAGCCGCAGGTCACGCCCATGGACGCGTTGAATTCCACGACCTTGCGCTCCTGCGCGGTGAGCGTTTCGGTTTCCAGCATCTCGGCCATGACACGCCAAGAACAGGCGCCTTCGTTGTCGAGCGCCCAGCGGACCATCGGCGCGTGATGGTAAAGCCCTTCGCCGATGAAGACGTTCATGTATTCGGGCGTGTGGTTGCTGAGCAGGACGAAATCATCCGGATCGCCCAGGGATGTGGACGTGCGGTAGCGGGTGAAGCCATAGATCAGCCTGTCGAAACCGTACTCGGCCATCTGTGCCACGTGCATGTCCCACAGCTCTTCGATGCTGGGCGCGTTCAGGAGCGCGTTCAGATGGGCCGTGGTGATCATCGTCCATCCTCCAGGTGACGTGCCATGGCGTGCAGTGCCAGCGTGTAACCATGCGCGCCGAAGCCGCAGATCACGCCGACCGCCACCTTGGCGATGTAGGAGGTGTGGCGAAACTCTTCGCGGGCGTGGATATTGCTGAGATGCAGTTCGACCGTGGGGATCTCGGCGCTGGAGATCGCGTCCATCAGGGCGATGGAGGTGTGGGTATAGGCGCCGGCGTTAAGGATGAGACCGTCATGCGTGCCGCGGGCTTCGTGGATCATGTCGACCAGCGCACCTTCGGAATTGGACTGCGCGAAGGTGATGTCGAGGCCGAGCGTCTGGGCCGCTTCGGTGCACTGCACCTCGATATCGGCAAGCGTGGTGGTGCCATAGACCTCGGGCTGGCGGGTGCCGAGGAGGTTCAGGTTGGGCCCGTTGAGGATCAGAATGGAAGTCATTTCACCAGCGTCCTTTGCGCATCCGTCATAGACCGTACCGTATGGTGCTGTCGAGAGAGAGCTGTAGGGCGTGACAGGTTCCGGTTGAGTGTGGCATATGGGAGGATGCCCGTGGTGTTGACCTGAAGCCTCTGGTGCAAGACATTGATGGATCGGGATTTTGTGAGCTTGGCGGCGGCTTATGTAGCGTCAGTTTATTTAACATAATACTGATTATGCGTTTATGGGCTATGCTTGAAAGAGCTAGCGTGAAACTTCACTGACCGGCCTTGCGTGAATGCGATACGGATTGCCTCGGGTCCATGCGCTCGCGGCCCCTGCCGATGGAGAGATCTTTGTCCGAGCTGACGCACATCTCGTGGACCTTGCGCATCGGTCGCGCACTGATGGCTATGTTGTTCCTTGCGGGCGCGGTGCAGAAAGCCGTGGCGCCGGAGCAAGCCATGGCGCTACTGACCGGCCTTGGCCTGCCGGGCTGGTTGATCTGGCCGGCACTGGTGTTCACCGCAGTGACCGGTCTGGCGCTGCTCCTGGGCTTTGCCACGCGATGGGTCGCGCTGGCGCTGAGCGTCTATTGCATGGTGACCAGCGTCTTTCACTTTCAGCCCGAGGATGGCTGGCAGATGTCGATCTTCGTGAAGAACTGGGCGATTGCCGGCGGGCTTCTGGTGCTGAGCGATCACGCGCGGCGGTTCGGTTAGCGCCGGGGCAGGCGCCCCCTGCCCCGGCGTTCCGTGGCGACTTAAAAGAACGCCTGAAGGCCGGTCTGCGCGCGCCCGAGGATCAGCGCGTGCACGTCGTGCGTGCCTTCGTAGGTGTTGACCGTTTCCAGGTTCATCATGTGGCGGATGACGTGGAATTCCTCGGAAATGCCGTTGCCGCCATGCATGTCGCGGGCCATGCGTGCGATATCGAGCGCCTTGCCGCAATTGTTGCGCTTGATGAGGCTGATCATCTCGGGCGCGGCCTGGGCCGCGTCCATGAGGCGACCGACGCGCAAAGCGGCCTGAAGGCCAAGGGTGATCTCGGTCTGCATGTCGGCGAGTTTCTTCTGGAAAAGTTGTGTCTGCGCTAGCGGTCGTTTGAACTGCTTGCGGTCAAGGCCGTATTGCCGTGCCGCGTGCCAGCAGAACTCGGCCGACCCCATGACGCCCCAGGCGATGCCGTAGCGCGCGCGGTTGAGACATCCAAAGGGGCCTTTAAGCCCTTGAACATTCGGCAAAAGAGCGTCTTCGCCCACCTCGACGCCGTCCATGACGATCTCGCCGGTGATCGAGGCGCGCAAGCTCTGCTTGCCGCCGATCTTGGGCGCGGAAAGACCCTTCATGCCCTTGTCGAGCACGAAGCCGCGGATCTTGCCGTCATGGGCGTCGGACTTTGCCCAGACGACGAAGACGTCGGCGATGGGCGCGTTCGAGATCCACATCTTGGAGCCGGAGATCTTGTAGCCTGCGTCAGTCTTTTCGGCGCGGGTCTTCATTGCGGCGGGATCGGAGCCCGCGTCGGGCTCGGTCAGGCCGAAACAGCCGATCAGTTCGCCCGAGGCCAGGCCCGGCAGGTATTTCTGGCGCTGCTCCTCGCTGCCATAGGCATAGATGGGATACATCACGAGGCTGGACTGCACCGACATCATCGAGCGATAGCCGGAATCCACCCGCTCGATCTCGCGCGCGACGAGGCCGTAGGTGGTGTAATTGGCGCCAAGGCCGCCGTATTCCTCGGGGATGGTGGTGCCCAGAAGGCCCATCTGGCCCATCTCGCGAAAGATGCCGGGATCGGAGGTTTCCGACGCGTAGGCGTCCTTGACCTTGGGTTGCAGGGTTTCCTGCGCGAAGCTGCGGGCGCTGTCGGCGATCATGCGCTCGTCTTCTTCAAGTTGGGCGTTCAGCAGGAACGGATCGGCCCAGTCGAACCCGGCGAGGTCGGGCTTGTCCTTGTCACGAAGTTTCGGGGCGTCGAGGCTCATGGCGGGCTCCTTTGCAGGGGAAATTCGGTTCGGGTTGAATTTATCCTGAGATAAGCGCAATAAAAAGCGGCAATTCTGTATAGGTTCATGAGGAAACTGCATAGATGTCCCTGCCCCGTCGCTTTCTGCCATCGCTTGGCGCCCTGCGCGCGCTGGAAGCGCTCGAACGGCTGGGCAGCCTGACGGCGGTGGCAGACGAGCTGAGCCTGAGCCAGAGCGCGGTGAGCCGGCAGTTGCAGACGCTGGAAAGCCAGCTGGGCGTGCCGCTGTTCCTGCGCGAAGGGCGGCGCGTGCGGCTGACACCCGAGACGCGGGAATACGCCGGCGAGACGCGCGCGGCGCTGAACCGGATCAGCCAGGCCTCGCTGAAGCTGGCGCTGAACCCCGGGGGCGGCAGCCTGAACCTGGCGATATTGCCGACCTTCGGGATGCGCTGGCTGGTGCCGCGCCTGCCGGAGTTTGCCGCGGCGCACCCGGAGGTGACGCTGAACCTGTCGACCCGGCTGAAACCGTTCAACTTTGCCGCAGAACCTTTTGATGCGGCTATTCTTTTCGGAAGTGGCGGTTGGCCTGGCACGCAAAGCCTGCGGCTGAAAAGCGAGGCGGTGGTGGCGGTGGCCGCGCCCGCGCTTTTAGAGCGGACGGCGGTGACGCGGGCGCGGGACGTGACGTCCCTGCCCTTGCTGCATATCGAAACCCGGCCCGAGGCGTGGCGCGCGTGGTTCGCGGCGCACGGGGTCGAGACCGGCACGGTGGCGGGCACGATATACGACCAGTTCTCGACCATCACGCAGGCCGCCTTGCACGGGCTGGGCGTGGCGCTGTTGCCGGATTACCTGGCCGAGCAGGATCTGGCGACCGGCAAGCTGGTCACCGTCTGGGGCGGGCGCACCGACAGCCCCGGTGCCTATCACCTGGTCTGGCCGGAGGAAAAGGCACGGGACAGCGCGGTGATGAAGTTCCGCGACTGGCTTGCGCCGCAGGCGGAGGATGAAGACCCCCTGCCCCGGTGACATGCCGATGTCAGATCCCGTAAGGCACGCCGCCCGAAACCGGCAGCGTGATTCCCGTGACATAGCGCGATTGCGGTCCGGCCAGATAGGCCACGGCATCGGCCACGTCGGCGGGTCGGCCCGCGTCGCGCTGGGCCACGCTGGCATACCGCTGCGCCTTGACCTCCTCCACGCTCAGCCCGCGTTCGCCGGCGATCCGCGTGTTGGCGGCCATATGCATATCGGTGGCGATATAGCCGGGACAGACGATGTTGCACAGGATGTTGTCGGGGCCGAACTCGGCGGCGATGGTCTTGGTCAGGCCCACCAGCCCGTGTTTCATCGCCGTGTACGCGCCGAACCCGGGTTCGGCGCCCAGGCTGCCGGTGGAGCCGATATTGATGATCCGCCCGCCCCCGGCGGCCTGCATGCCCGGGATCACGGCGCGCGTCAGCATCATCGGGGCCAGAAGGTTGACGTTGAAACTGCTGGTCCACTGGGCGGGTGTGGTGGACATGAAATTATCCGCGCCCGCGAGGCTGCCGGCGTTGTTGACGAGGATGTCCACGCGTCCGAGCGTGCGCTGTACCTGTGCGATGACCGCGTCGATCTGCGCGGCATCGGTGACGTCCAGTTCAAGCGCCGTGCCCGAGGGATCGAGCTCGGCGGCGAGCGTTTCCAGCAGCGAGAGGCGCGGGGTGGCGACGCCGTCGATCTGCATGGTGCCGCCGAGATCGGTGACGACCACATGCGCGCCGTCCTCTGCCAGCCTGCGGGCGATGGCCTGTCCGATTCCGTTGGGGGCGGAGGTGCCTGTGACGAGGGCGACCTTGCCGTGAAGTGGTAGCATGATCTGCGCCCTTTGCAGTCCGGTCCCGTGCGACAGAGTAGACGAGCTCGGCCAAAGCGCAACCATCCATATCGAGTGGCTGCGCCACGCTTTATTTGTTTGATTTGAGTATTTGAAGAACAGTGAACGCCAGTCGCGGCGCCGTCAGCCCAGCGAGTACCCTGCCCCGCGTACCGTGCGCAGCGGGTCGTCGCCGCCGTGCTGGCAGAGCGCCTTGCGCAGCCGGCCGATATGGACGTCGACGGTGCGGGTGTCGACATAGATGTCGCGGCCCCAGACCCGGTCGAGCAGTTGCTCGCGGCTCCAGACGCGGCCCGGTTTTTCCATGAAGGTCGACAGCAGGCGGAACTCGGTCGGCCCGAGCTTCAGCCCCTCGCCCTGACGCGTGACGCGGTGGGTTTCGGAATCGAGGATGATATCCTCGTATTCCAGCCGTTCGCCCACGGTCGAGGGCCGGGTGCGGCGCAGTTGGGCGCGGACGCGGGCCATGAGTTCGATCACCGAATAGGGCTTGATCACGTAGTCGTCGGCGCCGGTTTCCAGGCCCCGCACGCGGTCCACCTCCTCGGAGCGGGCCGAGAGCATGATGATGGGCACGTTGCGCGTCTCGGAGCGGGTCTTGAGCTGGCGGCAGACCTCGATGCCCGACACGTTGGGCAGCATCCAGTCCAGGAGGATGAGGTCCGGTGCGGCCTCGTCGACCAGCATCAGGGCCTCTTCGCCGTTTTCGGCACGGGTCACGGCAAAGCCGTCGGCCTCGAGGTTGTAGGCCAGCACTTCGCGCTGCGCGGGTTCATCCTCGACCAGAAGTACGCTGGGCTGATCGCTTGCCATGACGTCTGTTGTCCTTCGTTATGCGCCGACCTGGGGCGAGACCTTGGGGTCCAGCGAGGTCTTGTCGCTTTTGGGGCGGTTGTCTTCGGGCATTGTGCCGGTCACGAGATAGACCACCTGTTCGGCGATGTTGGTGACATGGTCGCCCATGCGCTCGGTGTTCTTGGCGATGAAGTGCAGGTGCATGCAGGGCGTGATGTTGCGAGGGTCTTCCATCATGAAGGTCAGGAATTCGCGGAACAGCGCGTTGTACATCTGGTCGACATCGTGGTCGCGCTGGATCACCTCGCGGGCGAGTGCCGCATCGCGCTGAATATAGGCGTCCAGAACGTCGCGCAGCATGCGCTCGGTTTCGCGGGCCATGCGGCGCAGCGAGGCGGTGGCCCCGGTGATCGGGGTCATCTGCGACAGCACGGTCGTTCGCTTGGCCATGTTCTTGGCATAGTCGCCGATACGTTCGAGGTTCGAGGCGATCTTCATCACCGTGAGGATGACACGCAGGTCGATGGCGGTGGGCGCGCGCAGGGCGATGGTGCGGGCGGTTTCCTCGTCGATCTGTTCTTCGAGGTCGTCGATCGCCCGGTCGCCGGAGCGGACCTTTTCGGCCAGTTCCTCGTCGCGGGTGTCGAGCGAGATGGCGGCGTTCATGATCGCCTCTTCCACCAGACCGCCCATCTTCATGATCAGCGCCTGGACGGTTTCGAGGTCTCGGTCGAAAGCCGAGGAGATGTGTTCGTCGGACATTGCAGAGCCTCCTTAGCCGATCCGGCCGGTGATATAGCTTTCGGTGCGGGGATCTTCGGGATTGGTGAAGATCTTGCCGGTTTCGCCGAATTCCACCAGGTTGCCGAGGTGGAAGAAGGCGGTCTTCTGGCTGACGCGCGCGGCCTGCTGCATCGAGTGGGTCACGATCACGACGGAATATTCGGTGCGCAGCTCGTCGATCAGTTCCTCGACCTGGGCGGTGGCGATGGGGTCGAGCGCCGAACAGGGCTCGTCCATCAGCAGAACCTCGGGTTCGGTCGCCACGGCGCGGGCGATGCACAGGCGCTGTTGCTGGCCGCCCGAGAGGCCCGTGCCGGAGGCTTGCAGGCGGTCCTTGACCTCGTCCCAGATGGCGCCGCGACGCAGGGCGCGCTCGACGATCTCGTCGAGGTCGGCCTTGGACTTTGCCATGCCGTGGATGCGGGGGCCGTAGGCGATGTTGTCGTAGATCGACTTGGGGAACGGGTTGGGTTTCTGGAACACCATGCCGACCTTGGCGCGCAGTTGCACAGGATCGACCTTGCGGTCGTAGATATCCTCGCCATCCAGCAGGATGTCGCCCTCGACCCGGCAGATGTCGATCGTGTCGTTCATCCGGTTGAGGCACCGCAGGAAGGTGGACTTGCCACAGCCCGAGGGGCCGATGAAGGCGGTGACGGTTTTGTCTTCCAGCGCCACGTCCACGTCTTTGATGGCATGGGTGTCGCCGTAATAGACCTGCACGCCCCTGGCCGAGAATTTGATGTCTTTCTGATCCACGGCTCTCTCCGTATTTGGCGTATCGTACATGGGGAGGTCCCTTTCTACCAGCGGCGCTCGAAGCGCCGGCGCAGGATGATGGCGATGATGTTCATGGTCAGCAGGAAAACCAGGAGGATGATGATTCCGCCCCAGGCTTTTTCATAGAAGCTGGCGTCGGCGCGGGCGGCCCAGGTGTAGATCTGGGCGGGCATGGCCGAGTTCGGCTCGGTGAAGCCGGCGACGAAGCCGTCGGGGTAGCCGCGGGCGACGAAGCCGACCATGCCGATCAGCAGAAGCGGCGCGGTTTCGCCCAGGGCCTGCGCGAGACCGATGATGGTGCCGGTCAGGATGCCGGGCATGGCGAGCGGCAGCACGTGGTGGAAGACCGCCTGCATCTTGGAGGCCCCTACCCCGAGGGCCGCGTCCCGGATCGAGGGCGGCACGGATTTGAGCGAGGCGCGGGTCGAGATGATGATCGTCGGCAGGGTCATCAGCGTCAGCACGAGGCCCCCCACCAGCGGTGCCGATTGCGGCAGGTGCATGAACTGGATGAAGACGGCAAGGCCAAGAATGCCGAAGACGATCGAGGGCACGGCGGCGAGGTTCGAGATATTGACCTCGATCAGATCGGTGAAGCGGTTCTGCGGTGCGAATTCCTCGAGGTAGATCGAGGCGGCGACGCCGATGGGCAGCGACAGGACCAGCACCACCAGCATCATGAAGAACGAACCGATGACCGAGGCGCCGATGCCAGCCCCGCCGGGGTTGTCGACGCCCGAGTCGGCGCCGGTGATGAAGTTCCAGTTGAATTCGGACCTGATGATGCCGGCGTTGCGCAGCGCATCCACCAGGTCGAGGTCCGAGGCCATCAGAAACCGGCTGTCCTGCAGCGCCTCGCGGGTGACGCGGCCATTGAAATAGCCGTCGACGCGCGACGAGGCGGACAGGGAAAATTGCACCGGCTCGCCCAGGCGGTTCTGGTTGGCGGAATAGTATTCGCGCAGATTGCCGCCGACCTTGCCCAGCAAGCGTTCGATCGCGGCCTCGTCGAATTCGACCTCCATCCCGCGCTCCTCCAGTTGCGCCTGAAGCTGGGCGATGAAGAGGTTGGAATAGGCCTTGGTCTTGAAGAGTTGGTCCTCGGCCTCGTCATATTGAGCCTGCGTCAGAGTGAACTCCATTTCCACCACTGTGTGAGTGAAGGCCGGAAGGCCCGAGCGGATGATCGAGACGAACAGCACGACAAGGAAGAAGAGGCCGATCACGATCGCCGTCAGCCCGTAGGCGCGGAAGCGTTTCTCGGCGGCGTTGCGCCGCTTGGTGTTGGCGTCGGTCGTGGTGAGCGAGGAGCGGCCGTGGCCGCCGCTGAGCGTTGCGTCGGTCATTCGTACTGCTCCCGGTATTTGCGCACGATGTAGAGGGCGAAGACGTTGAGGCAAAGCGTGATGACGAAGAGCGTCATCCCGAGGGCGAAGGCCACCAACGCCTCGGGCGAGGCGAAGTCGGCGTCACCCGTCAGCTGGCTGACGATCTTGGCGGTGACGGTGGTCATGGCCTCGAACGGGTTGAGGTCGAGCCGGGCGGCGGCCCCTGCCCCCAGCACCACGATCATCGTCTCGCCGATGGCGCGGCTGGCGGCCAGAAGGATGGCGCCCACGATACCCGGCAGGGCGGCGGGCAGCACGACCTGGCGGATGGTTTCCGATTGTGTGGCGCCAAGGCCGTAGGAGCCGTCACGCATGGCCTGCGGTACGGCGTTGATGATGTCGTCGGAAAGCGAGCTGACGAAGGGGATGAGCATGATGCCCATCACGAGGCCGGCGGTCATCACGGCGGTGCCGGCCTGCATGATGCCAAGCCCGTCATCACCGAAGACCTTGAGCAGCAGCGGGCCGACCGTCAGCAGGGCGAAGAGGCCGTAGACGATGGTGGGGATGCCGGCCAGCACCTCGAGCAATGGCTTGGCGACCGAGCGAACCTTGGGCGAGGCATATTCCGACAGGTAGATGGCGGCAAAGAGGCCGATGGGCACGGCCACGGCCAACGCCACGATTGAGATGTAGAACGTGCCCCACAAAAGCGGCAGCACGCCGAGGTCGGAACTGCCGCCCCGGCCCGAGAAGCTGGGCGCCCAGTTGGTGCCGAAGAAGAAGTCGGCAGCGGGGTAGAGACGGAAGAACTCGATGGTGTTGAACACCAGCGACAGGATGATGCCCACCGTGGTCAGGATGGCGATGGAGGCGGCGCCGATCAGCAGGGCGCGGATGCTGCGCTCGACCGTGTTGCGGGCGCGGAAATCGCCGTGGGATTCGCGCAGGCCCCAGAGCGCGCCCAAAACAGCGACGACCAGCACGGCGATGGTCATCATCAGGTTGCCGGTGGCGTTCATCACCCGGTAGCGCTGCGCTGCGTTCAGGATGGGCTGGGTCACTTCGGAGGTGACGATCTGCCCGGCGTCCCTGAGACGCTGCGTGACATCGGCCAGGTCGGCGCGGGCGCCGGTGACGAAATCCTCGTCCATCAGGCCCTGGGCCACGGCGTTGTCGAGCCCATCGGCGGTGCGGCGCACCTCGGCCATCACGAGGCCGAGCGAGCCCTTGGCGTCGACCGAGCGATCCGGGATCATGCCCGAGATCGTGTTGCCGACCACGATCGGCTGGATCAGCAGCCAGGCGACCATCAGCAGGAAGGCGGGAACGACCACCTTTATCAGGACGTTCGAGCCGTAATAGGACGGCAGGGAGTGGAGGCGCCGGTTGTCGCCCCCCACGGTGCCGAGCGCGCGCTGACGGCCCAGCACATAGCCCACCGCCGCGATGCCAAGCACGATCAGGAATAGCCAGAGTGTCGGCATGAGCCCCCCATCCGTCTGTCTGGAAAAATTACCTAAAAGGGGTGTGGGGGCGGCGGAATATGCCGCCCCCGGTGGTCAGTGGCTATCAGGAGCCGCTGCCCATGGTTTCTTCGGATTCGACCTTTGCTTGGGTCTCGGCCAGTTCCGGGTCCGCGACCAGGCCGTAGTTCGACAGCGGGCCGCCGGGGCCTGCGATCTCGTCGGCGACGAAGAACTGGGCGTATTCTTTCAGGCCGGGGATCACGCCGATATGCGCTTTCTTGACGTAGAAGAACAGCGGACGCGAAACCGGGTATTCGCCCGAGGCGATGGTCTCGGTCGAGGGTGCGACGCCGCTCATGGTGGCGACCTTCAGCTTGTCGGTGTTGTTCTCGTAGAACGCCAGGCCGAACACGCCGATGCCGTTGGTGTTGGCGTCAATACGCGCCAGGGTCTCGGTGTAGTCGCCGTCGATGTCGACCGACTTGCCGTCCTGACGGACGTCGAGGCACGAATCCTCGGCCTCGTCCTCGCTCATGCCGCTGTCCAGCATGGCCTGCATCGCGCCGGTTTCCTCGCAGCCGACCAGCAGAACCTTCTCTTCGAAGACTTCGCGGGTGCCGTGCTTGGTGCCGGGAATGAACATCGCGATTTCGGCGTCGGGCAGCTCGCTGTTGAACTCGGACCACGTCTCGTGGGTGTTCTCGACCAGTTCGCCGTCTTTCAGGACGGTGGCGCCGATGGCGTTGAAGATGTCGGTGGGCTCGAACGCGGTGAACTCGGGGCCCGACTGCTGGCTGGCGAAGACGATGCCGTCATAGCCGATGCGCACTTCGATGATGTCGGTCACGCCGTTGTCGGCGCAGGCCTGGATCTCTTTTTCGCGGATGGCGCGCGATGCGTTCGCCACGTCGATGGTGTTTTCGCCAACGCCTTCGCAGAAACGCTTGAGGCCGGCCGACGAGCCACCCGATTCCACGACCGGGGTCGGGAAGTCGGTGTTTTCGCCGAACAGTTCGGCCACGATCGAGGCGTAGGGCAGAACCGTCGAGGAACCGGCAACCTGGACGTTGTCACGTGCAGCGGCAGCGGTGGCCGAAACGGCCGCGATCGCCAGGGTAGAGGCGGTCATTTTCATGAAGGACATATAAAGCTCCTGATATCCATGTATCCCGATCACCTTGCAGCAGGTGACCTCGGTGTCCTGCTACGTACTCAGCACGACGCTTCTGTTACAGTTTTGTAACGGTTTTATGACAGGCCGCTTTTTATAAAGGTTAACCACGAATTAATTGTGGTTGACCTCGGGGCACACGGACAGGGGACGCGTCAGGTCTGCCGCGCGGTAGGGCGCGAGGGCAGAATAACGTCGAATCGGGTGCCCTGCCCCAGCTGCGATTCGACCTTCAGTCGCCCGCGATGGCGGTTGACGATGTGCTTGACGATGGCCAGCCCCAGCCCGGTGCCGCCCATCTCGCGAGAGCGGTGGCTGTCGATGCGGTAGAAGCGTTCCGTCAGTCGCGGGATGTGCACTTCCTCGATGCCCGGCCCCTGGTCGGCCACGGACACCACCGCCGAGGGGCCCCGCAAGGCGGGATGATCGGAATGCGCGGCAAGGTCCAGGGTAACGGTCTTGCCCGGTCCGCCATACTTGATGGCGTTCTCGATGAGATTGGTGAAGACCTGCTGAAGCTGGTCCGCATCGCCCGGCACGGTGATATCGGCCAGCTCGGGCTGGAACGCCACCGTCACGTCGGCTTCCTCGGCGATGGGACGGGTGGCATGGATCACGGCGTGGATCAGCCGGACAAGATCGACCCGGTCCGTGGGGCGCACGCGTTCCTGGGCCTCGACCCGGCTGAGCGACAGCAGGTCCTTCACCAGACGTTCCATCCGGCTGGCCTCGACCTGCATGGTCCCAAGGAAACGCTCGGTCGCGGCAGGGTCATTGCGGGCCGGGCCACGCAGGGTTTCGATGAAGCCCAGAAGCGCGGTCAGCGGCGTGCGCAACTCGTGGCTGACATTGGCGACGAAATCGCGGCGCATCTGGCCCACCTGCTCGAGATGGGTGACATCCTCGAAACACAAAAGCACGCCGGAGCCTGCGTCGGTTTCGACCGGGCTGCAGGTGACGGCGAACGTGGTGTCCTGCGCCCCGGCGCTGGAGAGATAGCGCGTCTGGCGCATCTCGCGGTCGCGCAAAGACGCCTCGACCGCGTCGAGCACGGTGGGCTGACGGATGGCGGTGATGAAATGGCGCCCGGTCAGCCCCGGCCCGAGCAAGGCCGTGGCGCGGTCGTTCACGCCAAGGATACGCTCGCCCCGCCCGATCAGGACAGCGGCCAAGGGGATCGCCTGCAGGAGCGTGGCGATATTGCCCTGGTTCATTCGAGGTCGAGGGCGCGCAGTCCCGCCCGGTAGCGGGCGGCGTTCTTCTGGTAGTGCAGCGCGGTGGCCTTGAAGGCCGCGATGGCCTTGTCGTCCAGCTCGCGCACGACCTTGCCCGGCGCGCCCATCACCAGGCTGTTGTCGGGGATCTCCTTGCCCTCGGTAATCAGCGCGCAGGCCCCGATCAGGCAGTTCTTGCCGATCCTGGCGCCATTCAGCACCGTGGCGCCCATGCCGATCAGCGTGTTTTCCCCCAGCGTGCAGCCGTGCAGCATCGCCTTGTGCCCGATGGTGCAGCCGCGCCCGATACTCAGCGGAAAGCCGGGATCGGTGTGCATGACCACGTTTTCCTGCACGTTGCTGCCCTGCCCCACGACGATGGGCTCGTTGTCGCCGCGCAGGGTGCAGCCGAACCAGACCGAGGCGTTCTCTTCCAGCACCACCTTGCCGATGATGTTGGCGTCGGGCGCGACCCAGGCGCCGTCCTCCAACTGCGGGATCACGTCGTCAAGCGCGTAAATGGGCATTCATCTCTCCTCGAATTCGGCCTGAAGGCGTTGCACGTGGGCATTCAGGTCGGGCTGTTGCAGGCGGCGCAGGCGGGCGGCGGACACGATGGTCTTGAGCGCGGCATCGGTGGTGTCGAGATCGTCATTGACCAGCACGTAATCGTATTCGCCCCAATGGCTGATCTCGTCCCAGCTTTTCTGCATCCGCTTGGCGATCGTGTCGGGGCTGTCCTGGCCGCGGGTTTCCAGCCGGCGGTGCAACTCGGTGATGCTGGGCGGCAGGATGAAGATCGAGAGGGTATGGGGCCCGAGCGCCGAGTTCTGGATCTGCTGCGCGCCCTGCCAGTCGATGTCGAACAGAACGTCGCGGCCCTCGTCGATGGCGGCCTGCACCGGTGCTTTGGGCGAGCCGTAGAAATTGCCGAAGACATGGGCGTGTTCCAGCATCTCGCCGGCCGCCACCTGCCGGCGGAAGGTGGCGTCGTCGAGGAAATGATAATCCTGCCCGTCCAGCTCGCCCGCGCGCGGGGGCCGCGTGGTGGCCGATACCGAGAACGAGATCGTCTCGTCCCAGTCGCGCAGGCGGCGTGACAGCGTGGATTTGCCCGCGCCCGAGGGCGAGGACAGGATGATCAGAAGGCCGCGGCGGTGTTTCATGCGGCCTCCGATCCGGGCAGTTCGCCCGGCTTTTTCTTGCCGAAAATACTCATGCAAGCGCCGAAGGCGCGCTGCGGCGACGCCGAAGGCGGCGCAAAACCTTTGGGGGAGAGTGTGCGAGGGGCCATGAGGTCCCTCCGGATCAGGCCCGGGGCAGGCAGGGTCAAGCCCGGGACGGGGTGGTGCGAAATTGCCGGGAGATCCCGGATCAAGTCCGGGATGACCTGCAAAACGCTGTTTTGCAGGTCACTCCACATTCTGCACCTGTTCGCGCATCTGTTCGATCACGCTTTTCAGTTCCAGCCCCACGCTCGTCAACTCGCTGTTCTGTGCCTTGGAACACAGCGTGTTGGCCTCGCGGTTGAACTCCTGCGCGAGAAAGTCGAGCTTGCGGCCCGCGGGGCTGCCGCCGGCGATCAGGTCGCGGGCGGCGGCGACGTGGCTGCGCAGGCGGTCGATTTCCTCGGTGACGTCGGTCTTCACGGCCAGTACCGCCAGTTCCTGGGCGATGCGGGCCTCGTCGACGCCGTCGGCATTGTCCATCACGCGCTGAAGCGCGGCGCGGAAATTCGCCTCGGTCTCGGGGCGGCGGGCCTCGGCGGCGGCGGCGGCGGCGTCTGTCAGCTCGGCAATGCGGGTCAACTGGCCGGTCAGCACCTCGGCCAGCGCCGCGCCTTCGCGGCGGCGCATGGTCAGGAAGCTGCTGAGAACGGTTTCGAAATCGGCCAGTAGCGCCTTGCCGAGTGCGGCGGTATCCTCGTCCTGGGTGCCGGGCTCGAAGACGCCGCGGAGGGCCAGCACGTCGGCGGCGTTGGCCGGCGCGAGCGACAGGCCCATTTCCATGGCTCGCGCCTCGATCCGGGTCATGGCGGTCAGCACCACGCCGAGCTGTGCCTCGTCGAGCCGGGCGCTGGAGCCGCCGTCCTGGGCCTGAAGCTTCAGCGACAGGGTGACGTTGCCGCGCCCGAGCGTCGCAGTCAGCCGCGCGCGCAGGCCGGCCTCGAGCCCCTCGATCCAATCGGGCACGCGCAAGCGCAGGTCGAGCCCGCGCCCGTTGACCGCGCGCAGGTCCCATGTCCAGCCGAAGCGCCCCTGCGCGCCCTGCCCCGCAGCAAAGCCGGTCATGGAATTGAGCTGAGGGGGCGCATGTGTCACGGGTGTTGGTCCTTTGCGGCGGGGCCATGAAATGCCCGTTCCTGCGAAGGTTTCCTAGTGCGTCGGCGCCCCCTTCGCAAGCGGTACGCGCAGCGAGGAATTAACCAATCGGTAAGAAAAATAAACAAATCAGGCAGAAATATGGCACAATTGCTCCAGGTCGGGCCGCTTCTGATTCAAGTTGATCGGACCGCGGGTTGGTACCGGGGGACCAGGCGTGGGGCTCGACCGAACGATCCGGGCGGGCAGCGCCCGTGTCCGGATCCGAATTACGGTGGTGAAACCGGCCGCGCGCCGGATGGGGAAGATCGATGAAGGATGATTCTGGAAGCTCGTTTCCGGACAAGAGCACCGACCTTTGGCGCTCCGGCAGCGGGCCACGGCGGGCGGACCGCGAGGCCGACCTGCGGAAATTCGTAAGCTACTGGTCGGGGATGCGCCGGGGCGGCGACGTGCCGCTGCGCACCGAGATCGACCCGCGCGGCATCGAGAGCCTGCTGAGTAACGCGTTCATTGCGGAAAAGGTCGCGCCCGGCATCGCGCGGCTGCGCATCGCCGGCACGCATCTGTCGGACGTGATGGGCATGGAAGTGCGCGGCATGCCCCTGTCGTCGCTGATCGCACCCGAAGACCGGGGACAACTGGCCGACGCGATGGTGGACCTGTTCGAGCGGCCCGCGACGCTGCGCCTGGACCTGAGCGCGCCCGGCGGCCTCCGCCGCGCGGCGATGGCCGCGACGCTGATCGTCCTGCCGCTGCGCAGCGACCTGGGGGATATCTCGCGCGCGCTGGGCTGTTTGGTGTCCTCGGGGCCGATCGGCAACACGCCGCGCCGGTTCCGCATCGTTGCGTGCAAGGTGACGCCGGTGGACCTGACCGAACCCGAAGCCACCGGGTTAGCGGAAGACCAGGCGCCGTTGTCGCCCCCTGCCCCGGCGCCGCGGCGCGAGCGGCCCGCGCCGCTGTCACATCCCAGCGAGCGGCCCTACCTGCGGCTGGTTCACAGTGACTGAGCTGCCTCCAGCCGGGCCTTGAGTGCGGCGTTCTCTGCGCGCAGGCTGGCCAGCTCCTGTTGAAAGGGTTCGAGGATCGGGCCCAGTTCCTCGACCGTCAGGCGGACCGGAATATGCTGCGGGCAGTTCCAGTCGAACCCTTCGACGGTGATGACGACGGCCCGCTCGGGGCGCGCCTTGTAGCCGTCATCCGTCAACCGCGAGATCAGATCGGGGTCGTCGCTGAGTTGCACGCGCCCCAGGATTTTGAGCCGCGCCTGGTTGGGATAATCCATCAGGATAAGAGAGATACGGTCGTTCTCCGCCAGGTTGCCGGTGGAGATATACTGCCGGTTGCCGCGATAATCCGCATAGCCCAGCGTCTTGTCGTCCAGCACCTTGAGAAAACCGCGCGGGCCGCCGCGGAACTGGACATAGGGCCAGCCCGTGGCGCTGACCGTGGCCTGGTAGAACCCGTCGCGCAGGGCGATGAACTGTGCCTCGTTCGGGCCGAGACGGTCGTCGGCGGGGGCGTCGGGACCAAGGCTGCGGGCATACATCGCGGCAGAGCCCTGCTTTTCCTGCATGGCGCGGACGGCGTCGGTGAATGCCAGTTGGTGGAAGGTTTTCGCCATGGTCTGCATCCTTTGTCGGGCCTGATACGCGTCCTAGATCGGGCGCGCGCCCAGGTTTCGCAAATCACGACAGTGCGAGGGACGCGCGGCGGCGCACAGCATCGGTGCGGGGATCACAGACCGTCGAACTGCGACTTCTGCGTCTCGTTCCAGCGCACGGTCAGGGTATAGCCGTCCTCGTCCTGCACCTCGTCCTCGACCAGCCCCTTCTCGAAGAGCCAGGCGCGTTTGCGCCCCGCGTCGAAGCCCAGCGTGACCGTCTCGACACGTGTGGTGCCCGCCAGCCGGGTGATGATCGTGTCGCTGAGCGCATCCATGCCTTCTCCGGTGATGGCCGACAGAAGCTGCACGTTTTCAAGCCGCGCGGCGCGGTTCTCGACCAGGGTGCGGTCCTCCGGCGTCAGGCGGTCGATCTTGTTCCAGACCTCGATCTGTGGCGTGGTCTCGAGCACGCCGAGGCTGATGAGGATCTCGCGCACGTCGCCGGCCTGGTCCTCGGTCTCGGGGTGCGAGATGTCGCGGACATGGACGATCAGGTCGGCGGCCAGCACCTCCTCGAGTGTGGCGCGGAAGGCGGCGACCAGTTCCGTGGGCAGATCGGAGATGAAGCCCACGGTATCGGACAGGATCACCTCGGGGCCGCCGCCCGGCAGGGCGATTTTGCGCATCGTGGGGTCGAGCGTGGCAAAGAGCATGTCCTTGGCCATGACCTCGGCCCCCGTGAGGTGGTTGAAGAGCGTGGACTTGCCGGCGTTGGTGTAGCCCACCAGCGCCACGATCGGAAACGGCACCTTGGCGCGCGCCGCACGGTGCAGGGTGCGGGTTTTCACGACCTTTTCCAGCTGGCGGCGCAGGCGGACGAGTTGTTCGTCGATGGCCCGCCTGTCCGCCTCGATCTGGGTCTCGCCCGGCCCGCCGACAAAGCCCAATCCCCCGCGCTGGCGTTCCAGGTGGGTCCAGGCTCGGACAAGACGGGTGCGCTGATAGCTGAGGGCGGCCATTTCGACCTGTAACACGCCTTCGCGGGTGGCGGCGCGGTCCGAGAAGATCTCGAGGATCAGTCCGGTGCGGTCGAGCAGTTTGACGCCCAGCTTCTTTTCCAGGTTGCGCTGCTGCACAGGCGAAACGGGCCCGTCGATCAGAACCAGCTCGACCTCGTTTTCCTCTACCAGCGCCTGCAGCTCGGCCAGCTTGCCCTTGCCGAAGAGCATGCCGGGATGCGGGTCGCGCAGGCGCACAACCGAGCCGCCCAGAACCTCGAGCCCCGGCAGGGCATGGCCCAGAGACACGGCTTCTTCGAGCGCGAGCGCCGGGTCACGGTCTCGGTCTGAACTGGGAATGTCCGGGTGCAGGACCCAGGCGCGGGTGTCCGAGCGTTCGGTGAGCGTCAAGACGCGTCGTCGCCCTCATAAAGGCTGACCGGCTGGGACGGCATGATGGTGGACACGGCATGCTTGTAGACAAGCTGTGACTGCCCGTCGCGGCGCAGCAGGATGCAGAAATTGTCGAACCAGGTGATGACACCTTGCAGCTTGACGCCATTGATCAGGAAAACGGTGACCGGGATCTTGGTCTTGCGAACCTGATTCAGAAATGCGTCTTGCAGGTTTTGTCGGTCTGTTGCCATTGTTTTTATAGCCTTTGTTCTTGCGAGGGGCCTTCACTCGCCCCTTTCTCCCTCAGCGGCGAGTATGGAGTGCGCGTTTCCGAGTTTCCAGCCCAAAAATCAATTCGTTGCGGTGTCTTGCCCGGGCGATGTTTCAGGCCTGTGACACCACGGCCCCGCGGCGCCGATATTGCCGGGCGTCAGCGGCGCCACAGGCTGGGGTTGAAAAGCGCGATGAGGGCCAGGGTTTCCATCCGCCCCAGCACCATCGCGGCGGAAAAGACCAGCTTGGCCGCCGGGCGCATCTCCAGCAGGCCGATGGGCGCGTCGGCGCCGACCTGGGTGAGCGGGCCCGCGGTGGCCAGCGCCGCGGTCGACAGCACGATCGCGTTTTGCAGGTCTTCCCCGACGGCCGCCATAAGGACGGTCACCAGCGCCAGCGACAGGGCGAAGAGCATGAAGAAGATCCAAGCGACGAACGCGCCCTCGCGGCGCATGCGGCGGGTGTGGACGCCGGCGCGCCCTACCGACGAGGGGTGGATCAGCCGCTCCATCTCGCGCTGGCCGTGCAGGTAGAGCGCGTAGATCCGCAGGAGTTTCACGCCCCCCGCCGTGGTGGCCACGCCGCCGCCGAACATCGCCAGCCCCATGAGCAGCAGGCCCGGCGTGCCGAGCCCCGACCAGGATTGCGCAGCTTCCCACGCCGCACTTTGAAAGCCGGTGGTCGACAGGAACGACATGACGGTGAAGGTGCCGCCCCAGAGCGCCTGAAGCGCCTGGCCGAAATCCTCGACCTGGTCGACGTCGAAGGCGCCCAGCCAGTGGCGCGAAAAGAGGATGAGCGGCACCCCGAGAACCAGCGCGGTGCCGATGCGGAACTCGGGGTCGTGCAAGACGCTGGTGGAGCGGCTTGTCAGGGTGTCGGACGAAAACGTCAGGCGTGACAGGGCGAAGAACATGAAGAGAAAGATCACGATCTCGCCGCCGTAGCCGCTGCCGGCGTTCTCGACCCCGCCGACGGCGGAGATGCCGCTGGTGGCGAGGGTGGACATGGCGTGCACGGCCGCCACAAGCGGTCGGTCGCCGCCCAGCATCAGCATCAGCCAGAGCACGCCGGTCAGCCCGATATAGACCGGCGCAAGCACCTTCGTGCTTTGTGCGATTCGCCGGGCGGAACTGGCGCGCCGAAAGCGGCTGAGCGCGTCCTCGCCCTGCCCCGGTTCGGCGGAGACGGTAATCTCGAACCCGCCGAGGTTCATCGGCGCCAGCACGGCCGAGGCCGCGATCCAGATCAGAAGCCCGCCGAACCAGCCGACCATGCCGCGCCACAGATGCAGGCTGTCGACCAGGCGGGCAGGATTGTCGAAAAGCGTGGCGCCGGTGGTGGTCAGGCACGACACCATCTCGACATAGGCGTTGAGAAAGCGCGTGGTCTCCAGCCCCTCGTAAAAGGGCAGCGCCAGAAACACCGGCAAAGCGGTATAGGCCAGCGCCAGCGAGGCCAGGTTCTGGATGTCCGAATTGTCCTGGCTTCGGCGGCCCGCGATCGCAAGACCCACCAGCACGAGAAAGGTGACGCCCAGCACGCTGGAATAGAGAAACGCGCGGGCGACGGAATGATCGTCCTGCCAAAACGCATGAAGCGCAGGGCCCAGCATGGCGATGCTGGCGATTCCGGTCAGCACGAGAATGAGCGGGAACCGCAGGATGCGGGCCGTCAGGCCCGGCGACGATGTCTCAGAAGAAATCAATCGAGACCTGCAGGAGCTGTTCCACCCGGTTCACGTCGGACGCCAGCGCGAAGATCACCACCACGTCACCGGCTTCGATCCGCATGGTGCCGGAGGGTTTCAGCACCTTGTCCTCGCGCAACACACCCCCGACGAGCACGCCTTCGGGAAAGTCGATCTCGCGGATGGCGGCCCCGGCGATGTTTGAGGTGGACATGACCTCGGCCTCGATCACCTCGGCCTCGGCATCGCCGATGGAATAGACCGAGCGCACCCGCCCGTGCCGGACATGGCGCAGGATCGAACTGACGGTGGTGGAGCGCGGGTTGATGTAGGCGTCGATGCCCAGGGGCTCCATCATCGGCAGCAATGTAGGGTCGTTGATCAGGGCGATGGCAAAGGGGCAGCCCTCGGCCTTGGCGCGCACGGCGGCCAGCATGTTGGTCTTGTCGTCGTCGGTGACGGCCAGCACCGCATCGGTGCGCGAGATGTTGGCCTCGGCCAGCAGTTGCGCGTCGAGACCGTCGCCGTTGAGCACGATGGTGCGTTCCAGCGCGTCGGCGGCGCGTTCGGCCACCTTGCGGTCGCGCTCGATCACCTTGACGCGGGTGCGCTTGCCGCGCTTCTCGATCCGCTTGGCGACGCTGAGGCCGATATTGCCGCCGCCGATGATGACCAGCCGTTCCTGGGTCTGCGAGGTCTTGCCGAACACCTCCATCGTGCGCGGCACGTCCTCGGTGGGGGCAAAGACATAGGCGTCGTCGCCGACGAAAAGCTGGTCCTCGGCCTCGGGCGCGAAAAGCTTGCCGTCGCGGCGGATGGCCAGCACCACCACCTCGAGCGTCGAGAAAAGATCGGTCAACTGCCGCAGGGGCGTGTTGACGATCGGGCAATCCTCGTCGATCCGCAGGCCCAGAAGCTGGGCGCGGCCTTCCATGAATGTTTCGGTGTCGAAGGCGGCGGGGGCGGCAAGGCGTTGCAGCGCGGCCTCGGCCACCTCGCGCTCTGGCGAGATCACGACGTCAATGGGCATGTGGTCGCGGCGGTAGAGGTCCGAGTAGATGGCGTCGAGATAGGATTGCGACCGCAGGCGGGCGATCTTTCGGTTGATGGAAAAGACCGAGTGCGCCACCTGGCAGGTGACCATGTTGACCTCGTCCGAATGGGTGGCGGCGATGATCATGTCGGCATCGCGCGCGCCGGCCTGGTCGAGCACGTTGGGATAGCTGGCAAAGCCGTTGATGCCCTGCACGTCCAGCGTCTCGGTGGCGCGGCGCACCAGGTCGGGGTTGCTGTCGACCACGGTGACGTCGTTGCGCTCGCCCGACAGGTGGCGTGCGATCTGCCAACCGACCTGCCCTGCCCCGCAGATGATGACCTTCATGGGCGGTGCCTTTTTTGACCCAATCGAGGGCTTTGCATGACAGATGGGGCGGTAACGGTCAATTGCTTTGTCCTGCGCGAAAAACGGCATAGAGTGTGGCCATGAACCTGTACCGAGTCCCGTTTCTGATCTGCGTGGTCCTGACGCTTTCGGGCTGTCTGCCGACAAATGTCTATTACCGCGAAGGCGCGCCCGTAAGCGGGGTCGAGCGCGACCGCACGCAATGCGACGTGGCGGCCCTTCGGCAGGTGCCGGTCCGGACCCTGACGCGGTTCATCCCGCCGACCTACAGCTATCGCCCGATCTGCAACGGCGCCGGCAAGTGCCGGACGGTCCGGGTTCTGCTGTCGCCGGGACGGTGGGAAAGCTATGACGCCAACGAGGGGTTGCGGGCGCGGGTGGCCAGGCAGTGCATGGCCGACCAGGGGTACCAGAAGGTCAGCCTGAAGCCCTGCCCGCCCGAGGTGGTGGAGGCGACGGTGATCACCGCGACGCGGGTGCAGCCGCCGCTCACGGAAAATTCCTGTGCGATCCGCATCCGGGGCGGGAAATACCAGATCGTGAACCCGGAATAGGGCGACGTGACCTGAAGGAGCGCCTGCGGCGCGCTTGATGTCTCGGCGGCGGGGCCGCCTCGGGGATGCCTCCGGCGGGGATATTTATGGCCAGAAGAAGCAGGCCTCCTGACCGCATCAGCCGGTGGCGGCGTGATGGCCCTCGTCTTCCTCGTCCGAGAGGCGCGCGCCCTTGGCGCCGGTGACCACGCCCAGCGATTTCAGCTTGCGGTGCAGCGCGCTGCGTTCCATGCCGACGAACTCCGCTGTGCGACTGATATTGCCGCCGAAGCGGTTGATCTGGGTCATCAGATATTCGCGCTCGAACGCCTCGCGGGCCTCGCGCAGGGGCATGGTGGCCACGGTGCCCGAGAGGACCACCCGGCCGTCGTCGCTGGGCGTGGCGCTGTCGCCGGGGATCTCGCGGGCGGAGATGTCGCCCGCGCTGTCGCCGAGGATGAGGATGCGTTCGATCACGTTGCGCAGCTGGCGCACGTTGCCGGGCCAGCGCATGGTCTGCAGGAGGGCCGCCGCCTCGTCGCCCAGGGCGCGGATCGGCAGGCCCTGTTCGCCGTTGAGTTTCTCGATAAAGTAGCCGGCCAGCACGGGGATGTCCTCGCGCCGGTCCTCGAGGCTGGGCACGGCGATGGGCACCACGTTGAGACGGTGATAGAGCTCGCGGCGGAACCGTTCGGCCTGGATCTCGGCCTCGAGGTTGCGGGAGGTGGAGGAGATGACGCGCAGATCGACCTGAACCTTGTCGCTGCCGCCCACCCGCAGGAAGGTCTGGTCGACCAGCACGCGCAGGATCTTGCCTTGCGTGCCCAGCGGCAGGTCGGCGACCTCGTCGAAATAGATCACGCCGGTATTGGCCTCTTCCAGAAGGCCCGGGGTGACGGTGCCGTCCTCGGCCTCGCGTCCGAAGAGCACCTCTTCCATCCGGTCGGGCTCGATCGAGGCGCAGCCGGCGCAGACGAAGGGCCCGGCCGCACGGTCGGAATTGGCGTGGATGTAGCGCGCGGCCAGTTCCTTGCCCGAGCCGGCGGGACCCGACAGCATGACCCGACCGTTGGAGCGTGTGACCTTGTCGAGCTGGCCCACCAGGGTGCGGAAGGCGGGGCTTTCGCCCAGCATGTCGGCGGGGCCGCTGCCCTGCCGCTTGAGCGCGAGGTTCTCGCGGCGCAGGCGGCTGGTTTCCATGCCGCGGCGGATCACCACCATCAGCTGGTCGATGTTGAAGGGTTTCTCGATGAAGTCGTAGGCGCCCTGCTTGATCGCCGCCACCGCGATCTCGATATTGCCGTGGCCCGAGATGATGACGACCGGCACCTCGGGGTAGTCGCGCTTGACCGCCTTGAGGATGTCGATCCCGTCCATGTTGCTGTCTTTCAGCCAGATATCGAGGATCAGCAGGCCCGGCGGCTGCTCGCGGATCTCGCTCATCGCCTCGTCGGAATTGCCGGCGAGGCGCGTGGTGAACCCTTCGTCCTGCAGGATGTCGGAAATCAGTTCACGGATATCGCGTTCGTCGTCGACAATAAGAATGTCACTCATGGGTCACCTCATACGGCCTGTCGTTGGTCATATTCGTTCAAATCGGAGTCGCCGTCCGCGTCCGGCGCGGCCTCGGCCCGGGTCAGGGGAAGGCGGATCACGGCCATGGCGCCGGGGCGGGCCTCGGGCGCGAAGGGTTCGGCGTCTTCCAGGGCAAGGCTGCCGCCATGTTCCTCGATGATCTTCTTGACGATGGGCAGGCCGAGGCCGGTGCCCTTTTCGCGCGTGGTCACGTAAGGCTCGAACAGGCGCGAGCGATCCTCGGGCAGGCCGATGCCGTTGTCGGAGATGCGGATCACCGCGGTGTCGTCCTCGCGCGTGCTGGTGACGCGGATCTGCGGCACGTGCCCCTCGGCGCCTTCCTTTTCGTAAAGGCTTTCAATGGCTTCGCCGGCGTTCTTGATCAGGTTGGTTAGCGCCTGGTGCAGCATGGTGCCGTCGACCTCGGCCATCAGCGCGTCTTCGGTGAACGTGGACTCGAAGGTGACGTCGGGCTGGCCGGCCTCCTGCAGCAGGACGGCCTCGCGCAACAGCTTCGTCAGGCTTTCGACCTTGGTCTGCGGCTCGGGCATGCGGGCGAACTTGGAAAACTCGTCGACGATGCGGCGCAGGTCGTTGGTTTGCCGCACGACCACGTCGGTCAGCTGTTCCAGGCTCGCGGCCTGTTCGTCATCCAGCACGCGGGTGAACTTGCGCTTGATGCGTTCCGCCGACAGCTGGATCGGTGTCAGCGGGTTCTTGATTTCATGCGCGATGCGGCGGGCGACGTCGCCCCAGGCGGCCATCCGCTGGGCGGTCACCAGGTCGGTCACGTCGTCGAAGGCGACCACGTAGCCCTCGCGCCGGCCGCCCTCGTTGCTGCGGGTGGACATGCGCACCAGCAGGTTCTCCATCCGGCCCGTGCGGCTGACCTTGATCTCTTCCTGCACGAAGCCGGTATTGCTGTCCTTCAGCCGTTCGAAGAGCGCGCCGAATTCGGGGATGGCAACGGCGAGTGCCAGCGATTGCTGGTCCTCTTGCCAATCAAGCAGGCGTTCGGCGGCGCGGTTGACGAAGGTGACGCGGCCCTTGGCGTCAAGCCCCACGACACCCGAAGAGACCGAGCCCAGCACCGAATCGAAGAGCCGCCGGCGGCGTTCGATCTGCTCGGTGTTGGTCAGCAGCGTGTCGCGCTGCTGCTTCAGTTGGCGCGTCATCTGGTTGAAGTAGGTCGAGAGCATCCCGATCTCGTCGTCGGCATCCTCTTCGCGCACCTGCGTGTCCAGATCCCCCTCGCCGACGCGCTGCGCGGCGCTGGTCAGGCGGCCCACGGGGCGGCTGAGGCGCTCGGCGAACCACATGCCCAGCCAGACGGCGGCAAGGATCAGGATCAGAGCGAACCCGAGGTAGAGCACGCCGAACTCGAACAGCACACGGTCGCGCTCGTCCTCGCGCTGCTGGTAGAAGCGCGCGGTTTCCTGCGTGTCGTCCAGAAGGCTTAGGATGTCCCCGTCGACATTGCGGCTGACATAGAGATAGCGGTCAGGGATTTCCTCCAGCGGCAACAGGGCGCGGAACTCGTTGTTGTCCCAATCGCGGATGATGACGACGCCTTCTTCGTTGGCCTCCTCGAACATCTCGCGCGAAGGTTCCTCGTAGTCGAAGAGGTACGAGCGTTCGCCGCGCGAACGGATGTCTCCGGTGCCGTCGATGACGAAGGCCTCGCGCAGGCCGCGCTGAATCTCGCGCTGGCCGCGCGACAGGATCTGGCGGATGTCGCCATCGTCGAGGAAGACCGCGGCACGCTTGGTGGCGTTGATCAGCGAGGCCAGCGCGCGGGCGTCGACCAGCAGGTCGCGGCGGTGCTCGTCCTCGTAGGCCTGCGCGGCTGCGACCGAGTTGTCCACCACGCGCCCCACCCTGTCGGAAAACCACGCCTCGAGCCCCATGTTCACGGACAGCGTGGCAAAGACGGCGACGGTGATCGTGGGCAGAAGCGCCATCAGCGCGAAGACCCCGGTCAGGCGCAGGTGCAGGCGCGAGCCCGCGGATTTGCGGCGGCGGGCGGCGACCATCTGGACCACGCGTTGCAGAACCAGCGCGGCGACCATGATGATATAGACCATGTCCGCCAGCAGGACGATGCGCAGGATGTTGGACGAGCTGCCCTGATCGAGCGGCCCCATGACGAGGTAGGTCAGAAGCGCCAGCACCGGACCCAGCACGACGAGGCTGAAGGCGGCGGCATTGCGCACCCGCTTCATGCGCCGGAGACGCCCGAGCTTTTCCCACGTCAGTCCGCGTGCTTTTGCAGCCACGCAATCCCCCCATCAGGTTGTGGCGCGAGATGCGCCGCACCTCCAGATGTGGCTTGGACCCAGGCAGGGCTTCCAAAGGGCCACAGTGATGTTGCAGTTTTACATCAACTTGCGGCGCCGTGTCACGCGAATATCAAGGTCGGTGATTTTCTTGCGCAATGTATTGCGGTTAATGCCGAGAAGATCGGCACATTTGGCCTGATTCCCGCCCGTCGCATCGAGCGCGATCTCGATCAGGGGCATCTCCATCTCCTTGAGGATTCGCGCGTAAAGGCCCGGTGGCGGCAGGGTGTTGCCGTGCAGATCGAAGTAGCGGCGCAGGTGGCGCGAGATCGAGGTCGAGAGGCTCTCGCCTCCGCCGCCGCCCACCACCGGGGCGGCCTCTGGTTGATTGCCCAGCACCGCCTCGACCTCGGAGCGGGTGATCTCGGACGATCGCGCGGTCAGCCCCAGGCGCTGGACCGCGTTCTCAAGCTGGCGCACGTTGCCGGGCCAGCTGTAGGCGCGCATCAGTTCCATCGCGTCCTCCGACAATGTGCGGGGCGGATGGCCCTCGCGCTCGGCCTTGAGCAGGAAGTGATGCACCAGCAGCGGAATGTCGTCGACCCGGGCGCGCAGGCTCGGCACCTCGACCACGGCGCCGGAGAGGCGATAGTAGAGGTCCTCGCGCAGCTTGCCCTCTTCCAGCCGGTCGGCGAGCCGGCCCAGCGAGGTGGCCATGAAGCGTGGCACGTGATCGCCGGGCGCGTCCATCATCCGCACCACGCGCGCCTGCGCATCGGTGCTGAGGTCGCCGACCCCGTCCAGAACGATGGTGCCGCCCTTGGCACGGGCCATGACCCGCGCTGGGCCTTCCAGATCGGCCAGGTCCGACGGCGTGACGGTGACGAAAGGCAGGGTGCGCCGGTCGGAAAAGTCGTGGATGGCACGGGCGATGAGCGTCTTGCCGGTGCCGGATTCGCCGGTAATCAACACCGGAAGATCGGTATTCATCAGCCGCGCGACGACGCGGTAGAGCCCCTGCATCGCCGCCGTCCGCCCGACCAGCGGCAACTCGTCGGGGCGGTCCTCGGACTTGACCTCGGCCGGCGCGCGCTTGGTCCGTGCATCGAGCGCGCGGGCGGTGCGCTTCATCAGGTCGGGCAGGTCGAAGGGCTTGGGCAGATAGTCGAAGGCCGCGGCCTCTTCGGCCTGGATGGCGGTCATGATCGTGTTCTGGGCCGAGATCACGATGACCGGCATACCGGGACGGTCCTGGTTGATCTTGGGCAGCATCTCGAGGCCGTTGCCATCGGGCATCATGACATCGGTGATCACCGCGTCGCCCTTGCCCTCGCCCACCCACCGCATCAGCGTGGTCAGCGACGAGGTGGCATGCACCCGGCATCCCGCCCGCGTCAGGGCCTGTGTCAGAACCGTGCGGATCGTGCGGTCGTCATCGGCGACCAGTACCGTGCCATCCATCTAGCTTTCCTCCATGTCCTTGCCGGCGCGCGGCAGCGATATCCTGAATACAGTGCGTCCCGGCACCGAGTTGACCGAGAGCCAGCCGTCGAGTTCCGAGACGATCTTGGCGGCCAGCGCGAGGCCCAGGCCGGTGCCGTTCTCGCGGCCCGAGACGAACGGCTCGAACACATTGCCGGCAATCTCGGGCGGCAGGCCGGGGCCGTCGTCGATGACCTCGATCTGCAAAGGCAGCGACTTGCCGGGTCCACCGCCGTCGCGGCGCACGCGCAGGGATTGCTCGTAATAGCTGTGCAGGGTGATCGTTCCGCCCTTGTCGCCCGCGGCCTGGGCGGCGTTCTTCAACAGGTTCTGGATCACCTGCAACAGCTGGTCGGGATCGGCCAGCGCCAGCGGCAGCGAGGGGTCGTAATCCTCGACAATGGTCATGTGCGCGGCAAAGCCCACAAGCGCCGAGCGCCGGGCGCGGTCCAGCACGTCATGCAGGTTGACCGCCTGAAGCTTGGGCAGGCTCACGTTGCCGAATTGCTCGACCTGTTCCAGCAGGCCGACGATACGGCGGCTTTCCGATACGATGAGGTCGGTGAGTTCCAGATCGTCCTGGTCGAGGTTCATCGACAGAAGCTGGGCCGCCCCGGTGATGCCCGCCAGCGGGTTCTTGATTTCATGGGCCAGCATCTCGGCCATGCCGATGGCGGACTTGGCGGCGGATTTGACCGATTGGCTTTGCGTCACGCGGCCCGCCAGTTCGCGGGGCGAAATGAGCAGGATCATGTGATCGTCCCAGCCCGAGACCGGCGCGATCTGCAGGTTGCACTGCATCGGCGCGCGATCACCTGTGCCCACGTCCACGTCATTGACGAACAGCGGCGCGGATTTCTCGCGGGCGCGTTCCAGCGCTTCTTCGATGGGGGCGTCGACGGCCAGCTTGTCCCATACCGGCTGACCGACGATCGACCGCGCCGAGGTCATCAGGAAGCCTTCGGCGGCGGGGTTGATCTGCACGATGCGGTCCTGTCCGTCGAGGATCAGCCCCGGCACCGGCAGCGAGGTCCAGACCATTTCGTCCATCCCGGTCATGCGGCGGTCCTTTCCGGGGCGGTCATGGCATCCTCGAGCAGGCGGTTGACGTTGGCCGGGTCACGCTCGGTCAGGATGCGCTTGCGCAAGTCCTGGGGCGTGTCGCGCCCGTCCATGTACCAGCCCAGGTGCTTGCGGGCGACGCGGATGCCGAGATCGCGCCCGTAAAAGGACAGCATGGCGTCGTAATGGTCCTGCACCAGCCGCGCGAGGTCGCCGCCTTGCGGGATTTCCGGCGCGGGCGTGCCGTGCAACTCGTGCGCCACCTGCGCCAGCAGCCACGGACGGCCCTGCGCGCCGCGCCCGATCATGACGCCATCCGCGCCGGATTTCATCAGCGCGTCGCGGGCGGCGGGAGTGCCGGTGATGTCGCCATTGGCGATGACCGGGATGCTGACCGCGTCCTTCACCGCGCGGATCGCGTCCCAGTCGGCATATCCCTTGTAGAACTGACAGCGCGTGCGACCGTGGATGGTGATCATCTGCACCCCTGCCCCTTCCGCGCGCGCGGCCAGCTCCGGCGCGTTCAGGTTGGTGTCGTCCCAGCCAAGCCGGGTTTTCAGCGTCACGGGGATCGAGACCGCGCCGACCACCGCCTCGATCAGCGAAAGCGCATGATCGAGGTCCTTCATCAGGGCCGAGCCGCTGGCGCCCGAGCCGCTGGCGCTGGTGACCTTCTTGGCAGGGCAGCCCATGTTGATGTCGATGAGGCTTGCGCCATTGCCCTCGACCTGGCGGGCGGCCTCGGCCATCCAATGCGCCTCGCGCCCCGCCAGCTGGACGGAAGTGTCGGCGGCGTCGAACCCAAGCTCCGCCTTCTCGCGCACGCCGGGTTTCGACTGCACCATTTCCTGGCTCGCGACCATCTCGCTGACGACGAGCCCCGCGCCGAACCGGCTGACCAGGCTGCGAAATGGCAGGTCGGTGATGCCCGCGAGCGGGGCGAGAAGGACCGGGGGATGTAGGTTTCGAGGGCCGATGTTCAGCATGGGTGCCTAACGATTGAGCATGTGGACGTTCTATGGCCACGCGTGACAAAGCACAATTTATGCATGCTCAAATTAAAATCAAAAAGTTGCGAGTGATTAAAAATTAGGCATAAGCCCCCGGTGACGCGGCCATTGCATGCCCCTGTCCGCTTGCGTAAGCAAAGCTTATGAGCATCGCAGCCATCATCGTCGCCGCCGGACGCGGCACCCGCGCCGGGGGCGAGCGGCCCAAGCAATGGCAGAACGTGGCCGGCAAACGGGTGATCGACTGGACGCTCGCGGCGTTCCGCGCGGTGCCGGAGGTCGAGCGGATCGTGGTGGTGGTGCATCCCGACGACACGGGCGAACTGGGTGGCGAGACCGGGATCACGGTCACCGAGGGTGCGGCCACGCGGGCGGGCTCGGTCTGCAACGGTCTGGCGGCGCTGGAGGGCGTGGGCGTGACCCACGTGCTGATCCACGACGCGGCGCGGTGCTGCGTATCCCCGGACCAGATCGCCGAGGTCATCGCGGCACTCGGGCCCGACTGCCCGGCGGCGGCCCCGGCCCTGCCGGTCAGCGACGCGCTGTGGTTGGGCGAGGACGGTCTGGTGACCGGCACCCAGACCCGCGCCGGGCTCTACCGCGCGCAGACCCCGCAGGGCTTTGCCCGCGACGTGATCGCCGCCGCCCATGCCACCGCGCCCGAAGGCGCCGCCGACGATGTCGAGGTCGCCCGCGCCGCAGGCATTCCGGTGCGCATCCTACCGGGGCGCGAAAGCAACCTGAAGATCACCACGCCCGAGGATTTCGCCCGGGCCGAGACCATCCTGAGAGGACCCATGGACATACGTACCGGAACCGGCTTTGACGTGCACCGTTTCGGCCCCGGCGACCACGTGATGCTGTGCGGCGTCGCGGTCCCGCATGACCGGGGTCTGCAAGGGCATTCGGACGCCGATGTGGGGCTGCACACGCTGGCCGACGCGATCTATGGCGCGATGGCCGAGGGCGACATAGGCCGGCACTTTCCGCCCACCGATCCGCAATGGAAGGGCGCGGAAAGCCATGTCTTCCTGTCCCACGCGGCCAGCCTGGCCGCCGAAAAGGGCTTTCGCATCACCAACGTGGACCTGACGCTGATCTGCGAGACGCCCAAGATCGGCCCGCACGCCGCAGCGATGCAGGCGCGGGTGTCCGAGATCATGGGGCTGGAGGTGGACCGCGTGTCGGTAAAGGCCACCACGACCGAGCGGCTGGGCTTTACCGGCCGGGGCGAAGGCATCGCGGCGCAGGCCGTCGCCACTCTGGTGCGCACATGAGGGCGGCGCAGATCATCGCGACCTTCGGCGGCGTGGGTTATCTGCGCCCGGCGCCGGGGACCTGGGGCTCGCTGGCCGCACTTGCGGTGGCGGCGCTTTTGCATGTCATTGGCGGGCCGGTGCTGCTGGGCCTGGGAGTCGTGGTCTCGTTTGCATTAGGATGGTGGGCTACTGCGCAGGAAACAAAGGGAAAAGACAATCACGACCCCAGCGAGATCGTGATCGACGAGGTGGCCGGGCAATGGCTTGCCTTCCTGCCGGTATCGATCGGCGCCACCCATGCCGGGGCGGCGCTGTGGGCGCTCTGGCCGGGGTTCGTGACCGCCTTTCTGCTGTTCCGCCTCTTCGATATTTGGAAACCCGGGCCAGTGGGCTGGGCCGACCGGCAGGCCGGGCCGATGGGGGTGATGCTGGACGACCTGATCGCGGGGTTCATCGCGGCGCTGGGCGTCATGTTCTTCGCCTGGCTCTCGCACGGGGTGCTGGGGCTATGAGCGCCGAGGACGTCCTGAACGCCGCCAAGGCGGCGGGGCTCATGGTCGCCACGGCCGAGTCCTGCACCGGGGGCATGGTGGCGGCCGCGCTGACGGATATCGCAGGCTCGTCGGCCGTGGTCGAACGCGGCTTCGTCACCTATTCCAATGCCGCCAAGCGCCAGTTGCTGGGCGTGCGGGCCGACACGCTGCAGGCACACGGCGCGGTGTCCGAAGCGGTCGCGCGCGAAATGGCCGAAGGCGCGCTGGACCATTCCGAGGCGGACGTGGCGGTGTCGATCACCGGCATAGCCGGCCCCGGCGGATCGGAACACAAGCCCGAGGGGCGCGTCTGCTTCGGGCTGGCCCGCGTAGGGCGCGTGACGCAGGTGGAAACGGTGGATTTCGGTGCCTTGGGCCGGGCCGAGGTGCGCGCCGCCGCGCGGGACCATGCGCTGGCGCTGCTGCTCAAGGGGCTGGGCTGAGCATCTTGCCCCGATCCCTGCCCTGGCGATAGAAACTGCAGCGAGCGTTCAGGACAGGAATTCCGATATGACGACACGCGGCCATTGCCATTGCGGCGCGACGCGCTGGGAGTTCGCGGGCGCGCCCGACTGGGCGTGCTATTGCCACTGCGACGACTGCCGCCGCAATTGCGGCGCTCCGGTGGTGGCGTGGCTGGGCTTGCCGGTGGCGGCGTTTCGCTGGACCGGCGCGGCGCCCGCGACCCGCGAAAGCTCGCCCGGCGCCTACCGGCATTTCTGCGCCGCCTGCGGCACGCCGATGGCCTTCGAGGCGGATCACTACCCGGGCGACATGCATGTCTATGCGGCCTCGCTGGAGGATCCGGGCGCGGTGCGACCGGCCTTTCACGTGCATTACAGCCGCCGTTTGCCATGGCTGACGCTCGACGACGACCTGCCCAAATATGATGGCAGCGTGGTCGACCTGCCCGAAGGCGCGGTGATTTCTCCCAAGGACTGAGCGGCGCGGCTTATCGGACCAGAAGCGCGGCGAATTCGTCGGGCGGGGCGTCGGCCTCGATCGCCTGCCAGATCGCCTCGGCACGCCCGTCGCCCAGCAGGGCCGCGGCCTTGGTGCGCACGCGTTTCTGGCGCGCGGCAAGGCCGGGATCGGCGTCGAGATCGTGGAAAAGGTCCTGAACCGAGCCGTCCTTGAGCGTGACACGCAGGCGCGCCTGCATCTCGGTCAGGCTGTCGTCGCTCTGTACCGTGACCCGTTCGCGCAAAACGGCGAGATCACCGTCCCTGCTCAGCGCGTCGTCGAAGCTTTCGAGCCGCGCGGTGTCGTGCCCGGACAGCGCCATGGCGGCAACCATCCGGTAGCTGAATTTGGACTGAAGCCCGCTTTTGGGCGAGGCGATGTTGCAGACGCTCAGCCAGCGGGGGTGGGTGGCGATCTCGACCCGCTCGACCGCCTCGGCCCCGGCATCGAGGTCGCGCAGCGCTTCCAGCGTGGCGTGCAGACCGTGGCAGCAGGCGTGGAACTTGTGCTGAACGCTTTCGAACAGCCAGTCCTGCCCCAGCGTATCGAACGCCGCGCCCTGCCCTTCGCCGTGATGCGTGGGCCCAAACCCGTTCTGCCCGTCCATCGCGCCCGGTGCGCTGACGAACCCTCGGGCCGCCAGCTGTGCCGCCTCGACGCCGTTCGAGGCGCCAAGGCCCGCGTTCATCGGCTTTCCCATGGTGCCGAACTGCGCCTTGATGCCCGACGCGCGGGTAGTGACAAGGCCGATGGCGTGCTGCATCTGGTCCTCGGTCAGCCCCATCAGCCGTCCGGCGGCCAGTGTCGCGCCAAAGGCGCCAGCGGTGGCGGTCTGGTGATAGCCCACCTGGTAATGCGCCCGGCCCAGCCAAATACCCACACGGATGGACGCCTCGACACCGAGCAGCGCGGCCTCCTGCATGGCGGGGCCGGCGGCGCCTACGGCCTGCCCCACGGCCAATGCTGCGGGGATGACGGCCACGGACGGGTGACCGATATGGGCAAAATGCGTGTCGTCATAGTCAAGCGCGTGGGAAATGGTGCCGTTGACCAGCGCGGCCATGCGGGCGGGCACGCGCAGATCGCTGCCGATCAGGCCGGCTTGGGGGTGGCCGCCTTCGTTCTCTGCCTGCGCGCGCAGGATACCCGCCACGGGCTCATCCCGTCCGGCGATACCGACCGCGGCCCAGTCGAGCAGCGACAGGCGCAGAATTTCCATCGCATCCGGCGCCCTCACCGGGCCAAGGGCGAACCCGGCCAGCCGTTCGGAGATCTCAACCCCGTCCATAGAGCTTTTCCGCCCGCGTCTCGAAGGCGCGCACGATGCGCTTCATCGCCTCGTAGAAGAACAGCTCCGCCGCGCCCTGCAACAGCCTGTTCTTGAACCTGAAATCCACGTCGAAGGCAACCTCGCAACCGCCCCCGTCCAGATCGCGGAACTCCCAGTTCGAGCGCATGTGGTGGAACGGGCCATCGAGATACTCGGTCTCGATCCGCTTCCTTTCGGGCCACAGGACCACCCGGCTGCTGAAGCGTTCGCGGAAGACGCGGAAACTGATCACCAGATCGGCCTCCATCACCTTGCTGCCATCATCCTGCGGCGTGACGCTGTTCACGCGGGCGGCGGCCGTCCAGGGCAGGAATTCCGGGTAGGAGCCGACATCGGCGACAAGGTCGTACATCTGCTGCGCGGTATAGGGCAGCGTCCGGGTTTCGGAATGGGAAGGCATGCGGGCAGATCGGTCCGTTGGCTTGTGGCGGTGCAGGTCTGTGTCGTAAACTGGCCCGCGAAATGCAAGGAAAACACGGAATGCCGCGCGAAAAAGTCATGGCCCGCCTGGGCAAGGCCCCTGCCCGATGAACCCGCGCTGGCTGTTTCGCATGTCGCGCTGGGCGCAGAACCCGCCAAGCGCGGGGCGGGTGAAATTCGTCTTCGCGATCATCGGGATCTGCCTGATGATCGTGGCGGCGGAGCATTTCATCGGGCTGCCGGAGTGGATGGCGGTCGATCCCAAGAGCGGGCGCTACCGTCCTTGAGGCGCGCCGAGGGCCGCTGAGATTCTTCGTACGAAGAATCATGGTAGAGAAAATTCGTACGAATTTTCTGGTGGGCGCGCCGAGACAAGGAATGGTGGTGGTCGCATTATCCGTCCGAACGCGAGAGCTTTCGGGAAATCACCCGCCCTGAGACATATCTCAGACGTGCCAATTCGGGCCGCGGGTCCTTCACGCTCCACATCGGATAGATCTTCCGGCCGGCCCTGACGCTCGCAAACCAATCCCGCAAGCTGAGTTCACCACGCCGGTAGAGCTCGATCGAGGCAAACGTATCGCGCAAGGGGTTCCACAGCCTTATGTCTTCGCTGGACTGGAACATCTCTGGCTTTTCCTGGCCAGTCAGGTGCGCATAAATGAATTCATCAATCTTCATGCCAGATGCCGTGACAAGGGCATGGCCGCCGGTGAAACGTGGATTGCACTCGATGACCTTGAGCTGACCATCCCGCTCGTCCCTTTTGAATTCTATGTTCGCGGTGCCGCGCCATGGCATGGAGCCGAAAAATTTGCGTCCCATCTCTGCGGTTTCGGGCAGAAAGACGGACTTGTGGTAGCAGCAGCCGCCGCGATTGATCGGATAGCGCCGGATGACGCATTTCGTGTAATCGAACAACGTTTCGCCGTGCTGGTCGATATAGGTGTAGTAGCTGCTCAGCAGCGAGTCCGGACCCGGTATCATCTCGACAAGCATGACGTTCAGCCCATGCGACTGAGCCAGTGCGATCTTGTCCCGCGCCTCTTTGAAATCGCTTTTGATGATGAACAGTTTGCATCCGAACACTCTCGTGAACAGATGCGAGTGGATTGGCTTCACCATGACGGGAAAAGTGATCTTGTCCCGAATTGCATCGAGGTCTTCGACGGTGTTGATGGTCCAGAAATTCGGGGTCGGCACCCCCGCGGCCCTTGCGATTTCCAACGTCTCCTTCTTGTCCAGCATGGCCAGGCGAAGCTTTGGGTCGAAATCCTCCAGAAGGTATCGCTGCTCCAGCCAGTCCTTGTTGCGGCAGACGAAACCGATCGAATCGTCGCAAAGCGGAAAGATGACGGAGCCTTCCAGTTCGCTGTTGGACTGCAGCAGGTCCTTCCAGAAACTTTCCGATTCAACCCCCTTGGGCACTGGATAGCGTTTCGCGCAATAACGGGAGTTGAGCACCCAGGCACCATGTTCGCCGGACGCCGCGACGTGAATACCAAGGGCCGAGAGGTTCCGCGCGACAGAAACGCCGTTCTCGCCACCGCCAAGTAAAAGGACACCAGCTTTGGGTACGGTCAATCGTGGTCTCCTCGCCAGATTTTAATGGATATTTTTTTTGTCATTTTGATTGCTTTATTTGCAATTGTGGTGAAGCTTGGTGAACGTGCCAGTGATGGACACGTTAGTGAACTACTTCAAGTATGTTATTGAGAGTTTGGTGAAAATTGGAAAAGGATTGTTTCGAAACCGGAGACGGTGCCGTAGCTAAGCCGAAGTCGTCCGAGATGAATCCGGGCCCAGGCTTCATGGTCAGGAAATCTTTCCCGCGTGTCGACGATGACGTCATCGAAGGCTTCCGTGAATTCGAGACGACGGATGTCTCCGACGCCTTGAACCGGATGTACACGACCGGCAGTGACATTCAGAACCTGGCGAACCAAGACAGCCTTGTCGGCACGGTCGTCACCGTAAAGGTCTTTCCCGGCGACAACCTGATGGTCCACAAGGCCCTCGATATCGCCAAGCCGGGAGATATCATCGCCGTGGATGCCAGCCAGAGCAAGACAGCCGCAGTTGTGGGCGACCTGATCGCCAACAAGGCGAAATCCCGCGGAATTGCAGGCTTCGTCATCGATGGTTTCATTCGCGACCTGCCCGGCATCCTGGAATGCGGCCTGCCGATCTATGCCATCGGCGTCACGCCTTTTGGCCCGCTTCACCGCGGCCCGGGCGAGATAAACTACCCCATTAGCCTCGGAGGCGTTGTCGTCCAAGCCGGTGACATCGTGAGCGCTGATCGGAGTGGCGTGGTCGTCGTGCCCAGTTGGGCCGCCGCCGATACGCTCGCACGGCTGAGAGAAAACCGAGACCGGATGAGCCAGTATGTTGCGGACGTCAAGCGCGGCAGGTTCTCGAATGCCTGGGTTGATGATCAATTGAACGCCGAGGGTTGCCAATTCAACGAATGACGCCAGCGTAGCAATCGAACAAGGCTACAAAGATCGTGCAGTACCATTTCGAGAGGCTCAGGCGCCGCATTCTGAAGTTGCGGGATCTGGACGCGGTCCTCAAGCGCCGAAAGTTTCGAGGCCTGCGCGATGAATTCTATGATCGTCTTTGGGCCGAAGCCGCTCAGGATGTTGGTGCCAGGTTCGAAAAGACCGGTGAGCTGACGCAGATCACAGCCGGTTCGCTTCGCACCTACCTGCATCATTCCGACCTCATGCTGGACGACGCGATTACGACGCGGGTCATGGCGGACAAGGCCATGACCTATGAACTGATTGCGAAGCTGGGGCATCCGGTACCGGATCACTGTGTCTTTTCCTTGGGCGAAATGGCCAAGGCGCGCTCGTTCCTCGCGCGTCATCCGGGCGGAATCGTGGTCAAGCCGGCGCGTGGAACCGGCGGCGGAAACGGCGTCAGCGTGGGCATCCGTTCGAACGAGATGTTGAACCAGGCGGCCAGACATGCCTCCAGTTTCAATTCGAAACTTCTCACCGAACCAATCCTCGAGGGCGCAAGCCTCCGCCTGCTCTACCTGGATGGCATGTTTCTTGATGCCGTGCTGCGCGACCGCCCTACCGTCATCGGAGACGGAAGCTCCACCTTGCGTCAGCTTATCAACGGCGAAACGCGAAATCGGCTGACCCGAAAACCAATTGTCGCCCTCAACCCTTTGAACATGGATGTGGATTGCCGCAGTTTCCTGCAGCGGCAGAAACTAGACCTGAAGGGCCGTCCCGGTGCGGGGCAGCGGATCGCGGTCAAGAATGTCGTGAACGAAAACGCCGCGCGCGACAATCGTTCGGTGCGTGACGCTGTCAATCCGGGAATCATCGAGGCGGGCGGGCAACTCGTCAGGAACCTGAACGTCAGCCTTGCGGGGCTGGACGTCATGGTGCGCGATCACACGGCGCCGATGCAGGAAAATGGCGCCTATTTCCACGAGGTGAACATCGGACCGGGATTGCATCACCATTACCTTATCGCCAACCGCGACGAAGGTGTGCCCGTAGCCAGCCGGATCCTCGAAACGATGTTCCGCCGGAAGATGGGCGTGATTCAGACATGACAGACAAGCTCTGCAGAATCTCTCCCGCGATGCTTACGGAGTTCATGCGCGACGCACTGGTCCGTTCCGGTGCAGACCCCAGGGATGCCGGTTGCGTCGCAGATAACCTGATCTGGAACGACCTCGTCGACCGCAGGAACCATGGCTGCGAAAGGCTGTCCATCCTTTGCAGCAAAGTCCGGTCGGGCGCGATCCGGTCACCGTCCCTCATGCAATTCAAACAATTGGGGTCAGGCGTCGGGTCTCTGGATGCCGGCGATGGGTTCGGGCAGATAGCCGGGCAGCGCGCGATGAAACATGCGATCGATCTAGCCAGCGCCGCCGGCATCGGCGGCGTAAGCGTGTCCGGAAGCAACTTTTTCGGCACCGGTGCGGCATTCCTTGTCCAAGCCGCCAAGGCCGACATGATCGCCCTCGTCATGAGCAACTCTTTCGCCAAGGTGGCCGCGCATGGCGGTGTGACGCCGGTGCTGGGCACAAACCCGATCGCCTTCGGAGCGCCCCGCCGCAACGGGCGCGCCCTCCTCGTGGACATGTCGACCGCCGGACTTGCCGGGTCGACGCTGCGCGCGCACCGCAGGCAAGGCCTGGACTTGCCCACGGGGCTCGTGATCGACGATGCAGGTGATCCGGTGACCGACCCGGCCCTCGCCCTGAAGGGCACGTTGCTGCCGGCAGCCGGTGCCAAAGGTTTCGGCCTGTCGCTTTGCGTGGAGGTTCTTGCCGGCGTCCTGAGCGGCTCTGCGATGTCGAAACAGGTCGGCTCGCTCTATGCAGACGCACCGCAGGCCGGAAACAGCGGGCATTTCGTCCTGGCGTTCGACATCAAGCACTGGATGCCCGTGGACGCGTATTACGATCGATTCGACACCATGGCCGCGATGATTGCGTCTTCCAACCCGGACGGTTCAGTTCGCTTGCCCGGCGAAGCCCGCTGGGACGCATTCGATAGAAATTCGCGTGAGGGGATCGAGATCGAGCCAGAGACCGCCAGAAGACTTGAAGAGCTGGCCGCGAACCTGGACATGCAGCCACCATGGTGACATCTGCAGGAACCGGCATCGCTGCAAGGGTTGGCCTGCTTCAAGTCTGTAGAGAGTGACCCGATGCGCCGTCTCGGAAAGCTGCTGTTGTTCGTGGTGGTCGCCTACCTCCTCTTGGTCGGCGCCATGCGGGTGTATGTGGAAACCTACCGGCAGGATCCGGTACAGGGCCCGGTCAGTGCCATCGTGGTCCTGTCTTCCGGTCCTGTGAGAGACGACCGGGAGGGGCGAACCGGTATGCGCACACGGGCCGGGGTCGAGCTGTATTTCACGCAGCGCGAGGCGGGCCACGACCCGAAACTCGTCCTGTCCGGCGGCATCATTCATCCTGAAAGCCCCAGCATGGCCGAGGATATGAGGGACTTTGCCGTCGATCTGGGCGTGCCGTCCGACAAGATCATCGTCGAGGGCCGCTCGGGATCCACGCTTCAGAACGCCTTGTTCTCCCACCAGTTACTTGGGGAAGCGGCAAGCGGCCAGCTTGCTGTCGTCACCGACCGCTTTCACATCCCGCGCGCCTGGACCAGCTTTCGCTGGGCGGGAATGTCAGACCTCGTAATGGTGTCAGCTGACGGGGAAACCGAGCCAGTGGACTGGGACAACCTGATGGGCGAAGGCATAAAATGGCCTGCCAACGCGGTACGCGGCCTGGTTTTCTCGATCCTGAGTACGGTGGGTTGGGCGGAAAAAGAGATTCTGTGGATCATCGAATAGATCGCGAGCGCGTGCAGAAGACCCGAGCCGGAGCCGCTGTCGTGGACTGATCGGCCCAATTCAGCATGTTTTGACCGACAAGTAATGATGACTGCCCGTGTCCGACGTCAGATTTTGTCCGATCGAGCGTCAAAAAGCTTGCGGGAACGGCTTCTCTTTTGCAATCATCTCTAGCCAATAGTTAGTTTCGGCTCTGCTGATATTTTATAATGATCGACAAATGAATTCCGAGCGCTCCTTACCCAAGCTGAACGGCTTAACCATTTTTTCACATGCATGGGCCGCGCAAAGCCTGGTCCAACTGGTGTTCTACATCGTGTGGTTCGAGGAAGGCTTGATCCTCGGCTACATTTTCGCTGCGCTAGCAATCCTGGTTTTCATGTTTCCCGGCCGGGTCTGGCTCTTCGGCGCCATGATCGTCGCCAGTATCGCCTATTTCGTTTCGCAGTGGCCCTATGTCGTGAATCACATTCTCACCGACACTTTCCTGTCAGTCACCATGCTGGCGGCCCTGATCTGGATGGTCGTGTATTTCAGGCGTCGACACGTTCCGTTCGATCAAGATTTGGCGAACGCCTGGTTCGACAAATTCGCTCCGGTGTGCGGCGCCGCCTTCGCTTTCATTTATTTTTCCATCATCGTTTCAAAGCTGAACACCGGCTTTTTCAACCTCGATATAAGCTGCCTCAAGGGAATGATCGAGGAGGTGCATGACAGGCGCCCGATCCTGTCGCCCCTTCTTTCGATCGCGAGCGTCGAATTCTACTTCTGGTTCTTCATGGTCGCGGAAACTCTTCTTCCGCTGATGCTGGCGATCCGCAAGACGCGACTTCTTGCGTTCTATTTCGGTGTCCCATTCCACGTTTTGCTTGGCTTGATGGGTCACTGGCCGTTCTCCGCCTTCATGATTTCCCTGTACATTCTCGTCGCCGCACCGGCCCTGCTGAAGGTTCTGCGCGAGGTGGCGGACTGGGCGGACGGCCTGCGCAACAAACTCGTGCCGTGGGTGTCGCCGTCTCTGGGCTTTGCATGCGTGAGCGGATTGCTTCTGGCCTGCGCCCTGGTCATCAAACCCAGTTGGGTCTGGCTTATCTGGACGCTCGGCGTCGCGACGGCCCTGCTCTATGCCACCATACGTGAGCATATCCGGCACGGCTTGTTCGCCGGGACCGGCGTTACGCCGATGTGGACCTCGAAACCAGGTTTTCTGTGGGTCTTCTTCGTGCTCGTGGTGATAAATTCCCTGTCACCCTACATAGGGTTAAAGACAACGACCAGCGTCGCCATGTACAGCAACATGAGGACCGAAGGCGGCACGAACAATCACCTGTTTATGCCCAGGGTGCCCCTGTTCCATATCCAGGACGACCTTGTGGAAATCGTTGATTCGAACAACGAGCAAATCGAAGAGCTGAAGACACATCCGGCGCGCTACGGCTATGTCGGGCAGGAGTTCGACGTATATGTGAATTACTTCGAACTTCGCCGAAGCGTCGCGAACGTTGAAGATCCGGATCTGGAGATTACCTATATCCGTAACGGCGAGCAGCGGACTTTCAAACGCGGCGAAAACAACGAAGCCGACCCCGATCTCGATGTGGCTCCGTCGATCTTTTTGCAAAAAGCCCTGTATTTCCGCCCGGTCTTTAAAGGAGATTTATCCTATTGTCTTCACTAGGCGCGGATCCCGGGACCGGCTCACCGCCGGACAAAGCGGATAACTGGCTGCTGTATGACGGTGAGTGCCCGTTTTGCAGTCGCTATGTAGAGCTTGTTCGCATCCGTGACGCCGTCGGTCCGTTGCGCCTTGTCAACGCGCGGGACGGCGGGCCCGAAGTCGACGAAGTCAAAACCCATGACATGGATCTTGACGAAGGCATGGTGCTGAAGATGTCAGGCAAGCTGTATCACGGGCAAGACTGCATTCATGCGTTGTCCCTGCTTAGTTCGCCGGAAGGTGCATTCAATCGATTCAATGCCTGGGTATTTCGCTCAAAGACCCGCGCCGGGCTGCTGTACCCCGTGCTTCGTGCCGGCCGGAATACCACGCTCAGGCTGCTTGGCCGCAAGAAGATGCGGTCGAGTTGACGCGGCAGGCCATGCGGCCCCCTTCTTCACTGAGAGCGTCTACTTGTCAGGTGAGGTCGTGCACCAATCGATCACATACCGGTCCCGCAGCATGTCGAGGTGATGCAGACCGATGCTGCCCGGCTTGTCCTTGGGCGTAAACGTCCGCACCAGCCTTTCTTCGTATGCGACGGGATCGAGCCGCGTGATCTCCATGATATTCAGCCCGTACCCGTACACGCCGAAGCTGTTGTTCTGGGATGGGCGGTAAATGCGCGCCTCCGTGCGGATCACGGACCCCGCGTTCCGCGCAACATCAGAGCCGATCACCACAGGATTTTGCGGATGCGGAACGATGGTCGTGAGATCAGGACCGTCCACCGCAAAGAGGTAAAGTTCGCTGGAATGATCCTGAAAGGCATAATGGTCCGAAAGATTGGTCAGGAGCCAGCACTGTCCATCCTCTGCCCGGAACAAGCTGCTATCGGCAAGATACTCGCCCTCGAACGCAGTCGCGTGCAGTTCCCATTCCGTGGGAAACGTCTTGGCTTTCCAGACTTCCAATCGCATTTGCTGCTGTGTTTCAGGAAGCATGAAAATGTCGGCGCCGTCTCGAAACACGTAAGGATACGACAGATGGTAAGGACGTTTCAGCGCCACCACCGAAGGTGACAATGTTCCTTCCCCCAACCGCGCCGCTTCGATCCAACCGTTGCTGTCGTTCGGGCCCATGGCCTCGTAGAAGATCCATGTCTCGCCATCGTGTTCGAACAGAAAGGGGTCCGCCATGAAATACGCGTTATTCGGAAGATCCCAGGCGTCACGCAGAGCGATATCCGTCGGATCGGAGGCGCCGCTCATGATCCTCCAAGTCGGATTCGGGCGCGCCAGCTTTCCGGGCAGGCGCCGGGCAAGCCTCTGACAGGCAGTCGAAAGAAAACTGGCCAAATAGGGCAGAAGATCAGCATAACCCGACGGGGCGCGCGGTGGCAGTGGTTCCGCCGCGTCCTGGCCGAGATCTGGGTTGGATTGCAGGTCCTTCAATGTCCGTAGAAGCAAAAGGACGGTCTTCTCTGCGACGAATGCCCCGGTCAGAACGGCCCCCGGCTTCGGATTGTAAGCTGCGCGGCGCAGGGTTCGCCCACTGCTCTTGCCCGCCGCTCGAAGAACGATATCCACCCTGACGTTGGGCGCCGCGAAGACCGTGCGGCACGTCCCGATCCAGTCAGGCGTCGCCGATCCCTCGTAGGTGACAGAAACCTCGCCGACGCGCGCCTGTTGCAATTGCTCTCGAGCAAGCGTGCTGTCGCTCAGGGCGAGAGCCACGTCATAGGCGGGCCGGGCAGAATCGTGACTGATCTCGGACAGCTCCGCCAGCCGATCGGTCGCTGCCGCGGTGTCGTAGGCTGCAATACGGCGGCGCATGATATATCGCTCTGCCGCCAGCACCCAGCGAAGCGGAAAAGGCGGCCGCTGCATCGCAGTCGGCTTTTGACCCGCAAGCTTTCCGACAAGCCGGAACTCTCCCGAGGCACTCAGGCGGTCAATCAGCATGGCCTGCGCATCGGTCAGCGCCATGCCGGGCGTGTAAACCAGAGCCAACCTCAGCGGCTTCGACGCTTGCTTGCCAGCGTCACGCATGGTCAAGGGCGCACCATGAGACGCGTGGATCAAAAGCAAACCAGACGGAAATCAGGGCCACGCAGTGCCGAAGAAACATTGGACTATCACCCGTAAAAAAACACGTTGAACCAAACTTTGGAAAGAAACCTATCCCACTGCCATGCAAACCCAAGCTTGACGAAAACCAGAAGCGGCACATGCGAATTCGACCCTCTGCACCACGTCAGTGTCAAGCGAAAGTGCCCGGCAGCAAGTCCAAGGCACGTCCCCGGACCAGGTTTTGAAGGAGCCTGGCCCATACACGCTCAGCAAATGGTTTCGGGCCGAGTCTGCGATTTGGCGGAACCGAAACTTCCCCGGCTAAGGCCGCGTGGCATTTGCCCTCTCTCGTGGCGTAAGGCGCGCTCTTGCCTGACCTGCCACGGTATCTTTCAGCAGTTTACTGTAGAGGTCGCACAGCGCATCGCACCACTGCTCCGCGCTCAGCGACAAGTGTCGGCCACTGGTTCTCGCGGCCTGCGACATGTCAGCGACGGCGCGATCATTGCCACGCAGTTCCCGCAGAACGGCGGCCAGCGCCTCTTGGTTGCCAGCCGTGAAACTTCGGCCCATGCCAAGCCTGTTGATATCCTGGCTGAGCAGCATGCTGTCCGATATGATCACGGGCACACCTGACAAAAGCGCCTCTACCGGTGCCAGGCCGAATGGCTCGGGACCAAGCGTAGGCGCGATCAGCAGCCGCGCTTTCTTCATGGCTGCCTGCAGCCCTGCCCTATCCTGCCAACCGCTGTAGACATGCTCGGGGTATTCATCGAGAAGCCTTGCCCTATCCCGTCCTTCGCCGACGAAGGTCACACGCACACCTGCCTGCCGGCCTGCCTCCGCCAGCAGGAACACGCCCTTGTAGGCATGGATGTCTCCTATGTAGAGAATATCCCGGTTGCGTTCCGCCGCGAGTGGTGCGTGCAACAGCGGATCGACCGGGTTTGGAATAGTGCGCACCGGCCCTTCCGCCCCATCTGGAAACAGGCGGGCCTCCATTGCTTCGTGGATCAGGATCGTTGTGACACCGGCCGACAGCCGCCTCCGGGCGCGGTTCTGCAACGACTGGCGCGCCACACGCCAGAGCTTCTGAGCATAGCTGCGCTTATCGCAATTCCTCAGCACGCACCCCGAGGACAACGCCCGGCGGTTGCAGGTTTCTCCCGATCTGAAATCGAAGAAAGCGCCGTTGGGACACGCCAGAAAGTAATCATGCGCATGCATGACCGTTCGCGAGGCGACAGGCCGCAGGGCGGCAAGTACCGAAGGTGAGAGCGTTTGGTGATAGCCGTGAACATGGTAGACGGTACCCGGGCTGTCATTCGCATCCACCCAGTTCGACAGCAACCGAAGTGAATTCGCGTTCCAAAGCCCGCCAAGCGCGGCCTTGACCTTACCCTGCTCCAACAACCTGCTGCCCCCCGCCGCAACCGCGTCGACGCCTTTTTCGGACAGACAATGGGAATCTCCCGAAAAGAACGTTACCGGCACCGTCCGGTCCGCCAGAGACCGCGCGTGAAGCAGCGCCAGCTTCGACGCCCCTCCTTGGACAGTGGAGAAATCGCTCAGGATGACGACACGGTCGAGTTGCACCTGCATCACTCGAACGAGAGTATCTGTTCAGGACTCAGGCGCCCGCGCGCCAAGTCCTTGAAGGCACGAAAATTACCGATGAGCCGCCCCCTGCGATCGACCTCCGGCTCGGGCTTCAACGATTTAACGACATTGCTGATCAGGTTTCGGGACATGATGTTCAAGGCGCGAGTCCTGGACATGGTCCCTTTCCTGGCGAGGTACAGAGGATTTGCGATCTGGGAATAGCCAAACCGTTGACCGCTGCCTCGACCGGTCTTCGTGCCGAGATGCACCCCCCTCAGCAAACGGGAGGTGACGATCTTTCCATAGCTGGCGACCTGGCGGGAAAAGTCTACGTCCTCGAGCCAGCAATAGGCTTTCAGCCGTTGATCGAACCGCAGATTGTTCTGCACGACAGGCCTGGCCCTGAGCGCCATGTTGCAACCGTAGCAGTTATACACGGGTGTCAGGGCAAAATCGTCAGCATCAGCAGGTTCCGAAACAAGCGTACGGCCATAGTCATGGCTCAGCCCCGGTCCATGAATTCCGTCCGCCAGGACGTGACCGGTGCACATGGCGACCTCTGGATTGTTTTTGAAAAGCCGTTCCAGATTGGCGAGGTAGTCGGGTGCGAGAAGGAAGTCATCATCCAGAAAGAGCACGATATCGTCTTCTCGCAGCATGGCCAGAGCCGCGTTCCGCTGGGTCGTAAGCCCCCTCTCGGTCTGGATGACGGCGACCTGAAACGGCAAGTCAGAAACGGCGTCGGTACAAACGTCCCCTTCGTCGGCCACGATAAGCAGGGTCAGGTCCGGTTTGCGGGTCTGCCGTTCCAGATCCTTTACCGTTGGCGTCAGGATCGAACACCGGTTCGTAGACGGGATTGCGACTATCAACCGCATATCGCAAGACGCTTTCTCATCGCACTAAACCACAAAAAAATACCAACGATCCAACGCATATATTGACACGCTACGAACTGTCCGCCACCATTTGGAAAAGAGCAATAAGAAACGAGCAGACAATAATGAAAACCTATGTTTTTGCCGGCCGTTCGGCGTGCCGTGGTATTGTGCAATCGATTTCCGGCAACACACTTAGGCTGGCCGTCGTTCTCGGTTGCGGCACTTTCTGGGTCGCGGTTATCGGAACTGTTGCGGTATAGATTTCAAAGCTTTTGAACGTCTATTTCGCTCCATCCACCGTAAGAATGACCTTCACGGTTTTTAGAATGATCCGCACGTCCCCCCAGAATGTGCGGTGACGTACGTACTCGACGTCCATAGCGACCCGCTCCTCGTAGGTGGTATTGCTGCGACCGCTCACCTGCCAAAGACCTGTGATGCCCGGACGGACGGAAAGATACTCGTAGGAATGACTGCCATAGTGGACCAGCTCGTCCTCGACGATGGGGCGCGGACCAACGATGGACATTTCCCCTCTCAGCACGTTCCAGAACTGGGGCAATTCATCCAGGCTCGTTTTGCGGAAGAACTCTCCGATGCAGCTCACCCGAGGGTCGTCGTCCAGCTTCTGGTTTGCGGCCCATTGCGCACGTGCCTCGGGATCGCTTTCGAGCAGCTTTCGCAATTGCTCATCCGCGTCCACGACCATCGTTCTGAACTTCAAGCATTTGAATTGTTTCCCGTTCTTACCCACGCGCTTGTGTTCATAAAATACGGGTCCGCCCTCTTTCAGCAGGATGACCAGCGATATAAGCACGATGAACGGTGCAAAGAACAAGAGCGCCAGTAATGCGAAACACTTGTCGAAAAGCGATCGCAGAACACGGTCACTTCTGATCTTATTCGGGGCGAGGAACTGGGAGCCGACATATCCTTGGTGAAGTGCCCTTAGATCTGTTTCCCCATGAACTTGATCTCTTGAGCTCATAATACAGACACTGACTTAAATGGGACTAGCATGATGGTTACCGTACGAAAGACAAAACGAATTGGACCGATTAGAGAATCGGGACACGTTCAATTATAGATCATACTGCCCTTTTTGCCTCAAATCTTTACCGAAAATTAAGAAATTGCGGCAGAAGGAAGGCATAACCGCCAGAGGTTAAAGGTTTTTTTTGTTAATTTTTTCGTAGAATGTGTTGAAAATACGTCTTTTTTCAGATCGACGGTCATTCCTTGATCGCTCTAACTCCGCATATCTCTGCCTTGCAGCGGCATGCCTGGTTGATGGGCCGTTTCTTCGTCACGGCCGAGATTGTTGGAGACACGCACAGATGCGTCGCGCGAGACGGCCGCCAGTGCGGCCACGGACATCAGCAATAGCGTCGGATCTGCCGTAGTGGCCGACAAAAGCATCGAGCAAAGCAAGGTGAGACTGCTGACCCTGCTTGCGTAAAACATCCGCTGGATTTCTGCGTCCTGGTGTCCGATCGGCTTTAGAACCGCATAGTACAGAAACCCCGCGAAAGCGATCACGCCCGGCAGTCCAACACTCCCCATCAGGACGGATAACAACCCGTTCCCCCTGAGCGAACCTGCCCCTGCCCCGAGCCCCCATGTTTCCCAGAAGGCGACGAAAGCAGTGTAGGCCCACGCGCGGCGCTCTATGCCAGACATCGAGTTGCGCTTTTCGAGGATCAGGCGTTCGATCATGTCCGAGATCAGATCCGTGGCGGGTGTCAGAAGCACGAACAGGCATGTCGCGAAAACAACGGCCGCGGCCAGGATGACGAGCGCATGCGCAAACGTCCGGGACAATGTGTTTGTCAGAAAACCGCGGGCGTGCAGAAGGATCAGCACGCCAGCCCCCAGCAACGCCACTGTGCCGGTCGAGGAGAACGCGAGCACTGTGCACACCATATTGCCAATGGCCAAAATGACATCGCGCGACTTCCGGCCTATCAATGCGGACATCGTGAAATAGGCTGTAAGAGTGGACGACGCCGCAGCGAAACTCGCCGGCTCGGAGAACCCGCCGATGACCCGCGCAAAGCCCGCCATTTGCTGCTGATTGGCAAGGCTATAATCGGCTGTCCGGATAATCGCCAGCAAGTCATCCAGAGCCAGGAAATCCAGGATGCCCAGGATGATGTTGATCCACGCTGCGCAGACGAGCCCAAACTCTATGACATGGCTGCCCCAGCGTTTCGCCGCACTGATCGCAGCAAGGAAAAAGCCGCAGGACAAAAGGATATAGAACGACTGCGAAAGGTTGGAACCGCTCGGTCGCAATAGCCACATGGCGGACGGATAAGAGATGCTGACCTGAGTTGTCCCGGCGTTGAGGTTCAGCGGGAAGACCAGGAAGTCACCCTCGAACAGGCGCACAAGGATAAACGCCGAAAACAGCGCGTACCCGGCGAAAAAGACCAGGTACCTGCTCTCAGGCGGCAACATCACCGTCGTACCCGAGGTCCGGGATGCCATCCGACGCACGACCAATGCAGCTATGGTCAGCATCGCCAGAAAGTTCGCAAGAAGTAGAGACAGCCCGGCCAGGCTAATCGCCGCGAACATCCCGAAAGGCAGGACGGCGATCACAAAGGTGATCCCCTTCTCCAGGTTGCGCAGAACCACCCACAACCAAGCTATTATGAAAATGGCAGCGAATGGGGCAAAAGTCATTGTGGCGTCCCGGCTAGGTCATGAAGTGCGGCTCGCAAACGGCATCGTTGTCTTGGCCGAGCGTTGCGTGAACCAAGCAGGACTTGCCAGGTCACGCGGCGCCTGCTGCCAGCACTCCATCGACGATCTCAGTGAATTCGCGTCGAAAACGGTCTCCTCCGAAAGTTTCAGCATGCGCACGGATCACCGAAGGGTCAAACATCTCGGTTTGATCCTCGAACCTTTGGATCACTTCACGGATGGCTTCCGGCGTCTGCGCGTCGAAGAACAGGCCGGTCTTGCCATCCACGACGCTGTCCAGGGCCCCGCCACGCCCATAGGCCAATATCGGAGTTCCACAGGCCATTGCCTCCACCGGGACGATCCCGAAATCCTCTTCCGCCGGAAAGACGAGGGCGCGCGACGTCTGATAGAGGTTGCGCAGGTCCAAAGCGGGCACGCTTCCAAGCAGCGTCACGTTCGCGGGCAGGTTCTTTTCAAGTTGCGCGCGCTGGCTTCCATCGCCAACGACAATCAGCTGTTGGTCCAAGCCACGGAACGCCTCGATCACGAGGTCCGCACGCTTGTAGGGCACCAGTTGTGACACGAACAGGTAGGCCTTGCGCTCCGCGTCTGCGTCGGGCAGCCCGAATTGTTCGAGATCGACCGGCGGGTGCACCACGCTGGCGTCTCGGCGATAGTAGCGCTTGACCCGCGCGCCGACGAACGTCGAATTGGCGACGAAATGATCGACCCGCGCCGCTGTCGTTACGTCCCAGATGCGCAGCCGATGGCAAAGACGGGAATAATACATGCGGCCCAACCGCCCCAGCTGCCACTTGTGCAGTTGGTAGTGATCCCAGATGTACCGCATCGGCGAGTGAATGTAACAGATATGCGGTGTCCCCGGGGGTACGATGACGCCCTTGGCGGGCCCGCTTTCCGATGAAATGACCAGGTCGTACCCGGACAGGTCCAGTTCTTCCAGGGCCCGCGGCATGAAGCCGAGGTACTTCTGATAGTGCCGTTTGGCCCACGGCAGTCGGGAAACGAACGTTTCCACGATTTTCTGGTTCGCCAGAAGATCGGACAACTTCTCGCGGTCCGCCACATGGGTAAACAAATCGGCTTGCGGATAAAGGCGGACGAGTTCCTCGAGGACCCGCTCGCCTCCGCGCATGCCAACCAGCCAGTAATGGACGATAGCGACCTTCACCGTTCAATGTGCCCTAGTACTCGTAATTGAACATGTCGAGTTCCGTTCCCTTTGAATGGGAACGACGCACCATCGTCAAAACCGTCCCGACCACATTGGCATCCTTCGCTTTCTCAAGGCGATGCAGCGACTCTGTGACGACTTTGGAGGACGTGCTGTCACACTTCACCGCCAACAGAGTGGCATCGGACAAACCGGCCAGAAGCAGCGTATCGGAAAGATGGAGGATCGGGGTCGCGTTGATGACGATCATGTCGTACTTTTGCGACACGCGCGTAATCAGCCCCGACAAGGCCGGAGAAGACAGCAGATCGGAGGCTTTGTCCGTGCTTCGGCAAGGTGCAATGACATCGATCCCGAGTAACTCGGACCTCTGGATCAGATTTTGCTGCTTTATCTTGCCCTCGAGGAAGTCAACCAGACAACTGCCGTCTTTCGGCATGTCCAGAGCTTGGCGAATATCCGGACGGCGCAGATCAGCATCGATAAGAAGAACGGATTTCCTCGGCTGGATGAGCACTTTCGCAAGGGTGCAACTCAGCGATGTCTTGCCTTCATCCGGGACCGATGAGGTGATCATGATGACCTTGGGCTGGTCTCCGTGATCGACATTGAAGAGTTCCGTGCGAATGGCCTTGACCCGCTCGAGGTAGGGCGACCCCTGCTCTGCAACGAGTTCGTGTCTCAGCCAAGCATTCTTGTCTTTGAACGCGCTGCGGACATAGGGCAGAACCGCCAGGTTCGGTAGGTTCGTCAGCGCCCTGAGTTCCGACGAGTTCGAAACAGGCGAGCGAACCAGATTGCGCAGGAAGACGAACCCGATCGCGGCGGCCAGCCCCATTATCATCGTGGACAGCAAAAAGAGCGTCTTCTTCGGCCCGGACGGGACGACAGGCGTGACCGCCGTACCAATCACACGGGCCTCGGGCGTCTGGAAATCAGCCTGAGCCTTGGTTTCTTTGAAGCGTGTAAGGAAGTTCTCGTAAACAAGCCTCGTTGCCGCCGCGCTCCGCTCCAGCTGTCCAAGCCGAACGGAGTCCTTCGACAGCTTGTCGGCCTGCTCCGATACGATCTGGATCTGATCTCTCAGCGCGGTTTCCCTGTTTCCGGTGATACGCACGTTGCTGCGCAGTTCCTCCACCCTGCGGCGCAGCTCGCCCTCGATGCTTCTGTCGATGTCGGATATCTGCGCCGATATCCGGATCATGTCCGGATGCCGCGGCCCCAGCGAGCTTTGCAATTGCGCCCGGGTGGCCGCGAACTCCGCCAGGTCCTGCTGGAGAGTTTCAAGCAACGGTGAGGTCAGGACATCGCCCACTGCGTCCAAGCCACCTTCCTCCAACAGATTTTCGACCTGGCGCAGGCGAATTTCCGAATCCGCTCTTTCCGTCGTACTCGCGACCAACCTGATGTTCAGCTCTGCAAGCAGTTGATTGATGCTCTCTTCGCTGCCCCCGGCTGCATCTATCATCTCGGCCTTGAAATCCACGACCGCGTCGTCGGCTTCCTCCACCTGCACGCTCAATTCGTTCAGCCTTTCAGCAAGCCAGGAATTGACGCGTTGTGTGGCCACGGCCTTCGTATCGAGCAGACTCTCGATATACTCTTCCGTCGTTGCGTTCGCGATTTCCGCGGCAAGTTCCGGGTCCGCGCTGTCTACCCTGATGGCGATCACGTAAGACACACCCACCTGCTCTACGGCGATCCGTTGGCGCAGCGCGTCCACGACCCATGACCGAAGCACGCTGTCGGGCAGCCTCTGGGCAACCTCATGACTGGGCTCGCTTCCCGTGACCAAACGCTTGATGAACGGCCAGAGACCCGGCCAACGCGGCAAACGGGGATCGAATTCGGGATGGTTGGTCAGGTCCAACCTGTCCACGACCCGACCGATCAAGACGTTCGAGCGTATGGTTATGATTTCCCCAGCCAGCACCGCACTCGTCACGTTGAGGTTCGAAATCACCTCTTGCGCAGGGGTTATCTGCTCCTCTCGGGTATCGAGGATGACCGACGCACGCGCAGAGTATTCAGGTGGTAGCGATTGCAGGTAAATGTAGCCGAGAACAGTGAACGAAACCACGATCGCCAGGATCAGTCGCAGGTTCCGCTCCAGAACCGAGTACATCCCCATCAGATCGATCGACTGAAAAGGCTGCTGAAGCCTGCTCGTGCCTGCCTCTAAGGCAGTATCCCGCCAGCTGCGCGTATGGGGTGTCGGTTTCATCCCTCGGTCTCGAGCGTATCCGGCGATTTGACGACGACCACGAGCAGGTCGCCCGGCAACAGCTCGTCATAGGGTTCCAGGACCTCGTTCACGAACTGGCCGTTCTCACGCCGGCGCACCTGGTACTCCAGCAGGTATTCGGTATCCAGGCCCGATGCCGCGCTCATCCATTGGTCCAGCAGACGAATCCGGTCTTCGATAGACGCCCTGCTTGCCTTCAGCTTCTTGATATCACTCCAGAACATCTGCGATTCATTCAGATGCTGCTTCTTCAGATCAGAGTCGAATTGCGACAGTTCGGACTCGATATCCGCAAGCTGTCCGCGGGCATCCGATTTCTGCTCCTTCAGCCTCAGCAGGTCGCTCTGCGCCTGGGCAAATCCCAGTTCGCTCGCGTTGACGCTCGAAGTCTTGACCAATCCGCGTTCGGCCATGTCCTTGACCCGGGCCAGGTCCGCTTCCGTGACCTCCAGGATTTGCCCCTGAATGACTTCGCGCTGTTCCAGCAATGCGATACGATTGCGCGCCTCCTCCGCCGCATCCGTAAGCAGTTTCCGCCTCTTCGAGACATCCTCCGCGGACAGGGCGATGATCTGATCCTCCTTGATCTTGTGCTCATCGAACAATTCGCGGTTGATGTCGGCCCTGGCGTCCTCGGGCAGGTTCGACCATGAGGCGCTGTCTTGCCCCTGCAATTGCGCCTGCACACGCGCATACTGCGCCGCCGCGAGCGCCAGATCGAATTCGTGATTGTTCAGCGCCCCTTCGAGGTTGCGACGCTCCAGCACGCGCGCTTCCTCATTGTTGGCCGCGATCGTCGGCCCGCCGGCCAGGCCGACGCCCTGTTCGGCAGTCATGAACGGTTGGTAGTCGTAGTTGCCGGGTTCACGCACGTCGCCCAGAACAGAGATCGGCCGAAACGCTGCGATGGACAATTCGATCGAGGGGTTCACGAAGATCTCTCGTTCGATGTACGCTTCCTTGATCTGCAGTCGTGCTTCCCCAACAGTCTTGGATGACACGACCAAACTGCCGATGAAAGGAAGCTGCACAGCCCCGTTGCGGCCGACGATGAAACGCTCCGGTGGATCGGCATCGTCGAGCACGTCCAGCTCGAGTTCGTCGCCAACATTTATCAGATAGTCTTCAGGTGTCGCCGCCGATACACCTGTCGTCAGAACAAGCATTGCGAGTGCAACAAGCCATACCAGGCACTGGACTCCGGGTCCGGAAGAGCTGGCAAATACAGGGCGTCCCAATTTAAAGCACATTTCGAATCATTAAATCCACCATAAAGAAACTGATGATAGCAACTTGATCTGTCTATGCCAGTGGCTTGCATCAGCTAACTCTGGGCTTTTGCACCTGCACCGATACTTTCGTAAGACCTTCGGACGTTAACAGTGTTAATAGCTGCACACTATTAAATAAAAACAAGAATTTAGATTCGGGAATCATGATAGACAATTTCTCATGAGCAGGCCGAGCCAGACAAGCGCCACATCAGCTTCGGCATTCAGGGGCGGAACTTGGACTCTTGTATCGCGTGTCATTATCCAAGCCATTCAGTTCGTGGTATTTCTCGTCGTCGCGCGATGGGTTGACCCGGCAGCGTTCGGGCTGTTTGCACTTGTCGCAGCCTGCGTGGTGATCCTCGAGCAGCTGGCCATGGCGGGCTGGGCCGAATACATCATGCAGAGCGAAACCGCAGAGGAAGAACACGGCAGCGCGGTATTCATCGCCGTCGCCAGCGGATGCTTCGCCTCCGCAGCGGGCGTCGCGATCGCGATCATTGCCGGTCCGCTTTTCGATACCCCCGACCTGGTCCTGCTCGGCGTGTTCATGTCGATCCGCGTTGTATTTTCCGCCACGGCAACCGCCTACGCTGGATTGCTGAACTGGCAGGACAGGCTGGAATCTGCCGCGGTCTGCGCCGTACTGGGCGAAATCACAAGCCTCGTCGTGGCGGTCTGGGGCCTCTTTGCCGGTTACGGCATCCTGGCCCTCGCCCTGGGCCGTGTGGCCGACGGAATTGTTTGGGCGCTGTCAACGGGCATAAGTGCCAGAGTACGACCGCGGCTTCCGACAGGCCTCTCCCTCGTCAGGGAAATGGCAAGCTTTTCCAAGCACATCATCCTGACCAAGGTACTCTATAATTTGCGCCTCTACGCCTCTACATTCATCATCGGCGGGTTCGTCGGGCCGACGGCCGTCGGCCTGTTCAGGGCTGCACAACGCATCATCAACGGCTTTGAAGAGATATTCAGCGAGCCCGTCCGAGTGCTCTCGTGGTCGCTGTTCCGAAAGGCGCGCGAGGGCGACGAAGGCAGCCGGACCGGGAAGTTCGATGAACTCTCGCAGATCTTCTTCCGCGTCCAGCTGTACTGCGCCACGCCGGTGTTCGTTGTCATAGCAATCCTCGGTCAGGATCTGATCGTCGGACTGGTGGGCGACGAATGGGCCGCAGCGGGACCGGTGGTGCAGATCCTGGCATTGACCGGCCTCGTCCGGCTCTCGGGCCATGCGTCGATCCCGATCCTGTCGCTGGCCGGAAGAACCGATCTGCTCCCCCGCATAATCTTTGTCTTCTCGATCATCACCGTGTCCTGCATCCTGATCGCAGCAAGCTATGGCATCGTGGCGATCGCGATTTCCGAGCTTGTTGCGGCGCTGATCATTTTCGCTATCAACGCCCATGTTCTGAGACGTCATGCGAACATCTGCTGGACCCGAATTCTCAAAGGATGCTGGCGTATCCTGCCGGCGCTGGGACTGGCGATCGCCGGGTACATCTTCGCGGTAAGGTTGGAAATTGCGCATCAGCTCCCTGCCCTGCTGCGCTTCACCATCCTGGGTCTGACCATGATTGCCCTGTACATCCCCGTGATCCTTTTGCTTGACGGAACCATCAGGCGAATGCTGGTCAGTCAGTTCAGCAAAGACCGCGGCGCTAACACCAAGGCCTGAGCCTTGCAACCTAAAATTGAGTACTATATTCTTTAGGGCCAGCCGCACCATCAGGAACGGACAGCATCGTGCAGTTCCCGTTCCCGAGATGCCCCAGGAATGAGGTTCACAATGCAACACGTCTTGTGAAGCACGCCATCGGCCAAATCTTGCGGTAAATGGCCGGCAAGACGAAAAGTAGTTATTTTGTTTCTTAAGCGAGTTACAACACGTCATGCACCCACAGGACCACACACAGCCAAAAGATTGGGCTTCCGAGGATCAGGTCTTGGATCGATCCGCGCGGCAGTGTGTTCCGTTCGGAAAGCGCACTCTCAGAATTTCGGTTGTCGTCGGATGCGCCATGACCTGGGCATTGATCCTTCTCGCCTTTGCCCTTTAAGTGGCTGCAAAGTAACAGAATTTCCCAATAAGGAAACAATATACGAAGCCTAGCGCCACTGTTTCCATACCGGAAACAATTTAATCCTAAGGTTGCGCCTCCACCCGTGTTCAGAAGCAATCCGTCGAAATCGTCTGCCTCGCGTCGTACGACAAAAGCAAAGAACGAGGGGCTTACACTCACCTGTAAAATCCAGACCGAATCAACAATTTTCAAGAGAATTCAAGCGCCCTTAGCCGTTCTTGATGGGTTTCCGCCCGTTCAAATGCCGACAAACAAAAACGTATCTGCCTTCGATCGGCTTTGGAGCCGGGGCTTGATCATACCCAACGCGCGTCGCCCGGAACGTGTATGTCTCGACAGTACCGGAAATGAACCGGACATCATCGCCACGCCCAGCAGAACGATCGAAAAACATCCACAGGTTGATTGCACAAGAGCGCGACGCCGCGTGCCACGCATTCTGCCTTACCGATATAACCCGCGTTTCGTCGCCTAGGCTGGGACCCTCCTCCGCGTCACTCTTCTGCCGGCAACTGAAAAACCTGGATCCGCCGCCGAACCGAGCTGTCGCCGGACGGTCCTGCGGGGGCCAGTTCGAAATCGACGACATCGCCCGCTTCCAGAACCAGTTCGAACTGATCGAGTTCATAGGGATCCGCCTGCAACTCCGGCACCTCCAGCAGAATGTTCCGATTGTGCCGGATGATAAGGCGGGACGGTTCGGAATCCTCTGATGTCCTCCACCACCCCCCGACGAGATACGCGCCCGCCTCGTTTGCGGTGAACCGCTCTATGGCATGGTATGGCTTGTCGTGAAAACGCGCCGTCGTGATGCCGGTGTCGCGCACGGCCAGCGGTGCCAGCTCGGGCGAACCGCGGTAGCTGGTCCAGTTCCAGTCAATGATCTCCAACGGTCTCAGCGACCTGCCGGCGCGTAGGACCAGGTAACTCCAGGGCGGCTGATTGAACTGATATAGACTGTCGGCCACCAGCCCTGCGGACTCCACCGTTACGTCGATGCCTTCCCCGATCACGTAGACCGGAGTGTCCGACAACACGTCCACCCTGTCGATGCGCCGTCCGCGCGTGTCGTAGAACTCCGCCGCCTCGTCGACCTTCAGCCTGCCGCCCGCCCCCCAAACCGCGTAGGCCTTGCCGTCTGAACCGAACTCGAAAACCCGGACAGACGGAAGATCACTGCGTGAAACCGGTCGGCCCAACGGCAACAGGTTCTCCTGCAGGAAGCGAAACGCGTCTGCCGCAGGCTTTTCGGTTTTGCCGTCCTCTTCCAGCAACCCCATATTCGGCCACCACGGCTCGTCCGTCAGCGCATACCAATGCGCCTCACGTACGCCTGCGGATGCAAGTTCGATCACCATCTTGCTCATGTAGTCCGGCGCCTCTTCCGGATCTTCCAGCCAGATACCGAATTCCGTCGCATAAAGCGGCTTTTCCCCCCCGAAAAGCTGCATCAGCTGCTTGAGGCGATCGATCTCGACGCGCAGCGTATAAGGATAATCGCGATAGGGGTGAAACGAGATGCCATCGCAGGCCAGCAAGCCCCCTGCCCGGAAGAAATCGCGATAGAACTCCATCGCGATCGTATTCAATCCCGCGCAGACAATCTCGGCGCCGGGATTGTCTCGGGCCAGTTTTTCGTCAACGGCCCGTACGACCGCGGCAAGGTTCCCAGGCTTGTCTTCGGCGAACGGACCAGTCACGAAGTCATCCGAATTCACTTCGTTCCCTATCTCGATTGCAATGTTCTCCGCACCATAGTGGGAGTAAATCGCACTGATGAAGTTTGCCACGCCGGCAATACCTTCATCGGAATAGGGTGTTTGCCCCTCATCATAGAGCGGGTTTCTTCCGGTAAACACGATGAAAGGCTTGATCCCCGCCTCGATCAAAGGCTGCATGTACTGGTCGGCGATCGAAAAATCGTAGATGCCCTTCGTGGTCTCACTCTCGCGCCAACTGATTTCGTCGCGCACCGAGACTGCACCAAGCTCTGCCGCGCGCTCGATCAACTGCGTCGACCAGCCCTGCTCGAAATGGGCCTGTACCCCGAGCCGGAACTCCGGCAAATTTTCCTCGGCACGGCCTTGGGCTCCCGCGATCATCATGGATGTCAAAAGCAATGGTCGCAAAACATTCATCGGGCTCACCAATCTGATAAAGGACCCCGGCAGGTGCCGGAATGGAACTTGATATAATTGGCTTCATGATAGCACGCCCGGCACTGTCGGCGCGACTCAAAGCCACCATCCGGCGCAGTCACAAGCACGTCAGGACCACAGATGTGCACAAGCGGCGTGCTACTCTCTTGCGAAGGTGACACCGGGCGAGAGGCGCTGAGGTGCACTTGGTCTCAGCCTGTGCCGGCCCACAAAAATCTTGAAAGGCCGCAACATATTCGGATACGATTTTCGAACGGCCATCGGCCGCAATTAATTCCTTTGTTTGCATAACAAGTATTTGGCTGGGGGAAAACATGCCAAAAGTTGGATTACGGGAATTCTATACTCTGGGTCGCACTCTCGCGAACGGGCAATTGCTGCGTTATGCGCGGGGCAAGCAAGGCTACACTGCCAGGTTCGAAGCGCAACTCGCAGAGCAGATCGGGATCAAGCACGTTCTCACTGTCAACAGCGGAACCAGCGCGCTGATCACGGCGCTGGCAGCGGCTGGCATCGGTCCCGGTGACGAGGTGCTCGTGCCGGCCTACACATGGGTGGCCACTGCACTGGCGCCGCTCGCGGTAGGGGCCGTGCCCGTCCTGGTCGATATAGATGAAAGCCTGACCATCGATCCGCGCGACATTGAACGCCGGATCACGCCGCACACCAAGGCCATCATTCCAGTGCATATGCTGAACCTCGTCTGTGACATGGACGCGATCATGGAGATCGCGAAACGTCATGATCTCTTGGTGATCGAAGATGCCTGCCAAGGCGTTGGTGTGCGCTACAAGCAAAACCGGGTGGGAACCATCGGCGACCTTGGGGCCTTCAGCTTCAACCACTTCAAGAATATGACCTCCGGCGAGGGTGGCGCGGTGCTCACCAACGACGATCGATATTTCGTGCGGGCCCAGATGTATCACGATCCCGGCAGCTTCATCCGGGGCCACGACAAAACCGACGAACCGCTGTTCTCGGCCATGAATTTCAGAGTATCCGAACTGACCGGAGCGGTGCTTCATGCCCAACTGCCCCGGCTGGACCCGCTACTCGACCGGATGCGCGTGCGGTATCCGATCGTCGCCGAAGCTTTTGACAACCTGGATCATTGCCGCTTGTCCCCGCACAACGATCCCGAGAACGCGGTCGCGTTGAGCGTCATTTTCGATACGCCCGACGACGCGGCGGCCGCGGCGCGAACCCGTGGGATGGAACGGCTGATCGACACTGACAGGCACGTGTTCACGAACTGGGACGCGGTGCTGTCGAAACGCGCTTTCAATCCGAAGATGAACCCGCATAACTGGGCGCACCGCGACGTCCAGTACCGTGCAGAGGATTATTCGACGACATTGGATATACTCGCACGGACCTGCAGGGTCGCCCTGGGTGCGCAGTTCCCGGTTCCGTTCATGCGAATGCGCAAGCGGGTTATTCGCAAGGCAATCGCGAGCCGTCCGATGGCGCCCGTCGCAGCGATGGGCTGATCAGACCCTTTCGGTATTCCGACGACCAGACTTGGAGAAGGCAATGCGATTTGCGGCAGGGGCGGTACTGAGATTGGGATCGTGCCTGGGCTAGAGATTTCCCAGATCGCCGATGGTGATGCCGAAAACCGCCTGTCTTGCGATGTGCTCGTGATCGGCGGAGGCCCCGCCGGATTGACCGTCGCCAGGGGGCTCGAGGGATCGGGCCTGGACGTGCTGGTGCTGGAAAGCGGGCAGCTTGAAGAAACGCCGGATGCAGATGCGCTTAACCATGTGATCGTGGATTCCGCGACCTGGACAGAGGCGCAAGCCCGAAGGCGAACGAAATACCATGCGCCTCAGACAAAATTCTGGAGCCACGAGCGGCAGGGATACGGCGTCAGGTGCCGGACCTTGGGAGGATCGACCGTTGCCTGGGCCGGCAAGTCCGCAGCCTTTGGCGGGATTGACTATGCAAGACGGGACTGGGTGCCCGGCAGCGGTTGGCCGATCGATCATCATGACCTCGGCCCCCACCTGGACCGCGCGGCCGCAAGCCTCAACCTGGGCGCAAACTGCTATGATGACCATCTTTGGACGTTGATGAAGCGAAGACCGCCCGAACCACGCCCCGATCCTGCCGTGCTCGGCTCGTTCTTCTGGCAGTTCTCACGCTCGACGATCAGGCCGATGGAAGTGATGCATGTCGGGACAGAATTCGTGAATGCGCCGGCCCGTGGGTGCCGGATCATGACCGATGCGACCGCCATCGAGATCCTCACGAACGCCACAGGCAAAATGGCGACCGGCGTGCGCGGTGCGAGCAGATCCGGCAAACCGTTCATCGCGAAAGCCGGAACAGTCGTACTTGCCGCGAGCGCCATTGAAAACGCGCGTATCCTGCTCAACTCCAGGGCGCATGATCGACACGGACTTGCCAACTCCCATGACACGGTCGGTCGATTTCTCATGGATCACGCCGGAGCGGTCGTGGCGGGGTTCGAGAGCCAAGACATCGACAGAATGGCGCAGCTGTTCGGTTTTTTCGGGCTGAAGACCCATGGTGCCGTCAACATGTACATGCGTGGCATCGCCCCAAGCGAGAGCGTGCAGCAAGCCGAAGGCCTGCTGAATTGCGCAGCTTACATGCCGGGTGAACGCGCGCCCGACAATCCGTGGGATGCCCTGAAACGGATCCTTAAACGGCGAAGCGAAAGCTATCTCTCGGATGGGATGACCGTCGCCAAATCCCCTGGCCTGATCGTCCGGGGCATGGGGCGCCTCGCGATCCAGAACCCAAGGTTTCCGCAGGGTCTGTCCCGGTTCATTGTCGATCAGGTCATTCGCTTCAGGCCGAACATGGCAGTGGAAGAATTTATGACGGGCGGTGTCCCGCACAAGCTGGTGAGGCTCCCGATAGAAGTGATCTGCGAGCAGGCGCCTGATCCGGAAAACCGGGTCACCCTGTCCAGCCATGTCGATCGTTTCGGTGTGCCCTATCCAGAGGTGCGATGGAAGCTAGGCGAACTGGAGCGACGAACCATCATGCGTTTTGCGGAACTCATGTGTCTCGAGTTCGAGAAGGCCGGTTTGCCTGTACCGGTTCTCGAGGACTGGGTCAGGCAAAACGACTTCGAAAAGGCGTCGATCATCGATATGGGGCATACGGCGGGCACCACGCGGATGTCCGATGATCCCGGAAACGGCGTCGTCGATCGGAACTGCAAAGTGCATGGAATAAAAGGCCTCTACGTGGCAGGCGCGTCGGTATTTCCCACAAGCGGCCATGCGAACCCGACCTTGATGATTGTCGCCCTCGCCTTTCGCCTCGCGGATCATCTGAGGCATCGCTCAGCGACGTGAATTAGCGGCCTTGATACCATCTGACGCGCTTTGAACGCGACGCAGAGTATTGAACGTAATGGTAAGTGGCGCACCTGAAAGGATTCGAACCTTTGGCCTCTGCCTTCGGAGGGCAGCGCTCTATCCAGCTGAGCTACAGGTGCCTGCTCCGTGCTATACCCGGTTCGTTTCCCCGTCGCAACGATGAAAAACCGAGCTCGGACAGCGCAGGCCGCCGTGCGATGTCAGGGGCGTCCGCCCTGCTGCCCGCCGCCACCGGTGCCGCCGCCGGACTGGGGCTGGCCCGGAATACGGGGCGTCTGCGGATCGTAGTCGGGCAGGCACTCACCACGACCGGCGGCGCTGGTTTGCCCTCCGCCACCGGGACAGCCACCGCCGCCCCCGTCGCTGTCATACTTGGTCATGATCGGGTCGGGCGTGATCGCGGCCCGGCTCTGGGTCGTGGGGGTCTCGGTGCAGGCCGACAGGGTGGCTCCCATGAGGGCGGCAAAGGCGGTTGTGCGAAGCGTGAACATGATGATCTCCTTGGTGTTCCGGCCATGGGTCGGTACGCCAGGATGATCCGTTCAATCTTTTTTCGGTCAAGCGAAAAGCTCGTGCGCCAGTTCCAGCGCGTCGACCAGCGCGTCGACTTCGGCCTCGGTATTGTAAAGGCCGAACGAGGCGCGGCAGGTCGCCGTCAGCCCGATATGATCCATCAGCGGCCCGGCGCAGTGATGCCCCGCGCGCACCGCCACACCCTTCTTGTCGAGGATGGTCGAGATGTCATGCGCGTGCGCCGCGCCGTCCAGCGTGAACGAGAAGATCGCCGCCTTGTCCGGCGTCTGTCCCTGCACCTGCAACCAGTTAAGCCCGCCGAGCTTGCCCACGGCATAGTCGCGCAGCCGGTCCTCGTGGGCGGCGATGTTTTCCATCCCCAGCCCCATCATGTACTCCAGCGCGACGCCCAGTCCGATGGTCTGCACGATCCCGGGCGTGCCCGCCTCGAACTTCATCGGCGCGGCGGCATAGCTCACCTCGTCCTTGCTGACCTCGCGGATCATGTCGCCACCGCCCATGAAGGGCCGCATCTCGGCCAACCGGTCCTTGTGCACGAAAATCGCGCCCGACCCCGACGGACCATACAGCTTGTGGCCGGTGATGGCATAGAAATCCACGCCCAGCTCATCCAGGTTCAGCGGCATGTGCACCGCCGCCTGGCTGCCATCCACCAGCACGGGCACGCCCTTGGCGTGGGCGGCATCTATGATCGTCTTGACGTCGACCTTGGTGCCCAGCACGTTCGACAGGTGCGTGATCGCCACCAGTTTGGTTTTCGGCCCGATCGCGTCGATCACCTTTTGCGGGTCCAGCGCGCCGGTGCTGTCGGTGTCCACCCATTTCAGCGCCACGCCCTGCCGTTCGCGCAGGAAATGCCAGGGCACGATGTTGGCATGGTGTTCCATCACCGACAGGACGATCTCGTCGCCCGCCTCCATCAGGGGCATGGCCCAGCCATGGGCGACCATGTTGATCCCCTCGGTGGTACCGGAATTGAGCACGATCTGGTTTTCGTTCGCCACGCCAAGAAAGCGCGCGATGGTGCCGCGCACGGCCTCGTATTTCTCGGTCGCCAGGTTCGACAGGTAATGCAACCCGCGATGCACGTTGGCATATTCGTGGCTGTAGGCCGTGGTAATCGCATCGATCACCACCTGCGGTTTCTGCGCGCTGGCGCCGTTGTCGAGATAGACCAGCGGCTTGCCGTTCACCTCGCGCGACAGAATGGGAAAGTCGCGGCGGATCGCGTCGATATCGTACATCTCAGACTGCTCCTGTCGTTGTGGCGAAAAGGCCGCCGATGATGCCCGTGATGATGGACAGCCCCACCAATACGCCGAAGATTGCAATCAACATCACGCCGAACGCCTTGAGCGGGCTGCCTAGCCCATGCGCCACATCGAGCATGTTGGACACCGCCCACATCCACCAGACGATAAAGACCAGCAGACCCAGTGACGACAGGATCGGGATGACGAGGCCCAGAAGGACAAAGCCCGCCACCAGCACGAAGCTGACCGCCTGCAGCAGGGTGATGACCGCCAGAACCTCGGGCAAGCTGCCGCGCCCGCCCAGGCCGCGACCGACCCAATACAGCATGAAGACCGACAGAACCGCCCTGCCCCATTGCATGACCGCAAAGATCAGCGGCGAACTGTAGACCGGCGACGTCCTGAGAAGATCGCCAAGCTCGCCCTCGGGAATGGGCGCGGCCTGAACCAGTGCGGCCACGACGCCCGAGGTCACGACGGAGATCAGCGACACCGCGATCCAGAGCGCCTGCACGGGCAGGTTCATCCCCAGGATCCGCGCCGCCCCGCTGCGCGGGTCTCGCACGGTGGTCACGAACAGGGGCTTGAGTGCTGTTTCGGTCATGACTGTCCCCATCCCGCTTCGCGCAGGTCCGAGACCCAGACCCACAGGAACGCCACAAGCCATATCGCGCCCACCGCCGTCAAGCCCGGACCGGGGCCGATGAAACCCGCCACAAGGCCATGCAGCAGCTTGATCGGACTGGCCACCAGCCATGCCCAGAACAGCGCCAGCCGCGTGGCATAGCCCGAGGCGCGGCCGCCCATGATGCGCACCACAAGCTGGGTGAGCGTGCCGATGCCGTAGAAGATCAGCGGCGCGATGAAGATCCATCCCAAGAGCGCCCCGCCCAGCATCGGGTTCAGCTCCTGCCCGGTCAGGTGCGCCTCGCGCGCAAGGCGCGGCCACTCGGAAATGAAGAAGAGCGCGCAGCCCGCCATCAGGATGGCCAGCGCACGCCCTTCGTTCGCGCCCATCGCCAGCAGGCGACGGAACACCGTTCGCGGGCCGCGATAGGCGGCCACGATATCGGTGGTGACCGGCATCAGCCGCGCCGCCGCACCAGCCAGCCTTCAAGGCGCGCGACGATCCCGTCGCGCAGGCCCTCGTCCTCGATCTCTTCCACCGCCTCGGCCAGGAAGGCCAGCGTCAGAAGGTCGGTCGCGATGGACCTGGGCACGCCGCGCGCGCGCAGGTAAAATAGCGCCTCCTCGTCGATCGCGCCCGAGGTCGAGCCGTGCGAGCAGGCCACATCGTCGGCGTAGATCTCCAGCTCCGGCTTCGCCAGGAATTCGCTGTCGCCATCCAGCAGCAGCGACTGGCTGATCTGGTAGCCATCGGTCTTCTGCGCGCCTTCCTTCACCAGGATCTTGCCCTGGAAAACGCCCACCGCGCCGTTGCGCAGGACCTTCTTGAACACCTGCCGGCTTTCGCAATTCTCGGCGTCATGGGTGATGAAAACGGTGTCGTCATGGTGAAAATCACCGTCGCCGACGCAGGCGCCCGCAACATGCGCGATGGCATCGTCGCCGGTCAGCTCGATCACGCACTCGTTGCGCGTCAGCACGCCGTTGGCAGTCATGGTGAAGGACTTGAAGGCGCTTTCCCGGCCCAGCCGCGCGAAGATATGCGTCACCGCGCGGCGCTCGTGGTCGCGGCCTTGGGTGCGCACGTGGTGGAATGCGGCGGTGTCGGCCACGTCGACCTCCATCACCTTGTTGAACCGCGCGGCGGCGGGCCCGTTTTCCAGAACGGTCAGATCCGCGCCCGCGTCCAGCTTGATGACGTGGTGCAGGATCGCGTCCGAAGTCTCTGATTCGTGGTGATAAATCAGGTTGATCGGTTTGCTGGCCTTGCCGGTCACATGGATCAGCACGCCATCGCTCGCGGCGGCGGTGTTCAGCGTCGCCAAAGGCCGCGCCACGGGCGTCTGGCCATTGGTTTCCAGCGCGCCGTACAGGTCCTTGGCCCAATGGATATCGGCCTGGCCCGCCTCGGCCAGACGGTCGATCTTCACGCCCTCAAGGCTCAGGTTATCGCTGGCCTCGGCATCGAACACACCGTCCCGGAACACGATCTTAAGGCGGTCGACATCGTCGAACATCTCGGTCTCGTCGCTCTCGAACACGGCGGCCTTGGGCGCCTCCGCCTCGACCAGCGTGTCGGGGCGGGTGAACTTCCAATACTCGTCGCGCCGTTGCGGCAGGCCCGCGGCCCGCAGCCGTGCCAGCGCGTCCTCGCGTGCCACCTTGGACCAGCCAGCCGCGTCGGGCAGGCTCAGCGCGGCAAGGCGCGCCTCGGTGGCGTCCTGTTTCGCTTGGGGCAAGGCCATTTACGCCACCTCCGCCTTGATATCGGCATACCCGTTCTTCTCGACCTCGAGCGCCAGTTCCGGCCCGCCGGTCTTCACGATGCGGCCTTCGGACATGATGTGCACCACGTCGGGTTTGATATGGTCCAGCAGGCGCTGGTAGTGCGTGATCACCAGGAACCCGCGGCCCGCGTCGCGCAGCGCGTTCACGCCCTGCGACACCAGCTTCATCGCGTCCACGTCGAGGCCGGAGTCCGTCTCGTCCAGAATGCACATTTTCGGTTCAAGAACAGCCATCTGCAGGATTTCGTTGCGCTTCTTCTCACCGCCCGAGAAGCCCACGTTCACGGGCCGCTTCAGCATGTCGTTGCTCATCTCCAGCGTGGCGGCCTTCTCGCGCACCAGCTTCAGGAAGTCGGCCGCACTCATCTCTTCTTCGCCCCGCGCCTTGCGCTGCGAATTCAGTGCGGTGCGCATGAAGGTCATGTTGCCCACGCCGGGGATCTCGACCGGGTACTGGAACGCCAGGAACAGCCCCGCCGCGGCACGCTCTTCGGGCTCCATGTCCAGGATGTCCTCGCCTTCCAGCGTGGCCGTGCCGCCGGTCACTTTATAGCCCTCACGGCCCGACAGAACATAGCTCAGCGTCGACTTGCCAGAGCCGTTCGGCCCCATGATCGCGTGCACCTTGCCCGCCTCGACGGTCAGGTCGACGCCTTTCAGGATGGTCTTTTCCTCGTCTTCAAGATCGACCTTCAGGCCTTTGATCTCCAACATCTTTCTCTCCTTTTTCCTGTCGCTGCCCCCTCAGGGGCGCAGCATCATCTCGATCACGTTCAACAGCTCGTTCCGCGGCAGGGTCAGCGGCTGAACCTCGAACCCCGCCATGCGCCCCGTCATCCTTGGGGCGCCAATGAATTTCTCGACCACGTGGTACTGCTTGCGCCGCTTGTAGTCGTCGATAAACAGCTGCACGGGCCGCTCGGTGCGAAGCGCCGTCGCCAGGACGCAGCCCGTCCGGAACCGCCCATCCACCAGCACCACGTCGGGCTGGCGGAACTCGGGCAGGTCCCAGACCTCCAGCGTGTAGCGCGGGTAGCGCATGTACTGCTCCGCGTCGGTCGGATAGCCCCACTCCTTCGTCGGGCCTATGTCGGACCAGATCACGTCCACCTCGGTGCCTTTGGCGGGCGCGTTCTCGTCGAACCAGCGACGCATCATCAGCGCCCAGTCCTTGTCGCTCTCCACCGAGAAGACCCGCTTGCCCGGCATCTCGCCCGCCATCACGGTCGACCCGCCCGACCCGTATTCCAGGATCACGTCGGCACCCGCGTAGGCCGCGCGCAGCACCTCCGCCTCGGCCTCCGGCAGCGTCAGCTCGGGCCGCGATATGGTGGCGGTCGGGTTCATCTCAGTCCAGCACCACCGCCGTCCCGCTGGCCGAAACCATCAGCATGGAATCCGCCAACACCTCGTAGTCCAGGTCGACCCCCACCACGGCATTCGCGCCCGCAGCCTTGGCCCGCTCTTCCAGCTCGTGCATGGCGGTGTCGCGGGCATCCTGCAGCTTGGTCTCGTAAGCGCCCGAGCGCCCGCCGACGATATCCGTCACCTGTGCGAAGAAATCGCGAAAGACATTGGCCCCCATGATCGCCTCGCCCACCACGATACCGCGGTAATCGATGATCTTGCGCCCTTCGATGGTGTTCGTCGTCGTGATGATCATGGTATCACTCCGTCTTGTCGTGCGAAGCCGCCCGCGCCGCATTCAGGATTCCGACCACGCGCACGCTCAGCCACCCCCAGATCATGAACAGGACCAGCCCCATGCCAAGTTCGGCCAGTTCTGCCTGACCGGGCCGGATCCAGCCGCTTTCGACCGCCTGCAGCGCGATCTCGTCATGGCTCATCGCCAGAACGAAGACCAGGAAATGGCCAAGCAGCAGCATGGTAAAGGTCCGGGTGCCGGACCGCAGGCGCCCCGAATGGCCAAGCCTCGGCAGCCGGCTCCGGGGCGCCTCGGGTGTCCGGCACCCTTCGGTCATCCCACGCTGCCTTCCAGCGAAATCGCCACCAACTGCTGCGCTTCCATGGCGAACTCCATCGGCAGTGCCTGCAGCACGTCCTTGCAGAACCCGTTCACCACCAGCGCCACGGCCTCTTCCTCGTCCATGCCGCGCTGGCGGCAATAGAACAGCTGGTCGTCATCGACCTTCGACGTGGTCGCCTCGTGCTCCACCCGGGACGAGTTGTTCTTGACCTCGATATAAGGCACCGTGTGCGCCCCGCATTCCGAGCCGATCAGCAGGCTGTCGCATTGCGTATAGTTGCGGCTGTCCTTGGCCTTGGGATGCATCGAGACAAGACCGCGATAGGTGTTCTGCGCGTGGCCCGCACTGATACCTTTCGACACGATCCGGCTCTTGGTGTTCTTGCCAAGGTGGATCATCTTCGTGCCGGTATCGGCCTGTTGCCAGTTGTTGGTGATGGCGATGGAATAGAACTCGCCCTGGCTTTCATTGCCGCGCAGGATGCAGCTGGGGTATTTCCACGTCACGGCCGAGCCGGTCTCGACCTGCGTCCACATCACCTTGGCCCGGTCGCCCCGGCAATCGGCGCGCTTGGTGACGAAGTTGTAGATGCCGCCCTTGCCCTCTTCGTCGCCCGGGAACCAGTTCTGCACCGTGGAATATTTCACCTCGGCATCTTCCTCGACGATGATTTCCACCACGGCGGCGTGCAGCTGCGAAGTGTCGCGCTGCGGCGCGGTGCAGCCTTCGAGGTAGCTGACATAAGAACCCTTGTCGGCGATGATCAGCGTCCGCTCGAACTGGCCGGTATTCTCGGCGTTGATGCGGAAATAGGTCGACAGCTCCATCGGGCAGCGCACGCCCGGCGGCACGTAGACGAACGAGCCGTCCGAAAAGACGGCCGAGTTGAGCGTCGCGTAGAAGTTGTCGTTCACCGGCACGACCGACCCGAGGTATTTCTTCACCAGCTCGGGATGCTCGCGGATCGCCTCGGAGATCGAGCAGAAGATCACGCCCGCCTTCTTCAACTCCGCCTGAAAGGTCGTCCCGACGCTGACGCTATCGAACACCGCGTCCACGGCCACCTTGCGGCCCTCGGCAGGCGCCTCCTCGGCGCCCTCGACGCCGGCCAGGATCATCTGCTCCTTCAGCGGAATGCCCAGTTTCTCGTAGGTTTCCAGCAGCTTGGGATCGACCTCGTCCAACGACTTGGGTTTGACCTCCATGCTCTTGGGCCGGGCATAGTAGTACTGATTCTGAAAGTCGATCTCGGGATAGTCGACCATCGCCCAGTCCGGCTCTTCCTTCTGCAGCCAGCGCGCGTAGGCCTGCAGACGCCACTCGGTCATCCACTCGGGCTCGCCATTCTTCTCCGAGATCAGCTTGACGATCTCCGGCGTCAGCCCCTTGGGCGCGTACTCCATCTCGATATCGGTATTCCAGCCGTACTTGTACGTGCTGATGTCGCGCACCGCGTCGACCGTTTCCTTGTCGACGCCTTCCTTGACTTGGGTTTCATCCAGTGCCGCCATGGGCCACCTCCTCGGTTTTTCTCTTCACGCCGCGCGGGCGCGGAACTTGTCATGCTGTTTCACCCAGGCTCGCGCAAAGGCCAGCACCTCGTCTTCCGTGTTCGCGGGGCCCAGCGAGACCCGGACGGCGCTCTGCGCCTCCACCTCGTCGAACCCCATCGCCGCCAGCACGCGGCTTGCCTTGACCTTGCCGCTGGAACAGGCCGAACCGGCCGATATCGCGAACCCCGCGAGATCCATCGCCATAACCTGCGTTTCACCCTTCCAGCCGGGCGTGATGAAGCAGGATGTGTTCGGCAGCCTTTCTTCGGATTTCCCGACAAAAATAGTCACTGGGGAGGATTCCTCAATAGCGTTTTCTAGAATCCTTCTAAGTTTTTTCACCTCGTCCCAAGTTCCGGCCTCCAGATCCCGCTGCGCGGCCTCCGCCGCGGCGCCGAATCCGGCGATGCCGATGATGTTCTCGGTGCCCGACCGGCGCCCCATCTCCTGCCCGCCGCCAGGGCTGAGCGCCGGAATATCCACCCCCTGCCGAACGATCAGCGCGCCCACGCCCTTCGGCCCGCCCAGCTTGTGTGCCGACATCACGCCCAGATCCGCACCCGACCAGGCGAACGAAAACGGCAGGCGGCCCACCGCCTGCGTGATATCCAGAAGCAGCAGGTTCTCGCCGGTCTCGGGCTGCGTCACCACCCCGGTCTCGGAATTGGCCAGCCCCATGGCGCGCACCATTGGCCCACTCTCGCCCGGCGCGTGATGCGCCCAGAGCGCGTCATGCGCGGTCGGCTGCACCTCCACGGTATCAAAGCCCGCCAGAACCCGCGCCGCCTCGGTCGCGCCGGAGGTGAACACCACCTCCTGCGGCTTGCACCCCACGGCGGCCGCCACCTGAGCCCGCGCCCGCTCCACCAGCGCCTTGGCGCTGCGCCCCTCGCCATGCACCGACGACGGATTGCCCACGACATCCATCGCCGCAACCATCGCCTCCCGCGCCTCGGCCCGAAGGGGCGCCGTCGCGTTGTAATCGAGGTAGACCCGGTTCAAACCGTCCCCCTCTTCTTCTGGCCATAAATATCCCGGGGGTCGTCGAAACACCGTTTCGACGTCGGGGG
>NZ_JASHIZ010000011.1 GCF_030733425.1 Roseovarius sp. MMSF_3350
AGGGGTTCGCGCCGGAGCGGTTTACCACCTCGCACGCGGCATCCGTGGCGCGGGGCGCGCCGATGATAGAGGCGGGGCTGTGGTACCGGCCCAGCTTTTTCCCGAAGGCGGGCGAAACACACTGGCGGCAATCCTGCGACCGCGAGGTGCGGATGGTGCGCGAACACGTCGGCATCTGCGATGTCTCGACCCTGGGAAAGATCGACGTGCAGGGGCCGGATGCGGCGGCGTTCCTGGATTTCCTGTACACCGGCAGGATGTCGACGCTGAAGGTAGGGCGCGTGCGATATGGCCTGATGCTGCGCGAGGACGGACATGTCATGGATGACGGCACCTGCGCGCGATTGGGCGAGTTGCATTTCCTTGTCACCACCACCACGGCGGCAGCCGGGCAGGTGATGCGGCACATGGAGTTCGCGCACCAGGTGTTGCGACCCGATCTGGATGTGCGCTTTGCCTCTGTGACCGAACAGTGGGCGCAATTCGCGGTGGCCGGGCCGAAGTCCCGTGCGCTGCTGGAGGAGGTGGTCGGGCAGGCGCTGGGCAACGAGGACTGGCCCTTCATGGCGTGCGGGGAAGTGCGGACGGGTGGTGTCGGGGCGCGGCTTTTCCGCATCTCGTTCTCGGGCGAGTTGGCCTATGAGATCGCGGTGCCGGCGCGGTACGGCGCGGCACTGTTCGACCTGTTGAGCGGGAAAGCCGAGGCGATGGAGGGCGGGCCCTACGGGATGGAGGCGCTCAATGTCATGCGGATCGAGAAAGGCTTCATCACCCATGCCGAGATCCATGGGCGCACCACCGCCTTTGACATCGGGATGCAGGGCATGATGAGCGACAGGAAGGATTTCATCGGAAAGGCGATGGCGGCGCGGCCGGGCCTGATGGAGGAGGACCGGGCGCAATTGGTGGGGCTGAAACCGGTGGGCGCGGTGAAGGAACTGATCGCGGGGGCGCACCTTTTCGCGCCCGGGGCGGAGCCGGTAAGCGAGAACGACGAGGGCTACATCACCTCAGTCGCGTTTTCGCCGATGCTGGGTCACGTGATCGGGATAGGCTTTCTGAAGCGGGGCCGGGCGAGGATCGGGGAACGGGTGCGCATGGTGGAACATCTGAAAGGCTCGACGACGCTGTGCGAGGTGGCGGCGCCGGGTGGTTTCGATCCCGAGGGAGGGCGGATGCGTGGGTGAGCTGACGGCGCGGACGCCGATGGATCGGATGCTGCCGAAGAAGATCGGCGGTGTCGCGCTGCGCGAGGTCGATCTTGGCGCAATGACACTGGTCATGCCCTATCGCGGCGCGGTTGATACGCTGTCGGGCGCGCTGGAGGCGGCACATGGGCTGAGCTGGCCGGAGACGGGGCGGATGACCGGCACGACGGGACGCGGTGTGCTGTGGTTCGGGCGTGCGCAGGCGCTCCTGATCGGTGTCGTACCGGATGAGGGACTGTTTGCAAAGGCGGCGCTGGTGGACCAGAGCGATGCCTGGGCGGCGGTCGAGATCGAGGGCGACAGACCGGCCGAGGCGCTGGCGCGGCTGACACCGGTGGACCTGCGGCCCGATGTATTCAGGGTGGGGCACACGGCGCGAACGGAAGTGGCGCACATGGCGGCCTCGCTGACGCGGACGGGTCAGGCGAAGTATATGATGATGGTCTTTCGGGCCTTTGCGCGGACGCTGGTGCATGAGCTTGGCAGAGCGCTGGAAGGGGTTGCCGCGCGGGGCGGGCGTTGACAGAGTTAAGTCTGTACTTGGGTTTGCCGAAAGGACGGGCGGTGTTGGTCAGGATCTTGTGGATGGCCGGGGCGATGTGCCTTGCGGGGCCGGTGCCGGCTTCGGCGGCGGTGGACAAGACTGTCGTTTGCAACGAGACCGCGAGGATCGTCGAAATCGCCGCGACCGGGCGAAAGGCCGGCAAGGACGCGACGCGCATCAAGCGCGAGCTGACCCGCGGCGAAGGCCAGGTCGAGGCGCGGCTGACGCCGATGGTGCCGCCGCTGGTTGACTGGGTGTTCACGATCGACGCGCAGGAAATGGGACGGCCGGATGCGGCCCGCGCGGTGACGGAGCGCTATCGCGAAGGCTGTCTGGGCTTTGAGCCCTGAATCGTGCAAAGCGCCTTGGCGAGGGCATCCGGTTGGCCCATATTGCGAGGTATGAGCCTGCCACCCGGATTCCTTGACGAGCTGCGCACCCGCACCTCCATCGTGCAGGTGGTTGGCCGCAAGGTCATGTGGGACAACCGCAAGTCCAACCAGGGCAAGGGCGACATGTGGGCGCCGTGCCCGTTTCACCACGAAAAGACTGCCAGCTTTCACGTCGATGATCGCAAGGGGTACTACTATTGCTTCGGCTGCCACGCGAAGGGCGACGCCATTTCCTTTGTGCGCGAGACCGAGAACGTGGAGTTCATGGAGGCGGTAAAGATCCTGGCGCAAGAGGCCGGAATGACCGTGCCCGAGCGCGACCCGCAGGCACAGGCCAAGGCCGACCGGCGCACGCAGTTGGTCGAGGTGATGGAAATGGCGGTGCGCCATTTCCGCCTGATGCTGAAGGCGGGCGCGGGGGCTGCCGCGCGGGAGTACCTGGCGGGGCGCGGCCTGGATGAGACGGCGCAGGACCGCTATGACATCGGGTTTGCTGCCGACGCCTGGCAGGATCTGTGGGATCACTTGAAAGGCAAGGGCGTCGAGGACGACCTGATCCTGGATTGTGGGCTGGCCAAGCCGAGCAACAAGGGCGGCAAGCCCTATGACACGTTCCGCAACAGGATCATGTTCCCGATCCGCGACCCTCGAGGACGCTGCATTGCCTTCGGGGGCCGGGCGATGGACCCGAGCGACAACGCCAAGTACCTCAACAGCCCGGAAACCGAGCTTTTCGACAAGTCGCGCACGCTTTATCACCACGGGCCTGCGCGAGAGGCGGCGGGCAAGGGGCAGCCGCTGATCGTGGCCGAAGGCTACATGGACGTGATCGCGCTGGCCGAGGCGGGGTTTGGCGCGTCGGTGGCGCCCTTGGGCACTGCGGTGACGGAACACCAGTTGGCGATGCTGTGGCGCATCACGGACGAGCCGATCATGGCGCTGGATGGCGACACGGCGGGATTGCGCGCGGCCTACCGGGTGATCGACCTGGCGCTGCCGCTGCTGGAGGCGGGCAAGTCGCTGCGGTTCGTGCTGATGCCGGAGGGGCAGGACCCCGATGACCTGTTACATGCCGAGGGCGCGGGGGCCGTACAGGCGTTGCTGGACAAGGCCATGCCGATGGTCGACCTAATGTGGCAACGCGAGACGGAAGGGCGCGATTTCGACAGCCCCGAGCGCAAAGCGGCGCTGGACAAGGCGCTGCGAGAAAAGATCATGACGATCCGCGATCCCAGCCTGCGCAGCCACTACGGACAGGCAATCAAGGACCTGCGCTGGCAGTTGTTCCGACCGAAGCCCAAGAGCGGCGGCGGATTCGCGACGCGGGGTGGCAAGTGGCAGAAGATCGAGCCGGTGCGGGCGACCACGAAATCGTCACTGTTGGTGGCGTCGGGAGACGCGGCGCAGACTCATCTGCGCGAGGCGGTGGTTCTGGCCACGCTGATCCGCAACCCCGAGATCCTGCCCGAGTTCGAGGCCGACCTCGATCGGCTGCAATGCGAGCCGCCGCATCACGGGCAGATCCGCGATGCGTTGCTGTTTCATCAGCCCGGTGGCACCGGAACGCTGGAATCCGAATTGTCGGAAAAACTGGGGCTCGACGTGGTTGAAAAACTGTTGTCGCTGCCCCATGTCGCCTTAGTTCCTGCCGTGCGGCGCCCAGGGGATGCGGAGCTTGCCCGCATGACGGTTGGCGAGACACTGGCCAAGCTGGAAGCCGACCGCGGACTGGCGGCGGAAATCCGGGAGGCCGAGCAGGACATTGCTGGTGTTGCCGATGAAGCTGTCACATGGCGGCTGAATGAGGCGGCACAGGCCCGCAACCGGGCATGGACCAGCCAGCAGGAAGACAAGACGGAATATGAGCGGGGCCGCAACGGTGCCCCGGTCAGCCGCGCAGAAAGAGAGCGATTCGATGCGCTGCTTGATCAGATCGGGTTCAACAAAGGGTCTGACGGGTAACGCTTTGAATGTAATCTTATGCAATCAGGGGTTAATGGTTTGCGAATCACCCCGTCGCCATGTTGATTCGGACTAGCGAATCACCTTCACCCGGATGGGACCAGGAGAGCTGAATGGCCGCCAAAGACACCGACGACGATCAGAAGACCGAAGAACAGGATGCCGAAATCTCGCTCGACATGAGCCAGGCGGCCGTCAAGAAGATGATCGGCGAGGCGCGGGAACGCGGCTTCATCACCTATGATCAGTTGAACAAGGTCCTGCCGCCCGACCAGGTGTCGAGCGAACAGATCGAGGATGTGATGTCGATGCTGTCCGAAATGGGCATCAACATCATCGAGGAAGAAGAAGCCGAGGAAGAAGAGCAGAGGACCACCGCCGTTGCTGAGATCGGCAAGAAGGGCGAAGTGGCGCTTGGCTCGGGGAAAGACGAGAAGCTCGACCGCACCGACGACCCGGTGCGCATGTATTTGCGCGAAATGGGGTCTGTCGAACTGCTCAGCCGCGAGGGTGAGATCGCCATCGCCAAGCGGATCGAGGCCGGGCGCAACACTATGATTTTGGGCCTGTGCGAAAGCCCGCTGACCTTCCAGGCGATCACCATCTGGCGCGACGAATTGCTGGGCGAGGACATCCTGCTGCGCGACGTGATCGACCTCGAGACCACGTTCGGCAACCAGATCGGCGACGGCGAGGCGGACGAGCCCGTGGTCGAGGCGGCCAACATGGCCAGCGCGCCTGCCGAGAAATCCGAAAGCAGCGACGAGCCGGAGCTTGACGCCGACGGCAACCCGATCGCCAGCGACGATGACGAGGACGAGGAAGAGCAGGCCAACATGAGCCTCGCGGCGATGGAGGCCACGCTGAAGCCGCGCGTGCTGGAAACGCTGGATCGGATCGCCTCGGACTACGAAAAGCTGAGCGCGATGCAGGACAGCCGCATTTCGGCGACGCTGAACGAGGACGGGTCGTTCACCGACAAGCAAGAGAAGACCTATCAGAAACTGCGGTCGGAGATCGTGGAACTGGTGAACTCGCTTCACCTGCACAACAATCGCATCGAGGCGCTGATCGACCAGCTTTATGGCATCAACCGCCGGATCATGCAGATCGATTCAGCGATGGTGAAGCTGGCCGACCAGGCCCGCATCAACCGCAAGGAATTCGTCGACGAGTATCGCGGGCGCGAGCTGGACCCCAACTGGCTGGAGGACATGGCCCAGAAAGAGGGCCGCGGCTGGAAGATGTTCATGGAGCGCAGCCCCGAGAAGGTGGAAGAGCTGCGCGCCGACATGGCCCAGGTGGGCCAGTATGTGGGGCTGGACATCAGTGAGTTCCGCCGCATCGTGAACCAGGTGCAGAAGGGCGAGAAGGAAGCCCGCCAGGCCAAGAAGGAAATGGTCGAGGCGAACCTGCGGCTGGTGATCTCGATCGCCAAGAAATACACCAACCGGGGCCTGCAATTCCTGGACCTGATCCAGGAAGGCAATATCGGCCTGATGAAGGCGGTGGACAAATTCGAGTATCGCCGGGGCTACAAGTTCTCGACCTATGCGACGTGGTGGATTCGCCAGGCCATTACCCGGTCGATCGCCGATCAGGCGCGCACGATCCGTATCCCGGTGCACATGATCGAGACGATCAACAAGCTGGTGCGCACGGGCCGCCAGATGCTGCACGAGATTGGTCGCGAGCCGACGCCGGAAGAGCTGGCCGAGAAGTTGCAGATGCCGCTGGAAAAGGTCCGCAAGGTGATGAAGATCGCCAAGGAGCCGATCAGCCTCGAGACGCCCATCGGCGACGAGGAGGATTCGCAGCTCGGCGATTTCATCGAGGACAAGAACGTGATCCTGCCGCTGGATTCTGCCATTCAGGACAACCTGAAGGAAACCACCACGCGGGTCCTGTCCAGCCTGACGCCGCGCGAGGAGAGGGTGCTGCGGATGCGGTTCGGAATCGGGATGAACACCGATCACACGCTGGAGGAAGTGGGCCAGCAGTTCAGCGTGACGCGGGAACGTATTCGCCAGATCGAGGCCAAGGCTCTGCGCAAGCTGAAGCACCCCAGCCGGTCGCGCAAGCTGCGGTCATTCCTGGATCAGTAGGTCGGCAAACCCTTCGGAAAAAGACACGGAACGGCGCCGGGCGGCGCCGTTTTCATTCGCGTGAGCCGATGCAAAAGGCCCCCGGACATCCGCCCGGGGGCCATTTTCGCACTCCGCCCGGTTGAAAGCGAGCGGCGCAAGATGGTGTCAATCGTCCAACAGGAACGTCACGGCGAGGTTCACGCGGAACTCCGAGATGTTCCCGTTGGACACGCTGACGTTCGAATCCTTGACCCATGCGCTTTCGATGTTGCGCAACGTCTTCGACGCGCGCTGGATGCCCTGCTTGACGGCATCATCGAAGCTCTCTTTCGAGGTCGCGGAAATTTCGGTTACTCGTCCGATAGACATTTGGTTCCTCCTTTTCCGTCCAATGGAGAAACGCGACAGGTCCGGCCCTTGTTCCTGACCGTGGCGCACTGGCGGAAATCGGCTGAGACGGGTAGAACGCAAAGATGCAAACAACGTTTACGATAGAGACGCGGGGGCAAGGCCTTTACGAATTCACTGCGGATGTGTCCGGGTGGGTGGCGGAGCAGGGCGTGCAGAGCGGGCTTCTGACGCTTTTCATCCGCCACACATCCGCCAGCCTGCTGATCCAGGAAAACGCCGATCCGGACGTGCAGACCGACCTGCGCAATTATTTCGCGCGGTTGGTGCCTCCGACCAGCAAGCCGTCCATGGCGTATCTGACGCATACCCAGGAAGGGCCGGATGATATGCCCGCGCACATCAAGGCGGCCATGATGCCGGTAAGCCTGTCGATTCCCGTCAGCGAGGGGCGGCTCGTGCTGGGGACGTGGCAGGGCATCTACGTTTTCGAGCATCGCGATGCGCCGCACAGTCGGAAAGTGGCGGCTCATCTGGCCTGAGCCTCAGCCCGTGGGCATCACGACCATCTCGCGTACGTCCGCACGCCGGGGCTGCTCCAGCGCGTAGACAACGGCGTTGGCGATATCCTCGGGCTTGAGCTTGTCGGGCTTGGCCTCGTCGAAGAAGGGCGTGTCGACCATGCCGGGGCAGATCACCGTGCAGCGGCCGCCCCATTCGCGCATTTCCTGGCTGAGATTGCCGGCGAAGCCTTGGACGAACCACTTGGACGCACCGTAGATCGAGCCGGGCAAATGGATCTTGCCCGCGACCGATCCGGTCAGCACGGCGTGGCCCTTGGCTTGCTGAAGGTGCGGATAGGCGGCCTTGATGGTGTAGAGCAGGCCGTTGACGTTGAGATCGAGCATGATGCGCCACTCGTCCGGATCGCCCTTTTCGACACCGGCGATGCCAAGGCCGCGCCCGGCGTTGGCGAAAACCGCATCGAGGCCGCCAAAGTGCTCGGCGGCGGTGTCTATGGCGGTCTGCAATTCCTCGAAATCGGTGACGTCGCCGGGCAGGGCGCGGGCGTGATCCGCTCCGAGTTCGTCGGCGAGGGCGTCGAGCTTGTCCCTGCTGCGGGCAAAGAGCGCGACGTTCCAGCCGGCGGCGACCGCCTTGCGGGCGGTTTCGGCGCCGATGCCGGTCGAGGCGCCGGTGATGAAGAGGGTCTTCCGGGTCATGAAAATCCTTTCGGAACGTGCGTTGAAATGCTGTCTGCAGGGCCAACACCCGTTGAGCCGATCCGTTCCGATGGCCCGGATCCAGGAGAATTTGGATAGAAACTGGTCCGAATCGACGCTTGATCTTGCGGCTGAATTTGCCCTCTACCCAAAACTTTGCGGCTGCCCTATAGTAGCTGTGGATAACTGGGCAAGAGACCCATGACCGTCAGAGGCAGAGAAGAAAAGGGGACCGGCCGATGCGCTGCCCGTTTTGCGGAAATATCGACACCCAAGTGAAGGATTCACGCCCCGCGGAGGATCATGTTTCGATCCGGCGGCGGCGGTTTTGCCCGGCTTGCGGCGGGCGTTTTACCACCTATGAGCGCGTGCAGTTGCGCGACTTGGTGGTGGTGAAAACGAACGGCCGGCGCGAGGATTTCGATCGCGACAAGCTGGAACGGTCGATCCGGATCGCGTTGCAGAAACGCCCTGTGGAGCCCGAGCGTGTGGAGCAGATGATTTCCGGCATCGTGCGGCGGCTGGAGTCCCTGGGCGAGACGGATATCCCGTCGAAGACGGTGGGTGAGATCGTGATGGAAAGCCTGGCGCGCATCGATACGGTGGCCTATGTTCGTTTTGCCAGCGTCTACAAGAACTTCCAGGCGGCCGACGATTTCGACAAATTCGTCAGTGAGTTGCGGCCCGGTGCGGTGGAAGAGCCCGGCGAGCCGTGAGCGCGGACGACATCCGCTTTCTCAGGCTGGCCCTGGGCCTCGGGCGTCGCGGACTGGGCCGGACCTGGCCCAACCCTGCCGTGGGCTGCGTGATCGTCAAGAACGGGCGCATAATCGGGCGCGGCACGACGGGCCTTGGCGGGCGGCCTCATGCCGAGCGGGTTGCGCTGGCGCAGGCCGGCGCGGCGGCCGGGGGGGCCACAGCCTATGTCAGCCTGGAGCCTTGCGCCCATCACGGACGCACGCCGCCCTGCACCGACGCCATCATCGCGTCTCGGATCGCGCGGGTGGTGGTGGCCATCGGCGACCCGGATCCGCGAGTCTCGGGCCGAGGGTTCGCGGCACTCCACGAGGCGGGGATCGCTGTCGAGATAGGGCATTGCGCGGCGGAGGCCCGGTATGACCTTGGCGGGTTCCTGAGCCGGATGACACGGGGACGCCCGGAGGTGACGCTGAAGCTGGCCACGTCGTTCGACGGACGGATCGCGACGGCCAGCGGCCACAGCCAATGGATTACAGGGACGCAGGCGCGGCGCTGGGTGCATGCCGCGCGAGCGCGTCATGATGCGGTCATGATCGGTGCGGGTACAGCTCGGGCGGATGATCCGTCCTTGACGGTGCGTGACATGGGCGCCACGCATCAGCCGGTGCGCGTGGTGGTGTCGCGCCGGCTGGACGTGCCGCTGATGTCGGCGCTGGCCCGGACCGCGTCGGAGGTGCCGGTCTGGATGTGTCACGGTCCGGATGCGGATGGCGCACTGATCGAGGCATGGCGGGGGCTGGGTGCCGAAATGGTGCCCTGCGGCCTGTCGGGGCGGCAACTGGACATGGGCTCGGTGCTGAACGAACTGGGGCGGCGCGGACTGACCCGTGTGTTCTGCGAAGGCGGCGGGGCGCTGGCGGCGTCCCTGCTGGCCGAGGGGCTGGTGGACCGGATGGCCGGGATCACCGCGGGCTTCGCAATGGGGGCCGAGGGGTTGCCCGGTATCGGGGCGCTGGGGCTTGACCGGCTGGACGGTGCGAGCCGGTTCGATCTTGTCGAGCAATCGGCACTTGGCGGAGATGTTTTACACGTCTGGGTTGCGCGGCGCCCGGGCGCGGGCCTATAGGTATGGAAACGGTCCGGCGAAGGAGGGACCGGGGATGATCAGGGGACTATGCGCGGCGATCGGGATGCTCTGGCTTTGGGCCGGGGCGGTTTTCGCGCAGGCGGCCTTTGGCGAGGCGGTAACGCTGTGGCTGTCGGGCGACGATGCCGAAAGCCTGCCGCGGCTGGCGCAGTTGGCCCGCGACGGACACAGCGACGCGCGTATCCTGCTGGCCCGGATCGAGACGATGGATCGCGGACCGTCGCCCTATCGCATGGGGCTGGAGCCAGAGGCGCGGCGTGCGCTTTTCCGCGACATGACGGGTCCGTCCCGGTTCGGGCGCAGTTGGCTGTCGGTGGAGGCGAGCGAAGGCAACCGGCTGGCCGAGATGTTCCTGCGCTCGCGCAAGCCGTTCCTTCAGTTGCAGACGCATTTCGCCCTGTGGCAGGCTGGCGAGCGGCAGGCCACGGATTATCCGACCCGGATCGCGGCGCTCTACGGGTCGCGCGCGATGCGAGAAAAGCTGGTGGCCAGCGAGACGATCCTACCAGAGATGCGGCCCTATCTTGCCTTTCTGGCCGACACACCCGAGCCGCAAGCCGATGGCATGGCAGCGCTGCGCCACATGCTGGCGCTGGGCGCGGAGGTTGTCAGCCCGGACGACCCCGAGACGCTGGGCATGGCGCAGTTCCTTGCGCTGGGGTTCGGCTTTGGGGACATGAGCGCGGGCAACAGGTGGCGCAAGCCGGTGGAGGACTGGGTGCTGCACGATCTGTCGGCGCGTCCGATCGCGGATCTGTGCCGCGCGGAGTGCCCGCGCCAGGCCGGAGCCTGCGGGGTGGCGCTTCTAGCGTTGACGGGAGGGTTCTACGAGATGTCGCGGCTCGACAGCCCTTATGAAAAGGTGATCCCTCAGGAACGGTTTTTGAACAGTGCGCGGGCGCGGGTGATGACCCTGCGGCGCGCCGCGCTGGCGCGTGACGAACCGAACCAGAAACACCTGTCGGACCGGCCGGGCATGTCGCGCCTATCAAGCTGTGCCGCCGTGCTGGTGCTGCAGGAGCGGGCGACCTATGCCCGGGTGCGCTGAAGGCGCGCACGGTCAGTCGAAGGTGACCTCGAAGAGCGCGCCGCGCCCGGACGGCAGGAGCGCGATGTCGCCCCCGGCGGCGCCCAGCATGGTGCGCACGATGGCCAGCCCCATTCCGGTGCCGCCCGTGGCGCGGCGGGTCGTGAAGAACGGCTCGAAGATGCGAGCGCGGTTGCCCTCGGCGATGCCGGGCCCGTCATCCTGCACGGTAAAGCCGTCTTCGGTGCCGGTGACCTTCAGCTTCCGAGCGCCATGCGCGGCGGCATTCTGCGCGAGGTGCGTCAGGATGGCGTGAAGCGCGTCGGGATCGAGCGGTACGGCACGGTCGTGGTGCAGGTCGAGCGCCACGCCCGCCTCCACCTTGTTCAGCGCCACGGAGAGCTGCGTCGGGCCGTGCCCCAGAGGATCGCGCGCTTTGGCAAGCCGACGCAACGCATCCAGAAGAACCTGCATCTTCAGGGCGGATGTGCGGATTGTCTCGGTCAACTGGGCGCGGTCTTCGGGCGGCATGTCGTCTTCGAGAAGTTCAGCCGCGCCGATCAGGCTGGTGAGCGGCGACTTGAGTTCGTGAGTGACATGGTTGGTATAGGCGCGCAATCCCGCCTCGCGATCTTGGAGCGTGCTGCCCATGTCAAGGACGGCCTGTCCCAGGGCGGTCAGTTCGGGCGTGCCGAAATGCCGGGGAAGGGGCGCGTCGTCGCGCCCGTCCTTCACCGCTTTGGCATGGGCGGTCAGCGCGTAGACCGGCCGCAGCACCAGCCGCCACAGAAGAAACGCCAGCAAAAGAGTTGTGACGACGGCCAACGTGCCGATCAGCAGGGTGGTCTCGCCCCAGCCGAGGATAAAGCCCGCGACCTTAAAATAGCCGATGGCGATGACCGGAAGCACCAGCACCGCCGAGAGTGTGCCGCCGATCACAAGAGCCAGGGGCGGACGCCATTTCCGGCGTATGCGCTGCTTTACGCCGCCTGGCATGTGCCCATCCGGATGCCCACCCCGTGCACGGTTTCGATGGCGTTGTCGCAGCCCGCCTCGGCCAGCTTGGCGCGCAGATTGCGCAAGTGGCTGTCGAGGGTGCGGTCCGACACGTGGATGCTGGGCCCGTAGACCGCATCGGTCAGTTGAGCCTTGGTGGCCACGTGGTCTGGGCGGGACATCAGGTGTTCCAGCAGCGACATTTCGCGGGCCGTCAACGCGACGGTCTGGGTGCCGAAACTGCACAGATGCCGCTCGGGGTCGAGACGAAGGGCGCCGTGGCTGAGCGGCTGGGTCACGCCGGTGACCGGGCCTTGTTCGGTGCGCTTGAGAATGGCGCGGATGCGGGCCACCAGCTCGCGCGGCGAAAAGGGTTTGGTCACGTAGTCGTCACCGCCCAGTTCGAAACCGAGGACACGGTCGATCTCTTCGTCGCGTGCGGTCAGGAAAAGCACGGGCGTGTCGTGCTCGACGCGCAGGCGGCGGCACATCTCCAGCCCGTCCATCTCGGGCAGGCCGATATCGAGCACGATCAGGTCGGCCTTGCCGCTGCGGGCTTTGGCCAGCCCCTCGGCCCCGTCGCCGGCCTCGGCCACGTCGTGCCCGGCCTTTCTCAGGGCGATGCGCAGCACGTCGCGGATCTGGGGGTCGTCGTCGACGATCAGGATATGGCTCATTCTTCGATCCGCAGCCGTACTGTTTCGGGCATGAAGCTAGGCGATTGGCCGGGTTTGGAAAAGCCCTGTCGTTCCGGCGGTGTGGCGTGGCTTGTGCCCGACACGGCGAGGCCCGACAGGATGGCGAGGCCGAGCGCGAGAAGCAGGGCGCGGCGATGTTGGAGCCGGGCACGGGGAACGCGGCGTTCGATCAGGAAAGCGTGTCGCATTGGGGTCTCCTCTGGCTGCGGGTATGGTGGTTGTGAGGGTAGGCTAGGGCAGGGATGTGCACCGGTTGGCGGCGCGGTTGTGCAAATTTCGTGCAGGTGCGCCTGCGCCCGGCTGCGGCTTGCCAAGGGGCGGCGTGCATGCGACGCTTTGCGGGTGATTTTCCATGCTTGAATGGTGGCCATGACGATCCGGACTGAGACCGCGCAGACGCACCTGCCGCAAACGTTGGAGCCGCGCAACGCGGGCGTCCCGCTGGACCTCGACCACGTGGCGAGGGTCGCGGTGAACACCTCGGCAGTCGAGAGGCGAGCGGGCACGTTGCCGGGGCGGCGGACGGTCAAGAAGGACTACCAGGCGGCGTGGCTTTGCCGGGCGATCAGCTGTATCGACCTGACCACCTTGTCGGGCGACGACACCGCCGGGCGAGTCGCGCGGCTGTGCGCCAAGGCGCGACAGCCGTTACGCGCGGACCTGTTGGCCGAACTGGGGATGGAAGGGCTGAGCGTTGGCGCGGTTTGTGTTTATCACGACATGGTAGCGCCGGCCCGCCGGGCGCTGGAGGGCAGCGGAATTCCGGTGGCTGCGGTCTCGACCGGGTTTCCGGCGGGCTTGTCGCCGTTTCACCTGCGGCTGGCCGAGATCGAGGCGAGCGTCGCTGAAGGTGCCGACGAAATCGACATCGTGATCTCGCGCCGGCATGTGCTGACCGGTGACTGGCAGGCGCTTTACGACGAGATGCAGGCCTTTCGCGCGGCCTGTGGCGCGGCGCATGTGAAGGCGATACTGGCCACGGGCGAGCTCGGCAGTCTGCGCAACGTGGCGCGGGCGTCGCTGGTGTGCATGATGGCGGGGGCGGATTTCATCAAGACCTCGACCGGCAAGGAAAGCGTGAACGCAACCCTGCCGGTGACGCTCGTGATGCTGCGGGCGATCCGGGCCTATCACGCGGCGACGGGGTGCCGCGTTGGATACAAGCCCGCCGGTGGCATCTCGAAGGCGAAGGATGCGCTGGTTTACCTGTCGATGATCAAGGAGGAATTGGGCGATCGGTGGCTGCGGCCCGACCTGTTCCGATTTGGCGCGTCAAGTCTGTTGGCGGATATCGAGCGGCAGTTGGAGCACCACGTCACCGGGCGGTATTCGGCGGGGTGGCGGCATGGCCTGGGGTGAGCGCATGGAATTGAATATTTCGGGAACGATGAAGCCATGACCGTCAAGGAAATCTTCGAAAGCATGGACTATGGCCCCGCGCCGGAAAGCGCCGCCGACGCCTATGCCTGGCTGGTGGACCAGGGCGACAGGTTCGGGCATTTCATCGACGGGGCGTTCACCGCGCCGGGCGAGGGGTTCGAGGCGAGGAACCCGGCCACGGGCGAGGTGTTGGCGCTGCTGAGCCAGGCCAGTGCGGCGGACGTGGATGCCGCTGTGACGGCGGCGCGGAAGGCCCAGCCGAAATGGGAGCGCCTAGGCGGGCCCGGGCGGGCGCGGTACCTTTATGCGCTGGCGCGGCTGGTGCAGAAGAACGCGCGGCTTTTCGCGGTGCTGGAGGCGCTGGACAACGGCAAGCCTGTGCGCGAAAGCCGCGACATCGACGTGCCCTTGGTGCACCGGCATTTCTATCACCACGCCGGGCTGGCGCAGTTGCTGGATGTCGAGCGGCCGGACCGGCGGGCGCACGGGGTGTGCGGGCAGGTGATCCCGTGGAACTTTCCCCTGTTGATGCTGGCTTGGAAAGTGGCGCCGGCGCTGGCGGCGGGCAACACGGTGGTTCTGAAACCCGCTGAATGGACCTCGCTGACAGCGCTGCTTTTCGCGGATATCTGCCGGCAGGCCGGGCTGCCCGAGGGCGTGGTCAACATCGTGACCGGCGACGGCGCAGTGGGCGAGCGGGTCGTCACGCATGAGGGCGTGGACAAGGTGGCCTTTACCGGCTCGACCGACGTGGGGCGGCGCATCCGGCAGCAGACGGCGGGACAGGGCAAGGCGCTGACGCTGGAGCTGGGCGGCAAGAGCGCCTACATCGTGTTCGAGGATGCCGATATCGACAGCGCCATCGAGGGGCTGGTCGATGCGATCTGGCTGAATGGCGGCCAGGTCTGTTGCGCGGGCTCGCGGCTGCTGGTGCAGGAAGGGATCTCTGACGATTTTCAGGCGCGGCTGCGCGAGAGAATGGGCAAGCTGCGCATCGGCAACCCGCTGGACAAGTGCATTGACGTGGGCGCGATGGCCGACCCTGTACAGGTGGAGCGGGTGCGGCGGCTGGTCGATGGCAGTGCCGCGGGCCAGAGGTTTGCCGCTGCGGTGGAGATGCCGTCGGAGGGGGCGTTCTATCCGCCGACGCTGATCACCGGGCTGGCGCCCTCGGACGCGCTGATGCAGGAAGAGATTTTCGGTCCGGTGCTTGTCTCGACCACGTTCCGGACACATGCGGAAGCCGTCGCTTTGGCCAACAACACGCGCTATGGGCTGGCGGCGTCGGTTTGGTCGGAAAGCCTCAACCTGGCGCTGGACGTGGCGCCGAAGCTGGCGGCGGGCGTGGTCTGGGTGAACGGGAGCAACATATTCGACGCGGCGGCGCCGTTTGGCGGTGTGCGCGAAAGCGGGTTCGGGCGCGAAGGCGGATGGGCGGGGCTGGATGCCTACCTAAGGCCGGCGGGGGCGCGAAAGACGTTGCGCCCGATCGCGGGGTTCACGGGGGGCGCAGACGGTGTGGTCGAAGGAATGGACCGGACACCGAAGCTGTACATAGGAGGCAAGCAGGCGCGGCCCGACGGGGGGTATTCGCGCGTGGTGTACGGCAAGTCGGGCAAGGCACTGAGGCAGGTGCCGGTGGCCAACCGCAAGGATATCCGCAACGCGGTTGAGGCCGCCCGCGGGGCGGCGGCCTGGGGCAGGACCAGCGGCCACGCGCGGGCGCAGATCCTGTATTACATTGCCGAGAACCTGTCGGCGCGAGCGGGTGATTTCGCGGGGGTGCTGGACGCCATGAGCGGCGGGCGCAGTGGCGCCGGTGAGGTGGAGGCCAGTGTCGACCGGCTGTTCACATGGGCGGCCTGGGCGGACAAATTCGCGGGCGAGGCCGCCGCGGTGCCGATCCGCGGCATGGCGCTGGCGCTGCGTGAGCCTGTGGGCGTGATCGGCTCGTTCTGCCCGGATGAGGCGCCACTGCTGGGGCTGGTGTCGGTGCTGGGGGCGGCGATGGCGATGGGCAATCGCGCCGTGCTAGTGGCGTCGGAGCCCTTCCCGCTGGCGGCGATGGAACTGGTGCAGGTGCTGGAAACCTCGGACGTGCCGGCGGGCGTGGCGAACTTGCTGGTGGGGCCGGTCGCGGAGCTGGCGCCGCACCTGGCCGGGCATACGGATGTCGAGGCGGTCTGGAGCTTTGCCTCGGCCGACTTGTCGGCCGTGATCGAGCGGGAGAGTGCCGCCAACCTCAAGCGGACCTGGGTGAACAATGGACGCGCGCTGGACTGGTACGATGCGGGCGGGTGCCGTGCCTTCCTGGAGGCGGCGACGGAGGTCAAGACCGTGTGGGTGCCTTATGGAGAGTGACCTTTGAGCCGGGTGGCGAAGAGGTCCCGGATCGGGTCCGGGACGGGTTACGTCTTGGGGCCGGTCGGGGTGTCGCGCAGGTGGTCGCGCTTGATCCAGACGCGGGCGCCGTCGGGTCCGACCTGGGCAGTTGATGACGCGCCTTTGGGCAGGCGCAGCCAGCTGAGACGCTTGAAGGTCTCGCCGCCTTCGGTGAAGCCGCCGTCCAGCACCAGCAGTTCCAGCCCGTCGGGTGCTTCGAGAGATACGGTCGCATCCGGTGCCCAGCGTTCCAGCGCGACATCCTCAAGCCCGTCGGAAAAGAGAGGCATGATCTCGACCGCGTCGCGGTCCGGCAGAAAGCGCATCTTGTTCGTGTCGATGCGGACATGGGTGCGGTCGCCGAGGTCGAACTGCCAGAGTTTCACGAGAATGGTGCAGCCCGGCGCGGAGCCCGGCGTGTGAGAGGATTCCGGCGGATTGCGGATGTAGCTGCCTTCGGGGAAATCGCCGTGCTCGTCCGAGAACACGCCGTCGAGCACGAGGAATTCCTCGCCGCCGGTATGGACATGAGACGAAAAAGCGCTGTTCGGGGCGTAGCGCACGATCGAGGTGGCGCGGGCCACTTCGTCACCGATCCGGTCGAGGATGCGGCGGTCAACACCGGGCATGGGCGAGGCGATCCAGTTCTCGTCGGCGGCATGTACGACCGCGCGTTGGGTGAAATCGCTGTTGCGGTCCATCCGATCCTCCATCCGGTCCGTTGCACTCAAGATAAGGCACCGGGCCGGATTGTCACCGCCAGAGGCTGGCGCGCGAGGCAAGAAGCCCCTGAAGTTTTGCAAGAAGGCGGTTGGCCGGGCCGGGATGGGGGATGTCGCCGGTGGCGAGGCGGTCCAGCACGACCTCGACCGGGCAGGGCTGGCCGGTGACGGGATCGAAATAGCGCGGATAGTCGATGAGCGCGGCATGAACGAGGCCGTGCAACGTTGGCCGCGCGGCGCGGCGGGCGGGGACGTCGCCGGTATCGGTGGTCAGGCCCCACCCGGCATAGAACGGCGCGCCAGTGGTGGTGACGGGAACGCCGCGGAGGAGTGCCTCGAATCCCATGAGCGAGGTCATGGTGAAGACGCGTTGCACTTGGGACAACAGCGCGGCGGGATCGGCGCGGGGCAGGGCGATGGCATCGAGCCTGTCCAGATCGGCCTGGGCGATTGCGCCCTCGCGCAGGCCCGCCTCGACATCCGGGTGGGGTTTGTATAGCAGGACGCCATCGGGATGCGCGGCGCGGGCCGACTCCAACAGGGCGAGGTTGGTCGCGATCCGACCCGCGCCGGTGCGGATGGAGGCGTCATTCTCGACCTGGCCGGGGACAAGCACGCGCGGGCCGTCGGGCAGGTCGGGAACCGAGAGGCCGAGATTGTACTTGCTGAGGCCCAAGGACACGAGGCGACGGATCAGGCGTTCGGCGCGCAGGTCCTGGTCGGGGCGCAAAATTTTGCGCCGTGCGATCCACCGTTCCAGGCGGCTTTCGCGCGTGGGATCGTAGTAGATGCCGAGATCGTCGCAGACGAGCGACAGGGGCGGCACCAGGTCCGCACCCAGCCCTCGCGAGCGCAGGAACCCGTCCTCCACGCGGATAACCGGAAGGTCGGCAGGGGCTTTGCCGGCCCAGCACATGTGGGTGCGATTGTTGGTGGCTGCAATTTTTGCTGCACGGGCGGGGTCGTCCTTGAAGATCACGCGCTTCTCGGTGCCGAAGATCTTTTGGAAGGGCTTGCGTTTCCACAGGCGCATGCCCGACGCGACCCAGCCACGGTGATCGGCCCGCCATGCATTCGTGCGGGCCTCGAGGATGGAAATCGCGTCTTCCAGCTCGCAGAGGCGGTCGCGGTGGGGGTCGTACCACTTGGGATAAAGGATCATCGCGGCGGCAAAGAGCTGTGCCCGTGAAAGAGCGCGGCCGCGACGGGAGAGGGGGTGAGGGTGGCGATCCTCGGTCAGGCCCCAGCCGGCGTAGAAGGGCTGGCCGAAGACATGGGGTTTGTGACCGGCGAAGATCGCCTCGAACCCGAGTTGGGAGGTGACGGCGTAGACCGCGACGGCGCCTTCCATGAGGGTCCAAGGGCTGACCGGATCGGAAAATAGCATGACGCGGTCGGAGGTATCGTCGGGGCCGAAATAGCCCTGGCGGTGGCCCTGCACGGTTTCGGGGTGAGTCTTTACCAAGACCGGGCAGCCGGGGTTTTCCTCCTGCGCGTAATAGAGCATCTCGCGGAAGGTGTTGGCGTCGGCTCCGCCATGTGTGACCGATGCGTCGCCGCGGGTCTGGTCCAGCACCAGGACATAGCCCGGCGCGGGGCAGGGCGCGGCAGGATCGAAGGCGGTGTATTTTGTAAGGTGCGCTTCGGTCATGCGGGCGATGCAGCCACGGGCCCGGTCCATGAGGGCGGTGTCGTCGAGCGAATGGGTGGCCAGAAGTGTTTCCAAGTCCGAGGGTGCGCTGCGGTCGAAATGAACGCCGGTATGGTCAATTAGCACTCCCAGCGGCGGTTCGCCCGCGCGACCGGGATGCAGCGAACGCAGGAAGGCGTCCTCGACCCGCACGATGCTGGCGCCGGTCTTTGCCGCCATCGCCTCGCCCCGGCTGGCGTAAGGCGAGCGGCCCCAGACCGCGATCAGGTCGTCCGCGCCGGGCTTGCCAAGCTGCAGAGGCAGGCCGGCGAGCTCGAGGATGCGGCGAATGCGGCGCTGGCGCAGGAAGCCCGCGTTGAAATAGAAAACCCGCCGGGACGACTCTTCTCCGGCGGGTTTCGAAAGGGTGGTTCGCGCCATCAGGATCCGCTGAGCGTATCGCCTGCGGTCGAGATGGAACCGACGGCGCCGAGCGTACCGGTGAGCGCGCCGATGACCTTGCTCCACTGGGTAAAGGGAGCCTCGGTGACGTAGAGCGTGTCGTCGTCGCGAATGGCGAAGTCGCGGGCCATGAACATCCCGTTGGGCTGTGTAAGGTCCAGCACGTAGACCAGCCGCTGGGCCCCGATGAGATCGTTGCGGCCCAAGACCTGATTGGCGATTTCCGCCGGTTCGTTGCGCAGCACGAAAACGCCGGTGGGGTCGGCCGCATTGGCCTGAAGGCCGCCGACCTGGGCGATGGCCTCGATCGCCGAGATGGTGGGCGACGGGAACGGCACGCGAGCCTGCCCGCCGGTGGCGCCGAGCGCGGTGAAGGCGCGTGTGTCTTCCTCGACCAGCACGCGGTCGCCGCCGCGCAGGGCGATGTCGAACTCGGGGTGGCGGAACAGGTCCTGGAACCAGACCTTGGAGCGCATGTTGCCGCGGATCACGGTGACTTGCGCGATTTCCGGCTCGATGGTCACGCCGCCCGCAGCGGCCAGCATGGTGGAGAGCGTGCGGGTGGGGCGCTCGATCGGGTAGACGCCCTGGCCGCCCACGGCGCCCACCAGCGATACCGTGGCGCCGTCGCCAGCAAGGCGGCGCACCTCGACCTGCGGGTCGGGGGTCTGTTCATCGAGCTTGGAGGTGATGATGCGCCGGATCGCCTCGGGCGTGTTGCCGGCGGCGCGGATACGACCCGCGTAGGGCACGAAGATGAAGCCGGCACCGTCGACCTGCACTTCTTCCAGAAGGGTCTGGTTGGCGCCTTCGCCAGCCAGCAGGCCGTCATCGACGTTTTCCCAGATTGTCAGGCCCAGGGTGTCGCCGGGGCGGATGGTGTCGGAGCCGACGAGCCCCGCATTCTTGAAGGCGTCGGTGAAGCCGAGTGCGGGCTGAACGGCGGTGGCGCGGGTTACGCGGTCATTGACCGAAACCACGAAAGCATCGCCGGATCGCTGCACGGAACCGGAGTAGATCTGGCGTTTGCTGGGGCCTGAGCGGGGGAGGAAGCTGCACGACGCGATCATGCTCACAACGAGCATTATTGCGACGGACTTCGCCCATCGTTTGGATTGGATTTTCACTGCCCGGTCTCCTCGACCTGATTTCCTGCCTCGGTTTTTTACCAACCGTAGCGTGAAGCGTCATGAAAATCCAGTGCCTTAGGGCTGGGTCTTCAGGTGACGGCCTGCAACTGTTGCCTTGGAGCCGCGGTGCCCGTGACCAGAGCGTCGTAGGGATCATCAGAGCTGAGCATCATGTCGACGGCCTGGCGCAGAAGCTGTCGGCGGCCGTTGGCGGAATAGAAGCCGCCCGCGACCTGGCTGGTTTCGAGCAGGTAGCGGCGGTAATCGCCATAGGCCTTGCGGTCGGGCCGTTCGGCTCCGGCGAAGAAATCGCGCAGCGGCTTGGTAGAGACGAATTCGGGCTTGGCATAGACCGCTTCGCCGAAGGTCTTGAGCGGAATGCCGCGCCAGAGCACCTGCTGCGCGGCGGTGGAGTTCACGGTGACGGCGCTGCGGGCCTCGTTTAGAAGGCGCGCCAGCTTGCCGCCGCGCACATAGTGCACGCGGTCGAAAATGCCGTGCTGCCGCGCCAACCGGCGAAGGGTCGCGCGGATCGGGGTTCGGCCATCCTCGAGCGGGTGGGCCTTGACCACCAGGTGATGGTGTTTGGGCGCGCCCTTGGCGAAACTTTCGGCCACGGTTTCGAGGAATTCGGTCATCGTGGTGAACGGAGAATGCTTCTGGAACGAGGCGTCATGTTCCAGTTGCAGCAGCGCCAGATGATAGGGAAAGCCGCCGTGGCGGATGCGCCAGGTGGCGATGCGCCGGTCGATGGCCTGAAACGGCATTAGGACCAACCGCTTGAGGTAAAGGGCGAATTCCTGGCGGACGGTCAGGGCGCGGTGGGGGCGAAAATTGCGGTAGCGGCGATTAAACAGCAGCACGCAGCCGTGATAGGCCGCGCCGTAAAAGATATGCTGGCGCATATCGCCCCAGGAGGCAGGCGGCAGGGCTGTGTCCATGTCGGAGTTTTCCAGAGCCTTGCGCATGTCGTCGACGCCCATTTCCATCAGGCGCGAATGGCCGTTCGAGCCGCCGCGCTCGTAGGTGACCCAGTAGGGGCGCAGGTAGCCTTCCTCGAACACGTGAATGGTGAGGCCGAGCGCTCGCGCCTCCTCGACCGCCTGGGCGTGGATCGTGCGCGTATCGCCGTAGAGTACCAGATCGGTGACGCCCTTGTCCTGCACCAATGCGCGGAAGGTGGGCTGCCAGTCTTCGGCGGCGCCGGTGAAGGGGATATAGCTGCGGCGGTCGCGCCAGAAGGCCGCGTCGCCGGCGTTAAAGCCCACGCGCCATACCTCCGCCCCGGCGCGGCGCAACATGCGGCCCAGCCTTGAAAAAAACGGGCCGTGGGGTCCTTGCAAAAACAAGAAGACCCGGTTGTCGCCGGTTGGTGAACTCATACCCTTGTGCCTTTTTTACGCCTGGATGCGTTTAAACTTTTGGAGTCTGTTAGGCCAGTATTTAGTCGAAATTAAGGCTGGGGACGGTGGGGCGGTCCTTGCCTTGGGCGGGCTTGCCCGGTAGGTCGGAACTGGACCACAGGGAGACGGGCATGTTCACCGGTATAATCACGGATATGGGCGAGATACGGGCGCTGGAACAGCGCGGTGATCTGCGGGCGCGGATCGGCACCGGCTATGACATGGCGGGCGTCGACATGGGCGCGTCGATCGCGTGCGACGGCGTGTGCCTGACAGTGGTGGACAAGGGGCCGGACTGGTTCGACGTGGACGTGTCGGCAGAGACCCTGTCGAAGAGCAACCTGGATACCTGGGGTGAGGGCAGAAAAGTCAACCTCGAGAGGTCTTTACGGGTCGGAGACGAACTGGGCGGGCACATCGTTTCGGGGCACGTGGATGGCCTGGCCGAGGTGGTCGGCGTCGAGGATGAGGGCGACAGCACGCGGGTCAGATTGCGCGCCCCGGATGCGCTGGCGAAGTTCATCGCGCCCAAGGGATCGGTGGCGCTGAACGGCACCTCGCTGACGGTGAACGAGGTCGAGGGCGCGGTGTTCGGGGTCAACTTCATCCCGCATACCAAGCAGGTCACGACATGGGGCCGCGTGGCTGTGGGCGACCTGGTGAATCTGGAGATTGATACGCTGGCACGCTACGTGGCGCGGCTGGCCGAGGCGGGTTGAGGCGGCCGGCGGGTAAAGCCCTCGGAATTAACCTTTGTGAACGTCGGTATCGCGTCGGTATCCCGGTAGCATCGCGTCGGTGCCATTTTCTGAACCTGTCTGTCAGGCGATGCGACCCATGCGCAGGGGTGATCCGCGCATTCCGTTCGCTGGATGTGACGGCTTGCCCGCCAGATCGCAGAGCGAGGCATTTCGATGACCCTTCCCAACCGTTTTCATATCGTGGCGCTGGCTGCGCTAATCCTCGGCGGGCTGATCGCCGACAGCGCCGAGTCGCAGGGCATGGCTTGCGACCATCCGTACCGGTCGGGCAGTGAGGCTGCGGCCTGAGAAAATTCTGCGAATTTTCTGGCGCGGGTGGCCGCGCGGGGGCCGGGAAAATTCGCAGAATTTTCTGGCGGTCAGTCGTTGTCGCTGAGGCCGGCGCCGGCGCCTGTCAGGCGGCTGGCCTCGGTTTCGGGGGCGTAGGTGCGCTGTGCGAAGGTTTCGAGGATTGCGATCGCCTGTGGCATCGGGGTGGCGCGGTAGAGCCGGGTGAGCATGGTGCCGTGCCGTGCCTCCGCGGCGGCGAGATGGACCGTGTCTGTCTGGGCGCAGTCGAGGGCGGCGCCGGGGTCATCGAGATGCGTTTTGCCGTCGCCCCGTGTGATCGTGCAGCCTTGCCAGTGCAGAGACAGATGCGCGCCGGTGCGGTCGGCGGCCCAGACCATGTAGGGGACCAAAAGCAAGGGCCATGCGACCGGACCCGTGGTCACGGTGCGGCCCGCGGCCCAGTCGGCGGCGAGGTCGCAGAGCGTCGCGCCGGTGGCGATGGGGCAGAGAAGGCCGCCAGTCGCGGTCCACGTCTCGCCCAGGGCCTGCGGGCCAAGGCTTGCGGCGGGGGCGCCATCGTTGCGGGTCAGGACCTCGGCCAGGGCCAGCGCCCCGGGCCAGCCGGCGGCGCAGGTCCAGCGGGCGGCGCGGCCGGCTTCCTCGGCCAGTCCCCAGGCGTATCCGGCGCCGCGGGTGGCCTTGCGCGAGAGCGCCTCGATTTCATTCAGTGACCACATCATTGCGCGCCCATTGGAAGGGGCGGGAGGGTCCAGTCGTCGCCCGTCTCTGCAAGCTCGTGAGGGAAGGGAGCGTGCTGGAACATGTTGATCCGCAGCCAGCGGTCCGAGCGGGGATCGAAATGGCAGGCACCGAAGAAGCTGAGCTTCAGCCGGAGCATGTCGACGGGCAGCATGTCGGCGGATAGCGTGTTGTCGCGGATCTCGGCATAGGGCAGGCGGGCGGCGATCTGGGCGCGGCGGGCGATATGGCGATGCTGGGGGTGGGCCAGCAGGAATTCGGCGACGGTGGACTGGGGGGCGTCCTTGAGCGCGGCATGGGCCAGCACGGCGTCGCGGCCGGGGCCGAGGGGTTGTTCGTAGGGCTCGATCGGTTCCAGGGCGCGTTCGCCAAGGCGGGGTTCGAGCTTGGCCTGGGAGGTGTACCATACGCGGGCCTGCGCCTTGCGGGCGGTCCAGTCGGTGGCCAGAGCCCAAGCGTATATATCCTCGATGATGTCTCTCAGGCGGACAAGCGGCATGGTGCCGTCGATAGGGAAACTGGCCTGTTCGTCGGCGGCCATGCATTGGGTGAGGTCGTCGACCAGATCGCCGTAGGGTTCCATCAGCAGCGAGGCGAGCTGTTCCTGGCCTTCGAGCGACAGGTGCGCCTCGCCCCAGAGCCAGAGGCGGTTCCAGGGGTGATCGGTGGTGAGGTCGGCGGTGTCCAGATGCGCCATGAGCGCTTTCATGTCCGAGCGCAGGTCGGTGCATTTCTGGATCTGCATCGGGTGGGCGGAGTGCCAGCCCTCGGCATGGATCTGCGCGCGGGCGGCGAAGCGGCGGAAGGCTTGCGCGGTGGCCTCGGGCGCGGCGGGTTGGGAACGGACGCGGGCCAGCGCCTCTTCCCGCGCGGCGACCCAAGCGTTGAGGAGGGCGGGGTGGTTCACCAGGAAGGGCGCCATGCCAAGGCCGGTGGAATTGCCGATGCCGAAGCGGCGGCGCAGGGCGGGGTCGAGCGGCACGGCCGTGCCGGGGCTGCGGGCGCGGGCCATGTGCTCGACCAGGTCCATGACGAAGCAGCGGGTGAGGTACACGGACAGCATTTCGATCTGGAACGGCCCGGCGCATTCGGGGCGGTGGCGGGTCTGTTCGCGGTCCGCCGCGCCGAACTTGCCCGAGCCGTAGACCGCCGTGGTGCGCATCAGGTAGCCGACGGCGCGGACCTGGTCCTCGTCCGGCTGGTGGCCTGCGCTGAGGGCGTCGACGACATGGTCCCAGAGCCGGACCGAGCGGTTGGCGCGGGAGAGGGACAGCTCGCGGTCGGAGATGCGGCCGGATTCCTGCTTTGGCACGTTGTCGCGCAGGCGGGCGATGTCGGCCTCGGTGGGGATGCCGTCATAGAGCGTGAAGGTGGCGTCCCAGGCGGTGGCGATGACGCGGTCGGAGCGTTGGTCTGCCGGCAGGTCATGGGCGAAGGCGACGAGGGAATAGGCGTGGTCCGGCCCTTGCGCGGTGTAGATGGCGTGGCCGACGCCGCCCGCGTCGATGTCGAAACTGGTCTGGGTGATGGTCCAGTCGTCGCGGTTGAGGCGGCGCAGAAGCTGGCGCATGAAGGAAAGCCGTGTCTGGTGGGCGGCGCCGAGACGGGCCAGCGTCATGACCGTGTCGGGGTCACGGGGTGGGACCCTTTGCTGTGCCACTTGGTCCATGCCGGCTCCTTCAATGCCGATGATAGGGGCGTGGGGGCGATCCGTCCAAGGACCGCCCCGGTGGTGGTGTCAGTTCGCTTCGCGGCCCTTGGCCAGCGTGATGCGCAGCGCGTCCCAGAGCGAGGGCAGCAGCACCAGCGACACCGGCACCGCGGTGACGACGATGAAGCTTTGCAGTTTCGAGATGCCGCCCGAGCCGGTGTAGATCAGGATCAGGGCCATCACGCCCATGGCGATGCCCCAGAAGATGCGCACGGGGAGCGAGGGGATATCCTCGTTCGACATGGCGACCGAGATCACGTAGGTCATCGAGTCGCCCGTCGTGGCCACGAAGACGGTCGTCAGGATCAGGAAGAGGACCGAGACGATGAAGCCCGCGGGCAGCGACTGGGTGATCGCCAAGAGGGCGGCGGGCAGGTTGAAGCCTTCGAAGGCGCTGGAGATGGCGCCCCGGTTGCCGAGTTCGGCGCTGATGCCGGTGCCGCCGACGATCGTGAACCAGAAGCAGGTGACGATGGGGGCGACGATCGACAGCATGATGACGATCGAGCGGATCGAGCGGCCACGGCTGATGCGGGCGATGAACATCGCCATGAGCGGGCCGTAGCCCAGGAACCAGCCCCAGAAGAACACGGTCCACCAGCCGAGCCAGCCGGGATCGCCGAAGAGGCCGGCCTCGCCGCGATAGAGCGCCATGCCGAAGAAATCGGTGATGTAGGTGGTCATGCCGCTGAAGAAGCCCTGGAAGATGAAGCCGGTTGGACCGGCCACAAGGATGAAGAGCAGCAGGAGGGCTGCGAGGATCACGTTGAAGCGGCTGAGGACTTGGATGCCTTTGGACAGGCCGGTGGCCGCCGAGAGCGTGTAGATCGCGACGAGGCCGAGGATGACGGCGGCTTGCGTGCCGAAGGTGTCGGGGAGGCCGAAGAGCGCGTTGAGGCCGTAGCTGACTTGGAGACCCAGGAAACCGATGGGGCCGACGGTGCCCGCGACCACGGCGATGATGCAGGACGCGTCGGCGATGAGGCCGATGGGGCCCTTGATGGCGGCGTCCCCGAAGAGCGGGTAGAGCAGGGTGCGCGGGGCCATGGGCAGGCCCTTTTCATAGTGGTAATGCATCAGCATCACCGTGGTCAGCGCGCCCAGGATGGCCCAGGCGAGGAATCCCCAGTGCATGAAGCTTTGCGCCAGCGCGGGCGCGACGACCTCTGCCGTGGCGCTTTCGGCGCCGAAATAGGGCGGTGTCGACAGGAAATGGGCCATGGGCTCGCCCGCCGCCCAGAAGACGCCGCCGCCTGCCAGAAGCGTGCACATGATCATGGCGCCCCATTGGAAGACGGGGAATTCGGGTGTGGTGAGGTCGCCCATCAGGGCCTTGCTGCCAGGAAGGACGATCAGGACGAGGCCGATGAGGAAGGTGGCCAGCAGCAGGAGCTGCCAGTAGAGGCCGAAATACTTTGCCGAGACTGCGAAGCTGGCGTCGACCATGTTGCTCAGGAGGTCGAGGTCATAGAGGGCCACGAGGCAGAAAAGCGCGATGAAGCCCCCTGTTATGGCGAAGAGCGGCTTGTTGATGTGGTGCGTGCCGCCCGAACTGTGCGCGGCGGTGGCGTCTTGGGTATGCGTGGTATCGGACATTCAAGTCTCCCTGTGGACTGTCCCTGGGGTGGCGTTCTGCGCCTTCAGGTGTCCTGCTTTTGGTGTTCCGGGGTGAAGTTGTCTTGGAAGAAGCGCAGCCAGTTGTCGCCCATGAGGCCGGCGATCTCGCTGTCGTCGAAGCCGACTTGTTTGAGGCCGTCCGCCAGGTTCGGAAAGTCGGTGTTGTTCTGAAACCAGTTGGGTTGCGGGGGGAAGCCGGGATTGGCGGCCGAGCCTTCGCCGTAGTCGATGCTCTTGGTCCAGCGGCCGGTGCGCATCCATTCGACGATGCTGTCGGGCTGGTCTTGGCAGAGGTCGGAGCCGATGCCGAAATGCTCGGGTCCGAAGGTTTCGGCCGCGTCGGCGATCATCTGGCAGAAGCCCTGGAGCGTGCAGTCGGTGCTGCCTGCAAGGTGGTGCGGGTAGAGCGAAAAACCCATCATGCCGCCATTCGAGGTTACGGCGCGGATGACGTCGTCGCGCTTGTTGCGCAGGGCGGGGTGCCAGGCGTGCGGGTTGGCGTGGGTGATGGCGATGGGGCGCTGCGAGTGGTCGGCGGCCTCTATCGTGGAGCGGTCGGCGGAGTGGGACATGTCGACCACCAGCCCGACGCGGTTCATTTCGCGGATGACCTCGCGGCCCATTCGGGTGAGGCCCGCATCCTCGGCCTCGTAGCAGCCCGTGGCGAGGAGGCTTTGGTTGTTGTAGGTCAGCTGCATGAAGCGTGCGCCGAGGTCGTGCCAGACCTCGACGAGGCCGATATCGTCCTCGATGGGCGAGGGGTTCTGGAAGCCGAAGAAGATGGCGGTGCGGCCGGTCTCGTGCGCGGTGCGCACATCGCCTGCCCACCGCCCCTTGATGATCAGGTCGGGGTATTGTTCGAACCAGCGGTTCCAGCGTTCGACGTTGAGGACGGTTTCGCGGAAGGTTTCGTGGTAGGCGATGGTGACGTGGACGGCATCGAGGCCGCCCTGCCGCATTTGGCGGAAGATCTTTTCCGACCAGTTGGCGTATTGCAGTCCGTCGATGCGGTAGGTCATGGCGCGCTGCCTTCCAGCACGGTTTGAACGGTTGTGCCCGGCATCGCCGGCCCGCGCCCGCCCCTCCCCACGGGCAAGGGCATCGGCGCCGTTGCGCGCCGAAGCGGTGTTCGGCAGAGGGACGCCGCCGCGCTTTGAAGGGCCGTGGTGGCGCCCACCCAGGGGCGTGCACGGCCCGGCGATGCCTTTTGGCGGGTCATTCCGGCGATCCCGCCGAGGTGTAGGCGGTCTTCACGATGGTATAGAACTCGCGGGCGTGGATGCCTTGCTCGCGCGGGCCGTAAGAGCTGTCGCCGCGGCCGCCGAAGGGCACGTGGTAATCGGTGCCGGCGGTGGGCAGGTTGACGGTGACCACGCCGGTGCGGCCGTTGCGGCGGAAATGGCTGGCGCGGGCGAGGGAGCGCGTGACGATGCCGGAGGTGAGGCCGAACCTGGTGTCGTTGACCACGTGGAGCGCCTCGTCATAGCTGCCGACCTTGATGACGGAGGTGAGCGGCGCGAACATTTCCTCGCGGTTGATGGCCATGTCGTTTGTGGTGTCGAGGAACACGCCGGGGGACATGTAATAGCCGTCGTGGTCGAGCGTCAGGCGGGTGCCGCCGCAGGCAAGCTCGGCACCCTCGGACTGGCCTTTTTCGACGTAGGCGAGGTTCTCGTTGAGTTGGCTCTCGGACACGACGGGGCCCATCTGCGTGCCCTCGGCCAGGGCGTGGCCGACCTTCATGGCCCTGGCGCCGGCGACGAGTTTGTCGACGAAGGCGTCGTGGATGCCGGCGTGGACCACGAGGCGCGAGGAGGCAGTGCATTTCTGCCCGGTGCCGCCGAAGGCGCCGCCAAGGGCCAGCGTGACGGCAAGCTCAAGATCGGCGTCGTCCATCACCGCGAGCGCGTTCTTGGAGCCCATTTCCATTTGCAGGCGGGTAAAGTTTTGCACAGCCGAGGCGGCGATGTGGCGGCCCACCGGGACCGAGCCGGTGAAGGAGATGGCGTCGATGTCGGGGCTCTCGACCAGCCGCTGGCCGACATCCTGGCCTGCGCCCATGACAAGCTGGAAGAGGCCCGGGGGGATGTCCTGTTTCGCGATGATCTCGGTCAGGGCGACGGCGGAGGCGGGCGTGAGATTGGCCGGTTTCCAGATGACGGCGTTGCCGTAGGCCAGCGCGGGCGCGATTTTCCAAGACGCGGTGGCAGTGGGGAAGTTCCACGGGGAAATGACGGCGACGGTGCCGACGGGTTCGCGGCGCACGTCGACCTCGACGCCGGGGCGGACGGAGTCGGCGTTTTCGCCCAGCTGGCGCAGGACCTCGTGGGCATAATAGGTGAAGAACTGCCCGGCGCGGTAGACCTCGCCCTTGCCCTCGGCGAAGGGTTTGCCCTCTTCGCGGGAGAGCAGCGTGCCCAGTTCCTCGGCGCGGGCCATGAGCTCTGTGCCGATGGCCATGAGCACGGCCTGGCGGCGTTCAAGCCCGTAGGTGGCCCAATCGGTTTGCGCGGTGCGGGCGGCGGCGATGGCCTCGTCCAGCTGCGCGGCGCTGGCCTGGGTGAAGCGACCGACGAGGTCGGAGAGGTCCGAAGGATTGCGGTTTTCGATGAACGAGGGCCCTTCGACCCAATGGCCTGCGACGTAGTTCAGCTTGAGGTCGGTCATTGCGCATCCTTGGAATGTGATTGGCGAAGTGTTGCCAATGCAGCGGTTCAAGGCAAACGCAAAGTTTTGTAATGAATTTCAGAGTAGCTGAATTTTGGCGTCAGTGGGCCAAGGTGATTTCCTGTTCGCGGATGGTTTGGGCGAGGGCGGCGGCGGCAGGGGTCATTTCGGTTTCCGGGGCCGTGAACATCCAGACCTCGCGCCGGATCGAGGCGTCGACGAGGGGCAGGAAGGTGATGTCGTGCTCGGTGCCCTGCATGGTGAGTTCGGGCAAAAGCGTGACGCCCATGCCGGCGCGCACAAGGCTGAGGAGGGCGGCGGTGCCGGATACATTGAGCGTGGCGCGGTCGAGGATGGGGCGGAAAGCGGGGTCGCTGATATAGTGGCAGAGGCCGTTGGCGATGAAGGGAATATCCACGAGGTCGGTCCAGGTGAGGGCCTCCCAGTCGGTGGCGAGGGGATGGCCCGAGGGACAGACCACGCCGAAGCGGTCGGCGAAAAGGAGCGTGCGGTCGAACCCGGCCTGGGGGCCGAGGGACGCGAGCGCGATGTCGGCGCGGCCGGCGGCGAGGTCATGGGCGATGGTGGCGCTGTCGGTGTCGCGCATGTTGATGCGCACCAGCGGGTGGTTTTCGGCGAAGCGGTGCAGGATGGCGGGCATCAGCATCTGCGCCACCGAGGGCGTGACCGACAGGCGGACATGGCCGGCCTCGGCCCGGGAAAGCCCCTCGATGGCGGCGATGGTGCTGTCGAAATGCGCGAGCTCGCGCCCCGCTTCGACACGGATGAGCTCGCCCAGGCGGGTGAGGCGGGACTTGCGCCCGGCCTCGAAGAGGGGCGCGCCGATGTGATCCTCGAACTGGCGCAGCATCATGGAGACGGCGGAGGGGGTGCGGCCCAGGGCCTCGGCCGCGTCGGCGAGGTTGCCGCGCTCGGCCACGGTGAGAAAGCAGCGGAGCATGTCGATTTTGATGGCCATGAGATTCAGCTTTTGTTGAATGGGCGGGCGTGGCTGTGGGTTTGCTTAAGAAAGCGCAGGGCGGGGTGACTGTCCAGCTTGACGGCAATGGCGGGTGCGGGTTCCATGTGCGAAACAGGGCAGGAGGCAGCCATGGCACCCGAAATCGTGATCTTGAACGGGAAGGTCCTGACCATGGACCCGGATCGGCCAAGGGTCGAGGCCTTGGCGGTGGCGTCGGGGCGGATCGTGGCGCTGGGCACGAGTGCCGAGATCGGCGCGCTGGCGGGGCCGGATACGAAGCAGGTGGATGCGGCAGGCGCAACTGTGCTGCCGGGGTTCATCGACAGCCACGTGCACCTGTTCGCCGGGTCGGTGGAGATGGGGTATCTCGACCTTTATGGCGTTCAGGGAGAGGATGCGGTGACAGAGGCGGTGCGGGCCTATGCCCGTGAGTGCCCCGAGGACCGGGTCGTGTTCGCGGTGCAGGCGGCTTATGAATTGATGGGACCGGGGCGCGAGACTACGCGGCAGGATCTGGACCGGGTGCTGCCGGACCGGCCGCTGGCCCTATATGCCGCCGACCATCATACGATCTGGGCCAATACGGCGGCGCTGGAGCTGGCCGGCATCCTGCATGGCGGGCCGGTGGAGGCCGGGGCGGAGATCGTGATGGCCGAGGATGGCACGGCAACGGGCGCGCTGCTGGAGCCGTCGGCCTATGCGCATGTGCTGAGCCTGACGCGGAATGGCGGGCGGGACATGGCGGGCCTGATCACCGGGGCCGATCCGGTGCCGACGCCGGGGCCGGACGAGCGGGCCAAGGACAAGGCCGCACTGATCGCCGGGCTGAAGCATTGCGCCAGTCACGGGATCACGGGGCTGCACAACATGGACGGCAATTTCTACCAGATGGAATTGCTGGCGGAGCTGGAGGACGAGGGCGAGTTGATTGCCCGCGTGGAGGTGCCGTTTCACCTGAAGAGCCACGATCCGCTGAGCCGGCTGGACGAAGCCGAGGAGATGCGGGCTCGCTTCAGCAGCGAGTACCTGTGGTGCAACCGGGTGAAGATGTTCATGGACGGGGTGATCGAGAGCCGCACGGGGCTGATGCTGGAGAATTACCCCGGCACCGACGGCAATGGCGACGCGGTGTTCACGCCTGAGCAGTTCAACGCGGCCTGTGTGGCGGCGGACGCGAAGGGGTTTCAGCTGGCCACGCACGCGATCGGGGATCTGGCGGTCCGGCAGACGCTGGATGGCTATGCCGCGGCGCGGGAGGCCAATGGTGAGCGCGATGCAAGGCACCGCATCGAGCATATCGAGGTCATTCATCCCGACGACCTGCCGCGGCTTGGAGCGCTCGACGTGGTGGCCTCGGTTCAGCCGGGGCACGCGGCGTTCGGGCATTTCTTTCCGCCCCATGGCATCCGCGACGTGCTGCGGCCCGACCAGTGGCCCTATGCCTATGCGTGGCGGGCGCAGAGGGAGCATGCGGCTCGGATGGTGTTTTCAACAGACTGGCCGGTGATGCCGGTCGACGTGATGCCGAACGTGCGGGCGGCGGTGGATCCGATGGACCTGGGCGAGGGGTGGCCCGACCAGTCGCAGGCGCTGTTGGAGACGCTGGAGAGTTACACGGCGGGCAATGCCTGGGTGGAGTTCAGCGAAGACCGCAAGGGGCGGCTGGCGGAGGGGTTCATGGCGGATATCGCGGTGATGTCGCATGACCTGGAAGGCATGGAGCCGTCGGAGCTGGGATCTGCGCGGGCGGTTCTGACGCTGTGCGGCGGGCGGGTCACTTGGGAGGCTTGAAGGCGCGCGCGTGGCTGGCGTGGGATTGAGTATTTTTGGAACAGTGAAAAGCCGGGCGGCGCAGACTAACTGGCGGCGAGTATGCCTTGCAGAACCTCGACCGGGAGTTCGACCGGGTTGGCGGCCATGGAACTGGAGGATTGCGCCTCGGTGGCGATGGCGGCGTGATCGGCGGGGGCGACGCCCATCTGCGCGAGGGTCGGCAGGCCGTGATGGCGGGACCAGGCGGCGATGTCGGCAGTGCCGAGCGCCTCGGAGGCTCTGACGCGGATTTCGGCGATGCGGCGGGCGTGCGGGCTGTCCTTGGGCAGGGCGGTGAAGTTGGCGGCCAGCGTGGCGGGCAGGAGCGCGCCGCATACCGCGCCGTGCGGGGCCGTGGGGACGCGGCCGCCGATGACGCCGGCGAGTCCGTGGACGGCGCCGAGGCCGGCATTGGCCAGCGCGAGGCCCCCTGTGAGGCTGACGAAGGCCATGTCGTCGCGTGCGTCCGCGTTTTCGCCTTCCATCAGTTTGCGCAGGGCGCGCAGGCCGCGGGGGATGGCGGCGCGGCAGAGCGCGTCGGTGAGCGGGTTGGCGCGGGATGAGACGTAGGGTTCAATCACCTGGGTGACGGCGTCGAGGCCGGAGGCGAGGGTCACGGACTTGGGCGTGTTGTCGGTGAGGGCGGGATCGACAAGGGCGATGTCGGCCAGCATGGCGGCGTCGCGGAGGGAGACCTTGCGGGCGTGATCGGGCACGCCGATGACTGCGTTTTTCGTTGCCTCTGCGCCGGTGCCGGCAGTGGTGGGGATGGCCATGAAGGGGGCGGGCGGCGTGGTGAGAGGCTGGCCGCGGCCCACGACCTCAAGGTGATCGACGGGGCTTGTCTTGGCGTTCAGGAGGCCCGCCACGGCCTTGCCGAGGTCGATGGCGGCGCCGCCGCCGATGGCGACGACGTGGGTGGCGCGCGCTTGGCGCGCGATGTCGAGAGCGGTTTCCAGAAGGGCGAGGTCAGGCTCGATGGGGCAGGCGAATCCGGTGGCCTCCAGGCCGGGAGCGTCGAGCAGGGCGGTTGCGTGGCGCGGGGTGGCCCCGTGAACAACGAAGGCGTGAGGGCCGAGAAAGGCGGCAAGGTCGACCGCCTTGGCGAACTCGCCGCGACCGAAGAGGATGCGCGTGGGGGCGGCGAGGCCAAACGGTGTGATCATACGGACATCGTGGCTTCGACGGCGCGCTTCCAGGCGTCGTACTTGGCGTCGCGGGTGGTGGCGTCCATCGCGGGCTCGAACCGCTGATCGAGCGCCCAGCCTTCGGCGAAACCGGCCTGGTCTGGGTAGATCCCGGCCTGCATTCCGGCGAGCCACGCGGCGCCGAGCGCGGTGGTTTCGAGCACCTTGGGGCGGTCCACCGGCGCGCCGATGATATCGGCGAGGAACTGCATCGCCCAAGCCGACGCGGACATGCCGCCATCGACGCGCAGGACCTGTTTGGCCTCGTCCGAGGACCAGTCGGCGGTCATCGCCTCCAAGAGGTCGCGCGTCTGGAAGCCGACGCTTTCGAGGGCGGCGCGGGCGAACTCGGCGGGGCCGGAATTGCGGGTGAGGCCGTAGATCGCGCCGCGGCAGTCGGGCTGCCAGTAGGGCGCGCCAAGGCCGGTGAAGGCGGGGACGAGGATGACGTTCTGGTGGGGGTCGGCGCGGTCGGACAAGGCGTGGGTTTCGCCCGCCTCGCGGATGATCTTGAGGCCATCGCGGAGCCACTGGACGACCGCGCCGGCGATGAAGATCGAGCCTTCGAGCGCGTAGGTGGGTTTGCCGTCAAGCTGGTAGGCGATGGTGGTGAGCAGGCGGTTCTGCGAGCGCACGGGCTCGTCGCCGGTATTGAGCAAGGCGAAGCAGCCGGTGCCGTAGGTGGATTTCATCATGCCGGGGGCAAAGCAGGCCTGGCCCACGGTGGCGGCCTGCTGGTCGCCCGCGACGCCGAGAATGGGGATCTCGCGCCCGAAGAGGTCGGCGCGGGTGGTGCCGTAGTCGGCGGCGCAGTCGCGGACCTCGGGGAGCATGTTGATGGGCACGTTCAGGAGGTCGCAAATGGTCTGGCTCCACCGGCCCTTGCGGATATCGTAGAGCAGCGTGCGGGCGGCGTTGGTGGCGTCGGTGGCATGCACCTTGCCGCCTGTGAGCTTCCAGATGAGGTAGCAGTCGACGGTGCCGAAGAGGAGGTCGCCGGCCTCTGCCCTGGCCCGGGCGCCGTCGACATTGTCGAGGATCCAGGCGAGTTTCGTGCCGGAGAAATAGGGGTCGAGTAGAAGGCCGGTGCGGTCGGTGATCATGTCCTCGTGGCCGGCGTCGCGCAGGGCGCGGCAGGTCTGGGCGGTGCGGCGGTCCTGCCAGACGATGGCGCGGTGTACGGGCTTGCCGGTGGTGCGGTCCCAGACGATGGTCGTTTCGCGCTGGTTGGTGATGCCGATTGCGGCGATGTCCGAAGGCGTGAGGCCCGCGCGTTCGATGGCGGCGCGGCAAGTGCCGGCCGTCGTGGCCCAGATATCGTCCACGTCATGTTCGACCCAGCCCGATTGCGGGAAATGCTGGGTGAATTCCTCTTGCGCGGTGGCGACGGGGGTGAGGCCCTTGTCGAAGAGGATGGCGCGGGAGGAGGTGGTGCCCTGGTCGATGGCGAGAATGTGGGTCATGTCGGGGGCCTTGGTTGAACTCTGCTTGTCTGACTGTCCAAAGCGAGAGGTCCCGGGTCAAGCCCGGGACGGGGATGGAAAAGAGGGCGGGGAGTATCCCCGCCCTACGGTTTTTTTGGGTCTGAGGGCCGGGGTGTCCCGGCCCATGGCAGGCGATTACTGCCAGCTGGCGATCAGCTCGTCATAGGAGACGGTCTTGGGCTCTTCGTCCTCGTTTTCCAGCTTGGGATAGGGCGCGCCCTCCTGGTCGTACCAGTATTGCGGGTCGCGTTCCTCGTTCAGGACCGGGCCGAGATCACCCTGCACGCCGGCGCGTTCGAGACGTTCCAGCACGCGTTCCTGATCCTCGCAGAGGGCATCGAGCGCCTCTTGCGGGGTCTTGGCGCCCGACATGGCGTCGCCGATGTTCTGCCACCAGAGCTGGGCCAGTTTCGGGTAATCCGGCACGTTGGTGCCCGTGGGCGACCATGCGGTGCGGGCGGGCGAGCGGTAGAACTCGATCAACCCGCCAAGCTTGTCCGCGCGCTCGGTGAAGTGGTCGCTGTCGATGGTGGACTCGCGGATGAAGGTGAGGCCCACATCCGATTTCTTGAGGTCCACGGTTTTCGACGTGACGAACTGGGCATAGAGCCAGGCCGCCTTGGCGCGGTCGACGGGGGTCGACTGCATCAGGGTCCACGAACCTGCGTCCTGGTAGCCGATCTTCTGGCCTTCCTTCCAGTAGACACCGTGGGGCGAGGGGGCCATGCGCCACTTGGGCGTGCCGTCCTCGTTCATCACCGGCAGGCCCGGCTCGACCGTGGCCGCGGTGAAGGCGGTGTACCAGAACATCTGCTGGGCCACGTTGCCTTGTGCGGGAATGGGCCCGGCTTCGGAGAAGGTCATGCCGGCGGCGGCGGGGGGCGAGTATTTCTGCAGCCATTCAATCGCCTTGGTCACCGCGTAGACGGCCGCGGGCGCGTTGGTGGCGCCGCCGCGATCAACGCAGGAGCCGACGGGCTGCGAGTTCTCGTTCACCCGGATGCCCCATTCATCGACCGGCAGGCCGTTGGGTTCACCCACGTCGCCCATCCCGGCCATGGACATCCACGCGTCGGTAAAGCGCCAGCCCAGGCTGGGGTCTTTCTTGCCGTAGTCCATGTTGCCGTAGACTTCGCCTTCGACTCCGAGGTGGCTGAGATCGCGGCCAGTGAAGAATTCCGCGATATCCTCATAGGCCGACCAGTTGACCGGAACGCCAAGCTCGTAGCCGTATTCCTCCTGGAAGTCGGCCTTGTTCTTCTCGTCGTTGAACCAGTCGTAGCGGAACCAGTACAGGTTCGCGAACTGCTGGTCGGGCAGCTGGTAGAGCTTGCCGTCGGGGCCGGTGGTGAAGGACGTGCCGATGAAGTCGTCGATGTCGAGATCGGGGTTGGTGACGTCGGCGCCTTCGCCCTCCATCCAGTCGGTCAGGTTGCGTACCTGCTGGTAGCGCCAGTGGGTGCCGATGAGGTCGCTATCGTTGACGTAGGCATCATAGATGTTCTCGCCCGACTGCATCTGGGTTTGCAGCTTCTCGACCACGTCGCCTTCGCCGATGAGGTCGTGAGTGACTTGGATGCCGGTGATGGCCGAAAAGGCCGGGGCAAGGACCTGGCTTTCGTATTCGTGGGTGGCGATGGTTTCCGAGACGACCTTGATCTCCATCCCCTCGAAGGGTTGGGCCGCGTCGATGAACCATTGCATCTCGGCTTCCTGCTCTTCCTGGCTGAGCGTGCTGAGGCCTGCGATTTCGTTCTCAAGGAACTCCATCGCCTCTTCCATGCCGGCCCAGGCGGCACTGCCCGTCAGGGCAATGGCCGCGGCCAGCGCGGTGGTTGATTTCAGGTTCAGGTTCATTTGGTTCCTCCCATTGGTCTTTCTGAACTTGGTTGTGTGTGGCGGCCCGCAGAGGCGGAACGCCGGGGGTTGCGCGCGTCTAGACCCAGCGGAACACCGCGGCGGCGTAGATCGCGCAGACGATCAGCGCGTAGGGCTGGTTGGTGCCGACAAGGCCCAGCCACGCGAGATTGATGAAGGCGCTGCCCAGAAGCGTGATGAAGAGACGGTCGCCGCGAGTCGTCTCGATCCGCAGGATGCCGGTGCGGGGCGTCTCCGGGAACTTCAGCGCGAGGATCGTGAAGGTTACGAGAAGCCCTGCGATGACGCCGAAGAAGGCGGCGGTGGGCCATGTCCATGCCATCCAGTCCATCAGGTTTCCTCCGTCATGACAAAGCTGTGTGACGCGGCAGCGACAGGCGCCGCGACGTCGGGGTAGCTGAATGTGGCGGCGCGGCTCACGGGATCATCTCGCACCAGCCGGTGTGGAACCAGCCGGTCTGGTTAAGGCGGCGGCCGTCTTTGTGGATGCTTTCGGCAAAGCACCATTTGCCCTGGCATTTACGCGTGTCGATCGGCATCGAGTCGCCGTTGCGCACGCGCAATATCTCGGGGTGGTTGGAGCCGGGGCCGGAGCGGATCGACAGGAAGCCGTCGCCGTTGGGGTCGAGGTGGCGCATGATGCAGGCGGCTTCCCATGGTTCGGCCGCTTGGGCCCGCGCGTCGGCGGGTGTGAGAGTGGTGACGGCGAGGCCGCAAACTACGAAAATATATCGGCTGAAAATGTTCATCAAACTCTCCCCAGAGCAAAACCTTTGGCAATGTAGTTGCGGACGAAATAGATGACGAGCGCGCCCGGCACGATGGTCAGGACACCGGCGGCGGCGAGCACGCCCCAGTCGATGCCCGCCGCCCCTTGGGTGCGGGTCATGATTGCGGCGATGGGCTTGGCGTCGACGGTCGTGAGCGTGCGCGAAAGCAGCAGTTCGACCCATGAGAACATGAAGCAGAAGAAGGCGGCGACGCCGATGCCCGACGCGATCAGCGGCATGAAGATCTTCACGAAGAAGCGGGGGAAGGAATAGCCGTCGATGTAGGCCGTCTCGTCGATTTCCTTGGGCACGCCGCGCATGAAGCCCTCGAGGATCCAGACCGCCAGAGGCACGTTGAAGAGGCAGTGTGCCAGCGCCACGGCAATGTGTGTATCGAAGAGGCCGACCGAGCTGTAGAGCTGGAAGAACGGCAGGGCGAAGACCGCGGGCGGGGCCATGCGGTTGGTCAGCAGCCAGAAGAACAGGTGCTTGTCGCCGAGAAAGCTGTAGCGCGAGAAGGCGTAGGCGGCGGGCAGGGCGACGGCGAGCGAGATCACCGTGTTCATCACGACGTAGATCAGCGAGTTGATGTAGCCCGAATACCATGCCGGGTCGGTGAGGATCGTCGCGTAGTTTTCCAGCGTCAGGTTGCGGGGCCAGAGGGTGAAGCTGTTGAGGATCTCGAAATTGGTCTTCAGGCTCATGTTCACCAGCCAGTAGATCGGCAGGAGCAGGAAGATGAGGTAGAGGGTCATGACGATGGCGCGGCTGTTCACGCTCGCGCGGATGCGGCGGTTGCGGCCGCTGGGCGCGAGCTTGCCGGGGATGCGGTCGGTGGTGGCGTCGGTCATCGGCTCAGCCCTCCCGCTTATCGAGGTTGGTCATGACGGTGTAGAATACCCATGAGATCAGCAGGATCACGAGGAAATACATGATCGAGAAGGCTGCGGCCGGGCCGAGGTCGAACTGGCCGAGGGCCATCTTCACGAGGTCGATGCTTAGGAAGGTCGTGGTGCTGCCGGGGCCGCCGCCGGTGACGACGAAGGGCTCGGTATAGATCATGAAACTGTCCATGAAGCGCAAGAGGATCGCGATCATCAGCACGCCCGCCATCTTGGGAAGCTCGATATAGCGGAAGACCTTCCAGCGCGAGGCCTGGTCGATCTTGGCCGCCTGGTAATAGGCGTCGGGGATGGATTGCAGGCCGGCATAGGCCAGCAGCGCCACCAGCGAGGTCCAGTGCCAGACATCCATGACAACCACGGTGACCCAGGCGGCGTAGGGATCCTGGGTGTAGTTGTAGTCGATGTTCAGCGCCGCGAGCGTGTGGCCCAGGAGGCCGATATCGACACGGCCGAAGATCTGCCAGATGGTGCCGACGACGTTCCACGGGATCAGCAGTGGCAGGGACATCAGGACGAGGCAGACGGAAACCCAGACGCCTTTCTTGGGCATGTTAAGGGCGACGAGGATGCCCAGGGGCACCTCGATGGCGAGGATGATGGAGGAGAACATCATCTGGCGCCCGAGCGCGTCCCACATGCGGTCGTCTTCGAGCAGTTCGCGGAACCATTCGAGCCCGGCCCAGAAGAACTCGTTGTTGCCGAAAGTGTCCTGCACGGAATAGTTCACCACGGTCATCAGCGGAATGACGGCGGAGAAGGCCACGAGGATCAGCACGGGCAGGACGAGGAACCAGGCCTTTTGATTGGGGGTCTTGTCCATCAGGCGGCCTCGTTGGTTGTGGAGCGAGTGGCGGGAAGGTCCCGGGTCAAGCCCGGGACGGCGGTGTGCGGGATCATTATGCGGCCCTCCCTGTAGGCGTCACGCGCCAGTCATTGGCATAGACGTTCACATGGGTGGGATCGAAGGCGACGCGGGTGGCGTCGGTGCGGACCTCTTCGGCTTCACCCGCGATGATGTTGATCGGCGTGCCGAAGCAATCCGCGCGGATGATCTTGTGTCGGCCCACATCCTCCACGCGGCGGACCTTGACGGGCAGCCCTTCGCTGTCGGAGAGGCGGGCGAATTCGGGGCGGACGCCCAATTCGACGCGGCCTTCGAGGGGGGCATAGGTGTTGGCCAGCGCCAATTCCGCGCCGTTGATATAGGCCTGGTTTCCCTCGACTTTCGCGGGAATGACGTTCATGCCCGGCGAGCCGATGAAGTAGCCGACAAATGTGTGTTCGGGGGTGTTGAACAGGTCCTGGGGCGTGCCGATCTGCACCACGCGGCCGTCATGCATCACCACGACCTTGTCGGCGAAGGTCAGCGCCTCGGTCTGGTCGTGGGTGACGTAGATCATGGTGTGGCCGAATTGTTGATGCAGTTGCTTCAATTGCGTGCGCAGTTCCCACTTCATGTGGGGGTCGATGACGGTCAGCGGCTCGTCGAACAGCAGCGCGTTGACGTCCTCGCGCACCATGCCACGGCCAAGGCTGATCTTTTGCTTGGCGTCCGCTGTCAGGCCGCGCGCCTTGCGGTTCAGCGTGTCCTCTAGCCCGATCATGGTGGCGATTTCCTGCACGCGCTCAGCCACGTAAGCCTTGTCGGCACCACGGTTCTTGAGCGGGAAGGCGAGGTTTTCGCGCACAGTCATGGTGTCGTAGACGACCGGGAATTGGAAGACCTGCGCGATGTTGCGCTCGGTCGTGGGCGCGTGCGTAACGTCCACGTCGTTGAAGAGGATGCGACCGCGACTTGGCTGCAAGAGCCCCGAGATGATGTTCAGGAGCGTGGTCTTGCCGCAACCGGACGCGCCAAGCAGCGCGTAGGCCTCGCCGTCCGTCCAGTCGTGGTTGAGTTCCTTGAGCGCGAAATCATCCTCGGATGTCGGTTTGGCGAGGTAGCTGTGCGCTAGGTTGTCGAGCGTGATCTTTGCCATTGTCGTCAGCCTCTCAGGCGGCCAGCGCGTAGGCGGCGGGTGCAACCAGCGCGCCGTCTTCGCTGAAGATGTAGATATGGGCCGGGTCGAGATAGACCGGCAGGTCGCGGCCCGGTTCCAAATTGTGAATGCCGTGGATCACGCCGACCCAGCGGGTGCCCGCATGGTCGAGATGGATGAAGGTTTCCGAGCCGGTGAGTTCGGTCACGCCGAGCCTTGTCACAAAGCGCATTGCGGCGTCGGTGTGCTGTTCGATTTCCAGGTGGTTGGGGCGGAAGCCGGCGGTGTAACGGCCCTCGGGCAGGTCGGCCATCTTGCCGGTGGCGGGCAGGGACTGGCCCTCGCCGAACATCAGCTTGCCGCCGGTTTTCGAGATTTGCAGGAAGTTCATCGGCGGGTCGGAAAAGACCCGCGCGGTGGTGGCATCGGCGGGCTGGCGATAGACCTTCGGCGTGGGGCCGAATTGCGTCACACGGCCTTCCCAGAGGGTGGCGGTGTTGCCGCCCAGCAGAAGCGCCTCTTCGGGTTCGGTGGTGGCGTAGACGAAGATCGCGCCGGATTCCTCGAAGATGCGGGGGATCTCGATGCGCAGCTCCTCGCGCAGCTTGTAGTCGAGGTTGGCGAGCGGCTCGTCCAGCAGGACGAGACCGGCGTTTTTCACCAGGGCACGGGCTAGGGCGCAGCGTTGCTGCTGGCCGCCCGAAAGTTCGAGCGGCTTGCGGTCGAGCATGGGTGTCAGTTGCAGCATCTCGGCGGTGTCGCGTACGGCGCGGTCGATTTCGTCCTTCGGTTTGCCCGACAGGCGCATGGGGCTGGCGATGTTGTCATAGACGCTCATCGACGGGTAGTTGATGAACTGCTGGTAGACCATGGCGACGCCGCGATCCTGCACGCGCATGCCGGTGACGTCGGTGCCGTCCCAGAGGATGCGGCCGGTGGTGGGGGCATCGAGCCCGGCCATAAGGCGCATGAGCGTGGTCTTGCCCGCGAGCGTGGGGCCCAGGAGGACGTTCATCGTGCCTTTTTCCAGCGTGAGGTCGGTGGGGTGGATATGCGTCTCGGCCCCCACCTGTTTCGACACGTTGTCCAGAACCAGCGTCATCGGTCGCGTCCTTATTCTGCCGCCGCGGCGACGATGCTGTCGCCCACGGGGTTGGCCTGCATCCAGTTCTGCAAGTCCTTGATTTCACTATCCGACATGCGCAGGCCAAGCTTGCTGCGGCGCCAGACGATATCCTCGGCGCTACGCGCGAATTCATGGGTCATGAGCCAACGGACCTCGCGTTCGGTGAGAGTGGCGCCGAAGGTTCGGCCCAGGTCGGCGGCGGTTCTCGCGTCACCTAAAAGGGTGCGCGCCTCGGTGCCGTAGGCGCGGAGCAGGCGGTAGGCCCAGGCTTCGGTCAGGAAGGGGTAATCTGCCTGTAATTCGCCCGCCATCCGGTCGCGGTTTTCCACGGCAAAATCGCCGCCGGGCAGGGCGGCGTCGGCGGTCCAGTCGCCCTTGGCGTTCGGGAAACGGGGGGCGAGCTTGGCCACGGCGGCCTGGGCGAGGCGGCGGTAGGTGGTGATCTTGCCGCCGAATATGTTGAGGAGCGGGGGGCCGTCGGTGTCGAGCTTCAGCACATAGTCGCGGGTGGCGGCGGTGGCGGATTTGGCGCCGTCGTCATAAAGCGGGCGGACGCCCGAATAGGTCCAGACGATGTCGTCGCGGGTGACGGGCGTTTCGAAATACTCCGAGGCGAAATTGCACAGATACTCTTGCTCGGCAGGGGTGCAGACGGGGCGCGTGCCCGGGTCGGGGTGGTCTGCGTCGGTGGTGCCGATGAGGGTGAAATCCTGCTCGTAGGGGATGGCGAAGATGATGCGGCCATCCTGGCCCTGGAAGAAATAGCACTTGTGGTGATCGAAGAGCTTGCGTGTCACGATATGGCTGCCGCGCACCAGGCGGACGCCCGCGCGGCTGTCGATATGGGTGATGTCCTGAAGGATGTTGCCGACCCAGGGGCCTCCGGCGTTGACCAGCGCGCGGGCGTGGCGGGTCATGAGCGCGCCGGTGGCGGTGTCTTCCATTTCGATCTTCCACAGGTCGCCGTCGCGGCGGGCGGCGGTGACACGGGTGCGGGTGAGGATCTCGGCTCCGCGACCCGCGGCGTCGCGGGCGTTGAGCGAGACGAGGCGGGAATCCTCGACCCAGCAGTCGGAATACTCGAATGCCTTTTGAAAATGGGGCTTCAGCGGGGCGCCTTCGGGCGTGCCGTCGAGCGAGAGGGAGCGCGCGGCGGGCAGGATCTTGCGGCCGCCCAGGCTGTCATAGAGGAAAAGGCCGAGGCGGATGAGCCAGGCGGGGCGGCGACCGCGCATCCAGGGCATGAGACGTTCCAAAAGGCGCGAGGTGGGGGTGCCGCCCTCGAAGCGCATGTCGCGGTGGTAGGGCAGCACGAAGCGCATGGGCCAGCTGATATGGGGCATGTTGCGCAAGAGGACTTCGCGTTCGATAAGGGCCTCGCGGACGAGGCGGAACTCGAAATACTCGAGGTAGCGCAGGCCGCCGTGAAAGAGCTTGGTCGAGGCCGAGGAGGTGGCCGAGGCGAGGTCGTTCATTTCGGCCAGCGTGACGGACAGGCCGCGGCCGGCGGCGTCGCGGGCGATGCCGCAGCCGTTGATTCCGCCCCCGATGACGAAAATATCGCTTATATTTTCGTGAGTTGGGTGCATCCATCCTCCCCAGATGCCGCCGGAAACCGTGTCCGGTAAATGAGCACGTTCAGGTTGTTCGAGTCAAACGCTTCTTTCGTTTTTGTTCGGTTTTTGGAAATTCGTTTTATTACAAGCGTTTGCTGGCAATCAGGTCGGCGGCGACAGGACTTTCTGCGGCTGCGAAAAGGGCGGCACAATGGGATTTTCCTTTGACACGGACCGATTTTCGACGAAAACGAAAAAACACGAAACCCGAGCACGAGGCGCATGTCGCAAACCTTTCGCCATCCCGAGATCCTGGAGATCGCCCGCAACGAGGGTAAGGTCACGGTCGAGGACCTAGCCGTTCGATTTGGTGTGACGGTGCAGACGATCCGGCGCGATCTGACGGACCTGGCCGAGGCGGGGCGGCTGGAGCGGGTGCATGGCGGCGCGGTGATGCCGTCGGGCGTGTCCAATATCGGCTATGAGGAGCGGCGCGGCCTGAACGAGGCGGCCAAGCAGGCAATGGCGCAGGTCTGCGCGCAGGAGATTCCGGACGGGGCGTCGGTTTTCCTGAATATCGGGACCTCGACCGAGGCGGTGGCGCGGGCGCTTCTGAGCCATCGAGACCTGATGGTGATCACCAATAACATGAATGTTGCCAATATCCTGGTGGCAAATGCGGACTGCGAGATCGTGGTGGCTGGGGGCGTGTTGCGCCGCTCGGACGGGGGGCTGATCGGCAACCTGACGACGCGGGTGATCGAGCAGTTCAAGTTCGATTATGCCGTCATCGGGTGTTCGGCACTGGACGACGACGGGGACCTGCTGGATTTCGACGTGCAGGAGGTGCATGTCAGCCAGTCGATCATCGCGCGGGCGCGGCGGACCCATCTTGTGGCTGACCATTCCAAGTTTCACCGCATGGCCCCTGCGCGGATCGCGTCGCTGGGCGAGGTCGACATGTTCTTTACCGACCGTCCGGTGCCCGCGCCCGTGGCCGAGCGGTTGAAGGAGTGGGACACGGTCTGCCGGGTCTGCGGGTGAGCGTTTTCGTTTCGGGTTCGTTTCGCCGGCGGACGGCGGCTTGGCGCGTGGGTTGTCACCCACCCTACGTTCGGAGGGCAGAGCGGCGGGTTTTCGCATGGCTGTGAGAAAAAAGGTGTATGATTAAACTGCGACATTGACGGAGCGATTTGCGGGCCTGAAGAAAATGCCATGACGAAAGCTTTGAAGATCCCGCTGAACATCCCTCTGACATCCGAAGACATGGAACTGGGCCTGAAGGTCGCGCGTGTCGGGTTGGGCAAGGTCGATTACCGGACCAACACCTTGCGGTGCGACCCGCTGGCGGCGGAATTCTTCGGGCTGGACGCGGGCGTGGAGGTGCGGCGCGAGGAGTTGCACGCGCGGATCCATCCCGACGACTGGCCGCAGGTGAAGGAGGGTCTGGGCTGCCTTCTGTCGCCGGACGATCCGCTGCAGGTGCTGGACATGACGCACCGGATCCTAGTGCCGGACGCGCCGCTGCGCTGGGTCAACGCGCGCAAGCAGGTGAGTTACGACGCCGCGGGGATGCCGGTGGAGGGGGTGTTCGCCATGGTCGACATCACCGCCCGGGAGATGGCCGAGCAGCGTGCGCAGTTCCTGATCGGTGAACTGGGCCATCGGGCGAAGAACCTGATCACGGTGGTGTCGGGGATCGTGCGGCAACTGGCGCGGCACGCGCCGCCCGAGGAAGTGGTCGATCGTCTGCTTGCACGGCTGGCGGCGCTGGGGCGCAACCAGGAAGCGATGATGCACGACGCGGGCAGCAGGTTCGGCCTGCGCGAGATCTTCACCGAGCAGGTGAGGCCTTTTGCGGGTGCGGCGCGCGAGCGGGTGGTGCTGAACGGGCCGGACCTGATGATTTCCAGCAACGCGGCGCAGATCCTGGGGATGGTGACTCACGAACTGGCCACCAACGCGGCGAAATACGGCGCCCTGTCGGAGGAAACCGGGAGGGTCGTGGTGACCTGGGCTGTCGAGGGCGACGCGCGTCCGGATTTTACCCTGGCATGGGTAGAGCGGGGCGGGCCAGCGGTGAACCCCGCGGCCAAGCCGGGCTTTGGGACGCAGGTGCTGACGAAGCTGACCGAAGCGTCGCTGGGCGCCAAGACCGAGGTCGCGTTCGAGGCGGAGGGCTTCGCGTTCCGGCTGCGGGCGCCGTTGAAGGCGTTGTCGAGCGACTAGCCGCCCTTGAGACGCGCCAGCAGGACGACCTCGCTGTCGGGCTGGATGGGCTGGAACCAGCTGTCGTTATAGATGCGCCCGTCGATGGAGACGGAGACGCCGCGGTCGAGCTGCGGTTTCAGGCCGGGGTATTTCCGCGCCAGGCCGTCGAGCAGTTGGCGCAGGTTTTCTGCCTCGATTTCGACTTCGCGGGCGTCGTCGGTGAAGCGGGCGAGGGAGCCCCATATCGTGACTTGAACCATGCTGCGTATCTTGGACCGGAGAGGTCCCGGGTCAAGCCCGGGACGGGGGTGGGGCGCTATTCGGGTATTTTAGATGAACTCGATGTAACTGTCGCTCCAGGTGGAGGCCCCGCCTTCGATGGAGAGCAGACCGGCGTCGCCTTCGAATTCGATATGGACGCTCGTGCCGACGATGGTCGAGGTGAATGCAACCGGATCGTCCTGGAACGTGTCGATCAGGATGCGATCATGCGCGGTTTCGAAGCTGCGAACGACGTCGGTGCCGAAATCGCCCCCATGGGTGAAGACGAACTCGTCGATTTCGCCGCGGCGTCCGACCAGCCAGTCGTCGCCGGTGCCGCCGTTCATGCGCGTGGTGCCGCCAAGGGTGATATCCTCTCCCAGGCGGGCATCGATCGTGTCGTTGCCGGCGCCCCCATCGACGAGGTTGTTGCCGCCCCAAACATATATCTTGTCGTCACCGTCGCCGCCGTAGAGGATGTCGAGCGAGGCCTGGGCGCTTTTCGTGCTGCCGCTGTCGCGGTCGCCGCCCTGGATGATGTCGGCGCCGGCGCCGCCGAAGACGAGATTGTTGCCGCCTTCGATATAGATGAAATCCGCGCCGTCGCCGCCCTGGACGATGTCGTCGCCCAAGCCGGTCGAGTAGTACGTGTCGTCGCCGGCGCCGAGATCGGTTTCGGTGGGGGCGGGGGGAACGTTTTGGTGGACGTACTGGGTGCTGAGCCAGACGAAATCGTCTCCGTCGCCGGACATTACGGTATCGCTGCCGTTGGTGGAGCGGATGTAGTCATCGCCTTCGCCCGATGTCACCAGGTCGTTGCCCGAACCGGAATATACGGTGTTGTTGCCGTCGCCCGCATAGATCGCGTCGTCGAGCCCGGGTTCGTAGCCGCCGACGCCTTCCAGAAGACCGTCCGGCAGATCGGTGGCGTGGATCACATCGTCGCCGAGCCCGCCGAAGATCGCGTCCTGACCAAAGCCGGAATAGATCGTGTCGTTGCCGGTGCCGCCATCGGCGGTGTCGTTGCCCCAGCCGGTATAGATATAGTCGTTGCCCGCACCGCCATAGGCCACGTCGTCATAGCCGTAGAGGCCGTCGCCGGGATTGGGACCGTCGCCGGCGATGATCCAGTCGTTGCCGGCGCCGCCGTCGAGCGTGTCGTTGCCGAAGCCGCCGTGAAGAAAGTCGTCGTCGCCGCCGCCGAAGAGCTGGTCGTTGCCGTCTTCACCGAAGAGGTTGTCGTTGCCCCTGTTGCCACGCAACACGTCGCTGCCGTCGCCGCCGGAAAGCTGGTCATTGCCGTCACCGCCCTTGATGGTGTCGCGGCTGGCGCCGCCGTCGATGGTGTCGTTGCCCGAGCCGCCGAGGATGAAATCGAAACCGGAGCCGCCCCCGATGCTGTCATGGCCGCCGCCGCCTTCGATGCGGTCGCTGCCTGCGCCGCCGAAAATGGTGTCGGCGCCGGATGCGCCGATGATCTTGTCCCGGCCGGTGCCACCGTCGATGTAGTCGCCGTCGTCGCCGGCATAGATGAGGTCATCGCCCGCGCCGCCGAACAGCACGTTCGAGCCGATGTCGGAGCCGCCGGGGAGGCCGCCGTAAATCACGTCGTCGCCATTGCCGCCATCGACGATATCGGAGCCGTAACCGCCGAGAATGGTGTCCGCGCCATCCATACCGAGCAGGTAGTCGTTGCCGTCGTTGCCATAAAGGTAATCATCGCCGCCAAAGGCATAGACCGTGTCGTTGCCCTTGCCGAGGCTGAGCAGATCATCGAATCCGGTGAGGTAATGGGTTGGCATCGGGTCGTCTCCCTTTCCTTTGACCAAGGTTCGGGAGTGTGTCGGTGATGCGTGGGGTCGGGTTCAATCGCGTGTCGCGGGCCCGGCGTGGCGCGTGGGTTTTCACCCGCCCTACGGGTTCGTGAGAGAGGCCCCGGACCTTGTCCGGGGCCAGTCCCGAGGTCTATTTGTCGTGGATCGCCTTCAGCACCTTGGGCGGGGACATGGGCAGGTCGGTCATGCGCACGCCTGCCGCCGCCGAGACCGCGTTGGCGATGGCCGCCAGGGGCGGCACGATCGAGGTTTCGCCCACGCCACGCACGCCGTAGGGGTGGCCGGGGTTTGGGATTTCCAGGATCACCGCGTCGATCATCGGCAGGTCGGAGGCCACGGGAATGCGGTAGTCGAGGAAGCCCGCGTTCTGCAGGGTGCCGTCTTCGCCGTAGATGTATTCCTCGTTGAGCGCCCAGCCGATGCCTTGCGTGGCGCCGCCCTGGAACTGGCCTTCGACATAGTCGGGGTGCACCGCCTTGCCCGCGTCCTGGAAGACCGTGTAGCGCAGGATCTTCACCGCGCCGGTTTCGGGGTCCACCTCGGTGTCCACCATGTGGGTGGCGAAGCTGACGCCGGCGCCTTCGGGGTTGGCCTCGTGGTGGCCGGCAATGGGCCCGCCGGTGTTGGAGGCGATGGCGGCGATCTCGGCCAGGGTCATCGGGTCATGGCTGCCGGCGTTATGGCCGGTGGGGTGTACGGCCCCGTCGCGCCATTCCACCGCGTCCTCGTCGATGTCCCAGAGCTTGGCCACACGGCGGCACATCTCGCGCTTGGCGGCGCGGGCGGCCTCGATGGTGGCAAGGCCCACGGCGAAGGTCACGCGGGAGCCGTCGGTGACCTCGTTCTGGCCCAGGCTGCCGGTGTCGGCCACGATGGTGCGGACCTTGTTGTAGGGGATGCCGAGTTCCTCGGCCGCCATCATCGACATGGACGCGCGGGAGCCGCCGATATCGGGGTTGCCCTCGGAGACGGTCACCGTGCCGTCGGGCGTGATGTTGAGCGTGACGCAGGTGTCGCCGCCGAAGTTGAACCAGAAGCCGCAAGCGACGCCGCGCCCCTGGTTGGGGCCGAGGGGCGCCGTCCAGTGCGGGTGGTCCTTGGCGGTGCGCAGCGTCGCCTCGAGCCCGATGGCGGGGTAGGTGGGGCCGTAGGAGGCCTTGGTGCCCTCGCGCGCGGCGTTTTTCAGGCGCACTTCCAGCGGGTCGAGGTCGAGGCTCTTGGCCAGCTCGTCGATGGCGGATTCCACCGCGAAGGCGGCCATGGGTGCGCCGGGGGCGCGATAGGCGGCCTGTTTGGGGCGGTTGGTGACCACGTCCCAGCCGATGGTCTTGACGTTTTCCAGGTCATACGGCGCGAAGGCGGACATGGAGCCCATTTCCACCGGCGAGCCGGGATAGGCGCCGCCCTGGTAGCGCAGTTCGGCGAAGCCGGCGGTTATACGGCCGTCCTTGGTCATGCCGATGCGGATATCGACCGAGGAGGAGGCCGTGGGGCCGGTGGCGCGCAGCACTTCGGAGCGGGTCATCACCATCTTGACGGGCCGCGAGGATTTTCGGGCCAGCATCAGGGCCACGGGTTCGAGGAACACGGTGGTCTTGCCGCCGAAGCCGCCGCCGATTTCCGAGGCGGTGACGCGCAGCTGGCCTTGGTCCATACCCATGATCGCGGCGCAGGTGTTGCGGACCATGTAATGGCCTTGCGTGCAGCACCAGAGGTCGGCCTGGCCGTCCTGGCTCATCTGCGCGAGGCAGGCATGGGGTTCGATATAGCCCTGGTGCGTGGCCTCGGTGCGGTAGGACCGCTCGATGACCTCGTCGGCTTGCGAGAGGCCGGCGTCGATGTCGCCGTGGCCGAACTCGTACCGGGCCATGATGTTGGGCGACGCGCCGTCGGGCGCGGATTCGTCGGCGCGGCCCTCGTGCAGGACGGGGGCGCCGTCCTCGATGGCCTTGTCGACATCCGTCACGTGGTCCAGCACCTCGTAGTCGATCTTGATCGCCTTCAGCGCCTTCTTGGCGATGTGGCCCGAGCTGGCGGCGACGGCGGCGACGGCGTGGCCGTCATAGAGCGCCTTTTCGCCGGCCATGCAATTGTCGAGGATATCGGCGGTGGCGTCGTCATCGGTGATCGGCGCGAAATCGGCGCGGGTGACGACGGCGTGGACGCCCTCGATGGCCTCGGCCGCCGACGTGTCGATGGACTTGATCCGGGCGTGGGCGTGCGGGCTGCGCAGCACCTTGCCGATCAGCATCCCCGGCGCGGTGATGTCGGCGCCGAAGCGGGCCCTGCCGGTGACCTTGTCGATGCCGTCGGGGCGCAGGGGGCGCGTGCCGACGATCTTGAACTCTTGCGTGTCGAGGACCTGTTTGCTGTCGAGTGCCATCAGGATGCCTTTCTGAGGTCGGCGGCCGTGTCGAGCACGGCGCGGATGATCTTGTCATAGCCCGTGCAGCGGCAGAGGTTGCCGGCGAGCCAGTAGCGGGCCTCTTCCTCGGTCGGGTCGGGGTTTCTTTCCAGCAGCGACTTGGCGGCGACGAGGATGCCGGGCGTGCAGATGCCGCATTGCAGGGCGGCGTGTTCGATGAACTTCTGTTGCAGCGGATGCAACTGATCGCCGTCGGCCATGCCCTCGATGGTTTCGATCTTCGCGCCCTCGGCCTCGGCCCCCAGCATGAGGCAGGAGCAGACGAGGCGGCCGTTGACGGTGACCGAGCAGGCGCCGCAATCGCCGGTGCCGCAGCCTTCCTTGGAGCCGGTCATGCCGAGACGGTCGCGCAGGACGTCGAGCAGGGTTTCATCGGGCGCGCAGAGATATTCCGTAGGGTCGCCGTTGATGGTGGTGGAGACGTGAATGTTGCTCATGTCTGCTTATCCTTCTGCGCGGGTCTTGGCGATGGCGGCGGCGCGGCGCGCAAGCACGCCGGCCACGTGCGTGCGGAATTCGACCGTGCCGCGCTTGTCGGCGATGGGGGAGGCGGCGGCGGAGCAGGCCTTGGCCAGCGCATCCATCGCGGCCTCATCTAGCTTGGTGCCGATCAGGGCGTCGGCGGCGGCATCGACGATCATGACGGTCGGTCCGACGGCACCGAGCGAGACGCGAGCGGCGGTGCAGGTGCCGTCACCGTCCAGGGTGAGCGAGATCCCGCAGCCCACCACGGCGATGTCCATCTCGGTGCGGGGGATGAAGCGCAGATAGGCGTCTCCGGTGCGGTCCGCCTTGGCGGGCAGGAAGATCGAGGCGACGAATTCGCCCTTTTCCAGCGAGGTCTTGCCGGGGGCGGTAGGGATATCCTCGACCGGGACATCGCGAGTGCCCTTCGGGCCGGCGACGCGGGCCACGGCGCCGACGGCGACCATGGCGGGGACTGAATCTGCGGCCGGGGAGGCGTTGCAGAGGTTGCCGGCGAGCGTGCAGCGGCCCTGGATCTGGGTGGAGCCGATGAGGTCGGCGGCCTCGCAGACGCCAGGGTAGGCGGCCTTGAGCTCGGCATGCTCGTTCATTTCCGCCGAGGAGACCGCGGCGCCGATGCGCCAGCCGCCGTTCTCGGGCGTGATCCGGCGCAGATCTTCGATGCGCTTGATGTCGAGGAGGCTGTCGGGTTCGGCATCGCCGGAGCGCAGGCGGACGAGCAGGTCGGTGCCGCCGGCGAGCACGCGGCAGTCGCCGGGATCGCCGCTGAGCAACTGGATGGCGTCATCCAGCGTGGTTGGCGCGAGGTAGCGCATGAGGGACCTCTTGGCTTGGGGTGAGTCTGGTTGTCGGGGCATAGTTAAACAGGCGGCGCGAGACTTGCCAAGGCGGTGCGGTCGGCGCGGTCGGATTCGAGTGTTTTTCGCAAGAAAAGTTGAGGGTGGGGAAAGTAGCTGCGCGGGTTGCGTCAGGTCGCGGCGTCAAGGAGGCTTCGGGCCAGCTGCCGTGCCACGGGCTCTGCGCTGTCGCGCAGGATCAGGTAGTAGCCGAAAGGTGTGGTGACGGCATGGTCGATAGGGCGGACGAGGCGACCAGAGGTCAGGTCGTCGCCCAGTTGGCCCTCCCACGCGAGCGCCACGCCGAGGCCCGCGCGGGCGGCGTCGAGTTGGGCCATGTAGCTGTTGGTGCGCATCAGCGTGGTGGCGCGGGTGGGATCGAGGCCCGTTTCTGTCAGCCAGATGCCCCAGTTCATCCAGTTCCAGTGGGTGTAATCGAGATCGATGAGGGGCGCGGCAAGCAGATCTTCGGGTGTTTGCAGCGGGGCGCGAGACAGTAAATCCGGGGTGCAGACGGGAAAGACCGCGTCGTCGAAGAGGCGCGTCGCGGTGTAGCCGGGCCAGTTGCCGGCGCCGTGCAGGAGGGCAATGTCACTGGTCAGAAGCTCTGATTCCGTGTCGGACGCGATAAGATCGAGCATGAGCGGCGGGCTGTCTGCCAGGGCCGGGGCTAGGCGGGGGGTCAGCCAGAGTTGGGCCATCGAGGTATCCGCGCCGAGGCGCACGCGCGGGCGTCCGTCGCGCTGGCGCAGGGCGCGGGTGGCTGCCGTCATATGCTGAAGCGCGGCGCGGACGCCGATCAGCAGCTCGCGGCCCTCGGGCGTGAGGGTGATCGTGCGATGCCCGCGGATGAAAAGCGCGGTGTCGAGCAGGGCCTCGAGCTTGCGCACGCGTTGGGAGATGGCGGATTGGGTGACGGACAGTTCCTCGGCGGCGCGGGTGAAGCTGCCGAGGCGGGCGGCGGCCTCGAACGGTTCCATCAGATCGAGCGGGGGGAGGTGCGTTGGCATTAGGAAAACTTGGGCAAATTCATGAGAAAACAGCGTTTGTCATGATCCTCGGTAATGGTTGACACTGTCAACAGCCAGATGGGAGTGCGCCATGACCTTGCAGACGTTGAACCTGATGCCCGGAGACAAGCCGTTCCGGGCCGATCCGAAGAATTCCTATACCCTGCCCGCGCGGTTCTACCACGATGCGGAGATCTGGGCGGCGGAGAAGGACGCGATTTTCTACAGGACTTGGTATTACGCTGGACATGTGAGCCAGGTGGCGGAGCCGGGTCAGTTCCTGACAGTGAAGATCCACGAGCAGAACGTGTTTGTGGCCCGCAGCCGGACGGGGGAGCTGAACGCGTTCTTTAACGTGTGTCCGCACCGGGGGCATGAACTGGTCAGCGGGACGGGCAAGAAGAATGTGATCACCTGCCCCTATCATGCCTGGGCGTTCGATTTCGACGGCAACCTGCGCTCGGCGCGGAATACCGAGAATGTCGAGGGTTTCCGCAAGGAGGAGTTTTCGCTGAAGCCGGTGAAGGTGGAGGTGTTCTGCGGGCTTGTCCTCGTCAATCTGGATGAAAATGCGATACCTTTCGCCGAACAGATGGGCGAATTGGAGTCCGAGATCCGACATTATGTCCCTTCGGTCGACGATTTGCAGTTCGCGCAGCGCGACACCTACGCGGTCGAGGCGAACTGGAAAGTGCTGATGGACAACTTTCTGGAGTGCTATCACTGCGCGCCCGCGCACCACGATTTCGTCGATCTGGTGGACATGGACAGCTATCGCACGATCACCTGCGGGCTTTACTCCAGCCAGTGCGCCGGGCAGCCACGGACGATGAACGCGCGGGCCTACAAGTTCGAGGCGGGTGACGTGGATTTCGGGTACGCGGGTTGGTTCGTGTGGCCGAACTTCACCATCTGGGCCTATCCGGGCGAGGCGAACCTGTCGGTGTTGCAGATGAACCCGACGGCGCCGGAGCACTGCGTCGAGTATCAGGACTGGTTCGTAAGGGATGGCGAGGTCACGCAGCAGCTGCGCGATGCGATCAACTATCAGAAGGATGTGTTGCAGCCCGAGGATATCGGGTTGTGCGAGAGCGTGCAGAAGGGGCTGAAGTCCAGCGGGTACAACCAGGGGCGTTTCGTGGTGGACGAAGGGCTGACCGAGCTGAGCGAGCACGCGGTGCACCATTTCCAGAAGCTGGTGGCGGGGGCGCTGGGCGCGCGGCTGGACCCGGAGGCCGGCACATGATGGTTTCGAGCGACGGGCGGACCCGTGACCTGATCACCACGCGGCCCGGTGCGGGGTGGGATTTCAATCTTAACCGGCATGCGTATCACGAGATCGAGGCGCGGCACGGACCGCATTATTGCGTTTATAACCGGCGGCTGATGTGCGTGTACATGGACGACCTGCCGACCGACGAGGGCTATTGGCTGCTGAGGACTAAGGCGGCGTGCCTGCATACCGGCGAATGGCCGCTGGAGTTCAGGGGGCCGGATGCGGAGACGCTGATGAACCTATTGTTCGTCAACGATATTTCCAAGGTGAAGGTCGGGCGGTGCGGTTATGGCATTGCCTGTTTCGACCATGGCGGGCTGATCGTGGACGGGGTTTTCGTGCGGCTGGCCGAGGACCGGTTCTGGTACGCGCAGGCGGATGGGGATTTCGTGAACTGGGCGCGGGCGCACGCCAGGGGCATGGATGTGGAGATCCTGGACCCGGAGGTGAACGTGAGCCAGATCCAGGGGCCTCTGTCGATGGAGGTTTTGAAAGATGTGGCGAAGGATGGTATCCCCGAGCCGTTCGGATATTTCGGCAGTGCGTGGGTGGATTTCGGCGGGCAGACCGTTTTGATCACCCGGACCGGCTACACCAACGAGCTGGGCTGGGAGTTCTATACCGAGCCGCATCACGATGCCGCGGCCCTGTGGGCGCATCTGGAAAGGGCGGGGGAAACGTACGGGATGCGTATGTTCGGGCTGGATTCGATGAACATCCGGCGGATCGAGGCGGGGATCCTGAACGCCATCTCGGATTTCGACGAGACGACCACGCCTTACGACGTCGGGCTGGGCGGGTTCGTGGCCATGGACAAGGACGACTTCATCGGCAAGGCCGCGCTGGAGAAAGCCGACAAGGGCCAGCGTCTGCATGGCATCATCTGCCCTGAGGGTGAGCCGCGGGTGAATGGCCGCGTGGAGTGGAACGGCGAGGTTGCGGGCCGGGTGACGGCCGGGGCAACCTCGCCCTACCTGGGACACGGGATCGGATTTGCGCTGATGGACAGTACCGAGGCCGGGCCGGGAACCGAGCTGATGGTCGAGGGCAATGACGGACAGATGTATGCCGCGACGCTGGCCCGGACGCCGCTTTACGACAAGGCCTGCGAGATACCGCGTGGCAAGGTTGTGAATATCCCTGATCGCGCGGCCTGAGGCCGCTTTCGCGGCAGGAGCGGCGCCAAACGCGCAGGCGGGGCAGCGATGCCTTGCCTTTGTGCGTTGCAGGTGCCTGACTGGGGCCGGAACACGAGAAGAGGAGATGCGGCCTTGGCCGAGGGCAACAACAGGGCTGTTCTGACGGGACTTTTCGCGGGGCTGTGCTGGGGCATTTTCTGGTTGCCGTTGCGGATGATCGAGCAGGCGGGGCTGGATGCGCCCTGGGCGATGGTGGTGTTCATGAGCCTGCCCGCGCTGCTGAGCTTGCCGGCGGTCTGGGTGCTGCGGGCGGATTACGCGCAAGGGCTGCGGCCGCTTATGGGCGGAATCCTGGCGGGGGTCGCCTTTGCGCTTTATGCGGCAGGGCTGCTGTATACGGACGTGGTGCGCGCGGTGCTCTTGTTCTACATGACGCCGATTTGGGGGTTCTTGCTGGGCTGGATGTTCCTGGGCGACCGGATGACGTGGTTTCGGTGGCTTTCGATCTTTGTGGGGCTGGTCGGCCTGGTCGTGATCTTTGCCGACGACACTGGCGTGCCGCTTCCGCGCAACGCGGGCGACTGGTTTGGCCTGATTTCGGGGATGTTCTGGGCCGTGGGCTGTACGCTGATCCTGACGGAGCGGCGGGTGCGGATCCTGACCCATGCGGTGAACTTTCTGCTGGTGGGGGCGGTCGTGGCGCTGCTGGTGGCGGGGATCGCCACGGTGCAGGGGATCGCGCGCGCGCCGGACTGGCCCGAGGTTGCGGGACTGATGTGGTGGTTCGTCCCGGTGGCGGTGATCCTGATCCTGCCCAGTTCCTTTGCCACGATCTATGCGCCGTCGCGGCTGAACCCCGGGCTGGTGGGGCTGTTGTTCATGACCGAGGTCGCGGTGGCGACGGTGACGGCGGCGCTGTGGGCCGGGGAACGGTTCGGCCTGCGCGAGGCGGTGGGCCTGCCGCTGATCCTGTCGGCGGGGCTGATCGAGCCAGCGGTGATGGCGTGGCGGGCGAGGCGGCTGGCCTGACGCAGCTACCAGTGGGCACCGGCGTTGATCTGGATGTCTTCCATGGTCAGGCCAGGGGCGGCATCGGAACAGAGAAACGCGATGATGGCGGCGACCTCGTCGGGTTGGACGAGGCGGTTCTGCGGGTTGGCGCGGGCCAGGGCCGCGATCTCTTCGGCCTGTGTGGTGCCGTTCTGACTGGCGATGGTGGCGGCGGATGAGCGCAGCATTTCGGTTTCGACCCAGGTGGGGCTGACGGTGGTGCAGGTGACGCCGTGGGGCGCGCCCTCGAGCGCCACGGCGCGGGAGAGGCCGAGCACGCCGGACTTGGACGCGCAATAGGCCGGGTGGTCGGCGACCGCCGATGTAGCGGCGGTGGAGGCGATGTTGACGATCCGGCCCCAGCCCGACGCCATAATGTCGGGCAAAAGCGCGTGGATCATCAGGAAGGTGCCGGTGAGGTTGGTTTGTATCACGTCGTCCCAGGCGTCGAGGTCATGGTCGGAGACGGTCTGGTGGCGGGTGACGCCGGCGGCGTTGACCAGAATTTGCGGTGTGCCGAACTGGTTTTTGACGGAGGCGCAGAAGGCCGCGACCGAGCCGCGCTGGCGGACGTCGAGCGGGGCGACGAAAACATCCGCGCCGACGGTGTCGCGGGCCATATCCTGAAGCGATGTGTCGTCGCCGCGCCGGGCGCCGATGGCGATGGTATGCCCGGCCTCGTGCAGCAGGCGGGCGGTGGCGAGGCCGATTCCGGCCAGCCCGCCCGTGATGATGGCCGTGCGTTGGGTCACTGCGGCTTGCTCCTTGCAATCTTGTCGGCGAGCCATGCGTCGGCATCGCCCAAGCGGCGGCCACCGTCGCGGTATTCGTCGAGGATTTCAATCAGCTTGTCGCGCCCGAAGGATGTGAAGTGGCCGGCGTGGACGGTGGTGACGTCAAGCTCGCGCAGGCGGGCGTGGGACTCGGCCAGCTTGTCGGGGTCGGAATGGTCCATGTCGTCGATGAGGTCGCCGTCATAGACCACGTCGCCGCTGAAGAGGAGGCCCGTGGCGGACTCGAACAGGGCGATGGAGCCGGGGCTGTGGCCAGGCAGGTGGAAGACGGTGAAGGCACGGTCGCCGAGATCGACCACGTCGCCTTCATCCAGCAGGGCGGAGAGGGGCGCGGGCGTTACCGTGTACTGTTCGTAGGAGAAGCCCTCGAACGGCAGGGCGGTGAAGGTCTCGGCCCGGACGAAGCCCGCGTCGGCGTAGGTGTTGGACGGTGTCGGGTTGGCGAGGATGTCGGATTCCGCAAGGTGGCCGCAACGGTGGTCAAACTCGTGCAACCCGCCGGAATGATCGAAATGCGTATGGGTGACAATGGCGCTGAGGGGGCGCTCGGTCAGCTGCGCCAGCTCGCGCGTCATGGGGCGCAGGCCCATGCCGGTGTCGATCACGAGATCGCGGTCGCGTCCTTGGATATGCCAGATATTGCAGCGCAACCATGGCGCGACATGCGGTTCCCATATGAGCGTGACGCCATCGCCCATGTCTCTGGTCTGAAACCACTTTTCGGCAATTTTCAACGGCACGGCATCCTCCCTTTCGCAATGCTCATGAAACCGGCAGCCGCGCCGCGGCCGCCCGTTCAGGAGCCTTGGTTTTATCACCGCATTGGTCAACGTACATTTCTGCTTGGGTCCACGTTGCGGACGTCGCATGATGGCGACCATGATCTGCATCAATAAAAACAGGGAGAGAACGATGAAGATGAATTCTGTCTTGTGGGCCGCGAGCCTTTCGCTGGCCGGGGCCGGGGTGGCGCAAGCCGAGACGGTCCGGATCCCGATCAACGAATGGACTGGTCAGCATATCTCGGCACATATCACCGGCACGCTGCTGGAAAAGGCCGGACATGACGTGGAATACGTGACCGCGGGCGCGGTGCCGCAATTCGCCGCCATCGCCAATGGCGATCTGCACTTGCAGCCCGAGGTCTGGACCAACAACGTGGGCGACATCTATCCCAAGGCGGTGGAATCGGGCGACATCACCGTGGTGGGGCAGCTGGGCCTGCAACCGCAGGAAGGCTGGATCTATCCGCCCTACATGAAGGAACAGTGTCCGGGTCTGCCGGATTACGAGGCGCTGTATGACTGCGCGCAGGCGTTTGCCGCCGCCGACACCTTTCCCAAGGGCCGGCTGATCACCTATCCCGCCGACTGGGGCACCCGGTCCAAGGACGTGGTTGCGATGATCGACATGCCGTTCGAACCGGTCGCGGGCGGATCGGAAGGGGCGATGATCGCCGAGCTGAAATCGGCGGTGGCGACGCAGGATCCGATCCTGATGATGTTCTGGCAGCCGCACTGGCTGTTTGCCGACATGGAGATGGAATGGGTCCAGTGGGACGCGGCCGACGGGGAATGCGTCGAGGAAGAGGGGCAGGAACGCGGGTCGGCCTGCGGCTTTCAGCAGGCCTCGATCGACAAGATCATCAATGCCGAGTTCGCCGAGGCGAACCCCGGCGTGGCGGCGGTGTTCGAGCAGATCTCGATCGACAACGAGGTGCAGAACGCGCTGATGCTGGAGATCGACCAGAAGGGCCGGGACCTGGAAGAAGTGGTGGCCGAATGGATCGACGCCAATGAAGAGACCTGGGCTCCCTGGGTCGAGGCCGGAAAGGCCGCGCAGTAGGGTGCGGCGGGACGCACCGGAAAGGCCGGGGGTTCTGACGCCCGGCCTTTCCGGTTTCCCAGCGGGGACAGGGGCAGCATGAGCGACACGCGCGAGGGCGATGGCGCCGGGACGGACCAGCCGAGGCTGTCCTGCCGCCACATCTGGAAAGTCTACGGCAAGAAACCGGAGCAGTATTTTCCCGGCGGCGAGCCGGCGGAAGAGACGCCGGCGCTGGCCGGGCGCATCCGCGAGGATGGCGCCATTCCTGCCGCCGCCGATGTGAGCTTTGACGTGGCGGTGGGCGAGATTTTCGTGATCATGGGCCTGTCGGGGTCGGGCAAGTCGACGGTGGTGCGCTGCCTGTCGCGGCTGGTGGAGCCGACCCATGGCGAGATCCTGTTGGACGGCGAGGACCTGCGCGCGAAATCCGACAAGGAGATGATCGAGGTGCGCCGCCACCAGATCGGCATGGTGTTCCAGAATTTCGGCCTGATGCCGCATCTGAGCGTGTGGGAGAACATCGCCTTTCCGCTGAGCTTGCAAGGCGCGGCGCAGGACCATACCCGCAAGCGGGTGGGGCAGGTGATCGGGCTGGTGGGGCTGGAAGGGCGCGAGAAGAGCTATCCGCACCAGCTGTCGGGCGGGCAGCAGCAGCGGGTGGGGATCGCGCGGTCGCTGGCCGTGGACCCGGATCTTTGGCTGCTGGACGAGCCGTTTTCGGCGCTCGATCCGTTGATCCGGCGGCAGATGCAGGACGAGTTCCTGCGGATTCAGAACGATCTGCACAAGTCGATCGTGTTCATCACGCATGATTTCTTGGAGGCGCTGCGGGTGGCAGACCGGATGATGATCATGCGCGGCGGGCGCGTGGTCCAGACCGGCACGCCAGCGCAATTGATCACCAATCCGGCGGATGACTATGTGGCCGAGTTCACCAATGACGTGCCGATGGTCCGCGTGCTGCGCGCCCATGAGGTGACGGACCCCGATGCCGGATCCGCCGAGGGGCGCGAGCGGGTGTCGGGGGGGCTGTCCGTCGAGGCGCTGTTGCCGATGCTGTCGGCGCATCCCGAGGGGCTGGCGGTGGAGCAGGGCGGCACGGTGACCGGCGTGGTCACGGCGCAAAGCGTGGTCCGGGCGCTGGCACGACTGTCGGACGCGGAGGAGGCCCGGGCATGAGCGGAGACCGCACGCACTGGGCGTGGTTCGCGCTGATAGGCCTGACTCTGGTGGCGCTGGGCTTTCGCGACCGGCTGGGCTGGCTAATGGAGTTTCCCGAGGCGTGGGAATGGCCGATGACCGAGTGGTTGAATACCGCGATGGGCTGGTTGGTCGATACGGCAGGGCCGGCATTTCGCGCGTTTTCGGACGTGATGGACCATCCCATGTCGTGGGTGCGCGGCCTGCTGCACTGGATGCCCTGGGCGCTGACGGTGGGATTGCTGGTGATCGCGTCCTTCGCGGTGTCGGGCTGGAAGCTGGCCGTGTTCACGTTTCTGGCGATGTTCTACATGGTCGTGATCGGGTACTGGCACGAGTCGATGAACTCGCTGGCGCTGGTCATGGTATCGGTGCCGCTGGCGGTGGCGATCGGGTTCTGCGTGGGGACCTGGGCGTTCTATTCCGACCGGGCCGAGCGGGTCATCACGCCCACGATGGACACGTTGCAGACGATCCCGGTCTTTGCCTATCTCTTGCCGATCCTGCTCCTCTTTGGTTTCGGGCCGGTTGTGGGGCTGATCGCCTCGGTTCTTTACGCGGTGCCACCGATGGTGCGGAACACGACGCTTGGGCTGGCCCGTGTCGACGAAGAGGTGATCGAGGCGGGCATGATGGCGGGGGCCACGGCGGGCCAGATGTTCTGGCGGGTGCGGGTGCCGAGCGCGCTGCGCCAGATCCTGCTGGGGGTGAACCAGACGATGCTGGCGGCGTTTTCGATGATCATCATCGCGTCGATCATCGGGGGGACGTCGGATATCGGGTGGGAGGTGTTGACCCATATCCGCAAGGCGAACGTAGCCGAGGCGATCCTGGCGGGCGTGGTGATCGCGCTGATGGCGATGGTCATGGACCGGATCACGGCGCGGGCCGCGATGGGGCGGTCGCCGGACGCAGGCGAGGACGAGAGTTTCATTGCCCGCTATCGCTACTGGATCGTGGCGGCGGTGTTCACGGGCGTGATGCTGGTTCTGGCGCGGGTTTTTCCGTTCCTGCAGGAGTATCCGCGGGCCTGGGAGCTCTACCCGGCGGACGCGATGAACGATGCGTTCAACTGGCTGCTGGTGGAATACGCGGGCGCGATCAAGGCGATCAAGACGACGGCGCTGTTTTACCTGATGCTGCCGGTGAAGATGGGGCTGGAGCAAACGGTCAGCCCGTTCTCCTGGGGGTTCGAGTTCACCCTGCCGATGAAGATCGGCTACGCCGTGGCGATGGCGGCGTTGGCCGGGTGGTTGCTGGTGCGGCGGCAGATGCGGGCGGCCATCGGTGTCGCGCTGCTGGCGATGCTGCTTTATTTCGGGATCACGGGCCTGCCGTGGCTGTCGATCGCCGGAGTGATGGTGTTGCTGGCGTGGCAGGCGGGCGGGCGGCGGCTGGCGATTGGCACGGCGCTGGGGCTGTCCTTCCTGATGCTGGCGGGGGTCTGGGCCGAGGCGACGATTTCGTTCTACCTGTGCGGGCTGGCGGTGGCGCTGTCGTTTTTGCTGGGCACGACGCTGGGAGTGATCGCGTCGGAGAACGATGCGGTGTCGGCCTTTCTGCGGCCCATAAGCGACACGTTGCAGACGATGCCGCTGTTCGTGATCCTGATCCCCTTCGTGATGTTCTTCAAGCTGGGAGATTTCACGGCGCTGCTGGCGATCATGGCCTATGCCATCGTGCCGGCGATACGCTATGCCGAGCACGGGTTGCGCGGCGTCAGCCCGGAGGTGATCGAGGCGGCCAAGGCTTGTGGGTCGACCCGGTGGCAGATGCTGTGGCGGGTGCGGTTGCCGCTGGCTTTGCCGCAACTGTTGTTGGGATTGAACCAGACGATCATGTTCGGGGTCGCGATGCTGGTGATCACGGCGCTGGTCGGCACGAGCGATTTGGGCCAGGAGATCTATATCGGCCTCAACAACGGGGATTTCGGCGTGGGGATGATTGCCGGGATCGGGATGGCGACGCTGGCGATGATCGCGGACCGGATGACGCGGGGCTACAGCCGGAAGGGGCAAAAGGCGCTCGGGCAGGGGTGAGGCCAAAAGCTTTGAGAAAGCTTTTGGCAAATCTTTTCTAAAAAGATTTGCCCTGGAGCCAATCCAGCATGATGTCGCAAAGGCGGCCGGGGGCTTCCTCGTGGGCGAGGTGGCCCAGGCCCTCCAGCGTGATCCGCTCAGCATGGGGCAAAAGTGCGGCGGCGCGGTCCGACACCTGTGGCGACACGGCTGTGTCGCGGTCGCCGGTGATCAGCAGCACGTCACTTTCGATTTCGGGCAGGCGGTCGAGCAACGCGTCGGTGCTCCAGCGGGACATCATCTGCAACGTGCCGTCCACATGGGCGCGGTCGGCGAGGAGGCGGCTGTAATAGCCGAGCCCCTCTTCGGAGAGTGTGGAGCCGGTGGCGCGGATGACGTTGCGGGCGCGGTTCGGGCGGGCGCCGCCGGCCGAGAAGGCGATGGCGGTGAGCGGGTTCAGCGCCAGCAGCTTGGCCAGCATCGGGAATATCCAGCCCGCCATGCCCTCGAACCGGTCGAGTGCGGCGTTGAGGCCGATGACCGCGGGGGCGCCGGGCAGGCGCGTGCCGAGGTCGAGAGCGACGGCGGCACCGGCGGAGTGGCCGATGAGCGCTATCGGCTGCCAGTTCCGGTCGGCGCAGAGGGCGGCGATATCTTCCGCGGTGGTGGCGAGACCGAGGCGCGAAACGCTGCCCGCACGGGTGAAGCCGTGGCCGGGCAGGTCGAGGGCGACGACGTGGTGATGTTCAGACAAGCGCGGGATGAGTTCGCGCCATGTGTGCGTGCTGGCGCCCGCGCCGTGCAGCAGCAGGAGCGTGGGGCCGGTGCCCCATTCCTGCACATGCCAGTCGTGCGGGCGGTGGCGGACGCGGCGCGAGGCGTCGGCGTGGGGCCAGTCGGGCAGGTCGCGAGCCCAGTCCATGGCACTCAGGCTCCGAGCGCCGTGGTGACGGCGGTGCTGATCCCGTGGGCGTCGGCACGGGGCAGGGCGAGGTAGCGCGCGCCGAGCGCGGCGGCGATGGTGCGGGCCGTGTCGGTGGGGCGGTTGGAGGTGTCGACGAGGACGCCGGACAGGCGCTGGGCGCGCAGGCTGGCGGCGATGCGGGTGGCGTCGTCGTTCGCGGTGACGCGGTCGGGGTCGCCGGTGAGCGGGATGTTGGCGCGGCCATCGGTCAGGAGGACAAGCATAGGGGTGAGGCCGCGGCCCCGGGCCAGTTGGGCGAGGTCTCCGGCGGCCATCAGGCCGGAGGCCAACGGCGTGCCGCCGCCGCCGGGCAGCGAGGCGAGGCGGCGCTTGGCCTGCACCAGCGAGCGGGTGGGCGGCAGGAGCGTCTCCGTTCCGGTGCCGCGAAAAGCCAGCAGCGCGACCTGGTCGCGGCGGGCATAGGCCTGGGCCAGCATGAGTTCGACCGCGCCTTTCGCTTCGGCCAGCCGGGCGACGGCGGCGGAGCCGGACGCATCGACGGTGAAGATGAGCAGGCGGTCGGAGCGGTCCTCGAACCGCTTGATGCGGATGTCCGAGGGCAGGATCACAAGCTCGCGGTCGGCGTTGCGCCCGGTGCGGCGCAGGATCTGCCAGGGGGCGGCGGCGCGGAGCGTTGCGATGGGGTCGATCCGGGCCTCGGCCGAGGGGCGGCCCGGGCGCGACGGCAGGGGGCGGCCCCGGCGATTACCGCGGCGGCGGTCGCCCGCGCCGCTGCCCGCCGCATTGGCGGGGCGGGTAAACTTGGCGGCGAGGCGGTCGAGGATGTCGGACGGCAGGAGTGCTGCAATCGCGGAGACGAGGATGTCGTCGGGCAGGTCGGTAAGGGACTGCTCGCCGGATTCCGCCGCGTTGTCGGCCTGGTCCGGTTCGGGCGCGTCGGGCGGCGTTTGGCCCTCGGCCTTGGAGGGCATCATGGTGGCACGGGAGGGGTAGACCAGTTCGGTGGCTTCCTGGAGGTGGCCGCGGGTAATCGTCATCTCGGCATCGAGCGCGGCGAGAGCGCGGGCGGCGCGCAGGGCGAGGCTGGGCGCGCGCAGGCTGTGAATGACGAAGCGGGCAGCGAGGGTGACAAGCAGCGGCAGGGCGTCGTTGGGGACCTGTACGGCGGCCAAGCGCTCGCGGGCCGCGTCGAGTTCGGCGGCGGCTGGCAATCGGACAGGGGTGGCGGCCTCTGGCGGCTCGATATGAAAGGCGAGGCGGTCAAGCAGCGCTTGCGGCGCGCCTTCGTCCGCGCTGGCGGCCTCGTCGAGCAGGATTAGGGCGTGGCCGTGATCCGCGTCGAGGAGTTGGGCGAGGCGGGCGGCGAGGCCGGGGGGCGTGCGCTCGGCCATGGTGAAGGTGAGCGTGGCAGGAAGGTAGGCAAGGCCGGGCGCGCGGACGGGGCGGCCTTCGGCCAGCGAGGCAGCGATGTTGAGACCGCCGAACAACTGGTCGTCGGTGATGGCGGGGTGGATGCGGTGCTGCGGGCCGGGAAGTTTGCGCAGGGCGGTCTCGAACGCCTGCCGGGCGGGGCCCATGCGGGCGCGGAACGTCAGGCCCTTGAGGCCGCCCGGGTCCACGGCCAGAGCCGCGAGGGCGCGCTGGGTGCGGGCGGTGTCGGCCCCGTCTGTCATCCGAAGGTTTCGGCGACGGTGCGGGTGACGCGGGTGGTGGAGCCGGCCTCGTCCAGCGGGTCGCGGCGCAGGCGGTGGCTGAGCGCGAGGGGGGCGACGGTGGCGAGGTGGTCGCGGGAGATGGCCTTGTCGCCTTGATAGGCGGCGAGGGCGCGGGCGGCGCGGAGCAGGGTCAACTCGCCGCGCAGGCCGTCGGCGCCGAGGGCCACGGCGAGGGCGGCGCAGTCGCGCAGTATGGTGTCTGTCGCGTCGAGTTCGCGGAGTGCTTTGCGGCCGGCGAGGATGGCGTCGCGGATTTTTGCGTCCTCGGGTTGCCACTTGGCGGTGAAGGCCTCGGAGTTCATGTCAAAGGCGTCGCGGCGGCGGACGACCTCGATCCGCTCGTCGATATCGGTGGGGGAGGTGACCTCGACCGAGAGGCCGAAGCGGTCGAGAAGCTGCGGGCGCAACTCGCCCTCTTCGGGATTGCCGGAGCCCACGAGCACGAAGCGGGCGGGGTGGCGGATGGAGAGGCCTTCGCGCTCGACCGCGTTGACGCCGGACTGGGCGACGTCGAGCAGGAGGTCGACGATGTGATCCTCCAGCAGGTTGACCTCGTCGATATAGAGATAGCCACGGTTGGCGCGGGCCAGAAGGCCCGGCTCGAACGCCTTTTCGCCGCGGGTCAAGGCACGTTCGATATCGAGCGCACCGGTGACGCGGTCCTCGGTGACGCCCAGGGGCAGGTCGACGACGGGGGTGGGGCGTTCCACCAGATCGGTGTCGGGGACGGTGGCCCAGTCGGGGCAGTCCTCGGGGCGCTCGGAATTGACCGGACAGCCCTTTACGGCGGTGATCGGCGGCAGGAGCGCGGCGAGGGCGCGGACGGCGGTGGACTTGCCGGTGCCACGGTCGCCGAAAACCAGAACGCCGCCCAGTCCCGGGTCGATGGCCGTCAGGATCAACGCTTGTTTCATGGTGTCCTGTCCGACGATGGCGGAGAACGGAAAGGCGAGGCTCATGCGCCGACCCCCAGGTGTTTAAGTGGCTTGGCACCCTGCCACGTGCCGCATTCGGCAACGATGTTGAAGCGGGCGTAGAGTTCTTCTCGAAACCAGTCGCCGTCGCGCACGGCCTTGATCGCGCGGGCGTGGGGGCCGTCGTGGCGGGCGAAGGCGGCCATGTCCGCCGTGTCGGGCCAGACGGAGAAGGTGACCTGGTGCAGAAGCGGCAGCTCGCCGATGCCGATCTTGAAGGCGACGTTGGGGTCGGCGCCGATGACGGTGCTGATGTCGGGCACGCGGCGCCAGAATTTCAACGCGACAAGGGGCTTGATCGTGGCGCGGGTGAGGGCTGCGACGGGGCCGGTGCCGGCTGTTCCTTCGGGTTCGAAAGGGGTCGTACCGGACCATGCACCGCGCACGGAAGTGGTCTGCATGAAGAGCGTGTAGCATTCGAAGGCACGCCGGGCGTAGCGCCGGAATATCGGGGCCTCGGCGGTCTGACGCTGCGCGGTGGCGAGATCGGGCCAGGTGGCGAGAATGGCATAGACGCCGGTGTTGGGTTTCGGCGTGAAGCCCTCGCCGGTGCCCGAGCCGCAGAGCTTCCAGAAGCCGATGCCGGGGACGCGGGCCAAAGCGGGACGGGCAAGGCCCATCATGGCGAAGGCCCAAAGCCTTGAGAGGCCCGGCGCGAAGCGGAAAAAGCTGAGGCTGACGATTTGGATGACCCTGTCCCCCCTTCGGCCAACGAGAGCGTCGGCAGTCCCATTCATGCCAATCGCGACGTCCGGTTGTCCAGCGCGTTCCGGCCCATAAAAGAACTTCACTCGGCGATTGTCAACTTAACTTGACACATGTAGTCTGAGTACATGTTGACACGTTTGGATCCTGCGCTTCGTGAGCAGGCCGAGAAGGCCTCGCGGCCGCATGCGGTGGTGATCGGGGCAGGGCTGGGCGGTCTAGCCTCGGCCATGCGCCTGGGCGCGAAGGGCTATCGCGTGACGGTGCTGGACCGACTGGATGGCCCCGGCGGACGCGGGTCGAGCCTGTGGCGCGACGGGCATCGGTTCGATCTGGGGCCCACCATCGTGACGGTGCCGGAGGTATTTGAGGATCTGTGGACGGCCTGTGGACGGCGGTTTCGTGATGACGTGGATCTGCGCGCGCTGGACCCGTTCTACGAGATCCGCTGGCCTGACGGCAGCCGCTTTACCGCGCGGCAGGATACCGATGCGATGCGGGCAGAGGTGGCGCGGCTGAGCCCCGGTGACGTAAAAGGGTACGAGCGGTTCCTGAAGGACAGCGAGCGGCGCTATCGCTTCGGGTTCGAGGATCTGGGGCGGCGGTCGATGCACCGGCTGTGGGACCTTGTGAAGGTCTTGCCGAGATTCGGAATTATGCGTGCGCACAGGTCGGTCTATGCCCATGCGGCGCGGCGGTTCAAGGACGAACGGCTGCGCATGGCATTCTCGTTTCATCCGCTGTTCATCGGGGGGGATCCGTTCAACGTCACGTCGATGTATATCCTTGTCAGTCATCTGGAAAAGGCGTTCGGCGTGCATTACGCCATGGGCGGTGTCGACGCCATCGCGCGGGCCATGGCCGATGTCGTGGCCGATCAGGGCGGGCTGGTCCGGCAAGGCGCGGAAGTGGACGAGATACTGGTGCGTGACAGGCGCGCGACGGGAGTGCGCCTGACCGGCGGCAAAGTTCTGGAAGCGGACATGGTCGTGTCGAACGCCGATGCGGGGCACACCTATGACCGGCTGATGCGCAGCGTGCCGAAGCGGCGCTGGACCGGACCGAAGCTGAAGCGGTCGCGGTGGTCGATGGGACTATTCGTGTGGTATTTCGGCACGAAGGGCACGCGTGGGAAATGGGCGGATGCGGGGCACCATACGATCCTGAACGGGCCGCGTTACAGGGGGCTGGTCGAGGACATATTCCTGAAGGGCAGGCTGGCCGAGGACATGAGCCTTTATGTGCATCGGCCCACGGTGACGGACCCGAGTGCCGCGCCGGAGGGGGACGACACGTTCTATGCGCTGAGCCCGGTGCCGCATCTGGGGTTCGACGATCCGGTCGACTGGGGCACGATGGCGGAGACCTATCGCCGGAAGGTGCAGGCGGTTCTGGAAGAGCAGTTGCTGCCGGGGCTGGGGGATCATCTGACCGCCTCGGAAGTGTTTACGCCCGAGACCTTCCGGGACCGGTACCTGAGCCCGCACGGGTCGGGCTTTTCGCTGGAACCACGGATTCTTCAGAGCGCTTATTTTCGGCCGCACAACGTGAGCGAGGAAGTGCGGGGCCTCTATCTCGTGGGGGCGGGCACGCATCCCGGCGCGGGGCTGCCGGGTGTTGTGTCTAGCGCCGAGGTGCTGGGCAAGCTGGTGCCGGATGCGGACGAGGTGCGGGTGACATGAGACTGACGCGCACGGAAGCCGCCGACATGGCGCATTGCCGCGAGGCGATCCGGGACGGGTCGCGGTCGTTCCATGCGGCCTCGAAGCTGTTGCCGAGGCGTGTCCGCGATCCGGCGCTGGCGCTATATGCGTTCTGTCGGCTGGCGGACGACTCGGTGGATCTGCATTCGGAGAAGGCCGAGGCGGTGCAGCGGTTGCAGGACCGTTTGGACCTGGCCTATCGCGGGGTGCCGCGGAATGCGCCTGCGGATCGAGCCTTTGCCGCCATGGTCGCACGGTTCGACATGCCGCGGGCACTGCCCGAGGCGCTGCTGGAGGGGCTGGCCTGGGACGCGGATGGCAGGCGGTATGACAGCCTGTCGGAGCTGCGCGCCTATGCGGCGCGGGTGGCGTCGTCCGTTGGGGTGATGATGTGCGTGTTGATGGAAATGCGCGAGGCCGACGGGCTGGCGCGGGCGTGCGACCTGGGCGTGGCGATGCAGCTGACCAACATTGCCCGCGACGTGGGCGAGGATGCCCGCGAGGGGCGGCTGTATCTGCCGCGTGACTGGATGGAGGACGAGGGGCTGGACGAGGCGGGGTTCCTGGCGGGTCCGCAGATGTCGCCGGCGTTGCACCGTGTGATCGCGCGGCTGTTGCGCGAGGCCGAAGGCCTTTATGCCCGATCCGAGGCGGGAGTGGCGACGCTGCCAGCGAGCGCTCGGCCGGGGATTTTCGCGGCGCGGTATATCTATGCCGGGATCGGGCGGCAGCTGCGGCGGCTGGAGCATGATTCCATCGCGCACCGGGCGCGGACGACCGGCACGCAGAAGCTGGGCTGGCTGATGCTGGCGAGCTTGAGGGCGGCGGGGACGGTGATGATGCCGCGCTCGGCGGTGCTGCACGCGCGGCCCTTGCCGGAGGTCGCCTTCCTGGTGGAGGCGGCGGCGGAGAACCCGGCGCCCGGGCGCGACTGGAGCGACGCGCTGTGTTCCACGATGGCGACGCTGAAAGCGCGGGATCTGGACGATCCGACCTTGCCGGTATCGGGGCGGCGCGCTAGGTCGAGGTCATGATCTGGCTTTGCTTTGTCATTTTTCTTGCAGCCTGCTTTGCGGCGGGTGCGACGGGGGCGCTGTTCCCGCCGGGCAAGTGGTACGAGGACCTCAACAAACCGGCATGGACGCCGCCGAACTGGTTGTTCCCGGTGGCGTGGACGACGCTGTACCTGCTGATGGCCGGGGCGGGCGCACGCGCCGCGGTGAGCCCCGACAATTCCGTGGCGATGGCGCTTTGGGCGCTGCAGATCGCGCTGAACGGATTGTGGACGCCGGTTTTCTTCGGCTTGCGCCGGATCCGGCTGGGGCTGGGCGTGCTGGTTCTGCTGTGGATTGCGGTGTTCTGGAGCATGGTCGAGCTGTGGCAGGTGGACTGGCTGGCCGGGCTGATGTTCGTGCCCTACCTGGCGTGGGTGAGCGTCGCGGGCGCGCTGAACCTTTCAGTGATGCGGCTCAATCCCGAGGTGGTGCGCGCTGAGGCGCGGCGCTGAACGTGGCTTGCATTTATGGAACCTGACCAATGACAGCGCGGTTAGGCCGGTATGCTCACTGACCTTTCCCTGACCGCCAATCTGGTCGTCTTCGCCGTGGCGGGTCTGGTCATTCTTGTCGCCGGCACGAAAATGACGGGCATGGCGGACCGGATCGCGGACCGCACAGGGCTGGGCGAGGCGGTGACGGGGGGGCTGCTGCTGGGCGCGGCGACGTCGCTGTCGGGCACCGTGGTTTCCATGACGTCCGCGCTGGATGGTCATGCGAGCCTAGCGTTTTCCAACGGGGTCGGCGGGATCGCGGCACAGACGGCCTTCCTGGCGCTGGCGGATCTGATCTATCGCCGGGCGAACCTGGAACATGCGGCGGCGGACCTGGCGAACCTGTTTCAAAGCACGCTGCTGATGTTGATGATGGTGGTGCCGCTGGCGGCCTTCGTGATGCCCGAGATGGCGTTCTGGTCGGTGCATCCGGCCTCGGTGGTGCTCGTGGGCATCTACCTGTTCGGCGCGTATGCCAGTGTAGGTGTTCAGCAGAGTCCGATGTGGAGGGCGGTGGACACTCAGGAAACGCGGGCCGACCAGCCGGAAGACAAGGAAGACGCGCAGAAAAGCGTGGTGTCGCTGCTGGTGCCGTTCCTGGCGCTGATGCTGCTGCTGGGGCTGGCGGGGTATGCGATCGCGCGGTCGGCGGCTGCGCTGACCGGGCAGCTGGGGCTGTCCTCGGCATTGGTGGGTGCGTTGATGACGGCTGTCGTCACCTCGCTGCCGGAGCTTGTCACGACATTGGCCGCAGTGCGGCGCGGGGCGTTGCAGCTGGCCGTGGGCGGGATCATCGGGGGCAACACGTTCGATGTGCTGTTCCTGACGCTGTCGGATGTCAGCTATCGCGAAGGGTCGCTGTATCACGCCATCGGCACGGGCGACTTGTTCTGGGTCGTGGTGGGGCTGGCGATGACGGCGGTGTTGCTGATCGGGCTGATCCTGCGCCAGAAGTCGGGGCCGGTGAACATAGGGTGGGAGAGCCTGACGATGCTGGGGATCTATGGCGGCGCCGTGGGGTTCCAGGCCTGGAGCGGGTAGAGGACGTCTCACGGCACCGATTTCTTGAGAAGAAATCGGATTGAAATCTTTTCAAGATTTCGGCTTAGCGGTCGGCCGCGAAAGTCCAGCGCGCGCGGCGTGGTACGCGGACGGCCAGTATGGGTTTCAGCAACGGGGAGCGGAACCGCTTGAGGTCGAGCGCCTCGTGCACGCCCGTGGTTTCTTCCCCGTCAATTACGCTGCGCACGGCGGCGCGGGCGTAAAAGGGCGCGTCGAGCATGGGTTGAATTTGAGTGGGGGTGTGGCCCGGGTCCGCCCGGCCCTCGCGGTAGAGACCCCAGGCGGTGCGCTTCATGCGCATTTTCGGCGGGGGTGTGATGATCTTTGACTTGCCTTGATCGTCGAAGCGGATCCCGAGGCCCAGTTCCGATCCGTCGAGGCGGGTGGCGTCGTAGAAACAGGTGCTGCCCATGCCGGTGGGAAACCGCGCCCAGGTCCAGTAGGTGAAATCCTGCTCCAGAGCCCGCGTGCCGAAATTGGCGTCGAAATAGCCGTGGCCGTCCCATTGCCAGCCGGGCGCGTCGAGATCGACGCTGATCCGTGCGGTGGGGGCGAAGGGGCGCCAGACATGGGCGCCGTCGGGTGTGAGGGACAGTTCCACATTCGTCATGGCCGAGGGCGTGACGGTGACGCGGCCGCGAACGCGGGACACCAGCGGCGGGGCTCCGATCTCGTTTATGTCGATGACAAGCTGGCCGTTTGTCCAGTGCAGCGAAGAGGGGCCGACAGTGAAGCTGTCCGTTGTCTGGCGCAGCGCGCTGGTGCCGCGGTCGGTCATGGTGAAGCGCCCGCCGGGACCGTAGGTGGCGACGTTGATGCAGACATGATTTTCGGGATTGCGCCGGCCGGACCAGGCGTACCACGGAGAGAAGACCGAGCCGATGAAGGCGATGATCGAAATGGCGCGGCCGCCGCCATCCTTCAGCCCGTCGATATACCACCATGCGTAGCCGTTGGGCGGGACGGCGAGGTTGAAATTGGGTCCGCCAGTATCGCCTCGGCCGCATGCCTGCCGGAGAGGGCCGCCATCGGCACCCCCGCCCCCGGATGCACCCCGCCGCCCGCCAGGTAGAGGCCCTTGACCGGCGTCCGGGCCGTGGGGCGCTGAAAGGTTGCCATCGTGCCGTGCGGGCTTTGCCCGTAGAGGGATCCTTTGCTCTCGGGAAACAGTTGATCGAAGCCCGAGGGCGTGGTCAGCGCGCCCGGCCCCGGCAGGGGATCGAGGGCGACGCCGAAGCGGGCCAGCGTCTGGAAGGTGCGGGTCTGACATGCGGTGAACTCCTCTGGGCCCGCGGGGACGTGCAGGGGGGGTGCGTTGGCGATGACCTCGAAGCGTTCGAGGGCGGGCGGGGCGACAGGCAGGCCGCGATCCATGGCGCAGACATAGAGCGTGGGGTCGGGGATGTGGCGGCCTTGCATCAGCGCGTCGAACTCGGGCTTGGGGTCGGCGCGGAAGAAGACGTTGTGATGGGCAAGCTCGGGTCCTGTCGGCGTGGCGGCGAAGGCCCAGACTTCGGCAGAAAGGCTGCCGGGGATTTCGGCGCTTTGCGGCGCCACGCGGTCGAGGCCGGGGCCGAGTGCACCGGTGGCGAGCGCTCGCGGGTCACCGTTGAAGACGACCGCGTCGGCCGGCAGGTATGTGCCGCCCTGAAGGGTGACACCGATGGCGCGGCCCTTCTCGGTGAAGATGCGGTCGACATGGGTGTCAAAGAGGAGTTTGCCGCCGCGGGCCGTGATGGCGTCGGCCAATGCCTGCGCCAGCCGGTGCATACCTCCCTCGACCACCCAGACGCCTGAAACCTCGGCTTGCCAGATCAGAGCCAGAAGGGCGGGCACGTGGTAGGGCGAGCCGCCGACATAGGTGGCGTAGCGGCCGAATAGCTGGATCAGGCGCGGGTCGTCGAAACTGGACTCCAACAACTGCGCGAGAGTCTTGTTCGGGGCCATCTGGCGGATCAGGCGGGGGTGGCGCAGCACGTGGGAGGTGAGGGCCGCGAGGGTCGGTTCGGGGGATTGCATGACGGGCGCGTCGAACCCTTCGAAAAGGGCGCGGGCGCGGTCGGAGAATTGGCGCATCTGTCGGCCCGCGCGGGCGCCGGCAAAGGCGGTGACTGCGTCGATATTGCGTTGCGGGTCGTCGAAGAGGTCGAGGGTGCTGCTGTCGGGCCAGAAATGGCGGACGAGGAGGTGCTGACGGTGCAGGGTGACGTGATCGGCCAGCCGGGTGCCGAGCGCGGCGAAGAGATCCTCGAAGACCGGGCGCAGGGTGAGAACGGTGGGACCGGTATCGACCGGGCCGGCGGGCGTGGGCAGGGTGCGCATCTTGCCGCCGGGATGGCTGTGCCGTTCCAGAATGGTGACGCGCAACCCCGCGCCAGCAAGCCGCGCGGCGGTGGCAAGCCCGCCAATCCCCGCGCCGATGATGACGGCGTGGGGCACGTCTGAGCCCGGATGTCGTGACGATGTCATGGCAGGATAGTTGACTCGAAACGGCGAAGTGTCCAGTATGATTTACACTATGATTGTCTCCATATGGTGACATTTGTCTGATCAGGAGCGTCCCATGCCCCTTTCGCAGAGAATCGAAGCCGCCGTCTTGCGTGCACTGGACCTGACGCAGGGACGGCAGGCTCCGGCGCAACTCAGCGAGGCTTTGGGATACGCCTGCCTGCCAGGCGGTGCGCGCATACGGCCGACGATACTCATCTCGGTGGCGATGGCCTGCGGCGACGATCGGCCTGACGTGAGCGATGCCGCAGCGGCAGCGCTGGAGGTGATCCATTGCGCCAGCCTCGTACATGACGACCTGCCCTGTTTCGACGATGCCGATCTGCGGCGCGGCAAGCCGTCTGTGCACAAGGCCTATTCGCAGCCCCTGGCGGTGCTGACGGGGGACAGCCTGATTATCCTGGCGTTCGATGTTCTGGCACGGGTCGCAGAGACCGACCCGTTGCGCGCGGCCCGGCTGATGCAGGCGCTGGCGAGGCGCACGGGGATGCCAAGCGGGATTTGCGCGGGGCAGGGCTGGGAAAGCGAGCGGGAGGTGGACCTTGTGGCCTATCACCGCTCGAAGACGGCGGCGCTGTTCATCGCGGCCACGGAAATGGGCGCGATTTCGGCGGGGCATGATGCGGAACCCTGGGGCGACCTCGGGGCGTTGATCGGCGAGGCGTTCCAGGTGGCGGATGATCTGCGCGATGCCGTGCTGGACGAAAAGACATTGGGCAAGCCGGTGGGTCAGGACGACCTGCACGGACGGCCCAACGCGGTGGCGGAATACGGCGTCGAAGGCGCGGTGGCGCGGCTGAAGGATATCCTGGCGGGGGCGATCGCCTCGATCCCGTCCTGCCCGGGCGAGGCGGCGCTGGCCGAGATGGTACGCTTGCAGGCGCAGGCGATCATGCCGAAGCTGCCCGCACGTTATCGGGCGTAACGCGCCGTGGCGGTGCAGGAGCCTCGGGTGCCGCGCCGCGCCGGACTGACGGGATGGATCAACCGGCAGATCGCAAAGCCGGGATTTCAGTATTTCGCCAGCGCCTTGCCCTTCGGCAGGAGTATGGCGCGCCGCGACGGCGCGGATATTTTCGATCTTTTGCAGGGGTTCGTGGCCGCCCAGGTGCTGGGCGCGCTGGTCGAGACCGGGATTCTGCGTGCGTTGCTGGACGGACCGCGCAGTGCCGAGGCGCTGGGCTTTCGGCATGACGTGCCCGCTGATCGGATGGCTCAGTTGCTACGCGCGGGCGCGGCGCTGGGGCTGTTGAAGCGGCGTCGTGATGGAGCCTATGCGCTGGCCCGGAAGGGGGCTGCTATCCTGGGTGTGCCGGGGTTGGAGAATATGATCCGGCACAATTCCGAATTCTATGCCGACATGGCCGATCCGATGGCGCTGTTGCGCGGCGAAAGTGAGACGCGCCTGGCGCGGTTCTGGCCTTACGTGTTCGGCAGCAAGGGCGAGGTCGCGCCGGAGGCGGCGGACAGGTACTCGACATTGATGGCGGAAAGCCAGGTGCTGGTCGCCCGTGACACGCTGAAAATGCTGCCCCTGAAGGGCAAACAAAGGGTGATGGACGTGGGGGGCGGATCGGGCGTGTTCCTGTTCGAAGTGCTGCGGCGGAACAAGGCGGCGCGGGGAATCCTGTTCGATTTGCCCGAGGTGATGCCGCAGGCCGAAAGCCGGTTGGCCGCGCTTGGGATCAAGGACCGTATCACGCTGTATAGCGGCAGTTTCCGCGATGGTTCCTTGCCCGACGGGGCGGACACGATCTGCCTGATCCGTGTGCTTTACGATCATGCGGACGAAACGGTCGAGGACCTCTTGCGCAAGGCATTTGCCGCTTTGCCGCCGGGCGGGCGGCTGATCGTGTCGGAGCCGATGTCGGGTGGCGATGCGCCCGAGCGGGCGGGCGACGTCTATTTCGCTTTCTATACCATGGCGATGGGCACCGGGCGCGTGCGGTCGCAGGCGCGGATCGCCGAGATGTGTCGCGCGGCGGGTTTCGAGGATGTGGTCATGCCGAAGCCGATCCGCCCCTTTATCACCACCGCGCTGGCCTGCCGCAAGCCCGGCTGACCGGCGCATGGCGGTGTTAAGGAGCCGATTCGCTGTAAAGTGTAAAGTTTAGTTGACACAAAGTGCTGTCGTAATAGACTGACATGTAACCGGATCGCGCCCTGCGTCGGCGCGACTCACACAATAGCCGGGGGAGTTCAGACAGTTGGAGACGCGCGCCGTATTCCTGAATGGTCCGAAAGACCTGCACCTGGACACACTGCAGCTCAAGCAGCCGGGCCCTGCGGATATCGTGGTGGACATTGCCCATTCCGGGATCTCGACCGGCACGGAAAAACTGTTCTGGACCGGTGAGATGCCTCCCTTCCCGGGGTCGGGTTATCCGCTGGTGCCGGGATATGAGGCCGCGGGTGAAGTGGTCGAGGCCGGGCCGGACAGCGGCTTCAAGACTGGCGAGACGGTGTTCGTGCCGGGGGCGGATTGCTTTGACGGTGCGTTTGGCCTGTTCGGCGGCGCGGCGAGCCGGTTGGTGACACCCGCCGACAGGGTTACGCGAATCGATTCGACGCTGAGAGCGGAAGGCGCATTGCTGGCCTTGGCCGCGACCGCGCGGCACGCGATGGCCGGATTGGACAAGCGCGTGCCGGAGCTGATTGTCGGGCACGGTGTGCTGGGCCGGCTTCTGGCGCGCCTGACAATTGCCGCCGGAGCGCCGGCGCCTGTGGTCTGGGAAGCCGACTTGGCGCGGCGCGGTGGCGCGGAGGGCTATGATGTGATCGCACCCGAAGCCGACGAGCGTCGCGACTACCGCGCGATTTACGATGCCTCGGGCGATGCAAGCATTCTGAACGACCTGATCGGACGGCTGACCAAGGGCGGCGAGATCGTGCTGGCGGGGTTCTATCCCGGCGGCCTGAGCTTTGCCTTTCCGCCCGCCTTTATGCGCGAGGCGCGGTTGCGCATCGCCGCGGAATGGGCGCGCGAGGACCTCGCCGCCGTGGGCGCGCTGCTGGACAGCGGTGCACTGAGCCTGGGTGGGTTGATCACTCACAACGCTCCGGCCGAGCGGGCCGAGGACGCCTATCGGACGGCCTTTGAGGAGGCCGGCTGTTTGAAAATGATACTCAATTGGAAGGACGCCGCGTGAAGGACGATGTCGACAAGCGCGCGGAAACGCGCGACATCCCGAACCTGAAGGACTTCGACAAACGCCTGCGGGACGAGGCCGGCGAAGAGCCGAGCCTGGAAGTGCCACAGGGCGAGCCCACCAGCAAGACGCAGATCATCGCGATCTATGGCAAGGGGGGGATCGGCAAGTCGTTCACCCTGGCCAACCTGAGCCACATGATGGCCGAACAGGGCAAGCGCGTGCTGCTGATCGGGTGCGACCCGAAATCGGACACGACCAGCCTGTTGTTCGGCGGCAAGGCGTGCCCGACGATCATCGAGACCTCGACCAAGAAGAACCTGGCCGGCGAGCAGGTGAAGATCGGCGACGTGTGTTTCAAGCGCGGCGGCGTCTTTGCCATGGAGCTGGGTGGCCCGGAAGTGGGGCGCGGCTGTGGCGGTCGCGGGATCATCCACGGGTTCGAACTGCTTGAGAAGCTCGGCTTCCATGACTGGGACTTCGACTATGTCCTGCTGGATTTCCTGGGTGACGTGGTCTGCGGCGGCTTCGGCCTGCCGATTGCCCGCGACATGGCGCAGAAGGTGATCCTCGTGGCGTCGAACGACCTGCAGTCGCTTTACGTGGCCAACAACGTGTGCTCGGCGGTGGAGTATTTCCGCAAGCTGGGCGGCAACGTCGGCGTCGCGGGGCTGGTGGTCAACAAGGACGACCATTCGGGCGAGGCGCAGGCCTTTGCCAAGGCGGTGAACATTCCCGTGCTGGCCGCGATCCCGCAGGACGACGATTTGCGCAAGAAATCGGCCAATTACCAGATCGTCGGCACCGACAAGAGCCAGTGGGGGAGCCTTTTTGCCGGGCTGGCCGAGGCGGTGTCGCTGGCCCCGCCGGTGCGTCCCGCGCCGCTGGACCAGGATGGGTTGCTGGGGTTGTTCGACGACTCCGAGACGGGCGGCAGCGTCACGCTGGAGCCTGCGACGGACGAGGACATGCGCGGCAAGAACGCCGCGCCGAAGGAAAGCCTGGAGGTGGTCTATGACGACGCCTGAGCCAACCCAGACACAGCAGTTGATCCGGGCCTGCCGGATGGTCGCGGAGGCGCGGCCCGAGCAGATCGCCCGGCTTTTGAAGGATATCGCGGCCCGGGGCGGGTCGGAAAGGGCTCTATGAGCGATGAAGTCACATATGACGATGCCGGCAAGGCGGAGGTCATCCGCGGCAAGGCGCGCGAGGACGCGCCGGAGCTGACGGGCGATCCGGGACTGGGATGCCATTCCGGCAACGAGATGGACAAGGCCGCGCGCATGGCCGGGCAGAGCGATCTGCTGGACCAATATGCGCGCGACTATCCGCAGGGTCCGCACGACAAGCCGCAAAGCATGTGTCCCGCTTTCGGCAGCTTGCGTGTGGGCCTTCGGATGAAACGTGTGGCCACCGTGCTGAGCGGCTCGGCCTGTTGTGTCTACGGCCTGACCTTCGTGAGCCATTTCTACGGCGCGCGGCGGTCGGTGGGCTATGTGCCGTTCAATTCCGAGACGCTGGTCACCGGCAAGCTTTTCGAGGACATCCGGGATTCAGTGCATGAGCTGGCCGATCCGGACCGGTTCGATGCGGTCGTGGTGACGAACCTGTGCGTGCCGACGGCGAGCGGCGTGCCGCTGCGGCTGTTGCCGAAGGAAATCAACGGTGTGCGGATCGTGGGGATCGACGTGCCGGGCTTCGGCATTCCGACCCATGCAGAGGCCAAGGATGTGCTGGCCGGCGCAATGCTGAACTACGCTCGGCAAGAGATCGAGGCGGGGCCGGTTGCCGCGCCCGAGGGAGGTCTCTCCGACAGGCCGACGGTGAGCTTGCTGGGCGAGATGTTCCCGGCCGATCCGGTGATGATCGGCCAGATGCTGGCACCGATGGGGCTGGCGGCGGGGCCAGTCGTGCCGTGCCGCGAGTGGCGCGAGCTTTATGCCGCGCTGGATTGCGGTGCGGTGGCGGCGATCCACCCGTTCTATACCGCCGCGGTGCGGGAATTCGAGGCCGCCGGGCGGCCTGTCGTGGGGTCTGCGCCCGTGGGGCGGGACGGGACGGCGGCGTGGCTGAGCGCCATCGGGGATGCCTTTGGCGTGCCTGCCGACAAGGTGGGGCAGGCGCAGAACGCGTTCCTGCCGGCGATCGAGGCGGCCTTGGGTGCCCGGCAGATCGATGGGACGATCATGCTGTCGGGGTACGAGGGCAGCGAATTGTTGGTGGCCCGCCTGCTGATCGAGAGCGGGGCGGATGTGCCTTATGTGGGGACGGCCTGTGCCAGGAGCCCGTGGTCGGTGGAGGATGCCGCTTGGCTGGAGTCCAAGGGCACCAAGGTTCAGTACCGCGCGTCGCTGGAAGACGATTGCGCGGCGATGGAAGCCATCCGGCCGGACCTGGCCATCGGCACGACGCCGGTGGTGCAGAAGGCCAAGGAACTGGGCGTTCCGGGGCTTTACTTTACCAACCTGATTTCCGCGCGTCCCCTGATGGGGCCGGCCGGGGCCGGGAGCCTGGCGGAAGTGGCCAATGCGGCCATCGCCAACAAGGGGCGGATGGACCGAATGCGCGAATTCTTCGAGGGCGTGGGCAGCGGCGATACCGCCGGGGTCTGGGAAGGCCAGCCCAACGTGCGCGAGGATTTCCGGGCGACGAACCTCAAGAAGCTGGAAAAGCAGCAGAGGGCTAGGAAAGCGCAGGAGATGATATGACGGCGAAGTATGCACATATTTCGCCGCGCCGTGGAGCATTCCGGGCGCAGAGGTCCTGGATCAAGTCCGGGACGGGGGTGGGTTGTGCGCCCACGCCGTGGAGCATTCTGGCGTCCATGGCGGGGTGGAACCCCGCCCTACGGGAGGGTGCGTCGTGTTGATCCAGGATCATGATCGCGCGGGAGGATACTGGGGGGCGGTTTACGCTTTCTGCGCCGTCAAGGGCCTGCAGGTGGTGATCGACGGCCCCGTGGGCTGCGAGAACCTGCCGGTGACGTCCGTGCTGCATTACACCGACGCGTTGCCGCCGCATGAGTTGCCGATCGTGGTGACCGGCCTGGGCGAGGAAGAGCTGGGCCGCGAAGGCACGGAAGGTGCGATGAAGCGGGCCTGGGGTACGCTCGATCCGGCGCTGCCGGCGGTCGTCGTTACCGGTTCGATAGCCGAGATGATCGGCGGGGGTGTGACGCCGCAGGGCACCAATATCCAGCGGTTCCTGCCGCGCACCATCGACGAGGACCAGTGGGAAGCCGCCGACCGGGCGATGACCTGGATCTTCACCGAGTTCGGGATGACCAAGGGCCGTATGCCGCCTGAGAAGAAGCGGGCGGAGGATGCCAAGCCGCGGGTCAATATCCTTGGGCCGATGTACGGCACGTTCAACATGCCCAGTGATCTGGCCGAGATCCGGCGGCTGGTCGAGGGAATCGGCGCCGAGGTCAACATGGTGATGCCGCTGGGCGCGCACCTGGCCGAGATGCGCGACCTTGTGAATGCCGATGTGAACATCTGCATGTATCGCGAATTCGGGCGCGGCCTGTGCGAAGTGCTGGACAAGCCGTACCTGCAAGCGCCGATCGGCATCGACAGTACGACGAAATTCCTGCGCAAGCTGGGCGAATTGCTGGAGCTGGACGCGGAACCCTTTATCGAGCGCGAGAAGCATTCGACGATCAAGCCGGTGTGGGACCTGTGGCGCTCGGTGACGCAGGATTTCTTTGCCACGGCCAGCTTTGGCATCGTGGCGAACGAGACCTATGCGCGGGGCATCCGCAATTTCCTGGAAAACGACATGGGGCTGCCCTGCGGGTTCGCGGTGGCGCGCTGTGCGGGCACCAAGACCAACAACGAGGAAGTGCGGTCGCTGGTGCATTCCAAGCGCCCGCTGATCCTGATGGGATCGATCAACGAAAAGATGTACCTGGCCGAGATGAGTGCGGGGCATGGGCCGAAGCCGGCCTTTATCCCGGCGAGTTTTCCGGGCGCGGCCATCCGACGGGCCACCGGCACGCCCTTCATGGGATATGCCGGAGCGACGTATCTAATACAGGAAGTGTGCAACGGGCTCTTCGATGCGCTGTTTCACATCCTGCCGCTGGGCTCCGAGATGGATGCGGGGGCCGCAACGCCGACGCCGTTGCGCCGGGATTTCCCGTGGGATGCCGATGCGCAGGCCGAGCTGAACCGGATCGTGGAAAGCCATCCGGTTCTGACCCGCATTTCCGCCGCCAAGACGCTGCGCGATGCCGCCGAGGAGGCCGCCCTGAGAGAGGGCGCCGAGCGGGTCGTGCTGGAAACCGTACAAGCCCTTTCGCCCGTGGCCCAATCCGCCGCGGCGAATGTCCAAGAGGAGGACAACACACATGACTGACATGACGTCCAACCCGCCGAGACGCAGCACCACGGGACGCCGCAGAACCGCGGAGTTCTGGGTTTATTTCACGCTGATCTTCTTTTGCGCGGTGCCGTTCACGACGTTCCGCTGGGTCCGCGAGATCGCGGAACGCCACACGTTGAACGTGCGTGGCCCGCTGGCGCGCGCCTGGTCCGAGGCGGACCGGATCACGCCGCTGATTTTCTCGGTCTGAGGCATGCCTGCCCGACCGAAACCAGAGCTGTATCCGCCCGACTGGGCGTGCAGACCCCCGAAGGCCGGCAAGGCCCGAGGGAAACCCGGCCGCGGGGTTCGCGGCGTCAGCATAACGTTCCGGAGGAAAGTTCATGGCTGATAACACCGACCTGTCCTTTACAGGTCTTACCGACGAGCAAGCCCAGGAGTTGCATTCGGTGTACATGAGCGGCCTTACGCTCTTCACACTGGTTGCGGTCATCGCGCACATCGCGACGTACATCTGGGCGCCTTGGTTCTGAGGAAGGAAAGAAAATGTCGAAGTTCTACAAGATCTGGCTCATTTTCGATCCGCGCCGCGTGTTCGTAGCACAAGGCGTGTTTCTGTTCCTTTTGGCCGTCATGATCCACCTGGTGGTTCTGTCGAACGGCGTCAACTGGTTCGAGAATGCAGCAGCGTCCCGCGCTGCGGCGTCCGAGTGATCCAAGACAATCGTCAGACATCGTTGCGGGCGGGTCGGCCCGCCCGCAACAAACCGAACGAAGAGTGACGGCCGGGCATCGCTGGCCGGCCGGAAACGCGGAGAGAAACAATGGCGTTGCTCAGCTTTGAGAGAAAATACCGGGTCCGTGGGGGGACACTGATTGGAGGCGACCTGTTCGACTTCTGGGTCGGGCCGTTCTACGTGGGCTTTTTCGGCGTGCTGGGCGCGTTCTTTGCGCTTCTTGGCACCATCCTGATCTTCTGGGGGGCGGCCCACCAGGGCACGTGGAACCCATGGCTGATCAACATCGCGCCGCCCGACCTGTCCTACGGCCTGGGCGCGGCGCCGCTGATGGAGGGCGGTCTGTGGCAGATCATCACGATCTGCGCGATCGGGGCCTTCTGCAGCTGGGCGCTGCGCGAGGTCGAGATCTGCCGCAAGCTGGGGATCGGGTATCATGTGCCCTTCGCCTTCGGCGTAGCGATCTTCGCCTATGTCACGCTGGTGGTGTTCCGGCCCGTGCTGATGGGCGCTTGGGGGCATGGGTTCCCGTACGGGATCTTCAGCCACCTCGATTGGGTCAGCAACACCGGCTACGCGTACCTGCACTTCCATTACAACCCGGCGCACATGCTGGCGGTGACGTTCTTTTTCACCACCACGCTGGCCCTCGCGCTGCATGGCGGTCTGATCCTGTCGGCGGCCAACCCGGAAAAGGGCGAGGTCATGAAGACGCCGGACCACGAGGACACGTTTTTCCGTGATTTCATCGGCTACTCGGTCGGCACGCTGGGCATCCACCGCCTCGGCCTGCTGCTGGCGCTGAACGCGGGTTTCTGGTCGGCGATTTGCATCATCATCAGCGGCCCGGTCTGGACCAAGGGCTGGCCCGAATGGTGGGACTGGTGGCTCGAACTGCCGATCTGGCCATCGCAGATGGGAGTATAAGAGATGATCGAGTATCAGAACATATTCACGCAGGTCCAGGTCCGGGGAAATCCCGAATGGGGCATGGACAACGACAATCACATGATGGACGAGCGGGGGTTCAGGCCGCGGTTCAGCAACCTGGTGGGCTGGTTGGGTAATGCTCAGATCGGGCCGATCTACCTGGGCTGGACGGGGCTTGTCAGCACGGTCACCTTCATCCTGGCGCTCAACATCGTCGGCTTCAACATGCTGGCGCAGGTCGACTGGTCGATCCCGGAATTCCTGCGCCAGGGCTTTTGGCTGGCGCTGGAGCCGCCGGGGCCTGAACATGGCCTGTCGATCCCGCCGCTGAATGACGGGGGCTGGTTCATCATCGCCAGTTTCCTTCTGCTGGTCAGCGTGATGACATGGCTTATCCGCAGCTACCTGCTGGCGGCGCAGCACAAGATGGGCAAGCACGTCTTCTGGGCCTTCGCGAGTGCGATCTGGCTGATGCTGGTGCTGAACCTCTTCCGCCCGATCCTGATGGGATCGTGGAGCGAGGCGGTGCCTTACGGCATCTTCCCGCACCTTGACTGGACCACGGCGTTCTCGATCCGGTACGGCAACCTTTACTACAACCCGTTCCACTGTCTGAGCATCGTGTTCCTTTACGGCTCGACGCTGCTGTTCGCGATGCACGGCGCGACCATCCTGGCGGTCACGCGCTATGGCGGCGACCGGGAGCTGGAGCAGATCGTCGACCGGGGCACGGCCACGGAACGCGCGGCGCTTTTCTGGCGCTGGACCATGGGCTTCAACGCCACGATGGAAGGCATTCACCGCTGGGCGTGGTGGTTCGCGGTGCTGACGCCAGTGACCGGCGGGATCGGCATCCTGCTGACCGGGACGGTTGTGGACAACTGGTTCATCTGGGCGCAGGAGCACAACTTTGCACCGGCTTACGATGGCTCTTACGGCTACGAGGCCTACGGGTCTTACGAAGCCTTCATCGGCGAGGAGGACTGAGCCATGCTACCGAACTGGTTCAACAAGTGGAACTCCGACAACCCCACGAACATCTACGGCCCCGCCATTGCGGTCGGCATCGTGGGGGCGGCGGTCCTGGTGGCGGCCTGGCTGGTCTCGGCCGACAAGTCGAGCGCGGTCGACAGCCTTCAGACGGGACCACGAGGCACCGGCATGTCGGTGCCTGAGTTCAAGTCGGAGCTTGCCGCGCGCGATCCGGGCATCGAGGGCTACATGGCCATGCGCTCGGACCCGGTGGTGCCACAGGGTGGAGAAGAACTGGCCGGCGATGCGCGTGAGAACGTGCCGCCGGGGCTGGAGGGGCTGACGGTCGAGAACTACGACCGCCTTCTGGCGGCGATGCAGCAGTGGACGGGAATTCCCGACCTCTTCGAGGACATGGACAGCTACCAGACCTCGGTGGGGTATACCATGATTGCGATGACCCAGAACCTGAACGAGAACTGGGATGCGCACGTCAATGCAAACGCGGAGGTGGGCGTGACCTGTTACACCTGCCACCGCGGTCAGCCGGTTCCGACCGACGTATGGTTCAATATCAGCCCGGTTAACGAGCGGGTCGAAGGCTGGGGTGCGGTACAGAACCGGGTGACGCCGTTGTCGAGCTATACCTCGCTGCCGTCGGACGCGTTGCAGACCTACCTGGTCGACGGCGATTCCATCAAGGTGCACGACCTGGAGAGCCGTGTCGAAGGCGTGCCGGGCGTCGACGGCTACCCCGGTATCCAGCATACCGAACGCACCTACGCCTTCATGAACTACATTTCCAACTCGTTGGGTGTGAACTGTGTCTTCTGCCACAACTCCCGCGCGTTCTATGACGGGGCCCAGGTGACCCCGCAATGGGCCACGGAGTTGCTGGGTATCCAGATGGTGCAAGAACTGAACAACGACTACCTGATCCCGCTGGAAGGGCTGTTGCCGGAACACCGGCTGGGTCCGAAGTACGGCGATGCGCCCAAGGCCGCGTGCCGGACATGCCATAAGGGCTATCAGAAGCCGCTTCAGGGGACGAACGTCATTCAGGACTGGCCGGAGCTGGCCACGACTTCGGGCAAGCCGGATTACGGACAATAAAACGAAAGGCCGGGCGACACGCATCGCCCGGCCTGTCACACTGCGCTGCTTGCAGCCGTTTGCGTGCCGCGCCGGAACTCACCTTGAGGGGGGTGCGATGCAACAGACCACACCACACACACCGATACTGGACCGCGTGGCGGGGCCGCAGGACTTGCGGCAGATGCCCGATGAGGATCTGGCCGCGCTGGCCGATGAGTTGCGCGCCGAAGTCATTTCCGCCGTCTCGCAGACGGGCGGGCATTTGGGGTCGTCGCTGGGCGTCGTGGAACTGGCGGTGGCGATCCATTCGGTCTTCAACACGCCGATGGACAAGCTGGTGTGGGATGTCGGGCACCAATGCTATCCGCACAAGATTTTGACCGGCCGGCGGGATCGTATCCGGACGCTGCGGCAGAAGGATGGTCTGAGCGGGTTCACCAAGCGCAAGGAGAGCGAGTACGACCCGTTCGGAGCAGCGCATAGCTCGACCTCGATCAGTGCGGCGCTGGGATTTGCGGTGGGGCGCGACATGGGGCGATCGACGGGCGATGCGATTGCCGTAATCGGGGACGGGGCGATCAGTGCGGGCATGGCCTATGAGGCGATGAACAACGCGGGCGCCGAGGGGCGGCGGATGTTCGTGATCCTGAATGACAACGAGATGAGCATCGCGCCGCCCGTGGGGGCGATGTCGTCGTACCTGAGCGGGCTTTACGCCAACGAGCCTTTAGCGCGGGTGAAAAGCCTTGCCGAGGGGTTCGAGGCGGCGCTGCCAGCGCCGATGCGCGAAGGTGCGAAGCGGGCGCGGCAGCTTGTGACGGGCGTGAGCCAGTCCGGGACGCTGTTCGAGGAACTGGGGTTCGAATATGTGGGCCCGCTCAACGGGCATGACATGGGGCAACTTCTGCCGGTCCTGCGCGCGGCGCGGACACGGGCCACTGGGCCGGTGCTGATCCATGTCTGCACGGTGAAGGGCAAGGGATACGCGCCCGCAGAGACCAGCGCGGATTGCGGGCACGGGGTGGCGAAATTCGACCCCGAGACCGGCGTGCAGACCAAGAAATCGGGCGGGGCGCCGTCCTATACCTCGGTCTTCGGCAAGGCGCTGACGGAGGAGGCGGCGCGCGATCCGAGCATCGTTGCGGTGACGGCGGCGATGCCGTCGGGCACTGGCGTGAACATCATGGCCGAGCGGTTTCCCAGTCGCGTTTTCGACGTGGGTATCGCGGAACAGCACGCGGTGACCTTTGCCGCCGGGATGGCGGCAAGCGGGCTGCGGCCGTTCTGCGCGATCTATTCGACCTTCCTGCAACGGGGTTATGACCAGGTGGTACATGACGTGGCGTTGCAAGGCCTGCCGGTTAGGTTCGCGATCGACCGGGCGGGACTGGTGGGGGCCGATGGGCCGACCCATGCAGGTGCATTCGATGTCGGGTATCTTGGCGCTTTGCCCAGGATGGTCTGCATGGCCGCAGCCGACGAGGCGGAGCTGACCCATATGGTAGCGACGGCGGCGGCGCATGACGAAGGACCGATTGCCTTTCGCTATCCGCGCGGGGCGGGCACGGGGGTTGATCTGCCCGCACGCGGCGAGGTGCTGGAGATCGGCAAGGGCCGCGTGCTGCAGAACGGCGACGACGTGGCGATCCTGTCCTACGGCGCGCATTTGACGGAGTGCCAGGCTGCAGCCGCCGCGTTGGAGGCTGACGGCCTGTCGGTCACGCTGGCCGATGCACGCTTTGCCAAGCCGCTGGACATGGAGTTGATCCGCCATTTGGCCAGGCATCATAGGGCGTTGATCACGGTGGAGGAGGGCGCAATGGCCGGTTTCGGGGCGATGGTGCTTCAGGCGCTGGCCGCGGAGGGCGCGTTCGACCGGGGACTGGCGGTGCGCACAATGCATTTGCCGGACCGCTATATCGACCAGGCGAGCCCCGAGGACATGTATGCCGAAGCGGGCCTGACACCAGCAGATATCGCCGCAACCGCGCGGGCCGCTGTGGGCCAGGCGGCGGAGGTCGTGTCGCTGAACGCGGTGGGCTGACGCAGTATTCTTAAATCGGCGCGTCGTGCGTCCGGCGGTGACGGTCGGAACCGACCGCCTGTCTTTCCGTTGAGTCAGAGAGTGGCAAGGCGACCGCGTGCATCGCGGGGTAGCGCTTTTCATTGGAGAAGAAGCACCCGAAGGGCTTTTACGATGACGGCAACGGACACAATCGACGGCCCCGACACGGCCCGCGCCAAGAGCGAGGGCGGCAAGAAGACCGCGTCGCTCTACCGGATGGTGATGCCGGGGCATTTGTGCCCGTATGGGCTGAAGTCGTTGTCGATGCTGAAACGGCGGGGGTACGAGATTGACGACAATCCCCTGACGACGCGCGAGGAGACCGATGCCTTCATGTCAGCGCACGGGGTCGAGACAACGCCGCAGACGTTCATCGACGGCGAACGTATCGGCGGTTACAGCGAACTGAAAGCGCATTTCGGCTATCGCGTTCTGGAAGAAGGCGAGACGACATACATCCCCGTCATCGCGATTTTTGCCAGCACGGCGCTGATGGCATTGGCGATCGTGCTGAACCTTTATGACGGCTTTCCGGTGCTGACCTGGCTGAAATGGTTCTTTGCAGGATCGATGGTCGCCCTGGCAATCCAGAAGTTGCAGGATGTCGAAGGTTTCGTGAACGGCTTTCTGGGTTATGACCTGCTGGCGCAGAGCTATGTGCCTTATGGCTATGCGTATCCTTTTGCCGAGCTTTACGCCGGCGTGGGGATGATGGCGCTGATCGGTACGGGCAGCGCCCTGATATGGTTGGTGGCGCCTGTGGCGATCTTCATCGGGGCCGTCGGCGGGTGGAGCGTGTTCAAGGCTGTCTATATTGACAAGCGGGAACTGACCTGCGCCTGCGTCGGCGGTGGATCGAACGTGCCTCTGGGTGTTATCTCGCTGACCGAGAACCTGGTGATGCTGGGCATGGGGATCTGGATGCTGTCTGTTCAGATCGCGGGATAGATCGTCTCAGGCTTGCGCGGTCCAGCGGCCCGGTTGCGATCGAACTATACCCTGATCGTCGACAGAAACCCGGGTGGTTGCGCCCGTTTCGGCTGTTTCGATCTCGTAGGCGTCGTCCGAGAGGCGGAGGAATACCAGATGGAGCGGGCTGAGCTTTTCGGTGGAGACGTCCAATCTTGCCGCCATGATTTCGGACTGGTCACCAGGCCTGAGCGCAAGGCGGCGGATCGGCGGCGTGAAGGTCGCCGGCGTGAAATCGAGCATGATGTCCGTCGCCCCTTGCACATCGGGCACGGGCGTGTCGTTGTGCGTCCAGCTGCCGTCTTTCTTGCGGCGCAGTTCGAGGCGGGATTTTCTGCCGATGCGGACGCGGCGTGTGGTGCCGTCTTCGCGCGCGCGGATGCGGTATCGCAGCACGCCTCCTTCCGCGTCGGTCGACGAGCCGTCGATCAGGTAGCCCCCCTCGGCATCGGCAAAGCGGCAGGCGTCATTGCCCGAGCCGTCCTCGCGCAGCCACAGAATTGCGTGTGCCCCTGCGATCATGGCGCATCTCCCTGTTGCGAGCCTATCCTAGCACGTCGCGTAGGCCACGGCACAAAAAAGGCCGCCCCTATGGGCGGCCTTTCGAAACGCGGGATTATTGATCAGTTTTCGGGGCCGACCGAGGCGAGAAAGGCCCAGATATCCGCGGCATCCTCTTCCTTGCGCAACTGATAGGTCATCTTGCCGCGACCATCTTCGCCGGTGTATTCCTGGAGCCATGGTGTCGGGTCCTGGACGTAGCCTGTAAAGCTTTCCTGATCCCACTCCAGCCCGGCTTCGCCGGCGGCGACCAGAAGGTCAGAATAGTTGAAGTCCTCGACGGAGCCTGCGGTGCGGCCGGCAAGCCCATACAGGTTGGGGCCGACCTGGCCGCCCTTGACGATGGCCTCGCCCGAGTCGTCAACGACAACGTGGCAGGCCTTGCACTGGCGAAAGGCTTTTTCGCCGGCTTCGGCGTCACCGTCTTGCGAGAAGGCAGGTGCGGCGAGGCTGGCAAGAGCGATGGCTGTAACGTGGATCTTCATGATATCCTCCAAACGTTTGGCTGAAGTGTCGAGATAGCGTGGATCGGGTGGCGTCAAGAGGCCATGGATCGAGAAACGACCGCATCGAACGGCCCTGTGTTGCATGTTGGCGCGTCGTTTCATGAATCAGGCCACGGCATGGGCGATGGCGCATTGCTTCCAAAGCACGCCGAGCGCCTCGACCAGGTGGTCGATATCCTCGTAGCTGTGCAGCGGGCCGGGGGTGAAGCGCAGCCGTTCGGTGCCCTTGGGCACGGTGGGATAGTTGATCGGTTGCACGTAGATGCCCCAGTCCTGCATCAGGATGTCAGACAGCATCCGGCACTTGACCGGGTCCTTGATCATCACGGGGATGATGTGGCTGGGATTGTCCATGTGCGGGATGCCGCGCCTGTTGAGCTGGGCACGCAGATAGGTGACGCGGTCGCGCTGGGCGGTGCGTTCGGCCCGGCTCTGCTTGAGATAGGCCACCGAGGCCTGCGCGGCGGCGGCCACCGCAGGCGGCAGGGCGGTGGTGAAGATGAAGCCCGAGGAAAAGCTGCGGACAAAGTCGCACATCGCAGCCGAGCCGGTGATGTAGCCGCCCATGCAGCCATATGCCTTGCCCAGAGTGCCCTCGATCAGGGTGATGCGGTCCGCCAGTCCCTCGCGTTCGCTGACGCCCCCGCCGCGCGGGCCGTAGAGGCCCACGGCATGGACCTCGTCGAGATAGGTCATGGCGCCATGCTTCTCGGCCACCTCGACGATCTCCTTCATTGGACAGATGTCGCCGTCCATGGAGTAGACTGATTCAAAAGCCACGATCTTGGGCGCGTTGGCGGGCAGCTTGGCCAACTGGCGGTCGAGGTCTTCGGGGTCGTTGTGCTTCCAGATGCGTTTCTGCGCGCGTGAGTGGCGGATGCCTTCGATCATCGAGGCGTGGTTCAGCTCGTCCGAGAGGATCACGGCATCCGGCAGGCGGGCGCCCAGCGTGCCGAGCGCGGCCCAGTTGGACACGTAGCCGGAGGTGAAGAGCAGGGCGCTTTCCTTGCCGTGCAGGTCGGCCAGTTCGTGTTCAAGCGCAACGTGATACTTGTTTGTGCCCGAGATATTGCGGGTGCCGCCCGCGCCGGTGCCACACTGGTCGATGGCGTCCTTCATCACCTGGCGGATGTGGTCGTTCTGGCCCATCCCCAGATAGTCGTTCGAGCACCAGACGGTGACCTCGTCGGGGGTGTCGGCGTCATGGCTGCGCGCCCGGGGGAAATCGCCGCAGCGGCGTTCAAGTTCGGCGAAGATGCGGTAGTTGCCCTCTTTCTTGAGTGCGCCGAGCTGCGCGTTGAACATGGCATCAAAATCCATGGGATTCCTCCGGTCTTTTTGCTTTGTCGTTTTGGGTCTTGGGCGCGGGTAGCATCCAGCGCCAGAGCTTGGCATCGGGCAATGGCAGCACCATCAGCCAATGTTCGAGAAGAGCGAGGCCAGCGAGGGCGGCCAGCAAGGCGAAGCCCACGATTTCGGCGCCGGTCTGCGCGGCGTAAAGCCGCTCGAGCCAGCAGGCGACGGCAAAGGTCAGGGCCGAAATGGAAAACGGGAAGACCCAGTTCAGTCGCTGGATGCGGAAATGGCTGGCGAGGTGGCCAAGCGCCTTGGGCAAGAACTCGGTATTGATCCGTGGCACGCCGAAATAGAGGTTCAGCTTGGCCGAGATGCGCGCGAAATAGAGGATCGTGAAGGTCCAGAGGCCGACGGTGTTCGCCGCGCCGGTGGCAAATATCCACATCGCGAGGAAGATCATCGTCAGCAGGGTTTCGTGATAGGCCACGGTGCCCCAGGCCCGGATGAAACGTTCCCATTCCGGCAGGCCGTCGGGGCAGTTGCGCAGGTTGGGGCCGGTGATCATGCCGGTCAGGAACGTGAGTTCCACCCAGCCCCAGACCGCCAGTGCGGCGAGGAACGCCCCGTAGGCGGCAAGCAGAGAGGTCTGAGGCAAGGTGGCCGCGAAGCCCCAGAGCCCCAGCCCCAGGATCGGCAGCGAGGACAATAGGCAGAACATGCGCGCCCGGCCGCCCGCCCGGTCGGCGTGGCGCACCACCATGAGGATCGCCCCGGTGGAGAACCACCAGAGGAAAAGGGCCGCGAGGGCCGCGATCCAGGGCGAGGTCAGCATCGGGCCTCACCGTCCCGGGCCTGACCCGGGACCTCTGTCGCCGAGAGGCCCCGGATCAAGTCCGGGGCGGGTTGGTGGATATGTCGAAACCTGCGCATCAGTAGGCCGGCTCCAGCCGCACGTTTTTCGGCACCTTGTGCGACTTCGCCGGGATCAGCATCAGCCGCACGAAGGCAGTCCCCGCGCGGGCCTGCGCCGACAGACGCTTGACGAAGCCCATCGGTCCGCCCTCTTTACGCGCGGTGTCGAGATCGACATTGGCCTTTTGCAGTTTCTCGAGCAGTGGCTGCCATTTCGGGCTTTCGATATCCAGCGTGATCGGAAAGATCTGCTTGGACAGTTCCGACGTCTTGGTGAAGACCTCGTGCGCGTACCAGTCGGGGTCGACGCCGAGGGCCTTGTGGAAGGCCGGGCGCTGGTGGTCGCGCACGTACATCGTGGCGTAAACGGCTGTCAGGAAGAACTTGATCCAGTAGACGTTTCTGCCGGAGGTCAGCCGGGGGTCGGTCTTCATCAGCAGGGCGAAGGCCTCGCCATGGCTGAACTCGTCATTGCACCATTCGCGGAACCACTTGAAGATCGGGTGGAAGCGATGCTCGGGGTTGGCCTCGAGGTGGCGGTAGATGGTGATGTAGCGTGCGTAGCCGATCTTTTCCGACAGGTACGTGGCGTAGTAGATGAACTTGGGCCGGAAGTAGGTGTATTTCTTCTTCTGCGTCAGGAAGCCGAGGTTCACGCGCAGACCGGCCTCGCGCAATGCGTCGTTGATGAAGCCGGCGTGCCGGGCCTCGTCGCGGGCCATCAGCTGGAAAAGCTGGGTGATGTCGCGGTTGTTGCCGCGGCGCTTCATTTCCTTGTAGAGCACGCAGCCCGAGAATTCGGCGGTGCAGCTTGAGATCAGGAAGTCGATGAATTCCTTCTTCAGGGCAGGGTCCATCCCCTCCCAGTCGACGTGGTCCCAGTCCTCGTTCTTCTTGAAATGGCCCTTGTTGGGGTCGGCTTCCATCTGGTCGATCAGCTTGTCCCAGTCGGCGCGCACGGGGCTGACGTCGATGGCGTCAAGCTCGTCGAAATCCGTGGTGTAGAAACGCGGCGTGAGCAGCGTGTTGGACATGGCCGTTTCGGTCGCCATTTCATCGTTGTACTGGCGATCCTGCGCTTCGGCGATCGCGAGCCCCTCTTCAACGGTGGTGGCGTCGGCGGTGTGCTTCGTGGTTTGCATGTTCATAGCGTGACCTCCTCGGAGAAGGAAAACTCGCACAGCTCCATCACCTCGAAATCACCCGTGAGGCGGGTCCACAGCTGTTCCAGCTTGCTGGCGCGAAGGATGGTGGCCTCGCGCTCCTCGCTGACCACTTCGCCGAAGGGCGCCATGATCTCGGGTCCGTGGACCTTCACCTCGTCGCCGGGGTGGATCACGGCCCCGTTGTTGAACCGCACATGCGCGTGCAGGGAGTCAAAGCAATGCGATACTTCGACCGTGCAGGGCGCCCTTTCTATGTCTTTGGTCAGCCATCCCATTTTGGCGTCTCCTTTTGCTATTGTGCCAGGAGCCTTGCAAAGGCCTTGGCGTTGTCGATGCCGAACCCCATGAGGTCGGCATTCCAGCCCGTGGACGGGTCGTGGATCGCGATGCGTCCGTTGTCGTACCGGACGAGTGTCAGCGGGCCTGTCAGGGCTACGCGGTGTTTGGTGCGCTCGCGCTGGATCACGCGCCAGACGCCCGAGATGAACCCGCCCTCTTTCGGGTTCAGCTCGGCGATGAGCGTGCCGTCCAGTGCGGTGACGGTGGCTCTGCCGGACATGTCGCCGGACAAGTTGAACGTGCGTTCGTGGGTGATCGCGCCGGTGGGCGGCGTGTAGGTGACCGGCTGGCCCGACAGGCGCGACCACGTGACCAGCGCCAGAACGATCAGCACGAAGGCGCAGACCGCGAAGACCAGCACGCGCGGGACAAGCTCCTTGTCGTGGCCGTCCTGGGGGTGGGCGTGGATGTGATCGGTCTGGGCCATGCGGTGTCAGGTCCTTTTCATTCCGCCGGTACGGCGCCGGGCGCGATATCGTTGGCGCCGGTGTCGGTTGCGGCCGGTCTGCGGGCGAGTTTCGGCGTGTCGAGCTGCGCCTCGGCGGCCTCGGCGAAGAGGCGGGCGATGCGGGCCGCATCGTCGATTGCGCGCAAGGCCGGCTGCGGCCTGCGTACGTGCCAGGGCCGCACGTGGGGCCAGCAGGTGAGAAAGCTGAGCGGCGGCGGGTCCATCAGGTCGAGCGCGATGGTGCCGTTGCCAGACCGGCGCAGCGCGAGGTCGGCGCTGGCGATGCGGCTGAAAGGCAGGTTGAGCGTGACGGTCAGCGCCGCGCCGACGCGCATCGCCACGCGCCGGTTGGTGATGGTGTAGATGGTGGCGCGGGCCTGCACCGCTCCGATCGCCAGAAGCAGCGCCGCCGCCACCGCACCGATGACCAGGAACGGAAAGGACACCCGAAACGCGTGAGCCATGCCCACCTGGTCGAAGAGTGTGACGAAGCGCCAGGCGAAAAGAATAACGAAATAGCCCACCACCCAGTAGAGGTTGAGCGATTGCACCGTCAGCGCCCACCAGTTGGGCCGGCCCTGCCACAGGATATGTTCACCCTCGGGCGGGCGCTCTGGCAGGCCGGGGACCGGTTCCACTTGGAAATCGTCATGGGGCATCGTCATCTCCTTCGTCCGCCTGTCCGCTCAGCCCAGCTTGGGGTTGAGGCGGGCGTCGTCGGCGTAGATCGTGCCGCCGCCGTAATAGGCCGAGATCTTGTCTTCCTCGAGCTTGGTCACCTGGTTCGGTGAGGCGTGTTTCGGTACGCCGGCGAAGTGCTTGCCGTAGAGCTTGAGCACCTTGACGTGGTTGCTCTTGATCCGTGTGAGGGTCATCGGCACCAGCCGCTTGCCCGCGCCGTGATCGCCATCGAGTTCGATCTCGAGGTAGCGGACAAGCTGTTCGGGCTCGTCGACCCAGAGGTCGGTGATCATGCCCACGACCTCGCCGTCGCCGGCCACCACGGGAAGGCCGCGCGGGTCACGGCCCGCAGCCACGTGAAAGTGCTCGTTCGCGCCCATCGGCACGATCTTGGGGTGACCGTGGCCGTCGAGTTCCGGCACGTCCTCGCGGTTGGCCCACGACGCCGGCCCGACGCCATCGGCGAGCGGATCGCCAGTGGGTTCGAACGGAAAGCCGTTGCCTGCGGCGGTCTTTTGCAGGGCGATGTTCGGGCGGTCGCTGCGCTGGCCCGACGGGACGGTCAGTTCGCCCCGGCCGTGGGGCAGGACGAAGGTCTTGTCGCCGGGGACGGGAAACAAGCCCTGGTTGGCGGAGACGTTGCCGTCGTCATCTTCCAGAGGGTAGCCTTCGCGCATGTTCTCGCGCTGGATGTAGATGATCAGCCCGGCGAAGAAGATCCAGAAGAGCCAGATCGAAAGGCTGGCGAGATCGAAATTGGCGAAGAAAGCGTTACTCATGGCATATCCTTTCCATGGATCGGCACATCATGTCGGGAAGTCGGCCAGGCCGATGCGGGCCGCCTCCGATGGGGTGGGATGGGACGCGGCGCGCGGGTTGCGCACAAGTGGCCCGATCACGGCAAGCGTGACGAAAAGCAGGGCAATCTCGGTGTGATAGACGAAGGTGTAGCCGGTAGCCGGCGTGTTCAGCACCTCGCCCCAGGCGCCGGAGGTGGCCGCGGCATTGACCGCGTCGCGGATGCCGCCGCCGAAGGCGATGGCCAGTCCCGCTGCGGTGGCCTGCGCGGCGCCCCAGGCCCCGAGTGCCAGGCCGTGGCCGGCCTTGCCTTGCGTGGTGATGGTCATGGCGGCCGTCAGGGTCGAGACGGCGAAAACGCCGCCGCCCAGCCCGATCAGGCAGGCCCCGGCAAAGAAGAGCGCGGTCGAGTTCATCGGTGCGGCGAAGACGACGATGGCAAAGGCTGCGATGCCGATCAGCACGCCGAGCGCCGCCAGCCGGTGCGCGTTACGGCCTTGGGCCAATGAGCGCCCGGTCCAGACGAAGCCCGCCAGAGCGCCTGCCGCCCAGAGCGCTGTCAGGAGCGTGGTCGAGGAGACCGAAAGGCCGAGGATTTCGCCGCCGTAAGGTTCCAGCAGGACATCCTGCATGTTGAAGGCCATGGTGCCGATGAAGACCACCGCCAGGAGCCGCCCGGCCTGACCGCCCGCCATAAGGTCGGCCCAGGCCTCGGCGAAACGGGGCCGGGGGACGGCGCGCTCGGCACGTGTCATCGGCGCCATCTTTTCCTGTTTCCAGAGCGCTATGAGGTTGAGGACGATGCCCACGAGCGCCGCGCCTTGTACTACCCGGATCAGGGCCAGTTCGCTGAAGTCGCGCAGCAGCCAGCCGATGACGATGGCCGAGACGCCCATGCCCAAGAGGAACATCACGTAAAGCAGCGCCACGACACGCGGGCGGTTTTTCTCGTCGGCGCGGTCGGTAGCCAGCGCCAGACCGGCGGTCTGCGTCATGTGCAGGCCAAGGCCGGTCATCAGGAAGGCGAGTGCCGCCAGCACCTCGCCTGCGAAGGGCACGTCGTGGACCGTGTTGCCCGACAGGACCAGCAGCGCGAACGGCATGACCGCAAGACCGCCCATTTGCCAGAGCGAGCCGAACCAGAGGTAGGGCACGCGCTTCCAGCCGATCGCGCTGCGGTAGGTGTCCGAGCGAAATCCGAGAAGCGTGCGGAACGGGGCAATCAGAACCGGCAAGGCGATCATCACGGCGACGATGGTGGCCGGGACGGAAAGCTCGACGATCATGACGCGGTTGAGTGTGCCCAGCAGCATCACCGTGGCCATGCCCACCGACACCTGAAAGAGCGACAGGCGCAGTAGCTCGCCGATCGGCAACCCCTCGCTGGCCGCGTCCGCAAAGGGCAGGGCGCGCAGGCTGAGATGCTTGAGGGGCGACGGACGGCTCATGCAGTCACCTCCATCGCGTGGGAAATGTAGAAACCCGAGGTCACGCGCTGGAGCGGTGCGAGCCTGCCGATGCCTTCGGCCCGCGCATAGGCGCGCGACAGGCGCGCGGGGCTGTGCGGGATCATCGTGGGCGACCGGTCCGAGCGCGGGAAAAGCTTGCCCGCGTACCACATGCCCATCAGCAGCGGCGTGCGCGGGGCGATGGTGAAGACGATCCGGCCCGAGGTGCGCGCCATGAGCGTCGCCAGCGACCGGGCGATATCGGCATCGCGGTAGTAGATCAGGCTGTCCATCGCCAGAACGTGGTCGAACCGGCCCAGCCCCTCGTCCAGCATGTCGCCGGCGTGAAAGGTCACGCGGTGTGCCAGCGTTTCGGGCAGGCGCCGTTGCGCGATGCCTACGAGCGAGGGCGAAATGTCGACGGCCACCACGTCGGCCCCGCGCGCGGCGAGTTCGGTGGTCATGGCGCCGGTGCCGCAGCCCGCGTCGAGGATGCGCGCGCCGCGCAGGTCATTGGGCAGGCGCGACAGCATCTGTTCGCGCATCGCGTCCCGCCCGCGCCGCACGGTTTCCCGGATCTTGGAAACCGGCGCGTCGCTGGTCAGCGCCTCCCACGTGCGGGTGGCGGTCTTGTCGAAATAGGTCTCGACCCGGGTCAATGTGCGGTCGTAGGTCATGCCGTGCCCCCTGCACGCGTCGCGCCCCGGACTTGATCCGGGTCCTCCACGCTGGCCGGGAGGTCCGGGCTCAGGGCCGGGACGGCGGTGCGATATGTTCCGGCGTTGTTCATCAATCGAAACCAAGCAGCTCGAAGATGTCACGGTCTTCCATCGGGGCGGGGGCCAGCGGTTCGGTGCCGCGCCATAGGGTCTCGGCCAGTTGGACGTATTCCTTGCGGGCCATGACGATGTCTTCCTCGTCGGGCATCTCGAAGAGGGTTTTCTTCTTCAGACGCGAGCGGCGGATGGCGTCGTAATCGGGCATATGCGCGATGCGGTTGAAGCCGACCTTGGCGCAATAGCGGTCGACCTCGTCGGTCTCGCGCGAGCGGTTGGCGACGCAGCCCGCCAGCCGCACCTTATAGTTGGCCGATTTGGCCTGCACCGCGGCGATGATGCGGTTCATGGCGTAGATGCTGTCGAAATCGTTGGCGGTGACGATCACCGCGCGGTCGGCATGTTGCAGGGGGGCCGCGAAACCGCCGCAGACCACGTCGCCCAGCACATCGAAGATCACCACGTCGGTGTCTTCCAGCATGTGGTGCTGTTTCAGCAGCTTGACGGTCTGGCCCACGACATAGCCGCCGCAGCCGGTGCCGGCGGGCGGACCGCCCGCCTCGACGCATTTGACTCCGCCCCAGCCATCGGCCACGAAATCCTCGGGGCGCAGTTCCTCGGGGTGGAAATCGACCTCCTTCAGGATGTCGATCACCGTGGGCTGCAGGCGGCCGGTCAGGGTGAAGGTGCTGTCATGCTTGGGATCGCAGCCGATCTGAAGCACGCGCTTGCCCATCCTGGCGAAGGCGGCGGAGAGGTTCGAGGACGTGGTCGACTTGCCGATCCCGCCCTTGCCGTAGACCGAGAAGACCTTGGCCCCTTCGATCTTCATCGATGGGTCCTGGTGAACCTGAACCGATCCTTCGCCGTCTTGGCCCCTAAGGGCCGGGATGTCGTCGCGAGGGCTCATGTGTCGCCTGTCCTTTCGGGATTGCGTGTCATTCTGCGGCGACTCCTTCGAGGTGGTCTTCGAGGGAGTCTGCGGCGTTGCGCAGGGCCGAGAGAGTGTTCTCGTCGGGCTGCCAATAGGCGCGGTCATGCGCTTCGAGCAGGCGGTTGGCCATGCGGGAAGAGGCGGTCGGGTTGAGATCCGACAGCCGCTGGCGCATGTCCGCGTCCAGGATGAAGGTCTCGGACAATCGCTGGTAAACCCAGGGCTCGACCTGGCCGGTGGTGGCGGACCAGCCCATCGTGTTGGTGAAGGCGCTTTCGATCTGGCGGACGCCTTCGGCGCCGTGTTGCAGAAGCGCCTCGTGAAACTTGGGGTTCAGGGCGCGGGAGCGGCTTTCGAGCGAGACCTGGTCGGCCAGCGTGCGCACCTTGCCCGCCCCACGCGTGGTGTCGGAGATGTAGATCGCAGCTTCTTCGCCGCCCCGTGCACGTTTCACCGCGCGCGAGATGCCGCCCAGCGTGTCGAAATAATGATCGACGGTGGTGACGCCCAGTTCGACGGATTCGAGGTTCTGGTAGGCCAGTTCCACGTCACCAAGCGCGGTTTGCAGCAGTTTGTCGTTGGCCGCGGCCTTGCCGTCGACACCGTAGGCGAAGGATTTGCGCGACAGGTAGGCGTCGGCCAGTTCGTCCTCGTCGTCGAAGGCGGAGCTGTCGACCATCATGTTGACGTTCGAGCCATAGGCGCCCTCGGCATTAGAGAAAACGCGCAAGGCAGCGGTTTGCAGGTTGCAGCCGATCTTCTCGGCATAGGCGAGCGCGTGGGCGCGGATGAAGTTCTGTTCGACCGGCTCGTCGGCCTGCGCGGCCTTGAGTGCGGCCTCGGCCAGCAGCTTGGTTTGCAGGGGGAGAAGGTCGCGGAAGATGCCGGAGAGGGTCATGATGACGTCGATGCGGGGGCGGCCCAGTTCGGCGAGTGGGATCAGGTCCGCGCCGCAGAGGCGGCCGAAACTGTCGAAGCGGGGTTTGGCGCCCATGAGCGCCAGCGCTTGTGCCAGTTGAGAACCGTCGGACTTAATGTTGTCGGAGCCCCAGAGGACGATCGCCACGGTGCGAGGCAGGATCTTGTGCGTGTCCAGCAGAAGCTGGGCCTGTGCCGCGCCTTCGCGGCAGGCAAATTCGCTGGGCATCCGAAACGGGTCGAACGCGTGGATGTTGCGGCCGGTGGGCAGTATATCGGGCGAGCGGATCAGGTCACCGCCATGAACCGTGGGCGTGAACCCGCCCGCCAGCGCGTGCAGGATGGCAGGGATCTCGGTGCTTTCTCGCAGGTGTTTGTCGGCGGCGGTGCGGGTCTCGGCATCCGCGTCGGCCATGAGGTCGAGATACTCGGCGCGGGCCGTGTCTGACATGGGCCGCCCCACGACGTGCAGGCCCTCGGGGATCAGCGCGTCCTCGGTTTCCAAGAGTTTCAGCCAGAGCGTTTCGGGATCGGTATCGCCCAGATCCACCGCCTCGGCCTGTTCGGCGATGAGCGTTTCCAGATCGGTGCGTTCGGACGCGCCGGGGCGCGTGGCGCGCCAGCGGGTGAGGCTGTCTTTCAGCTCGGCCAGGCCCTTGTAGAGGCCGGCGGTGGCCAGGGGCGGGGTGAGGTGTGAAATGGTGACGGCGCCCGAGCGGCGCTTGGCGAGGCTGGCCTCGGACGGGTTGTTGGCGGCGTAGAGGTAGATATTGGGCATCTCGCCAATCAGGCGGTCGGGCCAGTCGCGGGGGCCAAGACCCGCCTGCTTGCCGGGCATGAATTCCAGTGCGCCATGCATCCCGAAATGCAAGATGGCGTCGGCCTGGTAGGTGTTGCGCAGCCACTGGTAGAACTGCACGAAGGCATGGGTGGGTGCGAAGCCGCGCTCGAACAGGAGGCGCATCGGGTCGCCCTCGTAGCCGAATGCGGGCTGGACGCCGACGAAGATGTTGCCGAAGTCCTGACCCAGCACGAAGACGCCGCGCCCGTCGGATTGCACCTTGCCGGGAGCGGGGCCCCAAACCTCTTCGACTTCGGCCAGGTGGGGCGTGTTTGCCACGATAGTGTCGGCGCTGACATGGGCGGCGACATTGGCCTCTTGCCCGTATTGGGCGGCGTTGCCTTGCAGGACGGCGGCGCGCAGGGCGTCGACGGTCTCGGGGACCTCGATGTCGTAGCCTTGGGCCTGCATTTCCCGCATGGTGTTGTGCAGGCTCTCGAACACGGACAAATAGGCGGCGGTGCCTACGGCGCCCGCGTTGGGCGGGAAGCCGAAAAGCACGATGGCGACCTTCTTTTCGGCCAGCTTGCGGCGGCGCAGGCGGATCAGCCGCTCGGTTTTCTCGACCAGGCTGTCGATGCGCTCGGGGCAGGGGGCCATGGACTTGGCGTCGGGCGCGGCGCGGCATTTGTGACGGCAGCCGTCGCAGCCCTCGGGGCCGTGGCGGCCGGCAAAGACCGTCGGGCAGGTTGCGCCGTCGAGTTCCGGCAGGGCGATCAGCATCGTGGTCTCGATCGGGCCGAGGCCCTGGGGCGAGGCCGCCCATTGGCCCAGCGTCTGGAACTCCAGCGGGTGGGCCGCGATGTAGGGCAGATCGAGGTCCTTGAGCACGGAAATGGCCGCGTCGTTGTCGTTATAGGCCGGACCGCCGACGAGGCTGAAGCCGGTCAGCGAAACCAGCGCGTCGATCTTGGGGCCACGCTCGGTGCGGAAGAAAGCGTCGATGGCCGGGCGTCCGTCGAGACCGCCTGCAAAGGCGGGAAGGACGTTAAGCCCACGCGCGTTGAGGGTGCGGATGACGGCGTCATAATGCGCCGTGTCGCCCGAGAGCACGTAGGAGCGCATCATCAGCAGGCCCACGGTGGATGCGCCGGGGATGTGGCCGGGCAGGTCGGCGGGGTCGGTGGTGATGCGGTCGGGCAGGTCGGGATGGTAAAGCCCGGTATCGGGGTATTCGACCGGCAGGGCAACGCGGGCACCGCGCCACTCGTCATGGCGGCAGTAGCGCGAGACGAGGAAGCGGATCAGGCCTTCGACGTTCTCGTCCGACGCGCCCAGCCAGTATTGCATCGTCAGAAACCATGCGCGCAGGTCCTGGGCCTTGCCCGGGATCAGCTTGAGGATGCGCGGCAGGCGGCGCAGCATCTTCATCTTCTTGGCGCCGCTGTCGACATTCTGCTTGGTCTGGCCTCGCAGCTTTTTCATCAGCTTTCGGGTGCCGGATTCGGGCGCCTGCATGTCGAGCGTGCCCATACGGGTCAGACGCACGATCTTGGCGTCGGCGATGATGCCCGCCAGCGCGTCGCAATCCTCGCGCCGCGCCTCGAGGTCGGGCAGGATCGCGTTGATGTGGTCTTCGAGGAAAAGGAGATTTGCGATGAGGATGTCGCCCGTGGCGATATCGGCGCGTGCGGCGGCCAGGGCGGCGTCGCTTTCGCCCCACTCGGCGGCGGCATGGACCTTGAGCTCCAGCCCCGGGAAATCCATGCCGAGATTGAGCGCCGCGCGTTCGCAGGACCCGGCGGCGTGGCTGTCCAGCGTCAGGATCACGACCTTGTAAGGCCGGGCTATCATGGCGTCATCGCGCATAATGGGCCTTCGCCTCGTACAGAGTATCGAGGCTGATCTGCGTCATGCCGCGTTCGGCGGCGAAGGTTTCGGTGTTGCGGCGGGCCTTGCCGCGCACGAAGAAGGGGATCTTCTTCAGTTCTTTTTCCGCGTCGGCGAGCCAGGTGATGGAGGTGTTGTCATTGGCGGGCTGCGGTTCCTCGACCGGATTGGCGGGAGGTCCCGGGTCAAGCCCGGGACGGTCGACCGCCTTGTGCCCGTGATGGCTGGCGCCCGCGTCGTCGTGGAACTCGAAATCGTCGCGGAACATGTGCAGCAGGTGCTCTTCCAGCCCCATGACCAGCGGGTGCACCCAGGTGTCGAAGATGACGTTCGCGCCCTCGATGCCCATTTGCGGGCTGTAGCGTGCGGGGAAATCCTGCACGTGGACGGGAGCGGAGATGACGGCGCAGGGGATGCCGAGGCGCTTGCCGATATGGCGTTCCATTTGCGTTCCGAGAATCATCTCGGGCGCCAGTTCCTCGATCCGCTGTTCGACGTCGAGATAATCGTCGGTGATCAGCGCCTCGACGCCGTAGTCCCTGGCCAGGCCGCGGATCGGGCGGGCCATCTCGCGGTTGTAGCAGCCAAGGCCCACCACCTCGAACCCCATCTCGTCGCGGGCGACGCGGGCGGCGGCGGCGACATGCGTGCCGTCGCCAAAGAGGAACACGCGCTTGCCGGTCAGATAGGTGGAATCGACCGAGGCCGAATACCACGGCAGGCGCAGGCGGCTGTCGTCGAGCTTTGGCTCTTGCCCTGTGATCTCGGCAACCTCGGCGATGAAATCCCGGGTGGCGCCGACGCCGATCGGAACGGTCTTGGTGAACGGCTGATCCAGTTCACGTTCCATCCAGCGGCAGGCGGCCTCGCCGGTTTCGGGATACATCAGGACGTTGAAATGCGCCGCGCCCAACCGGGTGAGATCCTCGGGCGTGGCATTGAACGGCGCGCAGACATTGACCGAGATGCCCATGTCTTCGAGCAGGGCGGTGACCTCGGTGATGTCGTCGCGATGGCGAAAGCCGAGCGCGGTGGGGCCGATCAGGTTGGCGGTGACATGGCCCGTGCGCTCCATCGGGCGGGCCAGATTGCGCACCAGCTGGAACAGGGTTTCGTCCGCGCCGAAGTTTTCCTTGCGCTGGTAGCTGGGCAGGTCCAGCGCAATCACGGGGCAGGGCAGACCCATCTGTTCGGCCATGCCGCCGGGATCGTCCTGGATCAGTTCGGCGGTGCAGGAGGCGCCGACGATCATCGCCTGGGGCTGAAACCGGTCATAGGCCGCCTGAGCCGCGGTTTTGAAAAGGTTTGCGGTGTCTGCGCCCAGATCTCGGGCCTGAAATGTTGTATAAGTGACAGGCGGCCGATGCTTGCGCCGCTCGATCATGGTGAAGAGCAGGTCGGCATAGGTGTCGCCCTGCGGCGCGTGCAGGACGTAGTGCAGCCTCTTCATCGCGGTGGCGACGCGCAATGCGCCGACATGCGGCGGGCCTTCGTATGTCCAGACCGACAGCTTCATTCCGCCGCCTCCAGCCGCAGCTTGGCGCGGCGATTCAGCGGGCGCGAGAAGAGACCGGCAAGGTCACCGGCCTGTTCGTAGAAATGCACCGGCGTGAACACGAGTTCGATGGCCCACTTGGTGGCCAGCCCCTCTGCCTCCAGCGGGTTGGCGAGGCCAAGGCCGCAGACCGTCAGGTCGGGCTGGGCGGCGCGGCAGCGGTCGAGCTGCATCTCGACATCCTGGCCTTCGGAGAGCGTCGGTCCCTCTTCCAGCAGGTCGAGATCGGGGCCGACGACGCCCTTGTGGATATAGGGCGCGCCGACTTCGACGGCGGTCATCCCGCATTCGCGGGTGAGAAACCGGGCCAGCGGAATCTCAAGCTGGCTGTCGGGGAAAAAGAAGACGGACTTGCCGTCCAGTTTCTCCGACGCCTGTGAGATCGCTTTTCTGGCCCGTGCGCGGGGCGCGCGTGTTACAGTGTCGAACAGGGTGATGTCGACACTGAACTCCATTGCCACGGCGCGAAGCCACGCGGTGGTGCCTTCTTCGCCGAACGGGAAAGGCGCAAGAATGTGACGCGCCCCGCGCTTTCCAAGTGCGGCGAGGGTGCCGCCGAGGAAAGGCTGGGTAAGGATGAAAGAGGTGTTGGGACCAACCGCGAGAGTGCTGTCGGCGCGGCGCGCTGGCAGCACTTTCACGGTGTCGATGCCCATTTTGGACAGAAGGTCGAGCATCTGGTCCTCGACAACGTCGGGCAGGGCGCCGACAACGAGAAGCTGACGCTCGTTCGTCTCCGGCAAGACAGGGACCATCGAGGCGAGGCAGGCATCCTCGCCCTCGGTAAAGGTCGTTTCGATGCCAGAGCCCGAGTAGTTCAGCACCCGCACATGCGGCGCATATTGCAGCGAGAGCTTTTCGGCGGCGCGGGCAAGATCCAGCTTGATTACTTCGGACGGGCAGGAGCCGACGAGGAAAAGCTGGCGGATATCCTTGCGGCGCTCCAGCAGGCGGGCAACCTCGCGCTCAAGTTCGGCCTGGGCATCGGCAAGGCCGGCAAGATCGGTCTCCTCGAGAATGGCGGTGCCGAAACGCGGCTCGGCGAAGATCATCACGCCGGCGGCGGATTGCAGCAGATGGGCGCAGGTGCGGCTGCCCACGACAAGGAAAAACGCGTCCTGCATCTTGCGGTGCAGCCAGATGATTCCCGTCAGGCCGCAAAAGACCTCGTGCTGACCGCGCTGTTTCAGGACCGGGGCGTCGCGGCATCCGGCGGCCGGAAGAGTCGTGGAGACGTCCGTCATGCCGGGACCTCGGACAGGCCCGCCGATTGCAGTCGAGCTGCACGCAGTTTGAGCAGGAATTGGGCGGCGTTGAAGGCGTAGGCGGCATAGGCGGCGAGCGCCAGGATCATCAGGCCTTGGGGCGTGAGGGAGGCCGTGAACAGTGCCCAGAGATACGCGGTGTGAAGCGCGATGACGGCAAAGCTGAAGACATCCTCCCAGAAGAAGGAAGCCGCGAAAAGATACTGACCAAAAACAACTTTTTCCCAGATCGCGCCAGTTATCATGATCACGTAGAGGAATCCGGTCTTCATCAGGATAGACCAGGTGGCGAGCATGTAGCCTTCGCCGGTTGACAGGTAGCGGATCACCAGGCCGAGCGAGATCAGGAAAACGAGGAATTGGGCGGGGGCGAGGATGCCCTGCACGGTGGTCCAGATACTGGCGTCGCGGCGGACGCGCTGCTCGGGTGTGTAGAGCAGGGCGCGGTTCGCGTTTGATGACGCTCGAAGCGACATGGACTCCCCCTCTCAGGCCATGAGATTCTGGTTTGATGCTAGGGCGCGGCCTACTAAAGTGTCAATTAAAATTTACACTTTGCGGCGTCGCGTGGCGTCAACACTATGTGGTGGTTGGGTAACCCGAATCACGGAAGTCGGTTAGGTCCATTCAATGGAGCCTTGGCATATTTCAGGTGGAGATTGCCGTTAGGAAACATGGGGTTGAGGTTTCGTGTTATGCGTGTGTGTCAGGAAAAATTGACATTGAAGAGCCGCCGGCGCACACTATCCTCGTCAGCGAATTTTCCGATCGCTTGCGGATCGTGACGGTGACGACGCGGGGGAGAGACGCGTGACAGAGTCCTGGGACAAAAAAGGCTCCGGCCTATCGACAGTGCAACAGCCAGCCATACGGTTTCTGGTCGAGTCGGCGCTCAGAACGGTGATTTCCAACACGGCCAAAGCCGAACCGCGAACCCGCGAGCAATGGATCGAGCGCCTGGTCGAGGCGCTGATGTCCGAGTCCGACAGCAGCTATCGCGCGGTCGTGGCGTCGCTGATGGCCAGCGGTGTGAGCACCCAAGAGATCTTTCAGTCATACATCCCGACTGCCTCGGCCTATCTGGGCGAGCTCTGGGTCAGCGATCGGGCGAGCTTCGTGGACGTTACGGTCGGCGCTTCGCGGCTGCAGGGCCTGTTTCGCAACAAGCCGGCCGACGCGCCGGCCCGGTGGAGCGATCGGAGCATACCGCTCGGCCAATCTGTGCTCATGGTCGTGCCGCAGTTCGAGCAGCACGCGCTGGGCGCCTTCGTGGCGGCCGATAATTTGCGCCGGCATGGACTTTGGGTGCATATGGCCATCGGCCTCAGGCAAGAGGAATTAGCTGAACTTGCGGGCAGTCGCCGGTTCGCCATGATCGGAATATCGGTCGCCACGCGGAATTCGGTTGAAAAAACCACCGGACTTGTAGATTACGTGCGTTCAAATACGGACTATCTGCCGCCTATCGTGATCGGGGGGCGCGCCGTGGAGGCCGATCCGAAAGCCGTTTCAAAGACCGGCGCGGATTTCTCGGTACGCACGGCACGGGAGGCGATAGAGAAGTGTGGTTTGTCGAGCGTCTCGGAAGCTCTTCCGTTCAGCGGTGTTCTGTGACGCTTATTGGTTTGGGGAAGATCGGAGTGGTCTGATGACCCGTGAGACTCGGAAGTCGGAGAGACTGCGCGCCGGTGCCTTGCCCGATCCCACTGGGGTGGAAAACATCGTAGAGCAGGCCGGCGATCTGGCCGTCTATATCTCGGCCGACGGCGAAGTTGCCGGCATTTCCGTCAATCCCGATTGCCCGTCGCTGGGGTGTCTGGACCACTGGGTCGGTCGGCCGTTCGAGAATTTCCTGACCGTCGAGAGCAAGGATAAGTTCGACCGGCGCGTGGCAAAGATGCAAGCCGATCCGGATGTGACGCCGCGGGCGCTGGAACTGAACCACGTCGACAACGCCACCTGGGAATTTCCGATCCGGTACACGCTTCACCGTGTCTATGAGGGGGGCGGTCTGCTGCTGCTCGGTCGGGATATGCAGCCCATCGCCGAGGTTCAGCAGCGCCTTGTCGCGGAGCAGACGGCGCGCGAGCGCGATCAGCAACGGCTGCGCGGCGAGCAGACATTTTATCATGTCGTCCTCGAGGCGTCGGAAACCCCGCTGATTCTGGTGGAACCGGAAAAAGGTCGCATTCGCGACCTGAACAGCGCGGCGGCGGTTCTTCTGGGAACGACGCCCGAAACGCTGAGCGGGTCGTCGCTGGCGCAGGCGTTCGATGGACGCAAGCGCGAGGAGCTGATCGAGGCGATGCGCAGTGCGGCAGGATCGCGCGAGGCGCGCGGTATCGACCTGGTGGCGCGGCGCAACGAGCGCGATCTGAAGCTCTACCCCGAATTCTTCCGCGCCGCGGGCGAACTTTTCATTCTGTGCCGTGTGCGGCCCGTAGATGGCGAGGCCGGGGACTCGATCGAGGTGGCGCAGGTCATGGGCGCGCTTTTTGCAGCCGCCAGCGATGCTATCGTGATCACCGACGGCAAAGGCGTTATCCGGGATGCGAACGAAGCATTTCTGACCATCGCGGATGCCGCGCAACTGCGCGATGTCAGGGACACCAATCTTGCCGATTTCCTCGTGCGAGGAGCGGTCGATACCAAGCTGATGCTGGAGACAGCGTCCAAGCAGGGGCGGCTGCGGGCCTACGCGACGCAGATTGCAAGCGTGGTCGGCACGCGCGCCAGTGTCGAGGCCTCGGTGACGCGGCTGCGCGACCCGTCCGGTGATTTCGGCTACGGTTTCATCCTGCGCAACACGGCGCTGAGCGAAAGCGCGGATGCTGAAGTGACCAGCGTGGTCAGCGAAGAGGCCATGAAGAATGTCATGGACCTGGTCGGAACAGCGTCGTTGAAGGAGCTTGTTTCCGCCACTTCGGACGTGATCGAAAAGCTGTGCATCGAGACGGCGGTTCAGTTGACCGGGAACAACCGGGTCGCGGCGGCGGAGATGCTGGGGCTCTCGCGGCAGAGCCTGTACGTAAAGCTCCGCAAACACGGCCTGATCAACGCGACTGCGGACGAGTAGGCGGCCGAAAGCTTTGAGAAGCTTTGGGAGTCCTATCTGAAAGGATTTCCGCTCGGCAGCGAGTGGCGGGCCAAAAAAGACCTTTCCCGAATCCGATATGTAAACCATACTTGACACCATGAGTGTCTCCTTGGGCATACGGGTGTCGCGTCGCTGGCCTGAACCGCGCGCCATCTTGACCTTGATCAAGCCGATCACGTGGTTCCCTCCGGTCTGGGCGTATCTTTGCGGCGTCGTTTCCAGCGGCATTCCGGTGATGTCGGCGCCGTGGCTGGTCCTAATAGGCGTTGTGCTGGCAGGACCCGTTGTATGCGGCATGAGCCAGGCGGCCAACGACTGGTGCGACCGGCATGTGGACGCCATCAACGAGCCGCACCGCCCGATCCCCTCTGGGCGCATTCCGGGCCGATGGGGTCTTTGGATCGCCCTGGTCATGAGCGGCATGGCGATGGCGCTCGGGGCGACGCTGGGCCCGTGGGGCTTTGGCGCGACGGTATTTGGCGTGCTGGCGGCCTGGGCCTATTCGGCCGAGCCTGTCCGGCTCAAGAAATCGGGCTGGTGGGGGCCGGGCCTGGTGGCGCTGTGTTATGAAGGTCTGCCGTGGTTCACCGGCGCCGCGGTGCTGTCGGCAGGTGCGCCGACCTGGCAAATCGTGGTGCTGGCGCTGCTTTATGCCGTGGGCGCACACGGGATCATGACACTCAACGATTTCAAGGCGCTGGAGGGCGACAGGCAGACGGGCGTGAACTCCCTGCCTGTCACGCTGGGGCCGGAGCGTGCGGCGCGCGTGGCGTGCTGGGTCATGGCAGTGCCGCAGGTTGCAGTGATCGCTCTGCTGGCGGGGTGGGGGCAGGTGTCTCACGCCGCTGCCATCGCGGCATTGCTGGTGGTACAGCTTTGGGCAATGCGCGTGATGCTGGCCGAACCCAAGGGCCGCGCGCCCTGGTACAACGGCACGGGCGTGACCCTGTACGTCAGTGGCATGATGGTTGCAGCCTTCGCAGTGAGGGGGCTGGTATGACACTGGGATGGGGCGGTATCGCACGGCTTTGCCTCGCCAACATGGCGATCGGCGGGATGGCCGCACTGCCGGTGAACCTGTTCAACCGGCTGATGACGGTGGAACTTGCCCTGCCCGCGCTGCTCCCCGGGTTTCTGGTGGCGCTGCATTATGCCGTACAACTGTCGCGGCCTGTCTGGGGGCACAGGTCGGATGCGCGAGGCGGGCGGACGCCTTTCATCCTGGGCGGAACACTTGTGGTGGGAGCAGGGTTGGTCCTGACGGCTTGGGCGATTGCCTTTGCGCCGAGCATGCAGGTTGCGATTGCGGTGTGGATCCTGGCCTATGCGCTGATCGGATTCGGGATCGGCGCGGCTGGCACGTCGTTTTTGGCGCTGCTGGCGACGGCGGCACCGGACGAGAAGAAGGGGGCGGCTGCCACCTTTGCATGGCTTATGCTGATCGCGGGGGCGATTGCGGCCTCGGTTGGGGCGGGGATCGCGCTGAAACCATACAGCCCGGAGCGCCTGATGATGGTGGTGCCGGTCGTGGCGGCGGCCTGTTTCGTGGCTGCGCTGATCGCGACGTGGGGCGTCGAGCGGCGGCTGGGGTCTGTGCCTGCGCCGCAGGAGACCAAATTGGTCCCGGCCCTGCGGGCAACGTGGGAAGACCCGGCGGCGCGGGCCTTTACCGGGTTCGTGTTCCTGTCGATCCTTGCATTCTACCTGAGCGAACTGGTGCTGGAGCCTTTCGCAGGACATATTCATGGTCTGAGCCCGGATGAATCGACCAAGCTGTCGGGCGGCAAGGATGGCGCCGCGCTTCTGGGCATGCTGTTAGCGGGGGCCTTTTCGACCTTCGGGATGGGCGGTCTCAGGGCATGGGCCGTGACAGGCTGCGTCGTTTCGGCTTTGGGCTTGCTGGGGCTTGGCGCAGGGGGCGCGCTGGTACCGTTCACGGTGATCCTGGGGCTTGGCAACGGCCTTTTTGTGGTGGGGGCCATCGGGTCGATGATGCGGCTGGCGGCGGCGCAGGAAGGGGCGACCGGCACGCGGATGGGCGTCTTCGGCGCGGCGCAGGCCGTCGCCGCCGGACTGGCCGGGCTGATTGCCACGGGTACGCTGGACGCGGCCCGTACGATGATGAGCGACGGGGCGGCCTATGCTGCCGTTTTTGGCCTTGAGGCCGTCCTTTTCTTGGCCGCCGCGCTGGTGGCGGTGCGCATCCTGCACCGGCCGCCCGCGCCGCTGCTGCAACCGGGAGAATGAACCATGTATGACGTTGTGGTGGTGGGAGGCGGGCCGAGCGGGGCCACGGCGGCCGAAGACCTGGCGCGGTCGGGCCACAAGGTGGCGCTGCTGGACAGGGCCGGACGGATCAAGCCTTGCGGAGGAGCGATCCCGCCGCGGCTGATTGCGGATTTTGACATTCCCGAGGCTCTGCTGGTGGCCAAGATCACCACCGCGCGGATGATCTCGCCTACCGGGCGCAAGGTGGATATCCCGATCGAGAACGGGTTCGTCGGCATGGTGGATCGCGAGGATTTCGATGAGTTCCTTCGTGCCCGGGCCGAGGAGGCCGGCGCAGTGTGCGCCACCGGGACTTACCGGCGCATCGCGCGGGAGGACGGACAAACCCGGGTGATCTATCGTGACAAGGTCAGCGGCAACGAGCGGGAGCTGCCCTGCAGGCTGGTAATCGGCGCCGACGGGGCGCGGTCGAACGTCGCGCGGGACGAGGTCGAGGGCGGGGACCGAATTCCCTATGTCATCGCCTATCACGAGATCATCGCCGCCCCGGTTGCGGTGGGAGAATACGACCCGACTCGCTGCGACGTCATCTATGACGGCAGGATTTCCCCGGATTTCTATGGCTGGGTCTTCCCGCATGGCAAGTCGGCCAGTGTCGGCATGGGCTCGATGGTGCGGGAGGTGGACGTGAAACAGGCCACCGCCGATCTGCGTTTGGCGAGTGGGCTGGCGGGGTGCGAGACGATCCGCAAGGAAGGTGCGCCAATTCCTCTGAAACCACTTGACCGTTGGGACAACGGTCGCGACGTGGTGCTGGCCGGGGATGCGGCCGGCGTGGTCGCGCCCAGTTCCGGTGAAGGCATCTACTATGCCATGGCAGGCGGGCGCGTTGCGGCCACGGCAGCGGCGGCGACACTGGCCTCGGGGCGGGTCAAGGATCTGCGGCTGGCGCGGCAGCTGTTCATGAAAGAGCACAAGACGGTGTTCCGGGTGCTGGCCTCCATGCAGAATGCCTATTACAAGTCGGACGAGCGGCGCGAACGGTTCGTGTCGCTGTGCCATGATATCGACGTGCAGCGTCTGACCTTCGAGGCGTATATGAACAAGAAACTGGTAAAGGCCCGGCCCATGGCCCACCTGAAGATCGGGTTGAAGAACCTGGCACATCTAACGCGGCTGGTGCCGGCGGCCTATACATGAGCGTGATGATCCCGACATGGGTCGGCGCCGATCTGGTGGCCGTCGAGAAGCTGGAAGCACATGAGCGCGGGTTGCGGCACAAGGCGGTGTCGGTTTTCGTGCTGTGCGGCAACGAGGTGCTGATCCAGCGGCGGGCGTTGGGCAAGTACCATACGCCGGGTCTTTGGGCGAACACCTGCTGCACCCATCCGCATTGGGGCGAGGACCCGGAAGCCTGCGCGCATCGCCGGCTGAAGGAGGAACTGGCCATCGAGGGCCTGGCGCTGGATTATCGCGACCAGCTGGAATATCGCGCCGATGTGGGCAACGGAATGGTAGAGCACGAGGTTGTCGACGTGTTCGTGGCCTCGGTCCCGGAACGGATTGCCGCGCGGCCGAATCCGTCGGAAGTGATGGACACCGCCTGGGCCGATCTTGACGCGCTGGCGGAGTGGGCGCGCAGTATGCCGGAGATCTACACGCCGTGGCTTCGCATCTACCTCGAAGAACATGCAGCGCAGATCTTCGGGAGGGCGGAGAGCTGGTCTGATCCGGCAAGGGTTCGTTTCAAATAGACATCCGGCGCGCGTCTTGATTTAGTCCGGCGCGATTGGCGGCCGAAGATGGAGCGCACGTGCTTGACCTCAAAGACCTGCAATTTCTGACCGCGCTGGCGCGGCAGAAGCATTTTGCCCGCGCCGCCGAGGAATGCGGCGTGTCGCAGCCTGCATTCTCAATGCGGATCGCCAAGCTGGAAGAGCATCTGGAGACAAAGATCGTTCACCGGGGCAATCGGTTTCAGGGGCTGACGCCGGACGGGGAAAGCATTGTGCGCCATGCGCTTCAGATCCTTGAGGACGTCAAGCGGCTGGAAACCGAGTTCAGCGCCGAGCCGGGCGACGTCACGGGCGTGCTGTCGCTGGCGGCGATACCGACAGCTGCGGCGCTTGCGGCGAAGACGGTGATCCGGCTGCGAGAGGCAAACCCAGGCATCACGGTGCGGGTCAAGACGATGAACTCGCTGGCGATTCTGCACGGGCTTGAGGCTGGCACCTACGATGCCGGGATAACCTATACCGACAGCGCCAATTCCGAGAGCGCGATCCACAGCTTTTTGAGCGTGACGCCGATTGACGACGAGCAATACGTGCTGCTGGTGCCCGCCGGGATGGTCGAGGAGGGCAAGACAGAGATCACCTGGAAGGAGGCCGGCGCCTTGCCGCTGTGCCTGCTGGAGCCGGGAATGCAGAACCGGCATATCATCGACACGGTGTTCCAGGAGGTGGGCACGCGTCCGCGAGTCGTGGCGGAATTGTCGGGCCTGACCGCGGGGGTTGTGATGGCCATCCAGGGCGCGGCGGCAACGGTGGTTCCCAAGGTGCTGGTCGAGAATACCGGTGCGCCGCGGTCGGTGCGCATCCTGCCGCTGGTGGAGCCTGAGGTGCACAAATCGCTCAGCCTGGTGACCGCGGACAGAGGTCCGGCGCTGCGCACGGTACAGGCCCTGAAAGAGGTCCTGCAATAAGGCCTGCTTATCGTGGGTTTGAATCATACGATTTTTGATTGCGTAATGCATGCTTTAGTATCCCGGAAGCAACGGGAGGACCGATCATGGCATTGGACGATCGCAGCGGCGTATGGAAATCTGGCAAGGGCAAGGGGCGGCATACGCCCAAGGGCCGGCAGCTGGAAGACCAGGCCTGGGAAGAAGTACGCGACCTTCTGGGGGATGCGCCCCGGCGGCGTGACCTGCTGATAGAATACCTGCACCTGATTCAGGACAAATATGGCCACCTTTCGGCGGCGCATCTGCGCGCGCTGGCAGAGGAAATGCGCATCTCGCAGGCCGAAGTCTATGAAGTCGCAACATTTTACGCGCATTTCGACGTGATCAAGGAAGGCGAGGTTCCACCCCCTGCGCTGACCATCCGGGTCTGCGATTCGCTCTCGTGCGAGCTGGCCGGGGCACAGCAGCTTAAAGCGGCGCTGGAGGATGGCATGGACCCTTCCGAAGTCCGCGTTTTGCGCGCGCCCTGCATGGGCCGCTGCGACACGGCCCCGGTGCTGGAACTGGGCCACAATCACATCGACAACGCGACGGTTGAAAAGGTAGAGGCCGCGATCGCCGCGGATGACACCCACGCGCACATCCCCGATTACGAAGATTTCGCGGCCTACAAGGCCGATGGCGGCTATGAAAAGCTGGCGGAAATCCGCAAGAATGGCGATTTCGAGACCATTCAGCAGACCCTGCTCGATTCGGGGCTGCGCGGTCTGGGCGGCGCTGGTTTCCCTTCGGGCAAAAAATGGGGCTTCGTGCGGGCCGAAGCCGGGCCGCGATACCTGGCCGTCAACGGCGACGAGGGCGAGCCCGGCACGTTCAAGGACCGTTACTATCTGGAGCGTACGCCGCACCTTTTCCTTGAGGGGATGCTGATCGCCGCCTGGGCGGTCGAGGCGAAGACCTGCTTCATCTACATGCGCGACGAATATCCCGCCGTGCTCAAGATCCTCGCCAAGGAGATCAAGGCGCTGGAAGAGGCGGGCATTGTCGAGGAAGGCTATATCGAACTGCGCCGCGGCGCGGGGGCCTATATCTGCGGCGAAGAAAGCGCGATGATCGAATCGATCGAAGGCAAGCGCGGCCTGCCGCGACACCGCCCGCCTTTCGTGGCGCAGGTCGGCGTCTACAACAAGCCGACGCTGGTGAACAATGTCGAGACGCTCTACTGGGTGACCCGCGTTCTGCGCGAAGGCGGCGAGATCCTGTCGGGCGTCGAGAAGAACGAGCGCAAGGGCCTGAGGTCCTTCTCGGTCTCTGGCCGGGTGAAGAACCCGGGCGTGCACTTGCTGCCCGCCGGGTCGACCATCCTGGATATCGTGGAGGCCGCCGGCGGGATGCTGGACGGTCACACGCTGAAGGCCTACCAGCCGGGCGGTCCGTCCTCGGGGCTGCTGCCCGCGCATATGGATGACGTGCCGCTGGATTTCGACATGTTGCAGCCGCATGGCAGCTTCATCGGCTCGGCTGCCGTTGTGATCCTGTCGGACAAGGACAGCGCCAAGGAAGCCGCCATTAACATGCTGAAGTTCTTCGAGGACGAAAGCTGTGGCCAGTGCACGCCGTGCCGCGTGGGCTGCGAAAAGGCCGTCAAGCTGATGCAGGCGGACAAGTGGGACCAGTCACTGCTGGAGGAGCTGAGCCAGACCATGGTGGATGCCTCCATCTGTGGCCTAGGGCAGGCGGCGCCCAACCCCATTCGCCTGACGATGAAACATTTCCCGGACGAGGTGTAAGACATGACCGACAAGATCAAGTTCACACTCGATGGCAAGGAAGTCGAAGCCGAAAAGGGCATGACCATATGGGAAGTGGCCAATGGCCGGGGTCTGAAGATCCCGCACCTGTGCCACAAGCCCGCGCCAGGGTACCGCCCCGATGGCAACTGCCGCGCCTGCATGGTCGAGGTCGAGGGCGAGCGGAACCTCGTGGCCTCGTGCATTCGAGAGCCCAGCGAAGGCATGAACGTCACGACCAACTCGAACCGTGCCGCGACCGCGCGCAAGATGGTGATGGAAATGCTGGTGGCCGACCAGCCCGAGCCCGAGAAGGCGCATGACAAGTCGAGCCACTTTTGGGACATGGCGAAGCTGGCCGGCGTGTCGGAAAGCCGCCTGCCCAGGCTGGAGCAGGACCGCGTGCCGCTTCTGGATGACAGCCACGTCGCGATGAGCGTCAACCTGGATGCCTGCATTCAGTGCAACCTGTGCGTTCGCGCCTGCCGCGAAGTTCAGGTCAATGACGTGATCGGCATGGCCGGACGTGGTCATGACAGCTTTCCCACCTTCGATTTCGACGACCCGATGGGCGAAAGCACCTGTGTGGCCTGCGGCGAATGCGTGCAGGCCTGTCCGACAGGCGCGCTGATGCCCTCCACGGTGGTGGACGACGCGCAGGTGGGTGACAGTGCGGATTATGACCGCGAGGTCGAGAGCGTGTGCGCCTTCTGCGGCGTTGGCTGTCAGATCAGCATGAAGGTCAAGGACAACAAGGTGAAGTACGTCGAGGGGATCAACGGACCCGCGAACGAAGGCCGCCTGTGCGTCAAGGGCCGGTTCGGCTATGACTATATCCACCACTCGCACCGCCTGACCAAACCGCTGATCCGGCGCGAGGATGCGCCCGCGAAGGGGCTGAACGTCGATCCCGACAACTGGCAGGATTTTTTCCGCGAGGCGTCCTGGGACGAGGCGCTGGACTTCGCCGCAAACGGCCTGAAGGGCCGGGGCCGCGAGGTAGCAGGCTTCGGCAGTGCGAAGTGCACCAACGAAGAGGCGTACCTTTTCCAGAAGTTCATCCGCCAGGGCTTTGGTCACAACAACGTGGACCACTGCACGCGGCTGTGCCACGCCTCGTCGGTTGCGGCGCTGATCGAGAACGTCGGCTCGGGCGCGGTGACCGCGACCTTCAACGAGATCGAGAATGCCGACGTGGCGATCATCATCGGGGCCAACCCGATCGAGAACCACCCCGTTGCGGCCACCTATTTCAAGCAGTTCACCAAGCGCGGTGGCAAGCTGATCGTGATGGACCCGCGCGGTGTTGGCATGAAGCGGTTCGCCAGCCACATGCTGCAGTTCAAACCGGGCGCGGACGTGTCCATGCTGAACGCGATCATGCATGTGATCGTCGAGGAAGAGCTTTACGACAAGCAGTATATCGAGGCCTTCACCGAGAATTGGGAGGCCGAGAAGGCGCATCTGGCGCAATTCCCGCCCGAGAAGATGGAAGAGCTCTGCGGCATCCCCGCCGAGACCCTGCGGGAGGTCGCTCGCGAGTTTGCCACGGCGCAGTCCGGCATGATCTTCTGGGGAATGGGCGTCAGCCAGCATATCCACGGCACGGATAATTCCCGCTGCCTGATCTCATTGGCGCTGATGTGCGGTCATGTGGGGCGGCCGGGCACGGGTCTGCACCCGCTGCGCGGCCAGAACAACGTGCAGGGCGCGTCCGACGCGGGCCTCATCCCGATGTTCCTGCCCGACTATCTTTCGGTCACGGATGACGGCGTGCGCAAGGCGTTCACCGAGGTTTGGGAATCCGGCGATTTCAGCAGCGAGAAGGGCCTGACAGTCACCGAGATCATGGATGCGGTGCATGATGGACAGATCAAGGCGATGTACGTGCTGGGCGAGAACCCGGCGATGAGCGACCCTGACGTGGAGCACGCCCGCGACGCGCTTGCGATGCTGGATCACCTTGTGGTGCAAGACATCTTCATCACCGAAACGGCCAACTATGCCGACGTGATCCTGCCGGCCTCGGCCCTTTACGAGAAATCCGGCACGGTATCGAACACCAACCGGACCGTGCAGATGCTGCGCCAGGCGGTGCCGCCGCCGGGCGAGGCAAAAGAGGACTGGTGGATCGAGGTCGAACTGGCCAAGCGCTGCGGTCTGAACTGGACCTATACCGACCCGTCGCAGGTGTTCAACGAGATGGCGATCAACATGCGCAGTCTCGACAACATCACCTGGGAACGCCTGGAAAAGGAGGCAGTGACCTACCCGTCGCTCAGCCCGGAGGACCCCGGCCAGGCCGTGGTGTTCGGCGATGCCTTCCCGCGGCCTGAAGGACGCGCCCGGTTCACTCCGGCCAGCGTGATCCCGCCCGACGATCTTCCGGATGCGGACTATCCGATGGTGCTGACCACGGGACGGCAGCTGGAGCACTGGCACACCGGATCGATGACCCGCCGGGCCAGCGTGCTGGACGCGGTGGAGCCCGAAGCCAACTGCTCGCTGCACCCCTCGACCTTGCGCAAGCTGGGGGTGGAGCCGGGCGGCATGGTGCGGATCACCACCAAGCGCGGCTCGATCGACGTGATGGCACGGGCCGACCGTGCGATTGCGCCGGACATGGTATTCATGCCGTTCGCCTATGTCGAGGCGGCGGCGAATATCCTGACCAACCCGGCAATCGACCCCTACGGCAAGATCCCCGAGTTCAAGTACTCGGCCGTGCGAGTGGAAAAGGTCGAAGAGGCGGTGGCGGCGGAATAACCCGCGCGTCAATCATCATTCGCGAAGGGCCGGGGCTTCCCCGGCCCTTTGCTTTTGGCGCGGTCGAAACCGGGAGACACCGCGACAGAACAGCGCTTTTTCTGCACCTACAAAAGTTTACCGTTGCAACAGGCTGGTTCGTGGTATACCAGATTGCGGATTTAACGATTCATTTAACGACTGAAAGACCGGTGTGCTGCCATGAAACTCAATCCGATCGACACGACGGTCACGCTCAAGGACCACATCTATAACCGCATGCGCGAGGCGATCCTCGACATGGACATCTATGCGGACGATGTCGACCTGCGGCTGGACGAGCGTGGACTGGCGGATCAGTTGGGCGTCTCCCGGACGCCGCTGCGCGAGGTTCTGGTGCGTCTGGAGCAGGAAGGTCTGCTGGAGGTACGCCCGCGCCGTGGCATTTTCGTACAGCGCAAGACGCTGTCGGATATCCTGGAGATGATCGTTGCCTGGGCGGCGCTGGAAAGCATGGCCGCGCGGCTGGCGTGTGACACTGCGACGGACCGCCAGATCGCCGGCCTGCGGACCATCGCGGCGAAATACTCGGTGTCCAAGTCCGGTGCGGACATCGCGGAGTATTCCGACGACAACATCCGTTTCCACCAGAAGATCCTCGAAATCTCTGGCTGCGAGCTGTTGTCCCGCATGGCCGAGAACCTGTTCGTGCACATGCATGCGGTACGCCGCCGGTCCATGGCCGAGGAAGACCGCGTGCCGCAATCGGTGGCGGATCACATGGAAATCATCGAGGCGCTGGAGGCGCGCGATGCGGACCTTGCCGGGGCCCGTGTGCGCGATCACACGATGCGCCTGCACGACCACGTGCGCGAGGTCTGGACCCGCGCAGGAATAACGAAAAACATGGGGGAATGACCTGATGAAAGCATTGGACGGCATCAAGATTCTGGACTTCACGCATGTGCAGTCCGGTCCGACCTGCACGCAGCTTCTGGCGTGGTTCGGGGCGGATGTTCTGAAGGTGGAGCGGCCCGGCGTGGGCGACGCCACGCGGCAACAGCTGGTGGATGTGCCGGGCGCGGACAGCCTTTACTTCACCATGCTCAACCACAACAAGCGCTCGATCGAGCTCAATTCCAAGAACGAGACCGGCAAGCAGGTTCTGACCCGGCTGATCGAGGAATGCGACGTGCTGGTCGAGAACTTCGCGCCGGGCGCGCTGGATCGCATGGGCTTTTCCTGGGAGCGGATCCAGGAGATCAACCCCAAGATCATCATGGCCTCGGTCAAGGGCTTCGGCCCCGGCAACTACGAGAACTGCAAGGTCTACGAGAACGTGGCGCAATGCGCCGGCGGGGCGGCCTCGACCACCGGCTTCCGTGACGGCCCGCCCCTGGTGACCGGCGCGCAGATCGGCGACAGCGGCACCGGGCTGCACCTGGCGCTGGGCATCATGACGGCGCTCTTCCAGCGCGAGCGTACCGGCCGCGGCCAGAAGGTGCTGGCGCCGATGCAGGACGGGGTGCTGAACCTCTGCCGCGTCAAGCTGCGCGACCAGCAGCGGCTGGAAGCGGGGCCCCTGAAGGAATACAGCCAGTACGGCGAGGGCATCCCCTTCGGCGAGGCGACGCCGCGCGCGGGCAACGACTCTGGCGGCGGCCAGCCGGGCCGGATCCTGAAGTGCAAGGGCTGGGAGGACGACCCCAACGCCTACACCTACTTCATCACCCAGGCCGCGGTGTGGGAGCAGATCTGCGACGTGATCGGCAAGCCCGAGTGGAAGACGGCCGAGGGCTATGCCACGCCGCCTGAACGGCTGGACAAGCTGAACGAGATCTTCGGCACGATCGAGGAGTGGACCATGACCAAGACGAAGTTCGAGGTGATGGACATCTGCAACCCGCTGAACATCCCCGTGGGCCCGATCCTGTCGACCAAGGAGCTGATCGAGGACGACGGGCTGCGGGCGACCGGTACGATCGTCGATGTGGATCATCCCAAGCGCGGCAAGTACGCGACGGTAGGCTGCCCGATCAAGCTTTCGGACAGCGCGGTGGAGGTGACCCGTTCGCCGCTTCTGGGCGAGCACACGGTGGAGATCCTGCGCGACGTGCTGGGCTATGACGGCGAGGAGCTGCAGGCCGTGCTCGACAGCGGCGCGGTCGGAGACCCGCAGAGGACTGCGGCGGAATAAGGATCATGCCAGGGGCAGGCCGGTACTGGCCTGCCCTGACCGCGGGCAGATCTTGATGCATTGCATGAAATTTGCTTCGTAGGCCATTTACGCGAAAGCATTTTCTTACCTCCGTATCGACTCTGTCAGACGGGTGGTGGCGCGCGCGCGGCGTGTCGCGGAAGAATTTCTTGCAATGAAGCCGTACATGTTATTTGCTGCTGGGGCGTGTAATTTTATTTCACGCCTCGGGTTTCGCGTGCAATTAAAAACTATTGTATGCAATGCGGGTTGGTTGGGAGGATCAGCTAGCGCGCCGGCGACCAGCCGGAACACCATAGGGAGGAGAACCATGAACACCTTTAAGCTACTTGTAGCGAGCGCATCTGCGCTGGCATTGACGGCGCCCGCGGCGCTGGCGGAATGGCAACCGCAGAAGCCTGTCGAGTTCATCATCATGGCCGGCACCGGCGGTGGTGCGGACCAGATCGCACGACTGTTGCAGGGCCTCATCCAGAAGAAGGATCTGAGCCCGCGGCCGTTCATCCCGATCAACAAGCCGGGCGGATCGGGCGCCGAGGCGTTGCGCTATCTGCAGGACAAGGCGGGTGATAACCACGTGGTGATGATGACGCTGAACAGCTTTTACACCACGCCGATCATCCAGGAGGACCTGGGCGTCGATGTGACCGAGTTCACGCCGATCGCGCTGATGGCGATGGACACGTTCCTGCTGTGGGTCAACACCGACCGCGAGGACATCGCCGACCTCGAGAGCTTTAACACGGCGGTGTCCGAGGCGGGGCTCGACTGGAAGGTCGGCGGCACTGGATCGGGCCAGGAAGACAGCGTTCTGACCGCGATGATGGAGGCCGAATTCGGCTATGACGTGACCTACATTCCGTTCCCGGGCGGCGGTACGGTGGCCAAGAACCTTGTTGGTAATCAGATAGATAGCACCGTCAACAACCCCGCCGAGCAGATGGAGTTCTGGCGCGCGGGCAACACCAAGCCTCTGGTGCAGTTCACAGCCGAGCGGATGCCGGCCTTCCCGGACGTGCCGACGGCCAAGGAGCTGGGCGTGGAGATCGAGTACTACATGCAGCGCTCGGTCAACGGCCCGCCGGACATGGATCCTGAGGCGGTGGAATGGTACACGAACCTGTTCCAGGAGCTTTTCGACAGCGAGGAGTGGCAGTCTTACTGCAAGTCGGACGGCCTGACCTGCGACCAGATGATGAAAGGCGAGGACCTGGCCACGTTCCACGAGAACCAGAAGGTCGCGCATGAAAAGCTGATCGAGAAGGTCGGCGCAAGCGCGATCACCGGCGAATAAGACAAGGCATATCACCGAAAGGTTAACGGTGATTTGAGGTCGAGGGCGGCGCGGACCACGCGCCGCCCTTTTTTTCAAGGCACGGGCCGGTAAACGGCGCCGGATTTGGTGTCAATGGCACGTCGGTATCGCGTCGGTATCCGAGTGGTACGGCGTCGGTGCCATTTTCCCGCCTTTCGGGCGTTAACAGGGCGACCGTTGCAAGACGCGCGGAAAAGTCTTCACAAGACTTTTGCCAAGACTTTTCAGAAAAGTCTTGTCGGAGGAGACGGCACGTCGGGCAGGTTACGGACGGAGCAGGATCTTGCCGCGATGGGTGGCAGATTCCATCAGCTCGTGGGCGGCCGTCGCCTCCTCGAAGGGGAAGACCTTGTGCGTGTAGGTGCCGACCGTGCCCTCGGCCAGCAGCGGCCAGACCTTTTCAAGAAGGTCCTGCGCCACGCGGGTCTTGAACGTGTCGGGGCGCGAGCGGAGGGTCGAGCCGGTATAGACGAGGCGCTTGAGCATTACCGGCATCAGATCGATTTCCATCTTCGAGCCGCCGTTGAACGCCAGCTGCACGATGCGGGCGTCGGCATGGGCGGCCTTGATGTTGCGGGCCACGTAATCGCCGCCGATGATGTCGAGGATCAGGTTCGCGCCGCCGGCCTCGCGCACGATGGGGACGAAATCCTCGGTCTTGAAGTCGATGGCGCGTTCGGCGCCGAGGTTGGTGACATAGTCGATGTCATCCTTGCCGGTGCATGTGGTGAAGACACGGCAATCCAGCGCCCGGCCCAGCTGGATGGCGGTGGAGCCGATGCCGCCGGCGCCGCCATGGACGAGCAGCAGGTCATTGGGGGCAGGGGGCCTGTCGAGAAAGAGATTGGACCAGACGGTGAAATAAGTTTCGCAAAGGCCCGCCGCGTCGGTTGCATCCATGCCCGCCGGGATGGGCAGACAGTGGGTGGCGTCGACCGCCACGTACTCGGCATAGCCGCCGCCATTGGTCAGGCCGCAGATCGCGTCGCCCACGGCCCAGCCCGAGACGTTGTCGCCAAGGGCCGCGACCTCGCCGGAGACTTCGAGGCCCAGCAGGTCGGACGCGCCCTTGGGCGGCGGGTAATGCCCGCGCCGCTGGACGAGGTCGGGGCCGTTGACGCCCGTGGCGGTGACCTTGATGAGCACTTCGGACGGCGCGGGTTCGGGAACGGGGCGTTCACCCACCTCCAGCACCTCGGGCTTGCCGGGTTCGCGCATTTCCACGGTTTTCATCGTCTCGGGCAGCATATGGATCTTCCTTTTCTGTCGGTTGACCCTGAATGTGCATTTATACCGGGGGGTTTCAACCGGATTGGCCGCGTGGTGGGTTTGCACCCACCCTACGGGAGGCGGCTAGCCGAGTTCCGACAGGTCGACGTCGGGCAGGCTGTCGAGGGCATTCTTCAGTGCCTCGCCCCAGCCCTCTGACACGGCATGGAAATAGGGGCTGTCGGCCTCTATCCGGCCGGTCTGGCCTATGGTCAGGCTGTCGGTTTCGTAGATGTGGAAATCGAAGGGCGCGCCCACGGTCAGGTTGGCCTTGAGCGTTGAATCGAAGCTGACGAGCAGGAGCTTCATCGCGGCCTCGAACGTCAGGGCGGGGTCGAAGGCGCGCACGAGGATGGGGCGGCCATACTTGGTTTCGCCCATCTGGAAGAAGGGCGTGTCGGAGCCGGCCTCGATGAAATTGCCCTCGGGGTAGATCAGGAAGAGGCGCGGCGGGCTGCCGGCGATCTGGCCGCCCAGCATGATCGTGGCGTTGAACGTGCCTTCGGCGCGCTGGCCGCTCTCGCCCGTGCGCTCGATCACCTCGCGCAGGGTATCGGCGACCATGCGCGCGGCCTGAAACAGCGAGGGCACGCCCAGGAGCGAGGGCGTGCGGTCGCCGGGAGACTTGGAGCGTTCGTCCAGCAGGCTGATCACGGATTGCGTGGTGGCGAGGTTGCCGGCTGAGAGCAGCGTGATGACCCGTTCGCCCGGGTTTTCCCAGCTTGTCAATTTCTTGAAGGTCGAGATGTTGTCGAGCCCGGCATTGGTGCGGGTGTCTGACATGAAAACGAGGCCCCGGTCGAGAACCATTCCCACGCAATATGTCATGCCCGTCCTTCGCTATTGTTGGGTGACGTCGATCTCGACCTCGAGACGTTCCTCGGGGCCGCCGATTCTGGTGCCTGTGATGGGCGCAGCATCCGCGTAATCGAGGCCCGTTGCAACGCGGACGTAGCGTGTGTCGGGGGAAATTCCGTTGGATATGTCAAAGCCGACCCAGCCCAGCGCGTCGACATGCGCCTCGGCCCAGGCGTGCATCGCCTCCTGCGCGGTGCGGTCGTCGAGCATCAGGTAGCCCGAGACGTAGCGGGCGGGAAAGCCCATGGCGCGGGCGCAGGCGAGAAAGATGTGGGTGTGGTCCTGGCAGACGCCCTTGCCGTGGGTGATCGCGTCCTCGGCAGACCAGCTGGGCTCCGACGCGCCGACCTGAAAGGCGACGCTGTCGCGGATCGTCTGGCTGAGCGCGTGCAGGCGGTCGAGCGGGTCGGGCGCGTCGACCTTGCGGATGAGGGCGCGGGCGCCGGATTTGGCCTCGGTCCGCCTGGTGGCCTGTTCATAGAGCCAGAGCGGCGCGGGGCCGAGGTGCCGGCCCAGGACACCGCTGACATCCTCGAGCACCACTTCGCCCTGGCTGGTGACGGTCAGTTCGGTGGTGTCGCGGTCGAAGCTGACGAGTTCGACGGCGTTGTTGTGATGGTCGGTGAAGTCCGCCTCCTTGCGGCCGTTCTCGATGCTGGTGGTCCAGTTCAGAACCTGCTGGGCGCGCGTGGTCTTGGGCGTCTTGCGCAATTGTTGCAGGCCATAGGTCACGGGGCCGGAAAAGCTGTAACGCGTGGTGTGCTTGATGTGCAGGTGCATGGGGTCACTCATAGAAGCGGTACTCGCGTTCGATTTCCTGCGCGAGGTCGGCGAGAAGGGCGATGATCTCGGTGATGTATTCGTGCAGGCCGTATTCGAAGATCGCGTCGACCTCGTGGGCGAGGTATTTGCGGTTGATATAGTCGAGCTTCCTCATGGCGTCGGAGGGATGCGCGTTGCCGGCATTGAGGCTGCGCAGGTTTTCCTGAAGCTGGGCGGCGCAGAAGGCGAGGCTGCGGGGCAGGCGCTGGTCGAGGATGAGGAAATGGGTGATGTCGCGGGGGCCGGAATCGGCGCCGTATTCCATGCGGAATCCGCCGCGCGCCGCGACCGAGCGCAGGATGGTTTCCCATTGCACGTTATCCAGCGCCGAGCCCACCGCGCGGGCCGTGGGCAGCAGGACGTAGTATTTCACGTCGAGAATGCGTGCGGTGTTGTCGGCGCGTTCGAGGAAGGTGCCCAGCCGGGCGAAATCGTAGCGTTCGCCGCGCAGCATGGTGCCGTGGGTCATGCCGCGCACCAGCGAGGTGTTCTGACGCAGGGTGCGCAGGCAGCCGGGCAGGTCGCGCTCGGCCACCTGGCGGGAAAGGTTATCCTGGGCGTTCATGTAGGCGCTGTTGATCGCCTCCCACATGTCGCCGGTCAGCGCGGTGCGCACGAGCCGGGCGTTCTGCCGCGCGGAGCAGATGCAGGAATAGACCGACGAGCTGTTGCCCCGGTCGCGCAGAAGCCAGTTGATCGCGGCCTCCTTGGTGACCTCGCCCTTGGCCGCCTCGAAAGCGGGCCAGACGCCGGCGGATTGCAGGACCGAGCGCCATTCCGCCGCGCTGTCGCCCATGCGGGTCAGCGCGATGCGCTGGCCGGTCTCTATCAGGCGGGCGGTATTCTCGGCCCGTTCGAGGTAACGGAAGAGCCAGAAGAGGCCGTTTGCGGTTTTGCCGAGCATCGCGTCAGTCCTCCAGCACCCAGGTGTCCTTGGTGCCGCCGCCCTGCGACGAGTTCACCACCAGCGAGCCTTTCTTGAGCGCCACGCGCGTCAGCCCGCCCGGCGTGACCTGGATGCCGTTCGGGTTGACCAGCACGAAGGGGCGCAGGTCGACATGCCGGGGGCTGAGACCCTTGGCGGTGAAGGTGGGCACCGTCGACAGGCTGAGCGTGGGCTGGGCGATGTAGTTCGAGGGCCGGGCGTCGAGTTTCCGGGCGAAGTCGGCGATTTCCTTTTTCGAGGCGGCGGGCCCCACGAGCATGCCGTAGCCGCCGGAGCCGTGGACCTCTTTGACAACCAGTTCGGCGAGGTGTTCGCGGACGTAGGCCAGATCGTCCGCCTCGGAACAGCGCCAGGTGGGGACATTGGGCAGAAGCGGCTGCTCGCCGGTGTAGAACTCGACGATCTCGGGCATGTAGGAATAGATCGCCTTGTCGTCGGCGATGCCCGTGCCGGGCGCGTTGGCGATGGTGATGCCGCCGGCGCGGTAGACATCCATGATGCCCGCGACGCCAAGCTGGCTGTCGGGATTGAAATTGAGCGGATCGAGGAAGTCGTCATCGACGCGGCGGTAGAGCACATCGATGGGTTTGTAGCCACAGGTCGTGCGCATGGCGACACGGCCGTCGACCACGCGCAGGTCATGGCCCTCGACCAGTTCGACGCCCATCTGATCGGCCAGGAAGGCGTGCTCGAAATAGGCGGAGTTGTAGATGCCGGGGGTCAGCACGGCCACGACGGGCGCGTCCTTGGTGCCCGCGGGCGCGCAGGCAGCCAGTGACCGGCGCAGGTTCGTGGGGTAGTTCTGCACCGGCTGGACGCGGTTGCGGGAAAACAGCTCTGGGAACATCTGGAGCATGGTTTCGCGGTTTTCCAGCATGTAGCTGACGCCCGAAGGGGTGCGGGCATTGTCCTCGAGCACGAAGAATTCGCCCGGGCCGGTGCGCACGATGTCGATACCGACGATATGGGTATAGACGCCGCCCGGGGGTTCGACCCCGATCATGTGGGGCAGGAAGGCGTCGTTGCGGGCGATCATCTCGGCGGGCAGGCGCCCGGCCTTCACGATTTCCTGCTTGTGATAGATGTCGTGCAGGAAGGCGTTGATCGCGCGCACGCGCTGTTCGATGCCGCGCGACAGCTTGAAGAATTCGTTGCCCGACAGGATGCGGGGGATGATGTCGAAGGGGATCAGCCGTTCCTCGGCCTCGGCGCGGCCATAGACGTTGAAGGTGATGCCGGTGAGGCGGAAGAGGTCCTCGCACTCTCTCTGCTTGGCGCGCAGGCGGGAGGGGTCCTCGGCGTCGAACCATTGGTGGAACGTCGCATAGGGGTCGCGCAGGGTCTTCTCGGTGCCCCACATTTCGTCGAAGAAAGGGTCTGATGGCATGTTCACCTCCGGCATTTCATAGAAGCAGGCAGGCGCGAAGCTGGCAAGATAGTGGTTTGCAGCCCGGTGAGCGCGTTATGCTAAGAGGCGGGAACTGCTGGATTTTTGTGCAAGGCCGGTTCAGGTGAAACGAAAGAAGACCGGCGCGGTGCGGCGGATGTAATCCTCGAAGAAGGTGGTGAAGGTGGCCACCAGCGGGGGAAACGCCTCGTAGGGCGGGTAGAAAAGCGTGAGCCAGAGGGGCGTGACCTGCCAGTCGGGCATCAGGATCGTGACCTCGCCCGAGGCCAGCCCGTCGGCCACGAGGAAATCGGGCAATACGGTGATTCCCTGGCCGTGGCGGGCCATCTGGTAGAGCAGATCGCCATTGTTGGTGATCAGGCTGCTGCCTGCCTGGACGCTGCGCTGGGCCTGGTCGCGGGTGAACTCCCACGTCTCGGGCGTGCCGGTGGCGCTGTGGGACAAGCACAGCTCGCGGAGCAGGTCGGCAGGATCGGCGGGGGGCGCGGTGTCGGCAAAGAGGGACGGGGCGGCGACGGCGTGGCGCGGCACCTCGCAGATCTTGCGCCAGATGGTGGATTTGTCGGATGGCGGGCCGGAGATGCGGATCGAAAGGTCGTAAGGGTCTTCGATGATGTCGACGAAGCGGTCGGTCAGGGTGACGCCGAGGTCGATCCTTGGGTAGGCGTCGCGGAAGGCGGCGATAAGGCCCGGCATCAGGCGCAGGCCCAGCGACATGGGCGCGTTGAGCCGCAGGCGGCCCTGGTCGGGATGGGCCGCGTGCATCAGCGCGTCGGTTGTGGCGTCCAGCTCGGTCAGCAGGGGACGATAGCGGGCGGCCACCACGGCGCCGGCATCGGTGAGGGAGACCTTTCGGGTGGTGCGCAGGAGAAGCTGCTGGCCGAAGCTGTCTTCGAGCTTCGCGATGATCCGTGTGACGCTGGAGGGCGTCATGTCGAGCGCACGGGCGGCGGCGGCAAAGCTGCGGCGCTCGGCCACTTCGAGGAAGACGCGGATGGGCTTGATATCCTGCATGGGGCAATTATTGCACCATATGCAATAGTATATGCAAGTTTGTTGCTATTCTCCTGAGTGGCTCTTTGCTCCAGATTGCACGGTAACGAAGGATCAACCGAAAGGGCTGTATCATGATTACCGAGATCAAGGGCCTGCACCACGTCACGTCGATGGCGGGCGATGCCAATGAGAATAACGCGTTCTTTACCAAGGTGCTGGGTTTGCGCCGGGTGAAGATCACGGTGAATTTCGACGCGCCGGAGGTGTATCACCTGTACTTCGGCGACGAGGTCGGCACGCCGGGGGCGGTGATGACGACCTTCCCCTTTGGCCAGATGCCGCGCGGCACGCGGGGCGTGGGCGAAGTGGGCGTGACCGAATTCGCGGTGCCGCATGGCGCGCTGGGCTATTGGAAAGACCGGCTGGCGGCGGCGGGCGTGACCGGGCTGGTGGAGGACACCGCCTTTGGCGAGAAGCGGCTGGGGTTTGACGGGCCGGACGGCGACGGGTTCGCGCTGGTCGAGACGGATGTGCGCGGGCGCACGCCCTGGACCGGGGCGGATGTGCCGGAAAGTGCCGCGATCCTGGGCTTTCACGGGGCCCGGTTTGCGCTGCGGGATGCGGATGCGACCGGCGAGCTGTTGCGCTTCATGGGGTATCAGAAGATGGACACCCAAGGCGACCTGACGCGGTACGTGGTCGAGGGCGGCAATGCCGCCGACACGATCGACCTGCAGGCGGCGCCCAGTGCCAAGGCGGCCCGTCAAGGTGCGGGATCGGTGCATCACATCGCGTTCTCGGTCGAGGACCGGGCGACGCAGCTGGAGGTGCGCAAGCGGCTGGTGGACACAGGGTACGACGTGACGCCGGTGATCGACCGCGACTATTTCTGGGCGATCTATTTCCGCACGCCGGGCGGTGTGCTGTTCGAGGTGGCCACCAACGAACCCGGGTTCGACCGGGACGAGGATACGGCGAACCTCGGCTCGGCGCTGCAACTGCCGGACCGCTACGAGCCGCACCGCGCCAAGATCGAGGCGCATCTGCCGAAGCTGGTGGAGTAGGGCGATGGCGCTGGACCTTTACCATGCCAAGACGCGGGCGCCGGACGCCGGCGCGCCGCTGATCTTTGCCTTTCACGGCACGGGCGGGGACGAGACGCAGTTCTTTGACCTTGTGCGGCAGGTCAACCCCGGGGCGGGCATCGTCTCGCCCCGGGGAGACGTGTCGGAGCACGGCGCGGCGCGGTTTTTCCGGCGCACGGGCGAGGGGGTCTATGACATGGACGACCTGGCGCGGCGCACGCAAGCGATGGTGCGGTACATCGAGGCGCAGAAGGCGGCGCATCCGGGCGTGGACACGTATGGCTTTGGCTATTCCAACGGGGCGAATATACTGGCCTCGGTGATGATGGCGCGGCCGGAGTTGTTTGACCGGGTGGGGCTGCTGCATCCGCTGATCCCGTGGGAGCCGGAGCCGGTCGCGGGCTTGGCAGGGCGACACGTGCTTGTCACGGCGGGACGGCAGGATCCGATCTGTCCGTGGCCGCTGAGCGCGCGACTCATCGAATGGCTGGCGGCGCAGGGCGCGGAGGTCGAGACGGTGATCCATGAGGGCGGGCACGAGATACGGCCCGAAGAATTGCAGGCGCTGGCGCGTCTTTTGACCTGAGCGAAACAAGGAGAGCGAGATGAGCTGGAACCCGACGCAGAACCCCGAGTGTCCCGATGCCGGGGGATTTGACGGTATAGAGACGCTGATCATCCCGCGGGCGCGGGATCTGGGGGGCTTCGAGGTGCGGCGCGCGCTGCCGAGCCCCGAGCGGCAGATGGTCGGCCCATTCATCTTTTTCGACCAGATGGGGCCGGCGGAGTTCATCACCGAAGGCGGTATCGACGTGCGGCCGCATCCGCATATCGGCTTGGGGACGGTGACGTATCTCTATCAGGGCGAGTTCGAGCATCGCGACAGCCTGGGCACGCACCAGATGATCTATCCCGGCGAGGTGAACTGGATGCTGGCGGGGCAGGGCGTGACCCACTCGGAACGCACGAGCGAAGAGACGCGGGGCACGCGGCACAAACTGTTCGGGATACAGACGTGGATTGCCTTGCCCGAGGACCGCGAGGACATGGCGCCGGAGTTCGAGCATCACAAGGAAGCGGCGCTGCCGTTCCTGAACGATAGCGGGGCGGAGGTGCGCCTGATCCTGGGGACGGGCTGGGGCGAGAGAAGCCCGGTGACGATGCAATCGGAGATCTTCTATGCCGATGCGGTGCTGGCGCCGGGGGCAAGCTTTCCCCTGCCCGACGATCACGAGGACCGGGGGCTGTATGTCACGCAAGGCAGCGTGGAGATCGCGGGCGAGGTGTTCGAGGCGGGCCGGATGATGGTGTTCCGACCGGGCGACCGGATGAGCGTCAAGGCTGGACCGCAAGGCGCGCGGGTGATGGCGCTGGGCGGGGAAACCTTCAACGGGCCAAGATATATCTGGTGGAACTTCGTGTCCTCGGACGTGGAGAAGATCGAGGCGGCCAAGGCGGCGTGGAAGGCCGCGGACTGGGACGGAGGGCCGTTCAGGCTGCCGCCGGGGGATACGGACGAGTTCATTCCCATCACCGAGGACATGGAGCGGATGAAGGTGAAGCAGCCCAAGGGATAGGGGCGATTTGGGGGGCGATGTCCCGGACCGGGGCCGGGACGGTGGGGTGGAACCCCACCCTACGCCTCAGTAAAGTTTGATCGCGCCGGAGGTTTCCTCGGGTTCGGGGTCGCGGCCCGCGATGACGGAGGCAATGGATCGGTTCAGGATATTGTCCTCGGCCTCGCGCAGGCGGATCAGCAGCTCGGGCAGCGTTCCGGTCGTGTCGGCCACGTTCTCCAGCGCAGGTCGATCGGCGAGATCGCGGGTGCGCCCCAGGCTGAGGCCGATGTCGCGGGCGAGTTCGGCTATGGTAACCCGGTGCAGATCGCGCGAAAGGCACAGCCGGCCGTCCTCGGTCTCGACGATGTAGTTGGCCTCGAGCAGGGCTTCGAGCGTGGCGTCGCGGGACAGCAGCGGCACGGATTCTGCCAGTTCGTCCTGGCTGAGCGATTGGCCTTTCGGCGCCAGCCGGACCAGCGCGGCGAGGAGCGCGACGGCGACTTGCAGCGTCTCGGCCGGGGTGAGGGGGGTGCCCGATAGCATGTCGCGCCGCCGCCACCAGTCGGGGAAGGACGCGGTGAGCACCGCCCCGAGGATGATCACCGTCCAGGACGAGTAGACCCAGATCAGGAAGATCGGAAAGACCGCGACGGCCCCGTAGATCGTGGAATAGGTCGCCGAGGAGGTGACGAACGTGTTGAAGCCCCATTGCAGGAGCTGAAAGGCGATGGCGGCGAAGACGCCGCCGATCAGGGCGTTGCGCACCTTGACCTGCACGGCGGGCACGACGCAGTAGAGCAGGGTGAAGACGATGGTGGTGTTGATCAGCGCCAGCGCCTCGCGCGGCCAGTCCGAGCGCAGGTTGAGCGCGGGAAGGTAGCCGGTGTCCTTGGCCCAGTCCTGAAGCGGGCGCATCACGTCTGTGGTGAGCGTGAAGCTGGCCCCGATCAGCAGCGGGCCCATGGTCAGCACCGCCCAGAACGTCAGCAGGCGGACCATCAAGGGCCGGGGCCGGGCGACGCGCCAGATGCTGTTGAGCGTGGCCTCGATCGTGGACAGCAGCAGGACGGCGGTGACCGGCAGGGCAATGATGCCCGCGACGGTCAGCTCGCTGGCGTTGCTGGTGAAATCCGAGATGTAGGTGCGCACGTCCGAGCCGACCTCGGGGATGAGGATGCCGAAGAACATTTCCTGCATGCGGATCTTCACGGGGTCGAAGGCGGGAAAGCCCGAGAGCACGGCGAAGGCGATCACCAGGAGCGGCACGAGGGCGAGCAGGGTGGAATAGGTGAGCGCGCCCGCCGCAAGAATGAGGCCGTCGTTCACGAAGCGGCGCATGGCAAAATAGAAGAAGCTGCCGATATCGCGCAGGATGTCGAGCGGGCGGGTCTCGCGCCAGTAGTCCAGACGGGATTTCGAGCGTGCCATGTCAATGCGTTATCATAGGTCCGGGCCGGCGTCTTTCAATCGGGTGGCGCGGCGGTGGGGTTTTCCGGACGGCGTGGGTTTTGGGACACCTGCAGGTTGAGGTCCCGGATCAAGTCCGGGACGGGGCGCCGGTTGGCAGAGAGGCCCCGGTTCGGTTCGGGATGGCGACGAGGGGTCGTGGTTTTTTCACCCACCAAAGGTGGGTTTTCACCCACCCCACGCGGGGATTACGCGTCCTCCAGCACGAGGTCGGCGCATTTCTCGCCGATCATGATGGCGGGGGCGTTGGTGTTGCCCGAGACGATTTCCGGCATGATCGAGCAATCGGCCACGCGCAGCCCCGAAACCCCGTGCACGCGCAGGCGGGCGTCGACCACGGCGTTCGCGTCGTCGCCCATCTTGCAGGTGCCCGTCGGGTGGTAGATCGAGACCGAGTTGTTGCGGGCCCAGTCGAGCGTGGCCGCGTCGTCGTTCATGTCGAGGTCGGCAGTTGGCCGGAACTCTTCGGCGATCTTGGTGGAGAGCGGCGCGTGGCGGGCGATGCGGCGGGCAATCTTGACGCCTTCGGTAAGGGTGCGGCAGTCGAGATCGGTCGACAGGTACTTAGGGTGAATCCTGGGATAGGTCCTGGGGTCGGGGCCGTTAAGGCCGATCTCGCCGCGGCTTTCGGGGCGCAACTGGCAGACCGACATGGTGAAGGCCGAGAAGGGATGCACGCCGGTGCCGGGGCTGTCGGCGGACCAAGGCTGGACGTGGAACTGGATGTCGGGAGTTTCGACATCGGGGCGGGTTTTCAGGAAGCCGGTGGCGAGGCTGGCGGCCATGGTCATCGGGCCGGCGCGGAAGAGCGCGTATTTGAGCGCGATGCGGGCCTGCGAGGCGAGGCTGCGCACCTCGTCATTCAGCGTGGGTTCGTTGCACTTGAAGACAAGGCGCGCCTGCAAGTGGTCCTGCAGATTGCGACCCACGCCGGGCAGGGCCTGGCGTGGGGTGATGCCGTTCTCCTTGAGGTGCTCGGGGTCGCCGAGGCCCGACAGCATCAGGATCTGCGGGCTGTTGATGGCGCCGCCCGACAGGATGACCTCGCGGTTGGCGCCGATGGTCTGAAGCTGGCCGCCCTTGTCGCGGTATTCGACACCGGTCGCGCGCTTGCCGTCGAAGAGCACGCGGGTGACCTGGGCGTGGGTGACGATGTTCAGGTTCCTGCGGTCGCGGATGGGCTTGAGATAGGCAACTGCCGCGCTGCACCGGCGGCCGTTGCGGGTGGTGAGCTGGAAATAGCCCACGCCCTCTTGCTCGGCGCCGTTGTAATCGGGGTTGAACGGATAGCCCGCCGTCTGGGCGGCGGCGACCCAGGCGTCGCAGATGGGGCGCTGGATGCGCATGTTGGAGACCGACAGGGGGCCCGCGTCGCCGTGCCAGGCATCCGCGCCGCGCTCGTTGTTCTCGGCCCGCTTGAAGAGGGGCAGCACGTCGTCCCAGCCCCAGCCCGCGTTGCCCATCTGGCGCCAGCGGTCGTAATCCTGCGGCTGGCCGCGGACGTAGAGAAGCCCGTTGAGCGAGGAGGACCCGCCTAGAACCTTGCCGCGCGGCCAGTCGATGGCGCGGCCGTTGAGGCCGGGGTCGGGCTCGGTCTTGTAGCACCAGTCGACGGTGGGATTGTGCATGGTCTTGAAGTAGCCGACGGGGATGTGAATCCACGGATTGCGGTCGGGCGGACCCGCCTCGAGCAGGGTGACGCGCACATTGGGGTTCTTGCTGAGCCGGTTGGCCACGACGCAGCCCGCAGAGCCCGCGCCGACGATCACGTAATCGGTATCCACCAGTTTTCCTCCCGCTTCTTAAAAAAACCCTATGCAGAACGGGAAAGCTATTCTAGTGTTTTTTGAAACGATACGTCTCAAAAGTTGTCAAAATGGGAGGATTAAATGGCAATTTATGACCGAGTGAAGGGCGTTTCGCGCCGGGATTTTTTCAAGATTGCGGGGACTTACGGCATGAGTTCGACGCTCATGGCGGCGGGCGCGTTTGGGGGTGCAATGACGGCGGCGAACCTGGCGCGTGCGGCGGAATCGACCTATGAGAAGCGATTCTCGAAAGAGGCGAAGCACACGCTGAAGTTGGGCGCGGCGGGGTTCAACCCGCAGAACCTGCTGATCGAACGGGCGGGCGTGCTGGACTTTGCCCGCGACCTGGAGGCGCGGACGGACGGGGAGATCCGGATCGAGTTCATCGGGAATAACCAGATCTGCAACCAGCTGAGCTGTGTCGAGAAAACCCAGCAGGGCATCACCGACATGTTCGCGGCCTCGACCCAGAACTCGGCCGGGGGTGCGCCTTACCTGAACGTGCTGGATTATGCCTACATGTTCCGCAGCCGGGCGGATCAGTATTATTTCCTGTATCATCCCAAGAGCGTGGAAATCCTGCGCGACCCGCTGGAAAAACGCCACGGGCTGAAGTTCCTGTTCAGCCATGCGGAGCTGCGTGGCATCCAGCTGGGCCTGTCGTGGGAAGACAAGCCGACGGTGACCAAGCTGGAGGAGCTGTTCGGCACCAAGAACCGCGTGACCGGCACGCAGCTGGGCCGGATCGCGATGAACGCGCTGAACCTCAATCCGGTGCCGATCGCGTGGGAAGAGACGCTCGATGGTCTGAAGCAGGGCTTGATCGACGGGGCGGAGACCTGGGCCTCGGCGGTGGCTTATGCCAACATGTCGCCGGTGGTCAGCCAGTGCGTGGACCTCAAGTTCTTCTGCGGGACAGAGCACACGGCGATGAGCGCATCGGTCTTCGACAGCCTGGACGGCGCGTTGCAGGACGCGGTGATGGAATCGGCCTATTACGCGCAATCCTACGTGCAGGCGGCGAACGAGGCCGCGCTGGTCAACACGGTGGGCTTCAGCCATCCGCACCAGGGGCCCGATACGATATTCGCACAGAACAACGTGCGGGTCGCGGCGTTGCCGGAGGAGGAGATCAGGAAGGCCGAGGAAATGTGCTCTCCCGAGTTCCAGCCGCAGCTGTGGGAACAGTGGCGCGAGCGGCTGAACAGCTGGGCCGGTGGCATCGACACCTACCAGGAGATCTATGACACCGTGCGCGAGCATGACGTGGCGCTGGCCGAGAATGTCGAGCCGCGGCGCTGGTGGAAAGGCTGACGCTTCCTTAGACATCATGGTGCCGGCCCCCGTGGTGGGGCCGGCAGCAACCAGTCCGAGACCGGCGGCGCACGCCGGCGCAACGACAACGGGAGGATGCCATGTCGATCATGACCGACGTGGGAGAGATTTTTTCGGCCGTCGCCTCGAATGACGCCTGGATGATTCGGGAATCGCTGCAATCGAATGCCGCATGGTACCTGGGCACGGTCGTTGCGCTGGTGGGCGGGCTGGCGCTGGCGGCGATGTACCGCGCGCTGCCCTTCGTCGAGCGGCACCTGGAGCGCACGATCATGGTGGTGGCCTACTTGGCGGTGGCGCTGATCATCTTCTGGGGCGTGATCGACCGCTTCGTCTTTTCCAGCCAGCTGCCGTGGTCGACGACGATCCCGCCCTTGCTGTTCATGATCATGGCCTGGTTCGGGGCGACCTATAATGTGGCCCTGCGCACCCATCTGAGCTTTTCCGAATTCCGCAGCCGGATGCCGCGCGCGGGGCAGTTCGCCTGCCTGATGTTGGACGCGGTGCTGTGGTTCGCCTTTTCGGTGATCGTGATGGTCACCACCGCGCGGGCCACCGCGCTGTCGGCGTCGAATTTCCAGATCGTGCTGGGCACGGACAACACTTTGCAGTGGTGGTTCCTGATCACCGCGCCGATCGCGTTCCTGCTGATGGCGGCGCGGACGTTCCAGAACCTGTTCGAGGATATTTCCAACTGGCGCTCGGGGCGGCCGCTGATCAAGCAGGCCGTGATCGGGGGGGATGTGTGATGACCGACGGGACCCTCATTACGCTGATTTCACTGGGCGTGACGTTCCTGTTCATCCTGGGCGTGCCAGTGTTCCTGGTGATCGCCTACTGGGTGATCGGGTGCAGTTTCGTGCTGGACCTGACGCTGGACAACCTGGGCGCGGAACTGCTGAACGTGTTCAACAAGGGGTTCGCTCTGTTGGCGATGCCTCTGTTCATCCTGACGGGGGATTTGATCAACAAGTCGGGGATCGCGCGACGATTGTCCGATTTCGCCTATGCCTGTCTGGGCTGGTTGCGCGGTGGCTTGGCCATGGCGAGCCTTGGGGCGTGCGGGCTGTTCGCGGCCATTTCGGGGTCGAACTCGGCCACGACGGCGACCATAGGCTCGATGCTGCATCCCGAAATGGTGAAGGGCGGCTATGACGAGCGCTTTTCAGCTGCCACGGCGGCTGCGGGCGGCACGGTGGGGATCATCATCCCGCCCTCGATCATCTTCATCGTCTACGGGTTCCTGATGAACCTGCCGATCTCGGACCTGTTCGTGGCCGGCATCCTGCCCGGGGCGCTGATGGTCATCGGCATGCAATTCGCCTGCTGGATCATCTGCCGGATGAACGGCTGGGGGTATCTGATCCCGCTGCAACTGAACCGGGTTCTGAAAACCGCGTTCGGGGCCTGGCTGGGGTTCTTTGCCATCGGGCTGGTGCTGTGGGGCATCTATACCGGCAAGTTTTCCCCGACCGAGGCGGCGGGCGTGACGGTGGGGTTCTGCATCATCGCGGGCCTGCTGAGCTGGGTGGTGAGCCGCATGTTCCGGCTGGACGGGACGAAGCCGTGGAACGAGAAATCGTACCTGTCTATGCTGGTGGTGGAAGGTTTCACCATCCCCGAGATCCCGGGCATCGTCATGCGCTCGGCGCAGATCACGGGCATCCTGGCGCCGCTGATTGCCATCTCGGTGGTGATGCAGCAGATCCTGTCACTGCTGGGCGCGCAGGAGGTGATCGGCGATTTCCTGACCTCGATGGGGGGCTACTATCCGGTGCTGTTCACCGCGATGCTGATCGTGTTCTTTTCGGGCATGATCCTGGAATCGCTGCCGGTCACGATCATCCTTGCGCCTATTCTTGCGCCGATTGCCGCGGGCGTGGGTGTCGACCCGGTGCATTTCTCGGTGATCTTCCTGGTGGGGGCATCCATCGGGTTCATCACGCCGCCTTACGGGCTCAACCTCTATGTGGCGTCGGGGGTGACGGGGGTGCCATACTTCAGGCTGCTGAAGTATACTGTACCGTATCTCGTTGCCTTGATCAGCGTCTGGGTTCTTGTTTCGCTGGTGCCCGACCTGGCCCTGGCGCTGTTGCCGAACAGGTAGGAAAGACGTGTCATGCCCGACGACCAGTCAAAGGACGGAAAGTACCTGATCCCCACCAACCTGCGCTTGCTGGTGCTGTTGGAGGAAGTGGCGAAGGCGGGCGTGCCGGTGGCGCCGTCGACGCTGGTGGCGGCCCTTGGGTTGCCGAAGCCGACGGTGCATCGGCTGCTGGCGACGGCAGAGGCGGAAGGGTACCTGCAAAGGGATGTGGACGGGCGGTCGTTCGGGCCGGGCAAGCGGCTGCGGACGCTGTCGATCAATACGCTGTCGTCGCAGCGTATCCGCACCGAGCGGCTGATGATCATGAAGGCGCTGGCCGAGGATGTGGGCGAGACCTGCAACCTGGCAGCACCCGGGCGCTACGGGATGGTGTACCTGGACCGGGTCGAGACGCATTGGCCGCTGCGCATCCAGCTGCCGGTGGGCACGCAGGTGCCGTTCAACTGCACCGCCAGCGGCAAGATGTACCTGTCGTCGCTGCGCACCGACAAGCTGGCGCGGCTGTTGCAGAACCTGGAGATGCCGCGGCGGACCGAGCGATCGCTGACCGATCCGGAGGCGTTGATGGCCGAGCTGGCGCGGATCCGTGAGCGGAACTACTCGACCGACAACGAGGAGTTCATGGATGACATGACGGCGGTTGCAGTGCCGATCCGCGACGATCAGAACCGGCTTGTGACGACGCTGTCGCTGCATTCGCCGATCCAGCGGCGGAATCTTCCGGACCTGGAGGAATACCTGCCCCGCCTGCGCGAAGCGGCGCGGCAGCTGGAAGAATTGATCTGAGGGAGGGCCGGAAGGCATGGCGCGGGACTATCTGAAGACGGCGAAACTGACCTCGCGCTCGGGCGCGTCGGATGTTCATGCGACGGTGCAGGGCATCCTTGACGCCATCGAGGCGGGCGGGGACGCCGCCGCGCTGGAATACGCTGGCAAGTTCGACCAGTACGAGGGCAGCATACTGCTGTCGGAGGAAGAGATCGCGGCGGCCTCTGCGCTGGTGCCGGAAAAGCTGAAGCAGGACATCGCGTTCGCCCATGACAACGTGCGGCGGTTCGCCGAGCGACAGAAGGCGACGGTGGCGGACGTGGAGCTGGAGGTGGTGCCGGGGCTGGTGGCTGGCCAGAAGGCGATCCCGGTGGATGCCGCCGGTTGCTATGTGCCGGGCGGGCGGTACAGCCATATCGCCAGCGCCATCATGACGGTGACCACGGCCAAGGTCGCGGGGTGCAAGCATATCACCGCGTGCAGCCCGCCGCGCCCCGGCGTGGGCGTGGCGCCGGCGATCATCTATGCCGCGCATATCTGCGGCGCGGACAAGATCATGGCGATGGGCGGCGTGCAGGGGGTGGCGGCGATGACGTTCGGCCTGTTCGGGCTGCCGCCGGCGAATATCCTGGTGGGGCCGGGCAACCAGTTCGTGGCCGAGGCCAAGCGGATACTCTTCGGCCGCGTGGGCATCGACATGATCGCGGGGCCGACGGACAGTCTGATATTGGCGGACGGCAGCGCGGACGCGCATATCGTGGCGACGGACTTGGTCAGCCAGGCGGAGCATGGGTATAACAGCCCGGTGTGGCTGGTGACGGATGACCGGGCGCTGGCCGAGGCGGTGATGGACATGGTGCCGAAGCTGATCGACGACCTGCCGGAAGTGAACCGCGAGAATGCCACGGCGGCGTGGCGCGACTATGCCGAGGTGGTCGTCTGTGCCGACCGCGAGGAGATGGCGGCCTGTTCGGACGAGTATGCGCCCGAGCATCTGACGGTGCAGGCCGGGGACCTGGACTGGTGGCTGGGGCGGTTGACCTGCTATGGCTCGCTGTTTCTGGGCGAGGAGACCACAGTCAGCTATGGCGACAAGGCGGCGGGGACGAACCACGTGCTGCCGACCTCGGGCGCGGCGCGGTACACGGGCGGGCTGAGCGTGCACAAGTACATGAAGATCGTGACGTGGCAGCGGGCGACGCGGGAAGGCTCGAAGCCCGTGGCGCAGGCGACGGCACGGATTTCGCGGCTCGAGGGTATGGAAGGGCACGCGCGCGCGGCGGATGCCCGGCTGGCCAAGTATTTCCCCGGCGAGAATTTCGACCTGAGCGCGGATGGCTGACCCGCGCCGCCTGTTCGATCTGAGCGGGCGGGTGGCGTGCGTCACCGGGGCCAGCTCGGGGTTGGGGCAGAGGGCGGCGGAGGTGCTGGCCGCCGCTGGCGCGAAGGTTGTGGGCGTGGCGCGGCGAGAGGCGCCCTTGGCTGAGTGGGCCGGACGCGTTGGAAATGCTGCGGCCTATGTCGTGGGCGACGTGGCGGAGCGCGATGGGTTGCCGGGGCTGGTCGCGGAACTGTCCGCGCCGTTCGGGGCACCCGATATCGTGGTGCACGCGGCGGGGGTGAACACGCGGGAAGCGGCGGATGACGTGACGCCCGAGGGCTGGGACGCGACGCTGGCGCTGAACCTGAGCGCGCCGTTTTTTCTCAGCCAGGCGCTGGTGCCGGCGATGAAGGAGAAAGGCTGGGGCCGGATCGTGAATTTCGCCTCGTTGCAGACGACGCGGGCTTTTCCCGGCGGTATCGCTTATGGTGCGACGAAGGGCGGAATCGCGCAGTTGACGCGGGCGATGGCCGAGGCGTGGTCGGGCTTTGGCATCACGTCGAACGCCATCGGGCCGGGATTTTTCCCGACCGAGCTGACGCAGGCCGTCTTTGGTGACGAGGCGCGGGCGGCACGCAACGCGGCGCAGACTTGTATCGGGCGCAACGGGCGGCTGGAGGATATCGACGGGCCGGTCCTGTTCCTGTGTTCGGATGCTAGTGCATATGTCACCGGGCAGGTGCTGATGGTGGACGGGGGGTTTACCGCGAAATGAAGGCATTGATCTATGACGCGCCCGAGCGGCTGGGGTTTCGGGAGGTGCCGGAGCCGGTGGCGGGCGCGGGTGAGCACCTGATACGGATCGAGGCGGTGGGGATCTGCGGCTCGGACATGCATGCCTACCTGGGCCAGGACGACCGGCGGCCCGCGCCGCTGATCCTGGGGCACGAGGCGGCGGGGGTGATCGTGGACGGGCCCGACGAGGGGCGGCGGGTCACGATCAATCCGCTGGTGACCTGCGGGGATTGCGCCGCCTGCATGGCGGGGCGCGAGAACCTGTGCGAGGCGCGGCAGATCATCTCGATGCCGCCGAGGGACGGCGCGTTCGCGCAATTCGTGGCGATGCCGGAGCGCAACCTTATCACCGTGCCGGAGGGCGTGCCGCTGGACCGCGCGGCGCTGGCGGAGCCCCTGGCGGTGAGTTGGCACGCGGTCAGACTTGGGCTGCAGGTTGTTCCCGGCCCCGACCGGGCCCTGGTGCTGGGCGGCGGGGCCATCGGGCTGGCCGCGGCGCTGGCCCTGACGGCGATGGGGGTGACGGGCGTGACGGTGGTGGAGCCGAACGCGGCGCGGCGGGATTTCCTGGCCGGTGTGTGCAGGGACCATGTCGTGGCCGAGGCCGACGGCCTGTTCGATATCGTGGTGGACGCCGTCGGCTATGCCGCGACGCGCACGGTGGCGTCGGCGCGGGCGCGGCCGGGCGGAGTGATCGTGCATGTCGGGCTGGGCGAGGATACGGGCGGCCTAGATATCCGGCGGATGACCTTGCAGGAGATCACCTTCATCGGGACCTATACCTATACGGACCAGGATTTCCGCGACACGGCGCAGGCGCTGTTCGACGGGCGGCTTGGGCGGGTGGAGTGGTTCGAGACAAGGGGCCTGGACGAAGGCGCGGCGGCGTTTGCCGACCTGCGGGCGGGCAAGGTGGCCGCGCCGAAAATCGTGCTGCGGCCCTGGTAGATCAGGCCTTGCTGTCTTCGGGAAACGCGACCGGGCCGCCCTGGTCGGCCCAGGTGGAGAACCCTTCGCGCAGGTGCGCGGCCTTGAACCCCATGTCCTGAAGCGTGGCGGTGGCCAGCGCCGAGCGCCAGCCGGAGGCGCAATGCAGCACGTAGCGCTTGCCCGGCTGGGCGAAGACGTCGCGGTGATAGGGGCTGTCGGGATCGATCCAGAATTCGAGCATCCCGCGCGGGGCGTGGACGCTGCCGGGGATGAACCCGCTGCGCTGGCGTTCGCGGATGTCTCGGATATCGACGATGACGACGTCAGGGTCGTCCAGCATCGCGATGAGGTCGGGTGTCTCGACTTCGTCGATGCGGGCGCGGGCGTCGGCGACCATCTGGGCGGCGGTGGTCTTGAGCTGGGGCATCGTAAATCCCTGGAACGTGGTTCAGCCGGTGGGCCGGGCATCGAGCCAGGCAAGCTGGTCGCGGATGAAATGCGGGTCGGTTTCCATGCGGATGAAAACCGCCGTCAGGGCGGCGACGGTCGGCGACATCTCATCTTCGGGGGTACCGTGGGGCATCAGGATTTCGCGGGTGCCGTCAGCGGCGACGGTCAGGGCGAACGTGTCCGCCGGGATCATGGTGCCGGTTTCGGAATGGTCTGGCATCTGGGACTCCTTTTCCGGGTCGAAGGGATAGGCGTTGAACGCCTGGTTGTCAAAATCCGGGCGGGACCGACAGATGGGCGGGATTTGTGGAAACGCCGGACTGACCGGTCTATGTTGCGCGATCAGGGGAGGTTCCATGCGCGTCGTTCGAATTGCTTTCATGCTGATCTTTGCCGGGCTGGCCGCGCAGGCGGACCAGCGCGAGGATTACCTCGACATGGCGCGGCGCGGCTGGAGTTACGAGCTGCGCACCACGATGATCGGGCGGGACATGGAGATCCCGGTGCGGATCAACGGGCGCGACATGGCGGGCGCGGCGTTGTGCGTGGTGGGCGAGAAGCCCCATGCCGAGACCCGCGCGGTTCTGGATGCCTTTCGGGGGCTGATTGGCGACGTTTACGGCAAGCCGCTGCCGATGCGCTTTGCCGGGGACACGGCGCAGGGCTGTGGGGCGGGGCGGGTCGTGTTGTTGCGGCTCTATTCCGGGCGGCCGCCGAACCGGGCGCTGTCGGCCGACGTGGAGTGGATGAACAGCGCCTTCGGGCTGGGTCTGCCAAGGGGGCGGGATTATGCGGCGATGTCGCCGGCGATGGCGCAGACGTTCTTTGGCCACCTGGGGCAGGTCACGCATATCATGGTCAAGCAGCCGGGGCCGTCGAGCCCTGGAAACCTGGAGCGGAAGTTCTATCGCTCGATCCTGGTGGAGGAGCTGTACCAGTCCTTCACCTTCGGAATGGATGTGCTGAAATTCGACCGAAAGGCGCAGTTCGTGTCGAAATTGCAGGAATTTCCGGTAAACATGGGCCGGATGCCTTGGAGTTCGCGCGGATTCATGCGGGCGATCCTGGGGTCCAACCCGGTGGGGCTGTGCCGGTTCGACGTGTTCATGCTGCACGCGGTGGCGCAATCGCCGGGGGCCCAGACCAACTCGGCCGAGTTCATCGATTTCATCGACGCGAATTACGAGCGGCTTGATGCGCTGGGCGCGGAGAGTTTTGCCGACGCGCGGTTCGCGCCGCTGATGGACCCGGATTGCGCGGCGGACCGGACGGTGCGCTAGGGCGGCGGTCGAAGGCGGTTAAGACTTTCGGTTAGGTAGGCGGCGACGGGCGGCTTGGCCTAGCGTTGATCTGACGCAGGGCGCGGGCAAGCGTCGTGTTTCGGGGAGGACAGGATGTGCTGAAAGAGGCCGGCCAGCGCGATATCGCGGGATTGTTGCAGCAACTTGGGAATGGGCTGATCGGGCACGAGAGCCTGATCGAGCGGATGACGATCGCGCTGTTGACCGGGGGGCATCTTCTGGTGGAAGGCGCGCCGGGGCTCGCCAAGACGCGGGCGGTGAAATGTCTGGCGAAGGCGGTGGAAGGATCGTTCGCGCGGATTCAGTGTACGCCCGACCTGATGCCTGCCGACCTGACCGGCACGCCGGTCTACAAGCCCGGGGACGGCAGTTTCGAGTTCGTGAGGGGGCCGGTGTTTCACAACCTTGTCTTGGTGGACGAGATCAACCGGGCGCCGCCCAAGGTGCAGTCGGCGCTGCTGGAGGCGATGGGCGAGGGGCAGGTCACGGCGGGCAGCGAGACGCACGGGCTGCCCGACCCGTTCCTGGTGGTGGCGACGCAGAACCCGATCGAGCATGAAGGCACCTTTCCGTTGCCCGAGGCGCAGCTGGACCGGTTCCTGCTGCATGTGGTGCTGGACCTGCCGGATCTCGAGACCGAGCGGGCGATCCTGAACCTTGTCGAGGCCGAGACGCATGGCGAGGCGGTGGTGTCCGACGCGACGATCAGCCAGCAGAGCCTGAAGGAGGCGCAGAAGGCGGTGGCGGATGTGCACCTGGCCGCGGAGTTGCGTGACTATATCGTGCGGCTGGTCATGGCGACGCGGGGTGGCGAACTGGCCGGGGATATCCAGCACGCGGTGTCGCCGCGCGGCACGCTGGCGCTGGCAGCCTCAGCGCGGGCGCGGGCGTTCCTGAAGGGCCGCGACCATGCGCTGCCCGAGGACGTGGCGGCATTGGCGCCGGACGCGCTGGCGCACCGGATGGTGCTGAGCTGGCGGGCCATGGCCGAGGGGCGGCGTGCGCGGGACGTGGTGGCGGAGATCGTCAAAGCGGTGGAGCCGCTGTGAGTGCCGCGCTGGAGCAGCCGGGGGTCCGGCTGGCCGCCGGGGACCTGATTGCGCTGCGCGCCCATGCGCTGACCGGGCCGGGCGGGGCGGAGCAATGCGCCACGCTGCCGGGCGGGCACGCGACGCGGGTCAAGGGCCAGGGGATCGAGGTGGCGGATATCCGGGATTACCTGCCCGGCGACGACATCCGGCACCTGGACCGGGCCAGCACGGCGCGGACGGGCAAGCTGCATGTGCGGCAGTTCCAGGCGGAACGGGACCGGGTGCGCTACCTGGTGGCGGATATGCGCAGCGAGATGTTGTGGGGGCTGCGGCGCGCGCTGTTGTCGGTGGCCGCCGCCGAGGCGCTGGTGCTGGATGCCTGGCCGCTGGTCGAAGAGGGCGGGCGCGTCGGCCTGCTCGCGGTGACGGACCTGGACGTGACGGTGGTGCCGCCACGGGGGCGTATCAGAGGGATGCTGGATGTGATCGGCGGGCTGGTGGAGGCCCATTCACGGGCGCTGGAGGATGCGGCGCGGGACAAGGGTGCTGCCGGCGGGGCGCTGTCGCTGGACCGGGCGCTGCACCGGCTGGAACGGCTGGCGCCGTCGGGGGCGGAGATCGTCATCGCCTCGGGGTTCGATGCGCCGGGCGAGGAGTTGGTGAAGGTGCTGGACGGGTTGGGGCAGCGGCGCGCCATACGGCTGCTGCTGGTGTCCAACACCGATGCGCTGCCGGCGGGGCGGTATCCGGTCAGATTGGCCGATGGACGACGGGCGAACTTGCGGATCGGTGTGAATGACGCGGTGCCGACGATGGTGCGGATCGCGGGGCGCGAGGCGCTGGTGGTGGATGCGGGCGCGGACCCGCGCGATACGGCGCGGGTGCTGATCCGCTATCACGACGAGCGCGCGGCATGAGCAGGGAACCCCTTTCGGAGGCCGCGATGCGCGAGAGCCTGCTGGATATACGGTTGCCACCGGGGGGCGCATTGGACGCGGTGGCGGATGTGCTGGTGTCGGCGGGGCTGGCGGGGTGTGTGGCGCTGGCGGTGGTTGGCCTCATGCGGCTGGCGTTCATGCGACGGCGCGGCGCCGTGACACCGGGAGTTGAGGCGCGGATCGCCGCGCTGGCGGAGTTGCCCGAGGATGCCCGGCGGGTGGGTCTGCTGCATCTGCTGAAGGAGGTGGCGCCGGAGCGGTATGATGCGTTGCGCCCCAACCTCTATCGGCGGGACGCGGAGATCGACGTGGAGGCGGAGGTCAGGGGGCATGTTTGAGCTGGCGCAGCCGCTGGCGCTGCTGTCGCTGCCGCTGCCGTGGCTGGTGCAGCGGTTCATGGCGGCGCGGAGCGTGGGCGGTCGCGCGCTGGTGCTGCCGCGCCGGGTGGGCGAGGAGTTGCTGGCGCGGGCACGGCGCGGTGGTGCAGGCGTGGCGGGGGTGCCGTTGCGCGATGGCGCCTTGTGGCTGGCCTGGGGGTTGCTGGTGGTGGCGCTCAGCGGCCCGCGCGACCTGGCGCCGGTGTCGGCGCTGAAGGTGTCGGGGCGGGACCTGGCGATTGCGCTGGACCTTTCGGGCTCGATGGTGCGGGACGATTTCGACCTCGACGGCCGGCAGGTGACGCGGCTGGAGGCGGTGCAGACCGTGGGCGCGGAGTTCGCGCGGCGGCGGGGGGGCGACCGGCTGGCGCTGATCGTGTTCGGCTCGGAGGCCTATTACGCGACGCCCTTCACTTTTGACATCGAGGCGGTGGCGCAGGAGATCGAGACCTCGGTGATCGGCATCTCGGGGCGGGCGACGAATATCTCGGACGGGCTGGGGCTGGCGCTGAAGCGGATGGGCGAGAGCGACGCGGCGAGCAAGGTGGTGATCCTGCTGTCGGACGGGGTGAACAACGCGGGTGCGACGAAGCCGCTGGGCGTGGCGGAACTGGCCGCCCGGATGGGCGTGCGGGTGCATACGATCGCGCTGGGGCCGAAGGATCTGGAGAGCGCCGAGGAGGGCGAGCGCGGCGTGGTCGACGCGCGGACCTTGCGGGCGATTGCGGAGGTGTCGGGTGGCGAGAGTTTCCGGGTGCGCACGACCGAGGATCTGCAACAGGTGGCCGATGCGCTGGACCGGCTGGAGGCCAATGACAGCGACGGGCTGGCGGCCGAGGTCTATCGAGATTACTGGCCGTGGCCGGCCGCGGCGGCGGCGCTGTTGTGTCTATTCGTGATCGCGAGGGACCCGGCATGAGCCTGGACGTGACATTGCTGAGGCCCCTGTGGCTGTTGGCGCTGCCGGTATTGGCGGGGCTGGCGTGGTGGCTGTGGTCGCGGCGGCAGGGGCTGGGCGACTGGCAGCGGGTGGCGGACCCGGGCATGATCCGGGCGATGGCGGCGCTGGGCCGGGTCGAGGCGCAGGCGGGGCGCTCGGGCCTATGGGCCGGGATGGCGGTGCTGGTGATCGCGGTGCTGGCGCTGGCGGGCCCGGCGGTGGAGCGGCGGGACACGCCGAGTTTCCGCAACCTCGACGGTGTGCTGTTCGTGGTGGACGCTTCGAGCAGCGTGACGGAGGACGTGCGCTGGCCGCAGATGCAGGCGCTGGGTCGGTTCGGGCTGGCGCGTCTCGGGACGCGGCCCGGGGGGATCGTGGTTTACGGCGGGGATGCCTATCTGGCGACGGGGATGACGCTGGATCACGTGCAACTGGGGCAGACATTCTCGTTGATCGGCCCGGAGCTGGTACCGGACCCCGGCACGAGGCCCGCGCGGGCGCTGGCGCTGGCGGTGGCGCGGCTGGAGGAGGCAAAGATCATCGCGGGCGATGTGGTGCTGTTCACCGACGGGGCGGGGCTGGGGCCGGAGAGTTTGCGGCTGGCCGCACGGATGGATGAAATGGGCGCGCGGCTGTCGGTGGTCGGGATGGGCGGGGACCCGTCCTTCGC
>NZ_JASHIZ010000012.1 GCF_030733425.1 Roseovarius sp. MMSF_3350
CAGCCAGATGCCCACGCCGCCCCAGCCCAGCCAGAACCCCATGGCGTAACTGACCGGCACGCCGACGACCCAATAGCTGACGGCGGCGATCCACATCGGCACGCGCGTGTCCTGCACGCCCCGCAACAACCCCAGCGCCATCACCTGCGCGGCGTCCACCAGCTGAAACAGCGCCGCCGCCGCCAACAAACCGACCCCCACGGCGATCACCGCCGCCCGATCGGGCTCATCGGGGTTCAGGAACGCCGCGATCATCGGCTCCGGCAGCGCCAGGAACAGCACAACCGTCACCGCCGCAAAGGCGCCCGACAGCGCCAGCACCACCTTCGCGCCGTCGCGCAATCCCGGCCCGTCCCCGCGCCCGAACGCGTTGCCCGCCCGGATCGTGGCGGCGTTGCTCAGCCCCACATGCACCATGAAGGTCAGCGAACTCACCTGCAGCGCGATACCGTGCGCGGCCAGCGCGATCGTGCCCAGCCAGCCCATCATCACGGTCGAGGCGGCGAACAGCCCCACCTCCGCCAGGCTGGTGATCCCGATCGGCCATCCCAGGCGAAACACCTGCCCGAACGCTTCCCAATCCGGCCGCCACACCCGGGAAAACAGCGCGTGCTCGGGCGTCACCTTCGCGGCATAGACCGCCAGCGCCACGAAGCTCGCGCTCGTCACCACCAGCGACGCCACGGCGGCCCCGCGCACCCCCATCTCGGGCGCGCCCCAGTTGCCGAAGATCAGCGCGTAATTCACCACCACGTTCAGCCCCACGGCCGCTACAGTGACCCACAACACCACCTGCGTCCGTTCCTGCGCCGCCAGGTGCGATTTCAGCACCATCACCAGCAGGGCCGGGAACAACGCGAACCCAACGATCTCGGCATAATCCCCCGCCAGTGCCGCGGTCCCCGCCTCCTGCCCCGTGGCCAGGAACAGCGGCCCCGACCAGATCATCACCGGCAGCGCGCAGGCAGCGAACAGCACCGAGGCCCAGCCTCCCATCCGCGTCACCCGCCGCACCTGCGTCTCGTCTCCGGCGCCTTGCGCCGCCGCCACCAGCGGCATCACCGCCCAGGCAAAGCCCGACCCGAAAATGAACAGCACGAAAAACAGCGTGCCCCCCAGCACCTCGGCCGCCAGCGCCTCGACCGAGTACCAGCCAAGCATCAGCGCATCCGTGAGCGTGATCGCCATCTGCGCCAGGTGGCTGCCCACCAGCGGAAGCCCCAGCTTCAGCGCCGCCCGCCCGTGCTCGCGATATGTCATCTCCCCGCTCATGGCAAAGCCATTAGAGGGTTTCCCGCGCCGGCAAAACCCCTTTCACCCGGCCCGCACAACGCCGCGCGGCGTCCCACTTTTTCTTGCCCGAAATACTCATGGCGCAGTGGCGCCCTACGGCACCGCCGCCACCAGTTGCAGCGACACCACCGCGATCAGCGCACCGGCGGCAATCTCGATCACCGGCAGGGCCTTGGCCCCCGCCCCGCCCGTGGCCAACCGCGCCAGCACGCCTTGCCGCAGGCTGACAGCCGCCAGGGCCACCACCATGGTGACGCTCGCCGTACCCAGCCCCATGATGAACGCGCCCGCTATGCCCGCCAGATCGATCCCGAATCGCCATGTCAGGATCAGCAGGAACAGTGCCCCGGTGCAGGGCCGGATCGCCACCGCACCGACCAGCGCCACCGCCTCGCGCCAGCCATGCACGTTGGCCGCTTCCTGCACGCTCGGCCCGTGCCGGTGCCCGCAGGAGGAACACACCCCGTCGTCGTGATCATGTGCATGGTGATGATGATCGTGATCCTGGCTCCGCGCCCTGGCCCGCCACAGCTTCATCGCGCCGCGAAGCACCAGCCACAGCCCCACCAGCGCGATCGCGCCATAGCTTGCCGCAGTCAGCGTCCGGTCCGCCAGACCCGTCACCGCCTCGCGCCCCAGCCCCAGCGCGTAAACCCCCGCATAAACCAGACAAACCGCCGCCGCCGCCTGCGCCAGACTCGATGCCAGCGCAAGGCTTACCAACCGTTTGACCGGCACCGCCCGGCCCACGCCGTACCCGCCGATCAGCAGCTTGCCGTGCCCCGGCCCCGCCGCGTGAAAGAAACCATAGGCAAAACAGATCCCCCACAGACCCAGCAATGCCCCGGCCTCCCCGGCCCGCAACTTCTGCAGATAGCCCGCCATCGACTGCTGCACCTCGCGCTGGCCCTCCAGCGCCCAGGCCTGCAGGTCAGCGGCCCCGCCAAAACCCCACAGCCAGACCGCCAGCGCCGCCACGCCCAGCCCGAGTGCCGTCACGACCCCGCGCACGTCACCTCGGCGGTATAGGCAAAGTGGACACCCACCTTCGCCTCTTCAAAGAACATCTCGTCATCGCTATTGCCCATCTCGGCCACCCGCGCATCGGCGGCCTCCTTGTCCGGCGGCATGATCTGCGCCGCGCAGCCGTCGGGCAGGCCGTCCATTCCCACAAGGCTCAGCGCCGCGTAATAATAGGGGTCGTACGGCTGCAGCCGCAGCGTGTCGCCCGCGCCGATCTCTACCGCCTCGACCGGCCGACGATGCCGCGTGACCAGCGCCCCGTCCTGCATCCCCACCGACAGCGCCTTTGCCGGACCAAGCTCTACCGCCCGGCCCTCGTGAGTGGCAAAAAGCGCGCCGTCAAATCCCTCGGGCCAGTCCTGAAGGTCGAATCCCAGCAGCACCGTTTTCTCCTCGTCCGTCAGGCTCAGATCGGCGTCGGTATCGAGCCCCCGGTCACTCAGTACCAACATGGTGAACAGCGGGTCATACAGCCACGTCACCTCGATTGCATCGACACGCCCTTCCGCATCGGTCTCCAGGGTCAGCGTCACATCGACGAAGACATGCGGATGCGCCCGCGCCATCGGCGCGGCGATCAGGCAGAGAAGAAAGGTCGAGACACGCCACATGCGGACAAGCTCTAGGCCGAAGCGACCGTCACCGCAAGCACGGCTCGCCCGGCCAGCCGACAGGTAGCGGCAGGCTGCCAGCCCCCCGCCCCCGCAAGACATTCAGGAGTTCAGGCACGTCCGGCATCGCCTTGCGCATCAGCCGCGCCTCGTGCCGCTTCAGCACCGGCCGCGCCGTCGGGCCATAGCTCGTCGGCAGGCTCCGCAGCTCGGGGAACAGCGCCAGCACCTCCTGCCGCGTCTCGTCCCCGAACCCGTTCAGCCCCAGCTCGCCGGGAAAGAAGCTTTCGCTGGCGCAACCACTCGACTGCACCACCTGGTGATGGTCGAACAGCAGGTGATGATAGGACACGCGCGGCACCGTCTCCGTGCGCACCCCCTGCCCGTTCTCCAGCAGGCGCACCGGGCACAGCACCTCCTCCGCGCCGGTCAGCAGCGCCACCGACGGATCGCGGATCAGCAGTCGGTGCTGCGGCGATACCAGGATATCGCGCTCCGGCACCCCCGGCGCCAGCGCATCCTTGCAGATCCGCACCGGCCGGAACGCGGCCATTTCCGGTCCGGCGTAAAGGTCGATCTCCCGGTGCCCCGTCCAGGTCAGCGCCTGCGGCCCGTGATCGCGGGTCAGCACCATGTCGCCCGCTCTCAGGTCCTCCACCGGGCGCGGCCCCAGGGGCGTGTCGATCAGCGTCCCTTTCACGAAACAGGGCGGCTCGTCGGCGCCGTTGATGGTGATCGTTATGGTCGAGCTGCCCCGGGTGGAGTTGACCGTGAACACCTCAGTAAGGGTCTCGCCGCTGTCCAGGGCCTGGATCGCCGCGTTTGAATTGTCGGCGCGGTAGGTCCAGTTGCCGTTTCTGTCGATGACCAGCCGGCTGCCATAGGCGCCGTTGATCGTCGCCGGTGTCCACTGCCCCGCATCTCCCAGCAGCCCGCTGAAATCGATATCGCCGCTCGCGGTCAGGAACCCGCCGACAACGCCCTCGTCCTCGGTCACCTCGCCCGTATCCGGCACCGGAAATCCCATCAGGCCACCGATTTTCCGTCGGCGGCTATGCCGAAGGCGCGCACGCGGTCCCGTGCCCCTGCCCGCAAATCGCCGCGTACCACCTTCCGCGCCGCGCCCGCCTTGCCCAGACGGGCATAATAGAAAGGCTCCTGTGGCGGATCGCGGGCGATATGGCGCGCCACGATCCGTCCGTGATCGAACGGCGCCAGAATATCCAGGAACCACAGGTTTCGCCCGGCGGTCCACTCGGCGGCCTCCGGCGGCGTCTGGTCGAACAGCATCCGCTCGCTGACCTCGTCGCTCAGCCGCGCCCAGATCACCGCGGCACAGACCTGCCCCGCGTCATTGTCGAAAAACCGCACGCAATCCGCGTTCACCGCCGGCACGAAGATCCGCGCCAGCCCCGCACCGGGAAACCGACGGTGGAGCGGGCAGAAGCCCGCAAGGAAATGCAACTTGCCCAGCGCCAGCAACTGCCGGTCGAATTCAGTCGATTCGCCTGAGAGACCGCCCATGCGCGGCCTTGCCTGTTCGTTCCTGCCCATTCCGCCGTTTTTCTGTTTATGTCCGGAATGACAAAACCCTAGGCCAAGGCCGCGAATCGCACAACTACAGATTTATTTTGGACACCCCTGCTCGGCGAATGCGTGCTCAGTGCGTCCACGCCCCGCGCCGGTTGGTCGCAAAGTTCTCGCCATATCCGCCCTTGCGGATGTTGGGCTTGCGCTTGTGCGGCTCGGCGACGACCACGTCGATCCCGTGCTCCTTGGCATAGTCCAGCGCGGCCTCCTTGCTGGCGAACCGCAGCTTGACCTGCGCCTGGGTGTCCGATGAACTGGTCCAGCCCATCAGCGGGTCCACGTCGCGCCCGGTCTCGTTGACATGCTCCAGCACCCAGGTGTTGGTCTTGGCCTGCCCCGACTGTGTCGCGGTGCGCGCTGGCTGGTAGATACGTGCTGGCATGGCGTCCCTCCTGAAATGCGCGCCCGTTATCCCAAAATCAACGTCGCGCGGCAAGGCCACAAATTGGCCCGGCCGCGCGATGGAACCACGCACCGCCGCCACTCGTTTGCAACCCATGTGAACCTAGGAGGACACAATGCGATTTCACCCCATAGCGCACACCACTTTCTTCATGGCGGCAACTGCGCTCGCCACCGCTCCGGCCCTCGCCGACACCGATCAGGGCAATGGCTTCACGGCCCAGGTCGAAGGACAGGATGATGCGATCACCGGCACCGTGCGGATCACCCCTACCGCCTCGGGCGTGATGCTCGTCAGCGTCGACCTCGAAGGCGTCCCGGCCGGAACCCACGGCATCCATATCCACGAGACCGGTGATTGTTCGGCGTCCGATTTCAAATCCGCCGGCGGGCATCTTGCCGGCGATGCCAAGCACGGCGTCCTTGTCGAAGGCGGCCCGCACCCGGGCGATCTGCCCAATGCCGAAGTGGGCGATGACGGCAGGCTCGTGGTCAACCACTTCAATGAACGCCTGACGGCAGAGCAACTCACCGACGACGACGGGGCCGCGTTCATCGTGCATTCGGGCGCCGATGATTACGAGTCGCAGCCCTCGGGAGATGCCGGCTCGCGGATCGCCTGTGGCGTCTTCGAACCCGCCAGCTGAGGCACCGTTCCAGGTGGGGTTGAACTGCCCTGCCGACACATCAAGTATGGGGCGTTAACGAAAGGACCTTCGTTCATGCCCTATGCCCACTCCGACAAGACCACGCCGATGCTGCACGCCCCCGCGCCGGACGTTAAGTCCCGCGAGAAACTGGAGGGTGGCAAGCGCTTCGAAATGGTGACGGAGTTCCTGCCCGCAGGCGACCAGCCCACCGCCATCGCCGAGCTGTCGACGGGTGTCAAAGACGGCGAGCGGGATCAGGTTCTGCTGGGCGCCACCGGCACCGGCAAGACCTACACCATGGCATCGGTGATCGAGCAGACCCAACGCCCCGCCATCATCCTCGCCCCGAACAAGACCCTCGCGGCCCAGCTCTACGGCGAGTTCAAGAACTTCTTTCCCAACAACGCGGTCGAGTATTTCGTCAGCTATTACGACTACTACCAGCCCGAGGCCTACGTGCCGCGCTCGGACACCTATATCGAGAAGGAATCCCAGATCAACGAACAGATCGACCGGATGCGCCACTCCGCCACCCGCGCGCTGCTTGAGCGCGACGACGTGATCATCGTGGCCTCGGTCTCCTGCATCTACGGCATCGGGTCGGTCGAGACCTACGGCGCCATGACGCAGGACCTCAAGGTGGGGTCCGAATACGACCAGCGCTCGGTCATGGCCGATCTCGTCGCCCAGCAATACCGCCGCAACGACCAGGCCTTTCAACGCGGTTCGTTCCGCGTACGCGGCGACTCCCTCGAGATTTTCCCCGCCCACCTCGAAGACCGCGCCTGGAGGCTGAGCTTCTTCGGAGAAGAACTTGAATCCATTACGGAGTTCGACCCCCTGACGGGCGAGAAGACCGATTCTTTCGACCAGATCCGCGTCTACGCCAATTCGCACTACGTGACGCCCAAACCGACGATGCAGCAGGCGATCATCGGCATCAAGAAAGAGTTGCGCACCCGCCTCGACCAACTCGTCGGCGAAGGCAAACTGCTCGAGGCCCAACGCCTCGAGCAACGCACCAATTTCGACATCGAAATGCTCGAGGCAACGGGCGTCTGCAACGGCATCGAGAACTATTCGCGCTATCTGACCGGCCGCGCCCCGGGCGAGCCGCCCCCCACGCTGTTCGAGTTCATCCCGGACAATGCCATTGTTTTCGCCGACGAATCCCACGTCTCCGTCCCGCAGATCGGCGGCATGTACAAGGGCGACTACCGGCGCAAGTTCACCCTGGCTGAGCACGGCTTCCGCCTGCCCAGTTGCATGGACAACCGCCCCCTGAAGTTCGAGGAATGGGACGCCATGCGCCCGCAATCGGTCTTCGTCTCCGCCACGCCCGCCAAGTGGGAGATCGAGCAGACGGGCGGCGTCTTCACCGAACAGGTCATCCGCCCCACCGGCCTTCTGGATCCGCAGGTCGAAATCCGCCCGGTTGAGATGCAGGTGGATGATTTGCTCGACGAAGTGCGGAAGGTCTCTCAGGCCGGCTACCGCACGCTGGTGACCACGCTGACCAAGCGCATGGCCGAGGACCTGACAGAGTACCTGCACGAACAGGGCATCCGCGTGCGCTACATGCACTCCGACATCGATACCATTGAAAGAATTGAGATTCTTCGTGACCTGCGCCTCGGTGCCTTCGACGTTCTGATCGGCATCAACCTCTTGCGCGAGGGGCTCGATATCCCCGAATGCGGCCTCGTCGCCATTCTGGACGCGGACAAGGAAGGCTTCCTGCGCTCCGAAACCTCGCTGATCCAGACCATCGGCCGCGCCGCGCGCAACGCCGAGGGCCGCGTGATCATGTATGCCGACCGCATGACCGGCAGCATGGAACGCGCCATAGGCGAGACCAACCGCCGCCGCGAAAAGCAGATCGCCTATAATGAAGAACACGGCATAACCCCCGAAACTATCAGGAAAAATGTCGAGGACATCCTGCAAGGTCTCTACAAGGGCGACGTCGATATGAACCGCGTGACGGCCAAGGTCGACAAGCCCCTCGTCGGCGCCAACCTTCAGGCCCATCTGGACGGTCTGCGCACCGAGATGCGCAAGGCGGCCGAGAACCTGGAATTCGAGGAAGCCGCCCGCCTGCGCGACGAGGTCAAACGCCTCGAGGCCGTCGACCTCGCCGTCCACGACGACCCCCTGGCGCGCCAGTCCGCCGTCGAGGCCGCGTCGGACGCCGCCACGAAGTCACAGGGCCGGTCGACGGCGGGCCGACCGGGGCAACGGGGTGGGAATGTGAAGCGGAAGAAGCGAAGTTAACTTTGTGATAATCTTGCCTATGGCATTGTTCTTTTGATGCACAATCGAAACTCGCCTTTGTCGCCGGAAATATGGCTGAACGACCTGTTTGCGTCCAAAGCCGTACAGCAAGGCGGTGTCATCCGGCGCAAAGCGCGGGATATCGAGCGATTCGCTGGAATGGACAAGTTCCTGCGTGAAATTGATAGGCGTGGTTACCAAGTGGCAGAAAACGCTGGTCAGATTATTATTTTTTGCAATCGCGCGCCAATCAGGTGGATGACCGGAAAAGATCCGCTTTCTTGAAAAGAAAGCGGACCGAAATCTTTTCAAGATTTCGTTCGCCGCCCCTCAAAACACCCCCGCCACCTCGTACATCACCGGCTCGAACCGCGAGCACATGGCCGCAAATTCCCGGTTCCGCCGCCGCATCTCCTCGCTCCGCAGCATCGCCTGGAAATCCTCCCGCCGTTCCCATTGCGAGTAATTGGCGATCCGCGTCTGGGCGTCGTTCACATGCAGCGCGGCGGCGATGAACCCCTTCTGTTTCGAGATGAACTCCGCATAGGCCGCCTCCAGCGCCTCCAGCAAATCCGCGCAGGTTCCGGGCGAGCATTCGAACGTGGTCAAAACGGTCTGGCACGTGGCCCCGGCTTCGATCTTCAACATGGCACATCCTCCTCGACCCAAGCCTAGCACAAAGCGTCTTCAAAACGAGATCGTATCCACCAACCGCACCCGCACACCCTCGATCACCTGCTCCTGCCCCGGCACGCGGGCCGTCCTCAGCGTCTTCTGCTGCTGCAGGATCCGGTTCACCACCGCCTGATCCCGCGCCGACAGCCGGTTCTCGTGGCAGGCATCCGTCCGCGCCCACAGGTTGCGCGAGATCGGCCCCGCGATCGCGCTGGCCACCGTCTCCTGGCTGAAATCGCGCGCCACGATCCGCCGGTCGCGCTCCAGCGTCTTCAGCGTCTCGACGAAAATATCCACTGTCTCCTGAAAGCTCATGTCGCGGGTCTTGAGCTGTTCCGGCGTCGCGCCTGGGTCGTCCACACACCGCCGCGCCGCGAACAACCAGTCATGCACGATATAGACCGGGCCATAGCTCCACGGGGAAAACCCCCGGAACGCCTGCGCCACGCGCGGGATCGACCCGCCATCGGTGTACATCACACCCGGCGCGATCACTGCGGGCACCTCACCCTCGGGTCGGGTGAAGCGCAGTTCGAACCCTGGCACCGGCACATAGACGAACCGGCCGCCGCTGCCCGAAGCGGACGTGCTCTGCTCCAGCCAATAGACCGACACCGCGCCGTCGAACTGCCCCGCGCGGGCGCCTTCGAAATCCACCTCGGCACAGCCCGCGAGCGCTGCCAACGCGAACAATATCGCTCCCATCCGCCCCATCCAGACCCCTTCATTCCAACCGTCGCGCCACGTCAGCATGGCACGTTTCCGCCGATTGCCCAAACGCATCGGAACCTTTCCGGCCCGGACGCGGTTCATTCGCCGACCGCCACGGGGGGTGCGCCATGGGGCCACCCGGCGTTCGCCAAGAAAAGGAGTATAATGATGAAATCGTTTCTCAGAACCACCGCGCTGGCAGCGGTGCTTTCCCTGCCGCTCGCCGCGACCGCCGACGAAACCGCCGTCTCCGACATTTCCGTCGAGGCAGACCTGAGTTCCATCCAGAACGCCACCGCCGCCGGTGTCTGGGCCAACCTGCCCGCCGATCTCGAAAGCACCCTGGCCGTACAACTGGCCGACCAGATCGCTGCCGATGGCGAGGACGGGGCCCAGATCATGATCGACATCACCTCGGTCGAACTTGCCTCGTCGTTCGAGAGTGTCGCCGATCTGGCCGATTCGAGGATCTCCGGCGACGTGGTCATCGAACGGCCCGGCGACGAGTACGACCAGGCCTACAGCCTGACCGTCAGCGCCGAACAGGCCGCCGTGTTGCTTCCGGCCGGCGCGGACATCATGCTGCTCGCCCCCGGCAGCATGGAATTCTACAACGCGATGGTCGGCGCATTCGCCAACAACATCGTCGAGAAGATGCAGTAAAGACCGCCCCGCGTGATGCATCGCCCGCGCCGGTTCCGACCGGGGCGGGCTTTTTCGTGTCAGACCCGCAGCGCGCGCTCCGACAGCTTGCGGAAATAGGGGGCGTGATGGTGCAGGTAGTCCTGCAGATGCGGCACCCGTTCGACCAGCGCCTCGAATTCCATCTCCTTTCGCAGCATCTCCTCGGGGTCGGCCGTGCGAATGCCCGATGACGTGCTGGCCTCCTCGTGCCACGCGCTGACATGCTCCCAATCCTCGGGCGGCGCCTGCCAGTCGAACGCGGCCTCGGTATAGTTCAGCCCGATCCGCGCCCAGAGCGCGCGCATGATCCCCTTGGGATCGGCCCGCACCGCCTCGGCCTCGATCACCACGGGCGACAGCCCTTCGGCCTCCGCCGCCTGGTATAGCTGCCATTGCGCCTCTATGCCAACTTCCTCTCGCGTGAAATCCGGGTCCAGCTTGTGATAGCTCAGAAGCGACGCCACCGGCGGTCGCACCAGGAACACATGCGTGATCCGGCGCAGCATTTCGCGGTCCCCGAGCATCCGTGGCACCACGTAGAACGCCATGTCCTTGAAAAAGACCGGGCCAGCCTCGGCCCGCTCCTGCAGCATGTCGCAGATGCCTTCATAGGTGGTGGGATGCCCCGGCACCGGCTCGAAGCCGGGAAAATCACGGCCCTGGCCCACGTAATAGTCATACATGAACGGCTCGTGCAGCACGTCCAGATCGCCGCGCTCGCGCATGATCCGCTCCGTCGCCGTGGACATCGACCGGGGATGCGCCCAAAGCGCGATGATCTTGTGCATGCGACAGCCCTCCTGCCCCGAGCCTACGTCGCGCGCGGCAGAGTTGCTAGGTCTTTGTCACATCAGGATTTCCCGCTACAGCGCCCCCTCGTCGGTCAGCGACATGGGCCGTGTTGTGGACCCGTCCCTGTAGGCGATGCATTGCCAGGGCGCCTGCCCCGACCCCACGCCCACGATCACCTCTGTGCCAGCCTCGGAAAAGCTCGAACTCAGCACGACGACCTCCGCGTTGCCCGTCTCTTCGGTCACCGCCCGCAGGCAGGCCTGCCCGGCGGCATCCGGCGTGTCTGCCGATGTTGCGGTCGTCCCGGCCGCAGGATCATTGCTGCCTTCCACCAGGTAGTCGCCGGCGGCCCAGCCCTCGCCCCCCGGGTCGGCCAATGTCGCCACCCTGCACCAGCGTCGCGCCTCCTCCATCCGGCAGCCCAGGTTGCGAACGTTCTGCCCGTTGGCCAGCGTCGTCACCACAACCGCGCCGCCCGACGGGGCCGCGCGCAGGTTCAGCACGCCGCCGCCCGAGGTCGCCACGCGCAAGAAATCCGGCCCGCCCTGCAGCCCGTCGGCATAATCGTTCTGGACCGTGTCACCGGTTGCACCGTCGATGCTGATGGAAAGCTCGTAATCCGAGACCTCCGCGCGCCGCGCCGCGCTGCGCATCATGTAGACCGAGATCGTGTATTCTCCCGACCCCGGCAGCACTCCGTCAAACCGGTTCAGGTCGGGCACCATCTCGCCCATCATTCCGGCATTGGCCAACGCTTCGTCACCCGGTCCCTTGCCGGGCGCATAAACGTTGAAATACGTGGCCAGGTTGGACGGCTCCAGCCTCACCTGCATCCGCTGCCCGGCCTCTGCGCCCAGGGTGTAAAGCACGGTTTCATATCCGGTGATCCTGTCGGAGATCGTCGTGCCGTTGGTGCCAGCGGCAAAGCGGACTTCCTCCGTCCGCATTTCATCCTGCGCCCAAAGGACCGCCGATGTTCCGAAGGTCATCGCGATCGCAACGGCTAGAACTCGTCCGTTCATCCGGGGTCTCCCTCATCCCATAACTGTGCAGTCAAAGGCCCTGAAAACCGGAGAAAAACACCTTTTGAAAACCAAGGAGCCCGCACGCCGGACGGCGTGCAGGCCCACTATAGCACATCTCATGCACCAGCGGCCAGAATCCGGGTCGCTGATCGTTGCTGATCCTATCCCGCCCGAAGGCGGCGCCCCGAAGCTTCAGAAATCGAACAGATCTTCCAAAAAGCCGCCACGCTTCTTGCGCTTCTGCGGGCGGCCATCGGCCTGCCAGACGCGGGCGTCGGGCGCCTCGGGGGTGGTCCGCTCGATGATCTTGTCCAGTTCGCCACGGTCCAGCCACACCCCGCGGCATTGTGGGCAATAGTCGATCTCGACACCGGCGCGGTCGGTGATCACCAGCGTTTCTCCGTCAACCGGACATTTCATCGGGCAGTCCTCCTGTAATCCTACTCATGGCGTTTCAGATGGGCATCACCCGCCGGTTTCTCAAGCCTCGGCACCATGCATCGCCCGCACCGGCGGTCCGCCGCACACCCGGATCACCCTCGCCGCAGCACACGTCCGTCCGTCACCAACAGCCCCAGCGCAATCAGGCCGAAGCCGCCCCAGGCCACCGCTCCCAGCCGCTCGTCCAGAAAAGCCGCGCCAAGCCCGGCGGCAAAGGGCGGGATCATCAGCGTCACCAGCATCAGGTTCGCCGCCCCCGCGCGCCGCAGGATGGCGAAGTACAACAGGTAGGCCAGCGCCGTCGACAGCGCCGCAAGCGACAACAGCGCCGCCCAGACATGCACCGGCAAGTCGAACCGTGGCACCCCGTCCACCCACAGGGCCACCGGCAGCATCAGCAGGCTCGACCCCGCCAGCATTCCCAGCGCGTTCATCTGCGGCGGCTGCCCCGCCAGCGCCCGCTTGGCCCAGACGCTGGCCAGCGCATAGCTCAGCGCCGCGCCCAACACCGCAAGCTGCGCAAGGTTTCGCAGGTCCACGCCGCGCAACAGGTCCGGCCCCATGATCGCAGCCACCCCCGCCAGCCCCAGCAAGGCGCCCACGATCTTGCGCGGCAACAACGGCTCGTCACGCAACAAGACCCCCGCCACCACCGCGCCGAACACCGCCGTCGTGCCATTGAGGATCGAGGCCAGGCCGCTCTGAAGCTCCACTTGCGCCCAGAAGATCAGCGAGAACGGAATCGCGTTGTTCAGCGCCCCCATCACCAGATACGCGCCCCAGACCCGCGGCTCACGCGGCAGGCGCAGTCCCAGCGTCCGCACCACCACCCACAGGATCGGGACGGCCCAGACCACCCGGTGCAGGGTGATGGTCAGCGGCGGCACTTCGGTCAGCGCAATTTCCGCAAAGAAAAAGGACCCGCCCCAGACAGCGGCAAGTGCCAGCAGCATGAACGCGGAGACGGACGATATCGACGGGCTGACCTGCATGCCCCTTGCTGACATGAAGGCTGTTCATGCACGACCCGTTTCTTGCGGCAAACGCCACGCGGCCGGCTCAGACCACGCCGTCGCCGGTGCGCTTCAGCTGCACACCGTTGATCTTCCAGCCGCCGGGGCCCTGGATCATCTCGTATTCCAGCTCGTAATAGACCCCGTCCGCGCCCCGGATCAGCACGTCCTGCATCAGCGCATCGCCCTCGTCCCGCTCGCCCAGGAACTCGACCTCCGCAGGGCGCCAGACCATCGGATAGCCGTTGCGCACCATCTGTCCGAACCGTTCGGACGAGCCGAAGATGCCTTGAATCATCGGGCTGGCATAGGTGAAGGCGGTTTCGAAATCATCCTGTTGAAACGCCTCCATCTGGTCCGAGATCACCTGCCGCGCCGCATCGTCCGCGCGCGCCGGCAGGGCCAAAAGGAAAATCAGTACGAGAAAAGACAGAAAGCGGGTCATGAGAAAACTCCTTTGGCCACCAGATAGCCCGCCCCGCCCGCGCATCAAATACCGCCGCGTCTACTCCGCCTGGATCGACTGCAGGAACATCACGAGGTCCGCCACCGGCTGCGACATCATCACCGGCTGACCTGCCTCGGTGCGCACCGCCACCTGCGCGGTCGTGTCGAAGAATTCGCCGTAGACCGGCATGCTCGACCCGTGCGACACCAGCGGGTCGCGCCCGTCAATCCGCCGTGCCACGCGCGCCACCGGAAAGGTGCCGCCATGGCGGGCGGTCAGCGACGTCAGGTCCGACGGCTGCACCAGCAGCACCTCGCGCATCGGGCCGTGGCCATCCGCCTCGACCCCGTGGCAACTGACACAGTGCCGCGCGTACAGCGCGGCGCCGGCTCCGGCATCCCCTTCTGCCAGAACCGGCCCCGCGCCAAGGACCAGACTTGCAACCACCCTCGCCAGCCGCGGGCGTCCGGCCCCTCTCCCTTGCGAACTGACTGCGCTCATGTGCTCCTCCGGGCGTGCAACGATACCGCGTTCCGCAGTCCGGCATCTGTTCCGGTTGGGCTCAAGCGGCATCGCGGGACCAATCTGCACCGTCCCGGCCAGCCGCGCCTTGATCTGGATCATGTCGGCGCAGACGATATCCGCGCCGGGATCGTGCTGTCGGTGTCATCGTTGTCGCCCGACACTCTCGCTTCGGGCATGATTGAACGCCTCCGCCTGCCGCGCCGACGTATCTGCATCCCACACGAGATCAAAGGATGCTGACCCATGCCGCCGCTTCTAGCCGTTTCCTGGAAACCCGCCCTGCGCCTCGGAGCCGGCCTGCTGGTCATGGCGCTCACCACCCCACAGGCCGGCGGCGCCGCCATGTCCTGCGATCCGCGATTCGACCGGCTGCCGCCCCCGGCCCACGCGGTGCCGCCAACCATCGCAGCCTGCGCTCAAGCGCGCTGACATCACTCTTCAGTTTCCGCCCGAACGTCCTATATCTTTTCTGTCAGACAACAGGAGGTTCCGATGTACCGAGCTTTAACCGTGACAGCCCTCTGCGCCGCGCTGGCCACCCCGGCCCTTGCCCTCGACTTCGAGGAGCCCGATCCGGCCGATCTGGTGCCGGCCCACTTCAGCGCCGCCGATTTCGCGCGGCTCGACCAATACGACCTCTACGACGTGACGCTGGCGCTCAAGCGGGGCCGCAACATCCGGCTGGCCGACTGCACCCCGTCGCAAAGCCGCGCCATCTTCGAGGCGTCCTACGACCAGCGCGCCCCGGCCTTGGACATGTTGCGCACGACCTGTGCGGGTTAACCCGCCCCCGCCAGTCGCCGCGCCAGATCCCAGGCCTCGGGGTCGACCGTCGCCGGGTCGCTGACCGCCCGCGCCTGTCCCGGCATCCGTGCGCCTTCGTCCCGCTGCACGGCCTCCGAGACTTGGGCGAGCCTGTCAAAGAACGCCCCACCGGATACGTCAGGGTCCATGATCAGGTAGAAATCGCCGATGTCGTGCGGCGCCCCCTCGGGCGCCTTCAGCGGCCCAAGGTCCACACCCGCCCGGCTGCCCGTCATCCCAGCCGCCAGCATCTCCGCCATCAAGCCGAATCCCCAGCCCTTGTAGCCCCCCATGCTGACAAGCGAGCCCTTGAGGGCCGCCTCGGGGTCGGTCGTCGGCCTGCCATCCGCATCGACGGCCCAGCCTTCTGGGATGGCCGCTCCGGCGGCCTTGGCCATGGTGATCTTGCCCAGCGCCACGGTGGTGGTGGACTGGTCGAACAGCATCGCCACGCCGCCCTCGCCATCCGGCACGGCAAAAGAGATCGGGTTGGTCCCGATCACGCGGGATTTTCCTCCCGGCGGCGCCACCACCGGTGTCGCATTGGTCATGCCCAGCACGATGAACCCTTCCCGCGCGATTTGCGCCGTGAAGTACCCCAAACTGGTGCAGGTATGCGCATGACAGACCGCCAGGCTGATCGTGCCCATCTCGCGCGCCGCGCGCACAGCCTCCGGCAGCGCCCTGGAGAACGCCGCCTGCGCGAAACCGAACTTCGCGTCGACCTCCACCACACCGGGCCGCGGCTTGCTGACCTCCGGCACCGCGTCGCCCTTCACCCGGCCGGTCTGCAATTGCTGACAATAGCTTTCAAGGTAATACAGCCCGCAGATCCGGTTCCCCAGGCCTTCCGCCTCGCGCACCGCCGCCGCAACCTCAGCCGCGATCCAGTCCTCGGCACCATGCATTACCAGCGCCGCCTTCGCCGTCGCCTCGATCTCGTCCAACGTCACCTGCATGGCACCCCCCGTTTTCGCTCGCGTAGGGTGGGGTTTCACCCCACCACGATCCGCCCGGCTTCCAACTTCACCACCCGGTCCATCCGCGCCGCCAGCTCCATGTTATGCGTCGCGATCAGCGCCGCCAGCCCGGTGCCCCGCACCAGCTCCATCAGCGCCGCGAAGACTTGATCCGACGTGCCTGGGTCCAGGTTCCCCGTCGGCTCGTCCGCCAGCAGCAAGCGCGGCGAATTGGCCAGCGCCCGGCAGAACGCCACCCGCTGCTGCTCGCCGCCCGACATCGCGCTCGGTCGATGCCCCGCCCGGTCGGCAATACCGACCTGCGTCAGCAACTCGGTCGCCCGCGCCTCGGCCACCTTGCGGCCGATCCCGTCCGCCAGCTGCGGCAGCACGATGTTCTCCTTCGCGGTGAACTCCGGCAACAGGTGATGAAACTGGTAGACGAACCCCACTTCCTGCCGCCGCGTGATCGTGCGCCGCCGGTCCGAGCGGCCCACCATGTCCTCGCCGCCGATCTCGACCGTACCGGCATCGGCCGTGTCCAGCAGCCCCGCGATATGCAACAGCGTCGACTTGCCCGCCCCCGAGGGCGCCACCAGCGCCACCATCTCACCCGCGCCGATCGTCAGGTCCACGCCCGACAAAACCGTCACCGCGTTGGAGCGGCCCTTGTTATAGGTCTTTTCGACCCCCGCCAGCCTCAGCATCGCTTCACTCATAGCGCAGCGCCTCCACCGGGTTCATCCGTGCCGCCCGCCGGGCGGGGAAAATCGTCACCACGAAGCTCAGGAAGAGCGACAGGCCCACCGCACTCATCACATCCCAGAACTCCAGCTTGGCGGGCAGGAAATAGATCCCCCGCGTGTCGGGCGTCCAGATCGGCTGATCGCTGAAACTGTCCAGAATGGCAAAGATCTGGTCGATATAAATGGCAAAGAGACACCCCAGCACCGTGCCCATCACCGTGCCGATGATCCCTATAAAGGCCCCGCACATGAAGAACACGCGCAGCACCGACCCTTCGGTCAGCCCCATGGTGCGCAGGATGCCGATGTCCCGCCCCTTGTTCTTGACCAGCATGATCAGGCCACTGGTAATGTTCATCGCCGCGATCAGCACGAGGATCGACAGGATGATGAACATCACGTTGTCCTCCACCTCCAGCGCCCGCAGAAACCCGCTGCTGGAATCCCGCCAGGTCCAGATCTGCGTATTCTCCCCGGCGGCGTTGAGCAGCTCCAGCGCCATGTCGTTCACCCGCTCCGGCTCCTCGATCATCACCTCGATCTCGTCCGCCTTGCCCTCGCTGTTGAAGAAGCTCTGCGCCTCTTCGAACGGCAGGTACACGCGCACCCGATCGATATCGTACCGACCCGCGCTGAAGACATAGACCACGTCATAAGCGTTCACCCGCGGACTGGTGCCCAAGGCGGTGCGATTGCCGGTGGGGTTGATCACCCTGATCTTGTCGCCCACGCCGATGCCCAGAGTGCTGGCCACACCAGACCCGATAGCGATGGGAAAGACCCCTGTCTCGGCTGCGTCCTGCGCGAAATCCTCGATGCTCCCCTGCGCCGTTTCCGGGTCCGCGATCCGTGGCAGGCCCTTGAGGTCCTCCAGCGTGATCCCCCGCACCTCGACGCCCGCATTCCGGTCGCCCACGGTAGCCAGAACCTGGTTCTTGATCAACGGCGCGGCGCGCGTGACGCCCTCGACCTGCCGCAACCGCTCGGCCATCGCCTCGTAATCCGTGATCTGCCGGTCGATGCGGCCGGTCTGCTGATCCACCGTGCCTGCGTTGTAGACCGTCACATGCGCGTTCGACCCCAGGATCGTGTCCACGAACTCGGCCCGAAAGCCGGCCCGCACAGCCAGCGTGGCAATCAGCGCGAACACCGCCAGCGTGATGCCGATCAGGCTGATCCACGTCATCACGCTGACCCCGCCCTCGGCCCGCTTGGCCCGCAGGTAGCGCCACGCGATCATCGTCTCGAAGGCGGAAAACGGCTTGGGCTGAACTGCCACGATGGGGACCTCGGGGTACGTTATGCGTCTCTGCGGTGTATCCGGTGCCGGGATAAGGTCAACCCCGGTTTCGCAAACGAACCCAACGGAGGAACCAAGCCCCGCGCGGAATCAAGGCCGAAGGCCGCCGCGCGATCGCCAGACCGCCCCCCGGGCTGGCGATTGGGTGACGTTAGTGCTTCGATCCGAGGTTTTCTGGATGTGGCAACAATAAAGTGCATTGAGCACCACTCGGGTCGCCAGCCCGCGGTCTGGCAATCGCGCGGCTCGTGTTCGTCTTGGCCGCACCGTTCCCGGACTAATCCGTCAGAGTTTTCGCCCAACCTACTCCGCCGGTGTCGCCACCGGCCTGCGCCGCACGATCCGGCCCAGGCCGCCCAGCAGCATCCCAATCAGCGTATACCCCGCCAGGAAACCGCCCAGGCCAAAGCCCGCTCCCGCCACCGTCGCCGGCACCGCAGGCTCGAAATCGCCCCAGGTCTTCTGCGCCAGTTCCGGGTCCAGGTACTGCCACCCGATCAGCGCCGCGCTGACCGAATTGGTCGTGCGCAGATGCTCCAGATGCGCAGACAACCGCTCATGCCGGATCAGGACCTGCCCCATGCTCTCGCTGCGCGCCCGCGCCATGGCGGTTCCGCGCGCCAGATCGCTCAGCGCCGCGTCGCGGCTCAGGCCAAGCGCCGCGGCATCCGCATCGAACCGCTCCACCACCCATGCCAATTCATCCACAGCGCCCGACAGGCGCTGCTTGTACTGTTGGGAAAACTCGGGAAATTGCGACGCGGCCAGTGCACAGCACAGCCCGCCCGCCAGGGCCAGTCCCTTGATGATCATTGCTCTGCCTCGTTTTGTCGTCTTTTGTTTTGAGGCAAGTATAGCGCGTTTCGCGCAAATCCAGAAACAAGATTATCGTGACCGGGCGCGGCACCGGCTCAGGCCCCGCGCCGCAGGCCCGTCACATCCAGGTATGGAACGCCCGATCCGCCATCGGCTCCACCGTGCCGGCCTCACCGCGATGCGACGCGTAGATCTCCGCGATCTTCTCCACGGCGGCCTCGGGCGCCATCTCCTCGCTCTCACCGGTGCGGCGGCTGGTCAGTTCCACCACGCCATTCTTCAGCCCGCGCGGCCCCACGGTGATCCGCCACGGCAACCCGATCAGGTCCATCGTGGCGAACTTGCCGCCCGCCCGCTCGTCCCGGTCATCGTAAAGCGGGTCCAGCCCCTTGCCCTTCAGCGCCGCATAGAGCTTTTCACAGGCCGCATCCGCCTCGCCGTCGCCCTGTTTCAGGTTCACGATCCCGGCATGGAAAGGCGTCACGCCCTCGGGCCAGATGATGCCCTTGTCGTCATGGCTGGCCTCGATGATCGCGCCCACCAGACGGCTCACGCCGATCCCGTGGCTGCCCATATGCACCGGCACCGGCTTGCCGTCCGGCCCCTGCACCGTGGCGCCCATCGGCTCGGAATACTTGGTCCCGAAATAGAAGATCTGCCCCACCTCGATCCCCCGCGCCACGCGGCGGCGGTCCTCGGGGATCTGGTTGAAGACCGCTTCGTCGTGCGTTTCATCCGTCCGCGCGTAGCGGCTCGTGAACTCCTCCAGCACCGCCTGGCACTGCGCCTTGTCACTGTAATCGATCTCGCGCGCGCCAAACTTCAGGTCGGTGATCTCGCTGTCATAGAACACCTCCGACTCGCCCGTTTCGGCCAGCACCAGGAATTCATGCGTGTCGTCGCCCCCGATCGGGCCACTATCCGCCCGCATCGGAATCGCCTGCAAACCCATCCGCTCGTAGGTCCGCAGGTAGCTCACCAGGTGGCGGTTATAGGCGTGCAGCGCGTCTTCCTTCGTCAGGTCGAAATTGTACCCGTCCTTCATGAAGAACTCGCGCCCCCGCATCACGCCAAAGCGCGGCCGGATCTCGTCGCGGAACTTCCACTGGATGTGATACAGCGTCAGAGGCAAATCCCGGTAGCTGCCCACATGGGCGCGGAAGATATCCGTGATCAGCTCCTCGTTCGTCGGACCGTAAAGCATGTCCCGGTCCTGCCGGTCGCGGATGCGCAGCATCTCGGGGCCATAGGCGTCGTAGCGCCCGCTTTCGCGCCACAAATCCGCCGATTGCAGCGTCGGCATCAGCATCGGGATATGACCGGCGCGCACCTGCTCCTCGTGGACGATATTCTCCAGCTTGCGCAACACCTTGAAGCCCAGGGGCAGCCACGAATAGATCCCCGCGCTGGCCTGCTTGATCATCCCCGCCCGCAGCATCAGGCGGTGGCTGGCGATCTGCGCCTCCGAGGGCGTCTCCTTCAGGACCGGCAGGAAATACTTGGACAGGCGCATGGGGAACCTCTGGTCATTGCGTGCTCCCGCCCCGTTTATGGCCTCAACGCCCGCCAGACAAGCCGGAAGGCGCTTGCAACGCTGCCCCCCTTGCGCGAAAAGCAGGTGACGCATTTCGTTCTCCCGAGGTGGCATGGCCCTTCCCGTCCGGACACAAATTCAATTCTGGGGCATCGCCATCGCGATGTTCCTCGTTGTCATGTGGTTCCTGGGCGACGTGATCCTGCCCTTCGTGCTGGGCGGAGCGGTGGCCTATTTCCTCGACCCCGTGGCCGACCGTATAGAAAGCATGGGCGCCTCGCGGGCGGTGGCGGTCGCGCTCATCACGCTGGTGGCAATCTGCATCTTCGTGATCATGGCGCTCTTGGTCATTCCAACCCTGGTGAACCAGACCGCCAACCTGATCGACATCGCGCCACAGCTCTTCAACGATCTGCAAAACTTCCTCACCGCCCGTTTTCCGGATCTCGTCGACCAGGATTCCACCCTGCGCCAGTCGCTGGCCACCATCGGCACCACCATCCAGGAACGCGGCGGACAGGTGGTCGAAACCGTGCTCGCCTCCCTTGGCTCGCTCGTCAACGTGGCCGTCCTGCTGGTCATCGTTCCGGTCGTGGCCTTCTACCTGCTCTACGACTGGGACCGCATGATCGCCGAGATCGACCGCCTGCTTCCGCGCGAGCACGCGCCGATCATTCGCCACCTGGCCCGCGACATCGACGCCACGCTTGCCAGCTTCATCCGCGGCATGGGCACCGTCTGCCTGATCCTCGGCACCTACTATGCCGTCGCTCTCATGCTGGTGGGCCTGCAATTCGGCCTCGTCGTGGGGGCCATCGCCGGCCTCATCACCTTCATTCCCTATGTCGGCGCCCTGATCGGCGGAGTGCTGGCCATCGGCCTCGCGCTCTTCCAGTTCTGGGGAGACTGGCTGTCCATCGGACTCGTCGCCGGCATCTTCGTGCTGGGCCAGGTGGTCGAGGGCAACATTCTCACGCCCAAGCTGGTGGGCGACTCCGTCGGCCTGCACCCGGTCTGGCTGCTCTTCGCGCTGTCGGTCTTCGGCGCGCTCTTCGGCTTCGTGGGCATGCTCGTGGCCGTGCCCGTGGCTGCGGCCATCGGTGTGCTGATGCGCTTTGCCGTGCGGCAATATCTCGACAGTGCCCTATATCAAGGGCAGGAGTCACGGGACACTGAATAAATGGCACAGCAGCTCAGCTTCGACCTGCCCGCCAAACCGGCACACGGGCGGGAGGACTTCTTCGTTTCCGCCGCCAACGCCCAGGCCGTGGCCCTGATCGACACGTGGCAGGCATGGCCCGCCCGCAAGCTGGTCCTGCACGGCCCGCCCGGCTCGGGCAAGACCCATCTCGCCCATGTCTGGTCGGCGCAAAGCGGCGCCACCATCGTGCCCGCGGGCGACCTCGCGCAGGCCGACATCCCCGCCCTCGCCCGCACCCATGTCGCGGTCGAGGATTGCGAGACCATCGCCGGCGATGACACCGCCGAAACCGCGCTCTTTCACCTGCACAACCTGACGCTGGCCGAGGGGCATTTCCTGCTGCTGACGGCCCATGCCGCGCCCAAGTACTGGAACCTCGCGCTGCCCGACCTTGCCAGCCGGATGCAGGGCACGCCCGCGGTCGAACTCGACCTGCCGGACGACCGCCTGCTGACCGCGATCCTCGCCAAGCTCTTCGACGACCGCCAGCTCACCCCTGCGCCGGACGTCATCCCCTACCTCGTGAGCCACATCGACCGCTCCTTCGAAGCCGCCCGCCAGGTCGTCGCACTGCTCGATTCCGCCGCACTTTCCCGCAAACGAGCCATCACCCGCCCCTTTGCCCGCGACGTGCTGGACAAGGCAGGTCTCTGACGGCACAGTCGTCACCTTATCGTTACGTCGCAATCGCATAAGGGCCCTATGACAAACGCCGATTTCCTCAAGTCAACTGCCCCGGCCCCCGTGACGATCGACGGCCTCGACATCACCGGCCCCGGGCGATTCTTCAACCGAGAGCTCAGCTGGCTGGGCTTCAACTGGCGCGTCCTCGAAGAGGCGCAGAACCCCCGCGTGCCTCTGTTGGAACGCCTGCGCTTTCTGTCGATCTCGGCCAACAACCTCGACGAATTCTACAACGTCCGCGTCGCGGGCCTGCGCGAACTGGCCCACGCCGGCAACACCACCCCCGCCGCCGATGGCCTCACCCCCGCCGAACAGCTTGTCCTGATCGACGAGGACGCGCGCAAGCTGTTGGCCCAGCAACAGGGCACGCTCGAAGACCTGCGGCAAGAGATGGAGGCCGAGGGCATCATCATCCTCGACATCGACAGCCTCACGAAAGAGGACCGCGCCCATCTCAGCGAGATCTTCCTCGAACAGGTTTTCCCGGTCCTGTCGCCGCTGGCCGTCGACCCCGCGCACCCGTTCCCGTTCATCCCCAATCTCGGCTATTCTCTGGCGCTCCAGATGCAGCGCAAGTCCGACAAGCGCCCGCTTCAGGCACTGCTGCCCATCCCCAACCAGATCGACCGCTTCGTCACCGTCCCGTCCGAGCCGGGCCAGTACCGCGCCCTCCCGCTCGAAGACCTGCTGCTTTTGAACCTCGATCACCTCTTCCCGGGCTACACCTACAAGGCCCACTGCAACTTCCGCGTCCTGCGCGACAGCGACCTCGAGGTCGAGGAAGAGGCCGAGGACCTCGTGCGCGAGTTCGAGGTGGCCCTGAAACGCCGCCGCCGCGGCGAGGTTGTGCGCCTGAAAATCTCCTCCGGCGCGCCCGAGGAATTGCGCCGCACCATCATGCACAAACTGGAGGTCCGCCCCGAGGAGGTGGTCGAGGTCGACGGCATGATCGGGCTTGCCGATCTCAAGGAAATGGTGCTCGACAGCCGCCCCGACCTGCTGTGGCCCAGCTTCACGCCCCGCGTGCCGGAACGGGTGCAGGACCATGACGGCGACATGTTCGCCGCCATCCGGCAAAAGGACATGCTGCTGCACCACCCCTACGAGACCTTCGACATGGTCATCCGCTTCCTGACGCAGGCGGCCCGCGACCCCGACGTGGTGGCGATCAAGCAGACGCTCTACCGCACCTCCAAGGACAGCCCCATCGTCGAGGCGCTGTGCGAGGCTGCCGAGGACGGCAAGTCCGTGACCGCGCTGGTCGAACTTAAGGCCCGCTTTGACGAGGCCGCCAACATCCGCCAGTCGCGCCGGCTGGAACGCGCGGGCGCCCACGTGGTCTATGGCTTTCTCGATCTCAAGACCCACGCCAAGATCTCCACCGTGGTCCGGCGCGAGGGCGACAAGCTGGTGACCTACACTCATTACGGCACCGGCAACTATCATCCCATCACCGCCAAGATCTACACCGACCTCAGCCTTTTCACCTGCGATTCCTCGCTGGGCCGCGATGCCACCAAGGTATTCAACTACCTTTCCGGCTACGCCCAGCCCGAAAAGCTGGAAAACCTCGCCATCTCGCCCACCACGCTGAAACCTCGCCTGCTGGAAATGATCGAGGCCGAGTGCGAGCACGCCAAATCCGGCAAACCGGCCGAGATCTGGGCCAAGATGAATTCCATCATCGAACCCGATGTCATCGACGCGCTCTATGCCGCCTCGCAGGCCGGCGTGAAGATCTGCCTTGTCGTGCGCGGCATCTGCGGCATCCGCCCGGGGATAAAGGGGCTTTCGGAAAACATCCGCGTCAAGTCCATCGTCGGGCGCTTTCTGGAACATTCCCGCATCGTCTGCTTCGGCAACGGCGCCGGCCTGCCCTCGAAAAAGGCCAAGGTCTACATGTCCTCCGCCGACTGGATGGGCCGCAACCTCAACCGCCGGGTCGAGACCCTGGTCGAGATCACCAACCCCACCGTCAAGGCCCAGATCGTGGGCCAGGTCATGGCCGCCAACCTCGCTGATGTGGCACAAACCTGGGTGATGTCCCCCGACGGCAGCTTCCACCGCGAGTTGACCGAGGAAGGCACCTTCGCCTTCAACTGCCACCGCTTCTTCATGGAAAACCCGTCGCTATCGGGCCGTGGCTCCGCCGGGGCGGCGGACGTGCCCAAACTCACCCATACCGACGATTGACCCTTGCGGCCCCCTGTCGCATATAAAGGGTCGTTACCAAGCCGGGGATGTCATGGACGGCACGACCGATCCTGAACACAGCGAATGGGGCCCCTTCGGGCGCCCGCTCTTCGACAAGGACGCGGCCAAGGCGCTCAGCCGTGTGGGCGTGGTCGACGTGGGCTCGAACTCGGTCCGCATGGTGGTGTTCGACGGCGCCGCCCGCAGCCCGGCCTATTTCTATAACGAGAAAATCATGTGCGGGCTGGGCCAGGGCCTGTCGGAAACCGGCCGGCTGAACCCCGAGGGGCGCGAACGCGCGCTGGCCGCCATGAAACGCTTTTCCCGTCTGGCCGAGAACATGGGCACCGGCCCGCTCACCGCCGTCGCCACCGCCGCCGTGCGCGAGGCCACCGACGGCGACGCCTTCCGCGAGGAAATCGAGCGCGAGACCGGCGTCCATCTCTGGGTCATCGACGGCCCCGAGGAGGCGCGCCTCTCGGCCCAGGGCGTGCTTCTGGGCTGGCCCGGCTCTTACGGCCTCGTCTGCGACATCGGCGGCTCCTCCATGGAACTGGCCGAAATCAACGGCGGCCAGGTCGGCCGCCGCCTGACCTCCCGCCTCGGCCCCTTCTCCCTGCAGGAGGTCAAGGGCGGCAAGAAGGCCCGCAAGGCTTTCATCAAGGACACGCTGGAGCGGATGCACGACGAACTGGGCGAGCAGAAGAACCGCCTCTTTCTCGTCGGCGGCTCGTGGCGGGCCATCGCCAAGATCGACATGGAACGCCGCGGCTATCCGCTGCACGTCCTGCACGAATACCGCATGACGCCCAAGGACGTGCGCAAGACCGCAGACTACATCGCCGACAGCGACCCCGAGGATCTGCGCAACCGCGCCGGCGTTTCCTCGCAACGTATGGCGCTTGTGCCCGACGCCGCCGAGGTGCTGCGCCGCCTGGTCAAGACCTTCGGCCCCCGCGACATCGCCATCTCCAGCTACGGCATCCGCGAGGGGCTCTTGTACGAACAGATGCCCCAGCAGCTACGCGACCGCGATCCCCTGATCGAGGCGTGCCGCTTTGCCGAGGCCAAGGATGCCCGCCTGCCCGGCTATGGCCGCGCCATCTATCACTTCGTCGAGCCGCTTTTCCGCAGCGCCCGCCCCGACAAGCTGCGCATCATCCGCGCCGCCTGCCTGCTGCACGACGTCAGCTGGCGCTCGCATCCCGACTACCGCGCCGAGGATTGCTTCGACAACGCCACCCGCGCCAATCTCGGCGGGCTCAAGCATTCCGAACGGGTGTTCCTGGGTCTCGCCCTCCTGCACCGCTATTCCAACAAGCGCGAGGGCACCCGGTTCGAGAAATTGGCCGGACTTCTGGACGAGCGCGGCCAGCATCAGGCCGAGGTTCTGGGCAAGGCGATGCGCTTTGCCGCGATGTTCTGGCTGCGCAAGGACACCCAGCTGGGCGAGTTGACATGGCATCCCAAGAAGAAACAGCTGGTCCTGCGCCTGACCGAAGAGGCCGTGCCGCTCTACGGCGAGGTGGCGCAGACGCGCCTCGCCTCGCTGGCCGACACGCTTCAGGCCGAGTTCGAGGTCAAGCTGCTGCGCCCGCGCCGCGCCCGGACCTAAATCTCGATCTCGCCGTCGCCATCCGGATCGACGTCATCTTCCAAAGGCATCTTGCGCCGGATGATGATGTCACCGTTATCAAGGATTTCGGGCGCATGATAATTGCTCAGGTCGTCGATCTCGCCCAGCAGGTCGGCAAAGGCCGGGCCCATCTCCTGCACGAAATTGCGCACGGCGGGCTCCATGTCCTGCGCCAGCCCTTCCAGGTCGCGCAACGCCGGCTCCATCTCGCGCATGATGCCTTCCATGAACATCTGCGCACCGCGTTCCATCAGGTTCATGCCCTCACTCTCGCCCTCTTCCTGCGCCAGAACGGGCGAGGCAGTGGCAAGGGTCAGCGACAGGGCGGCAATGGACAGAGTCTGTTTCATACTCCCAATATAGCGCGTTCGGTGACAATTTTAAGATCATAGGTCGATATCCAGCGTGACCGGAAAGTGATCGGACGCCGCCAGCAGCGCATCGCGCAGCTCCGGCACCTTCCAGCATTCGGGATCCTCGAACGGATGCCAGATGCGCCATATCGGCGCCTTCGCCCGCAACCCCCTGGAAATCATAATGTAATCCAGCAACGCCTGAAGGTAACGCCCCTCGTCCTTCAGATAGAACCGCGCCGAACTGTGCTGCGCGCCAATCCGCTGGTTCAACGCCCGCCGCGCGTGCGGATCGTAAAGCCGCAACTCGCCCGCCTCGGCGCTCCCCATGATCACCTCGATCGACGAGCGGCCAAACACGTTCTCGTACTCGTCCAGCCCCGGACCGTCGTTCAGGTCCCCAAGGAGCATCAGGTGCTCGCCCTCTTCCAGATGTGCCCGCACCCGCTTGCGCAACCACACCGCCTGCGCCTGCTGCTTGCGCCGGTTTGCGATGGCCAGCCGCATCACCTCGTCCCGCGTGGTGGCCCCGTGCGGTGCCTTCGATTTCAGATGCGCCCCGATCATGCGAAAGCTGAACCCGCCCCGCACCTCCACCGCAACCTCCAGCGGCGGCTTCGAGAACACCACCAGATCCTCGGTCGCGTCGATATCCAGGTCGATCCGGAACACGCCGTCGAACCGCGGCGCCTCGCTCGACCCTTTCTTGCCGGTCTCCTCGCCCCGGGGATCATGCCGGCACGTCATCACGTCCGGGTCATAGAGCAGCGCGATCTCCTGCTGCGTGTCGTTCACGAACCCCATCAGCGCCTTGCGTGCCCGCAGGTCCATCATCTCGGCGAACGCTTCAAGCGCCTTGACGGTATCGCGCTTGCGGCCACTGTCCGGCGCCTCGATCACCATCACCGCATCGGCATCCATAGCCGCGAACACCATCCCCAGCGCCGCCAGCTGATCGCCCCGCGTCACGCCATACCGCGCCGAGGGGCCGTCATCGTCCAGCACCGCGTCATGCGCATCGAACAGCGCATTGAACCACTCGACGTTATACGTCGCGAACCGCATCGCTCAGGCCGCCTCGCGCTGGATCTGCTCCCACGCGTCGTTCACGTCCGTCAGCCGCTTCTCGGCCAGCTTGATCGCCTCCTGCGGCACGCCGCGTGCCACCATCCGGTCGGGATGCATCTCGCGCACCTTGTTGCGCCAGACCTTGCGGATCTCGGGCAGCGGCGTCTCGGGTGTCACCCCCAGCACGGCATAGGGGTCAGGCTTGGCATCCGGTACGAAACGGCTGCGCAGCGTGCTGAACTCCCGCTCCGGCAGGCCGAATATCGTCGCAACCTCCGACAGGAACACGTCCTCGTTCGGATGATACACCCCGTCCGCCACCGCGATGTGGAACAGCCCTTCCAGAAGATCGTTCAGGGTCGCTTCATCTCCGCCGAACATCGCCTTGATCCGGCGCGCATACTCCTCGAACCCCGCCACGTCCTGCCGCGCCAGGTTGAACACCTTCGCCGCGCCCGCCTCGTCGTCTCGGGCGATCTGGAACACCTCACGGAACGCCGTCACCTCGTCGCGCGTCACCTGCCCGTCCGCCTTGGCCATCTTGGCCCCCAGCGCGATCACGGCAATCGCGAAGGCCACCGTCCGCTCGGGTGGCGTGCGCAGACGGTCGAACACGCTGGCCAGCGTCTCGCCACTGGCCAGCGCCGACAGCGCCTCGGATATGCGACTCCAGATCGACATGGCGATCAACCTAAGCCGCGCGGCCTTCGGGGGACAGGAGTTTCTGCATCAGGACAAGGTCGATGCGCCGCCCGAATTTCAGCCCGGCCTGCGCCACACGCCCCACCTCGGTGAACCCGATCTTGCGGTGAAAGGCGATCGCACCTTCGTTCTCCGCACTGATCCCGCCGATCAGGGAATGCACACCGCCCCTGACCGCGTGATCCTCCAGCGCTTCCATCAGCGTCCGGCCCACGCCCCGGCGCTCGGCTCCGGGGTGCAGCAGCACCGTATGCTCCAGCGTCTCGCGATAGCCCGACCCGCTGCGAAACGGCCCGTAGGTGGCATAGCCCAGCAACCCGCCCGCGTCCTCGGCCACCAGAAACCCGTGCCCCGCCTCGTCGCGCGTCTTCACGGCCAGCGCAACTTCCAGAATGGTCTTTTCATCTTCGGTAAAGCTGACGGTGGTCTCACGAATGTAGTGATTGACGATCCCGGCCAACGCCTTGGCGTCGCCGGCTTCCGCCGCCCGCACCTTCATGCCAGCACGCACGCCCCGCGCGGCGTGGTCAGCTCGGCCACAAGCGCCGCGGCCCCCGTCTCATAGACGACGCGGCCGTCGCTCAGCACCGGCGCCAGCGCGTCCTCCAACGCCCTCGCTTCGGGGTGCGTCACCACCAGCCGGTCCAGCCGGCATCCCGAGGCCGGCAACATCTGCGCCGGATGCTGCTCGCATTGCCATTCGATCACCGCCGGAAAGAGGTTGTCCCACGGCAGCCGCCCATCCTGTGGCACCGCCATCTGCCAGCGCAGATCTCCTCGCGCCAGCGGCACCGGTACGCCCGCCTGCGGAAAGCGCTCCACCACAGCGCCAAGGTCCGGCGTGTTGCAGATCCAGTTCGTCGGCCTCGGCCGCCCCACGAACCGGTCCAGATCGAACCACCGCGCGTACCCCGGCTTGGGCGCGTCGGGGTCGATCGCGATGACCTCCAGGTAGAGCCCCTCCTCCAGCCCCAGCAGCATGTTATGCGTGCCGAAATGCGCGTGTTGCCCGCCGGGCCGCAACGCCACGCCCAGCGCCTCCTCGGCATAGGCGCGGCCCTCGTCCAGCGTCTCGGCCGCCACCGCGAAATGATCCAGTCTCAGCATGTCCTACCCCAATGTCAGCCGGTACAGCACCCAGAGCGCCGCCAGCACCGTCGGATAGAACGTCGCCGCAAATCCAAAGGCCCGCAAGGCCGGCGCGACATGATACCCCACCCAGAACGCCAGCCGCGCCACGGCAAAGCCGATCCCCAACGCCAGCACCGTGCCCGCGCCCAGGAAGAACCCCACCAGCGGCCAGATGCACAAGGCCAGCACGACCTGCTCGACCGTGTTCTGCAACACCTTCGCATCCACCGCCGCCCCGCCGGTCAACGGCTGCCCGTCAATCGACTCGCCATCGAAGAACCGCCGCTGCGCCAGCCGGCCGATCATCATCGCCAACACCACGCCGGGGCCGAACGCGGCGCCCATCAGCGTCGGCTGCATCATCGCCATCGGCACAGGGATCTGGCGGCCGATCCACAGCACCGCAACCGCCCAGACCAGCCCTGCCGCCATGCCGACCAGGATCTTGGAGCGCTTTTGCATCAGCCCGCCCGCGCCTCGCGGATCAGCCGCAGGATATCCTGCGCCGCCTCGGGGATGTTGGTGCCGGGACCGAAGATGGCCTTCACGCCCGCCTTGGTCAGGAACTCGTAATCCTGCTGCGGAATCACCCCGCCGCAGATCACGATGATGTCGCCCGCGTCCTTCTCCTTCAGCGCGTCAATGAGTTGCGGCGCCAGCGTCTTGTGCCCCGCCGCCTGGCTGGAGATACCGATCACGTGCACGTCGTTGTCGATGGCGTCCTGCGCCGCCTCGTCCGGCGTCTGGAAAAGCGGGCCCACGTCGACGTCAAACCCGATATCGGCGAATGCCGTGGCGATCACCTTGGCGCCCCGGTCATGCCCGTCCTGCCCCATCTTTACGACCAGCATCCGCGGCCGCCGCCCCTCCTCCTCGGCAAAGGCCTCCACCGATTTCTGGATCGCGGCAAAGCCCTCGTCCCCCTCGTAGGCCTTGCCATAGACCCCCGCCAGCGTCTTCACCTCGGCGCGGTGCCGCCCGAATTCCTTTTCCATGGCCATGCTGATTTCCCCCACAGTAGCCCTTGCGCGGGCCGCTTCCACCGCGGCCTCCAGCAGATTGCCGCCGTCCTTGGCGCGGCGCGTCAATTCATCCAGCGCTTTCGTGCAGGCATCCTCGTCGCGTTCCGCGCGAATGCGCTCCAGCGCCTCGACCTGCCCATTGCGCACCTTGACGTTGTCCACGTCCAGGATGTCGATCGGGTCTTCGCGGTCCTTGCGGTACTTGTTGACGCCGACGATCACCTCGTCGCCCCGGTCGATCATCGCCTGCCGCGTGGCGGCGCTTTCCTCGATCCTGAGCTTGGGCATCCCGCTGGCCACGGCCTTGGTCATGCCGCCCATCTCCTCGACCTCTTCCATGAGCTCCCACGCCTTTTCGGCCAACTCTGCGGTCAGGCTCTCGACGTAATAGGACCCCGCCAACGGATCGACCACCGCCGTCACGCCGGTCTCTTCCTGCAGGATCAACTGCGTGTTCCGCGCGATCCGCGCGCTGAAATCCGTGGGCAGCGCAATCGCCTCGTCCAGCGCGTTGGTGTGCAGGCTCTGCGTTCCCCCCAGAACCGCGCTCATCGCCTCGTAGGCGGTGCGCACCACGTTGTTGTAGGGATCCTGCTCCTGCAAGCTGACGCCGCTGGTCTGACAATGCGTCCGCAGCATCTTCGAGCGGTCGTTCTTCGCCCCGAACTCCGTCATGATCCGGTGCCAGAGCAGGCGCGCGGCCCGCAGCTTCGCCGCCTCCATGAAGAAATTCATGCCAATGGCGAAAAAGAACGACAGCCGCCCGGCAAATCGGTCCACGTCCATCCCCGCCTCGATCGCGGCCTTCACGTATTCGCGCCCATCGGCCAGCGTATAGGCCAGCTCCTGCACCAGGTTCGCGCCGGCCTCCTGCATGTGATAGCCGGAAATACTGATCGAGTTGAAGCGCGGCATCTCGTTGGCGGTGAACTCGATGATGTCGCTGACGATCCGCATGCTGGGTTCGGGCGGATAGATATAGGTGTTGCGCACCATGAACTCTTTCAGAATGTCGTTCTGGATCGTGCCCGACAGGGCGCTGCGGTCGTGCCCCTGCTCCTCGCCCGCGACGATGAAACTGGCCAGCACGGGGATCACCGCGCCGTTCATCGTCATGCTGACACTCACCTGGTCCAGCGGGATGCCGTCGAACAGCACCTTCATGTCCTCGACGCTGTCGATCGCGACGCCGGCCTTGCCCACATCGCCCACCACGCGCGGGTGGTCGCTGTCGTAACCGCGATGCGTCGCCAAGTCGAAAGCCACCGAGACGCCCTGCTGCCCGGCCGCCAGGTTGCGGCGATAAAACGCGTTCGATTCCTCGGCTGTCGAGAACCCGGCATATTGCCGGATCGTCCAGGGCCGCCCGGCATACATCGTCGCCTTCACACCCCGCGTGAACGGCGCCTGCCCGGGGATGGTGCCAAGGTGCTCCATCCCCTCGACATCTTCCTCGGTATAAAGCGGTTTGACGTCGATCCCCTCAAGGGTCTTCCACGTCAGGTCCTCCAGCTTGCGGCCCTTCAGCTCGCCTTCCGCGATCTTACGCCAATCGTCGGTTTTCGATCCCATCGTCTTGTCCTCTTTTCCTCTGGTCCGGGCGCGGGTTTGTCCCCGTCTTCACCGGTCCGGTTTCCTCTGTCAGCTGCGCCAATCCCTCCGCCCCGGCACGCAGCCAGTAGAGGTCGTCGGCATAGGCCTCGCGCATGTCGCGCAGGGCGGTGTCGTCGAACGGCTGCCACTTGCCCGGCCCCTCGGGCAGGCCGGCCGGTGCGCCGCCGCGGTCCTTCACGATCCGGCGCAGCTGCGGCAGGTTGGGCGCCTGGTTCATCCATTCCCGCGCGTGGGCACGCGGCATCGGGCCAAGACCGGTCATGTGTTCCAGCATCCGCTCCGGAAGTCTGCCGAAAATTTCGTAAGGCATCACGGTCAACTTCACCCCCGGCAGTGCGCAGGCCACGTCCAGAACCACATCGCGCCACAGCCGCGGAGACGCGGCCAGCGCCTCCAGCGTCGCGGTGTCCGGAACGCGGTGGCCGCGTGCCACGCCATAGGACAGAACCGAGGCCCAGAAACTCTCGTGGCTGCGGATCGACAGGTAGGCCCGCGTCACCTGTCCGTCCAACGCATGAGCGAACCGCGCCATGCGCTGCCCGATATCGGGATAGAGCCGCCCCTGCCGCAAGCACCGGCGCGGCGCGCCGATCATGTTCTCGTCGGTGATCACCAGCACCTTGGCGCCGGCCCTGCGTTCGCGGGCGATGTTGATCGCCACGCGCGCCCGGGCGCGGTCCAGCTGTTCCTGCGGCGGGCGCGGGCTGTCCACCGGGATCACACCGGTCAAGAGCCCGTCGCGGGTCTCTTTCGGCCCCCAGACGATGACGCCCGTACGCTTCAACGCGCCCCGGTTTTCGGCCAGGTAGGCCTGAAACGTGGTGGTGGCCGTGCGGTGGGCCCCGATATGCAGAACAACGTCCATGATCCCGCGCCTTTCCCGTCTGGCCCGCGTCATGCGGGCGGTCGACCTTGCGTCGCGCCACCCTGCAGCGTGGGACCTGACCATGGGATTAACGGTAAAATTTTCGCGGCCCTGCGGCCAAACGGCCTTCGCATTCGGCGCATTCGCGCCTATATCTGGTCCAGCAGGAGGCCCGATGCGAAAGCTGTTATTCATTACTTTTCTGGCACTTACCGCGTCGGCACTGACGTGGAGCGCGGCCCGTGCGACCGACGGAACCCCGCTCGACGGCATCATCCTGCCGGGCGAAAATGCGGATTTGAGTGAATTTCTCTGGATAAAGCGGCCCGTCGTGGTCTTCGCCGACAACGCCTCGGACCCGCGCTTCGTCGAACAGATGAACTTCCTCACCGCCCGGCTCGAGGATCTCGAGCGCCGCGACGTGGTCGTCCTGACCGACACCGATCCGGCCGCTTCCAGCGCGCTGCGCCGGCAGTTGCGCCCGCGCGGCTTCATGCTTGTGCTGATCGGCAAGGACGGCGAGGTCGAACTGCGCAAGCCCGCCCCGTGGAGCGTACGCGAGTTGTCCCGCGTGATCGACAAGATGCCCATCCGCCAGCAGGAGATCCGCGACCGGCTGGGCGAGAACTGATCCCCCGCGCGGCTCATGCCCGTTCCCCCGCCGCGACCACCAGAACCCGGTTGGCGCGGTCCATCAGCATCAGCGTGCCCTCGGTCGTCTCATAGGCCAGCACGGTCTCGGGGCGCATCAGCAGGCGGCGGAACTCCACCCCCACCTTGCCGTCCATGCAGGGCCGGGCCTCCAGCCCGGCGCGACGCATCTGCATCCCGAACGTGCGCTGCATGTTGACCGCGTCGACCATCGCCGCATCCGGCGTCATCTCCGGGTCGTCCAGCGCCGCCACGCCCCTCAACGGCAGCGCGCGCAGCATGTCGGGCACGTTGCGTTCCACCGGCACCGCGGCGCCGATATCCGCACTTACCAGCCGAAACGCCGCCGCAGCGCAGTGCGCCCTGGACGAAAACGCCAGCGTCTCGCCCAGGCTGAACCACGGCGCCAGCCGCGCCCGCATCGACGCCTCGTCATCGCGCGCGCAGGCCCCCAGCAGGACCGCGCCCGCCATGGCCGCGGGCAGGATATGAGATCCGCGCAGGGTCACCGCGTCATTCGAACTCCATGATCACGTCATCCACCGCCAGGCTGTCGCCCGGTCCGGCGTTGATCTTGGTCACCACGGCTTTTCTCTCGGCCCGCAGGATGTTTTCCATCTTCATCGCCTCCACGGTGCACAGCGCCTGGCCTTCCTGCACCTCGTCGCCCTCCTGAACGTTCACGCTGACGATCAGGCCCGGCATCGGGCACAGCAGCATCTTCGATGTATCAGCGGCGAGTTTCTCGGGCATTAACAGCGCCAGTTCCGCCTGACGCGGCGTGCGCACATGCACCTTCAGATCCGCGCCCCGGTTGCGGATGCGGAAACCGCCCGAGACCTTGCCGACCTTCAGCACCAGCGTCTCGTCATCCACGTTCAGCACCGCCAGCGCATCGCCCGGAGTCCAGCCGCTGGACACCCGGTGGCTGCCGCCATCCGCGAAGATCACGGTCGCGCCGTCGCGATCCGCATCGATGCTGACCTCGAAACTGATGCCTTGCAGGCTGACGACCCAGTCCTCGCCCACGCGGCGCTCGTGGTTATCCATCCGGCCCGACACCCGCGTGCGCCGGATTTCGGCCACCCGGTGCATCGCAGCACAGCTGGCCGCGATCCGCCGCAGCGCCGCCTCGTCCAATTCCACGCCCTCGAACCCGTCCGGGTACTCCTCGGCGATGAACGCCGTGGTCATGTCGCCCGACACGAACTTCGGGTGATCCATCACCGCGCTCAGGAACGGCAGGTTATGCCCGATCCCTTCCAATTCGAAACTGTCCAGCGCCACGCGCATCGCCTCGATCGCCGCGCCCCGGCTGGGCGCCCATGTGCACAGCTTGGCGATCATCGGGTCGTAATACATGGAAATCTCGCCGCCCTCATAGACGCCGGTATCATTGCGCACCGCCGTCTCGCCGGCCTCGGCCTCGTCCTGCCACTTGCCCTTGTCCAGCAAGGGGCCAGCCGCCACCTCCACCGGCGGACGATAGCGCACCAGCCGTCCGATGGAGGGCAGGAAATTGCGATACGGGTCCTCGGCATAAAGCCGGCTTTCCATCGCCCAGCCCGTCAGCGTGATGTCGTCCTGGCTCAGCGACAGCTTTTCGCCCGCCGCCACGCGGATCATCTGCTCCACCAGGTCCACGCCGGTGATCAGCTCCGTCACCGGATGCTCCACCTGAAGCCGCGTGTTCATCTCCAGGAAATAGAAGTTCTTGTCGCCATCGACGATGAACTCCACCGTGCCCGCGCTGGAATAGCCCACAGCATGGGCCAGCGCCAATGCCTGCTCGCCCATCGCCTTGCGCGTCGCCTCGTCCAGGAACGGGCTCGGCGCCTCTTCGATCACCTTCTGGTTCCGCCGCTGGATCGAGCATTCCCGCTCGCCCAGATACACGCCGTTGCCGTGGCTGTCGCACAGCACCTGGATCTCGATATGGCGCGGCTGGGTCACGAATTTCTCGATGAACATACGGTCGTCACCAAAGCTGCTGGCGGCCTCGTTCTTCGACGCCTGAAAGCCCTCACGCACTTCCTCGGCATTCCACGCGATCCGCATCCCCTTGCCGCCGCCGCCAGCGGACGCCTTCAGCATCACCGGAAAGCCGATCTCTTCCGAAATCTTCAGCGCCTCGTCGGCATCCTCGATCAGGCCCATATGGCCCGGCACGGTGTTCACATCCGCCTCGGCGGCGATCTTCTTCGAGGTGATCTTGTCTCCCATCGCCTCGATGGCCTTTTTCGGCGGCCCGATAAAGGCCACGCCCGCAGCCTCCAGCGCCTCGGCGAACTTCGGGTTCTCGGACAGAAAACCATAGCCCGGATGCACCGCCTCGGCGCCGGTCTGCTTGATCGCCTCCATCACCTTGTCGATGACGATATAGCTCTCGGATGCGGGCGACGGCCCGATATGCACCGCCTCGTCGGCCATCTCCACGTGCAGCGCGTTGCGGTCGGCGTCCGAATAGATCGCCACCGTCTGAATGCCCATCTTGCGCGCCGTCTTGATGACCCGGCAGGCGATCTCGCCCCGGTTGGCGATCAGGATTTTCTTGAACATCTCACGTCCCCTTTTTTCTTGCCCGCCCCGGCGCGGCCGCCGAACGGGGTGATACGAAAAAGACCACCGCCCCGCTGCCGCGAGGGGTGGTCTCATACAGGTTGAACCGCCCGTGGCCGGGCGCTGAATTCAGGTTACAGGCATTTGTTCGGATAGACCTGGCAGAACGCCACGTTGCCCGCGGCCCCGACGGCCGCGCCCGTGACAAGCGATCCGCCGACGACCGCCGCGGTGCCCAGCCCCGCGGCCCCGCCGAACAGGGCCTGTTCGGGCACGGTGTCGCCGCAGGCCGCAAGCGGACTCGAAAGCCCAAGCAGAAGAAGCGTGGATTTGAAGAACTGCATCGGATTTTGCCTCGCGCGCGATTGTTATGACTGCGCGCACTCAAAGCGATGACGGGGTCGGCGTCAAAGCCGTCTTTGATCCGCCCCCGAATTTGGGCGACCTCTCGCCTATCTCTCGAAGGCCTTGATGTCGCGGCAAAAAAGGGCGGCCTTTGCGTCGCTGCAAAAGGCCGCCCATCAGGGGAAGGGTAACGGTTTAGACGGTATGTCTCGGCCCATTGGGGGAAGGCCGCCACTACGAAGTTCACGCTGCCCGCAATCTGCCGTTGCGCCAAGTGGCTTTGCTCATCTTTCGCTTGATCGGCTGTAATTTGCGTGAATTCGCAAGGCGTCGGCGGAAACGTGCCTAAATAAGGGACCGAAAAACAGGCACTCATCCTCGTCCTCCCTCGTCGAAGGCGTCGGGAAAGGCGCGCTGTGCCGCCGCGACGTCCAGAACCAGCAGGGCCTCGTAACTTTCCGAATCGAAAGGATCTTCGGCCGGCAGCACTTCGCGGCCGAAAAGCCAGCTCAGCCGTCCCGCGTCCAGGTTGCCCCGCTCGAACGGCTGATCCCCGAAATGCTCCCACAACGCGCGGACAAAGGCCGTGTCCGCCCGCTTGTCGGCCGGGCGCCGGTCGCGATAGCGCTCGCGCCGCACGATGGCGGTGGCGCCCTTCGGATTGGCGCGGCGAATGGTGAACTGGAAATCGCTGCCCGGCAGTCGACCCGGGAACCCGCGGTGCTTGATCATGACCCGCCTCCGCAACCGCGCAGGGACCGCCGGGTCTCGTTCTTGGTCAGGACAGGCCCGAAGGCCTGTCCCTGTCGTGTCTCCGGGCTCTTACTTGAGCTTGCCGGTGTAGGTCGGCTCGGTCGAGATCGGCTCGGGATCGACCACGACGAATTCTTCTTCCTGTTGCTGCTGGCCGCAGGCTGCCACGAGGGCAACCAGACCAACCGCGAGGATGCTCTTGATGCTGTTCGACATTCTAGTCTCCTGTCTCTGTACTCCAACAGATGACGCGTATTACGCCCCATCTGTCCCTCGTTCAAGGGATGGGTCACGGGGTTGTAACCAATGCCGAACATAGCCGAATCCGCAGGACATTCATACGTGGCCGGCGCAATCCCGCCCGCCTGTGTCTGGAAAGCCTCAAACCGCTCAAGCCCCGAGCTTTGATCCGCAAGATATTGTGCTTCCATCAGAACAGCTCCAAGATACAGGCGTCGTCATCGACCGAGAAACTCTCGAAAATCTGCGCCACATCGGGGTCGAACCGGCCGAATTCCGAAGGCCTGTCGGCCAGCGAAATCACCACGCGATCGGGGGCCTTTTCCGCCAGGTCGATCCGTCCCAGGGCGAAATCGTTGCACAGGTATTCCAGGTCGGCGGTCTGGGTCTCGAAATCCTCGGCCCCGGTGAACCCTTTCGCGACAAAGCGAAAGCGCACGGTCAGCCCGAGCGCCGCGTCGCCCACGATGACCTCCTGCAACTGGGCCTCCAGCCCCGACGGCAGGACAAGGCGCTCCTCCTGCGCCTCGCCCTGCACTGGGGCGGCCTGCGCCATCAGCGCGGCCAGCAAACCTGCGATCATCCCTCTCATCGCGCCCACCTCGTCCAGCGCGCCACGTGGCGCGGATCGGCCAGCAGCGACGCGATGATTTCCTCCAGCCGGGCGCGGTCATGCCGCCCCTCGATCTGCCCGCCCGCGGTAACGGTCACCCCCTCGCCGGTCTCGGCGACCCGCACCACGGGCGCAAAGCCGCGCACGTTCTGCAGCGCGCGCCACAGGTCCTGCCGCACCTGGCTCGCCAGCGCCAGCTTGCGCACAGGGCCAAAGCGCGCCTCGGCACTCACGTCCATCCGCACCGGCACCCGCCGCGCCACCGTCACCACGCCCGCTTCGCGCAGGATGTGAAATCGCTTGCTCATTCCTTTTCGCCGCATCGACCGTCCTCGTAGGGTGGGTGAAAACCCACCATCCGCGCCCCGTGGGCTTTCGCCCACCCTACGCCATCCTCAAAGCGGAATATTGTCGTGCTTCTTCCACGGCAGCTTGCGCTTCTTGTTGCGCAGCGCTGCAAAGGCCCGGCTCACCCGTTTGCGCGTGCTGCGCGGCTGGATCACCTCGTCGATGAACCCGCGTTCCGCCGCCACGAACGGGTTGGCAAACCGTGCCTCGTAATCCGCCGTGTGCTTGGCGATCTTCTCGTCATCGCCCAGATCCGCGCGGTGGATGATCTCGGTGGCCCCCTTGGCGCCCATCACCGCGATCTCCGACGTGGGCCAGGCATAGTTGATGTCCCCCCGCAGATGCTTGGACGACATCACCACGTAAGCCCCGCCATAGGCCTTGCGCGTGATCACCGTCACCTTCGGCACCGTCGCCTCGCCATAGGCGAACAGAAGCTTCGCGCCGTGCTTGATCACGCCGTTGTGCTCCTGGCTGGTGCCGGGCAGAAAGCCGGGCACGTCCACGAAGGTCAGGATCGGGATCTCGAAACAATCGCAGAACCGCACGAACCGCGCCGCCTTGCGGGAACTGTCGATGTCCAGGCAGCCGGCCAGCACCATCGGCTGGTTCGCCACCACGCCCACCGTGCGCCCCTCAAGGCGGATGAACCCCGTGACCATGTTCTTGGCGAAATCCTCCTGGATCTCGTAGAAATCGCCCTCGTCGGCGACCTTCACGATCAACTCCTTCATGTCATAGGGCATGTTGGGGTTGTCTGGGATCAGCGTATCAAGGCTCGTCTCCGCCCGGTCCGGGTCGTCGAAGAACGGGCGCACCGGCACCGGCTCGCGGTTGTTCAGCGGCAGGAAATCCACCAGCCGCCGGACCTCGGCCATCGCCTCCACGTCGTTCTCGAAGGCCGCATCGGCGACCGAGGACTTTTTCGTGTGGGTCGAGGCTCCGCCCAACTCCTCCGCCGTCACCTGCTCGTTGGTGACGGTCTTGACGACGTCCGGGCCGGTCACGAACATGTAGGAACTGTCGCGCACCATGAAGATGAAGTCGGTCATCGCGGGGCTATACACCGCCCCGCCCGCGCAAGGCCCGGTGATCACGCTGATCTGCGGCACCACGCCCGACGCCTCGATATTGCGCTGGAACACCTCGCCATAGCCCGCAAGGCTGTCCACGCCTTCCTGGATCCGCGCGCCGCCCGAGTCGTTGATGCCGATCACCGGCGCGCCGTTCTGCATCGCCATGTCCATGATCTTGCAGATCTTCATCGCGTGGGTATGCGACACCGACCCGCCCAGCACGGTGAAATCCTGGCTGAAGACGTAAACCTGCCGGCCATTGATGGTGCCCCAGCCGGTCACCACGCCATCGCCATAGGGCCGGTTTTTCTCCATCCCGAAATCGGTACAGCGATGGGCCACGAACATGTCGAACTCTTCGAAACTGTCCTCGTCCAGCAGAAGGTCGATCCGCTCCCGCGCGGTCAGCTTGCCCTTCTCGTGCTGCCCGTCGATCCGCTTCTGCCCGCCGCCCAGCCGCGCGTTGCCGCGGCGCGTGTCCAATTCCTGCAGGATATCTTTCATCGAGGCCCCCTTGGTTGACTGGCGCGACCCTACTGGTTGGGCGCACCCCATCCAAGACAATTTCCGCAAATTTGCCAAATCTCGCGAAGTCCGGCCTGCTAAATTGCAAATCTGCAAATCCTGCTTCGTGAGAACTGACCATATAGCACGGGTCGCTGTCGCCTGCGCGTCCGAACAAGCCTTGCACGCAACTCGGCCAGCATGACCGGCGTCGGAAGTTCGCATATCTGGACATCCCCCGCCCGCCGGGATAGCGCAATTGCATGCCCACAGTCCGCTTCCTCGACCGCACCACCCCGCCGCACATCTTCACCCTGATCGTTCTGGCCGGGATCTCGACGCTGGCGCTCAATATCTTCCTGCCGTCCCTGCCCGGCATGACCGCCTATTTCGAGACGGACTACGGCGTGATGCAACTCGCCGTGGCGGGCTATCTCGGCATCAACGCCATCCTGCAACTGCTGATCGGACCAATCTCCGACCGTGTCGGGCGCCGCCCGGTGATCCTCGGCGGGCTGGTGATCTTCCTGCTGGCGACGCTGGGCTGCCTGATGTCGACCAACATCTGGGTCTTCCTGATCTTCCGCATGTTCCAGGGCGGCATCGTCGCCGCCATGGTCCTGTCGCGCGCCGTGGTGCGCGACATGGTGCCGGCCAACCAGGCGGCCTCGATGATCGGCTACGTCACCATGGGCATGTCCGTCGTGCCGATGACCGGCCCGGCCATCGGCGGCGCGCTCGACGCGGGCTTTGGCTGGCACGGCAGCTTCTGGGCGCTCATTGCCATGGGCGCGGCCGTCCTCTGGTTGGTCTGGCGCGACCTGGGCGAAACCGCCCCCTTGGAAGGCCGCACCTTCCGCGACCAGTTCGCCGAATACCCCGAGCTTTTCTCCTCCTACCGCTTCTGGGGCTACGCGCTGGCCGCCGCGCTCTCCTCCGGCGCGTTCTTCGCCTATCTCGGCGGCGCGCCCTTCGTCGGCGCACAGGTCTTCGGCCTCACGCCATCGGAACTCGGTCTCTTCTTCGGCGCCCCCGCCGTGGGCTACTTCACCGGCAATTTCCTGTCGGGCCGCTTCTCTACCCGGATCGGCATCAACCGCATGGTGTTCTACGGCTCGGTGGCCAACGCCATCGGCCACGCCATCAACCTCGCCACGCTCTATGCCGGGATAAGCACGCCCTACACATTCTTCGGCCTGATGACGCTGATGGGCTTGGGCAACGGCATGACCATCCCCAACGCCACCGCCGGCGCGCTTTCCGTCCGCCCCAGCCTCGCCGGCACCGCCAGCGGCCTTGCCGGCTTCCTGATGATCGGCGGCGGCGCGGGGCTTTCGGCTCTGGCGGGCGCCCTTCTCGGCCCCGGCACCGGCGCCTTCCCGCTGGTCTGGCTGATGTTCCTGACGGCGCTTGGCGGCATTCTCGCCATCACCCTTGTCATCCTGCGCGAGCGACAAGTGGGCGTATCCTCGATCTGAACGCCGCCCTTGCGCGGATCGCTTTGCAAACCTAAACCTGTGCAGACGCAAACCTGCAAAGCGAGCCGCCCATGGCCACCCAGAAACTCTATGCCGGCGCCAAGCTGCGCGAAACGCGCCAGCGCCTCGCCCTGACGCAAAAGGATTTCGCCGCCAAGCTCGGCATTTCCCTGCCCTACCTGAACCAGATGGAGAACAACAACCGCCCGGTCTCCACCACGGTGATCCTCGCCCTGGCGCAGGAATTCGGCTTCGATGTGACCGAGCTTGCCACCGGCGACGCCGAACGGCTGGTGACCGACATGCGCGAGGCGCTGGCCGACGCCGTCTTCGCCGACGACACGCCCAGCCTCAGCGATTTGCGCCTCACGGCCTCCAACGCCCCCGCCATGGCCCGCGCCTTTCTCGAACTGCACCGCGCCTACCGCGACACCCATGAACGCCTCGCGTCGCTGGACGAGGCCCTGGGGCGCGAGGATTCCCGCCCCCAGACCTCCCCCTGGGACGAGGTGCGCGACTTCTTCCATTACTGCGACAACTACATCGACGCCGTCGACCGCGCGGCGGAACACTTCGCCGGCCCCGCCTCCGGCCCCCGCCGCATCACCGATCTGGCCGAGTCCCGTCTCGACGCACTTGGCATCAAGGTGGTGGACAGCGACGACGCGCGCCTGCGCCACTACGACCGCAACGCGCGCATCCTCTACCTGTCCAATCACGCCGAACCCGAAACCCGCCGCTTTCAACTCCTCCTGCAAGTGGCTCTTCTCACTCAGGAAAAGCTGATCGAGGCCACGCTCGATTTCGCCCGCTTCCAGTCACCGGCGGCGCGCGACATCGCCAAGATCGGCCTTGCCAATTATTTCGCCGGAGCGGCCCTCATGCCCTACACCGCCTTCCTGCAAGCGGCCCAACACCACCGCCACGACCTCGAACGCCTCGCCACCCGCTTCGGTGCCTCCATCGAGCAGGTCTGCCACCGGCTTTCCACGCTGCAGCGCCCCGGCGCCAAGGGCGTGCCCTTCTTCTTCGTCCGCGTCGATCAGGCCGGCACGATCACCAAGCGCCACTCCGCCACCCGCCTGCAATTCGCCCGCTTCGGCGGCGCCTGCCCGCTCTGGAACGTCCACCGCGCGTTCGAGACGCCCGGCCGCTTCCTGCGCCAACTGGCCGAAACCCCCGACGGCGTGCGCTACATCTCCCTCGCCCGGGACGTCTCCAAACGCGGCGGGCACTATGGCGCCCCCGTCCGCCGCTTCGCCATCGCCCTGGGCTGCGAGGTGAAACACGCCGATGCCCTGGTCTATGCCGACGACCTCGACCTGACGCGCACGCAAGCCTTCGAGCCCATCGGCATCTCCTGCCGCATCTGCGAGCGCACGCATTGTCACCAGAGGTCTGTGCCTCCGCTGGAACGCCGGTTGCAAGTCACGCCCGACGAACGCGGGGTCTTGCCCTACAAGGTAGGATAGCCGCGCGGCAGCCCTAACATACGTCCGTCCCGGACTTGATCCGGGACCTCGTAGGGTGGGTGTCCAACCCACCCGCCGCACAAAAGAAAACCCCCGGCCGAAACCGGGGGTCCTCCGTTTCAAACGCAAGGGCCGGGCTATCAGGCCATCCACCAGCGCTCCATCCAGCGCTCGCCGTCCATGTCCCAGTTCGACGCCATCTCGCCATGCGCGACGTTTTCGCTCAGCGCAAAGACATAGTTGGCGAACATCGGGATCACGACACCGCCCTGGTTCGCCACCAGGTCCTGCATCTCGTAATACATCTCCCGGCGCTTGTCCTCGTCCAGCTCCGCGCGGGCCTTGACCAGCAACTCCTCGAACCGGTCATTGCACCAGAAGCTGTCGTTCCACGCCGCCCCGCACTTGTAGGCGGTCGCGAACATCTGGTCCTCGACCGGACGACCGCCCCAGTAGACGGCGGAGAAAGGCTTCTTCATCCACACGTCCGACCAGTAGCCGTCCTTGGGCTCGCGCACCACGTTGATGTTGATGCCCGCTTCCTTGGCCGACGCCTGGAAGAGGATCGCCGCATCCACGGCCCCGCTGAACGCCGCGTCCGACGACGACAGGTTGATGTCGATGCTGTCCATCCCCGCTTCCTTGAGGAAGAACTTCGCCTTGTCGGGGTCATAGGTCTTCTGCTCCAGCTCGGAGTTGTAGAACCGCTGCCCCTGCCCGATCGGATGGTCGTTCCCGACCGAGCCATAGCCGAACAGGATCTTCTCCACCAGTTCCTCGCGGTTGATCCCCCATTTCAGGGCCTGCCGGATGTTGTTGTCCGTATAAGGATCGGTGTTGGTCGACATCGCAAAGGTATAGTGCTGCGTGCCTGCGACCGACTCGATGCTCACGCTCGGGTTGCGGCCCAGCAGGCCCGCGGCCTTCAGATCGACCCGGTCGATCGCCTGCACGTCGCCCGACACCAGCGCCGTCGTCCGCGCGTTCTGGTCCACGACCGCCAGCATCTCGATCGTGTCGAACCATGCCACGTCGTCGCGCCAGTGGTTGGGGTTGCGCTCGAACTGGCTGCTGACCCCGGCGTTGAAGTTCTTCAGGATGTAGCTGCCGCAGCCATTGCCCGACTGCCAGTCGATGCCGTCCTCCGTCGCCGGGCAGATCACCAGGTGGTAATCCGACAGGATGAACGGAAAGTCGGCGTTGCCGCCATCCAGGGTGAACACGACCGTGTCGTCGCCCTCGGTCGCGATGTCGGTGATCGGCGCCACGATCGGCCCCGCGGCCGAGGTCGAATCCTCGCCCCGGTGATGGTTGATCGAGGCCACCACGTCGTCCACGGTCAGCGACTTGCCGTCATGGAACGTCACGCCCTGGCGGATCTTGAACCGCCATTCGCTGGCGTCCTCGGACGCTTCCCAGCTTTCGGCCAGTTCCGGCACCAGCGATCCGTCGGCGGCCACTTCGGTCAGACGACCGTGGACGCCAAAGGACAGCGCGATCATGTAGCCGTTCTCCCACTGGCCCGGGTCCAGCGTGTCCGTCGTCTGGCCGTGGCCCTTGGCCACGCGCAGGTCGCCCCCGCGCTTCGGCGTGCTCTGGGCGAAGGCGCCCATCGGCAGGGCCGCCGCGGCACCCGCCGCAACGGTGGTTTTCAGAAATCCGCGACGGTCCAGAAGTCCGCCCTTGATCAATGACATGTCATGTTCTCCCTTGTTGACACTATCCTGTAATACGTTCTGCGCATGACGCGCATATGTCCCTGAGGATCCGATGCGTATCGGCGCACGCAACTCCCCTGCGCCGCGCCGCGCGTCGTTCCGGATCGCCCGAAAACGACATTGCATCAATCTTAGACGCCACGTGCGGCCACGTGCAACGCGAAAGGTCCGGACCTTTTCTTCTCATTCCCCGTCTCCTGTCGATGCAGACAATACGTTTCTTGATTGACGAGTCAATTAAAACTCAATACCCGTTCCCGCCACCACCTGCGGAGGACCAAATGCCCAAGATCGGAATGGAACCGATTCGCCGCTCGGCCCTGGTCGAGGCCACGATCGTCGAGATCGGCGCCCGCGGCTCGCTCGACGTCACGGTCAGCCAGATCGCGCGGCGCGCCGGCATGTCCTCGGCACTCGCGCATCACTATTTCGGCTCCAAGGAACAGATCTTCGCCGCCGCCATGCGCCACATCCTCACCCTCTACGGGGCCGAGGTGCGCGGCGCGCTCATCATGGCCAAAACGCCCCGCCAGCGGCTCGAGGCCATCGTCCGTGCCAGCTTCGCGCCCGGCCAGTTCCGCGACGAGATGATCGCCGCCTGGCTCAACTTCTACGTCCAGGCCCAGAAATCCGACGCGGCGCGGCGCCTTCTGCATGTCTACCAGCGCCGCCTGCGATCCAACCTCCATCACGCCTTCCGACAGCTTGCCCCGGCGGACGAGGCCCGCACCCTCACACGTGGGCTGGCCGCGATGATCGACGGTCTTTATATCCGGCAGGCGCTGCACAGCGCACCGCTTTCGGGCGAGAACGCCATCGGTGTGCTGTTGCACTACATCGACACCTCACTTGCCAAAGGCGCACCCGAATGACACGTCCCAACATCCTCATCTTCATGGTCGATCAGCTGAACGGCACGTTCTTCCCGGACGGCCCCGCCGACTGGCTGCACGCCCCCAACCTCAAGGCGCTGGCCGAGCGGTCCACGCGCTTCAAGAACGCCTACACCGCCTCTCCGCTCTGCGCGCCGGGCCGCGCCAGCTACATGTCCGGCCTCCTGCCCTCTCGCTCGCGCGTCTACGACAACGCCGCCGAGTTCGCGGCCGACATTCCCACCTATGCCCACCACCTGCGCCGCGCCGGCTACCAGACCTGCCTCTCGGGCAAGATGCATTTCGTCGGTCCCGACCAGCTTCACGGCTTCGAGGAACGCCTCACGACCGACATCTACCCCGCCGATTTCGGCTGGACGCCCGATTACCGCAAACCGGGCGAACGGATCGACTGGTGGTACCACAACATGGGCTCGGTCACCGGCTCCGGCGTGGCCGAGATTTCCAACCAGATGGAATATGACGACGAGGTCGCCTACCACGCCACCCGCAAGGTCTATGACTACGGGCGCGGCCATGACGACCGCCCCTGGTGCCTGACGGTCAGCTTCACCCACCCGCACGACCCTTACGTCGCGCGCCGCAAATACTGGGACCTCTACGAGGGCTGCGAACACCTCCTTCCGCAGGTCCCCGCGATGGATTACGAAGACCACGACCCCCACTCGCAGCGCATTTTTGATGCCAACGACTGGCGCAGCTTCACCATCACCGATGAGGACATAAGCCGCTCCCGCCGCGCCTATTTCGCCAACATCTCCTATCTCGACGACAAGATCGGCGAGGTGATGGAGGCCCTGCGCGGCACGCGGCAAGAGGACAACACCATCATCCTCTTCGTCTCCGATCACGGCGACATGCTGGGCGAGCGTGGCCTGTGGTTCAAGATGTCCTTCTTCGAAGGCTCGTCGCGCGTGCCCCTGATGATCTCCGCCCCCGCGATGAAACCCGGCCTCGTCACCGAGCCGGTCAGCAATATCGACGTCTGCCCCACGCTCTGCGATCTTGCCGGCGTCGACATGTCCGAGGTCATGCCCTGGGTCGCCGGCGAAAGCCTTGTGCCCTCCGGCCAGGGCGCGGCCCGCAAAAGCCCCGTTGCAATGGAATACGCCGCCGAGGCCTCCTACTCCCCGCTCGTCTGCCTGCGCCACGAGCACTGGAAATACACCAACTGCGCCCTCGACCCCGAACAGCTCTTCGACCTCGACGCCGACCCCCATGAACTCACCAACCTGGCCGAGGATCCCGCGCACAAATCCACCCTGGAGCGGTTTCGCGTCGAGGCCGCCGCCCGCTGGGATCTCGAGGCCTTCGACGCCCAGGTCCGTGAAAGCCAGGCCCGCCGCTGGGTCGTCTACGAGGCGCTGCGCCAGGGCGGCTACTACCCGTGGGACTACCAGCCCCTGCAACTGGCCTCGGAACGCTACATGCGCAACCACATGGACCTCAACGTGGTCGAGGAGAAACAGCGCTACCCGAGGGGGGAATAGATGCTCACCGTCTATGGCCGCGCCACCTCCTCCAACGTGCAACTCGTCATGTGGACCCTCGCCGAGCTTGGCCTCGGCTGCGAGCGGCTCGATTACGGCCACGTCCACGGCGGCCTCGACACGCCCGAATTCGGCGCCATGAACCCGCACCGCAAGGTCCCCGTCCTGCGCGACGGCGACCTCACCGTCTGGGAAAGCACCGCCATCCTGCGCTACCTCGCGTCCCGCTACGGCGGCGGCGGTGCCTTCTGGCCCGCCGATCCCGCCGCCCGCGCGCCCGTCGACATGTGGGCCGAATGGGCCAAGACCACGCTGGCCGCAGGCTTCACCCATCCCATCTTCTGGCCCCGCGTCCGTACACCCGCGAACCAGCGCGACGAGGCGGCCCTCGCCGCCGCCATCACCGCCTTCGATGGCCACCTCGCACGCCTCGCCGACCAACTCGCCGACCGCGATTACATCTGCGGCGATCACCTCACTGCCGCCGACATCGTCGCGGGCCACCTGCTCTACCGCTGGTTCACCATCGACGTCCCCCGCGCGTCCAACCCGACGGTCGAGGCCTATTACGAACGCCTCAGCCGGCGCCCCGCCTACCAAACCCACATCATGGTTCCCTACGACGCCCTGCGGGTGGAAGGCGCCTGATGCCTCTTCTTCTGGCCATAAATATCCCGGGGGGAGCGGCGAACCAAAGGCTCGACGCCGGGGGCAGCGCCCCCCTCCATCCCGCAGCGGGCAGCGCCCCCCTCTCCCGCACCCCAAGCTTCGGAGGTCCCTGATGCAAGCCGATTACGTCATCGTCGGTGCCGGCAGCGCCGGCTGCGCAATGGCCTACCGCCTCTCCGAGGCCGGCCATTCCGTGCTCGTCATCGAACATGGCGGCACCGATGCCGGCCCCTTCATCCAGATGCCCGGCGCGCTCAGCTACCCGATGAACATGAAGATGTACGACTGGGGCTACCGCACCGAGCCCGAGCCGCATCTGGGGGGCCGCCGCCTCGCCGCCCCGCGCGGCAAGGTCATCGGCGGGTCGTCCTCGATCAACGGGATGGTCTACGTGCGCGGCCACGCCCGTGACTTCGACCACTGGCGCGACGAGGGCGCCACCGGCTGGGGCTATGCCGACGTGCTGCCCTATTACAAGCGCCTGGAAAACTGGACGGACGCAGGCCATGGCGGCGACCCCGACTGGCGCGGGCACGATGGCCCCCTGCACGTCACCCGCGGCCAGATGGCCAACCCCCTCACCCGCGCCTTCATCGAGGCCGGGCGGCAAGCGGGCTATCCCGTCACGCCCGACTATAACGGCGAACAGCAGGAAGGTTTCGCGCCCTTCGAGATGACCGTCCACCGCGGCCAGCGCTGGTCGGCGGCAAACGCCTATCTCAAGCCCGCGCTCAAGACCGGCAAATGCGACGTCGTCCGCGGCCTCGCGTCACGCGTGGTCTTCGAGGACGGCCGCGCCACAGGTGTCGAGGTCACCCGCAAGGGCCGGCAGGAGATCATCCGCGCGAATGCCGAGGTGATCCTCTCCGCCTCCGCCTTCAACTCGCCCAAGCTCCTGATGCTGTCGGGCATCGGCCCTGGCGCGCATCTGCAAGAGCACGGCATCGACGTCATCGCCGATCGCCCCGGCGTCGGCGCCAACCTGCAAGACCATCTCGAGGTCTACGTCCAGATGGCCGCCTCCCAGCCGGTCAGCCTCTACAAGTACTGGAACCTGCCCGGCAAGGCGCTCGTCGGCCTCACCTGGCTATTGGGCCGCACTGGCCCCGGCGCCTCGAACCAGTTCGAATCCTGTGGCTTCATCCGCTCGGCGGCGGGCATCGACTATCCCGACCTGCAATTCCACTTCCTGCCCATCGCCGTGCGCTACGACGGACAGGCGGCGGCCGAGGGACACGGCTACCAGGCCCATGTCGGCCCCATGCGCAGCGAAAGCCGCGGCACCGTGACGCTCAACTCCGCCGATCCCGCCGCGCCGCCCAGGATCTTCTTCAACTACATGAGCTGCGACAGCGACTGGCGCGATTTCCGCCGCGCCATCCGCCTCACGCGCGAGGTGTTCGCCCAGGACGCCTTCGCCCCCTTCTCCAAGCACGAGATCCAGCCCGGCGCGGATGTCCAGTCCGACGACCAGATCGACGGCTTCATCCGCGAACATGCCGAAAGCGCCTATCACCCATGCGGCACCTGCCGCATGGGCCGCGCCGACGACCCGCGCAGCGTCGTCGATCCCGAGGGCCGCGTCATTGGCGTCACGGGCCTGCGCGTCGCCGACAGCTCGGTCTTCCCGCGCATCCCGAACGGCAATCTCAACGCGCCCTCGATCATGGTGGGCGAGAAGATGGCCGATCACGTCCTCGACCGCTCGCTTCCGGCAGACAACGCCCAGGCCTGGATCCACCCCGACTGGCAGACCGCACAGCGCTGATCGTGACTTTCGTTTGATCCGCATCAAGGTGCGTGCCCCGGCGCGCGCCTAAGCTCTGCGTCGACACACGAACACCAAGGAGGACCCCCTGATGTCACACACCCCGCACGAGCTGCACGAGGAATTTCCCGACATGGCCGACCGCATCACCGCGCTCAAGACCTCGGACGCCCACTTCGCGCGGCTGATGGACGAATACCATTCCGTCAACCGGCAGGTCCACGCGGCCGAAACCAACGTGACCCCGGTCTCGCCCGCCGCCGAGACGGACATGCGCAAAAAGCGCGCCCGGCTGAAGGATGAGCTCTACGTGATTCTCACCGCCTGACACACCCGGGTTAACCACCCCTTGCCGCGCCGCCCGGTGCGGTAAGGCCGCCGCGCGCGAAAAAATGCACCGTCGCGATACCACCCGGATACCGACGCGATACCGACATGCCGTTTTGGGGCTTCCTGTCGAAATTAGCCAAGTGATTCAATACTTGGTCTGATGCGCAGCCGGCGTCACCTCCCGGCGCTTCAGCACCGCCTCGCGCCAGCTGATGAAACTGACCGATCCCACGATCACCAGTCCGCCCAGAATCACCCACGGATCAAAGGGTTCCGCGAAAAAGGTCACGCCCAGCAGCACCGCCCAGACCAGTTGCAGGAAGGTCACAGGCTGGGTCACCGCCAGCGGCGCCGCCCGAAAGGCCAGCGTCATGGTGTAATGCCCGCCCGTGGCAAAGGCCGCCACCCCCATCAGTATGGCCAACTCCCACAGCGTCGGCGTCACCCAATTGCTCAGCGCCACGGGTGCCAGCCCGATCGTCACCGTGATCGACAGCATCGCCACGACCAACCCCGGACTGCACCTGTCCGACAACAGCTTGGCCAACAGGTAGGACCCGCCAAAGGCGACCGCCGTGAACAGCATGGCGAAATGCCCTGGGCCAAGGTCGCGAAACCCCGGTCGCAGAATGATCACCGCCCCGATCAGCGCCACCACGATGGCCAGAACCCGCCGAAGCGCCAGCCTTTCGCCCAGGAAAAGCGCCGCGCCCAGGGTCACGTAGATCGGCGACAGATAGTTCATTGCCGTCACGTCCGCCAGCGGGATCCGCGCCATGGCAAAGAACCACAAGCCCACCCCGGCCGAATGCGCGATGCCCCGCAAAGCAAAAAGACCCCACGTCCCGCGATCCAGCCGCAGCCGGCTCAGCGTCCCCAGCATCGGAACCAGAAAGATCAGCCCCAGCAAGTAGCGCAGGAACGCCGCCTCCGTGGCGGGAATCCGCGTCCCCAGAAGCTTCACCATGGCGGTCACGCCGACGAACAGCACACCGGTCACGACCATCCAGAAAACACCCCAGCCGGGCCGCGCATTCAACTCTGAACTCATGGCCGCATAAAGCCTCCGCCCCGCCGGGATGTCGAGCGCAAAAGCACGGGTTTTTCAGAGCTTGTTAACCACCGCCTGCGAGGATTGCGCCAAGGCACGCCTTGTCGCGGTGGCAAAATTTTTTCGAAGAATTTTGCGCCCGGCGGCGCGGCAGGCGCTCAGATCTTCTCCTGCGTATATTTGCGCAGTTCCGCCCGCGCCACCTGCCGCCGATGCACCGCGTCCGGCCCGTCCGCCAGCCGCAGGGTGCGCAAATGCGTCCACATCGCCGCCAGCGGCGTGTCCTGGCTGATGCCCTGCGCACCGAACATCTGCACGGCCTCGTCCACGACCTTCAGCGCCACCTTGGGCGCCACCACCTTGATCTGGCTGATCCAGGGCGCCGCGGCCCGCACATCGCCCTGGTCCATCATCCACGCGGCCTTCAGGCACAACAGCCGCGCCTGCTCGATCTCCATCCGGGCCTCGGCGATGTAGTCGAAATTCGCCCCCAGCTGCGCCAGCGGCTTGCCAAAGGCTTCACGCTGCAAGGCCCGGCGGCACATCAGTTCCAGCGCCGCCTCGGCCTGCCCGATCGCGCGCATGCAATGATGGATCCGCCCCGGCCCCAGCCGGTTCTGCGCGATCTCGAACCCGCGCCCTTCGCCCAGCAGCATGTTTTCCGCCGGCACGCGCACATTGGCAAAGCGAAAATGCATGTGCCCATGCGGCGCGTCATCCGCGCCATAAACCTTCATCGGCCTAAGCTTTTCAATGCCTTGGCTGTCGGCCGGCACCACGATCATCGAATGCCGCCGGTGCTTGGGCGCGTCGTCACCGCCGGTCTTGACCATCACGATATAAACCGCACAGCGCGGGTCGCCCGCCCCCGTGGCCCACCATTTCTCACCGTTCAGAACATACGCGTCCCCGTCCCGCTCACAGCGCAGCGAGATGTTCGTCGCGTCGGAACTCGCCACATCGGGCTCCGTCATCAGGTAGGCCGACCGGATGTCCCCCTCCAGCAGCGGCTGCAGCCACCGCGCCTTCATCTCCGGGGTGCCGTATTTCTGGAACACTTCCATGTTCCCGGTATCCGGCGCATTGCAGTTGAAGACCTCTGCCGCCATGGGCGTCTTGCCGATCTCCTCAGCGAAATAAGCGTACTCGACGGTGCTCAGCCCCGCCCCACCGTCGCCGTCGGTCAGCCAGAAGTTCCACAGCCCCGCCGCCTTGGCCTGCGCCTTCAACCCCTCCAGGATCTCGGCCTGCCGCTCGGTATAGGTCCAGCGATCCCCCTTCTCGATCTCCTCTTGATAGGGGGCCTCCATCGGCATGATCTCGTCGCGCACCATGGTCCGCACCCGCTCCAGCAGGTCGGCAATATGCGGTCGCATCTCGAAGTTCATCGTGGTCCCTCCCCGGTGGTGGCGCCATTGCGCTGGCGGTGTGATGCCACGCGACCCCGGCCTCGTCCAGACTCGTACGCCATATGCGCATGAAACCGGCACGTTCCCTGTGTATGTCCAGCCAGGCTGACCGACCGCCCGCCCGTGTTTGGGTGTGTTTCAGAGTGCTCGTGAGGCTCCGGCGCCACCCGCCCCGGGGGCCGCGCTAGCACCCGTCGCGGCCCAGCACCATCACCCAGATCCGCCCCGGCGCCTCGACCAATGCGACGCTTTCGGCCTCGGGCGCCAGCATGTTCTTGCGATGACCGGGCGAGTCGGCCCAGCCGGTCAGGACAGCGTCCAGCCCCTGCTGACCCTCGGCGATATTTTCCGCAATGAAACAAAACCCATAGCCGACGCGGCGGGCGCGGTCCGCGACGCTGCTCCCGTCCGAGCCGGTATGGCTGAAATAGTCCTTGCGCGCCATGTCTTTCGCATGCGCCGCCGCAACCCGCGTCAGCGTGCTGGAGACATTCAACGGCGCGCGGCCCTCCTCGGCGCGGAAGTCGTTGATCCAGTCCAGAGCGTCCCGGCCACGGTCGGTCACGTCCTGCCCTGCCGCCGCCTGGGCGACCAGGGAGACAAAACTTGCCAAAAGTATCGCACGCAATCGCATGGCGCGATCCTAGCGCCGTGTTCCGTCCCGCGCCAGAGCCATTAGACAGATCGGGCAAGGATCTCCAGTGCCGCCTCGTGCTGTTGTCGTCCCGCCGCGGCCACGACGCGCCCGCCGTCATGCGCCGGGTCGCCAGTCCAGTCGGTGACGAACCCGCCCGCGGCCTCGATCACGGCGATGGGGGCCTGGATGTCATAGGCGTTCAGACCCGCCTCGATCACCAGGTCCACCTGGCCGCTGGCCACCAGCGCATAGGCATAGCAATCCAGCCCGTAGCGCGTCAGCCTCACCTGGTTCGAGACCGCGCGAAAGGCCGCGCCCTCGGCCTCGGTGCCCACTTCGGGAAAGGTGGTCAAGAGCGTGGCGTCGGCCAGTGCGCGGTTGCCCCGCGTCTTCAGCAGGCGCTCGCCTCGCGGCCCGGTCATGATTGCGCGGCCGAAACCGCCTTCGAACCGCTCGCCGATATAGGGCTGGTCAATCAGGCCGTAGATCGGGCCGGTCTCATCCGACACTGCAATCAGCACGCCCCAGGTCGGCGCCCCCGCCACGAAAGCGCGGGTACCATCGATCGGGTCCAGCACCCAGGTCAGACCGCTGCTGCCCGGTTGCGTGCCGAACTCCTCGCCCAGAATGCCGTCGTCCGGCCTCAGGTCGGCAAGCACGCCGCGCATCGCCTGCTCAGCCGCCTTGTCGGCAAGCGTGACCGGGTCGTACGCATCCTGGGAACCCGCCTTGTTCTCGACCCCGATCCTGTCGCCACGAAACAACGGCAAGATCGCACGCCCCGCGGCGTCGGCCAGCGCGTGCGCGGTGTTAACGATGTTTGAACTTCTGAACGCCATCCTGCCCTCGCCGCGTGTTTACACGGCATGGATAGACGGCTTGTCAGATCGGCTCAAGCGACGTCGCTCAGAACCCTGGCAAGGTCGAACAGGCGGCGGCGCTGGTTTTCCGGAATGGCATAGTAGGAGCGGATCAGGTCCAGCGCTTCCTTGTCGCCCAAAAGGTCAGCCGGTATCATGTCGCCGACTTCCTTGTCGCCATTCTCGTGATCAAGACCTTCGAAGAAAAAGCTGACCTCGACGTCCAGAGCATCCGCGATATCCCAAAGCCGCGATGCGCTGACGCGGTTGGCGCCAGTTTCATATTTCTGAATTTGCTGAAATTTGATGCCCACGCTTTGAGCCAATTGCTGTTGCGTCATACCGACGAGCCAGCGGCGGTGGCGAATACGTTTCCCGACATGCACGTCTACGGGGTGCGGCATGGGTAATCCTTTCCTCATATGCCCTGCCGGACGTCAACAACAATATCTCCGACAGGCGTTCCATAAAATTCGGCCGCGCATCCCAGCGACACTGGGCAGAAAGTAAGCGGAGCGAGTATGCATAGCAAGAAGTATTGCACCCCGAATAAGGGATCGGTCCCTTATACCTACAATCTAAGCGAGCAGATACTTCTTTCGTATAGTATGCGCACAACCACAAGGGGCAATTTGACTTCTTTTCGGCTTATCGTTTATTCGGTCGAAGTGCCGGGCACGCCCCGGTTTTTTGTCCGGGGAGACTTGCCATGCGCGCGTTCAGGATCGATTCGCACGATACAACCGCAACCCTGCAAGACATCGCGCGCCCGGTTCCCGGCGCGGGCGAAATCGCCATCCGGATCAGCGCCTGCGGCCTGAACTTCGCTGATCTTCTTATGCTCAAGGGCGAGTATCAGGACACGCCCCCTACGCCGTTCACCCTCGGAATGGAGGTGGCCGGCACGGTCGAGGCGCTTGGCGACGGGGTCGAGGGGCCGGCGGTCGGCAGTCGCGTCGCGGTTTTCGGCGGCCAGGGCGGGCTGGCCGAACACGGGTGTTTTCCCGCCGATCGCGCCGTGGCCCTGCCCGACGCGATGAGCTTTACAGATGCCGCCGCGTTCCAGATCGCCTACGGCACCAGCCATGTCGCGCTGGACCACAAGGCGCGGCTGCAACCGGGCGAAACCCTGTTGGTGCTGGGGGCGGCCGGCGGCGTCGGTCTCACGGCGGTGGAAATCGGCAAGCTGATGGGCGCGACCGTGATTGCCTGCGCCCGCGGGGCCGACAAGCTCGAGGTCGCGCGACAGGCCGGCGCCGACCATGTCATCGACGCCCAGACCGAAGATATCCGGGAGGCCTGCCGTGCGCTTGGCGGCGTCGATGTCGTCTACGATCCGGTCGGCGGGGATCAGTTCAAGGCCGCGATGCGGGCCTGCCGCCCGGAAGCGCGCCTTCTGGCCATTGGCTTTGCCAGCGGCGAGGTGCCAAAGATCCCGGCCAACCACCTGCTGGTCAAGAATATCTCGGTACTGGGCCTGTACTGGGGCGGGTATCTCGGGTTCCGACCCCAGGTCGTGACAGACAGCCTGGCGCGCCTGTTCGATTGGTACCGCGAAGGCCGGCTGAAGCCTCATATCAGCCACGTCTTGCCCCTGAAGGACGCTCAGAAAGGTCTGGACCTGATGCGCACGCGCAAATCCACCGGAAAGGTCGTCGTCACGATGAAATAGGCCGCCGGGGTCACGCCTGCCGCAGAAGCGTCGGCGCGGTCGCCCGGAACCCCTGCCGTACAAGGTCGGCCAGTTGCCGCGTGATCTCATCGCGATTGGTCGCACCGTACATGTTGATCTGCTGAAACCCGAGATCCGGCAACGCCCCTTGCGCGTTGATCGCTTCCTGGTGTGGCGGAATGCTGGTCTCCAGCAGGGCCCCAACGGCAAGGTCCGCGCTGATCAGCGCCTCGACCGAGCGGTCCTCGTCCGACTCGATGGCCAGTTCCCAGTCGATGCCCGCCGCGTCGAGACTGCGCAGCACCGTGGCCCGAAAGATGCAGACGTTGCAGAAACCCAAGCGCAAGGGGCGTTTCCGCCACGCCTGCCCGCCCACGGCCCCGACCCATTTGAGCGGCATCGTCGTCAGCGTCTCGCCCCCCGGAGTCAGCGCCTTTTCGGTCGTCAGGATCAGGTCGACCTCTCCCTTTTTCAGGGCCTCGTGCAATCTCATCGTGCTGGAGGACTTGAGTGCCACGTTCACCCGCGGGAATATGCTGTTGAACGTCTTCAGGACACGGGGCACCACCGGATAGACGATGTCGTGCGGAACACCCAGCGTCAGCTGGCCTTCATAGATCTCGTCCGACAGGCGTCCCACCGCCTCGTCGTTCAGGTCGACGATCCGCCGCGCATACGTCAACAGCTGCTCGCCCGAGGCGGTCAATGCAATCCGCCGGTTGCTGCGGTCAAGCAGGTCAATGCCCAGCATCTCTTCAAGCCGCTTGAGCTGCATCGACACCGCGGACTGCGTCAGGTTCAACACCTGTGCGGCCCGCGTCACGCCGCCTTGCTCGGCCACTTCGAGAAAAGAGCGCAAGGTTGTCACGTCCAGATTTCTCATACATCACATTCCCTGATGAAACACCGATCAAACATTCATTTTTCAAATAATACCAGAGATGCCATTTATATCAACAGAATTCATGCCGCGTCGTGTTTCATCACGAAAACTGAAAGGATATTGTCATGCCCACCCTCTCGCACCGCCGCCATGGTCCATTTCGCGCCAGCCCCCGTCCCAGTCTGCTCGACGCGCTGGAACTTTACCGCCAACGCCGCGCACTGGCCCGGCTCGACGATCATGCGCTGGACGACATAGGTCTGACCCGAGCAGAGGCAGACGCCGAGGCGCGCCGGCCAATTTGGGACATCTTTCGCCGCTGAAGCCTGAACCGACTGTTTCCGCGCGACTTTCGTCCGGATTTGCTTGAAAAGTGGCTGCGGGCAACCGATATTCCATGCAAACCCCTCTACGGGTTTCAATAGGGACACTTACTCGGAGGCTTTAATGGCTCAATTCGAAACGATCCGGACGGCAACTGGTGCGCGTACCGCCGCGATCGACGAAGGCTTGCGCGCCCACATGAACAAGGTCTACGGCACCATGTCGATCGGCATGTTGCTGACCTTTGCGGCCGCCTGGGCCGTGGGCAACAACGCTGCGATGATGGAAACGCTGTTCACCGGCATCACCCGCTGGATCGTGATGTTCGCGCCGCTGATCATGGTCTTTGCCTTCGGCGCGGTGATCAACAAGCTGTCGGCGGCCGCTGCCCAACTGTTCTTCTACGCCTTCTCGGTCGTGATGGGCGTGTCGATCTCGTACATCTTCGTGGTCTTCACGGATTTCTCGATCGCGCAGGTCTTCCTGGCCACATCCGCCGCCTTCGCAGGTTTGTCGCTGTGGGGCTACACCACCAAGAAGGACATCTCCGGCTGGGGCAGCTTCCTGATCATGGGTGTGATCGGCCTGATCGTGGCGTCGATCGTCAACATCTTCATCGGGTCGAGCGAACTCATGTTCGCGATTTCGGCCATCGGCGTGCTGATCTTCGCGGGTCTGACCGCCTATGACACGCAATCGATCAAGAACGAGTATCTCGCGCACGCCCACCATGGCGACAGCGAATGGCTGGGCAAGGCCGCCATCATGGGCGCCCTGCGGCTGTACCTGGACTTCATCAACATGTTCATGTTGCTGTTGAACCTGCTGGGCCAGCGTGAATAACCACAGCGCACCAGGCTGAAACGAACAATGGGGCCGGTCATCAGACCGGCCCTTTTTCGTGATCGCTGGCTTCCAGATCACCCGTCCCGGGCCTGACCCGGGACCTCCCGCCGCAAACGCCCCCGGATCAGGTCCGGGGCGGTCGCCGCGTCTCGGCGCGCACCATTTGAAAGCCCCCAAAGCAAAAGGCCGCACCCATTGGCACGGCCCTTGAAAACGCTCGGAGGGAAGATCCTACTTGATCTTGCCTTCCTTGTATTCGACATGCTTGCGCGCGACGGGGTCGTATTTACGCACCGACATCTTCTCGGTCATGGTGCGGGCATTCTTCTTCGTCACATAAAAGTGGCCCGTGCCGGCGGTCGAGTTCAGGCGGATCTTGATAGTGGTCGGCTTCGCCATGGGTATCTCTCCTGCGGCGAGGTGTCAGCCACCCCGCGAAATTCGTCATGAAGCCCGCCTTTTAAACGCGCGGGCCTGCATGTCAACCGGATTCTCCGCGCCTCAGTTCGAGCTGATGCGCGTCGGCATGCGGTAGAAGTGATGCACCCCGATCGTCGTCGTCCGGGCGAAGGTGCGCGACCATTTCGGACGCACCGCCTTGGTGTGGTAATGCGTCGCCCCATCGGTCAACTGGCGCTTGGCGCCCTTCACCATCAGGGAGGCCACCTTACCCGCCCGCTCGAAGGCGCGCTTCTCGTTGATACGGTCGCTGTGTCCGTCACAGGTGTAGGTGAACTGGCATTGATACTTGCGCCCGGTGCCCTGATGCACGACACCACAGATCGTATCGGGAAAGCGGGCGCTGTCGACGCGGTTCATGATGACCTCCGCCACCGCGAACTGGCCCTTGACGCTCTCACCGCGGGCCTCGTGATACAGCGCCTCGGCCAGGCAACGCCACTGCTTGCCGCCCGCTTGGGCCGACTGCGCGGCCAGCCAGGTCCGTGAATAGGTCACGTCCACGCCGGGACGTTCCATATAACGCGCCACCATGTCCTCGGGGATCGAGCTCAGCACGCGGTTCTCGTGCGCATAAAGACGGTTGATGTCCTGTTCCGCCACGGCAGCGGTCGCAAACACCATCGAAAAGACTGTTGCGAGGATCTTCAAGGCTCGCCTCCTTCAATTTATGACCCTACGGGCCCGTCAAGTCGCAAGCGCCTAAAGCAATAAGTTAAAATCGTCCAGACCGGGCCGGCTCAAGGCAGCTATGCGTCAGGGGGTACGGACGGAAACCGGCAGGGATCTGCCGCAGATGTGGCGACGATCCGCCCGGGGTCTACCCGATCTTGTCCTTCACGGCCAATTGTGCGGCAGCTAGTCGCGCCACCGGAACCCGGAACGGCGAACAGGAAACATAGTCGAATCCCGCCGTCCGGCAGAAGGCAATCGATTCGGGGTTGCCGCCGTGTTCTCCGCAGATCGACAGGGTCAGATCGGGTGTCACCTCGCGTCCCCGACGCGCTCCGATTTCCAGCAATTCGCCCACCCCGTCCACGTCCAGCACGTGAAACGGGTCCTCGGGATAGACGCCCTGCTGCACGTAGTGCGACATGAACCGGCCCGCGTCGTCGCGGCTGAGACCATAGGTCATCTGCGTCAGGTCGTTGGTGCCGAAGCTGAGGAAGGCCACATGCGGCGCGATTTCCGCGGCTCTCAGCGCGGCGCGCGGGGTTTCCACCATGACACCCAGGCGATAGGTGAAATTGCGGCCGGTCTCGCGGCGCACCGCGTCGGCGACATTGTCTACATTCTGCCGGACCAGTTCGACCTCGCGCATGGCCGACACCAGCGGGATCATGATCTCGGGCACGACCGGGTCGCCTTCCTTGCTGGCCGCGACCGTCGCCTCGAAGATGGCCCGCGCCTGCATTTCGTAGATTTCCGGCACGGCGATGCCCAGCCGGACACCGCGCATCCCCAGCATGGGGTTGTACTCTCCCATCGACTCGACCCGCTCGGTCACGTCCGCCACCGGCAGGTCCAGCGCGTCCGCCAGTTCGCGAATCCCCTCGCGGTCCGCGGGCAGGTATTCGTGCAGCGGCGGGTCGAACAGGCGAATGCACACCGGCATTCCCGACATGATGCGGAAAAGATCGATGAAGTCCGCGCGCTGCATAGGCAGCAGCACCTCCAGCGCCGAGGCGCGGTCCTCGCTGGTATCGGCAAAGATCATCTCGCGCATCGCCACCAGGCGGCTGGGTTCCACGAACATGTGCTCGGTCCGGCACAGCCCGATGCCCTGCGCCTTGAAGGTCAGGGCCAGTTCGGCGTCGGCCTGGGTGTCGGCATTGGCCCGCACCTCTATATCGCGCACCTCGTCGGCCCAGCTCATCAGCGTCTTGAAGGTCTCGTCCCGCGCCGCTTCCAGCAGGCGCGGCTCGCCGGCCAGGACCTCTCCGCTGGTGCCGTCGATGGTGATCCGGTCTCCGGATTGCAGGCTGCGCCCGTCGGGAAAGACCAGCCGCTTTCGCTTGATCTGAAAGGTGATGGCCGAGGCGCCGACAACGCAGGGCTTGCCGATGCCGCGCCCGATCACGGCGGCATGGCTGGTGATCCCGCCACGCTCGGTCAGCACGCCCGCGGCGGCATGCATCCCGCGGATGTCCTCGGGGCTGGTCTCCCGCCGCACAAGGATCGCCGCCTCGCCGCGCGAGTCGGCTGCCTGCGCCTCCTCGGCGCTGAACACGATCTTGCCGGTCGCGGCACCGGGGCTGGCGGCGATTCCCTTGGCCAGAACGTCGCGCCGCACGTCCGGGTCGATCTGGCGGTGCAACAATTCGTTCAGTGCCCGCGGCTCGATCCGCATCAGCGCTTCCTCGCGCGTGATGATACCGTCCTCGGCCAGCGACACCGCGATGGCAACCGCCGCGCGGGCGTTGCGCGCCACGCGCACGCCGTCCAGCAGGTAGACCTCGCCGTTCTCGATGGTGAACTCGGCCTGCATCTCTTCGCACAGCTTCTCGCGCATCAATTTGGTGCATTGCTTCAGCCGCGCAAAGGCCTCGGGGGCCAGTTCTTCGAGCGAGGGGCCGCGCGGATCCTTCTGCAGGTAGAGCGCCTCTTTGGTCGCCTTCAGCGCCTCGCGGCCCTGGCTCTGGCTGAGGTAGCGTCCGGTGCAGCGCCGGTCGCCCGTCGTGCTGTCCACCAGCTGCATCACGCCCGACCCGCACTCGCCCTCGCCCAGCCCCAGCGCCATTTCCTGTACGACAAGGCCAAGACCCGCATCGGCCGGCGCTCCCTTGGCCTGCCGCAACAGCCGCGCCGTGGTGCCCTGCCACGCCCGCGCCATCGAGCGCAGCACACCCAGCAACTGCACCTTGGCATCCTGCGGAAACTCTTCCTCGACTTCGTCCTCGTAGGCGGCAAGCGCCTGTCCGACCGCCTTGACAGGATCGTCGTCAAGCGTGTCGAACATGTCCGGATCGGCCCGCGCGACATGCACGGCGTAGGCCTGCACGAAGCGCAGGTAAAGCGTGGCCGCCGCCGGCTTGCCGATAAGATCCGACAGGTCGACATAGCGCGCGTCGTTCATTCCGATGTTCAGGACAGCCCCCGGCCCGCCCCAATCGGGGTCTTCGGACGAGGGCCGCACGCACAGCAACGCCATGTCGCCGAACGGGTCCAGCAACGCGGCCATGTCCGGCACTTCGCCGTCCGCGATGCATCTCACCGCGTCGAAAGACAGCGCAACCGTGCGCGGAACCGGCAGCTCCAGCCGGACCAGCCGTTGCAGACATTTGGCCCGTCCGCCATGCGTCGGAATCGCGATCGGCGCGTCTGGAGTGATCGGCGTGATATGTTCAGGGCCCTGCTGCACTGCGGCATTTCCTTTTCTGGCCCGCAGAATACGCAAGCCGAATTATTAGGCAAGTCCTGTCGGAAGGCCCGCAGCGGTTTGCCCCATTACCCTTCCAGCCGCCGCAAATCCGCGGCCTGAAGGCAGATCTGGCGGATGGAATGCAGCATGTTCAGACGGTTGCGCCGGAGGATTTCATTGTCGGAATTGATCTGCACCGCCTCGAAGAACGCGTCGATCGGCCCGCGCAACGCGGCCATCGCGGCCATGGCACGGGCGAAATCCTCGCCCTTCTCGGCTGCGGCGATGGTATTCTCCGCGTCCTGCAAGGCCGCGAACAGCGCCTTTTCGGTGTCGTCCTCGGCGAACTTCGGATCCGCGCCAAAGGAATACTCGACCCCGTCTTTCTCCTCGGCCTGTGTCAGGATGTTGTTCGCCCGCTTGAAGCCCTGCACGAGATTCTCGCCATCCTCAGTCTGCAGGACATCCTGCAAGGCCCGGGCACGCTTCACCAGCAGAGCGAGGTCATCGTTGCCCTCCATCGCGATGCAGGCGTCGATCACGTCATGACGGATGCCCTGATCGCGCAGGTAGACCTTCAGGCGGTCGTGGAAGAAGGAGAGAATTTCGTCTGAATACAAGGCAACATCTTTCGCCTGTACCGCGGTATTGTGATCGAAGCTCATAGCGCTATGTGACCAATCTGCGAAAGCTAATTTCCCAGCTGTCGCAGCAGCCTCAACTGCGTTTCTTCCCTCAAAATTGTATAGCTCGTCATGGAATGGCAACAGCACAAACTGATCTCCGTCGCCAGGATGGACTTCAAGCTGTGCAACTTTGTAATCGCGTGCGAGAGAAGCAAACACTGAAAACACCGAGTGCCGAAGTTTGGGACTAAGTGAGAACTTAATATCATTCTCCAGCACCAGCCGGATCACCCCCAACGCCGCCCGTCGCAGCGCATAGGGGTCTTTCGACCCCGTCGGCTTTTCATCGATCGCCCAGAACCCCGCCAGCGTATCCAGCTTGTCCGCCAGCGCCACGGTGACCGAGACAAGACGCGAGGGCACCGCATCAGACGGCCCAAGCGGCGCATAATGCTCTTCGCAGGCCGCCGCCACATCCTCGGGCAAGCCCGCCTCGGCGGCGTAATACCGCCCCATGATCCCCTGCAATTCGGGGAATTCGTAGACCATTTCCGAACTCAGATCGGCCTTCGCCACCTTCGCCGCCTGTTCCGCCAGGTCAGGATCAGCGCCCACCACCGGCGCGATTTCCCGTGCCAAGGCCGCGATGCGGGCGATCCGCTCGGCCTGGCTGCCCAGCTTGTTGTGGAAGGTCACGTTCTCCAGGCTTTCCAGCCACGGCCCCATGCCCTCTTTCGCGATGCGCAGATCGTTCTCCCAGAAGAACTTGGCATCCGCCAGCCGCGCGGCCAGCACCTTCTGGTTGCCCGCAAGAATCGTCGCGCCCTCGTCGGCGGTTTCGCGGTTCGCAACCGTCACGAACTGCTCGATCCGGCCCGTCTTCGGGTTGCGCACCGAAAAGAACTTCTGGTGCTCTTTCATCGACGATTGCAGCACCTCGGGCGGCAGGTCCAGGAACTCGGCCCCGATCTCGCCCATCAGCGGCACGGGCCATTCCACCAGCCCCGCGACCTCCTGCAACAGCCCCTTGTCCTCGACCACCTCAAGACCACGGGCAAAGGCCAGGTTCGTGGCCTCCTGCCAGATGTGGCCCGACCGTTCCTCGGGGTTCAACACCACACGGGCGCGCTTCAGCTTCGCCGCGTAATCCTCGAAGGACGTGACGGAAAACCGCCCCGGCGCCATGAACCTGTGCCCTTCGGTGCTGTCGCCCGCCTTGATGCCGTCCACTTCCAGCGGCACGACCTGCGCCTCGCCCGCGTCGTCCGTCAGGATGCACAGGATCGAATGCAGGGGCCGCACCCAACGCAGGCTGCCCGCGCCCCAGCGCATCGACTTGGGCCACGGGAAATTACGGATCGTGTCGTCCAGAACCTCGGCCACGATCTCCGCCGCAGGGCGACCGGGCTTGGTGACGGTGGCAAAATAAACCTTGCCCTTTTTCTCGTCGCGCACCTCAAGGTCGTCGCGCGTCACGCCGGCACCCCGCAGAAACCCCTCGATCGCCTTCTCGGGCGCATCCACGCGCGGCCCCTTGCGTTCCTCGCGCAGCGTCGGGCTCTCAGACAGCAACCCTTCCAGCGCCAGCGTCAGCCGCCGCGGCGTGGCAAAGGCCGCAGCCCCGGCATAGGTCAGGCCCGCTTCGACCAGCCCGTCGGTCATCCGCTTTTTCAGGTCGTCACAGGCCCGCGCCTGCATCCGGGCCGGGATCTCCTCGGAGAAAAGTTCGATCAGAAGGTCGGGCATGATGTCACCGGAACGTCTTGGGTCAACGTCCCGGTGCTTAACGGGCCTGCCACGGCGCGGCAAGCCGATAGACGGCAATTAGCCGGCAGTGGCAGCCCGCGCCTTGGACTCGGCCTTCGCCTTGGCGGCCTGCGCCATGCTTTGAATGTCGCTGCTATCGTCCACGCCCGGCACGATCCGATAGCGCGCCTCGACGAAGTTCTCGACACCAAAGCCGATGATGCCCAGCGCGATCACGCCCAGCAGGATCCGCCCACCGGTCAGACCGCGGATATAGTCCAGCGCTCCGCCAAGGCCCATCGCCGAGGACGGGTCGGAATTTATCGCGGCAAAGCCCAGGAACACGCCCACGATGGCCAGCACGATGCCGTAGCTGACAAACCCCCAGCGCAGCAGCGGCTCAAGCTTTTGCGTCTTCTCGTTGTTCTGGATGTACCGCTTGTACTTCTTCTTCCAGCCCTTGATGACATAGTGAATCCCCGCGCCAAGAATACCGAGCGCGGCGATCCCGACGATCCACTTGCCACCAGGCATCTGCAGAACCTTCGCAGTCCAGTCCGAAGCACCGTCACCGCCCGAACTGCCACCGACGCCCATCGCAACCGTGGCCATCCCGACGCCAAGGCCCACGTGGATCAGCCCGGTAACGACCAGCGCAAGCCGTTGAAGTACGCCTTTTTCCTCGTCACCTCGGTTTTCAAGGTCGAAATACGCCGCGATGAAACGCCAGATGCCGTAACAGATGAAGCCGAAGGCCACGAGCCACAGCAGAACCTGACCGAACGGCGCATCGCGCAGGGTCTGTAACGCACCCTCGGTGCCCTCTGTATTGCCGCCCCACAAAGCGGCGGACATCGTCAGCCCACCGAGAATGAGATAGACCAGCCCCCTTGCGGAATAGCCCGCCCGCATCATCGGAATGACCCAGTCGGGTGCTCTCTGATCGGCCATAACGCGTCCTCCGCTGCAATGAAGCATTGATAGGGAAGCGTGCGAAGCGGCCTCAGAGTTCCTTGGTTTGTTGCTTAATTTTCTGCTGCGCCCTCGCGCGGCGGGCATTCCTCGCCCACCACGGTGCCGTCATAGGCCTTGTCGCCGCACTCGTTCAGCTCGTGCCAGGCATAGCCGCGACCGTCCTCGGTGACGACCACGACGCGGTCAATTCCATAACCGATATTCTTTTCACCCAGGAACGCCAGCGCAGTGCCCGCCTCCAGTTCGTCGGCAATCGCCTCGGCATCGAAACAATCAAACCAGCCCGGCGCTGTCAGCGGTTCTGCGTCCTCGTACATCTCGTAAGTCTCGGTCAGCATCGCCTGGCTCATCTCGGTCGTGAAACAGGCGCGATAGCGGATCGGGCTGCTGGCCGCGTCGATGGCCTGGAAATCCTCGTAAAGCACCGCCTCGGGCGCGTTTGTGGCAAGGTTCACCATCCGTACGTCATCGGTGCCTGTCGCCTCGACCGGCTCGTAGAAATGGTAAACCTGAAGGTAATACATGGCCGCCCCGGCCAAGAGTGCACTCATGACGATCCCGATCCCGATGACCTTGCCCATCACCCCTGCCCCGCGTCCGGCCTCATGCCGCGTAGCCGCCATCGGCAGTCAGCACATAGGCATCGGCGCATTTCTTGGCCAGCGCCCGGACACGCCCGATATAGGCCTGCCGCTCGGTCACGCTGATCACGCCGCGGGCGTCTAGCAGGTTGAAGATGTGGCTGGCCTTGATGCACTGGTCATAGGCGGGCAGCGCCATGACGATCCGGCGGCCGGTCTTGGGGTCCTCGTCAGGCTCGCTGAGGATCCGGTCGCACTCGGCCTCGGCCTCGACGAAATGGCGCAGCAACACATCGGTGTCCGCCACATCGAAATTCCACCGTGCGAACTGCGCCTCGGCCTCCAGGAACACGTCGCCATAGCTTAGCGCGATGGGCGCATCGGGGTCGTTGAAAGGCATGTCCATCACGTGATCCACGCCCAGAACGTACATCGCCAACCGTTCCAGCCCGTAGGTCAGCTCGCCCGAGACCGGGTGGCAATCATGCCCGCCCACCTGCTGGAAATAGGTGAACTGGCTCACCTCCATTCCGTCGCACCAGACTTCCCAGCCAAGGCCCCAGGCACCCAGGGTCGGGCTTTCCCAATCATCCTCGACAAAGCGGATGTCGTGCGTCTCCATGTCGATGCCGATGGCCTCCAAGCTGCCCAGATACAGCGCCTGCAGATCCGGCGGGCTGGGTTTGATCAGCACCTGGTACTGGTAATAGTGCTGCAATCGGTTCGGGCTTTCGCCATAGCGCCCGTCCGTCGGCCGGCGCGACGGCTGCACATAGGCCGCGGCCCAGGGACGCGCGCCCAGCGACCGCAGCGTCGTGGCCGGGTGGAACGTGCCAGCGCCTACTTCCATGTCGTATGGCTGCATCACGGCACAGCCCTTCGCGGCCCAGTAGGCCTGCAAACGCAGGATGATTTCCTGGAATGACCGCGGTTTGCCGCTGCTGTCGATCATGGATTTCCCTCCGGGTCGCCCCTCGTGATCCTCGCCCCTTCCCTACGGCGCTCTTACCCAGGGGTCAATTGTCCTGAAACGCCATATTTAGGATGCACCCGCCCGCAGATTTGCTAAAAAGCGGGGAAGAGCAGAAACAACATCAATCTCGGCAAGGGACGTACATGTCGCGCATCTTTCTAACCCTCGCATTTCTGGCCGTCACCCTTGTGGCGCCGATTGCCGCAAAGGCTCAGGTCTTCATCCAGATCGAGGCGCAACCCAGCCTCGCTCAGGCCGAGGCCAGTTTGCGCCGGTATTCGGGCCGGATGCAGGACGTGAACGGATTTGCCCTGGGCGGCGGCTGGTACGGGATCGCGCTCGGCCCATACAGCGAAGAGGATGCCAACACGATCCTGCGCAACCTGCGGTCGTCCCGTCTGATTCCGCGCGACAGCTACATTGCCGAGGCGTCCGAATATGATCGTCAGTTCTGGCCGGTGGGCGCCAACGTCCTGAACCGCCCGACGCAGGAGGTGACCGACAGCACCGCCACTGACAGCGCGACCCAAGGTGCAGAGCAGCAAACCACCACCGCCGAGACGCTGCCCCAGCCTGACCCGGAGCCGCAACCATCGGACGAGACGGTGCGCGAGGCCCGGGCAAGCGAGGCGGGTCTGACCCGCGAGGAACGCGAGGCTCTCCAGGAGGCGCTGAAATGGGCCGGCTTCTACGGCGGCAAGATCGACGCCGCGTTCGGGCAGGGCACGCGCGGCTCGATGGCCCGCTGGCAGGAAGCGAACAATTTCGAGGCCACGGGCGTTCTGACCACCCGTCAGCGCGCCGAACTCTTCCGGCAATACAACGCGGTCCTCGAAGGTCTGGACCTCCGCGTCGTCCGCGACACAGGCGCGGGCATCTCGATGAAACTGCCGACCGGGGTCGTGGAATTCTCGAAATACGAACCCCCCTTCGCCCATTACGACGCCACGGGCGACATCGACGCAAAGGTTCTGCTGATCAGCCAGGCCGGCGATCGCGCCACCCTCGCGGGCCTTTACGACATCATGCAGACGCTGGAGATCGTGCCGCAGGACGGACCGCGCAACCTCGACGGCGATTCCTTCACCCTGATCGGTGAGAACGCCTATACGATTTCGCATACCCAGGCATGGCTGCGCGACGGTCACATCAAGGGATTTACCGTGGTCTGGCCCGCCGGCGACGAAGAGCGCCGCACCCGGATGCTTGGCGAGATGCAAGAGAGCTTCTCGCGGCTCGACATGGTGCTCGACCCGGCGGCCGGCGCCAACGAAGTGCAAAGCATCGACCTCGTCGCAGGACTGGAAATCCGCAAGCCCAAGATTTCGCGTTCGGGGTTCTACGTCGACCGATCCGGAACGGTCGTCACCACGACCGAAGTGGTCGCATCCTGTGGGCGTATCACCCTTGACGAAACCATCGAGGCCGAAGTCCAGACCGTCAACGACGAGACCGGCATCGCGGTTCTGCGCCCGCGCACGCCGCTGGCGCCGCTGGGCGTGGCGGCCTTCCAGCAGAACATTCCCCGCCTTCAGTCGGACGTGGCTGTCGCGGGCTATTCCTATGGCGGCGTCCTTGGCGCGCCCTCGGTCACTTTCGGCCAGCTGGCCGATGTCCGCGGCCTGAACGGCGAACAGGAGATGAAGCGGCTTGCCCTGAATGCACTGGAAGGGGATGCCGGCGGGCCGGTCGTGGATGCGGGCGGCGCCGTGGTCGGGATGCTTCTGCCGGCCCGCGATGGCAGCCGTCAACTGCCCGACGGCGTCAGCTTTGCCGCCAATGCCGAGACGATCCGCCGGGTTCTGGAACAGGCCGGCGTCACGCCATCCGCAACCAATGGCAACGGCCAGATGCCGCCCGAAAGCCTGTCGGAACGCGCCTCGGGCATGACCGTTCTGGTCAGCTGCTGGGAGTAGTCGCGGCAATACCGCTAAAATTGAACGGGAACTTCGCCGTAAGGCCATGTTTCGGCCCAATGCACACCGTTCCAGGCCCCGATACCCCCCTCGGGTGGTGCGGGCGTTGGCCGTAACGATCGGCCGTGTATCTGGAGTGGACCGAAATGTTCAAATCAATCGTTCTGGGCGCAACCGCGCTTTGCGCTTCCTTCGCATCGACGGCACAGGCCGACCTGTCGTCAGACGTGGCCGCCTCGCTGCACCTCGCAGGCAATGGAAACGCCGCGCCGGCCCTGAACCACCAGGGGCAGTGGTGGACCCATCCCAAGGGATGCGAATATTCCCGCGCCGGCCGCGGCGGCGAAGTCGTGTGGTACCTCATCATCAACACCGCCCGCCCCGGCTGCCCCGCCTACATCGTCAGCTATAGCCCTTATAACGACGTCTACTGAGCAGCCCGACCATTTCGAACCGGCTGTTTTCCGAAGAGACGGAAGACCGGGCAACAGCCCGGCTTCACCCTCCCGATAACCCGTCTGTCCAAAGCCTACCCTGCAATTCCGGCTTGCACGTGGATAAGCGTCGGGCGATCCGCGTCGAAGGCCGCGCGCACCGCCTGACCCATTTCCTCCAGGCTGCCGGGCTGCACGGCATGGGCGCCGTAGGCTTTCGCCAGCGCGCAGAAGTCCGGATTTCTTGCAACCACCGCGTTGGGCGCGATCTGCGAACGGATCATCGCATCCTCGATCTCTTTCAGCTTGCCGTTGTCCCACAGGACGATCGGCAGCGGCAGGCCGTGTTCCACGGCCGTGCCCAGTTCCTGCACCGTGTATTGAAACCCGCTATCGCCGCAGATCGCCAGGGTCGGCTGGCCGTTCCGCGCGATGGCTCCCCCTATGGCGGCGGGCATTCCATAGCCCAGCGTGCCATAGCCAAAGGGATGATGCCAATGGCCGGGGCGATCCATCGGCCAGACTTCCTTGGCGGCATAGGCGAATTGCGTCATGTCGGAATAGATCATCGTCTCCGCCGGGCATGCCGCGTGCAGCGCCTCGACCACCGGCACGATGCCGGGCCGCTCGGCCACCACTTCCGCCCGCCAGCGCGCCTTGGTCGCGGCCACCGTCGCGGCATCCCATTTCGGCGCGGCTTCGGTGTCCAATGCCTCGGCAAGCGCCTCCAGGAACGCGCCCGCGTCCGACAGGATCGACAAATCCGCATGCGGGTGGTCCAGCTCGACCGGATCGATATCCACACGGATCATCTGCCCCTTGTGACCCAGCTCATCGCGCCAAAGGTCGATCTCCGACAGTTCCGATCCCACGACCAGCACGAGATCCGCCCTGGCCATGACCTCGGCGCTGTCCGGCCTCGCCAGATAGGCCCCGAAATCGAGCGGCAGATCGGCCCCTGCCACGCCACGCCCGGCATAGGTCGTCATCATCGCCGCGCCACTGCGTTCTACGACGGCCCGCGCCGCCGCCCCGGCCCTTGCGCTTCCGCCTCCGAACAGGATCATCGGTGTCTTCGCGCCGCGCAGGGCCTCCGCGACCCTCTCGACATCGCTGGCCCGTGCCACGGCGGGTGTCGGTCGCGAAGCCACCGGTTGCGGCGCCGGGTCGGCCAGGCTTCCGCCCAAAGCGATGGGCACCTGGATGTGTTTCGTCCGGGGCCGCGCCGCCGCGAACTCGTTGAACGCCCGTTCGACAAGACCACAGGTCGCCTGCGCCGACTTTACCTCAAAGCTCCAGTCGCAGATGCAGCGTGCCGCCCCTTCCTGATCTATCATCTGATGAAGCTGCCCGCGCCGCGCCGCCGTCTCGTCCAGGCAGCTCGAGATCACCAGCATCGGCACGCTGTCCGAATAGGCCTGCCCCATCGGCGTCATGATGTTGGTCAACCCCGGCCCGGTGATCACGTAGGCCACCCCCGGCTTGCCCGACGCGCGGGCATAACCGTCGGCCATGAAACCCGCCCCCTGCTCATGCCGCGCCAGCACGTGGCGAATTCCGGCCTCCTCGATACCGCGATACATTTCGACGTTATGCACGCCGGGTATGCCGAAGATCACATCGACCCCGCGGGCCTTCAACATGTGCGAGATTTGTGCGCCAAGCGGTCGCTGGGTCATCAGGCCCTCCAGAAAGAAATGGTGAAGATGGCATAGACGGCCAGCAGTTCCAGCCGGCCGATAAGCATCGCGGCGATCAGGATCCACTTGGCCGTGTCATTGAGCGGCTTGTAGGTGCCCGCCGGTCCGATGACTTCTCCCAGGCCCGGGCCGATATTGGCCAGCGCCGAGGCGGCACCGGACACGGACGTGGTGAAATCCAGCCCGGTCATGCCAAGCGCAACCGAAACCAGCCCCATCGTGACCACGAAGAAAACGAAGAACGACATGACCGAGCTCAGCACGTCTTCGGAAATCGGCCGTCCGTCATATCGCGGCGTGAACACGCCATGCGGCGAGTAGATCCGCTGGAGTTGCGACCGTACCGACGCGAAAAGCAGCTGGTACCGGAATATCTTGATCGAACAGCTGGTCGACCCGGCGCAGCCCCCGATCAGCCCGACGAAGAAGAACACCGAAACCAGCAATGGGCCCCAGCCCATGTAATCCACGCTGGAATATCCCGTTCCGCTGATGATGGAGGTGATGTTGAACGCGGCCTCCCGCAGGGCCTGCTCGGGATGATGCGGGAACATCGTCAACAGCACCCCGGCGGTGCCGACGGTCAGGAAAGTCAGCGTGATCAGGAACCCGCGTACCTGGCTGTCCTTCAGAACCGCGTTGCTGCCCGCCAGCAACTGCACGTAGCGCACGAACGGAAGCGCGGCGAGGATCATGAACACCGTCGCCACCCACTCCGCGGGCCCCCGGAAGGTACCGAACGAGGCATCGTAGGACGAAAAGCCCCCGGTCGACACGGTGGTCAGCGCATGCATCGTCGCGTCGAACGTGTTCATGCCGGTCATCATGTAACAGGCGATGCAGGCCAGCGTTAGCCCGAGGTAAATCACCGAGATACGCGACGCGATCTCGGTCGCCCGCGGCAGGATCTTCCCCATCGTGTCGAACGCCTCCGACCGAAAGAGTTGCATGCCGCCCACACGCAGTTCGGGCAGGAACACCATCGCCACGACGATGATGCCGATGCCGCCCAGCCATTGCAGAATGCCGCGCCACAGGTTCAGGCCCTTGGGTAATGTCTCCAGCCCTGTCAGCACGGTCGCACCGGTGGTGGTCAGACCGGACATCGCCTCGAAGAAGGCGTCAACGAGCGTGGAATTGGTCGCGCCGAACATAAAAGGCATCGCGCCAAAGATCGGCAGGATGACCCAGACGCCCGTCGTCAGAAGAAAGGTCTGCTGGATCGTCAGGCCCTCGCGGACCCCGTTGCGGCAGGACAGGGCCACAAGCCCCCCTGCAAGAACCGTCAGGATCGCGCTTTCCGCGAAGATCTGCCAGTGTTCGCGCCCTTCGGCGATATCCACCATCATCGGCAGGACCATCGCCAAGCCCAGCGCCATGACCGTCAGGCCAATCACATATCCAACCGGGCGAAAGTCCACCATGGAGCGAAGCCTTGGCCCCGGTACTGAATTATGTCAAGCCGCTCCGCGAGGGCCCGGCACGGCCGGAACCCCCGAAGGTCGGACAAGGTCGTCAGGCGTAGAACAGGTCCTGGAACACGTGGCGCACGATGTCTTCGCGCTTGATGCCCATTTGTTGCAGTTCCTCGTCGCTTTTCGCGCTGAGTTCCTCGATCAGGCCACGGCGCGACATGATGCGGGCGTGCTGGTCGAACCGTTCCACGATGCCGTGGAACACGCGGGTGAAAAAGCCGCCGTGGTCAAGATTGGTTGTGCTAGTCGCCATTTGGAAACCTCAAAAGTTTTGCTTCGGTTTCCTCCCTGACACCAAGGTAGGTCCAACGATCGGTCAGCACCACTGTCATACTGGAAACCCTGGCTTGCAACTGGTGCAACCCCGCTCGGTCCACGTCAGCCGACACGAACGCACCCGCCATACCCGGAGGTGCGGGAGCATCAAGAGTCACCTGCATCTTTTTGAAATTCCGGCTGAAAGCGCGTCTCTCCGGTCCGCGGACGGCACGTCGGATCAACTCGGGGCCTCTCGGGTCGCGCCCCCGATTCCGCAATCTCCGGACTCGAACCGCCTTCGGGGACAGATGCCTTGGCAGGCGTCCCGGAGGGCGGCTTCGTCGTCAGGACTGCTGAAGGTTCTTCCCTTCACGGCGGGGCAGTGCCCCGCTGACAGGCGCGGGCCGGCAACCCGGCCCGGCGTCAATGTCGCTCAGGCCGCCCATTCGGTCTGTGTGTCGCGCGTCATTGCCTGCGTGAGTTTTTTCAACTGCTCGGCAACTGTGCGGAACAGGCGGATGAGACCATTTTCGTAATTAGGATTGGTCGTGGTGGTAGCCATACTGGAAACTCCATGTTCATCTTACAGTTTCCTCCCTGGTAGACAGGTATACCTGCAGACCACGCCCTACCACCTACAAGGTGGAAGCCCCGGTTTGCGCCAAGTGCAATGCTTGACGATCCGAACAAGCCTTCCGCGTGCAGTCATTGCCGGAAAACGAGAAACGCGGCCACCGCCTCTGCAGTGACCGCGCCTTTGCTACATTCCGGCCGAAGCCGCGTGTTAAGAGTCGGCAGCCTTTCCGGCGTTGTCCGAGCGTTCGGGCATCGCCGGTGGGGCCGAGGGCTGACGCGGGCGCTTTGCCCCGCTGTCCTTGTCCGTCGCCGCCTCGGGTTTCGGAAAGGTCGTCACGTTGCTCGGCGCGGGGCTTGCGACCGCTTGTGTTGCGGGTTGCGAAGCCGGTGCCGCGGCGGGCGTATGTTGTGCTGGCTGTGCCGCCTTGGCGCTGGTTTCTGCCGGGACAGACTTGCTCGCAGGCTTGGCGGCCGGTTTCTGCGCCGGCTTGGACGAAGCCTTGGTCGCAGGTTTCGCGGCGGGCTTGGTGCTTGTCTTCGCGGCCGTCTTCGCCGCCGGTTTGGGCTCCGCCTTGGGCGCGGGTTTGGCCGCCGGTTTCGATGCCGTCTTCCGGGCAGCCGGCTTTGCCTTGGCTTTCGCCGCCGGTCGCGCCTTTGCGGCGGGTTCCGCCCCGACCGGTGCCAGACCAGGCAGACCAAAGGTCACGCCCATGAACCGAAGCTGCGATTCATAGGCGGCGCGTCCGACCACCTGCATCAGTCGCAGCTGCTTTTCCACGATCATCCCGCTTAGTTGCAGGCCCGTCAAAGACGCCCTCAGGGGTGCCGAATAAAAATCCATTGCTCCATCCCGTTTTGAATCGCCCTTTCGGGCATAAATTGCACGGAATTTATAACATCTTTGCAAACGCAGAAAAGACTATGCCGCTTTGCAGCGTACCTTGCATCGCTTTCCGGCGGGCTTTTGCCAAAGGTTTCAGCATAAACCGCGCCGGGACGCCGCCATGCCGCTCACCCGACGTGAAACAGCGTGGTAAACAGTTTCGGGTCCAGGCTTTCCGATGCAAACGTGTCGCCCTGGGTCGTGATACTGACCGCGTCATGGCTGTGCAGGCTTTCCTGATGGCTGGCGATCACACGGAAATCGCCGATCCGCGCGTCGTTCAGCAACTGCTTGGAAAACAGCCGCGCGGCATCCTCCACGAAAATAGGGTTGGCCGCGTTCAGTTCGGCAAAGGCCTGTTCGTCCTCGCGCTTGACCATGACCTGCGTTTCGGTCGCCACCGCCGTGCGGGCCAGTTCGATCAGGTCCTCGAACCACAGGCAATCCTCGCCCACCACCTCGACCGAAATCCGCGCGACCGACCGCTGGGAATGCGGCGTGGCCAGTTGCCCCCGCGCCTGCCGCGCATGCTCGCTCAATTCCAGGGAACAGGGGCAGGTCGAGGAATAGACATAATCGAGATGCATGAACTTGCGGCGCACGCCGTCATGCTCCACCAGCTCCATCGCGATATCGTAATACTGGTAACCTTCCAGCCCCGACCGCAGCGAAGTGATCTTCATGGGGAAGGAAAACCGCATCTGGATCCGCGCATCAATGCTGTCCAGATCCGAGATGTAGTCGTCCAGCGCCGATTCGATCACCTCGAAACTGAAGGTCCGCTCGGCATGCTTGTAAAAGCTGCGCATGATGCGGGACATGTTGATGCCCTTCTTCTCGGCCTCCAGGCTGACCGACCCGGTCACCGAGGTTTCGAGCGTCAGGTCACCGCCCTCACGAGTGTGAAACCGGATCGGCAGCCGAAAATTCGAGATGCCCACGTGCTGCAACTGCTGCCGCGCCCCCTTGATCAGCGAGGCCGGGCCATTCTGCAAATCGGGCAGCGTAGCCCGATAGGCGGCATCGGGCTTGAAGTTTTCCGGATAGGTCCGGCTCAGCGCGGGATAGTTTGACACCTCCCCGCGCGGCAAAAGCCGGGCAATTGCGGGGTCCAGGTCGGCCACCTCCTCCGGGCTGGCGCTCGCCGCCCACGCCCGCAGCACCGACAACGCCTGCGCGGCGTCTTCCCGGTCCAGTACCTCGCCCAGCTTGGTCCGTTGGATATTCATCAGCGGCCATCCCCTTGTGTTCTGCCGTCTATCACATAACGCGCGCGCGCGAAATCCCAGTCTCGAATGAATTTACGCCAAACGCGACAGCCCGGATCACCTTCGCATGGCGACTGCGGATCATCCGCCGGGGGCGCTCCGCTCCCGAAGTGGCTCTTGACATGCAACCATTCAGTTGCATATTCGTGCCTTCATGACCGATGTTTTTCACGCCCTCGCCGATCCGACCCGGCGCGCCCTGCTCGACCGGCTCTTTCTCAAGGGCGGCCTCACCCTTTCCGAACTTGCAGAAGGCGCCCCGATGACACGGCAAGGCGTGGCCAAGCACATCGCGATCCTCGAGGCCGCGAACCTGGTCACCGCCGAGTGGGAGGGGCGCAACAAGCGCCATTTTCTCAATCCCGTACCGCTGACCGGCATCGTTCACCGCTGGGTCGGCAAGTTCGAAGATGCCCGCCTCGACGCGCTGGCCGAATTCAAGACCCGCCTTGAAGACCCAACCGACATGGACAAGAAGGACACCAAACGCAATGGCTGATACGTTCTCCTCCTCGCACGACACCCGCGCCTCCACCGGCGAACCCACGGCATCGGACTTCGTCTACGCCGTCTTCATCCGCGCCGATATCGACACCGTCTGGAACGGCCTGATCGACGGCGAACTCACCCGCCGCTACTGGGGCCACGAGAATCGCTCCACATGGAAGCAAGGCGCGCCGTGGGAACATGTCCGCACCGATGCCGAGGGCACGGTCGACATTCGCGGCCGGGTGATCGAGATCGACCCGCCCACCCGCATGGTCTGGAGCTGGGCCTTCGGCAAAGAGGCCGACACCCCCGAAAAGCGCTCGCGCGTCACATACGAACTGGTGGCTCTCGGCCCCGACACCAAGCTCACCGTCCGCCATGCCGAACTCGAACCCGGCTCGCCGATGGACCAGAGCGTGCGCGAAGGCTGGCCGGCGGTTCTGTCGAACCTCAAGTCGATCCTGGAAACAGGCGAGGTGCTGCGCGAGGACGACTGGCCAACCCACGAATTGCTCGACTGTCCCGAAACCTGATCGCCCGGTTCCCCGTCGCGAGGCCGGCCCACGGGCCGGCCACCGACGCAATACCGACGTGATACCGACGCAATGCCGAGGTGCAGAAACGCCCTCTCAGAGCGCCTCCAGCGCCTGCATCACGTCGGCAATCAAGTCCTCGGCATCCTCGATCCCCACGCTCAGCCGCACCAGCCCCGGCGTGATGCCCAGTACATCCTTCTGCTCGTCCGAAAGGCGCTGGTGCGTCGTCGTCGCCGGATGCGTGGCGATGGATTTCGCGTCGCCCAGATTGTTCGAGATGACCACGATATCCAACGCGTTCAGAAACCGGAACGCCGCCGCTTGCCCGCCCTTGATATCCAGGGCGATCACCGTACCGCCCTTGCCCATCTGGCGCTTGACCAACTCGTGCTGCGCGTGGCTGGCGTGCCCGGGATAGATCACGCGCTCAAGCCCCGCATGGCCCTGCAACGCATCGGCGATGGCCAGCGCGTTGTCGGCCTGCGCGCGCACTCGCAGGTCGATCGTCTCCAGCCCCTTCAGCATCACCCAAGCGGTGAACGGCGACATCGAACCGCCCGTGTGCTTCATGTAAGGCTCGACCGTCTTGCGAATATACTCCTCTGTCCCGAGGATCACACCGCCCAGTGCACGGCCCTGCCCGTCGATATGCTTGGTCGCGGAATAGACCACCACGTCGGCACCCTGTTCCAGTGCCCTCGAAAAAACCGGCGTTGCAAAGACGTTATCGGCCACCACCTTGGCCCCTACCGCATGGGCGATCTCGGCCACTGCCGCCACGTCCACCACCTCCAGCGTCGGGTTGGCGATGGTCTCGAAGAACACGATTTTGGTGTCCTCCCGCACCGCCGCGCGCCACGCCTCCACGTCGGTGCCGTCGACAAATGTCACCTCCACGCCATAGCGCGTTAGGATCTCCTCCAGCACGTAGAGGCACGAACCGAACAGCGCCCGCGCCGACACAACGTGATCGCCGGCCTTCAGCATCGAGATCAGCGCTCCGCTCACTGCCGCCATGCCGCTTGCCGTGGCAAAGGCGGCCTCAGCGCCCTCCAGGCCAGCGATTCGGTCCTCGAACATCGCCACGGTCGGGTTGCCGTAGCGGGCATAGATGAACTCGTCATCGCCCGCCTGCACGAACCGCGCTTCTGCGGCCTCCGCGCTGTCATAGACAAAGCCCTGCGTCAGGAATATCGCCTCGCTCACCTCGCCGTACTGGCTGCGCCGCGTGCCGCCATGCACCAATTTGGTGCGTCTCTTCCACTCGTTTTTCATCATCGACCTCCGGGCGATCCGCCCAAAAAATAAAGTCCCCAAGCCGGTCAAGCGAAAGGGGACTTTCATCCTGACCTCTTTAGCGGAGATGTTTAACGTGGCCCGCAATCCGGTAACAAATCGCCACGCTTCTGCTCTACGCCCCCGTGCGTTTCCCGTCAACCCGTAGCTGCGCGGCTCGGCTGTGTCCCTGCAGCAGCGTCACGGTGCTGTAACCCTAGCTTCAACCAACCGTCATATGGCTGGAGTAACTGCTGCCCACAAGATGTAGTAGAAAGGGTCGAAAATGCCGCTTTTGCAGATCGACGCCACGCCTCTTGGTCCACGTCTTCATGGCGCCGCCCAGCCGATTCTGCCCGCCCTGCGTCGGGCGCTCCGGCGCCCCGGTCCGGTCGTGCTGATGACCCACGGCTTCAAATACGCCCCCGGACATCCCGCGTCCTGCCCCCACAACCACATCCTTGCGCTCGATCCCAACATCCGAACGTGGAAAGCCAAAAGCTGGCCCCGGGGGCTGGGCTTCGGCGCGGGCGACCCCGCAGAAGGGCTTGCCATCGGCTTCGGCTGGTCGGCCCGGGGCACGATCTGGAACGCCTACAAGCAGGCTGAGGCGGCCGGTCGTTGCCTTGCAGACCTTATTGCGATGATACGGCAGATCGCTCCCGATCGTCCGGTTCACCTCGTTGCTCATTCTCTTGGTGCGCGCGTCGCCCTCGGCGCCCTGCCCCGCCTTCCTGCCGGCGCCGTCGCGCGCGTCCTTTTGCTGAACGGCGCCGAATATGGCGCCGCCGCGCGCGCCGCCATCGAGAGCGCAGCCGGCCGTGCCGCCGAAATCATCAGCGTCACAACCCGAGAGAACGATCTTTTCGATTTCCTGCTCGAACGGCTGATCTCCGCCCCCGAGCATGGCGACCGCAGCCTGGCCCAGGCCCTGCCGCAGCGACCCAACACCCTGACCGTTCAACTCGACCATCCCGACACGCTCCCGTCTCTCGAAAGGGCTGGGTTTCGCGTGGCGCCGGGACGCGCGCGGTTCTATTGTCATTGGTCGACCTACCTGCGCGACGGGCTTTTCGACTTCTACCGCGCGCTTCTGCGCCAGCCCGAGCAGACCAGCCTGACCCATCTGCGGACACTGCTTCCCGGGATGCAAGATCCGCGCTGGTCGCGGCTCATGCCCTGGCCTAGAAACGGGCCCGCGTCGGTTCCGTTTCTGTCCCGGCCGCCTCAGGCGAGGCTGTCTTCAGGCGGGATCACAAGCAGCACGATGAACCAATAGGCAAAATGGATGAAAAACGCCGCGACCATCATCGCGGACATCCACACCACAAGCGAGCCGGTCGCGATCAATGCCTCGTTCACGCACAGAAAGACCATCGCGAAGCAGGCGTTGACGCGCAGCAGTGAGACCGGCCGCCCCTCTGTCACGTTGTGCATCATTCGCGCCATGACCTCCTGCTCGCGCCGGACGCCCATCAGCATGATCACAAGCACGAAAATGCAGCCCCCCGAAAGCAGGCGCTGGCTGAAAAGTGGATCACCGACCCCCAGTTGCACTGCCGCGAGTGCGGTCACGACCACCACCGGCCAGACCATCCTGGCGCGATAGCCGTCGGTCAAATGACGCGCCGCGTTGGGCAGACTGCGCCAGACCGCATGTGTCTGCGCCAGGACGAGAACCAGAACAAACACCCTGTCCTCCGGCATCCCCGACCCGTTGAGCCCGATCCACAGGATCAGCATGATCACAAGAGGAAGAAGCGTCTCGGCCCGCATCGGCGGAATGGAGGCGAAAGCGCCTTGGACGCGGGAGATCACTGCGTATGTCATGGTGTCTGCGTGAAGTATGATTGGGGCAAAAGTTTGGCCCCTCTCTAATACCGCCCGCAGAGGCCGCAACAAAGGGCGGAATAAGGGCTCAGGACTTGCCGGCGTCGTCTGTCCCGTGCTCGGCGATCAGCTTGCCCTGCATCATGAAGAACACAAACATCGCCGCCATCAGGCCGAAGGTCTTGAAATAGACCCAGGTTTCCTCGCTTTGCGTGCGCCAGACCAGTTCATTGAGCACCGCCATGGCGAAAAAGAAGATCGTGATCCGGCGGGTCAGGATCATCCAGCCCGCGTCCGTCAGAGGCATCAGGCCGTCCATCACGTATTGCAGATAGGACCGACCCCGCAACAGCCCCACGCCCAGAACCGTGCCGAAAAAGAGGTAGATGATCGTCGGCTTCATCTGGAAGAACTTCGGATCGTTCAGCCACACGGTCATGCCGCCGAACACTACCACCAGCACCGCCGTCAGGATCTGCATCTTCGACAGGTGCCCGGTCAGCTTCCACATCAGCGCAGTACAAGCCAGCAGAACGGGGATGAACACCGCCGTGATGACGATGAAGCCCTCGTATTCTGTCGCGCCGATCGTGAATACACGGTCCTTCAGCATCAGGTAAGCCACAAAGAAACCCAGCACCGGCCCGAACTCCAGCACCGCCTTCAATTTGCCATTCGCGTTCTTGTCGTCCATCGTCTCGCCTCATCGCTTCAGCCGCCACTCTCAACTATGACCGCGCCGGTTGCAATCAATGCCATCAGCGCGATCCGCCGGGGCCCCACAGTTTCCTTCAGCACCAACCAACCGATCAGGGCGGCGAACACCGTCGACGTCTCGCGCAGCACCGCCGCCTCGCCCACCTTGTCCAGTCTTGTGGCCATCATGATCGAGCCGAAGGAGAAGAACGCGATGAACCCGCCCGCAAAGCCGCGCAGCAGTAGCGGCCCCGGCTCGGGCGCGTTCTCCATCCCGCGCCACCGACGATAGGCAATGACCGGAAAGATCAGCCCGTCGATCAGGAAGAACCATGCAAGAAAGGTAAACGGGTCCGCGGTGGCCCGGATTCCGTAGGCGTCGTAAGTGGTATAGAGCGCCACGAAGAGGCCCGTCAGCACCGCCAGCCCCAGCGCCGCCGGCATGGTTTCGCGGTCCAGCTTGATCGTCCGCAGATTATAGATCGCAAGGCCGTAGATACCGACCAGCAGAACGCCGACGCCGGCCCACTGCACGAGATTGAACACCTCACCAAAAAGCAGATAGGCCCCAATCACCGTAAAGAGCGGCCCGGTGCCGCGCACCACTGGATAGACCACCGTGTAGGCCCCGCGCGTGTAGGCCATCGCCTGCAATATCTTGTAGAGCGTGTGGATCAGCCACGCGGTGGCAAAGATCACCCACATATGCGGCTCGGGCCACGGCACCACGAACAGCGCGAAGGGTGCCGCCATCAGCGCATAGGCTCCGTCGATCGCCCCTCGAGTCAGCCACGGATCGTGCCGCCCTTTCTGCAACGCCCCGAACAGCGCGTGCAAAACCGCGGCCAGCAAGGCCAGCCCGAGCGCAAGCCGGTGACCGGCCTCGGTCCCCTCCAAGGAAATGATCCATTCGCTCATGTGCCGGTGTCACACCTCCGGGACGGCCCGCTCCGCACCTCAGCCGCCATAAGTCCCCCGGAAGGAACACTCGTTTTCCGGCATGTGTCTGGTCCGGGGCGGCAACGTTTCCCTCTCCCGGCGCAACCAAGGCGCATCCGAAATACCAACCATGTGCAAATCGCCCTCCGGGTTGTCCAGAAGCAGGACAAGGTTCGCGCAAGACCCGTCGGCTTCTCCGGGTGAACGCAGATCCGGGACCCCAAGACCCGAGGCCTGCACCTGCGCCACGGTCGTCCCGTACCCCAGCGCTTCGAAAAGGGAAAGGTCCGCCCGAGATTTTCGTTCCTGGCCGCGCGCTTCGAAAGTCAGGCGACGCGAGGGAACCCACATGGCACCACATCGTTTACGTTTCATGCAACCTATGCTCGTCGCGTTCATGGACCAGATCATCAACGAAGTGCAGGGTACATTCTCGGTGGTACCGGCGTCGGTGGCCTTCGCGCGGCTCAGCGTCGCCATGGTGCTCGGTGCCTGCATCGGGTTCGAGCGCGAGCTGCGCGACAAGCCCGCCGGCCTGCGTACTCATATACTCGTCTCGGTGGCCGCCTGTCTTTTCGTGATCATCGGGCGCGAACTGGCCGCAATGGATTTCGGCGGTGACAACGGTGAGCAGCGCAACGACCCCATCCGCATGATCGAGGCTGTCACTGCCGGGGTCGCCTTCCTCGCCGCCGGCTTGATCTTTACCGCCGGCGACAAGGTGCGCAACGTCACAACCGGCGCATCGTTGTGGCTCGCCGGCGCCGTGGGCCTCGGCTGCGGCGCGGGCCAGATTCCGCTGGCCGCCATGGCCGCCGCGATCGTCGTCTGCGTGCTGCTCGTGCTGCGCCAGATCGAAAAGATGATGGGGACGCACTGACACCACGCAATTCACAGGCGTGTCTGCCTCAAACGGGATAGATGAAATTGTTCACGTGCCCGTCGACCGTCTTTTCCTTGTCCAGCCGATCCAGCAGGAAGAAGATGCGATGTCGCTGCGGATCCTGCGGCGACAGCTTGGGCCGCTCTTTTGACACGACATCGACGATCGTGTCGTGTCCATTCAGATAGTCGATGACCGGCGCAGGGTCACCGGTGACTTCGACAAACAGCTTGAACTGAGTGCCCAGCCGCTTGTGCAGCCGCAGCTTGACACTGATCGGCCCAGCCTAGGCTGGCAGCACCTCGGACAGCCGGATGACCTTGTTGCGCAGACGCCCGTGATGGCGTTCCTGATCACTCGCCAGCGAACTCAGATAGGTGTCGTTGCCATATCGGATCAGCAAGAGGTTCAGACTGGTGATGTTCTGCGGCACGCCGCTATGCGGTTCCAGTATGAACTCGAACTCCCGCGTACGCAGGGACAACTGGAAATAGGCTGCCTGGACAAGACGATTGACCACGGTCCAGACCGCACTCGCCACAGCAATGAAAAGTGTCGTGTCGAACGCCAGCTCAAACGTGCTGAACCGCGCAAGTGTCTCTTCGATCACGCCCGCGCGCCCTCTTCCAGACCCGTCAGCGCATTGGCGAAATCCTCGGGATCGAAGGGCGCAAGGTCATCGATCTGCTCTCCCACGCCGATGGCATGGATCGGCAACCCGAACTTGTCGGCCAGCGCCACCAGAACGCCGCCCTTGGCGGTGCCATCGAGTTTCGTCATCACCAGCCCCGAGACATCGGCAAGCTGCTGGAAAGTCTTGACCTGGCTCAGCGCGTTCTGCCCCGTCGTGGCGTCCAGCACCAACAGTGTGTTGTGCGGCGCATCAGGGTCTTTCTTGCGGATCACGCGCACGATCTTGGCCAGTTCCTCCATCAGGTCGGCGCGATTCTGCAACCGACCCGCCGTGTCGATCATCAGCAGGTCCGCGCCGTCCTTTTCGGCCCTGTCCATGGCATCGAACGCCAGGCTCGCGGGATCGCTGCCCTCGGGTGCCGTCAGAACCGGCACGCCCGCGCGGTCGCCCCAGATCTGCAACTGCTCCACGGCGGCCGCGCGGAACGTGTCGCCCGCCGCGATCACCACCGACTTGCCCGCCGCCTTGAACTGGCTCGCCAGTTTGCCGATTGTCGTGGTCTTGCCCGAGCCGTTCACCCCCACCACCAGCACCACTTGCGGGCGCTTCGGGTAGATCGGCATCGGTTTGGCCACCGGTTCCATGATCCGGGCGATCTCGCGCGCCAGCAGTTCCTTGATCTCCTGGCTCGACAGTTTGCGTCCCATGCGCCCCTCGGCCATGTTCGCGGTGACGCGAAGGGCGGTATCCACACCCATGTCGGCGGTAATCAACAGCTCTTCGAGTTGTTCCAGCATGTCGTCGTCGAGCACACGGCGTACGACCGTCTTCGCCTCGCCGCGTCCCAGCAGACGGCCCAGCAGGCCTGACCGCGCTTGCGGAGCGGCCTCGCTTTTCGGCGTATCGGGCGGAATCTCGATCGGCGTCGGAGTAGGTTGCGGATCGGGACGGCGCACCGGATCTTCCAGTGGCGGTGTTTGCGGCACTTCCTGCGGCGCCGTGGGGGGCACCTCCGTCGGCGGCGCGGGAATTTCCGGCGGCGACGGGTCCGGTCTCGGCTCCGGCGGCGGTGTCGGACGCGGTTCGGGCCGAGGCTCCGGCTCGGGTTCGGGCTCGGGCTCGGGCTCTGGTTCAGGCTCCGGTTCGGGGTCAGGCGCCGGCTTTGGGTCGGGCGTCGGCTCAGGTTCCGGCGTTGGCGACGGTTCCGGTTCAGGCGTCGGCTCGGGCTCCGGCTGAGGCTCGGGCTCAGGGCTAGGTTCCGGCGTCGGCTCTGGCTCCGAGCTCGGTTCGCGCTTCGGATCGGGCTCTGCCGCCTCGGTCACCTCCTCGGCCTCGCCCCCGTCCTCGACAATCGCGTCCAGCCCTTCCTCCAGCTTCGAGGAAGACTTGAACAAACGGTCCTTCAGCTTGCGGAAAAACGCCATTGAGACACCCTTGATTTCTGACCTCTCCAGTTAAACCGCCCCGCCTCCGATGAAAACCCACCATTGACAAGCGCCGGGCACCGCAGACCATGGCACCATGCTCGAACGCCTTGCCCTGATGCTCGTCCTATTGCTGCCCGGTCCCGCCTTCGCGACGCCGCCGGAAACGATCTGCTCCACCAACAAATGGGGGCCGCCGCTCTGCATCCGCAAGGCGCATTTCGTCTACGACACCTGCAACGCGATCCAGGCCTTCGCCACCCGCCACGGCATCGACCCGCATTTCTTCGCCCGCCTGATCTGGCAGGAAAGCCGCTTCGACCCCAACGCGCTCAGCCCCGCCAACGCGCGCGGGATCGCCCAGTTCATTCCCTCCACCGCCAAGCTGCGCGGCCTCTCCGACCCTTACAATCCGGCCGAGGCGCTCGATCATTCTGCGCAATACCTGGCTGAAATGGCCCGCCGCTATGGCAATCTCGGCCTTGCCGCCATCGGCTACAACGGCGGCGAGCGCCGTGCCGAAGGTCTGATCGCGGGCACCGGCGGACTGGCACAGGAAACCATCGATTACGTCCACATCATCACCGGCGTCCCCTACCCTAGCTGGACGGAAGACCCCGTGCCGACACCCGATCTCCGCCTGTCGCACGACCTGCCCTTTGACAAGGCCTGTTTCGACCTTGCCCGCAACCGCCGCATGACCGCACTGAAATCCTATCTGCCGAAGGTCAAGCCGTGGGGCATCCAGATGGCCTTCGGCATTACAAAGAAAGCGTCTCTGGCGAAGTTCAAGGCGCAAACGCGCGCCTGTACGTCTTTGATTGGCGAGGAACAACCGGACCTGCTGTTCGAGAAAAGCCGCGCCAGTCCCAGGGGCGGCTATTTCATGGCTCGGCTCGGGCGCGACAGCCGGGACGCCGCCTGGCGCGACTGCGCGAAGTTCAAGAAGGCAGGTTGCATCTGCGCGGTCTATCGAAACGACTGAAGGCAGAACGCCAGCGTGAACAACGCCTGCGCGCTCCAATAGCTGCCCCAGATGAAACCCGCCATGCCCCGCGCCGCCGGATGATCGGCGCGGATCACGAACCGCTCGAACGCCAGGACCGTGTCCGAGGCCACGAAGAGCACCGCCCCGGGCAGCTCCAACCACAATGCGCCGGTGCGCGGTACCGCCAGGGCGGCACATCCCATGCAAAGGATGACCGCCAAGTAAGCGAGCACCGGCCCGCGCAGCGCCCCGGCCCGTGGCCACAGGACCACGGCCATAGCCAGCCCCAGGATCAGAAGCGCCCCGCCAATCACCGCGCTCCCTGCCCCGAAATGATTGAGCCCGCCCTCTGGCAGCGACAGGAACAGCGCGGCATAGGCCATGTGCGCCGACGCAAAGGCGGCAACGCCGACCAGAAAAGCGGAGTCTCCCGGTCGTGACAGCATCCAGTCGCCTACCGCCGAGACAAGCAGCGCCGCCACCAACAACCACGGCGCACCGCATGCAGCGCTTGCCGCCGCCAGCGCCACGACCGACCCCGCCTTGACACAAGAGCGCCCCCAGGCGGGCGCGCCGAGAACCTGGCGCGCGCCGTAAAACACCGCCAGCGCCAGGCCGATTAGCCCCAGAAATGTCACCAGCCCGAGCATCAATCCACCTCAGATTGCATTTTCCCGCCCCTTGGCAACCGCGACCTTGCTACCCTTGCGCCTTCCCCGCCGAACACCGATGATTCAGCGCAGATTGCAAACGGCACGATCAAGCGAATCGTAATCGCCACTTGGTAAGGCCCCGGGAAGAAGCGCCAGAAAAGGAACTCCATGCAAGGGCTTCGCCTCTTCACCATCGCGACCTGTCTTCCTGTCGTCCTGATCCTGCTCGCTGCCATGCTTGGCGGCGCCTGGGCCTGGATCGCCCTGGGTTATCTGACCGTGCTTACATTCCTGCTCGACCGCCTGGTCGCGGCAGAGGCCGCCTTCACCGACCCCGATGCCGAATTTCCCGCCGCAGATACGCTGCTGACGGTGCTGGGACTATCCCATTTCGCGCTTTACGCCGCCGCACTCTGGGCCATCGCCGGCCCCTCTGGCCTCGGCGGGATCGAACGCTTTCTGACGGGCTTTGCGACAGGTCTGTTCTTTGGCCAGGTGTCGCACCCGGTCGCGCATGAACTGATCCACCGCCCGAGCCGCGCAAGACGCTTACTGGGCCGCCTGATCTACACGTCCCTGCTGGTCGGCCACCACGCCAGCGCCCATCTGCGCGTGCACCACGTCCACGTAGGTAGCGATGAGGACCCCAACAGCGCCAGACGCGGTGAAGGCTTCTATCGCTACGCTCTACGGGCCAGCGCCGGATCGTTTCGCGCCGGGCTCGCGGCCGAGAACCGCTTGCGCGCAGGCCGCAAACCGCTTTGGACTCACCCATACGCGCTTTATCTCGGCGGTGCGGCGGCCATGGTTGGCGGTGCACTCGTTCTCGGGGGCGCGAAGGCGCTCTTCGCGGTCGTGGCGTTGTCGCTCTATGCACAGATGCAGATCCTGCTATCGGACTACGTTCAGCACTACGGTCTGCGCCGCGCCACCTTGCCCGATGGCCGGACAGAGCCGGTGGGTCCGCACCATTCGTGGAACACGCCGCACTGGTTCTCCTCCGCGCTCATGCTCAACGCGCCGCGCCACTCGGACCACCATGTCACGCCGTCGCGCAGCTACCCGGCACTTCAGCTTGACCGTGACACCATGCCGATGCTGCCGCTGCCGTTGCCTCTGATGGCCACAATCGCGCTGTTTCCGACGCTCTGGCGTCGCATGATGGACCGCCGATGTGCCAGATGGCGCGAACGCGCCGATGAACGCGCCTTGCGCGCCATGGCTGGCGAATAACGCGATGGCAACCCTTGCGCCCATCTGGCAGGATCATCCCATGCGCCTCATACCGGTCCTGCTCTTGCTCGTTACCCCATTCGCCACTGCCGCACAGGATTACATGTCCGCGGCGGAGTTCGACGCCTACACACGCGGAAAGACCTTTTACTACGGGGCCCAAGGCGCGCCCTACGGCGGTGAGGAATATCTCGAGAACCGCCGCGTGCGCTGGTCTTTTCTCGACGGGAAATGCCAGGAGGGCGAATGGTACGAAGACGACGGCCTAATCTGTTTCGTCTACGAGAACAAGCCCGAGCCGCAATGCTGGAGTTTCCAGCGCTCGGGCAGCGGCCTCGTGGCGCAGTTCGAGAACGACCCGGCCCAGACCGAACTTTACGAAATGGAACAGACGGGCGAGCCGCTGCATTGCCTGGGGCCGGAAATCGGCGTCTAAGACTGCCCTAGAACAGGCTACCCTGCTCGGGCGGTGTCTTCTTTGCCTTCGCGGCGGGTTTCGGCTTGGGATCTGGGGCACTGGATTGCGGCGGGTTTCGGGGTGCATCGCCTCCGCCAACCGCCAGCCGCCCGTCGGCGAATTCGATCTCCAGCGCGCTGGCGGCTTGTGCCGCATCCTTCGTCGTCACCAGCGCGCCGTCGCCGCGCACCACGGCATAGCCGCGCTCCAGCGTCGCCTTGTAGCCCAGCGTCTCGCGCAGCCGGTCCTGCGATGCCAGCCTGTCGCGCCAGGTGCAGATCTGCCGCGCGCCCACATCCGCCAGCCGCTTGGCGACCCGATCGAAATCGGACCGCTTCTGCCTGATGTCGCGCTCCAGTGTGCGCACGTTCATCCGCGCCGCCAGCGACGCAAACCCCTCGCGCCGGTTTCGCACCCGCTCGCGCAGCATGCCGGGCCGCAGCGCCCCCGCCTTTTCCGACAGGTTTACCTGACGTACCTGAATCGACCTGCGCAACGCACCGGGCAGCTTGTCGGCCAGCCCGTCGAGCCTCTGGCGTGGTCCGTCGAGCAACGCCTCGCCCCTCGGCAGGGCCCGGCTCAGGTCCCGCAACCTCTGTTGCCGAACCGTCACCTGGCCTCTCAGCGCCTGTAGCAGCCGCCCTTCCTGCCCATCGAGCCATGCCAGCAGGTCCAGCCGCACCGGCACTGCCAACTCCGCTGCCGCCGTGGGGGTCGGCGCACGCTTGTCCGAGGCAAGATCGATCAGGGTCGTATCCGTCTCGTGTCCCACGGCAGAGATCAGCGGGATCGCCGACGCCGCCGCGGCGCGCACGACCGTCTCTTCGTTGAACCCCCACAAATCCTCGATACTGCCTCCGCCCCGCGCCACGATCAGAAGGTCGGGTCGCGGCAGCGCGCCCCCCGGCGTCAACGCGTTGAAGCCCTGAATGGCCCGGGTCACTTCGGGTGCGCATCTATCTCCCTGAACGGCCACGGGCCAGATCAGTACCTTGCGGGGAAACCTGTCGCGCAGGCGATGCAGGATGTCACGGATGACAGCCCCCGACGGCGAGGTCACCACCCCGATCACCTCCGGCAGGTAAGGCAGCGGCTTCTTGCGTTCCGCTGCAAACAGACCTTCGCCCGCCAGCGCCTTGCGCCGGGCCTCCAACATCGCCATCAGCGCGCCCATGCCCGCGGGCTTCAGGTCCTCGATGACAATTTGATACCGGGATTGTCCTGGGAACGTGGTCAACCGGCCCGTCGCAACGACTTCCATTCCCTCCTCGGGCTGGATCGCCAGGCGCCCTGCGACGCCCTTCCAAATCACTCCTGCCAGAACCGAGCGATCGTCCTTCAGATCCATGTAGATATGACCAGAGCGAGGTCGGCTCACCCGGCCCACCTCGCCCTTGACGCGCACGTGGGAGAACTCTCCCTCTATCATGCGCTTTATCGCCCCCGACAGGTCGGAGACCGAGAATTCCGGGGCGTTTTCGCCCGGGGCGGGTTCGTCGATGAGGTCAGACATGACCCCATCTTTGACGCATCCCGCCCCGGTTGGAAAGGTCAGGCCGCGCGGCTTTCGTGACGACCTTCGCAGATTTCCTCGATCATCTTGCCGCAGAAGTTGGGCAGGTCACCCGGATTGCGGCTTGTGACCACGCCCTGATCGACGACGACCGGGCTGTCTTCCCATTTTGCACCGGCATTTTCCATGTCCGTGCGAATCGAATGGTACGACGTCAGGTTCAGTCCCTTGGCGATGCCCGCCTCGGCCAGCAGCCACGGCGCGTGGCAGATCGCAGCGATGGGCTTCTTGGCCTCGTAAATCGACTTGATGAACTCCACCGCGTTCTTGTCCGCGCGCAGGAGGTCCGGGTTGATCTGACCGCCGGGCAGAACCAGCGCGTCGTAATCACGTGGGCTGACCGCATCGAGTGTCTTGTCGACGGTGATCGACCGGCCCCAGTCATCTTCATCCCAGCCGCGGATCTCGCCCGCCTTCAGCGAAACGATATGCACCTCGGCGCCTTCGCTCAGCAGCGCATCGCGCGGCTTTTCCAGTTCCGATTGTTCATAGCCGTCAGTTGCCAGTATCGCGACCTTTCGGTTCGACAGTTTGGGCATTTCTGTTACTCCTTCATCACTCAAACACACTGTGCTTCCGCAACGCCCTGCGCGCTGATCCGTTCCCGCGGCAGGCGGTCGCTTGCCACCGGAAGGCACAGCGCTTAAGCACACGGCGAAATCCAACGGAGCGGTGCCATGAATATCCTCATTCTCGGCGGCGGCGGGCGCGAACACGCGCTGGCCTGGGCGGTGATGCAGAACCCCAAATGCGACAAGCTGATCGTGGCGCCGGGCAATGCCGGAATCGCGCAGATCGCCGAATGCGCGGCGCTCGACATCGAAGACGGCGCGGCCGTGGTGAGTTTCTGCGAGGCGAACGCCATCGAGTTCATCGTCATCGGCCCCGAGGCGCCGCTGGCTGCTGGCGTGGGTGATCGTCTGCGCGACGGGGGCTTTCTCGTCTTCGGCCCGTCCAAGGCGGCAGCCCAGCTCGAAGCCTCCAAGAGCTTCACCAAGGAGATCTGCGACGCCGCGAACGCTCCCACCGCCGCGTATGGCCACTTCACCGAGGCGCAGGCAGCCAAGGACTATGTCACGGGCCAGGGCGCGCCCATCGTCGTCAAGGCCGACGGTCTGGCCGCCGGAAAGGGCGTGATCATCGCCCAGACCGTGGACGAGGCGCACGCCGCCATCGACGACATGTTCGGCGGCAGCTTCGGCAGCGCCGGGGCCGAGGTGGTGATCGAGGAGTTCATGGACGGCGAAGAGGCGTCCTTCTTTGTGTTGTGCGACGGCCAGACCGCCCTGCCCGTGGGCACCGCGCAGGATCACAAGCGCGTGGGCGAAGGCGACACCGGCCCCAATACCGGCGGCATGGGCGCCTATTCTCCCGCGCCCGTCCTGACCGATGCGGTGGCTGAAAAGGCACTGGACGAGATAATCCGCCCCACCCTGCGCGTCATGGCCGAGCGCGACATGCCCTACCAGGGCGTGCTCTATGCCGGGCTGATGATCAAGGACGGCCAGCCCAGGCTGGTCGAATACAATGTCCGTTTCGGTGACCCCGAATGCCAGGTCCTGATGTTGCGGCTTGGGGCACAGGCGCTCGACCTGATGCAGGCGGCCGCCGAAGAGCGCCTGCACCAGGTCGAGGCCACCTGGGCCGACGATCACGCGCTGACCGTGGTTATGGCCGCCCAAGGCTATCCTGGCGCCTATGAGAAAGGCAGTGCTATCAAAGGGTTGGACGACTGCATTGAGGACAGCTTTCACATGGTGTTCCACGCCGGCACAGGCGAAAAGGACGGTCGGATCATCGCCACCGGCGGACGGGTCCTGAACGTCACGGCGCGGGGCGATACGCTACGGGAAGCGGCCGACCGGGCTTACGGGATGATCGACCGGATCGACTGGCCCGAGGGGTTCTGCCGGCGCGATATCGGGTGGCGGGCGCTGGATTGAGGTTCGAACCGCGCTAAGCGCAATCCGACCGATGCGGGGGCCGGCCCCGCACGCGGGTTCAAGCGGGGGCCAGCCCCCGCACGTGTTGTAAAGCGGGGGCCAGCCCCCGCACGCGTTGTAAAGCGGGGGCCAGCCCCCCCACCCCCGGGATATTTATGGCCAGAAGAAGAGGCGGGTCAGATCTGCTTTTCGGGCATTTGTACGACAAGGCCGTCCAGCGCGTCGCTGACCTTCAGCTGACAGGTGAGGCGCGAGCGCTCGGGATCGGGCTCGAACGCGAAGTCCAGCATGTCCTCTTCCATGTCGTCCCTCGCCGGCAGCTTCTCGACCCAGGCCGGATCGACATAGACATGGCAGGTCGAACAGGCACAGGCGCCACCGCAATCGGCCTCTATGCCGGGAATGTTGTTGTCGCGCGCGCCTTCCATCACGGTCAGGCCGTTGGCGACCTCCACCTCGTGCTTGGTGCCGTTATGTTCGATATAGGTGATCTTCGCCATGTAACCGGGCTCCCGTCGCTTGCGTCTTTCTAGGGTTCCTAGCCGCGCCATTTAGGCGATACCAGTCCCATTTGCGACATCATCGGGAAAAGAGTTGCTTAAAATCCTGCATGTTCTATTTTTGTTCTCATGAAGGTTCTATCCGCCGCCACGCCCCATGACTGGCCTCGCCCGCCTGCAGCGCTGGTCGCTGTGCGTCTGGGCGATCCGCCCGACGGCGCACGTGTGACGGTGGCGGGGCTGGTCATTCTGCGCCAGCGCCCCGGCACCGCCAAGGGCGTGATCTTTCTCACGCTCGAGGACGAGACCGGCGTGGTCAACGTCGTGGTCTGGCGCGCGCTTTACGAAAAGTTCCGCCGTGCCGTCATCGCCGGGCGGCTGTTGCGCATCACCGGGCGCATTCAGCGGCAATCGGGCGTGGTGCACGTCGTCGCCGAGGAGGTCGAGGATATCTCCCCCCTGCTCGACCGACTGCTGGACTGCACCGGCGACAGCATGCTTCCCCAAGCGCATGAAACCGGTTAAGATGCTGCAAAACACGCCTGAAAAGGCACGAGCAGATGATACGACCGACCCTGATTGCCCCTTGCGCTCTGCTGGCGCTGACCGCCTGTGGAGACATCCCCGGTGGCAGCGCCGACCCCGAAACGGTGCAGCGGTTGAACACGCCGCCCCCCGGTGCGGAGCCCGGAACCTGCTGGGCCCAGGATACCTCGCCTGCGGTCGTGGAAACCGTGACCGAGCAGATTCTCGTGACCCCCGCCGAGGTAGCCGATGACGGCACCGTGACGCGTCCTGCCAGCTACCGGACGGAAACTTCGCAGAAAATCGTGCAGGAACGGCGCGTGACCCGGTTCCGGGTCCCCTGCCGCGCCGAGATGACTCCCGAATTCAATGCCTCGGTTCAGCGTGCGCTCAAGGCGCGCGGGCTTTATCACGGGCCAATCAACGGCGAGATGGATCGCCGTACCCGTGCCGCCATCCGCAGCTTCCAAAAACCGCAGGGATTCGATTCTGATATCCTGTCCGTGGCCGGTGCACGTCAGCTCGGCCTGGTCGCAGTCGCCCTCGACACGTCGGACAGCCCGGAATGACCGGTTTCCGTTAACCGGGCGTTTACCAATTTTAATCACTTTGAACGCGTGAGGTGCCATGCCGCTCAAACGCGTCGTCATTCCCGTTCTGCTAATCGCCACTGCCGCGCCGGCTCTGGCCGGACCGTGGTTGCGCGGCGAGGACAAGACCTTCCTGAGTTACTCCATCGAGACGGATCTTGAGAACGGCATTTCCGATGGCAGCGGATTCTACGGCTCGCTTTATGCCGAGCACGGCCTGACAAACCGCCTGACCCTGGGCCTCGACGCCGGCGCGCATGACCAAGACATGTCCAAGGCCATCGCATTTCTTCGCTGGCCCATCGGCGCCGCCGACCGCCGCACGCGCATTGCCGCCGAATTCGGCCTCGGGATGGCGCGAGAAACCTTCGCGCTGCGCCCCGGGATCGGTGTCGGCCGCGGGGTCGAGATCGGGGAATTGCCCGGCTGGATCAGCATCGACAGTCGCGCCGTCATTTACGGCAGTTTCGATGGAGTGCTGGAAACCGACATCACCTTCGGCTTCAACCCAAGTCCCGAGGCCAAGATCATCCTGCAACTGCAAACCGGCATTCCGACCGAAAGCGATCCCTACGCCAAGCTCGCGCCGTCCTATGTCCACCGGATCGCCCCGGGCCATCACGTCGAGGTCGGACTTGTCGCCGGGGTGGCAGATGCCGATGATTTCAAGCTGAAGATCGGCATCTGGCACCAGTTCTGAGCCGTTTCGCGAAACGCTTATGGCCCGCAGGTCAGATCAGATCGTCGATCCGGACCCGCATCGTGACCGTTCCACTGACCGCTTTTTCCCAACGCAGGTTGACCTGGTCCTTGTTCGGCCCTTCCTTGCCGTCGTAGTAGGGAACGCCAAAGTAGGCTGTTCCGCCCGCATCTCGGATCGCCCCCTCGGGCACGATCGCCTCGACCGTCTGGGCCCAGGCCTCGAATGGCAGCTTGGGATGCGGCGCCACCACCCAGGTCTTCTGTGCGCTGGCCTCGGTGTGTTGCATCACCAGAGGGTTCTCCACCTGGATATTGACGTTGAAATAGGCGTTGTTCTCGAACCGGATATTGCGGAACCGCTCGAAATTCAACGTCGCAAAGCTGGTGTCGATACCTTCGAAGCGGTCGATCGGCCCGTCGATCAGCCGCACCGTGTTGCCTGTCACCGTCAGCCCGTTGATGAAATGCCCGGGGCCATAGGGCTTGACCGAAAGGAAATTGAACGATGGCGCGGTGCTCTGACTCAGGAACACGTTGCTGGTGATCGACAGCGCGCTGAACGAGAACTCGCTCGAGAAATCGGGCGCCTCGTCATATTCGTTGGTCCACTCGATCGACCCGTCGCAGATATAGTTGCCGGTCAACGTGCCCCGGTTGTTCGTCCGCGCCAAAACGAAGATCGCGCTGCGCGGGCCCGGATCGGCGCTGTCACCCTGGAAGCAGTGGTTGCCCATGATCACGCTGGACGAACCGGCAAGGATCGCGAAATGCCGGAAGAAGTTGCAGCGGCAGTTGCGGATCTTGATGTCGTTGCCGTTGCAATTGACGCCGATCGTGGTTCGGTCCGGCACCAGCAGCGGGCTTTCCCGCGACAGGAACTGGCAGCGGTCGATCATCATCCCCTGGTCGCCCTCGCCGTGGCTGGTGATGCCCCGGTCGCGCGGCTGGGTGAAAAAGCAATCCCGGAAATGGATCGCCGATCCTGCGGGCGGCAGCAGCACGGCACTGCAATCGCCGCCGCACTGGAATTCGATATTGGACACCGCGAATTTGGAAATCTGGTCGAAGCTGCTGAAATCCCACATGTATTTGAAGCGCTTGAAGGTGTAGTTCTGCGTGCCTTCCGCATCGTAAAGCGGCTGGCTCAGCGTCACGGTCTGGGCGCCCACGTTCTTGGCACGCACGTAAACCTCGCGCCCCACCCCGTTGCCGGTCACCAGCGACCCCACCTGGATGTTGGCCACGTTGGCCACGTTGGTCAGCCGCTTGTTGTCACCGGCGTTGTACGTGGCCTGCGAGGTGACGGTATCCGTGTCCCAGTTCGGCCCCGGAAACACCGAGAACTGCGCGTTCTTGATCAGGTGCCGCGTCTTGTAGGTTGTGCGGTTCGGCACGGCGGCCTGCATGTCCACGGGTTCGCGCAGGGCCACCTTGCGCCCTTTCATGTCGAGCTCTACATGCCCCGGGTTGTTCAGCAGCGCCTGATAGGCTTTCTTGAACGCCATCTCGGTATCGCCACCGAACGCATCGACATACTTGGAAAAGTCGAAATCGTTGACCAGTTCGAAGATCTTGTCGACGGGCATGGTCACTTCCCCCTCGAAACTGACCTTGCTCTGCATGGTCAGGCTGTCGGCAAGATAGTAGGTGCCCGCCGGCACGAGCACCGTGCGCCCGTTGGCTGCAGCGTCTGCCGCCTCGAAGGCCGGCAGATCATTGGTGCTGCCATCGCCAAGCGCGCCGTAATCGCGCACATCGACCATGCCGACGATGTCGCGCAGAAAAAAATTCGTCACATCCTCGATGCGGATATCGTCGATGCGCACCACACCGCCATTCGGCCCGGTCAGGTCGATGCCGAAATGCCCGTAAAGCGGCCCGGTTCCCCAGACCATTTCGACGCCGCCACGCTCGCCGCTGCCGACGATGGCCGTGACCTCGACCACCTCGCCATAGGTCGTCAGCGCAACACTCGGCCCCACTTCGGTCAGGCCGGTCACGTGGGCACCTCCCGCGCCCCCGGCCCAGCCGGCGATCCGCACGTTCGGCAGGTTGCCGGACACCGCCTTCACCCGCGCGGTGATCTGCAGGTAACAGCCGGGCAGGATCGGCGTCTCGCCCATGTAACGCAGCTTCTGCGTGCCCTGGACCTTCTGGACCTCCAGCGCGCCGCCGAAATCCTGGTCGGCGGGGACGAAGGCGGCATTGGCGGCGCTATCATATGTGTCCGACCCCGGCGTGCCGTTCTCGCTCGACCAGACATCCAGCCCGTTCGCGAAGGCCGGCGGCATGAAGACGATGCCATCGGTAATTGCCTTGTTCATGAATTTCCCTTTCCGCGCCGGGGGCCGTCCCCCAGGCGTCACGTGATTGCCAGCCATAGGCGCGAAACGGACCGCACCCGGGCTCAGGGAAATATCAACGAGGGGTTAATGGAGGGTCAGGACACCGTGACGGTGGGGCTGCGGGCGCAACGCAGGTAGGGCGGGTAAAACCCACCATTCCCGGCATCTCCCATGAACGAAAGGCGCTACGCCATCCCGCCCTGCACCAGCCTGTCCGCAAGCCGGGCATAGGCCTCCGCCACCGCACCATCCCCCAGCGCGACAGGTCGGCCCGCGTCGCCACCCAGCCGCGTATCCAGGTCGATCGGCAAGGCGCCCAACAGGGGCAGGCCCAGCCGTTCGGCCTCCTGTGCCACGCCACCATGGCCGAAAATCGCCGCCTCGTACCCGCATTGCGGGCAGTGGAACATCGACATGTTCTCGATCAGCCCAAGCACCGGCGTCTTAAGCGTGTTGAACATGTCGATCGCCTTGCGCGCATCCAGAAGCGCCACATCCTGCGGCGTCGACACCACCAGCGCGCCGGTCGGCGCCGCCCTCTGGCACAGGGTCAGTTGCACGTCCCCCGTCCCAGGCGGCAGATCCACCAGCAGCACGTCCAGATCACCCCAGTCCACCTGGCTCATCATCTGTTGCAGCGCGCCCATCAGCATCGGTCCCCGCCAGACAACGGCGCGGTCCTCCTCGATCATCAGCCCGATGGACATCATCTTGACGCCATGCGCCGCCAGAGGTGTCAGGATCTTGCCGTCCGGGCTGCTGGCCCGCTCGGTCACGCCCATCATCCGTGGCAGGCTCGGCCCGTGAATATCCGCATCGAGCAGGCCCACGCGCCGCCCCGCCCGCGCCAGCGCCACCGCTAGGTTCGACGCCATGGTCGACTTGCCCACGCCCCCCTTGCCGGACGCCACCGCAAGGATCGACTTTACCCCGCCCGGCCGGATCGAGGCGCTGCCGCCCTCGGGATGCCGCCCGACCTTCAGCGTGGGCGCGGGGGCCTCGGCCGCCTCCGCCGTCAGCGCAACCTGAGCCGAACGCACCCCCTCGACGGAAAGCGCCGCGCGCTCGGCGGCGGCCCTCAGCGGCTCCATCTGGCGGGCCATTTCGGCACTCGGCGCCTCCAGCACGAATCGCACTTCGCCGTTTTCAATGCGCATCGCACGCACCATGTCACGGGATATGACATTGCCACCGTCCGGAAGTTCCAGCCGTTCCAACTGCGTACGCACATTGTCGAGTATTTCCGTCATGCCCGGTCTCCATGCATTCTCGACACCGAAAGTGGCATTTTTGCACGCGGGCACAACCCCCATCTCAAACCCGCACAAAAATCCATCAAACAGATGAAAATAAAAGTAAAAATTATACTATTCCTCTATGCGCTTCCTGCATAGCTGCATTGCAGCAAAATCCATTGTGCAGGCGCAGCATATCGCTATCTTTAACCCAACAGCGAACGAGACGGCCATCGCGCCAAACGCTCGCTAAAACAATCAGGTGCCGCTCCTCCCGTTTGGTACCTGTTCGGGATACCGCCTCTCCTCCCTTGTGCGGTCCCGGCAATACCTGGGCTCGATACGAGCCCTACTGAACGAACGGTCCCTTCCTCCTCCCTGGGACCCGACGTAAAGAACGGCGGCGCCTCTCCTCCTCCCTGGCGTCGCCGTTTTTTCTTTCCCGCAACACGATCCTCCACATCGCCGGTCCTTAACCGCCTTCGCCCCGGACAAGCCCTGCCTCGCCAAGCCGCAGAGCCAGCCGGTCTGGCGATGTCAGTGCACCATTCGGCCCGCCCGCCCGCGCCGCCCGCGGGTCATCGGCGCGGCCTGCCCCGCCTCTTCCAGCACATCCACGAACGCACGCGCCGCCGCGCTGCCGGCGTTTTGCACGGCCGGCTCGGACAAGGCCTCGTGCACAACCCGGGCTGTCACGGCGCCGGGATAGGCAAATACCCATTCCAGAAACCCCAGCCGCGCAATTGCCTCGGCCTCGGCGCCCGTGGCACCGCTGCGTTCCAGTCCATCCATGATCGGTGTCAGGCTCATCTTTTCTGCTCTTCCTCCGGCCACACCCCGGGCCGGCATGGGGCGAAGGAAAGCCGTGCGAGGACCGGTCTTTCCCGGTCCACCGCCCGCACCGCCCCCCGCGGTTCGACGTCATACCCAAAGGCTGGTTTCCGGGCTTGGCGGGGGTGCGGATACGCGCGCCTTCCCGGGGCGTCGCGCCCCAGTGGCCATCTGCGGTATCCCCCATCCTTACCGTTGCGGGGGCAGCGCCGGACTTGCACCGGCTTCCCAATTCTCCGCGACCTGCGCGGCACCTTCGGGAGTCTCAATGTGCCGCCAACCGAACGCTGACGCAACCCGCGATTGCGACCTTGAACGTCCCGGCGCCGACACCTGCCTCAGGCCAAGACGTCCGCCCACTCGGGATGTCTGCGAAACTGCGCCGCGGCAAAGGGACAAAGCGGCGTTATCTTCTTGCCCGCCGCACGCGCATCCTCCACCGCCCGACTCACCAGCGCCACTCCCACCCCCTGGCCGCGATAGGCCTCCGGCACGCCGGTGTGGTCGATGATGATGGCCTTGCTCCCAAGCTTGGAATAGGTCAGTTCGGCCTCCGGTCCATCATCGATCCGGGTCACGTAGCGCCCCTTGCTCTCTTCGTCTTCATGGTCGATCTGCATGTGTATCTCCTATGGCTGAGCACAGGATGCCGCACCGCGGCACAAAGGTCCAGGATGTTGCGCATCGCAGCCCGACCACCCGCCCGAACGAAAAGCGGCGCCCGCAACGGACGCCGCTCAAACCCGGTCCTGTGAACGGATCACTCCGCCGCAAGCTGGTCCATCACCGCGTCGCTGGCCTCGAAATTCGTCGTGACGTTCTGCACGTCGTCATCGTCTTCCAGCGCGTCGATCAGCTTCATCAGCTTCTGCATGCCTTCCAGGTCCAGTTCGGTGGTCGTCGTCGGACGCCAGGCCAGCTTGGTTTCCTCGCTCTCGCCCAGCTCCGCCTCCAGCGCGGTCGAGACATCGTTCAGCTCCGTATCGGCACACCAGATCACATGCCCGTCCTCGCCCGATTCAACATCCTCGGCCCCGGCCTCGATCGCGGCCATCATCACCGTGTCGCCGTCACCCACATCCGCCGGATAGGTCACCTGCCCCTTGCGCTCGAACATGAACCCGACAGAGCCGGTCTCGCCCAGGTTCCCGCCATGCTTGGTAAAGGTCGAGCGCACCGTGCTGGCGGTGCGGTTGCGGTTGTCGGTCATCGCCTCGACGATCACCGCCACGCCGTTGGGCCCATAGCCCTCGTACCGGATTTCCTCGTAATCTTCACCCTCGCCCGCGACCGATTTCTTGATCGCCCGGTCGATATTGTCGTTGGGCATAGACTGGGACTTGGCCTGTTTGACCGCCAGCCGCAAACGCGGGTTCTTGTCGGGGTCCGGATCGCCCATTTTTGCGGCGATGGTGATCTCTTTCGACAACTTGGAAAAGAGCTTCGCCCGCTGGGCATCCTGACGGCCCTTGCGGTGCTGGATATTGGCCCATTTTGAGTGGCCGGCCATGACATGCCTCCGATGACATTCGTGAAGTTCACGCCTCTATAAATCAGGCGCAGGCCCCTGTGCAATCCCGCCAATCGCCTGTTGCGCGCCGACGTCTTGACGGTACGCTGTCCGGCACAAGGCGCGGCCCGCGCCGCCGCACAAGACAGGCAGCGCTCATGACCCAGGACCAGATCATCCTCTTCACCCTCTTCGGCGGCGTCTTCGCGCTCCTGCTCTGGGGGCGCTACCGCTATGATATCGTGGCCTTCGGGGCGTTGCTGATCGGCGTGGTGGTGGGGGTGGTGCCGGTCGACGCTGCCTTCTCCGGCTTCGGCCACCCGGCGACAATCATCGTGGCGCTGGTCCTGGTTGTCTCGGCGGGGCTGGTGCGCTCCGGCGCGGTCTTCCTCATCACCCGCACGCTGGTCGACAGCTCGCGCAGCCTTGGCGCGCACATCACCATAATGGGCGGCATCGGCGGCGTGCTCTCGGCCTTCATGAATAATGTCGCCGCCCTCGCTCTGCTGATGCCGGTCGACGTGCAGACCGCCCGCAAAGCGAAACGCTCTCCGGGTCTCAGCCTCATGCCGCTGTCGTTCGCCACCATCCTTGGCGGCATGGCCACGCTGATCGGCACACCACCGAACATCATCATCGCCGGCATCCGGGAGGATGCATTGGGTACACCTTTCTCGATGTTCGATTTCGCCCCGGTCGGTGCCGTCACCGCGCTTGCAGGTCTCGTCTTCGTCGCCATCATCGGCTGGCGGCTCATACCGGCTCGCGACGACAGCGGCCTGCACGCTGCCGAATTGGCCGATTATCTGGCTGAACTCACCATTCCCGAGGACAGCGCCCAGATCGGCAAACGCCTCGCCGAACTGCAGGAGGATGCCGACAGCAACGATGTCGCCCTTCTCGGCCTGGTCCGCGACGGCAAACGCCGTTATGGCCGGGCACGCAACACCATCCTGCAGGCCGGCGACGCGCTGGTGATCGAGGCCACGCCCGACGCGCTCGACGAGTTTCGCTCCGCGCTCTCGCTCGCCTTTTCGGACTCCACGCGCGAGGACAAGCTCCGCGCTGCCGGTGAAGGGCTCGACATGATCGAGGTCGTGGTACCCCGCGACGCCCGCATCGCCGGTCGCACGGCACAGTCCGTGGGCCTCAACTGGCGTCAACGGTCGGTGCTGATGGGCATTTCCCGTCGCGGCCGCCAGATTCGCGACCAGGTCCGCAAGACCACAATCCAGCCGGGCGATATCCTTCTTTTGCTGGTGCCGCATGAAACCGGCTCGGACGTGACAGAGTGGCTTGGCTGCCTGCCGCTGGCCGAGCGGGGCCTGAAAGTCACGCAGGACCGCAAGACATGGGCCGCCATCGGCCTCTTCGCCGCCGCAGTCGCCGCAGCCAGCTTCGGGCTCATCTACCTGCCCATCGCGCTGGGACTTGTTGTCATGGCCTACGTGCTCACCCGCATCGTGCCACCCTCGGAACTCTATACACATATCGAATGGCCGGTCGTGGTGCTGCTCGGCTCGATGATCCCCCTCGGTGCCGCGCTGGAAGAGGCCGGCGGCACCGCCCTTATCGCCGGCGCGCTCGTGGACCTGACCCAGGGGCTGCCCGCCTGGGCGATCCTGACTGTGCTGATGGTGGTCACGATGACCCTCTCGGACGTGCTCAACAACACCGCCACCACCATCGTCGCGGCCCCGGTGGGCATCCAGATGGCAAACGCGCTGGACGTTTCGCCCGACCCATTCCTGATGGCTGTCGCGGTGGCGGCTTCCTCGGCCTTCCTCACGCCTATAGGGCACAAGAACAACACGCTGATCCTCGGCCCCGGCGGCTATGCCTTCGGGGATTACTGGCGCATGGGCCTGCCCTTGGAGATCATCGTGGTCGCCGTGTCCGTCCCGGCGATCCTGGTCTTCTGGCCGCTCTGAACGGTGCGCCTCAGCGGCAGTGCCGCGCGATCTCGCGCTCGCGCAGGCCGGTCTCGACCAGCAGGCACTTGTCCCGCGCAGCATAGTAATAGCCTCGCGCGTACCACATCACCGCGTCGGGCTCGCTGCCGTCCGAGACCAGCCACGCACCGCGCAGGTACTTCACCGCATATTTCAAGTTTGTCTCGGGATTCAGCAGGTCGTTCGCCTGCCCCTGGAACCCCATGCCCCGCGCCGTGGCAGGCAGGATCTGCATCATTCCCCAATAGGGTCCATTGCGGGCTTTGGGACGGTAATCGCTCTCGCGCTGCACCACCCGGTGCACCAGCGACCGCGGAACCTCGTAGTCATCGGCATACTGGTTGATCAACGCCCGGATCTGAGGTGTCTCGTTGGGGTAAAGCGGGGGGTTGTGCCGCGTCGGCGGCTCCGGAGCCTCCTTTGCACTGCACCCCGCCACCATGCAAATCAGCATCAAGGTCATTATACGCCGCATCACGGTATCCCTCGTTGTTTCGAGGTTTTTTCCCCAAGCCGCCATTTCAGGCAAGCGTCTTGGCATCCGACGCGCGAAAATCCGCCCGAAACCGCGTTCGCCCCGCAAAATTTCGCGCCTTGCATCTTGACGCAGGGGAAGTCTCATCCGATCTTCGCCGCATCCGGGTGCGAGGCTCCGCCCGGCGGCTACAAGGCGCGGGGTCGCGCCAAGAGTGCTTTCCTCCCCTGGATATACAGACATGCGCATCATCATCGCAACGGCCCTCGCCGCGTTCGCGGCCCTTCCCGCCTTCGCCGACCAGACCCAAGGCAACGTGGTCTCCTTCGACCGCGACACCGGCGTTCTCGTCCTCTCCGACAAGACGGTGTGGTACATTCCCGGCGACATCGCCCTGCCCACCGACCTCGCCGCTGGCGACCGGCTTCAGTTCGACTACGACACCGCCGGCGAGGATGGCCTGACCAAGATCCACGCGGTCACACGCGTCGCCATGGCCGCGACACAAGGCACGCGCGGCGGCAGCTGAGAGCTTGGCCGCGTTGCGATAGGCGGGCGGGGCCTTTCCGCCCCGTCACCTTACCGAGTGGCCGGAGGCGATCGTGCTGCAGGGCAAGTGCCGATCGCGGCAACCTAAGAACACGGCAAGACCCGTTTGGCGCGCCGCGCCAACGGTCCTGTCGACCGCCGCAACCTGCAGCCTGCGGGAGACATCCTTCCGGCTTTCACATTCTCCAAAAATACTCGGAATTCTGACGCCACCTCACAGCGGCCAGATGAACGGGATCAGCGCACTGGCCAACAGACCCACGCTCAGGTTCAGCGGCACGCCCACCTTCAGAAAATCGGTAAACTTGTATCCCCCTGGGCCGTAGACCAGCGTATTGGTCTGGTACCCGATGGGCGTGGCAAAGCTGGCCGAGGCCGCAACCATCACCGCCACCACCAGCGCCCGGGCGTCGATCCCCATCGCATCCGCCAGCCCGATGGCAATGGGAGTCACCACCACGGCGACCGCGTTGTTGCTCACCAGCTCCGTCAGGATCGAGGTCAGAAGATAGATCGCCCAGACGATCAGGAACGGCGGCAAGGCGGACAGCGCCGGCGCCACCGCGTTCACGATCAGCCGCACCGCGCCAGACGCATCCAGCGCCGCACCGATGGCCAGCATCGAGAAGATCAGCGCCAGCAGCCGCCCATCGACAAAGGAAAACGCCTCCTCCGCGTCGATGCAGCGCGACAAAAGCACCACCGCCAGCGCGATCACCGTCAGCGCCAGGATCGGCGCCACGCCCATCGCGGCCAGGATCACGATCCCCGCCATCGCCGCCAGCGCCACCGGCGCGTGGCCGCGCCGGAATGCCTTGGCCGAGGGCTGGCTGACGTCCACCAGGTCCATCTCGCCCGCCAGCCGCTTGATATCCTCCGGTGCGCCTTCCAGCAGCAGCGTATCGCCCACCCGCACGATCAGGTCATCGAGCTGCCGCCCGATATTCTGGTTCCGCCGATGCACCGCCAGCGGATAAACCCCGAACCGCCGACGCAGGCGTAACGAGCCCAGGCTCCGCCCCACCATCTTGCAGCCCGGCGTGATCAGCACTTCCACCGTCGTCGTCTCCACCTGCGACACCTGGTCGACGCGCTTCAGTTCCTTGTTGCGTTGCAGGCTCAGAAGCTCGGTCATCTGGGTGCGCAGTACCACCCGGTCGCCCACCTGCAACTCGACCCCCTGCAGGTTGCGCCGCAGCGAGATGTCGCCGCGCACCACGTCCACCAGCCGCACGCCTTCCCGCTTGAAGAGCTGCACACCGGTCACCTCACGGCCGATCAGGTTGCTGTCGGGCGGGATCACCGCCTCGGTAAAGAACTTCATCTTCGAGCGGTCCGACAGCATGTCCGCCATGCTCTCGCGCTCCGGCAACAGACGCGGCGCAATGAAATAAAGGTAGAACGCCCCCCAGGCCACAAGGCACAGCGCCAGCGGCGTCACCTCGAATATCCCGAACGGTGCCATCCCCTGCGCCCGCGCCACCCCGTCCACCAGCAGGTTCGTCGAGGTTCCGATCAGCGTCAGCGTGCCGCCCAAGATTGCAGCGTAACTCAACGGAATCAACATCTTCGAGGCGGTAACCCCCAGCGTCCGCGCCAGTTGCACGAAGATCGGGATCATTACCACCACCACCGGCGTGTTGTTCATGAAGGCCGAGCCGAATACGACAAAGGCCATCAGCATCCCGATCGCCAGCTTCGGGTTCACCTTGGCCTGCCGGTCCGCCACCGTGGTGAACGCCTCCAGCGCCCCGGTGCGCACCAGCGCTCCCATCACCACGAACATCCCCGCGATGGTCCAGGGCGCGGGGTTCGACAGCACTTCAAGGCCCGCGCCGTAGGGCAGCACGCCCAGCGCCAGCAGCACGGCCGCCCCGCTCAGCGCCACCACCTCGGTGGGATAGGTCTCCCGGATGAACAGCACGAACATCACCGCGACCACACCGAGGGCCACCCAAGGCTGGGCGCCCTGCGAAAGTTCCATGAATTGCATCAGCTCTGCCTGTCCCGATCCGATGTCATGCCGTGTCCGGCATTCTCATCTATCACGCGCCCCGGCACAAGAACCCGTGCCGCCCGGGGTTGCACCAGGAACATGCCCAGCATCATCACCCCCAGCGCCAGCCAGACCCATATCGAATAGCTTTCCCCCAACAGCGCCATCGACCACAGCACGCCCGCCGCCGTCACCATGTACGAGGTCTGCGCCGAAAAGACCGAGCCGGCGTGGCCTACCATCCAGACGTAAGAGGCATAGACCAGCGCGTGCAGCGCCGCCGCCCCCACCAGCGCCAGCTCCGGCACGCCCCCGCCTTCCAGCGGGTTGATCCACTGCCCGGTGCCCACCGCGATGGGCAGCGCCACGACCGACCCGATCATTGACGCCCCGATGATCACCTGCATCGGGTCCAGTCCCTGCGTGCCCCATTTCGCCACCAGGTTGCCCTCGGTCGCATAAAGCGCCGGCGCGCACAGCGCCACCAGCACGAACAGCGCCGAGGTCCCAGTCGGCAGGCTCGCCTCCGGCCCCACCAGCAGTACGATGCCGCCCAGCCCCAGCATCACACCCCAAAGCCGCTGCCACTCGAAGCGTTCGTTGCCCATCAGCACCGCGATCGGCAGCGAGAACATGGCGACCGAGGCGATCACGATCGACATGACGCCGCCCGAAAGCTGCGCGGCAGCGGTGTAAAAGAAGATATCCGGCAATACCGCACCGCACAGCGCCACCATCACGAACAGCCGCAGGTAACGCCGCGCGAACACGACCCTACGCCCCCGCAACAGTGTCACCGCGCCCAGGCATAAAACCACGATGATCAGTTGCCAGAAGATCAGGCCAAAGGGCTGATGCCCCGTGCTCACCGCGATCTTGCTCAGCGGGATCGACAGGCCCCACCCCAGCCCCATGGCAACAAGAGCGGCGTAAAGCCCAAGCGTCCGCTTCATGGAGCGCTGGCCGCCAGCCGCCCGCCTTCGCGGACCATCTCCACCTTCGTTGCCTTGCCGGTGGCGTCATCGGTTTCCACGTAAAGCCCGCACAGCGTCACCTCACCCATGGCCGGCGTGAAGCGCTCCTTGCCCATGCCGGTCACGAAGCGCCGCATCGGCTCGGTCTTCTCCATCCCGATCACGCTCAGGTAGTCGCCGCACATGCCCGCGTCCGACTGAAACGCGGTGCCGCCCGGCAGGATCTGCGCGTCAGCGGTGGGCACATGGGTATGGCTGCCCACGACGATGCTCGCCCGCCCGTCGCAGTAATGCCCCATGCCCATCTTCTCGCTGGTGGCCTCGCAGTGGATATCGATCAGGCTGGCCTGCACCGCGCCCCCCGGCACATGCGACCGCATCACGCTATCGACGGCACTGAAGGGGTCGTCAAAGGCCCGCTTCATGAACACTTGCCCCAGCACCTGCGCCACCATCACCTTTCGACCACGCGCATCGGAAAAGACCGCCGCACCGCGCCCCGGCGCGCCCTTGGCAAAGTTCAGAGGCCGCACGATCCGCGGCTCGCCTTCAATGTATTGCAGCATGTCCTTCTGGTCGAAGGCATGATCCCCCAGCGTCAGGCAATCCGCGCCCGCCTCCAGCAAATCCTTCGCATGCGCCCCGCTCAGGCCCATCCCGCCCGTGGCGTTCTCGCCGTTGACCACGACGAAATCCAGCTTCCATGCGTCGCGCAGGCCCTTCAAACGCTCCGCGACGGCCTGCCGCCCGGCCCGGCCCATCACGTCCCCAAGATACAAAATTCTCATGGCAAAACTGGTAGAGACACCGATTGCAAAGGGCAAGGGCCACCGATGCTCCCCCGCCGTCCCGGGCTTGACCCGGGACCTCCCCAGCCACCGGCACCGCCCGGCCTCAGACCGCCATCACCTCATAGCGCGCCTCGTAGACAATCGGAAACGCCACTGACCGCGCCACGAAACAGACCTCGTGAATCCGCCCATGGATCGCATCCGCCGCGTCAAGATCCGTCCCCTCCGGTACGATGATCACCGGGCGCAGTACAGCCCGTGTGAAGCGCCCCTTGCCCGACGGCTCGACCTCCGCCTCGCCAAGGGGGTCGTCGACATATCCCTGCACCGCAATCCCGGCGTCACTGGCGTAATGCAAATACCACAGCATGTGACAGGCGCTTACAGTCGCCAGCAGCAGATCCTCGGGATTGTGCAGGACAGGGTCCCCGCCCAGCATCGGATCGTTCGAGCAAGCCACCATCGGCTTGCCCGGCGTCTCGATGTTCCACGTCCGGTCGTACCCCTTGTAGGTCCGGGTGCCATCGCCCCGGTTGCCGGTCCAGACCACCTTGGCGGTATAGTTATGGCTCCCCATGAGTGTCTCCTTCCGACAAACGCGCGAGCTTTGCCCGCGATTACCAGTATCAATCAAGACGCCGGGTAAGCGCGCACTTCAGAACGCAATCACCTCTTTTTCCGTCACCACCATGTCCAGCGGCTGATCCGTGGCCTCCAGCGGCAGCGCCTCGGCCTCCTGCGCCGCAAAGGCGAACCCGATGGCCAGCGTCGGCCGCCTGCTCCTGAGCAGTTCAAGCGTCCGGTCGTAGAACCCACCGCCATAGCCCAGACGCCCACCGATGCGGTCGAACGCCACCAATGGTACGATCAGGATTTCCGGTTCGAAGAAATCATCCACCTGAGGCACCTTTGCCCCGAACGGCCCGTCGCGCAGCGGGCCGCCCGGCTCCCAGCGTGAAAACTTCAGCGGCTTGCCCTCGCCTTCGATCACCGGCACACCGACGGGGCCATGCGCCGCCGCCTCGGCCATGGCCGGCAATGGGTCGATCTCGGTACGAATGGGCATGTACCCCGCCAACGGCACACCCCGATACCCGGCCAGCACGCCGGACAAAAGGCCCGCACCGGCTCCACCCACCGCGTCGAACGCCGCCTTGCGCCGCGCAAACGCCGCCTTTCGCGCCGCCGCCTTCACCTCGGCCAGATCGCTCACAGCAGCACCACCGCCGCAAGGCCAAGGAATGCAAAAAACCCGACCACATCCGTCACTGTCGTCACGAACGCGCCCGAGGCCAGCGCCGGGTCCACGCCCACCCGGTCAAGCACGACCGGAATGACCGTGCCCGCCAACCCGGCCATCACCAGGTTGATCACCATCGCCGCGCCTATGACATAGCCCAGTTCCGGCCCGCCGAACCACAGCACGCCCACGATTCCCATCACCACGGCAAAGATCACCCCGTTGACCAGCCCCACGAGCACCTCGCGCCGGATGAACCGCCACACGTTCGATCCCGTAAGATCCTTCGTCGCGATCGCCCGCACCGCCACGGTCAGGCTCTGCGTCCCCGCATTGCCGCCCATCGACGCCACGATCGGCATCAAAACCGCCAGCGCCACGATCTGCGCGATCGCCGCCTCGAACTGCGCGATCACCAAGGACGCCAGGATCGCCGTCACCAGGTTCACCGCCAGCCACGGGAACCGCCGCTTCGTCGTGCTGATCACCCGGTCGCTCAAGCTGCCTTCCTCGCTCACACCGGCCAGCCGCAGGATGTCTTCCTCGTGTTCTTCGTCCAGCACCGCCATGGCGTCGTCGATGGTGATCACGCCCACCAGCCGCTCGTCCTCGTCCACCACGGGCGCGGAAATCAGGTGATACTGGTTGAACGCATACGCGACGTCGCCCTCGTACTGCTCGGCGGGGATGACGTGAAACGTGTCCTCCACCAACGAGCTCAGCATCACCTCGCGCCGCGACGCCATCAGCTTGCCCAGGGTCACGTTGCCCACGGGTTTCAGCCGCGGGTCCACCAGCACGATGTGATAGAACTGGTCCGGCAGGTCGTCCTGGTTGCGCAGGTAATCGATCGCCTCGCCCACGTTCCAGTGCTCGGGCGCCATCACCACCTCGCGCTGCATCAGGCGCCCGGCGGAGTACTCGGGATAGCTCAGCGACTGCTGCACCAGCGTCCGGTCGCTGTCCTCCAGCACGCCCAGGATCGCCGCGGCCCGCTCTTCCTCCAGATCCTCGACCAGGTCGACCACGTCGTCCGATTCCAGGTCGCGCACCGCGTTGGTCAGAACCTCCGGCGCCAGGATCGAGATCACCTCCTCGCGGATCGACTCGTCCAGTTCCGTCAGCACGTCGCCCTCGAACTCGTGCCCGTAAAGCTCGATCAGACGGCGGCGGTCGAAGGAATTGATCTGTTCCAGAAGGTCGGCGATGTCGGCGGGGTGGAACGGCTCCAGTTCCTGCCACAGCATCGCCTGGTCGCCGATATCGACCGCATACATTATCCGGCCCACGGATTTCTGATTCAGAACATAGGCGCTGTCCTCGCGCTCCGGTTCCCGCTCGGGTTCGGGAACCTGCACGGATTCGCGCTCATCGGTCACGTCGTCCTGCTGCTTTTCCTCGGTCATCGCGCGCTCCCCGGTTTCGGACTTTATGTAGGACAAAGCGCGGGCAAATCACAACGCGATATGCAGGATTTACGCCACCGTCCGCGACTTCTATCCTGCCGCCGACCGGCAGCAAGGACCCAGCCCCGCATGATCCCCCCGCGCATCCTGACCGGACAGGTCCTCTGCTTCACCCGATCCCCGCTCGAGGGTGACCCGGCCACCGCCGCCCGCATCGACGAGGCGGTCCTGATCGAGAACGGCCACATCACCCGCACCGGCGCCCTCTCCGAGCTGCGCGCCGCCGCCCCGCAGGCTAAAATCGAGCGCTACGATGGCCATCTCATCTCGTCCGGCTTCATCGACGCCCACGCGCACTACCCCCAGACCGGCATCATCGCCAGCTGGGGCAAACGCCTGCGCGACTGGCTGGAAACCTACACGTTTCCCGAGGAAATTCGCCTTGCCGATCCCGCCTATGCCCGCGATATCGCCAACCGCCACCTCGACCTGACACTGGCCAACGGCACCACCACCGTGGCGACGTTCTGCACCTCCCACGCACACAGCGTGGACGCCTTTTTTCAGGCCGCGCAGACCCGCAACCTTCGCGCCGTGGCGGGCAAGACCTGCATGGACCGCAACGCGCCCGCCGCCCTGCTGGACACCGCCCAGTCGGGCCACGACGACAGCGCCAGGCTCATAGCCCGCTGGCACGGTACCGGCCGGCTCACCTACGCCATCACACCACGCTTCTCTCCCACCTCGACGCCCGACCAACTCGCCGCCCTCGGCGCGCTCTGGGCCGAACACCCCACCTGCCTTATGCAAACGCATCTATCAGAGCAGGTCGAAGAGATCGCTTGGGTCAAATCCCTCTACCCGGACGCGCGCGACTATCTGGACACCTACGAAATCCATGGCCTTCTCGGCGCCCGCGGCCTCTACGGGCACGCCGTCCACCTCACTCCCCGCGAGCGCGCCCGCCTGGCCGAAGTCGGCGCGGCGCTCATCCACTGCCCCACCTCCAACACCTTCATCGGCTCCGGGCTGTTCGACCTGGCCGCGCGCATCGCTGACGGCCACCGCGTGGGTCTCGCCACCGACACCGGCGGCGGCTCCTCGTTTTCCATGCTCCGCACCATGGCGGCGGCCTACGAGATCGGCCAACTGACCGGCACCGCCCTGCACCCCGCCCAGCTCTGGTGGCTGGCCACGGCGGGCAGCGCCGACGCCCTGCACATGTCAGACCGCATCGGCACCATCTCCCCGGGGATGGAGGCCGATCTCGTCGCAGTAAACCTCGCGTCCACTTCGGCAATTGCCCAGCGCGCGGGCACCGCAGAGGATGTATGGCAGGCGCTCTTTCCGACGATCATGATGGGCGACGACCGCGCCATCGCACAGGTCTGGATCTTGGGAGAACCGCAATCGTAGGGTGCGGTTCAACCCCACCGTTCCGGCGCCAGCCGGTAAAGGAAAATGCCTGGTGCTGAACCACCCCGGATTCAGCGCACCGCCCTGTCGCATCGCGGAAATTGGTGCAGCAACACCGATTAATTTAGAACAGTTTGATTTCGAAAATCTGTTCCAAGAATTGCATGATTGGGAGCTTGTTCTCAACGCTGATCAGGAAGTTGCCCACAGGCTTCGCTGCTTCGACGATGATCAAGAGACGGATGAGCAAAAGACAGATGAAAGCACGAAAGATACACCTGTCTTTCAGACGCGCAGGGGGCCACGCCGATGAGCCGCCCTGCCCCATTTTCATTGCGTTTGACCGATGAAGAACGCCAGAAACTTGAAGCGCAGGCCGGTGCGATGCCGTTGGCCTCCTACATCAAGTCTGTCGTTCTCACTGATGACGCCCCGCGCTATCGCAAGCGGCGAAAACCGCCTGTCGCCGAGCAAAGGTTCTTAGCCGAGATACTGGCGCGTCTGGGTCACTCGCGTACGGCCAATAACCTCAATCAGATCGCCAAGCATCTGAACCAGGGCACGCTGATGATTGATGAAGAGCTAGAGCGTGATCTGCAACAAGCCGTGGTCGATGTGGCATGGATGCGGGCGACATTGATGGAAGCCTTGGGGATCAAGCCATGATCCTAGTTGGATCGCAACGCTCCGGTGCAATCGCTTTGGCCAATCACCTGATGAATGAACGAGACAATGACCATGTCACGCTCGTAGAGCTACGCGGTTTTATAGCGGATGATCTGCATGGGGCGCTCAAAGAAGCTCATGCGATATCAAAGGCGACGAAATGTACGCAGTATCTGTTCTCGCTGAGCCTCAACCCACCGGCAGATCAGGACGTGCCGGAACAGGCGTTTCATGATGCGGCAGATGGTATCGAGAACAAACTCGGATTAGAGAGTCAGCCACGTGCCATCGTTTTTCATGAGAAGGAAGGGCGTCGCCACGCGCACGTCGTCTGGTCTCGCATAAACGTTGAGACCATGACCGCTATCAATCTACCGCACTATAAGACAAAGCTCCGCGACATGGCTCGTGGGCTTTTTCTAGATTACGGCTGGAACTTGCCGGATGGCTTGGCGACCTATGGGAACAAGAACCCGCTCAACTTCACTTTGTCGGAGTGGCAACAGGCAAAACGGCAAAAGCTTGACCCACGCGAAATCAAGCAGGCGTTTCTAAAGGCCTGGGAAAATTCTGATAGCCTGAGCGGTTATAGGAATGCCCTCGAAGAACGTGGGTATTTTCTCGCTCGTGGAGACCGGCGCGGCTTTGTCGCGCTGGACTTTGACGGAAACACCTACGCAGTTGCCAAGTGGTCAGGTGTCAAAGCCAAAGATGTGAAAACCAAACTTGGCTCGCCAGACAATCTGCCATCGGTCGATACAGTAAAGCAAAGCATTCGGACACGGCTCTCGCATCACCTCCGGGATTTCATTGCCGAAACCAAACAACGCCATGTCAGCGAGCTTAGACCTATGCTGCAAGATCGCGACAATCTTGTTCAATCGCAACGTATCGAACGTCAGCGCATGAAAGACGGGCAAGCTGAACGTTGGCTGCGAGAGGCTAAAGAAAGACAAGAGCGCTTTAACACTGGCCTGCGAGGTGTCGTGGACCGGCTGACAGGCAAACGCCGAGACATTGGGACGCAAAATATCCAAGAGGCACTCGCCTGCCATAGACGGGATCAATCGCAACGAGACCGCATGGCGCTTGCACACATTAAAGAGCGACAGATCATGATGCGCGATATGAATGCGCTTAAGGCCCAACAGCAAAGAGAAAGGCGGGCTTTGGCACAAGATATCCGCAATCACTTGAGGCTCGTGCAAGGCTTCCAAAAACGCCTGGAGTCGACATGCCAAAAGAGAACACGTGATCGTGGTCCAAGCCTAACGCCGTGAGCTAAGGATATGAAAGAATGTAAAAACCCAAAATTTTTTGGTATACTTTTACAATGGAGAGCGAAAAATGGTGGGACTACTTCGATGAAGAACCCTACGAGAAAGTTGGTCGAAAAATCAAAGGCGTGTTCGAACACGAAATGACCGTCTGTCTTGCCAGAATTTCATGGGCGTACCTAGATTGGCTCGAAGAAAACAGTGGAGCTAAAATCTGGAAGTTCTTTATTGATAACGAGCTTGCTCACCGTCCAGATATGACGAATTTCGATGATTGGATGGAACAAGCAGTGTACGGCACCTTCCTTCGTCGTGAAAAACGCGGTGAACCACGCCCTCCATGGTGCCCACCTGCTGATCCTAAAGATTTCGTCTTCATCTAAACGCAAATTGATACTACTCCCCCAGAAGTCACCAATGAGGTCGACGAAGTGTCTGACGAAGACAAAAAGAAAGCGAATGCGGAGCCAAAGCTGAAACCGGCAGACGGAGTTGACAGCTCACTACCTCCCGCCGGTCATATTGGACGCAAGGTCTCGGGACCATCGGTACCCGGTCTCGGCACCAGTACGAGAGTTGTTCACCTGACGTTGGAGGTTGAGACTGAAGCATCGGATCAATACCCAGAACCCACTCCTGAAGAAAAGCGTGCTGCGTATTTGGAGGGTCTGCCAGAAGACACCGTATTCGTCGTCGAAACGGGGGATGAAGCCATAGATCAGGAGTGCGCCGAACGGGGCGAGGTTGTGGTCTCCGAAGACGAGAAAACTGCACTGCAAGCCGCGAAGGAAACCGCTTCCAAGGATGAAATTTCCGCCAGTGACTTTGCAAAAGCGTTCAAACGTGCCGCTGCGAGAAGCGCCGAGCTTGACCACGACAAGTCCAAAGGACCTGACCTAGAGTAGCTCGATTTTGCGACCTGCCGCGGGATCATGAACACGTTTCGGCGGCGCACCAACGCTGCTGATGATCTCGTTCAACCAAATCACGATCTCATTGGCATGATAGCTATTGACCATGTATTTGAGGTCTTCACCCCAAGCGCCGTATGCCAAGCGTAGTCTTGAAACCCCAAAGCGATCATCCGTAATATTCGCTTTTAATTCTGCGGTTTTCGACTTGTAGCCCACCAGCAATCCGCCAGCAAAGGTGCGATCAAAAAGAGCGTCACCATAGCGAATAGTGTTCGGTGTGATCGTCACTTCAACCTTTGGTCTATTCGCAAAGTAGCTCCAGATTGCAGCTGTAATCAGTAGGCCAAACATTACAACGCTTCCCCAGATACTTGCATAAATGGCTGGTTCCGCTTCAAACTCGTACCAAGGCAGCGAGTTTTCATAGACCTTAAAGCCAATCAAGGCTCCTAAAGGCATTAACAGGAACGCCAGCACAGAAAGTGTCAGCGGGGCGAACCAGCACCAAAAGTGGATCACTGATTGAACCCGTACAACGGCCTTTTCTTCTGTCATCGAAACAAGAGAGGTGCCGACTGGAGACGTTCGAGGCTCAATCGCACCAACCAAGGACTCTTTTTCCCGTTCGCTGGCGGTGCTTGTGATCGGTTCTTCGGTTTCGGTGACCAGTGCCGCTTGCGCCTTTGCCTTTTGGTCCGAGAGATCATCGCGTTTGGAGGAACGCGCTTCGTTTCCGTAGAACCAGGCCAGCCTTTTGACGCGTGATGCCGCCCAGAATGTGATTGGGAAGGAGGCAAGAAATATAACTGGCCCCGTCCGGAATAACCCGTCGATTAGTCCACCTAAAAGAAATCCCGCCAACACCAAGCCAGCTGCGGTCCCGGTTGTTTCGAGCGGCCTTTGGCTCAGGTTTCGGCCCAGGCGAAAGAGAAAACCTTGCATCATGGCTTTGACCTCATGTCATCGAAGCTCTTATCCGTATAGGGCACGCGCTTCAGGAAGATCGGACTGACCCCCGGATAGATGATCAGCTGGTTGCCGGATTGCCGAGAGAAGAATGCCGCCACTTCGTCAGGCATGAGCAACGGCGTACCGTCGATACTCCGCGATTGACCTGTAAAGCCGGTTGCCGCTTGCTGAACACTCTGCTCGCTTTGCGAGATTTTGAGCATGGCGGACTGCCCCAACCGCTCGGAGATGTATTTGAGCGACCCCATGTCGTTGAGGCCGAATGTCTGGAAGATAGAGGCATTGCCGAGGAATGTCTCCCAACGGTCGCCGTAGATATCCTTCATTTGGGATAAGTCTTGAAAGAAGGACCAGATGCGTACGCCAAATCCTGCAATTAACCCGGCGGCGGTTTCCAAAGCCTTCATGTGTCCCAGTACGTGCATCTCATCGAGGATCATCAGGGCCGGTGTCTCAGGGACTTGCGGGTTCACCTCAATCGCATTCATCAATCGGTTAATGAAGAGACGAAAGAAGCGCGCGTGTCTGTGCAGCCTGCCTGCGGGAAGGCATAGATATACGGATTGCCCGCCCATCTTCCACGTTTGAAGATCGGGCGTCCGTGTACCTCCTGCCAACGTTCGTGTCATAGGCGGCGATGAGATAAACCCGATCTGGTTTTGGATCGTGGACATGACACTGCCAAACTCACGATCCCCAAGGCTCAGCAGCATCGAAGCTGCCTCATAAGGAATGCCGTAGGCAAAATCGGGGCGCGCCGCCATCAATCCGTTCAGCTCATCAAAACTTAGATTCGGATCATTCACATCCGGGATCGATCCGTCCTTATACTTGTTGGGATCAACAGGAACGCGCGGCGCAAAGATCAGTCTTTTGACTTCATTCAGTGACTTGTCCTGGATCGCGGTATAAGCAACGACAAAAGCGATGTATCCCCGCAAGGTGAGACGCGCCGCATCATAGAAATAACGGTTGTTGCTACCACCCTCTTCGACAACCAAAGCATCGGCAATCGCATCACATTCATCTATGAAGTCGTCACTGTCCGGATCAAGGCCAGCAAGAGGATTGAATCCGGCGCGGTACGCATCATCGACATTGGCGACACCGAACGGATCAATGACACAAATGTCCTGACCCATGCCGCCCTGGTCTATACCTCGCCCTTTCCCGCGTCGCTCTGCTGTCAGCGTCGCGTTCTCGCCCTTTGGGTCGAGCACCAGAACGGAACCCGGATAGAGGAAAAGGTTCGGTATTATCGACGACGTCCCCTTACCCGTCCGCGATCCGGCGATGGTCAACAGATGGCGGTTGTCGCTCAAGCCAATAGCTTTGTTGTTGGCAGCGCCGAGAAAGACTTTACCTGTCTCGTAAGCCCAATTCGGATGAGAGCTGAGCTCTTCTGGATCAACCCAGAGTGCACGAGGCGCTGTGTCTTCTGAGCTGTCTGTGCTTGGTAGACCGCGCGGGAGGTTGTCGAAGGTAATCATTTGTGCGTGCCTAGTTGCGTGTTGATATACAAAGGGCGGCAAGTGAATGCACCGCCGCCCTCAATTTTGGGGTTTGGTGTCGGGCCTCACATCGCCAACAGGGGCAAGAGCAATATGCCGAGAATGAACAGCAACGCGAGGATTGTTCCGCCATTGGTCGAGCCGCCACCACTGGTGGAGTAACCGCTAGGTGTGGTCACGGGCGTTTTTCGGGGCCGCGCAGCTTGCCCTGCTGCAAATGCAGAATGTTGATGCGTGAACTGGCCATATGTCCCGCCATTCAAGCCAGAAATATAGGCGCTAGTCGCGTCAATTTTTGGGCGAGTGTAGATACCGTCCGTCTCCATGTTGGAATAGATGGGGTCTTGTTTCCATGCCATTTTGATCTCCAATTTCTTGAGTGCGCGGCGGGGTCTCCCGCCGCGCGATGAAAGCAGCTTACTTGCTACCCGACTGGCCCCTGCGGACTGCTGCATCGATTGCGGCTTTGTCAACGTGGTGCAAGCCAGTCGTGTTCACGGTGCCACCTTGGGCACCGACTTGTTGAGCCTGCTGTAGCTGCTGTTTTGTGAGAGTGGTCATGGAATGCTCCTTTGCTGTCTGAGCGTTGCTGGCGACTCGGACAGTAGGAGAACAATATTATTACGTCAATAAAAAGTAAGAAATTTCTTACGCCTTTTGTTTCCTAAAATGGTACATGCGTTTGTTGCGTTCGCGCGCTTGAGCGCGTCTTCGTTCGACTTGTTGTTCCTCGCTGAGATTTTTCACGCGAGCTGATTTTCCAGGCGCCTTAGGCAAAAGAGTGTCGAATTCTTCTGGTATGCCGTGCTTGTACAGTGCTCTGTACAGCGCTTCATCTAGCTGCTTGATGTGAGGTCGTAGGAGTCCCTTGCCGAGCCATTTTTCGTATACTGTCTTGATGAAATCGACTGGTTTCTGGGATTTGTCTGTTCGGTCGCGGTATAGCTTTGGAGCTTTGGATGGGAGGTCGGGCGGGGGAGTATCGTCGACAAGTCCTTCTACGGTGCTCTCAACGAATGCTCTAAATTCTTCCGGGCTTTCACATAGAGTTTCGGCGGCTTCTGCGAACAGAAGCTTGATATTTTGCCTTAAGTATTCTTGCCTAATTTCCTTTTCGTCCAATACTTCCTCGTGGAAGGTATTTTCATTAAAATCATAACCTTCCAGACTTTTATTTAAACATAAGATGGCCTTGATAGTAAAGAATTTTTGAAATGATAGAAGGTTTTGCCATCCATGCTGCTCGATATTTTCCAGAGCCGCGGAGGCTGTTTGGTCACGATTAATGTCAGACTTATGCCATTTTGAAAGTAGCAGGTTGTGCGCAACGCGCTCTGTCGCCACCAACTCTCGAAACCGCAAAACGAGGCTTTCATAATCTTTGTCTGCAACGATTTCTGGGATGCTGTTTCGCGTGACGACCCGTCGTTCAATCTCGGAGAAATCGCCTTCTACATAGTCTTGCTGGTCTCGATGACCGTAAAAAATGTCTTCACTGGCCCATACAGCGCGGACCGCTTTGAAGCCAGTTTTTACCGCATGATCTACTGTTCTACTTACATTGTCCCAGATGAGCGCTTTAGCGTAACCCCCGTAGCGCCGCAGCCAGATCGGCTGCTTCGTTTCGTCGATAAGCGCCGTGACAGAGGTATCCTCAAATACCTTGATATCTTCCTTCGCCATCCAATTCCTCGCGGTTCGTCACCATGTCTTCGGTCAACACCTTGATACAACCTGTTGACTTTTTTGACTAGACTTGGGCCTTCCGACATGGACACCTCTCGCCTTGCCCCATTTATCCTTGTGTCCCTTCAGCGCCAAGCTTGCTGTTTTGCGCTTGAACCTTCTGCCACAGTTAGAGCATTCGATAATTCTTCTAGGGCCGCCATCGTACAAGGACCTACCTATGCGGGTATTGGATCGTCGAGCGGAACTCGAAGAACTACTCCCAAAATAACTTTTTTCAGTTACTTCACCCGCTTTGGATAGCTCGATCTCAAACCTAGGTTCAAACTTCTCGTCTAAGATTTCAGGGTTCAAAACTTTTGGATTGACGAGTGATCGAATGCCCGGTTGCCCAGAAGAGCCGCCCGACCTATCCCATACATAAAAATATTCTCGCGCGTGTCCATCTTGTGGCCGTTTGTATGACAAAGCGTAAGGTTCGACGATCCGCTCGTACCCATCATATTCAATCCTCATAAGGCGAGCGCCGGCTCCAGCTTCCAAAAACAAGTTTCGTTGCTCTGCCGGAAAGAAAGCATTGCTGATGCGATCCGCGAGGCCCGTTGTCGAAAAAATACTATCAATAAAGTCAGAGTAAACGCCTTCAACCTTGTCGAAGTTCATTCTGCTTTGCGCAGGGCATACGATGTACTTGTTCCACGCACCGCGAAAAAACGCCATCGGCAACCCTAAAAGGATTTGTCTAGCCGAACCTGGACTTCTCTCGAAAATAGTCTTCTTCAGAAAAACCCGCGCGATCTCTGCTCTGTCCAATTCAATTTCAGAGTTGAAGAAAGCCGCATAAACAAGGTCATAGAGGTCGTGAGAGTGCCTTCTCTGAAGAAGACACTTCATCTTGCTGGCGATGCTTTCTTCGACTGCGACACACCGCAGTTCTACCTGGCATCTGGAAGCGTCTGAATATGGATGGATGATTGGTACTGAGCTGACTGGCATGTACAGTCTATCGAACTCAGTAACATCCATCCGAACCGAAATTTCCAAGGTACTCTTCGCGCCATAAAAGTCTTCAAAGAAGACCTTTCCTTTGTAAATTTTTCGGTTTGTGTTCTTTCCTAGATTTGCGCGTTTCGCTTCGTGAAAACTATTTCTTTCGGCAACAAAACGAATCCCTGAAACATCATGAGCAACAGCGCAGCAGCTCTCGATTTCACTGGCAAAACGCGCCAAGTCTACAGCCTCAGTAGTGGAAAAATCTAAATCTGAAGAAAATCTCGTGTTAGGAAAGTATGCTTTTCTAAAGCAGTTTCCGCCCTTAAGCACCAATAGTTGCGAAAGGTAGGAATTGTTGTAAATCGCAAAAAGGAGCCAGCCAAAGACGTAGTCTCGTTGAACATTCGAGGTAGTGATCTCAAACTCTTTTGCCTTGGCGTCAATTTCGTCCCGTTCAATCATTGTCGCATCACTTGGTTCCAATCGATGCTCAACCCAGAAGCTTCTAGCTCCCTGGCCAGTGATTGCTTCCAAGCACCAGCACTATCCATGGTTTCCCAAACCACACCGGCAAAATCGCTGGGAATTTCCAGCGTACCTTTCTTAAGCGCACACACCTTATCCCGCCCAAGTTTCCCAATGAAGTAGCCTAATTCAAGCAGTACGTTTTGCCTTGCACGCGGCTCAGTAGTTTCGCTCGACGCAGCACGTCCAACATCGTCGGGGGTGAGCAGAACGATTGCAAAGCCAACGTCAGAGTTTGCTTCGACTTTTTCGATTATGGTACGACCTCTGCTTGCTTGCTCATGAAGAATTATCGCAGAAAGGCCGATTTTCTCCACAAAGCGAGCGACTGTCTCCCTAGCCTCTCCATCATGTCCATGCACGATAAAAACCTTGTTTGACGCCACTGGAATTTTTAGTGAATTGTCGGGATTTCCGTTGCTTTCTACATACTCCCGATAATCTCGAACAAAGGGAACGATGAGTTGAGAAACAAGTTGCTGCACGTCTCTCATGTACTTGTTCGAGTGACTAACGTAGAATTTGCCCGCAAAATGTACTGTCCAATCTGGGTCGGCGCATAGACGTTGGACCAATAGTAATTGGGTTCCTAGTATTTCTCTTTCATCATCGGGCCAAAGTAGCGTTGCACTTCCAATCATTCCCCCTTGGGTCGCTTCGCTTCTCTTGAGAAAGTCTTCTAGATTCAAATCTCGGGTCAACTCGGCATTGATGGACTTAAGCTCGTCGCTCGCGAGTAGCCGGCCGATTTTTGCAAGCGGCCTTGCAAAAGACTGATAGTCAGCTTTTTGCAGATCAAGAACTGCATTGTTCAACTGCCGGAAAAGACCTTTGGTCTCAGTCATCGTCTGCCTCGAGGCGCGCCCGTTCAGCTTCTTCAAGGATCGCCTTACGGGATTCCTCTTTGACCGCGTCGATCAATGGCGCCACCAGCTTATTATTTGCGTAGCGACCTAAACGCTCATCAATCATTTGCTCCGCAGAAGCTATGGCACCGTCGATGCTACCAGGATCATCCGGATCGAAGTTAACCTGCCCTATTTCTCCATCCAATTCTTTTAGGGCTTGCTCGGCTTGTGCTAGCTCTTTCTGCAGTTCGTCTAAGCCTTCAATTTTAAACATGACTAACCCTTTCTAGCTGAAGTTTTTGCATTCATAACAACTATATATAGCGGGATATGGACAATCACGCCACCACATTCTGAGTGAACGTGCCTTAGAGACAAGCAGACAAATCGCAAACACAAAATGGGAAACTCACCTTACGTTTGCGTTGCCAAAGACAGCTTTGCCCCCTCACTTTGATACAAAGCAACTATCAATTTCGTGAGACCATGGAGTTCTGGGCAATCGCCGAACTGAACGGCGACGATTTCACCATCCGCATCGGCGACGGCGTTCGCCCTGCGCTAGCACGTTTGTGGGCAGACGCTCTGGCCGACACAGGCTTCGTTGACGGCATTGGAACCCCCTTCCCCACCGACACCATCGACCCGGTCGATGTGGCTCTGCAATGGCTCACCCAGCATGAGCAGAACCACTTCGATCTCGGGCACTTTGATCTGCTCGACCGCACGGCTATCGGCGAAACCGCCCGCTCCCTGGATTTCTCCATCAGCCAACGCCGCCCGGTTTTGCCGGATCGCCTTACCGTGCTGGAGGGTGCAGATCGCACAAAAGTCGAACCTTGTCTCGAACTGCAGGCCGATCATGATGCTACAGAGTCCGTTCTGGGTGCTTACTCAAAAGACGGCTGGCCGGAGCTGCACGGGCGCATGGCCGCTATCGCGTCGATGATGATGCTGATCGAACGTGAAGATGCGGCCTATGGCGCAGCGATATCAACGCATCCCAAAGCTGCGACGCGCATCTTCCAACTTCTGGGTCATGCGATGGAGATGCCTTTGATTACGGCGCATTTGATCGCTCAAGAAAACAGACGCGATGCTGTCTCACCCGATGATCTGCCCTCAGACGAAGAGCAAAGTGCATTCAATCGCACGGTGATCATTCCGGCCTATTTCGATGCGGTGCATCTGGCCCGGATTGCCGGAGCCGAAAGCATCGCGGCTGATCTTGGGGATGTGCAAAGCTTCTTTGCCGATATCCAGATTGCCAAGCTGTCGAATGCGTCTCGCTCTCCTGATCTCAGCACAACCGGCGCACAGGAATGGGCGGAACTGGTGCGCATCAATGACCAACTCAAAGCCATCCAGGGCCTCTGAGTGTCAGCTTGTGAAGTTGACCTCTAGCACATGCACCTCGAATGCTGCTGCGCCCTGCCCCAGTTGCGCGAGACTTGGCCTGTCCGTTGGCAATGCTTTGTCATCGGACACGATCACCACAAAGCGATGCACCCCGCCATGGTCCAGCTCGACAAGCGCAATGGGATAACCGTCCCGATCCCGCGGCAGGAGCGTTGCGCCTTCCGGGATAATAACTCGGAGACGCCTTTCGTCGTCACCAAGCGGCAGCGGATACCAACTGCCGTTATACCCTTCAAAGGCGACACACTGGCCCTCAAGACGGCTTTCCAGCTCCAGGCAGTAATCCTGCCCAAGGCGCAGCGTCGTCACAGCATGACTGACCGTCTTCGAACGCCTTGCAATGCCCATCGACTTTACAAGCGGGATGACCGTCAGACTGCCTGCAATCGCATGATCCGCAACAAAGCGATCCCAGTCTGACTGGCGGGGGAACCGGAACAGCTCGGGTGCGCGTTTTTGAGCAAAGGCAAAGTGGTGTGTTGCCAGCCATTCATGGATGGACGCCGCCTTGCTCCGTGCAATCTGCCCGCGCCGAAAGTTACGGTGCGGATCGCTGGATGCACTGACAGGCGCATCCTGGGCGGTCTCGACCAGGTCGTCAAAGCGGGCTCCTGTGGCTTGCGCCAAGGCGCGCATGATCCGATAGAGCGCTTGTGTCGGTTCAATGCGCTCTGGTGCGGATGCGTCCATCCAGTCGATCTCGCGCTTATGGTCCATGATCGATTCCTACCCGCAATCACCCGCACCATACCCTTATCCAGCCTGTGTTCTAGCCGCTATCTCCCTGTCTTGTCAGGGGTTTTATCAAGAAACCCTTTGGTAAACGGTCGGGTTTATGGTAGTTTGTTCTATATTTGTTCTCATCGTGTGCCTGCGCACCGAAGATCAAGATCAATCCCATAATACCCGGCCCCGGAGAAAGGAGATGCCAGCCATGTGCCGCCTAAAAGACGCAACCGCGTCCACCCCAACATTGTCCATCGATTGGGACGCTTACCTGCCGTTGTTCAAGGATGAGGATATTCCTGAAGAACAAAAACGCGCCCTGATCGAAACCCTGTGGTCGATCATGGTCGCGTTCGTTGATCTGGGCTTTGGCATTCATCCGTTGGATACCGCCTGTGGAAAGAGCGACGAGGAATTGGCGCAAGCGATAGCCTCTGTGGTATCCTCAGACCACCCCACCGAAACACCATCGCAAAGAGCGGCATCACCCTCGGGCCAAGCCGCCGGAGAGGAGTCCGCATGACAAAACAAACTGCAAAATCCATGACAGAGACAGCCCGGCCTCAGGCGGTGATCTATTGCCGTGTCTCATCCAAAGCCCAAGAGGCCGAAGGGCACGGGCTCAAGTCGCAAGAAACCCGCTGCCGCGAATATGCGGTCGCCCAGGGCTATGACGTCGCCGGAGTCTTCCCCGATACCTTTACGGGCGGCGGCGACTTCATGGCAAGGCCCGGTCTGGTGGCGTTGCTGTCCTTCCTCGATGCCCAACCGGATCAGGACTTCGTTGTGATCTTCGATGATCTCAAGCGCTTTGCCCGTGATACACGCTTCCATCTCGATCTGCGTGAAGCGCTGCGTCAGCGGGGAGCCTCAATCGAATGCCTGAACTTCAAGTTCGATGACTCCCCCGAGGGCGAGTTCATCGAAACCATCATGGCCGCGCAAGGCGCGTTGGAGCGCAAGCAAAACGGGCGGCAAGTGGGACAAAAGATGAAAGCGCGGATGCAAACCGGCTACTGGGTTCACAACGCGCCGACTGGCTACCGCTACAAGACCGTCAAAGGCCACGGCAAGGTGCTGGTGCATGACGAGCCGATGGCGTCACTCGTCAAAGAAGCGCTCGAAGGCTATGCCGCAGGACGCTTCCAAGGCCAAGTCGAAGTGAAGCGTTTCTTTGAAGCGCACCCCGACTTCCCGCGCAGCAAGCATGGCGATGTGAAGCAACAGCGCGTGACCGATATCCTCACGCAACCGCTCTACGCCGGATATATCTGCTCCGAGACTTGGGGGATCGATTGGCTCAAAGGTCAGCATGAACCGCTGATCTCGCTGGCCACCTATGACAAAATCCAGAAGCGCAGAAGTGGCGTGGCCAAAGCTCCGGCGCGTAAGGATATTGGCAAAGACTTCGCCCTACGCGGCTTTGCGACCTGCGGCGATTGCGGTGTCCCTCTACGCTCCTCCTGGCCCAAGGGCGCAAGACGGCACTATGCCTATTATCTGTGTCAGACCAAGGGCTGCGCCAGCTACGGTAAGTCGATCCCGCGTGACAAGCTTGAAGGCGACTTCGGCGAAATCGTCAAAACCCTCCAGCCCGGTCACTCAGTCATGAAACTCGCGACACTGATGTTCCGTGATGCATGGGCTGCACGGCTTGGACAAGCCAAGGCCGCAAGCGAGGCGACCAAGCGGCAGATCGCAGAGACGGATAAGCAGATCGAAAAACTGCTCGACCGGATCATGGCTGCGACCAATGATGCCGTGATCGGAGCCTATGAAGACAAGATCACGGCTCTCGAAAAAACTAAGGTCAGATTGCAGGATTCTCTTGCCAATCGGGCCAAACCAAAGGGGACCGTAGAGGAGTTGCTAGAACTCTCTCTACGTTTCCTCGCAAACCCTTATAAACTCTGGGAAAGTGGCAATATCACACTGCGCAGAACGCTCCTCAGATTGGCGTTTGCGGACCGTTTTGCCTATCATCGTTTGGAAGGGCCTAGAACACCTCAAATAGCCTTGCCGTTTAAGGCTTTGAAGGTGGTCGAAGGAGTGAAAATGAGAAGTGGTGCGGGTGAAGGGACTTGAACCCCCACGCCTTGCGGCGCCAGAACCTAAATCTGGTGCGTCTACCAATTCCGCCACACCCGCATCGAGCCGCGTCTTAGCAAAGCCTGAAACAGGAAGCGAGTGGAATTTCCCGCATCACTGTCCCACCAAATATGCCGCGCCCTTGAACAAAAGGCGCGACATTGACGAAATGTTGACGTATGGTGATGAAAAATTCGAGGCAGAAAACAGAGCGAGATAGCCCATGGAACCGAAAACGGTCGGGGGCACAGGCGGGACCAACCCGTCCGGGGCCAAGGTGCAGGCCAACGGCTTTGCCGCGGGCGCAGTTATAATGACATTGGAAGGCGAGAAGGCGGTGGAAGATCTCCGTCCCGGAGACCGCGTGATCACGCGCGACACCGGCATGGCCATCCTTCGGGACATATCCTCGGCGACCCTGCGCACCCGTGCGATCCGGGTCCAGGCCGGCTCGCTGGGCCACACCCGCCCGGTGCGCGACGTGCTGTTGCCGGCAGGGCAATACCTGCTGATCCGCGACTGGCGCGCCGAGGCGATGTTCGGCGCAAAACGCGCCATGGCACAGGTATCGCAACTGGTCGATGGCGAGTTCATCACCGACGAAGGCGAGGCCGAGATGACGCTCTTCACCCTCGACTTCGACACGCCGCACGTACTCTACGTCGACGGGCTCGAAGTCGCCAGCACGGCCGATATCGCGGCGCTTTCTAAAGCGGCATGACCCTCGCGTCCCGGGCCTGCCCCGGGACTTCGCCCTCTCAACCGAACAGATCCCGAAAAACCTTTGGCAGCTCCTCCGGCAGATCCTCCGCAATCAGCCCCGGCCCAAACGCGCGCGCACACTCAACGTGCAGCCAAGCCGCGGCCTCCGCCGCCTGCATCGGCCCATGCCCCCGCGCCAGCAAGCCGGTTATAAACCCGGCCAGCACATCCCCCGCCCCGGCGGTCGCCAGCCACGGCGCCGCGCGGTCGTACTGCGCGGAATTGATGCTGCACCGCCCGTCCGGCGCGGCGATCACCGTGTCGGCGCCCTTGAACAGCACCACGCAGCCGGCCCGCGCCGCGGCCTCGCGCGTGGCGTCCACCTTGGAATAGGCCGGACCTTTCACCGGCGTCGCATTTAGCTTTTCTGCAATATCGGGGAAAAGCCGCGCAAACTCGCCCCCGTGGGGCGTCAGCACGCAAGCTTTGTGAAGCATCCCGAACAAATCCTCGGGTTCCTCGACAAACGCCATCAGCGCATCCGCATCCATCACCGTAGGGCGGGGTTTCACCCCGCCTTGCCCCAACGCAATCGGCACAAGCTCCCGCGCCCGCTCGACGCCCATCCCGGGCCCCAGACAGAGCGCGCTCAGCCGATCGTCCTTCAGCACCTCCGCCAGCCCGTCGCCCCCCTCGATCCGCGACAGCATGATCGACGTCACCTGGCAGGCCACCTCCTGCTGCGCGCTCGGCGGCACACCGAGGCTGACCAGCCCCGCTCCGATACGCAGCGCGCCCCGCGCCGCCAGTCGCGCGGCACCAGTGCGCCCTGCGCCGCCGGTCAGGATCAGGGCGTGACCGTGTCCATATTTGTGCGACGTCGCCGCCTTGCGCAGTCGGCCACCGCCCCCCTGGCCCACCAATCGCACCGCCCCTTCCGTCGCGGCAGCACGAGAGAGCCCGATACTCTTGACCACCAGCTTTCCCAACTGTTGCGCGCCCCGCGACAGGTAATGGCCCAGCTTGGCGTCGTGAAAACTTACCGTCAAATCGGCGGTCGCAAAGGTGCCCATCGCGCGGCCGCTGTCGGCGCATAGGCCCGAGGGCATGTCCACCGCCACGGTTCGAATATGCCTTACTGCACGAAATCCATCGAACGCCGCCAGGACCTGCGCAAGCTTTCCTTCCACCGGGCGCGAAAGCCCTGTTCCGAACACGGCATCCACGAACAGGTCGGGTGTTGCCCCATGCGCGAGGTCACGACTCATGTCTGCAACCGCCCCCATCTCCGACCACCGTTCGTAGTTCACCCGCGCAGCCGGCGGCAGCTTGGCTGGGTCACCGTAGAGATACACCTCCACCTCCCAGCCCCAGTCCTTCAACAGCCGCGCCACCACGAACCCGTCGCCGCCATTGTTCCCCGGCCCGCACAACACAACGGCCCGGTGCGGCGCCTTTGCCAGCTCCGGCCATTCCTCGAACACGGCTTCGACCACGCCGCGTCCGGCGCGTTCCATCAACTCCAGCCCGGTCACCTCGCCCGAGGCAATGGCAGCCTCTTCGATGGCCCGCATCTGCGCTGCCGTCAGCAATTCGGTCATTCCCGCTCCATAACGATTCATTTTCGCACAAAACTCAGGCATATTGCCCAAATTTTAATCACGTGATTGGATCACCCTGCCGCAACTCCGCCCAAACCCCCTATCCGATTGTGCCGCGTTACCAGAAATGATCTGCAAATCCCGCAAGTCAGTCGGAGGAGTCGACCCATGAAAAAAATCGAGGCGATCATCAAGCCCTTCAAGCTCGATGAAGTCAAGGAAGCGCTTCAGGAGGTGGGTGTGCAGGGCCTCTCGGTGATCGAGGTCAAGGGCTTCGGCCGCCAGAAAGGCCACACCGAGCTTTACCGCGGCGCCGAGTATGTCGTCGACTTCCTGCCGAAGGTGAAGATCGACGTCGTGCTGGACGACGATCAGGTCGACGCCGCGATCGAGGCTATTGTCGATGCCGCAAAGACCGACAAGATCGGCGACGGCAAGATTTTCGTCAGCCCCATCGAACAAGCCATCCGCATCCGCACCGGCGAATCCGGTTCGGACGCGCTTTAAACCTACACTTGGAACCAAAACGAAGGGATCAATGGACATGAGCGCAAAAGATCTGCTCAAGACGATCAAGGACAAGGAAGTCGAGTATGTCGACATCCGTTTCACGGACCCGCGCGGCAAGTTGCAGCACGTGACGGTCCTGGCCGATCAGGTCGACGAGGATTTCCTCGAGGAAGGCTTCATGTTCGATGGCTCGTCCATCGCGGGCTGGAAATCGATCGAAGCCTCCGACATGAAACTGATGCCCGACACCGCGTCCGGCTACATCGACCCCTTCTATGCGGAAACCACGATGTGCCTGCACTGCTCGATCGTCGAGCCCGATACCGGCGAATCCTACGAGCGCGACCCGCGTGGCACCGCCGAAAAGGCCGAAGCCTACCTGAAGTCCAGCGGTCTCGGCGACAGCGCGTTCTTCGGTCCGGAAGCCGAATTTTTCCTGTTCGACGACGTGCGGTTCTCCAACTCGATCAACAAGGTCTCCTATGAGGTCGACGCGATCGACGCCTCCTGGAACACCGACACCGAGTACGAGATGGGCAACATGGGCCATCGTCCGGGCGTCAAGGGCGGCTATTTCCCGGTGAACCCCACCGACGAGGCACAAGACATCCGCTCGGAAATGCTCTCGACAATGAAGCGCCTGGGCATGAAGGTCGACAAGCACCACCACGAGGTGGCCTCGTGCCAGCACGAGCTTGGCCTGATTTTCGACAGCCTGACCAAGCAGGCAGACGAACTGCAGAAATACAAGTACGTCATCCACAACGTCGCCGCCGCCTACGGCAAGTCGGCCACGTTCATGCCCAAGCCCATCGCGGGCGACAACGGCACGGGGATGCACGTCAACATGTCGATCTGGAAGGACGGCAAGCCGCTCTTCGCCGGTGACAAGTATGCCGACCTCAGTCAGGAGGCGCTCTACTATATCGGCGGCATCCTGAAGCACGCCAAGTCGCTCAATGCGTTCACCAACCCGTCGACCAACAGCTACAAGCGTCTGATCCCGGGCTTCGAGGCTCCCGTGCTGCGCGCCTATTCGGCCCGCAATCGCTCGGGCTGCGTCCGGATTCCGTGGACCGAGTCGCCGAAAGCCAAGCGCGTCGAGGCCCGCTTCCCCGACCCGTCGTCGAACCCCTACCTGTGCTTCGCGGCCCTGTTGATGGCCGGCCTCGATGGCATCAAGAACAAGATCGACCCGGGCGAGGCGATGGACAAGAACCTCTACGACCTGCCCGCCGAAGAGCTGGAAGGCATCCCGACCGTCTGCGGCAGCCTGCGCGAAGCCATGCAGGAGCTTCAGGCCGATCACGAGTACCTTCTGGCCGGTGACGTGTTCACCAAGGATCAGATCGAGGGCTACATCGAGCTCAAGATGGAAGAGATCGAGACCTACGAGCACACGCCGCACCCGGTCGAATTCGGCATGTACTACAGCTGCTGATTGATCAGTCGGCTGAGATGCAAACGGGCGCCCTTTCTGGAGGGCGCCCGTTTTTTTGCGCATATTACTGTGAAAAGCAGCGGCATGACCGCCAAAACAGGCGGATATCCGCTCGCCCCGGCACAGCGCCCAATTGGTTCCACATTTGAAACACACTGATTTCACTTACGAGATGAAAGATTGGTTAAGTGCGGAAACAACCGGGGTTTGTAAAATGCCTGATACTGAAAATCACATCATGGCGGGGCTGGTCTTTACCGAGGAGAAGCGTATCGACCTACTGGATATGGCCACCCGCACAGTGAAAACCTTGAGCGGACTCTGCCAGGATGTCCGGTCGCTCGGATTGCTTACTGAAACGGTCGCCGGGATCGAGACCGCGCATTGCCGCATCAGCCTTACGCTAAGCCGGAATGTCCTCCTGCCCGGTCTTGCACGGCCGGCGAGTGTCGTGTTGCGGATCGACGTCCAAGGCCTTGAGCATGCGTCGCCCGACACCGGTCCGGCGATCGACGCCGTTCTGGCCCGCGTTGCGATCGAGCTCAGTGACCACCTTCGTCCGCCGCACCTGCAGTGGGTCGAGCAAGAGGCGCTACTGTCGGCCGCCGATGTCACGATGGCCTGCGAGCTTGCCGCGCATGATACGCCCGCGAACGACACGCAGAAGGACCAGGCGTTGCGCGCCCGTGCCGCTCTGACCAGGGTCGAGGATTTACATACCAAATTGGATGAGCGGCTGGCACGCATGCCCCCGCCAGCGGTGCATTTCCTGCCCTCAAAGGTTTTAATCGACGTGTCCGAGGGCATCATCGAAGACACGCCGGAGATGATCGCCCCGTCCATCGAGAACATAGCCGAGGAGACCGATCGCCTTCGCCTGTCGGCCTGGTTTCTGACTTTCGCGGTGGCCTGCTTCGCACTGCCGGTCGGGCTGACGCTGGTGATAATCAATCTGGTGAAAGGTGAAAACCTGCGCCTCGCCGGCCAGGCGGCGGCACTGTCGGGGCTTTTCGTGTCGCTTCAGACAAGCGGCGCAACCGCCGCCGCAGCGCAGGTGGTTCAGACTGTTCTGCACTGACCTGCTGCCTCCCGACGCGGCTTGACGAAAAACAAGCTCGGCCTTTGGGGAACGGACGCGCCCGATCGGCCGTTTCTTACCCCGAGGGGCGGCGTTCAGTCGCCCGTTCGAGTGTGTCGAACGTCATGGAGAATTGACTTTGTTCCCCTGACCCGCTCGACTAACATCGCCTGTGTCTGACTTGGAGCTGCCCAATGTACCCGAAACTTAAATCTCGATTTTTTGCGCTTGCCGTTGCTTGCGCCGCCACCGCAACGGCCGGCACCGCTGCCTATTCCCAATGTGGCAACAACGCCAACGGGTTCGAGCAGTGGAAGTCCAGCTTCGCCCAGCAGGCCCAGGCCGCCGGCGTCGGCCAACGGGGCCTTCAGGCGCTGGCCCAGACCAGCTATGCCTCCAGCACCATCGCCGCCGACCGCAACCAGAAAAGCTTCCGCTATTCGCTGGACAAGTTCATGCAAGTGCGCGGCGCCAACACGATCATCTCGCAGGGCCGCCAGCGCAAGGCGCAGAACCCCGGCTTCTACAACTGGATCGAACAGAATTACGGCGTGCCCGCCGGTGTCATCATCGCCATCCACGGCATGGAAACCGGTTTTGGCGGTTTCATGGGCGACAGCTCCGTCGTCTCGGCCATCGTGACCCTGACCTACGATTGCCGCCGCTCGGATTTCTTTCGCCCGCACGCCATCGGCGCGCTGAAACTGGTGGATCGCGGCTCGATCACCGTCAACACCCGCGGCGCCAAGCATGGCGAGCTGGGCCACACCCAGTTCTTGCCCGGCAACGCGCTCACCTACGGCGTCGACGGCAATGGCGACGGGCGCGTGGACTTCTACAATCAGGCCGATGCCCTTGTTTCCACCGCGAATTTTCTACGCCGCAAGGGGTGGCAGCCGGGCGCCGGCTACCAGCAGGGACAGCCGAATTTCCGTGTGATTCAGCAATGGAACGCCGCCACCGTTTATCAACAGGCGATCGCGATCATGGCCGCCAAGATCGACGGCTGAGCACCGCAGGCTTGACGCAGCGGCACACCATGCCTATCTGCGGGTCTCACGGGGCGTCAGGTCCCCGCCGCCCGCAGGCCGCCCGGCCATGGTGAAGCCCTGACAGTGACATTGCATCGACCCGGGGCTCGACCGGGCAGCAACGCGGGCCCTGCCGATCTTTTCGCCCCGTTTGGGATCAATGCAATGACACAGACCACACTTCCCCCGCGCGACGTGCTGAAAGGCCATGCGCGCAATCTTCGCCAGACGCTGGGACGCGCCGGAACGCCGATCAGCCACTCCACCGCGCTCGAACACGTGGCCCATCAATGGGGCTTTCGTGACTGGAACACCCTGTCCGACGCCGTCCCGGCCGCGGCCCCCCGCGCCTGGACACTCGGTCAGCGCGTCTCGGGCCGCTACCTCGGTCATGACTTTACCGGCACCGTCCGCGCGGCGCGCCGTCGCGGACCGAATCATGTGGAGTTGGGCATCGACTTTGACACCCCCGTCGATGTGGTCGCCTCGCCGCGCTTCAGCGCCTTGCGGCAACGGGTGACCTTCACCATCGGCGCCACCGGACGCACGGTCGAGAAAACCTCGGATGGGGAGCCTCACGTTGTCCTCGACCTGACCTGAGGCAAAGGGCGTGCCGCGCCGGCATTAAGCGCGGTACGCCCCTTTATTTCAAGGCTTCGGATCCCCTATCCGGGATCGCAATCGTAATCTTGCCGCAGTTTTTTCCCAAGCCGGTCGCAGTTGCTCCATAGATCTTGGTCCGCCCCTTTCCTGCAGGCCAGGCATGCACGACGAACAGCAGACATCTATCGCGACCTTCGGTTATCGCCATGCGCCCCCGGTGCAGGCCGGTGATATCGTGCAGGTGATCGACGAGATGCTGCAAGGCACCGACGCCCAGCCGCGCCGGATCACCTGGGTCAGCGACGCCCTTGCGATGATCGACCGCATCGACGTGCGCGTCGCGATGGCACTTTTGCCGCCCAGCCGCGAGGATCGCCACACGCGCCTTGTCCTTGCCGTCGGGCGCGCCCCCGTCGCGCCGGCCGATGACGACCTGCTGTGCCCCTCCTTCGTGCATCTCGCCGACCGGCTGGTCTATCGCATCTCGGAAGACATGCCCTACGACACGATAATGCGCGGCGAAACGCCCGAGCCGGTCGACCACGACCTCATCCTGTCGCTGTGTGATCTGCTGCGAAAGTCGTCCCGCGGCTCCGACTCCTCGGCCACCGCCAATATGCAGCCTGTCGGGGGCCGAAGACGCACTTCGGCCACCATGCCCGCCGAAGAGCGGTTCGACGTGATCCTCGCTGACGATGTGGCGGACATCATCCCGAGCGTGCCCGCCTGGCTGGAAGAACGCGCCGCGCCCACCAAGCCGCTGCGCTTGACCGTGCATACCATGGCGCTGACGATCATGCTCTACTCCGCCCCGCTCGGCGCGTTTCTGTTCACCTATTCCGTGCTCCGCGACATCACCGGCGACAACTGATCCGTCCCGTCCGCGCCACCCGTGAAAAATGAAACGGGCGGCACCTCCCTAGGTGCCCCCCCCCCGCCTGTATGAAGCCCGTTTCTCCGGCTTTTTGTCTGTTCGCCCTCGTCAAGGACCGTGCCCGCCCGGCTCTTTCATTTGCTATTGTCCCTAATAGCGAAACAATTTGACCGAATTAAGGCAATCTGTTCACCTCTGGCCCGCGCCGGGTCACGTGTACCGGCTGACCATCCGATAGGCCTTGCGCGGTCCCCTCACGGCCCAGGTTGCCGTCCACTCCGGCCAGAGCGTGAAATCATAGGCTACGTGATACATATCCGGATCGCACCAGTGCCGCGCCTCTGCGCTGTCCGTTATACTGTGAAAGAACCGCGCGTCCTCGAACAACACATCGATCCCGCCGCCCACGCCGACCCGCCACAAGTAACCCCGCTCGGCCCGCATTGGCGCCTGCCCGGCCACGGTCAGCACACCGGTCTCGCGATAAGACAGCCCGCCGTCATCGGGCATGAAAGACGCCGTGCCCTCGAACCGTGCGGGCGGCGCGCCCGCGTGCACCACGTCGCGCTCCAATCGCCATTTCCCTTCGAATTCTGCCAGTTCCGGTACCAATCGCCACGCCCGTCTTGCCGCCACCCGTTCCTCCGTCTAAACCGCGCCCGACACCCATTCAATCCAAAGGTCCGTTCGCATGATCCCTCGCTATTCCCGCCCCGACATGGTCGCCATCTGGGAACCCGCCACCAAGTTCCGAATCTGGTACGAGATCGAGGCCCATGCCTGCGACGCCATGGCCGACCTTGGCGTGATCCCGCGCGAGAATGCCGAGGCCGTGTGGAAGGCAAAGGATGTGCAATTCGACGTCGCCCGGATCGACGAGATCGAGGCCGTGACCAAGCATGACGTCATCGCCTTTCTCACCCACCTGGCCGAACATGTGGGCAGCGAGGAAGCCCGCTTCGTCCATCAGGGCATGACCTCCTCGGACGTGCTCGATACCTGCCTCAACGTCCAGCTGGTGCGCGCCGCCGACCTGCTGATCGCCGACATGGAAGACCTGCTCGCCGCCCTCAAACGCCGCGCGTTCGAGCACAAGATGACCCTTCGCGTCGGCCGCTCCCACGGGATTCACGCCGAACCCACCACGATGGGCCTCACCTTCGCGCGTTTCTATGCTGAAATGGACCGCAACCTTACCCGCCTGCGCACCGCCCGCACCGAGGTCGCCACCGGCGCCATTTCCGGCGCGGTCGGCACCTTCGCCAATATCGACCCCCGGGTCGAGGAACATGTCTGCGCCCAACTGGGCCTCACCCCCGAACCGATCAGCACGCAGGTCATCCCCCGCGACCGCCACGCCGCCTTCTTCGCCACCCTCGGCGTCATCGCCTCGTCCATCGAGAACGTCGCCATCGAGATCCGACACATGCAGCGCACCGAGGTCCTCGAAGGCGCCGAATTCTTTTCGATGGGCCAGAAAGGCTCGTCGGCCATGCCGCACAAGAAGAACCCCGTGCTGACCGAGAACCTGACCGGCCTCGCCCGTCTCGTCCGCATGGCGGTGATTCCCGCGATGGAAAACGTGGCGCTCTGGCACGAGCGTGACATCTCTCATTCCTCGGTCGAGCGCATGATCGGCCCCGACGCCACCGTCACGCTCGATTTCGCGTTGGCGCGCCTGACCGGCGTCATCGACAAGATGATCATCTTCCCCGAGAACATGCTGGAAAACATGAACAAGTTCCCAGGCCTCGTCATGTCTCAACGCGTCCTTCTGGCCCTGACCCAAGCCGGCGTCAGCCGCGAGGATGCCTACGCCATGGTCCAGCGCAACGCCCTCAAGGTCTGGGAAGAACGCACCGATTTCAAAGAGGAACTTCTGGCCGACGCCGATGTCGTCGCAGCTCTGGGCACAGATCAGATCGAAGAGAAATTCGACATGGATTACCACACCAAGCATGTCGACACGATCTTCACCCGCGTCTTCGGGGAAAGCTGAATTTCCGGGCAGATCGGGCGATACGCCGCGCAAGTCCGGACCAAAACACTGGTCTGAAGCCGATTCCGTGTTACCATCGGGGTTCCAGTGAAAAGGAGTTCAATCCATGAAGTCCAAGACCATTACCACGTCCCTGGCCCTCGTTCTGGCCTCCACCCTTTCCGCCGCCGCGATGTGCCCTGGCAAGTCGCATCAGGCTGCCTCCTGCGCCGAAGGCATGGTGTGGGACAAGACGTCCGGCACCTGCATCGAACAGACGATGAGCTGACCGGCGCACATATCCCAAGGCGAGACGGCGCACCCGGGACCGGGCGGCGCCGTTTCAAATTTTAGCTTTAGACATTTCTTCACCCCTCCTGCCCTAGTGTGCCGGAACCTGATCCGGGGACTGGAATGAGCAGCAGTAATTTTGGGCAACTGGCGCTTCCGGGGCCGTCCGCAAACGCGGCGGCCCAGCTGACCCGCCGGCAGAAGGCCGCGATCATCGTGCGGTTTCTCATCAACGAAGGCGCCGACGTGCCCTTGCACGACCTGCCCGACGACTTGCAGCGCCGCCTGACCCAGCAGATCGGCACGATGCGCTATGTCGACCGCTCCACCCTGGCCGATGTCGTGGCCGAATTCGCCTCCGAGGTCGAGGCGATGGGCCTGACCTTCCCGCGCGGCGTGGCCGGGGCGCTGACCGCTCTCGACGGGCGCATCAGCCCGCAAACCGCCGCGCGCCTGCGCAAGGAAGCCGGCGTGCGGCAGTTCGGCGACCCGTGGGAGCAGGTTCGCGCCGCCGAAACCGAAGATCTGCTGGATATCCTGCAATCCGAAAGCACCGAGGTCGCCGCTGTCCTGCTGTCCAAGCTCGACGTGGCCCGCGCCGCCGAAGCCTTGGGCAAGATGCCGGGCGACGCCGCGCGCCGCATCGCCGTCGCCATGTCTCAAACCGGCGCGGTTACCCCCGATGCCGTCGACCGGATCGGCCTGTCGCTCGCCGCGCAACTGCACAGCATTCCCGAAACCGCCTTTCCCGACGGCCCCGTCGAACGGGTCGGCGCCATTCTCAACTACTCCCCCGCCGCCACCCGCGACGACGTGCTCATGGGCCTCGACGAAAGCGACCAGGGCTTCGCCGCCAAGGTGCGCAAAGCGATCTTCACCTTCGTCAACATCTCCGAACGGCTCAATCCCATCGACGTGCCCAAGATCACCCGCGATGTCGATCAGGCCGCGCTAATACAGGCACTGGCCCATGCCCAGACCGCCGACGAGACCCGCCTCTCCGCCGACTTCATCCTCGAAAACATGTCGAAACGCATGTCCGATGCTCTCCGGGAAGAGGTTGAGGCATTGGGCAAGGTCAAACCCAAGGACGGCGAAGCCGCCATGACCGAGGTGGTCAACGTCATCCGCACGCTCGAGGCCAGCGGCGAATTGCAACTGATCATTCCCGACGAGGAAGAAGAGGACGGTGGCTGAGGCTCAGTCCACCGGAAATATGAAGCATTTGTCGCGCCGGATGGTCAGCCACATCGGCGTGTCGTTCTGCGGTAGAAATACCGCCGGCACCGTCACCTTGAAGCGCGGTCCGCCGAATTCCATTTCGAACTCGACCAGGCTCTCGCCGCCCATGAACCGCGCCCGCTTCACCACGCCGCGCACCGCCGTGCCGTCGCTGATCGTTGGCACCGGCCCCTTGCCCGCGCGATCGAAATCCAGCTTCACATGCTGCGGGCGCACCACGATCTCCACCGCCTGCCCGTCCGGCACACCGGGCGCCAGGAATTGGCCGAACGGCGTCTCGGCCAGCGCGCCATGCACCTCGCCGCGCACCACGTTCACGTCGCTGAAGAACGAAACCGCCGCGCGGTCCGCCGGCGCGTTGTAGATATTATAGGGCGCGCCCTGCTGCACGATCCGCCCGTCGCGCATCAACGCGATCGTGTCTGCCATGCGCATCGCTTCCTCGGGCTCGTGCGTGACCAGCAAAACGGCGGTGTCCTGCTCGCGCAGGATTTCCAGCGTCTCATCCCGGATGCCGTCGCGCAGACGGTTGTCGAGGCCCGAAAACGGCTCGTCCATCAGCATGATCGAGGGCCGCGGCGCCAAGGCACGGGCCAGCGCCACCCGCTGCTGCTCGCCGCCCGACAACTCGTGCGGAAAATTCCGCGCATAGCCTTCCAGCCCCACGCGCTCCAGCAACTCGCCCACGCGCGCGGCCTTCTCGTCGGCCGTACCGCCAAGGCCGAATGCCACGTTCTCACCTACCCGAAGATGCGGGAACAAAGCGAAGTCCTGAAACATCAGGCCGATATGGCGCCGCTCGGGCGGCACGCGAAAGACGGTGTCGCAGACCAGCTTGCCATCGACCCAGATTTCACCCGCGTCCTGCATCTCGACGCCCGCGATCATCCGCAGCGTCGTTGACTTGCCACAGCCCGACGGCCCCAGAAGGCACGTCACCTGACCCGGCAGCACCGACAGCGACACGTCATCCACCACCAAGCGCCCGTCGTAACGGCGCACAAGGTTGCGTGTCTCAAGGCGCGGGGTGGGATCCTGCACGTCTGCCTCTTCGCTTTCCCGATCAAATGCGTCGGGCTTGTCGTCGCAGATAGCAACCCCGCCTGCCCCGCGCAAGATGCCCGGCACCGCGCCCTTGCAAGCTCCGTCATCCGCGCACACCGGCTCCGAGCCAAATCGCACCGCCTCAAAGCGATCTCCTGCCGGCGCACCCGAACCCGACGCCCTGCGCGATCGTTACCTGGGCCATACTCCGCGCGCCATCCCGCGATCTTTGCAAGTTCACGCCGATGTGCGCAGAGGTCAGGTTTTTCAGACTATCGCGGCACGACAGTTGTGCCTAACTGGATCGTACGAACGAGCAGCAAAAACAAAAAAACCATCAACGGAGCCTACCGATGCGAAAATACGTGATCTCCATACAGGTCGCCTTGATCGCCCTTCTGGCCATCACCGGCGCCCTGGCCAGCCCTGACACGCCCCCCGCCTGCCCGCTGGGCGAAACCGCGCAGGTCGAAACCTGCAAAAAATAACAGGACTCAGCCGCCCCGCGCTTTCTCGATCGCGGGGCGGATCTGGCTCTCCATCACGCGCTCGGTGATCGGCCCCGGAAAGCGCAGCACGACCCGCCCCTCGCCGTCGATCACATAGGTCTCCGGCACGCCGTAAAGCCCCCAGTCCAGCGCCATGCGCCCGTTCGGATCGGCCCCGATGGCCGTGTAGGGATCGCCCAGTTCTTCAAGAAACCCCAGCGCATTGCCCGGCTGATCCTTGTAGTTCACGCCGTAGATCGTAATGCCTTCCTCGGCCAGCGCCTCCAGATGCGGATGCTCCACCCGGCAGGGCGCGCACCAGCTGGCCCAGTAATTGACCAGTTTCACCCCGCCGCTACGCAGGTCGGCATCGGTGAACGGCGTTTTGCCGTCCAGCGGCGTCAGCGCCACCGCCGGGGCCTGTTTGCCCTCGATGGCCGAGGGCAGCGCATCGGGGTCATCGCGCTGCATCCCGATATAGAACACCGCGGCCAGCGCGGCGAAGATCACCGGCGGCAACACCATCAGGAAAGAGGTTCTAGGCATCCGATTTCCGCTTTCTTTCAACGTCTTTCAACGCGTTCTTCACGCGCACCGACCGCCGCCAGCTGAACACGACCAGCGCGATCAACAGCACCAGCGACACCGCGTAGGATGACAGCACCGCCTCGGCGTATTTTCCAAGCTCGGGCATCACGCCTCCATCCGGTCACGGGCCAGAAGCGCCCGCATCCGCCGCGCCCGGATCTCGGTTTGCGTGCGCAGGAACACCAGCGCGATGAACAGAAACACGAACCCCGCGATGCAGACCAGCAGCGGGAAATAGAACACGTCCGCCACGTTCTCTTCCTTGTCGAGGCTCAGCGACGCCCCCTGGTGCAACCCCTGGTTCCAGAACAGCACCGCGTAGCGGCTCAGCAGGGCAAAGACCGACCCCACGATGCACAGGATCGAGGTCAGGTCAGCCGCCGTGTCGTCATTCTCGATGGCTTCCCACAGGGCGATGTAGCCGAGGTAGAACAGGAACAGGATCAGGAACGAGGTCAGCCGCGGATCCCACGCCCACCACGTCCCCCACATCGGCTGGCCCCAGATCGCCCCGGTGGCCAGCGCGATCACCGTCATGACCACGCCCACGGGGGCGGCCGCGCGGGCCGCCAGCGCGCTCACGTGGTGCCGCCGCACCACCCAGATCAACGATGCCACCAACATCATGATCCACGCGTTGATCGCCATCAGCGCGCTCGGCACATGCAAATAGATGATCTTGACGGTCGATCCCTGCCGAAAATCGTCCGGCGTGAAGAAGAACCCCCAGATCAGCCCCGTCGCCAGGCACAGCACCGCCAGCACCGACACCCACGGCAGAACCTTGTCGGTCGTATCGATGAACTTCTTCGGGTTGGCGTATTCCCAGAGTGATGCCACGCGCGCAGATCCTTTCGTTAACGCAGGTTGACCCTCAATACCGCAGCCGATGCAAAAGGCAAAAGCGCGATGGTGCCGCAGGTGATCCCCGCCAGCATCAGCATCGGCGTCGTGTAATCCTGCCCGTCCACGCCCCGCCGCGCCATCTCGGCGCCAAAGATCAACGTGGGTACGTAAAGCGGCAGCACCAAGAGGCTCAGCAACAGCCCGCCCCGGCGCAGCCCCACTGTCAGCGCCGCCCCGAACGCACCGATCATGCTCAGCGCCGGCGTACCAAGGAACAGTGACAGGACCAACGGCCCATAGCCCTGCACAGGCAGGCTCAACAACACGCCAAGCACAGGCGCCGCCAGCACCAGCGGCAATCCCGTCGTGATCCAGTGCGCCAGTCCCTTGACGGCGGCCACCGCCTCCATCGGCAGGGGCGCGGTCGCCAGCAAATCAAGGCTCCCGTCCTCCCAATCGAGCGCGAAAATCCGGTCGAGCGAAACCAAGCAGGCCAGCAGCGCCCCGATCCACAGGATGCCCGCTGCGATCCGCGACAACAATTCCGATTGCGGCCCCACGCCGAATGGCACCAGCACCACGACGATCAGGAAAAAGGCCAGGCCCAGACCGAACCCGCCCCCGGCCCGCA
>NZ_JASHIZ010000013.1 GCF_030733425.1 Roseovarius sp. MMSF_3350
CGGCGCGGTGCTGGTGGACGTGGCCATCGACCAGGGCGGCTGCTTCGAGACCTCGAAGGCCACCACCCATGCCGACCGATCTATGACGTGGACGGGATCATGCATTACTGCGTCGCCAACATGCCGGGCGCCGTGGCGCGCACCTCGACGATTGCGCTGGGCAACGCGACGATGCCGTTCATGCTAGCGCTGGCCGACAAGGGCTGGAAACAGGCCTGTGCCGAGGATCCGCATCTGTTGAACGGTCTGAACGTCCATGCCGGGCAGCTGACCTATTTCGCCGTGGGCAAGGCGCTGGGGATCAACGTGATTTCGCCGCAGATGGTGGTGAAGGGTTAGGTTCTGAGCGCGAGGTCCCGGGTCAAGCCCGGGACGGGTGCTCTCTTCAATCCAACTGCCGTCCGCCGGGCCGGGGAAACCCGATATGACCAATCCGGACTTGTTTACGATTCTTTAGTGTGGGACTGTCACCTGTAAGAGCAGAAAACTAAAATCTTACAGGTTTCCCATGCAAAGCGCTGCCACGCTGCTGCAAGACGTCTTTGGATTCTCCGCCTTCCGCCCCGGGCAGGAAGAGATCGTGCAGACCGTCGCCGAAGGATCGAACACCCTTGCCATCATGCCCACCGGTGGCGGCAAATCCCTGTGTTATCAATTGCCTGCGCTGTTGCGCGACGGCGTGACCGTCGTCATCTCCCCCCTCATCGCGCTGATGCGCGATCAGGTGCGCGCCCTGCGCGCGGCGGGGGTTGAGGCCGGCGCACTCACCTCCGGCAATACCGAGGAAGAAACACAGGCCGTCTGGGACGCGCTCGATGAGGGCCGCCTGAAACTTCTCTATATCGCCCCCGAGCGCCTCGCCGCCGGGTCCGCCATGGGCATGTTGCGCCGCATCGGCGTCAGCCTCATCGCCGTGGACGAGGCCCACTGTGTCAGCCAGTGGGGCCACGACTTCCGCCCCGACTACCTGCGCATCGGGGAGCTGCGCCGCGCCCTCGACGTGCCGCTTGCCGCCTTCACGGCCACCGCCGATGCGGAAACACGGGCCGAAATCGTCGAGAAACTGTTCGAAGGCCAGCAACCGCAAACCTTTCTGCGCGGCTTCGACCGGCCGAACATCACCCTCGCCTTCTCGGCCAAGGACAGCCCGCGGCAGCAGATCCTGAGCTTTGCCGCCGCCCGCAAGGGTCAGTCCGGCATCGTCTACTGCGGCACCCGCGCCAAGACCGAGACGCTTGCGAAAGCCCTGCGCGAAGACGGCCATTCGGCCTGCCACTATCACGGCGGCATGGACCCCGACGACCGCCGCCATGTCGAACACCGCTTCAGCACCGAGGACGGGCTGGTGGTCGTCGCCACCATTGCTTTCGGCATGGGCGTGGACAAGCCCGACATCCGCTGGGTCGCCCATGCCGACCTGCCGAAGTCGATCGAGGCCTACTACCAAGAAATCGGCCGCGCGGGCCGCGACGGCGCCCCCGCCGACACGCTCACGCTCTTCGGCCCCGACGACATCCGCCTGCGCCGGTCCCAGATCGACGAAGGCCTCGCCCCGCCCGAACGCCGCGCCGCCGATCACGCCCGTCTCAACGCCCTGCTGGGCCTGGCCGAAACCCACGCCTGCCGGCGTCAGGCCCTGCTGCGCTATTTCGGCGAGAACCCGGCCCCGTGCGACAATTGCGACACCTGCGCCACGCCGCCCGAAACCTTCGACGGCACGCAGGACGTGCGCAAGGCGCTCTCGGCCATCCTGCGCACCGAGGAATTCTTCGGCGCGGGCCACCTGATCGACATCCTGACCGGCAACGAGACCGACAAGATCCGGGCGCGCGGCCATGACGGGCTGCCGACCTTCGGCGTGGGCCGCGACACCGACCGCCGCACCTGGCAGGGCATCTTCCGCCAGATGATGGGGTGCGATCTCATCCGCCCGGACCCCGAGCGCCACGGCGCCCTGCGCATGACCGAACGGGCCATCCCCATCCTTAAGGGCGAGCAGGAGATCACCCTGCGCCGCGACACCCTCGCGCCCAAGTCCCGCCGCCCCGCCGCCAAGACGCTGGTGGCCGAGGAAGACGCGCCGCTGCTGTCCGCGCTCAAGGCCAAGCGCCGCGCGCTGGCCGAGGCTGCCAAGATGCCCGCCTACATCGTCTTCAACGACCGCACCCTGATCGAGATGGCCGAAACCCGGCCCCGCACGCTGGACGACATGGCGCGCATCTCGGGCGTCGGCTCCAAGAAGCTGGAACAGTACGGCGCGGCCTTCCTCGAGGTCATCAACGGCGAGGCCGAGGTGATGCACCCCACTCGCCGCAAACTTGCAGGCCGCGAAACCGGCACGGTCTATGACCGACTGCTGGAGGTTCAGGCCAACCTCGCCCGCGGCGAAGACGGCATCGACAAGCCGCTGTCCTGCTCCGCCAGCCTTCTGGCCCGTGTCGCGGCCTCGAAACCCCGCGACCTCGGCGACCTCGAACGCCTGCTGGGCGACAAAAGGACCGAGCGTTTCGGCCCGGCCTTTCTGGACGTTCTGCACGCGGCGGACTGAGGTGTTTCGAGGACAACATGACCAGAGTATCGCCAATGTCCCGAGAACGCCGAAGGCGTGACAGGGTATTGGCGATTCCATTTTTCCTCGAAACGCCCTAGATCAGCCCGAACACGGAACCAGCCAAGGGTCACATATGCTCGTCGTCGTCTCGCCTGCCAAGAAAATGGACATGTCCCCGGCCGAGGGGATCCATCCCACCGGCCCGGCCTTCGCCAAGGACGCCCACGCCTTGGCCGACGTGGCCCGCGACTTGTCCCAGAGCGATCTGAAGAAACTCATGGGCATTTCCGACGACCTTGCCAGGCTCAACGCCGAGCGGTTCAGCAATTTCGGCTCTCAGGACAAAAAGCCCGCCGCCCTGGCCTTCGCCGGCGACACCTACCAGGGACTCGAGGCCGGCTCGCTGGATGCGGATGAACTCGACTGGGCGCAGGATCACCTGCGCATCCTCTCGGGCCTCTACGGCCTTTTGCGCCCCTTGGACAATATCGAACCCTACCGGCTCGAGATGGGCAGCCGCCTCAAGACAGAGCGCGGAAAATCGCTTTACGATTACTGGGGCGACCGGCTGTCAAAGGCTCTGAACCGGCAGGCGAAAGAGACCGGAAGCAAGACCCTCGTCAACTGCGCCAGCCAGGAATATTTCGGCGCCGTCGACCGCGACGCGCTCAAGCTGCGGGTCATCACCCCCACATTTCTCGACACCAAGAATGGCGAGGCCAAGGTCATCAGCTTCTTCGCCAAGAAAGCCCGCGGCGCCATGGCCCGCTTCATCGTCCAGAACCGCCTGACCGATCCCGAAAGCCTGAAGGATTTCGATAGCGGCGGCTATCGCTACGACGCTGCGCGCTCGACCGGGGACGAACCGGCGTTCATCCGCGACGAACAGTAGACCCGCCCGACGGTGCGCATCACTCGTAGCTGCGCAGATCCTCGATCACCTTGCCATCGTTCGGCAGACTGCCCCGCGCCACCACCTCGATCTTGCCCTTCAGCTTCAGCACGTCGCTGACCGTCGCCGCATAGGCCTCGGGCGCGCCGCCATCGGCCTCGATCTGTACGGTCATCACGTCCATCTCGCCCTCGCGGCTGGCCACCACGCGGGCGCGAGCGATCTCGGCATGCTTGGCCACCAGCGCGGCCACCTGCTCGGGACGCACGAACATGCCCTTTATCTTGGTGGTCTGGTCCGCGCGCCCCATCCAGCCCTTGATGCGCATGTTGGTCCGCCCGCAGGGGCTTTCTCCCTCCATCACCGCGCTCAGGTCGCCCGTGGCGAACCGGATCAGCGGATAATCCGGGTTGAGCGTGGTTACCACGACCTCGCCCACTTCGCCGGGTGCCACCGGGGTGCCGGTACCGGGCGTCACGATCTCCACGATCACGCCCTCGTCGACGATCATCCCCTCCTGCGCCGGGCTCTCATAGGCGATGTTGCCCAGATCGGCGGTGGCATAGCATTGCAGGCATCGAATGCCGCGATCCGCATATTCCTGCCGCAGCGACGGAAACAGCGCCCCGCCCCCGACAGCGGCCTTGGTGATCTTCAGCGCCAGCCCCATCTCGTCCGCCTTGTCCAGGATCACCTTCAGGTAATCCGGCGTGCCGGCATAGGCCGTGGTCCCGATGTCATGCGCGGCCTGCACCTGCAACTCGGTCTGGCCGGTCCCGGCGGGCAGCACCGTGGCCCCGACCGCGCGGGCGCCGTTCTCGAACATCATGCCCGCCGGCGTCAGGTGATAGCCGAAGCAGTTCTGCACGATATCGCCCGCACCGATCCCGCAGGCATGCAGGAACCGGCCCATCCGCCACCAGTCGGTTCCGGCGCCACCCGGCTCGTAGATCGGCCCGGGGCTCTGAAACACGTGCGCAAAGCCCGAGGCCGGCCCCGCCGTCAGCCCGCCAAAGGGCGGCGCCGCCTTCTGGGCCTGCCCCAGGTCCGCCTTGCGCAGCACCGGCAAACCCGCCAGGTCGGCCACGCTCTTGATGTCGTCCGGGATCACGCCGCGCAGTGTATCGCCATAGCCCGGCAACGCCTGCGCCCGCCGCACCTGCGCCGCCAGCGCTTCGGCGATGGCCGCCGCCCGCGCATCGGGATTCCGCGTCTCAAGATCGTCGTAAAACTGGCTCATCTCTTTGCTCTCCACCGGCCCTTGCCTGCCATTGCGACCCTGTCTCTCAGCTCAGCCACCGCTTTCGCCGGCGATAGCTGCGCACGTCGCGGAAAGACTTGCGCCCCTCGTCCGACATGCCGAGGTAGAATTCCTTCACATCCGGGTTCTCGCGAAGCTCCTTCGCGGGCCCGTCCATCACCACGCGGCCGGATTCCAGGATGTAGCCATACTGCGCGAACCGCAGCGCCACGTTCGTGTTCTGCTCGGCCAGCAGGAAGGTATAGCCCTCCTCCTCGTTCAGTGATTTCACGATGCCGAAGATCTGCTCCACCAGCTGCGGCGCCAGCCCCATGCTGGGCTCGTCCAGCAGGATCGTCTCGGGCCGCGACATCAGCGCGCGCCCGATGGCGCACATCTGCTGCTCCCCGCCGGACGTGTATCCCGCCTGGCTCCGCCGCCGCTCCTTCAGCCGTGGAAAATATTCGTACACAAGGTCCAGATCCTTCTCGATCTCGCCCTTGCTCGACCCGCGCGTATAGGCCCCGGTCAGCAGGTTTTCCTCGACCGTCAGGTGCTCGAAGCAATGGCGCCCCTCCATCACCTGGATCACGCCCTTCTTCACAAGTTCCGACGGCACCAGATCCTGCACCCGCTCGCCGCGGTAGCGGATATTGCCCTTCGTCACCTCGCCCCGCTCCGACTTGAGCAGGTTGGAAATCGCCTTCAGCGTGGTGGTCTTGCCAGCCCCGTTGCCGCCCAAGAGCGCGGTGATCCCGCCCTTGGGCACGCTCAGGCTCACGCCCTTCAACACGAGGATCACGTGGTTGTAGATCACCTCGATATTGTTCACCTCAAGCAGGTTTTCCTGCGTCTCGACGGCGGCCTCGGCCATGGCTCAACTCTCCCGCGCTCACCCCGGGGCACATGCGCGCCCCCGGCTTTCACTGTTCTTCAAATACTCAAAATGCCCCGGCCGCCACCGCGTGCAGCGGCCGGGGAAGTAGCGCCCGATCAGCAGCCCGGCTCGATGCCGGTCTCCTCGGCAAAGGCAGCCGCATCCTCTTCAACCAGCGGCTGGATGATCTCCTGGTCCGATTGGTAGTACTCGGTGATCAGGTCGAACTCGCCGGTCTCGGCGTTCCACTGCGACACCGCGCCAAAACCGTTGCCGCCGTGGTTCTCGCACGACACCTTGAACTCGGGGCCGAAGTTCGGAAGGCCAAGCGCGGCCATCTTTTCCTCGGTCATTTCCAGGTTCTCCATGCCGTCGCGCATTTGGGCCGCGTTGATCGCGGAGGTGCCATGCATCTCCTGCGCGGTCTTGATCGCCTCGGCGGCCAGCATCGCGGCATACATGCCCCGGTTATACAGGACCGAGCCGATCTGGTCGCCCGCACCCGCGGCGTTGCCGGTATCCACCACATGCGTCTGGATATCGTCATAGACCGGGTAATCCGACCCGAGGTTGTGGAAGGTCAGCGCCTTGTAACCATCGGCGCCAGCCCCGGCGGACTTCACGTCGTTCTCCGAGCCGGACCACCAGATGCCGATGAAGTTCTCCATCGGGAACCGGATGTTCACGGCTTCCTGGATCGCGACCTGGTTCATCACGCCCCAGCCCCACATGATCACGTAGTCCGGGCGCTGCTGGCGCACCTGCAGCCACTGTGACTTCTGCTCTTGGCCGGGGTGATCCACCGGCAGCAGCATCAGCTCGTAACCATGCTTCTCGGCCAGCTTCTCCAGCGTCCGGATCGGCTCCTTGCCATAGGCCGAGTTGTGATAGACCAGCGCCACCTTCTTGCCGCTCAGGTCGCCGTCATTCTGCTCTGCCAGGTGCGTGATCGCGAGGCTGGCGCCGTCCCAGTAGTTGGCGGGATAGTTGAACACCCACTTGAACACCTCGCCGGCCTTCGCGCTGGTGCGGCCATAGCCCATCGTGTGAAGCGGGATGCCGTCGGCCGTGGCCTTCGGGATCAGCTGATAGGTGATGCCGGTGGAAAGCGGCTGATACACCAGAGAGCCTTCGCCCTTGGTGGCCTCGTAGCATTCCACGCCCTTCTCTGTGTTGTACCCGGTCTCGCATTCGATCAAGTTGATCATCTCGCCGCCGATGCCGCCGTCACGCTGGTTCAGCAGGGTGAAATAATCCTGGTAGCCATCCGAGAACGGGATGCCGTTCGCCGCATAGGGCCCGGTGCGATAGCTGGTGTCGACGATGGTCAGTTCCGCAAGCGCGGGGCTCGCCACCATCGCCACAGCCGCAATCGCTGTCAGCAGTCTCTGTTTCATCGGTTTGTTCCTCCCTTGGTATGTCCGATGTCTCTTAATGGGCGCGAGCGCCCAACCCGTAGGGCGGGATTTCATCCCGCCATGCCGCCCCCTAATGCGGGAAGGGCCACAGTCTCAGTTTCTCCTTGGCCACCCGCCACAGCTGTGCCAGCCCGTGCGGCTCGGCCACCAGGAATATCACGATCAGCCCGCCCACGATGATGAACTCGAAATGCGCCGCCAGGTCGGTGGGCCAGCCCAAGCCCCCCACCAGCACGTTCTTCAGCAGCACCGGCAACAGCACCAGGAACGCCGCCCCGGCGAACGAGCCGAAGATCGACCCAAGCCCGCCGATGATCACCATGAACAGCACCAGGAACGACTTGTTGATGCCGAACACCTCGCCCACTTCCACGGCGCCCAGGTAGACGGCAAAGAACAGCGCCCCCGCGATGCCGACGAAAAAGCCCGACACGGCAAAGGCGCTCAGCTTGGCCTTCAGCGGGTTCACCCCGATGATCTCGGCGGCAATGTCCATGTCCCGGATGGCCATCCACTGCCGCCCCTGCATCCCCCGCGTCAGGTTCCGCGCCACCAGCGCGCAGACCACGGTGAACACCAGGCAGAAAAGATACGCGGCCCAGGGCGCGGTCTCGGCCCCCGTGATCGGCACACCCAGCACCGTGCGCTCCGGCGCGTTGATCTGGCCCGAGGCCGAGTAGTTGTAGAACCATCCCACCCGGTTGAAGAGCCACACGAGGAAAAACTGCGCCGCCAGCGTCGCCACCGCCAGGTAGAACCCCTTGATCCGCAAGCTGGGCAGGCCAAAGAGAACACAGACCCCCGCCGTGATCCCGCCCGAGATGATCACGTGGAAAAAGATGTTCACCTCGGGGAACCCGGTCATCAGCTTGTAACAGGCATAGGCCCCCACGGCCATGAACCCCCCGGTGCCAAGGCTGACCTGCCCGCAATAGCCCACCAGGATGTTCAGCCCGATCGCGGCAATCGAATAGATCAGGAACGGCAGGAAGACCGCGTTCACCCAGTAGTCGTTGATCACGAAGGGTACGACGGCAAAGGCCACCAGCAACACCGCGTAATAGCGGAACCTGTCGAACTTGATCGGAAAGGTCTGGCTGTCCGCCACGTAGGACGTCTTGAAATCGCCCGCCTCACGATAAAACATCAGATCTCTCCTTCACCAAAGTCACCTGCGCCCATCGAAGATCCCGGGCGGGCGGGTGCCGTGGCCCGCAGGGACACGCGGTCGCCCGACCGCGACCTTTCAAACCAGTTCCGCATCGTCATCCTCCCGCTGGACCACCCGGTTCGCGGGCCGGGCATAGCCCGTCTCTTCCGCGTGCCGCACCAGCCAGAAATAGGCCAGCATCCCCGTGCCGCCGCCCAGCGCGGCCAGCATCGCGGCCACCACCATCTGGCCGCTCTGATCCACGCTCGAGGTCAGCGCCAGGTACCCGAAGGCCCAGAACCCCGACCAGGCGACGACATTCAGAATCGCGATCAACTGTCTCATGTCCCGGTCTCTCCCTCGAACTCGGTCGCATCGCCGGGCCAGTCGTCGCCCTGCGGCCCCACCAGGCAGAACCGATGCCCGGTCGGCGCCTCCATCACGATCCAGCCGCGCAGCCGATCGACCTCCCGCGCGCCCAGCGCCGTCAACCGCGCACATTCCGCCTCCTGGTCGTCGGTCTCGATATCCAGATGCACGCGCGGTGCGTGATCCACGGCCTGCAACAGCACCTTGGGATGGCCCTCATGCCCGTCGAACTCGGTGTATTTCCCGCGCTCGTCGATCTTTCCATCCTTGCCCAGCGCCGCCGACCAGAACGCCGTCGCCTCCGACAGGTCGTCGGTCTGGCAATCAATGCAGACCACGCTGATGCGCGCCTTGTGGGTCATGCCTTGCCCTCCCCGGCCTTCAGCATGTCCGCCTTGAGCGCCGCGAACTTCGCCTGCGCCGCGCCCCAGCTTTCCTCGGCGCGCCCGGCCATGGAGATCTCCGCACCGCAATTGCCACAGGCAAAAGACGCCCCTGCCATCAGCGCCCGCGTCTCTATCGCGATGGGCGTGCCGCAATCCGGGCAGTCTATGCTCTGCTCAAGGCGCACCGCTCATACCCTCTCGATGATCTTCTCGCCAAAGAGGCCCTGCGGCCGGAACACCAGGAAGATCAGCGCCAGCACGTAGGCAAACCAGATCTCCGTCGCCCCGCCGAGGTAGGGCGCGCCGATGGCGAACTCGAACAGCTTCTCGCCCACGCCGATCAGCAGCCCTCCCACGATGGCGCCGGGGATCGAGGTGAAGCCCCCCAGCATCAGCACCGGCAACGCCTTCAGCGCGATCAGGCTCAGCGAGAACTGCACGCCCGACTTGGTGCCCCACATGATCCCCGCCACCAGCGCGACGAACCCCGCCAGCGACCAGACCATCACCCAGATGAAGTTCAGCGAAATCCCCACCGACAGCGCCGCCTGGTGATCGTCCGCCACCGCCCGCATCGCGCGCCCCTGCTTGGTGTATTGCGCGAAGACGATCAGCGTGAAGACCAGCGCGGCCGCAATCACCGTCGCCACGATATCCAGGTTGTCGATGAAAAAGCCGTAACCGAACCAGCCCGCCGTGGTCGTGTCGATCACCTCGTTGATCCCCTGTGGCAGGCCCACGTCCATCGTCTTGATGTCCGACCCCCACATCATGTCCCCGAACCCTTCGAGGAAATAGGCAAGCCCGATCGTGGCCATGAACAGGATGATCGGCTCCTGGTTCACCAGGTGCTTGAAGATCAGCACATTCACCACCCAGGCCAGCGCGACCATCACCACCATCGTCAGCAGGATCGCCGCCAGCGCCGGCACGTGCCAGCCGAAATGGTGTACCTCCGTGCCGAAGATCGCGTTGATCAGGTGCGAAAACGGCACCTGCCCTTCCATGATCCCCACCAGCGTCAGCGCCGCGAAGAGCGCCATGACACCTTGGGCGTAGTTGAAGATGCCGCTGGCCTTGTAGATCAGCACGAAGCCCAGCGCCACCAGCGCATAAAGCACCCCGGCCATCAGGCCGTTCAGGAACACTTCCATCCCGAAAATCAGCTGATCAGGCATCACGAACCTCCTTCGCATTCCCGCCCCGGACCAGATCCGGGGCCTCCCGGCCACCGAGGTCCCGGCTCAAGGCCGGGACGGGGCGCCGCCCCGCATCAATCACGCGCCTTTGGCGGGTAAAAACCCAAGCTACGCGCCCCACATCAATCATGCGCCACCCCCAGGTAGGCGTCGATCACCGCCTGGTTGCTGCGCACCTCGTCGGGCGTTCCATCCCCGATCTTCTTGCCGTAATCCATCACCACGACACGGTCGGACAAATCCATCACCACCCCCATGTCATGCTCGATGAGCACGATGGTGGTCCCGAACTCGTCATTCACATCAAGGACAAAGCGGCTCATGTCCTCTTTCTCCTCGACATTCATCCCCGCCATCGGCTCGTCCAGGAGCAGGATCGACGGCTCGGCCGCCAGCGCCCGCGCCAGTTCCACCCGCTTCTTCAAGCCGTAGGGCAGCCGCCCCACCGGTGTCTTGCGGATGTGCTGGATCTCCAGAAAGTCGATGATCCGCTCCACGAAGGCCCGGTTCTCGACCTCCTCGCGCTCGGCCTTGCCCTTCCACAGCGACTGCGCCAGCAGCCCCGATTTCATCTGCCGGATGCGCCCCGTCATCACGTTGTCCAGCACGCTCATCCCCTCGAAGAGGGCGATGTTCTGGAACGTCCGCGCAATCCCCTGCTGCGCCACTTGGTAGGGCTTCATCTGCGGGCGCTTTTCGCCCTTGTACCAAACCTCGCCTTCCTGCGGATTGTAGAAGCCGGAAATCACGTTCAGCATCGAGGATTTGCCCGCGCCATTGGGCCCGATGATCGCCCGGATCTCGCCCTCGCGCACGTCAAAGCTGATATCCTGGATCGCCACCACCCCGCCGAACCGCAGCGTGATGTTCTTCATCTCCATCACCACGCCGCCAATCTTGCGGCCGTCTTCGGTGGTGTATCCTTCGGTCTGATCCAGCATCAAAACTCTCCCAACGCCAAACTGGATGGCGGGCGGGGCGACAGCGAAGCTGAGCGTCGTCCCGTCATTCCGCCGCCACCTTTTCCTGCGCCACCGGCACCACCTGCGCCTCCACGATCTTCAGCGTGGCCGAGATGCTGCCCTTGCGCCCATCCTCGTAGGTGACTTCCGTCGTGGTGAACTTCTCCTCCGACCCGTCGTAGAGCGCCCCAAGCAACTCCTCGAACTTCTCCGAGATCACCCCCCGCCGCACCTTCCGCGTCCGGGTCATCTCGCCGTCATCCGCATCCAGCTCCTTGTGGAGCACCAGAAAGCGGTGCACCTGGCAATGCGCCAGCATCGGGTCCTCGGCCAGGCTCCGGTTCACCTCTTCCACGTGTTCCTTCACCGTCTCCAGCACCCTCGGATGCCCCGCCAGTTCCTGGTAGGAGGCATAGCCGATATTGTTCCGCTCGGCCCAGTTGCCCACGGCATTGAGGTCGATGTTGATAAAGGCCGTGCACTGCTCCCGCTGGTTACCGAACACCACGGCCTCCAGGATGTTGGGATAGAATTTCAGCTTGTTTTCCACGTATTTGGGCGCAAACAGGCTGCCATCGGCCATCTTGCCCACATCCTTGGCCCGGTCGATGATCTTCAGATGCCCGGTCGCCTCGTCGATGAACCCGGCATCGCCCGTCGCGACCCAGCCCTCGGCATCCTTAGTGCTCGCCGTGCTTTCGGCATTCTTGTAATATTCCTCGAACACGCCATCGCCGCGATAGAACACCTCGCCGCTCTCGGCAATCTTCAGCTCCACCCCCGGCGCGGCCACGCCCACCGTATCGCTGTAAACCTCGCCGTCGGGCTGCAGCGTGATGAACACCGACGCCTCGGTCTGGCCGTAAAGCTGCTTCAGGTTGATGCCCAGGGAGCGATAGAAATCGAAAATCTCCGGCCCGATCGCCTCGCCCGCCGTATAGCCCACGCGCACGCGCCCCAACCCCAGCGTATCCTTCAAAGGCCCGTACACCAGCAGCCCGCCAAGCTTGTATTTCAGCCGGTCCCAGCCGCTGACGCTCTTGCCGTCCAGGATGGCCGGTCCCACCTTCCGCGCATGCGCCATGAAGGTGTGGAACAGCCATTGCTTCATCCGGCTGGCATCCTCCATCCGGATCATCACGTTGGTCAGCTGGCCCTCGAACACCCGCGGCGGCGCGAAATAATACGTCGGACCGATCTCGCGCAGGTTCACCTGCATCGTATCCGGGCTTTCGGGGCAGTTCACGCAGAACCCGCACCAATAGGCCTGCCCGATGGAAAAGATGAAGTCCCCCACCCACGCCATCGGCAGGTAGGCCAGCACTTCCTCGTTGCGCGTCAGGTGATCGAACTCGGACGATGATTTCGACGCCTCGATGATGTTGCGGTTGGACAGCACCACGCCCTTGGGCTTGCCGGTCGTGCCCGAGGTGTACAGCATCACGCAGGTGCTGTCGTAATCCAACGCGTCCCGCCGCGCCGTCAGCTCGGACATCAGGCTGTCCTTCGCCGCACGCCCCTGCTCCTGGACTTGGGCAAACTGGTGCAGCTTGGAATGATCGTATTTCCTCAGCCCCCTTGGATCGACATAGATCATGTGCTCGAACTGGTGCAGGTCGTCCTGGATATCGATGATCTTGTCGACCTGCTCCTGGTCCTCGGCCACGGCAAACCGCGCGCCGCAATGGTCCAGCACATAGGCCATCTCGTCGCTGGCACTGTCCTGGTAGACCGGCACCGGGATCGCGCCCACCGATTGCGCGGCGACCATCGACCAGTAGAAATAGGGCCGGTTGCGCCCGATGATGGCAATGAAGTCGCCCTTGTCGACGCCAAGGTTCAGCAGGCCCAGGGCCAGCGCCTCGATTTCCTGCTCGGCCTCGGCCCAGGTCCAGCTTTGCCAGATCCCGTATTCCTTTTCCCGGTATGCGGGCCTGGCTCCGAACTGCGCGGCATTGCGCTGCAAAAGGGCCGGAATGGACGAAAGCCCATCCGCGCCTCTCGACGACTGTGCCAAATTGTGTCCTCCCTTTGTCCGCTCTCTCCCGCGAACAGATCGCTCCCCCTGGGGACGATTCTTGATCCTCCATAGAGTGCGCAGCCGACGCTGATCGTCAACTTTTTCCTGATCTTTGCCCAATCCTTACGAATTGTAACAGACGCCACGTAATGCACCGGAGCCGCGCGATCGCCAGACCGCGGGCTGACGACCTGACGGTGTTTCGCAGCAGTTTATCCATGCCAAATCCGCAAAACCTCCAATCGAAGCGCCCATTCCCGCCAATCGCCAGCCCGTCGCACCGCAGGTGCGCCGTCCACAGTCGGCACGCCTCAGGCGTGACGGGCGGTCCCCCTTTCGGCGATTGCAGGCAATCGCCTTTCGGTCAGCGGGCGATTGCGCGCGGCCCGCGGCCTTGATTCCGCGCGCCACACCGCCCCACGTCATCCCGGACCTGATCCGGGCTCTCCTGCTCCGGCATGCCCACCACCCTTGACATACCCGCCATTTCCCCGTCGATTGCCTCTCTCGCAAGAGGACCGCAACCATGACCAAACCACAGATGGATTTCTGGTTCGAATTCGCCTCGACCTATTCCTATCTCAGCGTCATGCGCCTGCCCGCCCGCTCGGCCGAGGCCGGGGTGGCCGTCCGCTGGCGCCCCTTCCTGCTCGGCCCGATTTTTGCATCGCAAGGCTGGGACACCTCGCCGTTCAAAATCTACGCCGCCAAGGGCAACTACATGTGGCGCGACATGGAGCGCCGCTGCGCCGCCCTCGGCCTCACGTTCAAGCGGTCCGACACGATGCCCCAGCACAGTGTGCTGGCCGCCCGCACGGCCCAGATCGCGCTCGAAACGCCGCAAGGCATCGCCTTTTGTCAGAACGTCTACCTCATGCAGTTCGCCGAAGGCATGAACATCGCCGACACCGACGTCATGGCCGCCTGCCTGTCGGCGGCCCGCCTGCCCGCGGACCTGTTGGAAAAGGCGCAGACCGACGCCAACAAGCACCGCCTGCGCGACACCACCGAAGAGGCGATGCGCCGCGGCCTCTTCGGTGCCCCCAGCTTCACCGTGGGCGACGAGCTTTTCTGGGGCGACGACCAGCTCGAGACCGCGCTGGCCTGGGCTGTGGAGCATGCCGCATGACCCCCCGCGACACCACGAGGATGACCACGGCGGGCCTCAACCTCATCCAGCAGGCCCTGACGATCTATGACGCCGATCTCGATCTCGCCGTCTGCAACCGGCGCTTTCAGGAGATGTTCGACCTTCCCGACCGGCTGGTCACCCCCGGCGCCCGTTTCGAGGATACGATCCGCTTTCTGGCCGAGCGCGGCGACTATGGCGAGGTGACCGACCTCGACCGCTTCGTCACCGACCGCGTGGAAATCGCCCGCGCGTTCGAGCCGCATTACATGGAACGCACCCGCGCCAACGGCCGCATCATCAGCGTCGAAGGTTCCCCCCTGCCGCAGGGCGGCTGGGTCACCGTCTATACCGACATCACCCGCACCAAGCAGCAGGAGGCGCTGCTCGCCGCCCGGTCCGAGGAACTGTCGGACCGACTGGTTACCTATTCCGACGATCTGGCGGCGGCCAACCGGCAACTTGAATCCACCATCACCGCGCTGGAGGAGGCCAAGCGCCAGGCGTCCGAGGCCGAAGCCCGCATGCGCCTGACGACCGAGATGGTGCCCGCGCATATCGCCCATGTCGGACCCGACCGGCGTTACACCTATTCCAACCGCCGCCTGTCGCTCATCATGCCGGGCAGCACCGCCGACCCGGTCGGCCTTGCCCCCGCCGAGGCGCTGGGGCCTGAGACCTTCGCCAATATCGCCCCACATCTCGACCGCGCCTTTGCCGGCGACGCGTCGGTCTTCGAGTTCACCCACGCGGCCAGCTCGCGCCGGATCCGCGTGGCGCTGACCCCCGATCCGGCCACCGGCGGAGTCTACATCCTGTCCATGGACATCACCGAAGAGGCCCAGACCCGCGCCGCCCTAGGCCAGCACCGCCGCCGCGAGATGGCCGCGCAACTGACCTCGGGGCTGGCGCATGACTTTTCAAATCTCCTGACCATCATCCTCGGAATGCAATCGCGCCTGCAATCCATGTCCCTGCCCGAAGAGGCCGCCGACCTGATCGCCGCCACCCTGGGCGCGGCGCGGCGCGGCGGCCGGCTGCTCGACCGCATCGCCGACATGACCGGCCCGCGCGAACATACCCCCGTGCCCACCGACCTGCCCGCCTTCCTGCACGATCTGGAACCGCTCGCCCGCTCCGTCCTGCCCGAGACGATCACCCTCGATATCCGGCCCACCGACGCGCCGCGCACCTGCCTGCTCGATCCCGGCATGTTGCAGGACTCGCTCATCAACCTGCTGCTCAACGCCCGCGACGCCATCGGTGGCGTGGCAAATGGGCCCGGCCGCATCACGCTTGCCGCGAGGGCGGTCCAGGACACCTGGCTCGACGTGACGGTCTCCGACACCGGTCCCGGCTTTTCCGATCACGTGCGCAGCCATGCGTTCGACCCGTTCTTCACCACCAAGGGCGGCGAGGGCTCGGGGCTGGGCCTTACCATGGTCTACAACATGACCAAGCTTGCCGGGGGGCGCGTCATGATCGAGAACACCGACAAAGGCGGCCAGGTCACGCTGCGCCTGCCGCTGCGCACCGCCGAAGCCGAGGATGCCCCCGGCTTCGTCCTTCTGGTCGAGGACAGCGCCGATTTGCGCGAAAGCATCCGCGCCATGCTGCGTGCCGACGGCCACCAGGTGATCGAGGCCGCAAGCGTTTCCGAGGCGCAGGCGCTGCTTCAGGGTCTGCCCGAGATCACCGCGATCCTGTCGGACATCACGCTCGAGGGCGAGGCAACGGGCCTTGACCTGCTCGACGCCCTGCCGTCATCGCACCCGCCGGCGGTGCTGATGACCTCCCTGCCGCCCACCGATCCGCTGCACGTCGCCGCCCTTGCCCGGACGCCCGTGCTGCGCAAGCCGTTCGATCCCGGCGCCCTGCGCACGGCCCTCGCCGCAAGGGCCGCCTCATGACCACCAAGGCGCCTCTTGTCACCGTCCTCGACGACGAACCGGCGATCCGCACCATGCTGGCACAGGCGCTGGAAGAGGCCGGCTTTCGCACCCTCACCTTTGCCCGCGCGACCGAGTTCGAGGCCGCGCTGCGCGTCAACTCTCCCGACATCTGCCTGGTGGACCTGTCCCTTCCCGACCGTGACGGGCTGACGCTGGTGCATCGGCTGGCGCTGGAACAGGGCGCGCGGGTCATCATCATCTCGGGCCGGGCCGAGGTGCAGGACCGCGTCACGGGGCTGGAACTGGGTGCCGACGACTATATCATCAAGCCCTTCGATCCGGCCGAGGTCGTGGCCCGCATCCGCGCCCGCCTGCGCCGCAATGCGCCCGCCTCGCAGACCGGCGACACCGCCCGCTTCGGGCTCTGGACCGCGCATTTCGACCGCTACGTGCTCGAGGACGAGACCGGGCAGGAGACCCCGTTTTCCCACGCCGAAGGCGAAGTGCTGCGCCTTTTCCTCGACCGCCCCAAGCGGCTGATCTCGCGCCAAGCGATGCAGGAGGCGCTCGGCGGCGCGGCCGGCGAAAGCTTCGACCGAGCCATGGACGTGCGCATCTCGCGCCTGCGCACCAAGCTGCGCGAAGACCCCAAGAATCCCCGTCTGATCAAGACGATCTACGGCGCCGGTTACATCTTCCTCGGAGATGTCAGCTGGGGTGGTAAACCGTGACGGTTTCAAGCTGCGCCTGATCCCGTCGCGCGCGCCTTGAACAGCCAACCACTTATTCCCGGCGGGACCCCTCCCGCCAAAGGCGCTAAACCTTCACCCTCTCCGATTTCGGATCGTACATCGGACGCAAGGACGCCGCGGCTTTCACCCGCGTTCCCGCCACATCGATCTCGTAGGTCGAGGCCAGCAGCTCTTCGGCGCTCTCCCCGGCGCACGGCACGTAACCCATACCGATCGCGCCGCCCAGATGGTGACCATACGCCCCCGAACTGAGGTACCCCACGATCTCGCCGTCCCGCAGGACAGGCTCGTTGTGATAGACCATCGGCTCGGGATCGGTCAGCCGAAACTGCACCAGCCGCTTCGCCAGCCCCGCCTGCTTCTTGCGCAGCACCGCATCGCGTCCGATGAAGTCGGGCTTGTCCGTCTTGACGGCAAAGCCCAGCCCGGCCTCCAGCACGTGATCCTCGCAGGTGATGTCATGCCCGAAATGCCTGAATCCCTTCTCGATCCGGCACGAATCCATCATGTGCATTCCGCACAGTTTCAGCCCGTGCTCCTGCCCGGCCTCGTAAAGCGTCTCGAACACGTGGCCTGCCACGTCGGCGCTCATATAAATCTCCCAGCCCAGCTCGCCGACGTAACTGACCCGGTGCACACGGGCGAGGCCCATGCCCAGCTCGATCTGTTGCGCCGTGCCGAACGGATTTGCCTCGTTGGAAAAATCATCCGGGCTGACAGCCTGCATCAGCTTGCGCGCATCCGGGCCCATCACGGCCAACACGCCCTCGCCTGCCGTCACATCGGTGATCACGACGCTGAACTCGCCCTTGTGCCGCGCCATCCACGTCTGGTCGGCCAGCCGCGTCGCGGCGGGCGTCACCACCAGGTACGCGGTCTCGCTCAGCCGCGTGACGGTCACGTCCGCTTCGATCCCGCCGCGGTCGTTCAGGAACTGCGTGTAAACGATTTTGCCATTCGGCACCGAATAGTCGCCGCCGCCGATATGGTTCAGAAACGCCTCCGCATCCGGCCCCTCGACCCGGATCTTGCCGAAACTCGACATGTCATACATGCCCACACCCGTGCGGATTGCCTGATGCTCGGCGGCGGCGTTCTCGAACCAGTTCTGCCGCCCCCAGCTATATCGGTACTCCCGCTCCTGGCCGCCCCCGGCGAACCAGTTCGCGCGTTCCCAGCCAGCAATTTCGCCCATCACCGCGCCGTGTTCCAGAAGGTGGTGATGGAACGGCGACCGCCGCACCCCCCGCGCCGTGCGTTTCTGCAGATAGGGGAAATGATCGGCGTAAAGCAGCCCCAGCGTTTCCTTTGAACGCTGGTAAAGATAATGCCGGTTTCCCTGGAAGGGCTGCATCCGGGAAATATCCACATCGCCCAGATCGAACGGCTTCTCGCCGCTGTCCATCCACTGGCTCAGCGCGTGACCCGCGCCCCCGGCACTCTGAATCCCGATCGAGTTGAACCCGGCGGCCACCCACACATTGTCCATCTCCGGGCAAAGCCCCAGGTGATAGGCGTCATCTGGCGTGAAACTCTCCGGCCCGTTGAAGAACGTGTGCACCCCCGCCTCCGCCAGCATCGGCATCCGGTGGCAGGCCGCTTCCAGGATCGGCTCGAAATGGTCGAAATCCTCGGGCAACTGGTCGAACTCGAAACTCTCGGGAATGCCCTGCATCCCCCACGGCTTGGCATTGGGCTCGAACGCGCCCAGCAGGATCTTGCCCGCGTCTTCCTTGTAATAGGCACACTCGTCCGGCACGCGCAGCACCGGCAACTGCCCCAGCCCGTCGATGCCTTCGGTCACGATATAGAAATGCTCGCAGGCATGCAGCGGCACGTTCACACCCGCCATGCGGCCCACCTCGTGGCCCCACATGCCCGCGCAGTTCACGATCATGTCGCAGGCGATATGCCCCGTCTCAACGCCATCGTCGGCGGCCCAGTCCACGCCCGTCACCCGGCGGCCCTCACGCGCGATGCCGGTGACCTTCACCCGCTCCTTGACCAGCGCCCCGTTCTGCCGCGCGCCCTTGGCCAGCGCCAGCGCGATATTGGCCGGGTCCGCCTGTCCGTCCTTGTCCAGATAGACCGCCCCGGTCACGTCGTTGGTGTTGAGATGCGGATAGCGTGTCTTGACCTCCGCCGCGCCGATCTCTTCCACGTCCACGCCAAAGGCCCGGGCCATCGCGGCCTGCCGGTAAATCTCCTCCCGCCGCTCGTCGGTCAGTGCCACGGTGATGGACCCGCAGCGCCGGAACCCGGTTGCGACCCCGGTCTCGGCCTCCAGGTTGCCGTAAAGCTCCTGGCTGTATTTCGCCAGCTTCGTCATGTTGGCACTGGCCCGCAGCTGCGCGATCAGGCCCGCGGCGTGCCATGTCGTGCCGCTGGTCAGCTGCTTGCGCTCCAGAAGCACCACGTCTTTCCAGCCCAGCTTGGCCAGGTGATAGGCCACCGAACAGCCCACCACACCGCCGCCGACAATGACCACGCGGGCGTGTCTCGGAAGATTACTCATCCCCTGTCTCCTTGAACGAGGCGTAAAGATTTTGCCACTGGTTGGTCATCGGCCCCACCGTGCGCCACTCGACGCGCAGCGTGTCGCGCTCGAAGTGGCGGTCGACCCAGTCCTCGACCGCCCTTGGCCGCGACATCGAGAAATTGCTTGCCCCGATCTGGAAGAGCGGCAGGTCGGCGTCGATCTCGCAGGACCGCCCGAACTCGTCCTTCGCCTGCACCTGAAGCCTGTAGCGATCCGGCGGCACATGGTTCAGCGACAGTTTCAGCACGTTGGTCGAGCCATAAGAGCCCTCCTGGATCGCCGCCGGCGCCTCCGGCACATCAGGCGTTCGGTCCCAGTCGAAATCGACCGTCACACCGTCCAGCGCGGCCCGGTCCCGGCTGGCCAGGTCGGCCTCCCTGATCGTCAGCCATTCCACGGTCAGCGCCGGTTCCAGCAGGTACGCCATGTCCGCGTCACCACTTTCGTCCGGTATCTCCTGCGGCCGCGCCGCGATCATGATGTTCAACTGAACCCCGTCGGTCTCCTGCTCCTGCTCGAAACTCTTCCACAGGATGAACTTCGCATGGCTCACCTCGAAATCCAGCCGGCCGAATTCCTTGCTTTCATAACGAAACCGCCCGCTTGCCGGGACCATGCCGGGGGGAAGCGTGCCGTCCGTCATCCCGTCACCTCTTTCATACGATCTCGTGTCCCGCCGCCTGCAGGCAGCGCGCGATCTCAGCGATATGCGCCGGCCCGATCTCGCAGCAGCCGCCGACGATGGTGGCCCCCTGCGCGACCCAGCCCATGACATATTCCGCGTATTCCAGCGGCCCCATGTCCTTGCGCTGCTCCAGCGCGTCCACGGTGGGCGCATCGCCCAGGAACCCTTCGCTGATTTCGGTGAACCCGTTGGCGTAGGCGCCGAAGGGCACGCCGAACCCCTTGATAATGTCCAGCGCGGCCCCGATCGCCTCGGGGCGCGAACAGTTCACCAGCACCGCGTCCGGCGCGTGCCGGCCCACCGTCTCGGCCAGCGCCCCGACCGGCTCGCCCGAGCGCAGGCGGGTGCCGTCGTGGTCCTCCACGCTCACCGCCAGCCACACCGGCAGGCCCTGCCCCGTGGCCGCCCGCAACGCGCCCTCGGCCTGGTCCACCGACGACATCGTCTCCAGCAGGAACAGGTCCACGTGATCCTTCATCAGCGCCACCGGTTCGGCATAGAGCTTCGCGGCCTCGGCGGCAGGCGGGCAGGTCTCGGGCTTGTAGGACTGCACCAGCGGTCCGATCGCGCCCGCCACACGGCCCTTGCCGCCACTCGCCGCCCGGGCCCGGCGCGCGGCCCGCACCGCCGTATCCGTCAGTTGCCCGACCCGGTCCTGCAACCCGATCCGCTCCAGCCGGTCGCGCAAGACCGCATAGGTGTTGGTCGTGGCCACCGTCGCGCCGGCGGCGAAGTAATCCAGGTGCACTTCGCCCACCAGCTTGGGATGGTCGATCATCACCTGCGTCGACCACAGCGGCGTCGCCCGGTCGCCCGACCGTTTCACCAGCTCCTGCCCGATCGAGCCGTCCAAAAGCGTTACCTGTGCCATCCCGTTCCTTTCGCACCCGTGTTCGGCTGTCGACGCCGTCCCGGATCACCCCTGCCCGGCCCGCCGTGGCCGGTCAGGTAGACGCCGGACATGATCGCGGACAGGCTCATCGCGCCGCCTCCTTGTCCAGGTCCTTCAGCCCCAGCAGCACCGCCGCCCCGACCATCAGCGCGCCACTCACCCGGTTGATCCACACCCCGGTCAGCGCCTTCACACGCCCCAGCGTCCGCGTTGCCGCCCAGCCCCACAAGAGCAGCACCAGACCGTCCACCACCAGGTAGGTCACGCCAAGCACCAGCAGTTGCGGCAGGATGGGCGCACCCGCGTCGATGAACTGCGGGAACAACGCTCCGAAGAACACAACCGCATAAGGATTGGCCGACGAGGTGACGACCCCCTGCCGGAACAGCCGCCCCGACTCTGCCGCGCCCGGCGCTTCGCCCCCGGCTTTGCTCAGCATCAATCGCAGCCCGATCCAGACGAGGTATGCCACGCCCACCCATTTCACCACCCAAAGCGCGTCGGCATTGGCCGAGATCACCGCCGTCAGACCAAAGGCCGCCAGCGTCATCTGCACCGCGTTGGCGCTCAGGTCGCCCGCAACCGTCGCCAGCGACCGGCGCAGCCCGTGCCGCAGGCTGTTGGAAATGATCAGCAACTGGCTCGTATCCGGCGGCGTCAGGAAAAACGCCGCCAACACGCCCAGATAGATCAGGTAGGTCTCGATACTCATCATCCGCCCTTTCGCCTTCGCGTCCCGGGCTTGACCCGGGGGGACCTCTAGCTCATGCCGTCAGTCGTGCGTTCTCTGGATCCCAAAGCGGCTGATCCGGCTGCACCACGGCGCGCCTACGCTCGCCATAGATCTCCACTTCCAGCTCCGTCCCCGCCGTTGCCACATCCTTCCGCAACATTGCCAGCGCAACGCTGGCTTTCACCCGGTACCCCCAGGCGCCGCTCGTGGTCTCCCCCACGATCTCGTCCCCGCTCCAGATCGTCGACATGTAGGGCGCGTCGGCCTCGCCCGCGTCGATGATCAGCGGGGCAAAGGCCTTCTTGCGGCCCTCCTGCTTCTCGGCCATCAACGCCGCCTTGCCCGTAAAATCCTGTTCCTTGTCGAACTTCACGAACCGCTCCAGCCCGGCTTCCAGCATCGAGTAATCCGTGCTCAGGTCGCCCTTCCACGCCCGGTACCCTTTCTCGATCCGCAGGCTGTTCAGCGCATACATCCCGAACGGCTTGGCGCCTGCCTCGAGGATGGCGTCGTAGATCGCCGGCATCTCGGCATTGTCGGCATGCACCTCCCAGCCCAACTCGCCGGTAAAGCTCACCCGGATCAGGAACGCGGGCCGCCCCGCCACGGTGCAGTGCTGATGGCTCAGCCACCCGGCTTCCAAATCGGCATCGCTGATCCCCGCCAGAACCTCCCGGCTCTTCGGCCCCGCCACCAGCAGTGCCGACCGCTCGCGCGTCGTCTCCGTCACGGTCACACCTTCCGGCACACTGTTCCGGATCAGTTCTCCGTCATGCCACTGTGCCGTCGCCGCGGTGATCAGCACGAAATCGTTCTCCGCCAGCCGGATGCAGGAAAACTCCGTCACGATCCGCCCCTGCGCGTTGGCGACATAGACAAGGTTCATCCGCCCCACCTTGGGCAGCCCCCCGGTCACGAAGCCGCGCAGCCAGTCGTCGGCCCCCGCGCCATGAACCCGGAACCTAGAGAACCCCGGCAGGTCCAGCACGCCGCAGGCATCCCGCACCGCCTCGCATTCCTCGCGGATGCGCTGCTCCCACGGCCCCTTGCGGTTCCACGTATGGGTGCTTTCCTCCGACGTGTCGTCACCCGGCTGCGCGAACCAGTTCGCCCGCTCCCAGCCGTTATACGCCCCCATCACGCCGCCCAGCTCCAACACGCGGCCATGGTTCGGCGACAGCTTCTTGTCGCGCCCCGCGGGCCATTCGTGCCACGGGAAATGCATGGCGTATTCGTTGCCGTAGACCTCCATCCCCTTGGCCACGCAGTAATCATGATCGGTGTAATCGGTGTACCGCCGCGGATCGACCGCCCACATGTCCCACTCGGGCGCACCGTCCACGATCCACTCGGCCAGCACCTTGCCCGCACCGCCGCCCTGCGCGATCCCGAAGGTAAAGACACACGCCTCGAACGCGTTTTTCACCCCCGGCATCGGCCCCAGCAGGGGCAAACCGTCGGGCGCATAGGGGATCGGCCCGTTGATGATCCGGCTGATCCCCGCCGTACCCGCCACCGGCACGCGCTCCATGGAATCCGCCACGATATCCTCGATCCGCTCCAGATCGTCCGACCAAAGCTGAAAGCTGAAATCCTCGGGCATCGGGTCCGACGGCTCGACCCAATGCGCGCGGCAGTTAGGCTCGTAGGGGCCGATGTTGAACCCGTGCTTTTCCTGCCGGAAGTAATAGGACACATCCACGTCGCGCAACAGCGGCAGCTTGCGGCCCGTCTCCTTGCTATAGGCCTCGATCTCGGGGATCTCGTCGGTCAGCACGTATTGATGGCTCATCACCATCATCGGCACGGTCCGCCCGCCATAGGGCTTGAACCATTCGCCCACGGTCTGGGCATAATACCCGGCCGCGTTCACCACGTAGTCGCAGGCGATATCGCCCTTGTCGGTATGCACGATCCAGCCCTCGCCGTCCGGCGTCACGCCCGTCGCCGGGCAGAACCGCGCAATGGTCGCACCCATGTCCCGCGCGCCCTTGGCCAGCGCCTGCGTCACCTGCGCGGGGTCGATATCGCCGTCGTTGGGATCGTAAAGCGCCCCCACGATGTCATGCGTCTCGATGAACGGATACCGCGCCTTGATCTCGTCGGGAGTCAGGATTTCCAGATCCATCCCCTGATGCTTGCCCATGCCCTTGGCGCGTTCGAACTCCTGCATCCGTTCCCTGGAATGCGCCAACCGGATCGAGCCGGTCTGGTGATAGTTCATCGGGTAGTCCACCTCGTCCCCCAGCCGGGCATAAAGCTCGGTCGAGTACCGCTGCATGTTCATGATGCCCCAGCTGGTCGAGAAGGTCGGCACGTTGCCGGCCGCATGCCACGTGCTCCCGGCGGTCAACTCGTTCTTCTCCAGCAGAACGCAGTCGCTCCACCCTTTCCTGGCCAGGTGATACAGCACCGAACACCCGACGACCCCGCCGCCAATGACGACCACTTTCGCATTCTTGGGCAGATCAGCCATGTCCGTTTCTCCCTGTTCGCATACCGCCCCGCGGCCCGTTCATTCCTGCGGAACCCCGTCCGCGATCTCGTAGTAATCGCCCTTGTCCGCGGTGAAGATATGCTTCTCCAGCCGCAGCCCCGTCGGCCCGTCCAGCGCGCCCAGGGCAAAGCTCATCGTGTCCTCGTCATGCGCTTTCCAGAACAGGAACGCCCCGCAGGTCGCGCAGAACCCGCGCTTGGCCTGCGGCGTCGCCTCGTACCAAGTCACCTCGCCCGTGATGTGCAGGTCCGCCTCTGGCACAAAGGCCGAGGACCAGACGTGCCCCGATTGCTTGCGGCACTGGCCGCAATGACAGGCCGACACCCCCTGCGGCGCGCCCGTCACGCTGAACCGGATGTTCCCGCACAAACAGCTTCCCTCAAGCATTCTCACCTCCACTGAAGCGCGCGAACTGCGGCAGCCCGTCGCCGATCTCGTAATAGTCACCCTTGTCTTCCATGAAGACATGGCACGCCATCTTCAGCCCATGCCCCGGCTCCAGCGCCCCCGCCGCCACCACCGTGCGCGGCGCATCCTCCGGCTTCCAGAACAGGCTCGACCCGCACAGCCGGCAGAACCCACGCTGCGCCGTGTCGCTCGCGCGGAACCACGCCAGCCCCTCGTCCCGCTCCAGTACGAGGCAGTCGTCGGCAACCGACGTCGCCGCCCAATAAAACCCCGACTGCTTGCGGCACTGCCCGCAATGGCAGCCCAGGATGTCCCTGGCCTTGCCCTCCAGCCGGAACGCCACTGCTCCGCACAGGCACGCGCCCTTGATCATCTCACGCCCTCCCCGGCGTCGAGGCCGCGCCCAAGAGCACGCCGTAGACCACGAAACACGCCGCCAGCCCCCGGCGCAGCCACACGTTGAACACCGCCCCCAGCGCCGCCCGGCCCAGCCCCGCGCCGAGCGCGGTGTATCCGATGTAGCTCAGCGCCGTCAGGCTCAGCGCGGTGGGAAAGATCACCCACATCTGGCTCCAGATCGGCACGCCCGGTTGCACGAACTGGCTGAACGCGGCCAGGTATCCCGCCACGCTCTTGGGGTTGATCGTGGCGATGGCGAAGGCTCGCCAGTAGATGCCGCGCCCATCCGGCGCGGCCACGACCATCTGCCGCCGCGCCATGATCCAGCCGCGTATCCCAAGATAAATCAGGAACCCCGCGCCAATGAATTTCGCCACCTGAAACGCCGCGGGCGAGGCCGCGATCAGCGCCGTCACCCCCGCCGCCGACAGCGTCAGGAACAGCGCCGCCTGCGTCAGGATCGCCGCCACCCCCCACAGGCTGCGGCGAAACCCCAGCGTCATCCCGTTGGTGATGCAATTGACCGCGTTAGGCCCCGGCGTGGTCACGAACACCGCCCAGAACAGCGCGAAGACGGTCCATCCTTCCAGGCTCATCCCACCCCCCTCAATAGACCGGCGGCGCGATCACCCAGATCGCGACGCACGGCTCATCATAAGGGTTGGACCACGCATAGGTTTCATGCCGGATGCGAAAACTGTCTCCCGGCCCCACGGAAAAGTTCCGCCCGCCGATGCTCAGGTCCAGCCGTCCGGCCACGATGTACCCCACCTCCTGCGTCGGTCGCGTGGCGGGGCGCTGCATTTTCGATCCGGGCCGGAACGTGGAATGGATCACCTCGAAATCGTCGCTCAGGTCCGGCGACAACAACTCTTCGATCAGCCCTTCCTCGCTCGACCCCATCCGCCTCCGCGAGCCCTCGCGCACGATGATGCCCTGCTCTTCCGCCGGGGCGCTGGCATGGGCGAACAGGAACGACATCGGCACGTCGAACGCGCCCGCAATCGCCCGCAGGTCGGAAATCGACGGCTCGGACAGGTCCCGCTCCACCTGGCTCAGCCAACCCACCGACCGGCCCAACGCCTGCGCCATATCGCTCAACGTCAGCCCCCGCGCCTTGCGCAAGGCCCGCAGATCGGCCCCGAGGCTGCGCATGGCGGAAATCTGGCTCTGTTCCAAGGGGCACTCTTTCCGTGAAATTATTCTGTCAATTTTCACGCTGCGCGAGTCGCGTGAAAAAATCAATCAAAATTTCACTGCTTCCGAAACACTCGCGCCGGAGGGTTGGACCCCCGCACCGCGCGCGTCGGAAAGTCTCTACAGGCGTCCGAACACCATCTTGAGGATCGCGCCCAGCCCGTCGGCATCCGCCGCGTCGAACGCGGCCGGCTGATCACTGTCGATATCCAGCACCCCCAGCAGCCGCCCCTGCCCGTCCCGCACCGGCAGGACGATCTCCGACCGGGTGGAACTGGCACAGGCGATATGCCCGTCGAAACTGTCCACATCGTCGACCAGCTGCACCTCGCCGGTCCGCGCCGCCGCTCCGCAGACGCCGCGCGAAAACGGGATCTGCAAACAGCCATGCCCGCCCTGGTAGGGGCCGATCTTCAACAGATCGGGCGCAGTCACCCGGTAGAACCCGGTCCAGTCGAACCGGGTGTCGGCATGGTGCAACTCGCACGCCACCGTGGCCATTAGGGCGACCTCGTCGGTCTCGCCCTCGGTCAACGCCCCGATTGTCTTCGACAACTGATCATAATCCGCACGCATCATGCACCTCCCGCGCCAAGAGTTTTCAGAAAACTCTTGGCAAATCTTTTCCCGAAAGATTTGGCCTAGCCCCGCTCGATCGCGATTGCCGTGCCTTCGCCGCCGCCGATGCAGATCGCCGCGACCCCACGCTTGAGGTCGCGTTTCTCCAGCGCGTTCAGCAGCGTGACCATGATCCGCGCGCCACTCGCCCCGATGGGGTGGCCCAGCGCGCAAGCGCCGCCATGCACGTTCACCTTGTCGCGCGGCAGGCCCATCTCGTGCATGAAGGCCATGGGCACCACGGCGAAGGCCTCGTTCACCTCCCACAGGTCCACGTCGTCCTTCGTCCAGCCGATCCGTTCCAGCAGCTTCTGCGCCGCGGGCACCGGGGCCGTGGTGAACCATCCCGGCGCCTGCGCGTGGCTGGCGTGGCCCAGGATCCGCGCCCGCACCTTCAGCCCCTGCGCCTCGGCCGCCTCGCGCGAGGCCAGCACCAGGGCCGCCGCCCCGTCGCTGATCGAGCTCGAATTGGCCGCCGTCACCGTGCCGCCCTCGCGGAACGCAGGCTTAAGCTGCGGGATCTTCTCGGGCCGGGCCTTGCCGGGCTGCTCGTCGGTCTCGACGACGACCGTGCCCTTGCGCGTCTCCAGCGTCACCGGCGCTATCTCGCCCGCGAACGCGCCCGATTTCTGCGCCTCCAGCGCCCCTTCCAGCGAGCCGATGGCATAGGCGTCCTGCGCCTCGCGGGTGAACTGGTATTTCTCGGCGCAATCCTCGGCGAAGGTGCCCATCAGGCGACCCTTGTCATAGGCATCTTCCAGCCCGTCAAGAAACATGTGGTCGATCACCTGCCCGTGCCCGATACGCGCCCCGCCGCGCATCTTCGGCAGCAGGTACGGCGCGTTCGACATGCTCTCCATGCCGCCTGTCACCATCGTGTCGGTATGGCCCAGCGCGATCTGGTCGAACCCGATCATCGCCGCCTTCATGCCCGAGCCGCACATCTTGTTCAGCGTCGTCGCCGGCACGTCTTCGCCAAGGCCCGCCGCGAACCCCGCCTGCCGCGCCGGCGCCTGGCCCTGGCCCGCCGGCAGCACGCAGCCCATCAACAGCTCGCCCACGGTGGCCGCGCCCGCATCCTTCAGCGCCGCGGCAATCGCCGCCCCGCCCAGGACACTGGCCTCGACCCCGTCGAAATCCCCCTGGAATCCGCCCATCGGCGTGCGCGCCGCGCCTGCGATCACAACGTCTTTCATGGCCTTTGTCCTTTCATGTCTGTCCACCGAGTCCCGGCGCGTTCTTCCGGCGTGGAAAAACGGTTTGGTAAGGAATGGCGTCTAGGATGCAAGCAACATTCATGTGTCCGGAGGCATCATGCAACTCACCTGCGCCACTCACAACAACATCAACGTTATCACCGTCGAAGACAACCGCATCGACGCGGCGTCGGCCATCCGGTTCAAGGACGAGATGCGCACCCTGACGGATGAGGGCCCCGAGCATGTGGTGCTGGACCTTTCCGGCGTGACCTTCGTCGATTCCAGCGGCCTTGGCGCCATCGTGGCCTCGATGAAACAGTTGGGCGACGGGCGGCGGCTGGACCTGGCCGGTCTGACCCCGGACGTGGCAAAGGTGTTCCGGCTCACGCGCATGGATTCGATCTTCGCCATCCATGCCGACATGGCCGCGGCGCTGCAACGCGGGGCGGGCTGAGCCGGGCCAGTGGCCGCCACTGCACCCTCGGCCCCCGACCCGCTTGTCGCACGGTCCGCCCCCGCGACGGAACGGGCGGTGCGCGCCATGGTCCAGGCGCTCGCCGCCGCGCTCGCCGGTGCGGGGATCGGCGCAGACCAGCGTGGCTCCATCACCCTCGCCGTGGGCGAGGCGCTCAACAACGTGACCGAGCACGCCTATGCCGGACGTAGGCCCGGGCAGGTGCACATGATCGCCGATCTATTGCCTGACCGCGTGCTGGTCACCCTGTCCGATTCGGGCCGCGCCATGCCCGGCAACCGCCTGCCCGCAGGCGACCTGCCAGACAGTTCCGGCCCCCGCGCCGACCTGCCCGAAGGCGGGTTCGGCTGGCACCTCATCCACAAGCTGTGCCCGGAGCTGACCTATTCCCGGCAAGCGGGGACGAACACGCTGTGCATGACCTTTCCGCGCCATGCCGACGCGGAAAAAACCTGATGCCAACAAATTGCCCCAATGCAATCGCAAGGCCGCCGTAATGGATCAGCATACACGACACTGTAGCTGCATATGGCTTCCCTCGGCGCCGCGTTTAACAGCCCCCACCCAGTGCGTGGCGTCGAGGTTCTTCCTCTCCTGATTGGCATTTCCCGGCGCACCCCCTAATGTGCCCGAAAACGACCAATCTTCGGAGCTTCCATGCGCGATTTCCAACGTCCCGGCCGTTCGGCCGTCCTGGCCAGCAACGGCATGTGCGCCACGTCGCACCCCCTGGCCGCCCAAGCTGCCATCGACATCCTCAAACGCGGCGGCAACGCCATGGATGCCGCCATCGCCGGCGCCGTTCTGCTGGGGATCTGCGAGCCGCAGATGACCGGGATCGGCGGCGACTGCTTCGTTCTGTTTACGAAACCCGGCAGCGATGACATCCACGCGCTCAACGGCTCCGGTCGCGCCCCCGCCGCCGCCAACGCGGCCGACCTGCGCGCCCGCGGCCTCGATACCGTGCCCCTGCACGGCCCCGAGGCGGTCACCATCCCCGGCGCCGTCGACGCCTTTTGCCACCTTTCGGACACCCACGGCAAGCTGGGCCTCGATGCCCTGCTCGCGCCGGCCATCCATTATGCCGACGAAGGCGTGCCCGTGGCCCCCCGCGTCGCCAACGACTGGCCCACCGCGGGCGAGTGTCTGCAGGGCCACGGCCTCGCGCACTTCTCCAATGGCGGCAAGCCGTTGAAACAGGGTGAGATTTTTCGCGCCCCCGGCCAGGCCGAGGTGCTGCGCCGAATCGCCCGGGACGGGCGCGATGCGTTCTACACGGGCGAGGTGGCCGACGACATGCTGGCCGCGCTCGCCCCGCTTGGCGGCGTCCACACGGCAGAGGACTTCGCCGCCACCGCCTGCACCCGAACCGACCCCATCAGCGGCAGCTATGCCGGTATCGACCTGGTCGAGCATCCGCCCAACGGTCAGGGCGCCACGGCGATCCTGCTGCTCAACATCCTCGCGCAGTTCGACATCGCGTCGATGGAGCCCTTCGGGACCCAGCGCGCCCATATCGAGGCCGAGGCGACCAAGCTCGCCTATGACGCCCGCAACCGCTTCCTCGCCGACCCCGATCACACCGCGCGGCTGGACCACATGCTGTCGATGGACACCGCCCGCGCGCTCGCCGCGTTGATCGACCCGAAAAAAGCGATGCCCTCGGCCACCACGCTCAGCGAGGCCGTGCACCGCGATACGATCTACATCACCGTGGTCGACCGCGACCGCATGGCCGTGTCGCTGATCTATTCCATCTTCCACGGTTTCGGCTCGGGCATCGCGTCCGAAAAGTTCGGCATCCTGCTGCAAAACCGCGGCGCGGGCTTCACGCTCGAAGAAGGCCACGCCAACGAGCTGAACGGCGGCAAGCGCCCCATGCACACGATCATCCCCGGCATGCTGCGCGAGGGCGGCCGCGTTACCATGCCCTTCGGCGTGATGGGCGGCGCGTACCAGTCGAACGGCCATGCGCGGTTCGTGTCGAACCTGCGCGACTTCGGCCTTTCCCCGCAGGAAGCGATCGACGCGCCCCGCTGCTTTCCCGACGCGGGCGAGCTCCGGGTCGAGACCGGCTATGCCCCCGCTGTGCACCAGCAGCTGGCCGAACTGGGCCACAACGTCGTCGCGCCCGACGAGGCGATCGGCGGTGCCCAGGCGATCGAGATCAAGGAAAACGGCGTGCTTGAAGGCGGCTCCGACCCGCGCAAGGACGGCTGCGCCCTGGGCTACTGACGCCGCCAACGGGAGAGGGGGGCGCGGCCCCACGCGCCCCTAGGCTCAGTTCAACTGGAAATGCAGCGGGTACTGCCCGTCCTCGAACGGGCCGAAAAGATCGGGGATATCCGGGTGTCCCACCGGTTCGCCCGAATAGTCCGCGATCAGGTTCTGTTCACTGACGTAAGCGACGTAATAGGTCTGATCGTTCTCGGCCAGCAGATGATAGAACGGCTGGTCCTTCACCGGTCGGCTCTCCTCGGGAATCGAGTCGTACCATTCCTCGGTATTGGCGAATTCCGGGTCGACGTCGAAAATCACGCCGCGAAACGGATGCTTGCGGTGTTTCACGATCTGACCCAGGTGATATTTTGCGCGCGTCTTCAACATTTACAAAGCCCCTACCCTCCCACTCTACCGCCTTCAACCGAGTTTTGTCCAATCTGCGCGGGCATTTTATCGGGAAACAGTCTGTGAACCCTGGACCGACAGTCCGCGCAGCGCCTTCGCGCCAAAGGGTGAAATCCGCCATTTCCAAGCCTCGATTCTTTCGTTAAACTTGAAAGAAAAACAAACATAGCGAGAGGCAGATGAGCAGACGTCTTCGCACGATCATTGGCATGGTGGCCCTGGCCACTCTGAACGCCTGTGGCGGTGGTCCCAGCGGCCCGCCGCCCGACAACCTGGACAACGCCTGCGCCATCGTGGCGCAGAAACCGCATTACCTGCGGGCCTTCCGCGCGACCGAACGCCGCTGGGGCGTGCCGGTGCCGGTGCAGATGGCCACGATCTATCAGGAAAGCAAGTTCGACGGCGAGGCGCGCACGCCCTTCCGCTGGACGCTGGGGGTGATTCCCATGGGCCGCCAAAGCTCCGCCTACGGCTACAGCCAGGCGCTTGACGGCACGTGGGACGAGTATGTGAAAGAGGGCAATCGCCGGGCCGCGCGGCGCAACGACATCCGTGACGCGACCGACTTCATGGGCTGGTACATGGCGCAGTCGAACCAGCGGCTTGGCATCCCCATGCACGATGCCCGCAACCATTACCTCGCCTATCACGAGGGCCGCACCGGCTATAGCCGGGGCAGCTACAACGCCAAGCCGTGGCTGCTGCGCGTCTCGGGCGAGGTCGGCCAGCGCGCGGTCGTCTACGATCAACAGCTCAGAGCGTGCGGGCGGCGCTAGCCGCCCCACGCCCAACCGCGTTACCTGTCGATCCGCTTGAACTTGTCCTTGCCGGGAATGACGAACCTGTCGTTGCCCAGCTGCGTGCCCGTGGTCAGATCGCCCAGCACCACCGTGGTCTTGCTGCCACCGCTGTCGTTGATCACCCACTGACGCAGTTGCACCGGACTGCCGGTGAAGACCAGTTCGATATTGCCGTATTCCGGATGCGCCGGGTCCTGCGCGCGCACCGTGGTCGTCTTGCCGTCGCTGCTATGGCCGGTCACCATCCGCGCGCGGCCGAAATCCACGTTGCGTTGCAGGATGATCTTCAGCGGCGTGCGGTCCAGCGGATAGGCTTCGCCCCCGGTGTTTGACTTGGGGTCGATGATGCCCACCGTGTCGCCATCGGCCACCACCAGCGTCTGTTCCGGCGGGTTGTATTCGAACCGAACCCGCCCGGGCCGCTTGATATAGATCTGCCCGGTGCTGATCGTGCCATCATCGTTGATCTGGGTAAACTCGCCCGTCGCCGAACTGAAGCTGTTCAGGTATTGCGAAATCTCGTTCAGCGACAGCTTTTGGGCCATCGCCGGCGTGGCCAGCAGAAAACTCAGGGCCAGGGCAACCATGCGCATGAGGGGAAACCTCTCCTTTATTCGTCGTCCTCGAAAGATAGGCGCACCCGCACTGTTATGCGATAGCAATCGGCGCAATTGCGCGTGAGCACCCGCTTCTTCTCGGGCCCCAACGCGTCAGCCCGTCAAAAAGTTTACCGCCGCATAGAGCGCCCCGGCACTCGCCGCGAAGGCCAATACCATCAGCACCCCGTCGCGGACCGTGATCGCGAGGCCCAGAAGCGCTATGGCCGCAAACGGGATCAGCGCCGCAAAGGGCACCACTTCCAAAGGCGGGATCATCAGGCAAAGGCCCACGACCACGCAGGCGGCGGCGATCTGCGCCGGCTGCCCGGTCAGCGCCTCCAGCCGATGCCCGAAATAGCGGTCCATCCACTGCGCCACGGGGCGCGCCTTGTCGACCGAACGTGTGACCTTCTCGTCCTCCACCGCGCGGTCGCCGATCTTGTCGGGGATCCAGAAACTCTGCCGTCCCAAGAGGATCTGCGCGGCAATCAGGATCAACAGAACGGCAAACAACGTCGGCACGCCCGGAATCCCACCCAGTGGCGACGCGCCCAGAAGCGCGATGACGAAAATGATCGGACCGAACCCGCGACTGCCGATTGCCTCGACCACATCCTTGACCGAGACGTTGTCTTCCTCGTCGGCCAGTCCGTTTATCTCGCTCAGAAGGTCCTCGGCGTTTCCGGACATTCACCCATCCTCGTTCGCGTTGGCATCTCGTACCACGCCAACGCGACAGGCAGGCAATCGTTTCCCGGCGCCCGGGGCGGGCGTTATTGCTCCGGCACCAGGATCTCGCGCTTGCCCACGTGGTTGGCGGCACTCACGACGCCTTCCTCCTCCATCTGCTCGACCAGCCGCGCGGCCTTGTTATAGCCGATGGCCAGCTTGCGCTGGATGTAGGAGGTGCTGCATTTCCGGTCGGTAATGGCAATCTGCACGGCCTGATCGTACAGCGCGTCCTCGCCATCGGTGTTGCCACCCGTCGACAGGCCCAGGACCGCGTCGATCTTGTCGGCCTTGTCGTCCTCGGGGCCATCCTGCACACCGCCCACATAGGATGGCGGGCCAAAGGCCTTCAGGTGGTTGACCACCTCTTCGACCTCCTCGTCGCTGACAAACGGCCCGTGGCAGCGGGTGATCTTGCCGCCCCCCGCCATGTAGAGCATATCGCCCATGCCCAGCAGTTGCTCCGCCCCCATCTCTCCCAGGATGGTGCGGCTGTCGATCTTGCTGGTAACCTGGAAGGAAATCCGCGTCGGGAAGTTCGCCTTGATCGTGCCGGTAATGACGTCCACCGAGGGCCGCTGCGTGGCCATGATCAGGTGAATGCCAGACGCCCGCGCCATCTGGGCAAGGCGCTGGATGCAGGCCTCGATCTCCTTGCCGGCGACCATCATCAGGTCGGCCATCTCATCGACGATGACGACGATGAACGGCATCTTCTCGGGCGCGAATTCTTCGGTTTCGAACACCGGCTCGCCGGTCTCGTCGTCGAACCCGGTCTGCACCGTCCGGCTGAACATCTCGCCCTTGGCCAGCGCGTCGGCCACGCGGCTGTTGAAGCCTTCGATGTTGCGCACGCCCATCTTGGACATCTTGCGATAGCGGTCTTCCATTTCGGCCACGACCCACTTCAGCGCCACGACCGCCTTTTTCGGGTCGGTCACCACCGGGCTCAGCAGGTGCGGAATGCCGTCATAGACGCTCAGTTCCAGCATTTTCGGGTCGATCATCACCAGCCGCAGATCTTCGGGCGTCAGCTTGTACAGCAGGCTGAGGATCATGGTGTTGATGGCCACCGACTTGCCCGAGCCGGTCGTCCCCGCGATCAGCAAATGCGGCATTTTCGCGAGGTTCGCCACCATCGGGTCACCGCCGATATCCTTGCCCAGCGCCAGCGGCAGCTTCTGGTTGCCGTCGCCATAGTCGCGGCTCGACAGGATCTCGCGGAAGCTGACCATCTCGCGGTTGTCATTGGGCAGCTCGATCCCGATCACCGACCGTCCCGGCACGGTGCTGACGCGCGCCGACAGGGCCGACATGGACCGCGCGATATCGTCGGCCAGGCCGATCACCCGGCTGGCCTTCAGGCCCGGCGCGGGCTCAAGCTCATACATGGTCACGACGGGGCCGGGGCGCACGCTGACGATCTCGCCCTTCACGCCATAGTCGTCCAGCACCGTCTCCAGCATCCGGGCGTTCTCTTCCAGCGCCTCGTCGCTCAGGTGATGGCGCTGGATATTGACCGGATTGGTCAACAGGCTCAGCGGCGGCAGCTCGTACTCGATCTGCGGCTTTTCCTCGAATTGCAGCTTGGGCTGCGCCTCGGCCTGCGCCCGTGCGGAGGGTTGCGGCGCGCGGCGCGGCGGGTGCTGCACGACCTTCCTGGGCTCGGCCGCGGGCATCTCGGCGGGCGTCGCGGCGCGCGCGTAAATCGGCACCTCCGGCTCATAGCTGTCATAGGCGCCGTAGCCCTCGTCGATCACATCGTCCTCCGGCGCGGCTTCGACCATTTCCTGCATCGGCGCGTGCGTCGGGGCAGCGACCGCCCGCGGGACGGCATGGCCTGCCGTCAGCGGCGGCTCGGCCCGTACGGCGTTGCGCGGCGCGGTGTTCAGGATCAGCGGGTCCGGCCCCCGGCCACGGCCACGGGTCAGCGGTGCGACCGTCTCGACCTGCACGGCGGGGTTCTGGCGGACGCGGCTCTTGATCACATCGGCGATCTTGGCGCTTACCCGGTCGCCACTGGGCGCGGGCATGTCGGGCATTTCCGACGCCTCGACCAGTTCCGGCTCTGGCTCGCGCTCGGGCCGGCGCATCAACGACGGCATCCGCGACAGCAGGCCCCCGGTCCTTTCCGGCGCCTGGCTCACCTCGTAGTCCGGCACGTGGCGCTGGGCCGGCGCGGCCTGGGCGTGCCGCGGGGCATTGGCGGCCAGCGCGGGCTCGGCCCGGCGGACGCGCGGTTCGGGCACGGCGGCCTCGGCGCGGGCCATCTCGTCGGCCTCGGCGCGTTCCTGCATCCGGCGGTCCCGGCGCTCGGCGGCCTTGGCCTGCGCGGTCTTCGCGGCCCCTGCCGCCATCCCGCCGCCATGGGCCAGCACGGCGCGCAGCGTGGCGTAGGTCATGATCGTACCCACCACCAGGAACCGTGCGATCTGCGACAGTTCCAGACGGCTGAACCCAAGGATGAAGGCGCCCAGCGTCACCATCCCGGCGGCCAGAAGCAGCGACAACAGCTTCAGCCCGAATGTCGCGCTGATCGGCAGGAACCCCAGCACCGTGCCCAGCGCCATTTCCCCGAACAGCCCGCCATAGTCGAAACTGTGCGAGGATGCCCATTCCGCGCTCGGCTCCAGCGACGAGGCGTACATCGCCAGGAGCGCGATCCAGATCGGCGCATAGATCAGCCGTCCGATGGCCCGGTCCTGCCCCCGGTGCAGGGCGAAACGCACACCCCACGCCCCCAGGACAATGGCAAGACCCCACGCGCCCCATCCGACGATCATGAACAGGGGCGCTGCAATCGACGCCCCGATGCGGCCCAGCAGGTTCTGCACGGGCGCGTCGGTCGCGGCCATCCAGCTGGGGTCGTCGGGGTTATAGGATGCGACCATCATTGCGGCGGCCAGTCCCAGCGCCAGCAGCGCCAGTCCCAGAAGTTCCTTGCCTCGTTTCTCGATCGCCTCCGCCATCGAGCTGTCCAAGAGCGGGTCACGTCCGCGCGTCTGATATGCCATGTCGCCTCTTCCTCGTTAATTATAAAGGCAGTCACGAAGCTGCGTCAGGCCGCGTGCCACCTCCTTCTTTGGGGCCACCATCGCGACCCTTATGTATTCGTGGCCGGGGTTCAGCCCGCCGGCCTCCTGTGCCAGGTACGCGCCGGGCAGCACCCGCACGCCTGTTTCTTTCCAAAGCTTCAGCGCCGCCGCCTCGCCATCCTCGACCGGCAGCCACAGGAAAAACCCTGCCTCGGGGCCCTGATAGCCCGGCACACCGCCCAGGATCTCGTCGGCCAGCTTGAATTTCTCCTGGTAAAGCCTGCGGTTCACCTCCACGTGCTTTTCATCCGCCCAGACCTTGGCCGCCGCGTGCTGCAACGGCATCGGCAGCGGCGTGCCCGCATAGGATCGCAACTGCCGGATCCGCTTCATGCTCTGCGGTCCCGCCACGACGAAGCCCGACCGCAACCCGGCCAGGTTCGACCGTTTGGACAGGCTGTGAAACGCCACCACCCGCTCGGGGTCCGCGCCCATGTCGCGGGCGACTTCCAACGCCCCCACGGGCGGTGTATCGCGGTAGATCTCGGAATAGCATTCGTCGGCGAAGACCTTGAAATCGTGGTTTTCTGCCAGCCCGATCAGTGTCTTCCAATAGGTCGCGTCCGCCACCGCCCCCTGCGGGTTCGACGGCGAGCACAGGTAGGCCACCGTCACCCGGTCCAGCACATCGGCGGGCAGCCCGGCGAAATCCGGCAGGAACCCCGTCTCCCGCGTCGCCGGCAGAAACATCGGCTCGGCGCCCACGCTCAGGGCCGCCACCATGTAGACCTGATAGAACGGGTTGGGCAGCAGAACGATCGGCTGCTTGCCGTTCTTCGTCTCGGGGCACAGCGTCATCATCGCGTTGTACAGCCCCTCGCGCGTGCCGTTGAGGGCCATCACGTGCCGGTCGGGGTTCAGTTCCACACCATAGCGCCGCGAAACCCAGTCGCAAAACGCCGTGTTCAGCGCCGGGATGCCCTCGTTCACCGGGTACTTGCGGAACTCCTCTGCGTGTTTCTCGATCACGTCCAGGATCCAGCCCGGAAAGTCGTGCTGCGGCTCGCCGATGGTCATGTGGATCACATCACCGCCGGGGTCGTGCACGTCCAACAGGCTCCGCAAACGCGGGAACGCATATTCCGGAAGGTTCGAAAACCGCTCGGGAAACATCAACACTGCCTCTGGTCATCGGGATCGTTGTCGCCCCGTTTAGAGCAAATCTACAAAAGCCCCCGCGTTGCGTCCAGCAAAACCAACCGGGGTCGCGGGGATTGTGGCATTTTTGGCAAGAGGTTAGCGGATACCTCTAATGTAGGCCAAGTGTTGTGGCCGCCCGGCATCACCCAAACAAGATTTTGCGTCCAGTGATGATTTCGCCTGTTCAGGCCAACGCCGCCTCGGCGGCCTTGGCAACCCGCAGAATCCGCTCTTCGCCGAAGGCTTCACCGCACATCGACAGCCCGCAACCGGGCGTTCCCGTAGGCAGATTGACGGCCGCCAGCCCCATCAGATTTCCCACCCGCGTGTTGCGCAGCGCCAGCAGGTTTTCGGTGACGTAGTAGTCGTCATCGCTCATCAGCCGGTCGACCTCGGGCGGCAGGTTCGGCGCTGTCGGCATCAGCACCGCGTCATAGGGTTTCATCCGTTCCGCCCACTGGATTCGCAGCGCCGTCAGCAGGTTCCAGCCCGCCACGTAATCGCAGGCCCGGAACGCCTTGCCGGACTCGAAACGCTCTCGAATGGGCTTGAACATCTTGTCAGGATTGGCCGAAATGAGGTCGCCCCAGATGCCATAGGCCTCGGACGTGAACAGGATCGCCGACAGCGGCATCGCCTGTTCGACTTCGGGCGATGTCACTTCCTCGATCTTCGCGCCCGCCGCCATAAGCCGCTCCAGCGCACTGAAATAGGCATCGCGCGGTCCGTCCCGGATGTCGTCGAACACCACCGACTGCAACGCGGCAAACCGCATCCCCTCCAGCGATACGCCCTCCAGGTCCGCCGCCCGTCGGCCTTCCAATGCGGCCAGCACCAGCGCGCAATCCTCCACGGTTCGCCCCAGCGGCCCCACCGTGTCGAACTTCGCGCAAAGCGGCACGACCCCGTCCAGCGACACGCGCCCCGAGGTGGTCTTCAGCCCCACAAGATCGTTCCACGCCGACGGGATGCGCACCGACCCGCCCGTGTCCGACCCGATGCCGCAGGCCGCCAGCCCATGCGCCACGCTCGCCGCCGCCCCCGAGGACGAGCCCCCCGGCGCCAGCTTCGGATCGTTCACATTCGGCGGCGTGGCCGTCATCGGGTTCAGCCCCAACCCCGAAAACGCCAGCTCGCTCATATGCGTCTTGCCCAGGCACACCAGCCCGGCGGCGGTCGCGTTGCGCAAGACCTCCGCATCCCGCTCCGGCACCCGGCCCTTGAGCAGCCGCGTGCCGGCCTCCGTCGCCGTCCCGGCACTGTCGAACAAATCCTTCCAGCTGACCGGCACGCCATCGAGCGGACCCAGCCGCCGTCCGGCCCGCGCGCGCGCTTCCGCTGCCTGCGCCTCGGCCCTGGCGCGCTCATGGGTGACCACCGAATAGATCTCGTCCCGCGCCGGATGCGCGTCGATCGCTTCCAGATACGCCTCGGTCAGCGCCACCGGCCCGATCTCTTCCGCCTCGATCCCGCGCCCCAGATCCGCCGCACTCATCTTCAGCCAATCACTCATCCAAGGTCCTCCGCGCCCATGCAAAATCGCCTGCATGAATGCAGATGACCCTGCGCAACGCAAGCCCGCCGGACAATTGATGCCGCCACACATGGACAATCCGGCCCGCGCCGACATATTGAACCGCATGGACCATGACAGCGATATCCTGATCGTCGGTGGCGGCCTTACCGGCCCCGCGCTGGCGCTGGCCGCAGCGCAGTCCGGGCTGAGCGTCACCGTGATCGACAGCCTGCACCAGACCGTGCGCAAGAACGCCGCCTTCGATGGCCGCGCCTATGCACTTGCGCTGGCCTCGGTGCGTCTGTTGGCCAATATCGGCATCTGGGAGCGGGTAGCCGCAAACGCCCAGCCGATGCTGGAAATCAAGGTCTCCGATGGCCGCGCCGGCGAAGGCGCCGCCCCCTTCTTCCTGCATTTCGACCATGCCGAGATCGAGGAAGGCCCGATGGGCCACATGCTCGAGGACCGCTACCTCCGCCGCGCCTTTCTCGAGGCGATGAAGGCCGACGACCGCATCCGCCAAGTCACCGACACCGTCACCGCGCAGGATGTCACGACCTCCGGCGTTACCCTGACACTGGATTCGGGCAAGACCCTCTCGGGACGCCTCTTGGTCGGCTCCGACGGCCGCGCCTCGGGCACCGCGCAACGCGCCGGGATCGCCCGCACCGGGTGGAACTACGGCCAGACCGCGCTGGTGGCCGCCATCGCGCACGAGTTGCCGCATAACGGCATCGCGCACCAGTTCTTCATGCCGCCCGGCCCGCTGGCCATCCTGCCCCTGCCCGGCAATGTCAGCTCCATCGTCTGGTCCGAGACCGAGGCCACGGCGGCCCGTTTCGCCGCATTGAACGATGCCGAGTTCATGGAAGTGCTGCGCCCCCGCTTCGGCGATTTCCTGGGCGATATCTCCCTGCGCGGCAAGCGCTTTACCTACCCGCTGAGCCTGACGCTCGCCAACGCCTTCGTGGCCGACCGCCTGGCCCTGATCGGCGATGCCGCCCACGGCATGCATCCCATCGCCGGCCAGGGCCTCAACGCCGGCCTGCGCGACGTGGGCGCGCTGGCCCAGGTCCTCACCGAGGCCACCCGCCGGGGCGAGGATTTCGCCGCCGCCGATGTGCTCGCCCGCTATCAGCAGTGGCGCCGCTTCGACACAGCGACGCTGGCGGTGACGACCGACCTCACCAACCGGCTCTTTTCAAACGATAACCCCCTCCTGCGCGCCGCGCGCGATATCGGCATGGGCGCGCTCTCGGCCATGCCCGGCCTGCGCCGCACATTCATCCGCGAGGCGGCGGGCCTGACCGGCGACCTGCCGGAGTTGATGAAGGGCTGAACCGGCAGCGCTCCGGTCAATGGGGTTCTCGGATCAAATCCGAAGATGACGGCCGCGCAACGCGTAGGGTGGGTGAAAACCCACGCGTCTGACCAAAATGCGCCCTACCCCGCTTGCAGAACCCTGATCACCGTATCCCCATACGCCCGCTCATCGAGCAGGCTCCACCCCTCCGGCAATGCCACCGCGCCGCCTTCCTCCCAGACCACCAAGGCCCCCGGCGCGACCCATCCGCCCGCCATCGCCGCGCCCAAAGCCGCCTCGCCCAGGCCCTTGCCATAGGGTGGATCGAGGAACACCAGCCCGCAGGCTTCCGTCGCGGCCCCCAGCTTGCGCGCATCCCGGCCAACCAGCGTCACCCGGTCCGCAACACCGCACAGCGCAACATTCTCCCGAATGAGCCTTTGCCCCACCCGCCCGCTTTCCACGAACACCGCACGCGCGGCCCCACGCGACAACGCCTCCAGCCCCAGCGCCCCGGTCCCGGCGAAAAGGTCCAGCACCACGGCGCCTTCCACCCGGTCCCCGAACCGTGCCATCAGCACGTTGAACAGGCTCTCGCGCACCCGGTCCGAGGTGGGCCGCAGCCGCGCGCCCTCGTCCCCCTTGCCAACAGAGGCCAGCCGCCGCCCGCGAAACTCGCCGCCGATGATCCTCACGCCTTCAACAGCGCCTTGAGGTCCGCGCCCGGGTCCGCCACCACCGCCGGATCGGCGGTCTTTCCGTTGTCGATCAACCGCTTGCCCACCATGTAGGCCCGCGCGTCATTGGCCGCATCCACCGCCAACAGCGTGTCGCCCTGGTAGTACCAGAAGGAAATGCCGCCCTCGCTGTCGCGCGTCACCACCCGGTCATACCCCACGTTCAGCCCCGCGATCTGCAATTTCACGTCATACTGATCCGACCAGAACCACGGCTGCGGCACATAGGTCTTCTCCGCGCCCATGATGTTCTCGGCCACGCATTCCGCCATGTCGATGGCGTTGGGCACGCTCTCCAGCCGCAGGCGCTCGCCCCGGAAGGGAAAGCTCGCGCAATCCCCGGCGGCCCAGATCGACGGATCGCTCGTGCGGCCGTGTGCATCCACCTTGATGCCGTTCTCGACCTCGATGCCGGCAGCCTCGGCCAGCGCCGTGGCGGGGGTGATCCCCACGCCCACGATCACGAAATCCGCCGCCAACTCGCTGCCGTCACTCAACAGCGCCCCGCTCACTCGCCCCTCGCCGGTCAGCCGGTCCAGCCCGACACCCTCGCGAATGTCCACACCGCGCGAGCGGTGCAACTCCCGGAAATAATCCGACGTCTCCCTCGCCGCCACGCGCTGCAGGATCCGGTCCGCCATCTCGACCAGCGTCACCTGCAACCCTTTCGAGGCGGCCACGGCGGCCGCTTCCAGCCCGATATACCCGCCGCCCACGATCAGCACCTTGGCGCCTTCGCGAAACTCCGGCGCCATTCTGTCCACGTCGCGCAGATCGCGTACCACGTAGACACCCTCCAGCGCCCCGCCGATCGCGGGCGGCAACCGCCGCGGCACCGATCCGGTGGTCAGCACCAGGTGTTCGTAGGGCAACGCGTGCCCGCCCGCGACGACCACCTTGTCGGCACGGTCAATCGCCGTCACCGCCGCATCCAGCCGCAGGTTGATCATGTTCTCGGAATAGAAACTCTCGGGCCGCAGATAGAGCCGCTCCAGCTCCATCTCGCCCAAGAGGTATTTCTTCGACAAGGGCGGCCGCTGGTAGGGCGGCGCGTGCTCTTCGCCGATCAGCGTCACCTTGCCCTCGTACCCGAGCGTCCGCAGCTTCGCCACCAGCGAACTGCCCGCCTGACCCGCGCCCACGACAACGATCCCCGACATGTGCCCTCCTGCAACTTTCAACATGGCCCTCGGGCCTTCAGGGGCTATGTTTACAGGTATTCGAAACGCAAACGAAAGACAGGATGCGACAATGACGATCACAACCGGCGACAAACTCCCCGACGCGACCCTCCTCAGGATGGGCTCCGACGGCCCCGAAGAAGTCGCCCTGTCCGACAAGGTCAAAGGCCGGAAGGTCGCGATCTTCGCCGTGCCCGGCGCCTTCACCCCCACCTGCCACTCGGCCCACGTGCCAAGTTTCATCCGCACCAAGGCCGATTTCGACGCCAAGGGCGTGGACGAGGTGATCTGCATTTCGGTCAACGACGCCTTCGTGATGGACGCCTGGGGCAAGGACACCGGCGCCACCGACGCCGGGATCACCATGCTGGGCGATCCTCAGTCGGAATTCACCAAGGCCGTCGGTATGGATTTCACCGCGCCGCCCGTGGGCCTCATCACGCGGTCCAAGCGCTACGCGATGCTGGTCGAGGACGGCACCGTCAAGGTCCTGCATGTCGAGGACAACCCCGGCGTCTGCGAAACCTCCGCCGGAGAAGCATTGCTCGACGCGATCTGATCCGTCAGGTCAGGCCGGGGCGCGTCCGCGCCCCGGTTATCCTTCCACCTCCACGGCCAACACGCGTCCCGTGACGTCGATCCGCACCGTGCCCTCGTGCGTATCGCCGTCCGGCCACTCCGAGACGAAGCGCAGCGCCAGCGCATCGCCCGTCTCGTCCATCGCCGCATCGAACAGCATTAGCCCACCGCCCGGATCCGTATCATCCGCCGCGCTTTGCACGGCACCGGCAAAGGCCTGCCCCGCCGCCTCCACACACCGCTGCATCTGCCCCAGCACGGCGTCCCACCGCGCCAGCCACGCCTCGATGACAGACAGTTCCGCCGCCAGCCCCTCGGACTGCCGCACGCCCGGCACCTCCAGCACCAGCGCCGCGCGGACCGCGACCGCGCCGCCATCCCATGGCGACACCACCACGGCCCAGTCCTCGTGCCCATGAAACACCGGCACACGCACGCGGCCAAACGGCACCTCTGTCCCCGCCACGGCAACGCCCGTCAGCAGCAGCCATCCATCCTCGACCGCCTGACGCAGATCGTACAACGCCCCCGGCAGAGGCGCACCCGCCCGCCACCGCGCGAGCATTTCGGCAAAGCCAATCTCCAGCGCCGACAGATTGCCAGCCCCCGCCCGCCAGATCGTCAGCATGGCATGGCTGCCACCGTCATCGCCGGGCCACAGATACTGCCACGTCAGCTCGCGCCCCTCCACGATCCGCTCGGGATCGTCCGGGTCCACCACGGGCCGCCCCTTGGCATAGACCACCTCGGTCGCCGTCCCTCCGCCCAGGTCAACCTCTGCGATCCGCGCGACCGTGACCCGCTGCGGGGCTCCGAGGTTCTATTGATGATGGCGCATCGTCTTGGCGTACAGATCCGCCCCGACCCACACCAGCGACACGTCCACGCCGCCTTGCGCGAAATACGAGTTCAGAACGTCCTTCGAAAACCCTTCCGCATCGGGCGGATCGTCCAGCCCGCGCAGGTCAAGCGCCGCCACCACACCTTCGACAATCCGCAACGCCATTGCGGCGCTCAGCCTTCGGCCAGCTTGTCCATCTTCCGCGCCAGCTTGGTGTCGCGCGAACTCAAACCTTCCACGTCATGGCTGGTCAGCGTCACCTCGACCGTCTTGTAGACATTCGACCATTCCGGGTGGTGGTCCCATTTCTCGGCCCAGATCGCGCAGCGGGTCATGAATCCGAACGCCTCGACGAAATTGGCGAACTCAAAGGTCTTGTGGATCGCATCACGCCCTTCAACCATTTCCCAGCCGCTCTCCAACAGCGGCTCCAGCGTCGTTTTCCGCGCCGTATCGCTCAACTTCTCACTCATTCCTGCTCCTCCACGTTTGCTTTCCTGAACGGGCCGAAGCTCGTCAGGATCTCGATATCCTCTGCCACGGCATCCCGTTCCGCCTCAAGGTAATGCGCCACCGCATCGGAAAAAGGCGGGTCGCGAAACCAGTGCAGCGAATGGGTCTCGACCGGCAGGTATCCGCGGGCCAGCTTGTGCTCGCCCTGCGCGCCCGCCTCGACGCGCGAGAGCCCGTGTTCGATCGCATAGTCGATCGCCTGATAATAGCACAGTTCGAAATGCATCGCAGGGTGATGCGCCGTGCACCCCCAGTAACGGCCATAAAGCGCGTCGCGCCCGATCATGTTCAGCGCGCCGGCCACCGGCACGCCGTCTTCCAATGCCATCACCAGCAGGATATCGTCGCGCAGCCGCTCCTGCGCGATGTCGAAGAACTCGCGCGTCAGGTACGGCATCCCCCATTTCCGCGCCCCGGTATCCTGATAGAATTCCCAGAACGCTTCCCAGTGTTCGGGCCGGATCGCGTCCCCGGTCAGCTGCACGATCTCGCCGCCGAAGCCCTGTGCCTGCGCCCGCTCCTTGCGGATGTTCTTGCGCTTGCGCGAGCTCAGGGACCCGAGAAAATCGTCAAAGCTTCCGTAGCCCCGGTTCAGCCAGTGAAACTGCTGCGTGATCCGCGGCAAGAGGCCCATCGCGGTGCCCACTTCCCGCTCATACTCCGTGCAGAAGGTGACATGCAGCGACGACAGCGCGTTGCGGTTCGCGATGCTGACGGCAGCCTGCATCAACGCGTCGCGCCCCGGCTGCTCGTATCCCGGCCGGGTCAGCATCCGCCGCCCGGTGACCGGCGTGAACGGCACCGCCACCTGCAACTTGGGATAATACCGCCCCCCCGCGCGCTCATAGGCATGACCCCAGTTGTGGTCGAAGATGTACTCGCCCTGGCTGTGGGATTTGACGTAAAGCGGCGCGCAGGCGATCACCTGGTCGTCCATCTCGGCCACCATGTAATGCGGCTGCCATCCCGTGCCGGTCCCGACCGAGCCGCTGTCCTCCAGCGCCTTCAGGAAACGGTAGGTCGTGAACGGATCTTCCGCCCCGCGCCCCTCCGCAACCTCCGGGCAGGCGCAGGCGTCCCAGTCGGCCTGCGCCACGTCGCCCAGGCTTTCATAGACGCTCACAAGGACCGATCCGCCGTCCATCAGGGCCGCTCTTCGCTTTCGGAAATCATGGCCTTCAATCTGTGGCCGGCCCGCGCCGGTTCAAGCGGGAATCGCCGGCAGGTACCCCTCGAAGGTGATGTTCTGCGCGACGCGCCGCGCCTCTGCCTCTTGGTGTGGCGAGCGGATCGTCCAGCACAGGATGTCCGCCCCCGCGCCTTGCAATTCCGCCACGCGCGACCGGCCCAGATCCCGCGCCTGGTGGCTGATGAACGACGCCCCCGCGCGGTCATAATCGGGGATCTCCCGCAACCGCTCACGCACGTCCGAGCGCAGCAGGGTCCAATCCGCGGCGTCGTAGTCGCAACTCACGATGCCCCGCACCACGTCCGGCGCAAGATCGCGCATCGCCACCATCATTTCGGGGTTGAACGACATCACCGCCACCGGCCCGGCATACTCCCGCAGCGCCACCGCCGTCGCGGCCTCCAGCCGCCCGTCGGTCTGGCCCATCTGCCCCTGCTGGTCCTTCAGTTCGATCAAGAGCGGCACTTGGCCCGCCACCAGTTCCAGCACCTCGGGCAGCGTCGGTATCCCCTCGTCGCCACCGAGAAGCGGCAGCTTTCCCAGCTGGGCCGCCTCGCGCTGCTGCACCGGCCCGGATTGCCCCGTCAGACGCTTCAGGTCATAATCGTGAAACACCATCGCCGCGCAGTCCCGGCTCAGTTGCAGGTCGATCTCGATGCCATAGCCGTGGCGTATCGCCGCCGCGACGGCCGCGCGCGAATTCTCGGGCCGGCCGCAGCCCACGTCATGCAGCGCCCGATGCGCCAGCGGCGCGCGCAGAAAGGCAGGGTCCAGCCGCGTCATCCGATCTGGAACACGCCTTCGATCTCGACCGCCACGCCAAAGGGCAGCGCCGGCGACGACACGGCGGCCCGCGCGTGCTTGCCCGCCTCGCCCAGCGCCTCGCCGAGGAAATCCGACGCGCCGTTGATCACCTGCGGCTGCTGGGTGAAATCGGGTGTCGAGTTCACGAACCCGCCCAGCTTCACCACGCGCTTCAGTCGGTCGAGGTCGCCGCCGCACGCCGCCTTGACCTGCGCCAGCAGGTTGATCGCGCAGGCCTTCGCCGCTTCCGCACCCTCGGCCACGTCCATGTCGTCGCCCAGCTTGCCGATCATCATCTCGTCGCCCAGCTTCGGCAACTGCCCCGATACGTACAGCATGTCGCCCACCTGCACATACGGCACGTAATTCGCCGCCGGTGCGGCCGCCTCCGGCAGGGTCACGCCCATCTCTGCCAGCTTGTCCTCGAATTTACCCATGGTTCCGATCTCCTCGGTTGTCTCGACGCGCACGCTAGCCCGTCGCGACACCGATGCAACCGCAAAAGCCGGCCCGGGCTTATTCTTGCGAAAAATGCTCAGACCCTGTCACCGGCCCCGGGGCCCGCTCTTTACACCCAAACGTCACGCCCGCCACGCGCCCCGAGACGTCCCGAAGGGACGCCGAGACACCCTGCGCGCCGCAGGCGCACCGCCTATTCGCGGAACGCCTTGGCGAAGTAATCCGTCAGCGGCTTCGTCAGGTAGGCCAGCGGCGTGCGGTCGGCGGTGCGGATGAAGGTCTCCACCGGCATGCCGGGGATCAGCGTCACATCTTCCGGCAGGCGCTCGCGCTGGCCTTCGCTCAGTGCGATCTCGGCCCGGTAATAGCTTTGCCGCGTGTTGTCGTCCTGGAACGAATCGGCCGAGATCTGCACCACCTGCCCGATCAGTTCCGGCGTCGTCCGCTGATCCAGCGCGGAAAACCGCAGGGTCACTTCCTGGCCCACGAACAGCTTGTCGATATCCGTAGGCTCGACCTGCGCGTTGATGATCAGCGGGCGGTCCTGCGGCACCACGTAAAGGATCGGATCGGCCGGCCGGATGACAGACCGCAGCGCAAAGACCTGCAAGCCGTAAACCACCCCGCCCACCGGCGCGGTGATGTCCAGCCGGCTCATCTGCTCGATCAGCGCGCGCCGTTCCTCCAGCAGTTCCAGCTCGCGGAACTGCAAGTCGCGCAAGGTCGTGATCGCCTCCTCCCGGCGTCGCGTGCCCAGCTTCAGCGTCTCGATGTCGATCTCGGTGATCCGGCCTTCCGATTGTGCCACCTGCGCCGCCAGCTCCCCCAACTGGCCCAGCAAACGCGATTTTTCCCGTTGCAGGGCAAGGACGCGCGAGGCCTGCGCCAGGCCCCGGTCCAACAGCGACTGCTGGTCGCTCAATTCCTGCTCGATCAGCGCCAGTTGCTCGTCCAATGCGTCCTGCTGGGCCTCGATCCCCTCGATCTGGTTGGCGATCTGGCCGCGCCGCTTTTCCAGCTGCGAAATCTCGCTCGCCACGGTCTCGTTGCGCGCCGACATTAGACGCCGCTGCCCGTCCAGCAGCCCGGCCACCTCGTCATTGCGCGCGGCCACCTCTGTCACCAGGTCGGGAAAGGTGATCTCGTCGCGCTCGTCGCGCTCAGCCTCCAGCCGTCCGCGCCGCGCCTGAAGCTCGAAAAGCTGGTTCTCGGTGATCGCCAGTTGCGACCGCAGGGTCGTCGGGTCCAGCCGCAACAGCACCTGTCCGGCCTCCACCGTGTCGCCCTCGTCGACCTCGATTGCCGCCACCACGCCGCCATCCGGGTGCTGGACCACCTGGCGGTTCTGGTCGACCACGATCTGGCCGCCGGCGATCACCGCGCCCGAAATCTCGGTGACCGCGGCCCAGGTTCCGAAGCCGCCCAGCAGAATGATCAGCCCGCTCACCCCGACGATCATCGGCGTCCGCACCGACCACGCCTTGCGCTTGTCGTGGCTCATCGCACACCTCCCGGCAGGGCGCTGGCGGTAATCTCCCCAGCGTTCTTCACCACGTCCTTCAGCACCTCGTCCTTGGGCCCGAACGCCCGCACCATGCCGTTCTCAAGCATCAGCAACTGGTCGCATTCCCGGATCGCCGCGGGCCGGTGCGCCATGATCAGCACCGATTTGCCATCGGCCTTGAACTCCCGGATCGCGTGGTTCACCGCCTCGCTGCCCTCGTTGTCGAGATTCGAGTTGGGCTCGTCCAGCACCACCAGCACCGGGTCGCCGTACATCGCCCGCGCCAGCCCGATCCGCTGCATCTGGCCACCCGACAGGCGCCCGCCCCCGGCGGTGACCCGCGTGTCATAGCCGTCGGGCAGCTTCAGGATCATGTCGTGCGCATCGGCCTTCTTCGCCGCCTCGACGATCTTGGCGGCGTCCGGCTCTTCGGCCAGGCGCGAGATGTTCTCGGCAATGGTCCCCTCAAACAGCTGCACCCGCTGCGGCAGGTACCCGATATGCTCGCCCAGCACGCGCGGTTCGAACTGATCGAGCGACGCGCCATCCAGCCGGATGCGCCCGCCGGCGGGCCGCCACAGCCCGGTCAGCGCCCGTGCCAGCGTCGACTTGCCGGCACCCGAGGGACCGATGACGCCCACCGCCTGGCCCGGCAGGACAGTGAAACTGATGGTCTTCAGCGCCGCCTGCTGGTCGCCCGGCGGCACGACCGTCACCTGCTGCACCTGCAACAGCGCCTTGGGCTTGGGCAGCGGCGTGCGCGGCTGCTCGGGCGGCACCAGCGCCAGCAGCTCGGTCAGCGAATGCCAGCCCTGCACGGCCCGTTGCACCAGCGCCCACTGCCCGACGGCCAGCTCGACCGGCGCCAGCGCCCGGCCCATAAGGATCGACCCCGCGATCATCGCGCCGGGCGTCAACTCGTTCTGCAACACCAGGTAGGCCCCCAGCCCCAGCATCGCCGACTGCAGGAACAGCCGGAAGGTCCTTGTCGTCGTGGTGAACGTGCCGACAAGGTCCGACGACGTGATCTGCGATTTCAGCGACTCGTCCCGAGCCTTCTGCCAGCGCGAGAACGCCTGGTCGCGCATCCCCATCGCCTGCACCATTTCCGATTCGTTGCGGATCTGGTTGGACAGCATTTCCGCCGCGCCCGTGGCCCGCGCCGATTTCATCGCCGGCTGGCGGGTGACCCACTGGTTGACCACGGTGATCAGGATGATGACCCCCCCGCCGATCAGCGCCAGCGCCCCCAGCCAGGGGTGGAACAGCCAGATCCCGGCCAGGAAGACCGGCGTCCACGGCAAGTCGAAAATCGCCATCAGCACCGGCGAGGACATCAGCCGCTGCACGGCCTCCAGGTCGCGCAACCCCGTTTCCGTATGCTCGTCGGGGGCCACCGCCGCCTTGCGGATCACCGCGTCGAACACCCGCCGGTCCAGCCGGGCCTGGAACCGCGCCGCGACCCGGCCCATGATCCGCCCGCGGGCATAGTCCAGCAGGCCCATCATGCCGTAAAGAAACACCACCAGCACGCTCAGCGCGATCAGTGTCTCGACCGATCGGCTGCCCAGCACGCGGTCATAGACCTGCAACATGTAGAGCGGCCCGGTCAGCATCAGCAGGTTGACGAAAAAGCTGAAGATCCCGACGAACCAGTACAGCCCGCGGCTCTCGCGGCGGGCGGCGCGCAGTTCCTCGCGGCCTGCATCAAGTCTCGCCTTGCTGAGTTGCATCCCGACCCTTCCGCGCGCCCTCACATCGTCGCTTGAACGATACCCCGATCCGCCTTACTACCATTGTCACCGTTCTGCCACAGGACATCGCCTACACGTCGATGTATCTGGGTAAATTCAGCAGTTTGTTTATGTATGCCCGCAATAGCTTAACCAAAGTCTGACCGTTGCCACATTTCTCGTCTTTCCGTCAACCGAAGCTGTTCGCGGCCTGCCTTGCGCTTGTCGCGGCCCTCGCGGCTCCGGGCTGCACGCCGACCCCGGCGGGCCACCCCGCCGGCCAGGTCTTCGATCCCTACGAAGAGGAAAACCGCCGCACGCACGCCTTCAACCGGGCGCTGGACAGAAACCTGGTCGGCCCCGCCGGCAAGGGCTATTCCGGCTTCATTCCCGACGATGTCGAGAACATGATCGGCCGTTTCGCCTTCAACCTGTCGATCCCCGGCGCGGTGGTGAACAACATCCTTCAAGGCAACATGAAGGGCGCGACCGAAGATACCTACCGCTTCCTCGTGAACACCACGATCGGGCTGGGCGGCCTGTTCGACACCGCGTCCGAACTCAACATGCCCCAGGCCACCGACGCCGATTTCGGCCAGACGCTCCATGTCTGGGGCGTGCGCGAGGGGGCCTATATCGAGCTGCCCCTGCTGGGCCCCTCGACCGAGCGCGCGGCGGCGGGCAGGATCGTCGATCTCTTCACCAACCCGCTGACCTATGTGCTCGACGAGCCCGAGAACTACTACGGCACCGTCGCCTCCGCCGCGACCGGCCTGTCGGACCGGGGCCGCTACGCCGACACCATCGATTCCATCCTTTACGACAGCGCCGACAGTTACGCTCAGGCGCGGTCGCTCTATATTCAGAACAGGCGCTTCAAGCTGGGCGGAGGCTCGGGCGGGGCGCTGGAAGATCCTTATGATGCCGAACTCGGCACGCCGCTGGAGGACCCCTACGATGAATGACATTTCCAGACGTTTCCTGATCGGGGCCGGCGCGGCGGCCACGCTGCTGCCCGCTGCCGCAACCCCCGCCTTTGCCCTGACAGAAGCCCGCGCCCGCGGCCTCATCGACCAGGTCGTCGCCGATATCAACCGCGTCATCGCCTCGGGCAGGTCGACCGGCGCCATGATCGGCGAATTCGAACGCATCTTCGCCCGCTATGCCGACGTGAACATCATCGCCCGCTCCACGTTGGGTGCGGATTCGCGCCGCGCCACCTCGGCCCAGATGCGGGCTTTCACCGCTGCCTTCCAGGGCTATATCGCCCGCAAGTACGGCAAGCGGTTCCGCGAGTTCATCGGCGGCCAGATCGAAGTGACGGGCGTGCGCCAGGTCAAATCCTGGCACGAGGTCCGCTCGACGGTGAAGCTGCGCGGCAAGTCGCCCTTCACCGTGCTTTTCCTGGTCTCCGACCGCTCGGGCCGCGACCTGTTCTTCGATATGGTGATCGAGGGCGTCAGCCTGCGGCTCAGCGAGCGCACCGAGATCGGCGCCATGCTCGACCGCAACGGCGGCAATATCGACGCACTCATCGCGGACGTGCAACGCGCCGGCTGACCCCGGCGCCGGCCACCTGTGAAAGCCCTTGTCAGACTGGATGCGTGAACATGATTGATCAATTCGGAAAAGAAACCGCCCTGTTGCTGATCGACGTCCAGAAGGGCGTGCACGACTTCGGGCACTGGGGCGGCAAGACCGGGCGCATGAACAATCCCGATTGTCATGCGCGCCTTATCGACCTTCTCACCGCGTTTCGCCAGGCAGGTCGGGTTGTGGCCTTTACCCGGCACGACAGTATCGAGCCCGACAGCCCGCTGAAGCTGTCGCTGCCGACCGGCGCACAACTGGATGGGCTCGAGATCGGGCCGGACGACATCGTGATCGAGAAAAGCGTCAATTCGGCCTTTATCGGAACGCCGATGGAACTGCACCTGAGACGGGCGGGCATCACCCGGCTGGTCGTCGCCGGCTATTTCACCAACTTCTGCGTGGAAACCTCCGTCCGCATGGCCGGAAACATGGGGTTCGACGTGTATCTCGCCCACGATGCCTGTGCGACCTGCAACCGGCTCGATCTGAACGGGGTCGATCACGACCCGGAACTGGTGCATGACCTGTCGGTCGCGGCGATGCACGGGGAATTCTGCACCGCCCTGACATCCGGCCAGATCGTCCGGCTTCTGGCGTCCGGCGCGCCGGACCTGACCCGCGCGCAGGGAAACGAGGCGCAGAGCCAACGGCCGGAACTGCGCTCGGCTTAGAACGCGCCCCGGCAGGCCGGACCGGAGCGCAGCCGCGGCCCTTGCCCCGAGGCCAAGGGCAAACGCGGCTCACTGCCCCCCGTGGGCCGGCCCCAGGAGCTCTTTCAGCATCCGGTTGATCGTGTTGCCCCTGTCCTGGCGCGGCTGCGTCTGCGTGCGGGGCTGCTGCTGCACCTGCGGCTGCGGCTCGACCCGGATCATCGGAAGGTCGCTGACCGGAACACCCTCGTTCACCCGTACCATCGTCTCGCGCCAGATATCCGCCGGCAGGCCGCCACCGGTCACACCCTTCAGAGGGGTATTGTCGTCATACCCCATCCACACGCCGGTGACGTAATCCGCGGTAAAGCCCAGGAACCACGCGTCGCGCGCCGCCTGGGTCGTGCCCGTCTTGCCCGCGGCCTGCCGGTCGGGCAGCTTGGCGCGCGCGCCGGTGCCCGACTGCACCACCTCGTACATCATGCCCATCAGCTTCTGCGCCGCCTCCTGCTGGATCACCCGCTCGCCGATGCCCCCGCTCTTGCGCATCAGCGGCGCGTCGTCACCCAACAGCTTCAGTTCGACCAGCCCGTAAGGCGTCACCGACGAGCCGCCGTTCAGGATCCCGGCGTATGCGCCCGTCATCTCCAGCAGCGTGCTTTCCGACGCGCCCAGCGCCAGCGCCGGCCCATCGGCCAGTTCGTTGTCGATTCCGAAATCGCTGGCAATGCGACGCACCAGGTCGCGCCCCACGCTTTCCGACACCTTCACGGCCGGAATGTTGTAGGATTCCGCCAGCGCCGTGATCAGCGGCACACGGCCGTGAAACTTGTTGTCGTAATTGTCCGGGCACCACCGGCCCGAGCCCGTGATATCAAGGCAATAGGGCTCGTCCACCACCATCGAGTTCGGCTCGTAGCCCAGTTCCAGCGCGGTGGCGTAGACAAAGGGCTTGAACGCCGATCCAGTTTGCCGCTTGGCCATCGTGGCCCGGTTGAACGCGCCGGTGACGCGCGACTTGCGGCCGCCCACCATGGCCCGCACCGCGCCGTCGGCGCTCATGACGACGATCGCCGCCTGCGCCTCGGACCCGTCGCTCACCTTGTTCTCGAAGATCCAGTCCAGCGCCTCCTCGGCGGCGCGCTGCATGCGCTGGTCCAGCGTCGTCTGGATGATAACGTCCTCGGTCGTGTCGCGGGTGAAAAGCTCGGGTCCGCTGTCCATCACCCAGTCGGCGAAATAGCCCCCCGCCTGCGCCTCGGCGGCCTCCGACAGGGTGGCGGGATTGTCCTGGGCGGCCTGCTCCTCGGCCTCGGTCAGGTAGCCCTGCTCGTTCATCAACCGCAGCACCGTCGCCGCCCGCGCCTGCGAGCGTTCCAGGTTGGTCGTGGGCGCCAGCCGCGTCGGCGCGGTCAGCAAACCCGCCAGCATCGCCGCCTGCGCCGCGTTCACCTCGCGCGCGCTGACGCCGAAATAGCGCTGCGCCGCGGCCTCGACACCAAAGGCGCCACCGCCGAAATAGGCCCGGTTGAGATAGATCGACAGGATCTCGTTCTTGGAGTACTTCGCCTCCATCGCCATGGCATAGATCGCTTCCTTGGCCTTCCGGCTCAGCGATCCGCGGCGGCAATCCTGAACGTAATCCGCCTCGCTCTCCCACTCGCTCTCGTCGTATTCCACGCCCAAACACAGCAGTTTCGCGGTCTGTTGCGTGATGGTCGAGCCGCCATGACCGCTCAGCGGCCCGCGCCCCTCGCTCAGGTTGATGCGGATGGCGCTGGCGATGCCGCGCGGGCTCAGGCCGAAATGGCTGTAGAACCGCTTGTCCTCGGTGGCCAGCACGGCGTTGCGCAGGTCGGGGCTGACGGTGTCGGCGGTCACCACGCCGCCGAACTGATCGCCGCGCCAGGCAAAGACGTCGCCCTCGCGGTCCAGCATCGTGACCGACCCGCGCGCCCGCCCGTCCAGCAGCGCCCGCACGTCCGGCAACCCGGCATAGACGTAAGCCACCGCAAGCGCCGTCACCAGCAACAGCACCGCCGCCACGCGCCACGTCACCACCCAGATCAGCCGCAGGATCCAGCGGAACAGGCGCTTGATCCACGCCACCGGGCCGCGCCCGCCGCCCGAACCGCCACCGCTCTTGCGTTGCGTGCGCAGGGGTTTCGCCGGCTTGCGCGCAGCCGTCGCGGACCGACCCTTTGCCGGTGCCTTCGTGGTCTTGCCGTATCGCCTGTCTGCAACGAGTCGCGGCGCTTTTCGCCCCTGATTTCCCATGCCCTACCTGCCCGGACCTCTGGTTTTGCGGCAGTTTACAGGTCCTCAACCCGAAAGTAGACCCCCGAAATGCATCGCAGGCCCTCTGCACCGCGTCACCCCGGCCTGTGATCCGCCCGGCCGCCCGGTGGCCGCGCTCGGCGACATACCGCCTAGGGTAGGGCCCCAAATATGATTCTTAATCGCACATTTATTAGTCATATACGCATATTTGCGCATAATTTGTGCATAACTCGTCGATTTCCGCCCGTTTCCTCGCCGCTCACCCTTCCAGCCCGCCGCATCTCCGTCACTTTCTGCATCAGCGAAACCAACCTCGCCCAAGCAACCGAAAGGGACATCTGTGAAACTCATCATTGCAACCATCAAGCCGTTCAAGCTTGAAGATGTGCGCGAAGCGCTGACGGGGATCGGCGTGCGCGGCATGATGGTGACCGAGATCAAGGGCTTCGGCTCGCAATCCGGCCACACCGAGATCTACCGCGGCGCGGAATACGCCGTGAACTTCGTACCCAAGATCAAGCTCGAGATCGCCGTCACCGCCGGCATGGTCGACCAGGTGGTCGAGACCATCGCGACGACAGCGCGCACCGGCAAGATCGGCGACGGCAAGATCTTCGTGCTCGATATCGGACAGGCCATGCGCGTGCGCACCGGCGAAACCAACGATGACGCGCTTTGAACACGCGCGATAGAAGGGATAACATCACAATGAAACGCTTTATTCATCTGGGGCTCGCCGCAACCGCAATCACGGTCCTGCCCCAACTCGGCTTCGCTCAGGAAGCCGCCGAGACCGAAGCAGCCGCACCTGGCTTCGACGAAATCGGCCCCTACATCATGACGACCCTGCTGTTCTGCATGGCCGGCTTCCTGGTGTTCTTCATGGCCGCGGGTTTCGCCATGCTCGAAGGCGGGCTGGTGCGCTCCAAGAACGTCACCATGCAGATGACCAAGAACATCGCGCTCTTCTCGATTGCCGCGATCATGTACTGGCTCGTCGGCTTCAACACGATGTATCCGGGCGACTTCAACGGCTACTTCGCCATCGGCGGTCAGACCGTGCTCGATCCGGTGGGCGTGGCCGCGGCGGACGCCGCGCTCGATTACGCGTCGGTCGGCTCGGACTTCTTCTTCCAGCTGGTCTTTGTCGCTGCCACCGCCTCGATCGTGTCGGGCGCGCTGGCCGAACGGATCAAGCTGTGGCCGTTCCTGATCTTCGTCGTCATCCTGACCGGCTTCATGTACCCGATCTCGGGCTCGTGGAAATGGGGCGCAGGCTGGCTCGACGCCGCCGGCTTCCAGGACTTCGCCGGCTCCACCGTGGTGCACTCCGTGGGCGGCTGGGCCGCTCTGGCAGGCGCCATCGTGCTGGGCCCGCGCCTGGGCAAGTACGGCAAGGACGGCAAGGTCACTCCGATGCCCGGCTCCAACCTGGCGCTCGCCACTCTCGGCACGTTCATCCTGTGGCTCGGCTGGTTCGGCTTCAACGGCGGCTCGCAGCTTGCCATGGGCACCGTGGGTGACGTCTCCGACGTAAGCCGCATCTTCGCCAACACCAACATGGCCGCCGCGGCCGGTGCCGTGACCGCGCTGATCCTCAGCCAGGTGATGTACAAGAAACCGGACCTCACCATGGTGCTCAACGGCGCCCTGGCCGGCCTTGTCTCGATCACCGCGGAACCGCTCGCACCCACGCTCTTCGGTGCGCTCTGGATCGGTGCCGTGGGCGGCGTGATCGTGGTCCTGACGATCCCGATGCTCGACAAGCTGAAAATCGACGACGTGGTCGGCGCCGTTCCGGTGCACCTCTTCGCCGGTATCTGGGGCACCATCGCCGTGATCTTCTACAACGGCGACGCCAACCTGATCACCCAGCTGACCGGCATCGTGGCCTACGGTGTGTTCACCTTCGTGGCCAGCCTGATCATCTGGTTCATCCTCAAGGCCGTCATGGGCATCCGCGTCGGCGAAGAGGAAGAGATCGCAGGTCTCGACATGTCCGAACTGGGGATGGAAGCCTACCCCGAGTTCTCGAAGGGCTGAGACCGCTGACAGAGATGGGTCCTCCCGACCCTTGATCCTGACCCGGGCGTTCGCGCCCGGGTTTTTTCTTGTGCCGCAAACCCCGAACGCCATTGCGGTCGATGCCCTCGCGCCCTAGCTCTGATCCCATGTCCGACGCCTACCGCCCGCACGAAGCCCTGGTCGCCGCGGCCCGCCCCACGGCATCGCTCGTGCGCCTCGTGCTCGGCGCGGTGATGCTGTCGGTCCTGTTCCTGTCCTTGATCTTCACCACGTCGGCGCTGCTCAACGTGATCGTGCCCGGCACGCCGATGGACGACACCGTGACCGCGCTGGAACGCGGCGACACACCCTACGGCGTGCTGGCCAATCTCTATGTCTTCGGCTTCATCCTCTTCGCACTGGCCATCACCGGGCGCACGGTTCACAACCGCACCCTGCCCAGCTTCATCGGCGATCCCGGGCGCGCGCGGCACCATTTCGGCCGCGTCTGCCTCTACATGGTGGGCTTGCACGTGGCGCTGTCGCTGCTCCTGCCCGCCACCCCCGATCTCGTGCCCGAGACCAACCTCAACCCCTCCCTCTGGCTCAGCTTCCTGCCGCTGGCCCTGCCCGCGCTGCTGATCCAGACCGGCGCCGAGGAACTGGTGTTTCGCGGCTACCTGCAAAGCCAGCTCGCCGCCCGCTTCGCCAGCCCCCGGGTCTGGCTCATCGTGCCCTCGATCCTCTTCGGCCTGCTGCATTACGACCCGATCATGAACGGCGACGCCACCTGGCTGATCGTCGGCTGGGCCACGCTTTTCGGCATCGCCGCGGCCGACCTCACGGCGCGCACCGGCACCATCGGCGCCGCCCTCGGCCTGCATTTCGTCAACAATTTCTTCGCGATCCTCGTGGTCGCGCCCGAGAACAATCTCGACGGCCTGGCGCTTTACACCTACCCCTTCGCGCTTGACGATACCGACACGCTCTGGGTCTGGGCCCCGCTCGACCTGATGCTGCTGCTCGTCAGCTGGCTCACTGCGCGCCTCGCCCTTCGCGTCTGATTGCATTTCCCCCGCGCACGGCTTATCTCAAGGGCGATTTGCAACGGGAACTGGGCCACCGATGAACTGGATCACCAATTACGTGCGTCCGCGCATCAACTCGATCTTCTCGCGCCGCGAGATCCCCGAGAACCTGTGGACCAAGTGCGAAGAGTGCGGAACCATGCTGTTCCACCGCGAATTGCGCGAGAATCTCAACGTCTGCACGTCCTGCGGCCACCACATGGCGATCACCCCGCGCGACCGCTTCACCGCGCTTTTCGACGGCGGCGCCTTCACCCAGGTCGCCGTGCCCCAGCCCACGCCCGACCCGCTGCACTTTCGCGACCAGAAGAAATATCCAGACCGGATGCGCGCCGCGCAAAAGGCCACGGGTGAAACCGAGGCGATGCTGGTGGCCTCCGGCGAAATCGGCCGCACCCCCATTGTGGCGGCGGCGCAGGATTTCTCCTTCATGGCCGGCTCCATGGGCATGTATGTCGGCAACGCCATCATCGCAGCCGCCGAAGAGGCGGTGAAGCTCAAGCGCCCCCTCGTGCTCTTTTCCGCCGCCGGTGGCGCGCGGATGCAGGAAGGCATCCTGTCGCTGATGCAGATGCCCCGAACCACCGTCGCCGTGCAGATGCTGAAAGAGGCGGGACTGCCCTACATCGTCGTGCTCACCCACCCCACCACCGGCGGCGTCACCGCCTCCTACGCCATGCTGGGCGACGTGCATATCGCGGAACCGGGCGCGCTGATCTGCTTCGCGGGCCCACGCGTGATCGAACAGACGATCCGCGAAAAACTGCCCGAGGGCTTCCAGCGCGCCGAATACCTGCTCGACCACGGGATGCTCGACCGCGTGACCCCCCGCGGCCAGATGCGCGCCGAGCTCATCTCCATCCTGCGCATGCTCCTGAACCTGCCCCCCGCCGTCACCGCCGACCTTCCCGCCCCCGAGCTCCCGCTCGAGGACGAGGCGCAGGGCGCGGCACAGCCCGACACGGGCGAAGAGCAATCCGCGGACACATCCGACAAATGACCGCCCCCACATCGGACGTCATCCTCGACCGGATGATGGCCCTGCACCCCAAGATCATCGACCTCACGCTCGACCGCGTCTGGCGCCTGCTCGACGCGCTCGGCAACCCGCAGGATGCCCTGCCCCCGGTAATCCACATCGCCGGCACCAACGGCAAGGGCTCGACGCTCGCCATGATCCGCGCAGGCATCGAAGGGGCGGGCAAGACCGCCCACGCCTACACCTCGCCCCACCTCGCCCGCTTTCACGAACGAATCCGGCTGGCCGGCGAGCTGATCACCGAGCCGCACCTGACCGAAGTGCTCGACGAGTGCTACGCCGCCAACGGCGACGCGCCGATCACCTATTTCGAGATCACGACCTGCGCCGCAATCCTCGCCATGTCGCGCGTGCCCGCCGATTACACCCTGCTCGAAGTGGGCCTGGGCGGACGGCTCGATGCCACCAATGTCGTGGCCAAGCCCGCGCTCACCATCATCACGCCCGTGTCGATGGACCACGAGCAATACTTGGGCGACACGCTGGCCAAGATCGCGATGGAAAAGGCCGGCATCCTCAAACGCGGCGTCACGTGCGTCGTCGGCCCACAGGACGAAGAAGGCATGGACGCCATCGAGGCCGCCGCCAGGCGACTGGGCGCGCCCCTTCTGGCCCACGGCCAGCACTGGCATGTCACCACCGAGCGCGGTCGCCTGATCTACCAGGACGAAACCGGCCTGCGCGACCTGCCTCTGCCCAACCTGCCCGGCGCGCACCAGTACGAGAACGCGGGCGCCGCCCTCGCCGCCCTGCGTCACCTGCACCTTGGCGATGCCGCGCTCGAGGCGGCGGTCACGCACGCCCATTGGCCCGCCCGGATGCAACGCCTCTCCACCGGCCCGCTGGCCGAGGCGGCACCGCAGGCCGAACTCTGGCTCGACGGCGGCCACAACCCCGCCGCGGGCCGCGCCCTGGCCGCGCATCTTTCTTCGCTGCCACCGCGACCGACGCACCTCGTCTGCGGCATGCTCAACACCAAGGATATCTCGGGCTACCTCTCGCCGCTCGCCGGTGTCGCCCAAAGCCTCACCGCCATCTCCATCCCCGGCGAGGCCAACACCCTTCCCGCCGACGCCACCGCCACCGCCGCCGCCAACGCGGGCCTGTTCGCCGGTACCGCGCCCAACGCCCGCGCCGCCATCGAGGGCATCGCGGCGAAAGACCCAACCGCGCGCATTCTCATCTGCGGCTCGCTTTATCTCGCCGGCGCGATCCTGCGCGAAAACGGCTAATCGGGTGCGTTTTGTCGTATCGCCGGCATGAGTATTTGAAGAACAGTGAAAATCGGGGGAGACCAAACCTTTCATTGTTCCCGAAATACTCACATACCGCGGGCAGCGATCGGCAGGACCGTCTGGATTTTCAGCCTGAATGACACCAAGGCCGCGCCCGTCCCGGACTTGATCCGGGACCTCGTAGGGTGGGTGAAAACCCACGCGCCGCGCCTCACCCCTTGCGCGCGCTTTCGTCTCCTAACAACGCGGTCAACCCCGCCCGGTAATCCGGATAGATCAACGCGACCCCCAACTCGTCCTTGATCCGGCTGTTGTCCACGCGCTTCGATTCCGCATAGAACGACCGCGCCATAGGGCTCATGTCCGCCTCCTCGAAATCCACCGCCGGCGGCAGCGGCACCCCCAGCAATTCCGCCGCATAGCCGATCACATCCTGCGGCGGCGCCGGATCGTCGTCGCAGACGTTGTAGGCCGCACCCGGATTGGGCCGCTTGATCGACGCCTCCAGCACCTGCGCGATGTCCTCGACATGGGTCCGGCTGAACACCTGGCCTTGCTTGATGATCCGCCGCGCCGTGCCCTTTCGCACCTTCTCGAACGGCCCGCGCCCGGGGCCATAAATGCCCGCCAGCCGGAAGATATGCAGCGGCAGGTCCGGTATCGCCGCCCAGGCCGCCTCCGCCACGACCCGCCTCTGACCGCGCTCGGTCGAAGGCTCCAGCGGCGTGTCCTCGGTCACCCACTCGCCCTCGTGGTCGCCATAGACCCCGGTGGTCGACAGGTAGCCGGCCCATTCCAGCCGCCCCGCGATGGCCGCGATCTCGTCCTCCAAAGCGTTCAGCACCGGGTCGCCCTCCTCCCCCGGACTGACCGAGGTCAGCAGGTGCGTCGCCACGCCCAGCGCCTCCGACAGGTCGCTGCCGGGCCAGACCACGCCTTCGACGCCTTGCTTGCGCAGCGCCTCGGCCTTCTCTGCCGTCCGGGTCGTCCCGATCACGCGCCAGCCCTGAGGGATCAGCCGCCGGGCCAGCGCCCGCGCCGAAAACCCGTGCCCGAAAGACAGCAACACCTTGCCCATGCGTTTCTCCTGTGCCTCACCCGGCTGATATATCCTCCAGCGGCCGCGACGCCACCCAGGCATAACCGTTCTCGCACAGGATGGTGGTCTCGCGCAGGCCATGCGGCTTGTCCGTCGGCGGCTGCAACACGTGCCCGCCCGCCGCCTCGGCCCGTGCCGCCGCCTCGTCCGGGTCGCTGTCGAACAGATGCAATTGCGCCCCGCCCCCGCGCGGCGCGCCCTCGGGCACCAGGCTCAGCGACGGATGGCTGGCATAGGTCCCGTCCGCATGCAGTTGCAACAACTGCTCGCCATATGCCATGATCGCGAAATCCGCGCTCACCCGATGGGCCGTCATCCCGAACACGGCCTCCAGAAACGCCGCTTCCCGCGGCACGTCGCGCACCAGCAGGTTCAGCCCCAGCCCCCGCAGCGACGCGCCGAACACCTCCGGCGTGACCGTCTCGAAATCCATAAGCCTCTCCCTTGCGGCGATAAATCCGCGCCAGCTTGCGAACCGCATCCCGCTCTGTCAACGTGTCCCGCAAAAGTTGAATGTATCGGGTACACCATGGCTCACACCGCCGAATTCGGCCGCTATCACAGCCCCGAGGCCCCCGCGCCGCAAAATTTTTCGGACGCCGCCGCCGCCGTGGACCACCTGATCGCGCTCTATGACGGTGCGGTGGAGTTTCTGTGCCAAGCGTTCCAGACCGCCATGCACGAAGGCCAGCCCGACCGGGCGATCCGCGCCTACTACCCCGAGATCCGCATCAGCACCTCCAGCTATGCCAAGATCGACAGCCGCCTCAGCTTCGGCCACCTCGCCGAGCCCGGCACCTACAGCACCACCGTCACCCGGCCCCGGATGTTCCGCAACTACCTCGAACAGCAGATCGGCCTCCTGCTGCACAACCACGAGGTGCCGGTCACGATCCAGCTGTCCGACACACCCATGCCGGTGCATTTCGCGGTGGCCAACGACCCCGCCATCACCGTGCCTCAACAGGGCGCGGCCGATTTCACCCTGCGCGACTTTTTCGACGTGCCGGACCTGTCGACCACCAATGACGACATCGTCAACGGCACCTACACCGTGATGCAGCAGGACCCCGCGCCGCTCGCCCCCTTCACGGCGCAGCGCGTGGACTACTCGCTCGCCCGGCTTGCGCATTACACCGCCACCGCGCCCGAGCATTTCCAGAACCACGTCCTCTTCACCAACTACCAGTTCTACGTGGCCGAGTTCGAGGCCTATGCCCGCAAGGTGCTCGCCAATCCCGACAGCGGCTACGACAGCTTCATCGGCCCCGGCGACACGGCCATCACCGGCCCCGACGAGGTGCTGCGCCCCACCTCCAAGCTGCCGCAGATGCCCACCTACCACCTCAAGCGCAAGGACAGCAGCGGCATCACCCTGGTCAATATCGGCGTCGGCCCCTCCAACGCGAAGACGGCGACCGACCACATCGCCGTCCTGCGCCCCCATGCCTGGATCATGGTGGGCCATTGCGCGGGCCTCAGGAACTCGCAATCGCTGGGCGATTTCGTCCTCGCCCATGCCTACCTGCGCGAGGATGCGGTACTCGATGCCGATCTGCCCGCCTGGGTGCCCATCCCGGCGCTGGCCGAAGTGCAGATCGCGCTGGAAAAGGCCGTCGCAGCGGAAACCGAACTGGAAGGCTACGCGCTGAAAAGCGTCATGCGCACCGGCACCGTTGCCAGCTTCGACAACCGCAACTGGGAACTGCGCGACCAGTCCGGCCCGGTCCAGCGCCTCAGCCAGTCCCGCGCCATCGCGCTCGACATGGAAAGCGCGACCATCGCCGCCAACGGCTTTCGCTTCCGTGTACCCTACGGCACGCTTCTGTGCGTGTCGGACAAGCCCCTGCATGGCGAGCTGAAACTGCCCGGCATGGCCAGCGATTTCTACAAGACGCAGGTGTCCCGCCACCTGATGATCGGCATCCGCGCGATGGAGCATATCCGCGACATGCCCCTGGAACGCATCCACAGCCGCAAACTGCGCAGCTTCGACGAAACGGCGTTCCTCTAGACTCGACCGGGCATCGAAGAACACCCGTCCCGGACTTGATCCGGGACCTCCCTGCGCTTTGCCACCCCAATGAACACGATGATCGGCCACCCGCCCCCAATGGCACCGCCCTGCCCACATAGATTGAAAATACTCGCGCCGACTCGCGTTTTACGTCTACGCTGCTCGGATTCCGATCCGGAATGACACGACAGGAGAAAACAATGTCAAAAAAACTGGTCCTGGGATTTGACGACAGTGAAAGCGCCAAGGCGGCTCTCGACTTCGCCATCACGATGGCAAAGGCACAAGGTTCCGAGGTGATCGTTGCTCACGTGCTGGAATGGTCGCCCTATTCCTTCCTCACCAAGGAAGAGCTCGAGGAACGGCACATGCGCCGCAAGGAGGAACTGGCCCGCGCCGAGGAGGCGCTGCTCAAACCCGTTCTGAAGCAGCTCGCCGATGCCGGCATCACCGCCACCACGGTCCTGCGCTATGGCCACATCGCCGACACGCTGGTCGAGATCATCAACGAGAACAAGGCTCAGCAGGTCGTCATCGGCCGCACCGGACATTCCGCGCTGTCGTCGCGGATCTTCGGCTCTGTCGCGGGCAGCCTCGCGCAGGCCGCGCCGGTGCCCGTCACCATCGTGCCGTGACAACGTGCCAAGCATTCAACAAGAAAATCGAGGGACACAGATGAAACATTCACTCAAGACGCCCCTGGCGGCGCTCTTCGCCCTGCTGGCGCTCAGCGCTCCGGCCCTGGCGCAATCCGTCGACGAACGCGTCAACGAGATCTTCGCCAACTCCACCGGCTGGTTCGTCAGCCTGATCTTCTCCGACTTCCCGGGCACGAACTTTCCCTGGATCGTGGGCTGGCTGGTCATCGCCGCCACCGTCTTCACCATCTATTTCGGCGTGGTGCAGTTCCGCTGGGTCGGCCACTCCATCGCGCTCGTGAAGGGCGACTATTCCGATCCCAACGACGCGGGCGAGGTCAGCCACTTCCAGGCGCTCGCCACGGCGCTTTCGGGCACGGTGGGCCTTGGCAACATCGCGGGCGTCGCGGTCGCCATCGGCATCGGCGGTCCGGGGGCCACGTTCTGGATGATCCTCGCCGGCCTCATGGGCATGGCATCGAAATTCACCGAATGTACGCTGGGCGTGAAATACCGCAACGAATACCCCGACGGCAAGGTCTCGGGCGGCCCGATGTACTACCTGTCGAAGGGCTTCAAGGAACGCGGCATCTTCGGCGGCGGCATCCTGGCGGTCCTCTTCTCGATCTTCTGCATCCTGGGCGCACTTGGCGGCGGCAACATGTTCCAGGCCAACCAGGCCCATGCGCAGCTGACCAACGTCTTCGGTGAATATCCCGGCTGGGTCACCGGCCTCGTCATGGCCGCGGTCGTCTTCGCCGTGATCGTCGGCGGCCTCAAGTCCATCGCCCGCGTCACCGAAAAGGTCGTGCCCTTCATGGGCATCCTCTATGTCGGCACTGCGCTCATCATCATCGCGATGAACTACGACCAGATCGGCACCGCCTTCGGGCGCATCTTCGAGGGGGCGTTTACCGGCCTCGGCGTCGCCGGCGGCATGGTCGGCGCACTGATCCAGGGCTTCCGCCGCGCCGCGTTCTCGAACGAGGCGGGCGTGGGGTCTGCCGCCATCGCCCACTCGGCCGTGCGCACCAAGGAACCCATCACCGAGGGCTTCGTCTCGCTGCTGGAGCCCTTCATCGACACGGTCGTGGTCTGCACCATGACGGCGCTGGTCATCATCATCACCGACCAGCTGATCACCGACCCCGAAACCGGGCTTTTCGTACTGAACGAGGCCGGCACCGCGATCCAGACGGTGGGCGACAACACCGGCGTCGCGCTCACCTCGGCGGCGTTCCAGTCCTCGATCGACGGGTTCAAGTACATCCTGGCGCTGGCCGTGATCCTCTTCGCCTTCTCCACGATGCTCAGCTGGTCCTATTACGGGCTGAAGGCGTGGACCTACCTCTTCGGCGAGGGCAAGACGAAAGAACTGGTGTTCAAGCTGATCTTCTGCGTCTTCGTGGTGATCGGCGCGGCCGCCAGCCTCGGCCCGGTGATCGATTTCTCCGACGCCGCGATCTTCGCCATGGCGGTGGTCAACGTGCTGGGCCTCTACTTCCTGATGCCGATCGTCAAGCGCGAGCTGCAAAGCTACGCCGCGCGCCTGCGCTCGGGCGAGATCAGGAAGTACAAGTAAGGCGCTGCGGTCCCCGAACTGGCACCGTCACATCAACGACACCGCCCTCGCAGGATCTGCGGGGGCGGTTTTTTCGTTGGCTGCCGCCGATGCCAAGGGGCGCAGGTCAACCTTGAACCGGCAAGACAATGTCCTTGCAACGAGACCCGCACACAGAGGCCCCCATCGCATTTCGCGTTGCCGCAAATGTCCGGTGCCAGTCCTTAAGTTCCACACTCACAAAGCGCCCGCGCGGAACAAGCGCGAAGCCCGCCGCGCATCGCCGGGCCGTCCCGTCACGCCAGAGGCGTGCCGACTATAGTTGGCGCACCTTTGGTGCGACGGCACGGCGATTTGGCAGGTGAAGTGTCACGCTCTCAGGTTGGATGTGCTTGGCGGGCATAAATTGCCCATCACCATCGTCGGTTCGCCGCACCACGGCCCGTCAATGCGCGTCTCCTCACCGTCAGTACAGAACGTCCGCCTCGTCCCGCAAAGCAGACTTACCCCTACCGCAAGACCGATCTACCGATCACGACGCAAAGGCCAAGCCACCAATCGCCGCGCACCGAAACCTGCGCGAGACGCGGGCCGCCGGTTCAGCCCGTCACAGCTCGACCGTCACCCGCGTGCCCTGTTCCAGACGCTCGACCGACAGATCCGCCTCCAGCGATTGTGTCAGCGCCTGCACGATGCTGCCGCCGACGCCGGGCTTGCCGTTTTCGCCGGTCGTGTCCAGCGCGCCCTCGTGATGCTCGGCCCGGTCCCGCTGCGCCTCGATACTGGCCGCCGAAAAGGGCCAGTTGCTGCCCTCCGGCAAACCGTTGCCGTCATCCTCGACGATCAGACGCACCCCGCCCTCGTCGCGCCGCGCGAACCGCACCTCGACGCTGCCCGCGGACCGGCCTTCGAAGGCATGTTCAAGCGCGTTGGTCAGAAACTCCGACAAGAGCAGCCCCAGCCTTGCCGCCTGGTCCACCGGCAGCGAGACCTCGTCGCACTCCACGTTCACCCGGATCGCCCCGCGCGGCTCCAGGCTGGAAATGACCGAGGCGATCCGGCTCAGATAGGCGCCCGCCGCAATTTCCTCACTGGTGCCGTCGCTCCCGTCGCTCAACAGCTCGTCATAGAGCACCGACAATGCCTCGATCCGCCGGCTGATCGCCTTCAGCGAGTCCTCGGTGACCTCCTGTCGCGCCTGAAGGCGGATCATGCTGACGATCATCGCAAGGTGGTTCTTGACCCGGTGCTGCAACTCCCGCAAGAGCCCGATCGAGTCGTCCTCTCCCGCCGCGTCGGCGCCGCCGGGCACCTCCCGCTGCAACCCGAAAAAGGCCGTCAGCTCGCCATCCTCGCCATGTATCGGCGCGACCAGCAACTGGTTGCGAAACGCCGAGCCATCGGCCCTGTAATTGGTCAGCGTGACCTCGAATTCCTTCTCGGAATCCAGGCCGTCGCGAATGCGCCCGACATGCTGCGTATCCGTCTCCGGTCCCTGCAGAAAGCGGCAGTTCCGCCCGATCGCATAGCTGCGGCTGTACAGGGTCAGCGTCTCGAAGGCGGTGTTGACGTAGGTGATCGGGTTGTCCTCTATCCGCGGATCCGTCAGCACGATCGACAACGGAGAATGCCGAATGGCATTCTTCATTGTATCGTCACCATCCATGCTGGCGTCCATCGGTTTCATGCGCAATCCCCCGGGTCCGAAATTGCTCAGATTATATGACTTTTCGAAGCTGGTCCAACCTTAGGGCAGGTCAACTGCAATATCTGTACGGTAACGTACTTATTGAAGGGAATTCAACCGTTTCGACCGGCATTGGGCAACAGGGCCCGATTGGCATTCCGAACAAGGTCGTAACATTCGCAACTCGCCTCCCTCAGCCCTTTCCGGTTTGTGATCCTGATGCGTCCCCGCGTGTAGGAGATCAGGCCGTTTTCCTGAAGATCCTGCGCCGCCTTCGTGACTGTCGCGCGCCGGACACCCAGCATCTCGGACAGGAAATCGTGGGTCAGCCGCATCTCGGCGCCGTCGATCCGGTCGGCCATCGTTAAGAGCCACCGCGCCAGCCGTTGCCGCGCGTCATGCGTGCCGTTGCACGCACCCGAGATCATGACCTGGTAGAACACCGATTGCGCACTTGCCAGCAGCACCCGCTCAAACTCCGCATGGTCCGACTTCAATTTCAAGAACCGCTCCGCCGGCAGGCGCAGCGCCGCGCCCCCGATCTGCACCTCGTCGGTGTGCAACTGGTGCGACTGGCCCAACAGCAGGTTCACCGCCGTCGACGCCTCGCGCCCCATGTTGGCCATCTCGATGCCAGACCCGTCGCTGTAGGTCGCAATCGCCGACACCACGGCAGTTTCGGGAAAATAGACCGCGTGCGTTGCCTCGCCCGAGCGCTGCAATACCGCCCCGGCCTTCAGCGTCACGTCCTCGCATTGTCCGGTCACCGCGTAATGCGTCTTGGGACCCAGCGCACAGAGAACCCCGTTATTCGTGCCATAAACCATGAAGGGGCAACGCCTCTCGGCCCGGTTTCGTTCACGCGAGAGGGCCACGGGCAAACACAGACTTGCGGACAATCCTTTATTTCAGTAATTCATGAATTATGGAAACACTGATTCCCCATCGGCTCGCCACCCTCGGCCACCCCCAGCGCATGGCGGTCTTCCGCCTTCTGATGCGGCGCTACCCCGATGCCGTGCCGGCGACCGAACTGGCCCACGCGCTCGACCTCAAGCCCAACACGCTCTCGACCTACGTGAACGCGCTGGTGCAGGCCGGGCTGATCACGCGCACGCGGCAGGGCACCTCCCTGCGCTACAGCGTCGAGATGACAGCGATGCGACAAACCCTCGATTACCTCATCGGCGACTGCTGCCGCGGCCGCCCCGATGCCTGTTCCCTCACCTCACTGCACACCCTTCTCGGAGTTTCCCAAATGACCGACCGCAAATACAACGTGCTCTTCATCTGCACCGGCAATTCCGCCCGTTCGATCTTTGCCGAAAGCCTCCTGCGCGCCGAGGCGGGCAACCGCTTCAACGCCTATTCGGCAGGCACCAGGCCCAGGTCCGAACTCAACCCCTTCGCGCTCGACGTACTGAAACAGAAGGGCCACGACACCTCGGTGCTCGAGGCCAAGAACGTCGCGGTCTTCCAAGGACCCGACGCGCCGCAATTCGATTTCGTCTTCACCGTCTGCGACCAGGCCGCGAACGAGGATTGCCCGGCCTGGACCGGCCAGCCCGTCAGCGCCCACTGGGGCATGCCAGACCCGGTGAAAGCGACAGGCACCGACGCGCAAAAGGCGCTCGCCTTCCAACAGGCCTACGGCGCGCTGCAAAACCGCATCAAGGCGTTTACAAGCTTGTCACTCGACAGCCTCGACCGGATTTCCCTACAAAAAGCCGTAGATGACATCGGCCGCACCAACGCAGGAGCCTCCGCATGACCACCTACGCCGTCAACGGGCTCGGCCGCATCGGCAAGCTGATCCTCAAGCCGCTGCTGGAGCGCGGCGCGAAAATCGCCTGGATCAACGACGCCGTGGGCGACCCGGAAATGCACGCGCATCTTCTGGAATTCGACACCGTGCATGGCCGCTGGGAGGCCGCGTTCGCCCATGACGCCGACAGCGTCACCATCGACGGCACCCGCATCCCCTTCATCGGCACGAAGGACCTCTCGGCCCTGCCGCTCGACGGCGTCGACGTGGTCATCGACTGCACCGGCGCCTTCAAGACCGAGGCCAAGCTGGCCCCCTATTTCGACGCCGGCGTGAAAAAACTGGTCGTCTCCGCCCCGGTCAAGGACGGCGACGCGGCCAACATCGTCATGGGCGTCAACGACGAGATCTACGACCCCGCCCGCCACCGCATCGTCACCGCCGCCAGCTGCACCACCAACTGCCTCGCCCCCGTGGTCAAGGTCATCCACGAGAACCTGACGATCAAGCACGGTTCCATGACCACGATCCACGACGTCACCAACACCCAGACCATCGTCGACCGCCCCGCCAAGGACCTGCGCCGCGCCCGCTCGGCGCTCAACTCGCTCATTCCCACCACCACCGGCAGCGCCACGGCGATCACGCTGATCTACCCCGAACTGAAAGGCCGCCTGAACGGCCATGCCGTCCGAGTACCGTTGCTCAACGCCTCGATCACCGACTGCGTCTTCGAGGTCGAGCGCGAAACCACCGCCGAAGAGGTCAACACCTTCTTCAAGGCCGCGTCCGAAGGCTCGCTGAAAGATATCCTCGGCTACGAGGAACGCCCGCTGGTCTCCGCCGACTACACCAACGACACCCGCTCCGGCATCGTCGACGCGCCCTCGACCATGGTCGTCAACGGCACCCACGTGAAGATCTACGCCTGGTACGACAACGAGATGGGCTATGCCCACCGCCTCGTCGACGTGGCCCTGATGGTCGGCGCCTCGCTGTGACACAGGCCACCGCCCGCCCCGAAGGCCTCTCGGCCTATATCGCCGTTACCGCCGCCTACTGGGCCTTCATGCTCACCGACGGGGCGCTGCGGATGCTGGTGCTTCTGCATTTCCACACGCTGGGCTTTTCGCCTGTCCAACTGGCCTACCTCTTCGTCCTCTACGAGATCGCCGGCATGGTCACCAACCTCGCAGCCGGCTGGATCGCCGCCCGCTTCGGCCTGACCTCGACGCTCTATGCCGGCCTCGGCATACAGGTGCTGGCCCTGCTGGCCCTCACCCAGCTCGATCCCGACTGGGCCATCGGCCTCTCGGTCGCCTTCGTGATGGTCGTCCAGGGCGCCAGCGGCGTGGCCAAGGACCTCGCCAAGATGTCCTCCAAGTCCGCGGTCAAGCTCCTCGCCCCCACCACCGGCGGCGGTCTCTTCCGCTGGGTCGCCATGCTCACCGGCTCCAAGAACGCCGTCAAGGGTCTGGGCTTCCTGCTGGGCGCGGCCCTCCTGGCGCTCATCGGCTTCACCGGCGCCGTGCTCGGCATGGCCGCCATCCTCGCCCTCATCCTCGTGGCGGTCCTTCTCGCCATGCCCCCCGGCCTGCCCAAGGGCCGCAAGGGCGCGAAATTCTCCGAGGTCTTCTCCAAGTCCCCGAACGTCAACTGGCTGTCGGCAGCCCGCGTCTTTCTCTTCGGCGCGCGCGACGTGTGGTTCGTGGTGGGCATCCCGATCTACTTCTACGCCGTCCTGTCCGACGGTTCTGAGGCGGGCAACCGCGCCGCCTTCTTCCTCATCGGCACGTTCATGGCCGTCTGGGTCATCCTCTACGGCGCCGTGCAGGCCGGCGCCCCCCGCCTCCTGCGCGCCGCCGCCCGCCCCGAGTCCGATCTGGTCACCGCCGCCCGCGGCTGGGCCTGGACCCTCGCCGCCATTCCCGCCGCCCTGACCGCCGCCGCGCTCATGGCTTCCGGCCCACAGCCCTGGCTGACCGTCACGCTGGTCATAGGCCTGCTGGTCTTCGGCGCCGTCTTTGCGGTGAACTCCTCGCTGCACTCCTACCTGATCCTCGCCTTCACGCAGTCCGAGCGCGTCACGATGGACGTGGGCTTCTACTACATGGCCAATGCCGGCGGGCGGCTGGCCGGCACCGTGCTCTCGGGCCTCACCTACCAGCTGGGCGGCCTGCCCCTGATGCTGGGCACCGCGACCGCGATGGTCGCAGCCTCGGCCCTGGCGTCCGGTCGCCTCGATCCGGCCCTGGACCAGGAACGCCCGGCCACGTAGCGTCAGCCCCCTGTTAACCACGTACGGCCTGTTAACCTCGGTAAACCGCGACACGCGCACCGTCGGAATACCACCCGGATACCGACGCGATACCGACGTAGGTTTTCGGCCGTTTTGCCCCATTAACCAAGTTTGACTGGCGATTCCCCGCCTCCCTTGCAAGATCGCCATTTGCGCGTTGTGGTCCACCGAATCTCGTGTAAAACGGCGCAAAGCCCAAAAAAACAGGCCCAAAACGCAGAAATCGGCCTTGTTTCACGACACTATTTGTTGTGTTTGCCTACAAGATACAGTTAAATCCCGCGCAGGAGGCCCAAGAAACGGGCAGTTGAAGGAGACCAGAAAATGGCAAAACCGATGACCAAAACCCAGCTCGTTGCGGCCCTCGCCGAAGAAATGGGCAGCGACAAGAAAACCGCCACCAGCGCCCTTGATGCCATGGTGGACATCATCACCAAGGAAGTGTCGAACGGCGGCGCCGTCACCCTTCCCGGCGTCGGCAAGATCTACTGCCGCGAGCGTCCGGCCCGCATGGTGCGCAACCCCGCCACCGGCGAGCAGATCCACAAGGATGCCGACAAGGTCGTCAAGATGACGATCGCCAAGGCCCTCAAGGACAGCGTGAACGGCTGATCTTGTAATCCTTTCAGGTTTCGGAAAGGGTCGCCCCACCGGCGGCCCTTTTCATTTCAGGACGAGTAGAATATGGACTTTCGCGCGTTATTCATGGGGCTGGCCTTTGCCGTCATGTGGTCCAGCGCCTTTACCTCCGCGCGCATCATCGTCGCCGCCGCCCCCCCCGTCAGCGCGCTTGCCCTGCGCTTTCTGATCTCGGGCATCCTGGGCGTCCTGATCGCCCGCGCCCTGGGCCAGTCCTGGCGTCTGACACCTGCGCAATGGCGGGCGACGATCATCTTCGGCCTGTGCCAGAACGCGCTCTATCTCGGCCTGAACTTCGTCGCCATGCAAACGGTCGAGGCCTCGCTCGCCGCCATCATCGCCTCCTCCATGCCGCTGCTCGTCGGCCTCGCCAGCTGGCTGTTCCTCGGCCAACGCGTCAGCGCCCTGGGCTTTGCCGGCCTCGCCGCAGGCATGGCCGGCGTCGCGCTGATCATGGGCACACGGCTCCAGGGCGGGGCCGACCTTTATGGCGTCATGCTCTGCATCGGCGGTGTCGTGGCGCTCACCTTCGCCACGCTGATGGTGCGCGGCGCCACCTCGGGCGGCAACTTCCTGATGATCGTCGGCCTGCAAATGCTGGTCGGCAGCGCCGCGCTCGGAATCGTCGGCCTCTCGACCGAGACACTCGAAATCGCCTGGTCCTGGCCCTTCATCGCCGCCTTCGTCTACACCACGCTGATCCCCGGCCTGGCCGCTACGCTCGTGTGGTTCGCGCTGGTCAACCGCATCGGCGCGGTCAAGGCCGCCACCTTCCACTTCCTCACCCCGTTCTTCGGCGTGACCATCGCAGCACTCGTGCTTAACGAAGCATTAGGGTTCTGGGATATAATCGGCGTGCTGGTGGTCACGGCGGGCATCCTCGCCGTGCAACTCTCGCGCCAGCAAGAAACCTGAGTTCCGGCCCGTCTCTTCCTCTGGCCGAAAATATCCTGGGGTGAGCGTCGAAACGCCGTTTCGACACGAGGGGCAAAGCCCCTCACCCAATCAAACCTGCGCGGCGCAGCCGCACGATTGACCTATCCGATCACGCCGCGCGGGCCGTCGCCGACCTGCCCGCGATGCAACAGCAGGTGATCGAGCACGACACAGGCCATCATCGCCTCGGCGACCGGCACCGCACGGATACCCACGCACGGGTCGTGCCGCCCCTTGGTGACCACCTCGGTCGCGCTGCCATCCATCCGGATCGACCGGCGCGGCGTCAGGATCGAGCTGGTGGGCTTCACGGCAAAGCGCACCACGATGTCCTGCCCGGTGGAGATCCCGCCAAGGATACCACCCGCGTGGTTGCTGCCGTATTCCGGGCCGTTCGCGCCCATGAAGATCTCGTCGGCATTGTCGACGCCCGTCAGCCGCGCCGCGGCCATACCCTCGCCGATCTCGACGCCCTTGACGGCATTGATGCTCATCATCGCGGCGGCCAGATCGGTGTCCAGCTTGCCATATACCGGCGCGCCCAGCCCCGCGGGCGCCCCGCGACACACCACTTCGATCTCTGCCCCAACCGAGTTCTGCGCCTTGCGGATGCCTTGCAGGTACTCTTCCCACACCGACACCGCACCCGCATCGGGCAGGAAGAAATCATTGCGGTCGATCTCGGCCCAATCGATCCGGTCGGCGTCGATCGTCACCTCCCCCATCCGCGTCATGTAGCCTTTCACCTCCAGGCCCGGCGCAAGGCTTGCCAGCGCGGCCCGCGCAAGCCCGCCCGCCGCAACCCGCGCGGCCGTCTCGCGGGCGGAACTGCGCCCGCCGCCGCGATAGTCACGGATACCGTATTTCTGGTGATAGGTGATGTCGGCATGGCCGGGCCGGAAGGTCTGGGCGATGTCGCCATAATCCTTCGACCGCTGATCGGTGTTCTCGATCATAAGCTGTACCGGCGTGCCGGTTGTCTGCCCTTCGAACACCCCCGACAGGATCTTCACCGCGTCCGGTTCCTTGCGCTGCGTGGTATGCTTGCTCTGCCCCGGGCGTCGCTTGTCCAGGAACTGCTGCAGAAACGCCTCGTCCACCGGAACGCCCGGCGGACATCCGTCAACGGTCGCGCCCAGGGCGGGCCCGTGACTTTCGCCCCAGGTGGTGACGCGAAACAGATGTCCGAACGTATTGAGGCTCATGCCGTTTCTCCTTTGCGGCCTGATCTACCCGTGCACCCCTGCCGTCTCAAGCAAATTCGCCGAAGGCCCGCGACCGGCAGGAGACACGTCGCGCGTTTGCGATTGGTCACTCGAAGGCCCGAGACCGAATCCCGCTCCGTTGGTTTCGCGGGACCAAAGGCCGGAATAAAGATGGAAAAACGTCCCCAGAACAGGCAGACATCGATAATGACCGACACGCAAGCGCCCCAGCTGCGGCCCCGCCTGCGCAAACTGGCCGCGGACACCCGCGCCGGAAAGGTGGACCGCCGCGAATTCATCGCGCTTGCCTCGACCTTCGGCGCCAGCGCCGCCGCCGCTTACGGCCTTCTGGGCAGGACCCAGCCCGCGATGGCACAGGATGGCGACGGCAAGAAAGGCGGCGTACTGCGTGTCGCCATGCGCGTGTTGGAAATCACCGATCCGCGCAAGTACGACTGGGCCGAGAAAGGCAACCTCGCCCGCCAGTTCTGCGAACCGCTGGTGCGCTGGAACGCCGACTACAGCTTTACCGGCCTGCTGCTGGACAGCTGGGACGTGTCGGACGACGCGCAGAGCTACACCCTCAACCTGCGCCGGGGCGTGACGTGGAACAACGGCGACGAGTTCACTGCCGAGGACGTGATCCACAACATCACCCGCTGGTGCGACATGTCGGTCGAGGGCAACTCCATGGCAGGCCGCATGGCCTCGCTGATCGACGCGGAGTCGGGGCAACTGGCCGATGGCGTGATCGAGCAGGTCGACGATCATACGGTGAAGCTGCACCTGCCCCGCCCCGATATTTCGCTCATCGCCAGCATGTCCGACTATCCCGCTCTCATCGTGCACCGCAGCCATGGCGATGACGCCGACCTTGCCCACAGCCCCATCGGCACCGGCCCCTTCGAACTGGTCTCGATGGATATCGGCACCGGTGCCGAGGTGAAGCGCCGCGAGAACGGTGAATGGTGGGGCGGCGAGGCTTATCTTGACGGGGTCAGGTTCATCGACTTCGGCACCGACGAAGCGGCCATCGTCGCAGCCTTCGAAAGCGGCAAGATCGACGTCAACGATGAGACCACGCCGGAACTCATCGACGCGCTGGACGATCTTGGCCTCGTCAAGAGCACCATGCCCACCGCCAACACCATCGTGGCCCGGATGCGCATGGATACCGAGCCCTACAGCTCGAAGCAGCTGCGCAATGCCGTTCAGATGGCGGTGGACAACAAAATCGCGCTGCAACTGGGCATCAACGGTGACGGCATCACCGCCGAGAACCACCATGTCGCGCCCTTCCACCCGGAATATGCGGCGCTCCCCAGGAAAGCGCCGGATCCCGCCGCAGCCATCGCGTTGGCGAGGTCCGCCGGGCACGGCGAAACCGAGCTGGAGCTGATCTCGATCGAGGGCGACTGGCGCACGGCGACCACCGACGCCATCGGCGCGATGCTGCGCGAGGCCGGTTTCAACATCAAGCGCACAGTCATTCCCGGCTCGTCGTTCTGGAACGACTGGACCAAGTTTCCTTTCTCGACCACCAACTGGGGCCCGCGCCCCTTGGGTGTGCAGGTGCTCGCGCTGGCCTACAAATCGGGCGCGGCGTGGAACGAATCCGGGCATTCCGACCCGGAATTCGATGCCCTGCTGGAACAGGCCGTGGGGGTTTTCGACGCCGACGAACGGCGCGAATATTCCGCCAAGCTGCAAGCCCGCCTTCAGGAGAACGGCGTCATCATACAGCCCTTCTGGCGCAACCGGACCAAGCACTTTGCCCCGCATGTGAAGAACGATCAGGTGCACCAGTCCGGCTTCATGCATTTCGAAAACGTCTGGCTCGACACCTGAACGTGCCCGAAACCGCTTTGAAACCGGCGGCATTGCCCGTGCGCCGAGATTTTTTTATCGAGTCGGTTTCGAGGCTTAGCGAAAAGCCGTGTGAAAACGAATCAGCGAATATTGACCGCCGCGAATCGCTTCGCCTATACCTTGTAAAACTGCATTCCAACGCACGGGGACAGGGGATCGGATCCGTGCCGGTATCGGGGGACGCCGTGTTGCGAACGGCACTGTGGCACTTCAACATATCGGAACCGCGTCGACACGCGGGGCGCACATCATGATCGCGGCCGTGGCGACCCGCTGGGGCATTTTCGCCCATGCCGTACGCCGCGCCGTTCCAGCACACTCGATAAAGCATTCCGCGACCAGCAAATCGCGGCAGACCGTCGCCGGACAGCAAAGCAAAAGCCCGGCACGGTGATCCTACAACGCGGCAGGAGGGAATGAGGGGCCGAACCAACGGCCCCCTTTCTTTTTGCACGGGGTCCTATCGGCGTCTCTGGACAGCCGCCCGCCCCGGTGCCACGTTTGATCAAATCCGCGACTCAGCGACGGGGGCTTTCATGAAAGACGACAATTTCCTGCGCGAGATGAACGCGCGACACCTGTGGCATCCGATGGGCCACCCCGGAGAGCAGCAGGAACACGCCCCGACGATCATCAAGAGCGCCGAGGGCGTCGAGATCACCGATATCGACGGGCATCGCGTGGTCGATGCCGTGGGTGGCCTCTGGTGCACGAATCTGGGCTATTCCAACGACGCCATCAAACAGGCGATCAGTGACCAGCTGTGGCAGTTGCCGTACTACTCGGCCTTTGCCGGCACCACCAATCCGCCCGCGATCGAAGCATCCTATGCGGTGCAGGAATTCTTTGCCGAGGACGGCATGGCCCGCGTCTTCTTCACCTCGGGCGGGTCCGACGCCGTCGACACGGCCCTGCGCATGGCGCGGCAATATCACCGGCTGCGGGGCGAGCCCACACGCACCAAGTTCCTGTCGCTTAAAAAGGGCTATCACGGTACGCATTGGGGCGGCGCATCGGTCAACGGCAACAACCGCTTCCGCATCACCTACGAGCCGCTTCTGCCCGGCTGTTTCCACCTGCCCAGCCCGTATACCTATCGCAATCCGTTCGACGAAACCGATCCCGCCAAGCTTGCCGAGAAAATCGCCGCGGCGATGGTGGACGAGATCGAATTCCAGGATCCCGGCACCATTGCCGCCTTCATCATGGAGCCGATCCAGGGCGCGGGCGGCGTCATCGTTCCCGACGCCAGCTTCATGAAGCACATGCGCGAAATCTGCGACCGCTACGGCATCCTGCTGATCTCGGACGAGGTGATCTGCGGCTTCGGGCGCACCGGCGACTGGTCGGGCGCGCGGCACTGGGGGGTGAAGCCCGACATGATGACCGTCGCCAAGGGCATCACCAGCGCATACTTCCCCGTGGGCGGCGTCCTCTTGAGCGAGCCGGTCGCGGAGGTGTTCGAGACCGCCGATGCAGGCGGCGCGATCTGGACGGGCTACACCTATTCCGCCCATCCGGTCGGGGCCGCCGCGGTCGTAGCCTGCCTTTCGGAAACTCTGCGGCTGGATACCAGGACCAATGCCGCGGCCCGCGGCACGCAGCTTTACGATGGTGTTCGGAACCTGATGGAAAAGCACGACATCATTGGCGATGTCCGGGGCGGACACGGCCTGATGACCGGCATCGAGTTGGTCAGCGACCGTGCAGCCAAAACCCCGATGGACGCAACAACGGTCAAGCGGGTTCACAAGGCCACGTACGAGGCCGGCGCGATGGTCCGGATCGGGGGCAACAACCTACTGATGTCACCCCCGCTGATCATCACCGAGCAAGAGGTCGACCGCATCCTGTCGGCGCTGGATACCGGGTTCGCCGCCGCCTGATCGCGGCATTTGGCAAGCCGCCACCCGGCGCCCGCGCCCAGGGTTCCCGAAACCGCTGCGCTTTCTGGTCGCATTGGGCGGATATTCGCGTATTCGGCCCTAGATTGATCGGTGGCGGTCGCTGTCGCCCGTCGCAACCTGTCAATCTGAGGGCCATGGACACACTCCTGCTTTCGCGCATCCAGTTCGGTGCAAACATCTCGTTTCACATCCTGTTCCCGACGATCACCATCGCCTTGGGGTGGGTGCTTTTCTACTTCAAGCTGCGCTTCAACAGCAGCGGCGAGGAACGCTGGATGGATGCCTACCGCTTCTGGGTCAAGGTATTCGCACTCAGCTTCGGCCTTGGTGTCGTGTCGGGAATCACCATGTCGTTCCAGTTCGGCACCAACTGGCCCGGGTTCATGGAAACTGTCGGCAACATCGCCGGGCCGCTTCTGGCCTACGAGGTCATGACCGCCTTCTTCCTCGAGGCCGTGTTCCTCGGCATCATGCTCTTCGGCATGAGCCGCGTTCCGGGCTGGCTGCACACGCTGGCCACGTTCCTCGTGGCGTTCGGCACGACCATGTCAGCCTTCTGGATCCTGGTCCTGTCGAGCTGGATGCACACGCCGGCGGGGTTCGAGATGCGCGAGGGCGTGGCCCACGCGACCAACTGGTGGGCGATCATCTTCAACCCCTCGATGCCGTACCGCGTGACCCATATGCTGCTGGCCTCGGGCCTGACGGTCGCGTTCCTGCTGGCCGGTCTTTCCGCCCTGCGCTGGCTGCGCGGGGACAAGGGCGCAGACGTGCGCGTCTCGCTGGTCACGGGCCTCGGCCTCGGCGCGTTGCTGATCCCGATGCAGATCTTCGCGGGCGACATGCACGGGCTCAACACGATGGAACACCAGCCCGCCAAGGTGGCCGCGATGGAGGGCAACTGGGAGACCCAAGGCAACGCCCCGCTTCTGCTCTTCGCGATCCCGGACGAGATCGCGCGCGAAAACCGTGCAGAGATCGGCATCCCGAACCTTGCGTCGATCATCCTGACGCACCATGCCGACGGCGAAATTCCGGGCCTCAACGACTTTGTCGCAGAGGACGGCACCCCTCTTCACCCGCCGGTCGCGCCGGTGTTCTACGCCTTCCGCGTCATGGTCGGCACCGGCATGGCGATGCTGCTGCTCAGCTGGGCCGCGGTGGGATTCATGGCGTTCCGACGGCGCGGCCCCGAAGGCTTGCCCAAGCCGCTGCTGCTGGCGCTGGTGCCGATGGCCTTTTCCGGCTGGGTCGCCACGCTCGCGGGATGGTACACGACCGAGATCGGACGTCAGCCGTGGCTGGTCAGCGGCGTGATGACGACCGAGCAAGCCGTGGCCGAAGTCCCCGCACCGATGGTGGCAACGACGCTGGTCATTTACCTGTCGGTCTATGCCGGTCTGCTGCTGGCGTTTATCGGCGTGCTCTACTACCTCGCCTCCGTCGGACGGCAGGCGAAAAAGCGCGGCCGCCCCGACCTGCCGGGCCTGAACCCCACACCGGCGGAGTAGTAGACGCATGGACATGTTCGGAGACCCCGCGATCTGGTTGCCGCTGGCCTTCGCCAGCCTGATGGGCCTGTCGATCCTGATCTATGTCTGCCTCGACGGTTTCGACCTCGGGATAGGGGTTCTCTTTCCCTTCGCCACGGAGGCCGAGAAAGACCGGATGGTTGCGTCCATCGGGCCGTTCTGGGACGCCAACGAAACCTGGCTGGTTCTGGCCATCGGCATCCTGCTGGTGGCCTTTCCCTCCGCGCATGGCGTGATCCTGACAACGCTCTACCTGCCGGTCGCCATCATGCTGGTGGGCCTGATCCTGCGCGGCGTGGCGTTCGAATTTCGCGCCAAGGCCCCGGCCCGGCGCAAGCGGCTCTGGGACCTGTCCTTCTGGATCGGAAGCCTGATGGCGTCGCTGGCCCAGGGCTTCATGCTGGGGCTCTACGTCATGGGCCTCGAGATGACACCCTTTACCCTGTTCTTCGGGGCGCTCACGGCTGTCTTCCTGACGGTGGCCTATTCCTTCATCGGGGCCGCCTGGATGATCCTGAAAGCCGAGGGCGAACTGCAGGTCAAGGCGATCCAATGGGCGCAGGGCGGGATCTGGGGTGTGGTTCTGGGGCTCGGTGCCATTTCGCTGGCCTCGCCCTTCGTCAGCAGCCGGATCTTCGACAAGTGGTTCACGCTGCCCGAACTTTACTTCCTCGTGCCGCTGCCCGTGATCTCGGCGGGCCTGATCTTCCTGCTCTGGGGCCTGTTGCGCAGCCTGCCGCGCGAAAGCGACGCGCTCTGCGCCGCGCCGTTCGTCCTGACGATCGCACTGTTCACGCTGGGCTTCATCGGCATGGCGTATTCGTTCTACCCCTACGTGGTGCCGGACCGCCTGACCATATTCGAGGCCGCAAGCGCACCGGAAAGCCTGATGATCATCTTCGTCGGCACGCTCGTGGTCCTGCCGATGATCATCGGCTACACGGTTCTGTCCTACGTGATCTTCCGCGGCAAGGCGACGGAATTGCGCTATGACTGAGGCGCGGAGCGTCTAGCGGTTCAGCCGAACCGCTTCCACGCATCCTGCATCGCCTTCGACATGTCGTCCCAAGCCTTGTCGGCACCGGCCTTGACGTCATTCCACGCCGCCGACTGGTTGCGCTGCAACTCGTCCAGTTTGACCTGCATCTCGTCGCGCCGTGCACGAAGCTCATTCAGGTGCGCTTCGTATTGTACCTGCGCATCCGCCTGCGCCGTCTCGGCCTGCGCGCGCATCTTTTCGATGTTATCCTGCCACTCCTTCATCTGGGCTTCGAGTTTCTTCGTATAGGCGTCCTTGTCCGTCATCGGTTTCGCTCCTCCCTTGCGTTGCCGGTCGGCAACCATCGGCCCAACTATAACACGCCTCGCGAGTTCATGCAGAGGGGTCGCCCCATCCGCCACCGCCGGGCGTCTCCATGCCAAAGATCGCGCCTTCGGGCAGGTCGACCTCGTCATTGCCCGCCATCTCGCGCACGGTGCCGTCCGGCAACTCGACCCAGTTGCGCCCGACCTCTCCGGGGTCGCCCCCATCACCGCCGAAGGGCGGAATGATCCGGTGGTTGCTGAGGGTCGTCACCGTCACGGGCTCAAGAAAGCGCATGGTACGATAGACGCCATGCCCGCCGCGCCACTTGCCCGCACCGCCTGAATCGGGGCGGATCGTGAACGCCTCCAGCCGCACAGGAAAGCGTTTTTCCAGCACTTCGGGGTCGGTCATGCGTGTATTGGTCATATGGCTTTGCACCGCGTCGCAGCCGTCGAAGCCCGGCCCGGCCCCGGTGCCGCCTGCAATGGTCTCGTAGTTCTGGAAATCGTCATTGCCCCAGACGAAATTGTTCATCGTCGCCTGCGACCCCGCAATGACCCCCAGCGCGCCGTAAAGCGCGTTGCAGGTCGCCTGGCTGACCTCTGTATTCCCCGAGATCACCGCCGCCGGATAAACCGGGTTCAGCATCGAACCATCCGGGATGACGATGTTCAGCGGCTTCAGGCACCCCTCGTTCAACGGGATATCCGCACCGACCATCGTGCGGAACACATAGAGCACCACAGCCCGGCAGATCGACTGCGGCGCGTTGTAGTTGCCCTTGTGCTGGGGCGACGTGCCGGTGAAATCTATCGTCGCCTCGCGCGCGGCCCGGTCCACGCTGACGCGCACCTCAATCGTCGCGCCGTGGTCCATCGGATAGGTGAATTGCCCGTCGGTCAGCTTGTCGATCACCCGCCGCACGCTTTCCTCGGCATTGTCCTGCACATGGCGCATATAGGCCTGCACCACGTCCAGACCGAACTGGTCGACAACCTTCAAAAGCTCCTGCCGCCCGGTTTCGTTCGCCGCCACCTGCGCCTGCAGGTCGGCCAGGTTCTGCGGGATGTTGCGGCACGGGTACTTGCCCGAGGACAACACCGCCTCGGCCTCGGCCAACTGGAACTCGCCTTCGGCCAGCAGCCTGACATTGTCGATCAGCACGCCCTCCTCGTCGATGTGGCGGCTGTCAGGCGGGGCGCTGCCCGGCGTGCGCCCGCCGATATCGGCATGGTGCCCCCGGCTGCCCAGCCAGAAGACCGGACTGCCCTCGATAAAGACCGGCGTCACGACCGTCACATCCGGCAGGTGCGTGCCGCCCTTGAAGGGCGAGTTGAGCATGTAGGCGTCGCCCGGCTTCACATCCGGATTGAGCCGCATCACCGTCTTGATGCTGTCGGACATCGACCCAAGGTGCACCGGCACATGCGGTGCATTGGCCACAAGGTCCCCCTTGGCGTCGAAGATCGCGCAGGAGAAATCCAGCCGTTCCTTGATGTTGACCGACCAGGACGTGTTCGCCAGCGTCGCCCCCATCTGGTCGGCCACCGACATGAACAGGTTGTTGAACACTTCCAGCAGCACCGGATCGACCTGTGTGCCCGCCGCATGCTCGCGCGCCTTTGTCTCGACCCGGTCAAGGATCAGGTTTCCCAGCCGGTCCACCCGCGCCGCCCATCCGGGTTCGACCATGTTGGTGCCGGTGGGCTCGGTGATGATGGCCGGGCCCTTGACCGTTGCCTCCGGGCCCAGCGTTCCGCGGTCATGGATCGGCACGTCCTGCCATTCACCGTCCGTGTAGAAAGGCACGTGCGCGATGGCCTGCCCGTCGCCCTGTGGCACCGGCGGCGCGGGGGTGACCCCGCTCTTGCCGGTGGCCTCGACGCTGATCATCTCGATCACCACGCCCCGGTCGGGCGAGGCGAAACCGAACCGCGCCTTGTGCGCCGTCTCGAAAGCAGCCCGCGCCTCGTCTTCGGTCTCTGCCTCGATAGGCAGCGCCTGGTGCGAGCCATCGTAGCGCAGATGCAGCCGCTTTGTTGCCGCAACCTCGGTGCCGCCCTGTGCCTCGACCTCGGCGGAGGCATCCTCGGCCATGTCCTGCGCCCGGGCCAGCGCCGTCTCGATCCGATCGAGAGGCACGTCCATCTGCGCCTCCTTCATCGACTTTATCTCGGCCAGCCCCATGCCGAAGGCCGAAAGCACACCGGCATAGGGATGGATCATCACCCGCGTCATCCCCAGCGCGTCAGCCACCAGGCAGGCATGCTGCCCGCCCGCACCGCCGAAACATTGCAGCGTGTATCCCGTCACGTCATGACCGCGTTGCACGCTGATCTTCTTGATGGCATTGGCCATGTTGTCCACGGCGATGCGCAGGAAACCCTCGGCCATGTCCTCGGGGCTGCGCGGCGCCGCGCCGGTCTCTTGCGCGACGGTCTCGGAAAGGGTGGCGAATTTCTCGCGCACCACCTCGGCATCGAGGGGCGCGTCGCCGTCGGGCCCGAAGACGGCAGGGAAATGCTCGGGGTTGAGCTTGCCCAGCATCACGTTGCAATCTGTCACCGCCAGCGGGCCACCCCGCCGATAGCAGGCCGGGCCGGGATCGGCGCCGGCGCTTTCAGGGCCGACCTGAAACCGGCCATCCTCGAACTTGCAGATGCTGCCGCCGCCCGCCGCGACGGTGTGAATATCCATCATCGGCGCGCGCATCCGCACGCCCGCCACTTCGGTCTCGAAGGATCGCTCGTAGCTGCCGGCATAGTGGCTGACATCCGTCGATGTGCCGCCCATGTCGAACCCGATCAGCTTGTCGAACCCGGCAGCCTCGCCCGTGGCGGCCATGCCGACGATCCCGCCGGCAGGCCCCGACAGGATCGCGTCGCGCCCCTGGAACCGCCGCGCCTCGGTCAGCCCGCCGCTCGATTGCATGAACAGCAAGCGTTGGCACGCACGTCCCAGATCCAGCGCATCGGCCACCTGATCCACATAGCGCCGCAGGATCGGCGACAGGTAGGCATCCACCACAGTGGTATCGCCCCGACCCACCAGCTTGGCCAGGCGCGAGACATCGGCGCTCGTCGAAACCTGGGTGAAGCCGATCTGCCGCGCCATGTCGGCGACGCGATCCTCGTGATCGGGGTTGAGGTAGGCGTGCAGCCCGGCGATGGCCACGGCCCGGATGCCCGCGTCAAAGGCTTCCTGCAGCGCCTCGCGCACCGGCCCCTCGTCAAGGTCGCGCACGACTGCGCCCTCGGCATCCAGCCGCTCGTCCATCTCGACCACATCTTCGTACAGCAGGTCTGGCCGCCTGATGGCCAGGTCGAAGAGCCGCGGCCGCGCCTGGTAGCCGATCTTCAGCAGGTCGCGGAACCCCTTGGTGATGACCAGGAGCACCCGCTCGCCCTTGCGCTCCAACAGCGCGTTGGTGGCCACCGTGGTGCCCATCTTCACCGCGTGGATCGAGCCCTCTGCGAATTCCCCGTCGACGCCCATCATCTCGCGAATGCCCTGCACGGCGGCATCGCGATACCGATCGGCGTTCTCGGACAACAGCTTGTGGGTATGCACCGCACCGTCCGGGTCCAGCGCCACAACGTCGGTGAACGTCCCGCCCCGGTCGATCCAGAATTCCCAATGACCCATCTTCGCGCTCTCCCCGTTTCGCCCTGCACCCTTGGGCCGCGCCCCGGGAATGTCAACGAAGCGGGCATTGATCTTGCGCCGGGTTTTTGTCCATATGGGCACGACCCGAACAGGAGCCAGACCATGGACATTCGCCCCCTGACCAAGGAATTCGCAGTCTCGCCGCAGATCGACGCCGACCATATCAGGGAAATCGCCGGTGCGGGATTTCACTCGATCCTCTGCAATCGTCCGGATGGCGAGGAGCCGGACCAGCCCGAGTTCGATGCGATCGAGGCCGCCGCCCGGGCCGAGGGGCTCGAGGTGCGCTGCGTGCCGATCACTTCGGGCATGATCACGCCCGACGCCCTGGCCGCGTTCGATCAGGCGCTCAAGGAATTGCCGAAGCCGATCCTCGCCTACTGCCGCAGCGGGACGCGATGCACCATGCTCTGGGCGGCGGTCGAACATGGCCGGCGCGAAGATGACGAGATCATCGCACGCGCAGGCAAGGCCGGCTATGACGTCGGCCCGCTGGTGCGCCAGATGCAGGCACGATGACCCGCTGGATCGCACTGATCCCGGAGATTTCAGGAACGGCTGGCTATCTGCTCGACGGCGCCCGCATCGAGCGGCAGGCCGGTGCCCGGACCGAAGACGCCGTTCGTGCCGATCTCGGCGATGCGCCGCGGATGGTACGGCTGGGCGACGGCCCGCCCGATCGCCTGCCCACCGCCATCCTGCCGCAAGGCACAAGCGGCCTGCCGGCGCTGGAACAGGTCGCGCCCCCAGACATCATCGGCGCATCGGTCCGCCTCTGGATCGCCGGCGCACTGGCAAGCCGCCCGCACTGGGACGGGGTGATCTGCGCGACGCAAGGCGACGTGACCCACTGGATCCACATCAGCGCGGACGAGGCGGTCAGCGCCCAGACGGTCCTGACCCCGCGCCTCGTGACTGCGCTCGGCGGTGCCGCTTCGGTGGATGCCGATGCGCTGGCCGACACGCTCAGCCGCCCCGAACGCCTCGCCGCGCACCTGCGGCAGGCCGAAATCACCGGGGACCACGCCGCGATGACGGGGCACCTTCTGGGGGCGGAACTGGCGGCGACACGGCCATACTGGCTGGGGCAGGAGGTTCTTGTCATCAGCGCCACACCGGCCCCGCACATGACCGCGCTCGAGGCTCAGAGCGTTCCCGCGACCGCACTGGACCCGGCCGAGCTTGTCGGGCAGGGTCTTGCTGCGCTCGGCAAGGCAATGGGTCTGTCCGAGGGCTAGGCGTGTTCCGCACGTGCGCCGCTCCGGTGCCGGTACGGCCCGAAGACGGCCGCCAGCGCCAGGATCACGCCCGAGACCGTGGCGATCATCCCCGCCGCACTGACCGCGTCGTCGAAGCCAAGCCACAGGGGCCCGTAGCCGGCCAGCACATACCCCAGGATTGCCGACAGCACCGCGAACAGGACCGACCACGCCACCTGCGCCTCCAGCCCGTTCGTCATCATGCGGGCAGCGGCAGGCGGGCAGATGAACATCGCGATCACGATGATCGAGCCGACCGCATCGAACGCCGCCACCGCCGCGATGGCGGCCACCACGACCAGCCCCAGCCCGATCGCGCCGACGGGCAGTCCCGTCGTGCGGGCGAATCCCTCGTCGAAGGTCGACAGCTTCAGCGGCCGCCAGAACACCCAGGTCAGCACCGTGACGAACGCCAGCGTCAATGCCATGCGCGGCAACTCCGGCGGAAGGCCCCGCAACGCCGCCATGTCCAGCAGCGAGCCCCAACCGCGGGCGTCCAGCCAGATCAGGCTTTCCAGGTTGCCGTAAAGCGCGTGTTCCACATCCAGATGCACCGACGAGGTGTCGGACTGTTCCAGCAACAACACGCCGCCTGCGAACATCGCGGTAAAGACCACGCCCATCGCGGCGCCCGGCTCGATGCCACCCAGCCGGCGTATCGCCTCGATCAGGGCCACAGCCACAAGCGAGGCGGCCCCCGCCCCCAGCATCATCGGCCATGCCGCCACCACGCCGGTCAGCAGGAACGCCACGACGATCCCCGGCAGGACGACATGACTGATCGCGTCGCCGATCAACGCCTGCCGCCGCAGCAGCAGGAAGTTGCCGGGAATGGCGCAGGCCACCGCCGCGAAAATCCCGATCAGCATCGGCGGCAGGGACAGGACAACGAATTCCTCCCCCATCATGACACCCCTTTCGGACGCAGCCCGCTGTCCAGCGCGGCCAACTGGTCGGGCGTCAGCACGTCGTCAAGCGGCGTCAACCCGTCGTAGCTCGCCGCTGCCTCCTCGTGCGCCGGGTCCGAGCGCAGCACCTGCCAACGTCGCTCGTCCCTCAGCGCCCGCGCGGCTTCGATCCGGCCAAGGTCGGTTGCCACACCATCCGCCCGGATCAGCCCGCGCCGCCGCATCAGCCGCAGCGTCAGCCCCTCGTAGATCGGTTGCGCCTGCGCCAGCGCCAGCAGGCCCTGCCGCACATGCACCCGCGCCCGAAAGCGCCGGTGCCGCAGCAACGCGGCCATCACCCCCCGGTTGGGCGCGGCGAACAGCGACAGGGTGAACAGGCCGAAGGCCACCAGCACGATGATAGGCCCGGTTGGCAGCGCCGGCGCGGTCGCGGACAGCGCCGCGCCGATATAACCCGACGTGCCGCCGATCAGGCCCGCAAGGATCACCACCTGCCCCACCCTGTCGGTCCAGAATCGTGCCGCAACGGCCGGGATGATCAGCAAGGCGACGATCAGGATCAGCCCCACGATCTTTAGCCCCACGACAGTGATCGCCAGCGCCAGCCCCATCATCGCCAACTCGATCCGGGGCACGTTCATGCCCGCACCCGCAGCGAACTCCCGATCGAAGGCCACCATGGTCATCGGCCGGCGCAACAGCACGACCAGCAACAGCACGACGGCGCCCCCGGCCGCGATCACCACCGCGTCCTGCAACAGCATCCCGGCGGTCGAGCCCAGCAGAAAGCTCTCCAGCCCCGCCTGCCGCCCGGCGGTCATCGACTGGATCACGGTCAGCAGGACGATCCCGAAACCGAAGAATACCGAAAGCACCGCACCGATGGCCGCATCCTCGGACAGGCGCGTGCGGTTGGTCAGGCCACTGACGCATAATAGGCCCACCGCCGCCGACAGGGCCGACCCGGCCAGCAGCCCCGGCAGGGCCCGCCCGTCGCCGCCCAGTGCCACCATCACCACGAAAGCCAGCGCTACCCCCGGCAGGGTCGCATGGCTGATCGCATCGCTGACCAACGCGCGTTTGCCCAGGAACAGGAACGTCCCCGTCGCCCCCGCCGCCATGCCAAGCAAGGCGGCACCCAGCGTCACCAGCGTGGCGTTGTATCCCAGCTGAAGTGTCAGCGCCTCCCACACCATCGCGCCTTAACCCAAGGCCCCCATCTGCGCCGCGGCAAGCCGCCCGCCATAGGCCTCCTGCAGGTTGGTACGGGTGAACGCCTCGGACACAGGCCCTTCGGCCACCTTGCTGGTGTTGATGACGAAGACGCGGTCGAAATAGTCCGGCACGGTGGACAGGTCGTGATGCACCGCGACCACCGTCCTGCCCTGATCGCGCAACGCTTTCAGGACCGAAATGATCGCCGTTTCCGTCGCCGCATCGACCCCCGCAAAAGGCTCGTCCAACAGGTATAGGTCGGCATCCTGCGCCAGCGCCCGGGCCAGGAACACGCGTTGCTGCTGCCCGCCCGACAACTGGCCGATCTGCCGGTCGGCGAACCCGTCCATGCCGACCCGCTCAAGACAGTGCAGCGCGGTGCGCATGTGCTCTGTCCGCACCCGGCCCAACAGCCCAAGCTGCCGGTATTGGCCCATCATCACCACGTCCAGCACCCGGGTCGGGAAATCCCAGTCCACGCTTGCGCGCTGGGGCACGTAGGCGATGCGGTCCCGCATTTTGTCCAGCGGCGCGCCCCAGGCCGTGACCCGCCCGGACAAGGGCGTCACGATCCCCAGCGCGGCCTTGAGCATCGTCGACTTGCCGGCCCCGTTCGGGCCGACGATGGCGGTCATGACCCCCGGCTGAAACGTCGCGTCGACAGAGAACACCGCCGGCTTTTCGCCGTAGGATACCGTCAGCCCGCGAACGGCCAAAGGGCTGGCCTCCAGCAGGGCGCGGTCTTCGGTCCCGGTTTCCGGGGTGACAAGTTCCATGCCCGACGCCTCAGCTTCCTGCCGCCAGCTTGCCCTGCATGCCGCGCTCCGGCACCGCGCCGCCAAGCGCGCTGGCAATGGTGGTGACGTTATGGTCGATCATGCCGATATAGGTGCCTTCATAAGTGCCCGGTTCGCCCATCGCGTCCGAGAAGAGCTCGCCACCGATCTGAACCTCGTGGCCCTGCGCCGCCGCACCCTCGACCAACGCCCGCACGTTGCGGTCACTGACCGATGTCTCGACGAAGACAGCGCCGATCCCGCGATCGACCAGCATGTCCGCCAACGTCCTGATCCGGTTCAGCCCGGCCTCCGATTCGGTCGAGATGCCCTGGATGCCGACGACCTCGAAATCGTAGGCCTTGCCGAAATAGCCAAACGCGTCATGCGCGCTCAACAGCACCCGCGCAGGCTCGGGCACGCTGGCCAGCACGGTCCTGGCATAGGTGCCGAGGGCGCGAAGGTCCTCAAGGTAGGTGGCCGTGTTCTCGGCAAACGCCGCTTCGTGATCCGGAGCCGCCCTGCTCAGAACGTCACGCACGCCTGTCACCACATGACTCCACAGCTCCGGAACCATCCAGACATGCGGATCGAACTTGTCCGCATAGTCCTCGTGCGCGATCCGCATTTCCGGCGGCACGCTTTCGCCCACCGGCACTGCCGTACCACGCTCGCCCAGCTTCAGAAGGAACTCCTCCATCTGGGCCTCGAGGTACAAACCATGCCACAGCACCACGTCGGCCCGGATCGCCGCCTGGATGTCGGTGCGGGTCTGGCGATAGGAATGCGGGTCCACGCCGGGCCCCATCAGCGCCCTGACATCTACATGCTCCCCGCCCACGCGTCGCGCGGCATCGGCGATCATCCCGGTCGTGGCCACCACCGACAACCGTGCGTCCTGAGCCCGCAGCGGCGCTGCGGCCAAGGCCGCGGCAGACAAGGACGTGATCAGCAAATCTCGGCGAGACAATCGCATCGCGGAAAGCTCCTCTTGCAGGCTTCTTAAAATGAATATGCAATTCATTCTCAAAAAGTCAATTCATCGTCCGACTTTTCGTGTGAGACCATGCCGAACCGGCATGGCGGAACCGTCTGAAAGGACCGAAGCAAGCGCCGTGGTAATCGGAAAGCGCGAAAATTCTTTCTGTAAGTGTGACACTTCGCACGGTAAGAGCGAACTGAAAGTCTTTTCTGACGGTGACAAAAGGCAAGGCGACATGATCACACCAGTGCTTTTGTGCGGCGGCTCCGGGACGCGACTTTGGCCGCTCAGCCGAAAATCCTACCCCAAGCAGTTTGCGCCGATCTGGGGCCAGGAAACCCTTTTTCAACGAACAGCGCAGCGTCTGTCGGGGCCGGATTACGCCGCTCCTCTGGTGGTCACCGCCTCGGATTTCCGCTTCATCGTCGCGGAACAATTGCAGGGGGTCGGTATCGACCCTGGCACGATCATGCTCGAACCCGAGGGTCGCAACACCGCTCCGGCCATCCTTGCCGCCGCGCTTCTCGTGTCTCGAACCGATCCTGACGGCCTGATGCTCGTCGCGCCCTGCGATCACGCGTTCAACGACTCCGACGCATTTCGTGCCGCCGTGCAAGCCGGCCTCCCGGCCGCGCTCAAAGGTGATCTGGTCACCTTCGGCATCACACCCAGCTACGCCGAAACCGGCTACGGCTACCTCCGGCTCGCCGAGGAGCCGGACGGTACCAACCCCGTTGCACTCTCGCGCTTTGTCGAGAAACCCGACGCCGCCCGTGCGGCCGAGATGGTGGCGGACGGCCGTCACCTCTGGAACGGCGGAATCTTCCTGTTCCGCGCCAGCGATATCCTGGCCGCCTTCGCTGCCAGCGCACCGAACCTGTTAGAACCCGTCCGCGCGGCGCTTGAGGGCGCAATGCCCGACCTGGGCTTCCTGCGGCTTGCGCCCGAGCCCTGGGCGCGTGCCGAGGATATCTCGATCGACTTCGCGGTCATGGAACGGTCCGAGAACCTGTCGGTGGTGCCTCTTTCGCATGGCTGGTCGGATCTTGGCGGCTGGGACGCGATCTGGCGTGAAAGCGAAAAGGATGATCGCGGCGTTGCCACCAGTGGCCCCGCCACGGCGCTGGAATGCGAGAATACACTCCTGCGCTCCGAATCCGACCGGCTCGAACTGGTGGGAATCGGCCTCAAGGATATCGTGGCCGTCGCCATGCCCGATGCAGTTCTGGTGGCCCACGCCTCGCAGGCGCAGGAGGTGAAGAAAGCCGTCGACGCGCTCAAGAAGAAGTCCGCGGTGCAAGCAACGCAGTTTCCCAAGGACCACCGCCCCTGGGGCTGGTTCGAAAGCCTCGCCATCGGTGAACGCTTCCAGGTCAAGCGCATCCTCGTGCATCCCGGCGCGGCGCTCAGCCTGCAAAGCCACAACCACCGCTCCGAACACTGGGTCGTGGTTCAGGGCACGGCCAAGGTGACGATCGATGGCAACGAAGACCTGATCACCGAAAACCAGTCCGTCTACATCCCGCTTGGTGCGGTGCACCGGATGGAGAATCCCGGCAAGGTCCCGATGGTCCTCATCGAGGTCCAGACCGGCAGTTACCTGGGCGAAGATGACATTATCCGGTACGAGGACGTATACGCCCGCTCATGACCCAACCCGCTCGGGCGCAAGGCTTCTCCGGGCAGCGTCTGTCTTGTCTGGCTGCAAAGCGGGCCTCGTGACAAGGCCCCTGTCGGCTGATACTACCGGCGCGACGTCGACCGGAGACACCCTTTGAACATCACCGAAACTGCCTTACCGGGCGTATTGCTGCTCGAGCCACCCCGTTTCGGCGACGCGCGCGGATTCTTCAGTGAGAGCTGGAATCGCAAGACACTCGCGGCACACGACATTCGAATCGACTTTGTCCAGGACAACCACTCGCTGTCGGCTCAGACCGATACGGTGCGCGGCCTGCATTTTCAGTCGCCCCCCCACGCTCAGGCCAAGCTGGTACGCTGCGGGCGCGGCCGGCTCTTCGATGTGGCCGTCGACATCCGCAAGGGCAGCCCCACCTACGGCCAGTGGGTCGGGTACGAGCTGAGTTTCGAGAACGGGCTTCAGCTTCTGGTGCCCGAGGGCTTTCTGCACGGGTTCGCCACCCGCGAGCCGGACACCGAGATCGTCTACAAATGCAGCGATTACTATGCGCCCGAATGCGATGGCGCGGTCCTGTTCGATGATCCCGATATCGGCATCGACTGGAACCTTTCCGGAGACGTGATCCTGTCCGACAAGGACGCGGCCGCGCCACGTCTGGCCGATTTCGACAGCCCCTTCCTCTGGGAGGGCCCTGAATGAAGCTGCTCGTGACCGGCGGCGCCGGGTTCATCGGCTCGGCTGTGGTGCGCCTGGCCATCGCACGCGGGCACGCGGTGGTAAACCTCGATGCGCTGACCTATGCCGCGTGTCTGGAAAACGTGGCAACCGTCGCGTCCGACCCCGGCTACAGTTTTGTAAAGGCCGATATCCGCGACCGGAAGGCGCTTGACCAGGCTCTGGCCGATCATCGGCCGGACGCCATCATGCATCTCGCCGCTGAATCCCATGTCGACCGCTCCATCGACGGTCCCGGCGCCTTCATCGACACCAACGTGATGGGCACGTACACCCTGCTGGAAGCCTGCCGCGCCTACTGGGAGGCTCGAGGCCGCCCCGAAACCTTCCGCTTCCACCACATCTCGACGGACGAGGTCTTCGGCTCGCTGGGGCCTACCGGAAAGTTCACCGAAACCACGCCCTACGACCCGCGCTCGCCCTACTCGGCATCCAAAGCGGCCTCGGACCACCTCGTGCGCGCCTGGCACGAAACCTACGGGCTGCCGGTGGTGCTCACCAACTGCTCAAACAATTACGGACCCTACCATTTTCCGGAAAAACTGATCCCGGTGATCATCCTCAACGCGCTTGCGAGCCAGCCGCTGCCGATCTACGGCGACGGCTCCAACGTGCGCGACTGGCTCTATGTCGACGATCACGCCGATGCCCTGCTGACCGTGCTGCAAAACGGCGCGGTGGGCGAAAGCTACAACATCGGCGGCGAGAACGAGCGCACGAACCTCGAACTGGTCCGCACGCTCTGCGCCATTCTCGACAGCAAACGACCAAAGAAAAGCGGCTCCTATGCCGATCAGATCACCTTTGTGACCGACCGGCCCGGTCATGACGCGCGCTATGCCATAGATTCCACCCGCATCAGGAAGGAACTGGGCTGGCGTCCTTCTGTTACGGTCGAAGAGGGGCTGGAACGGACCGTTCAATGGTATCTCGATAACGAAGCATGGTGGCGCGCGTTACAGGGCCGGCAGGGTGTCGGCGAACGCCTTGGGGTCGCGAAATGAACGCGTTCCGCGGCCGGGCTGGATCTGCAATTTGCGACGCCATGAAACAGGACACATGAAGATTCTCGTATTTGGAACCAACGGCCAGGTCGCGACCGAACTGCGGCGCGCGGCCCCCGACGCGTTTTTCCTGGGTCGGGATCAGGCCGACCTCTCCGACCCGGACACCTGTAGCGCTGCGATCCTTGCGCATCGCCCGGACGTGATCATCAACGCCGCTGCCTATACCGCGGTCGACCGCGCCGAGGAAGAAGAGGCATTGGCGCGCACGGTCAACGGCGCCTCCCCGCGCCGCATGGCCGAGGCGGCGGCCCAGCTGGGTGTCCCCTTCGTGCACATCTCGACCGACTATGTTTTCGACGGCTCCGGCAAGCGCCCCTGGTCGCCGTCGGACACGCCCGCTCCGCAAAACGCCTATGGCCGCACCAAGCTGGCGGGCGAGGATGCGGTGCGCGCCGTCGGCGGCATCCACGCCATCCTGCGCACATCGTGGGTGGTGTCCGCGCACGGGTCGAACTTCGTCAAGACGATGCTCCGCCTGGGGGCCGAGCGCGAGGCGCTGACCATCGTTGCAGACCAGGTCGGCGGGCCAACCCCCGCACGCGATATCGCCGGCGCTTGCCTTCGCATCGCACACGTGTTGCGCACCGATCCGTCGGCCTCCGGCACCTATCACTTCTCCGGTGCGCCGGATGTCAGCTGGGCCGAATTCGCCCGTGCGATCTTTGAGACCGCTGGACTTGATTGCAAAGTGACTGACATCCCGACCACCGACTATCCCACGCCCGCCGCCCGGCCATTGAATTCCCGGCTCGATTGCAGCACAACCAAGGACGCATTCGATCTGCCCCGCCCCGACTGGCGTACCGGGTTGCAGGATATCCTGAAAACCCTCATGGAGGCCCGAGATGTGCGCAATGCAGGACACGAACGTGACGACACGTAAAGGCATCATCCTCGCCGGCGGCTCCGGTACGCGGCTTCTCCCCATCACGATGGGGGTCTCGAAACAGCTGCTGCCGGTCTACGACAAACCGATGATCTATTACCCGCTTTCGGTGCTGATGCTGGCCGGCATCCGCGAGATTGCGGTGATCACCACCCCCGAAGACAAGGCCCAGTTCCAGCGCACGCTGGGCGACGGCGCTCAATGGGGTCTTGCTCTGACCTATATCGAGCAACCCTCGCCGGACGGGCTTGCCCAGGCCTATGTCCTGTCCGAAAATTTCCTCGACGGCGCGCCCTCGGCAATGGTGCTGGGCGACAACATCTTTTTCGGCCACGGTCTGCCCGATCAACTGGCCGAGGCCAGCGCGCAGGAAACCGGCGGCACCGTCTTCGGGTACCGCGTCGCCGATCCCGAACGGTACGGTGTGGTCGATTTCGCCCCCGACGGCACGGTAAAGACCATCATCGAAAAGCCCGCCAGGCCTCCCTCGAACTATGCCATCACCGGCCTGTATTTCCTTGACGGCACCGCGCCGGAACGCGCGGCCCGGGTAAAACCGTCCGAACGCGGCGAACTGGAAATCACCTCGCTTCTGGACATGTATCTCGCCGAGGGTCTGCTGAACGTTCAGCAAATGGGCCGCGGCTATGCCTGGCTCGACACCGGAACCTACGGCTCGCTTCTTGATGCGGGCAACTTCGTGCGCACGTTGTCCGAACGGCAGGGCCAGCAGGTCGGTTGTCCCGAAGAAATCGCCTTTGAAAAAGGCTGGATCAGCAAGGGCCAGCTTGCAGCCCGCGCCAGGCTTTTCAAAAAGACCACCTACGGCACCTACCTCAGAAGACTGGTGTAGGCTCGCACAAAAAAAGCCCCCGCCGTCAGGGGCGGGGGCAAGGTGAGTGCCGTGTGTCAGGCCACAGGCACCGGCGGTGTTCTTGAATTCTGGGAAACTTCTAGTTGGCGCGATCGGCCATCTCGGCCCGGATCTGTTGCCGGAACACGTCGATCGAGACCGGCTTGCCCTCGCGCTTGATGCACCAGTAGGTCCAGCCGTTGCAGCTGGGCGCGCCCTCAAGCGCCGCACCGACCTGGTGGATCGAGCCCTTGACGTCATCGCCCACCAGCGTGCCATCGGCGCGCAGCTTGGCCTTGTGACGCCCGTTCATGCTCAACAGTTCCTCGCCCGGGCGCAGCATACCGCGCTCGATCAGCTGCCCGAAGGGCACGCGCGGCTCGGCCCGCTTGCTGGTGCTGACCTGCAAGGCCTCGCGGTCGTATTTCCGCACGCTCGCCAGCCGTTTCTCGGCCACCTTGCGATAGGCTTCCTCGCGCTCGATCCCGATGAACTCGCGCCCCAGCATCTTGGCCACGGCGCCGGTGGTACCCGTGCCGAAGAACGGGTCCAGCACCACTTCGCCGGGATTGGTCGTGCCCAGCAGCACCCGGTGCAACAGGCTCTCGGGCTTCTGCGTCGGATGCGCCTTGTCGCCCTGCTCGTCCTTCAGGCGTTCATGCCCGGTGCAGATCGGCAGCACCCAGTCGCTGCGCATCTGGATGCCTTCGTTCAGCGATTTCAGCGCTTCGTAGTTGAAGGTGTACTTGGCTGCTTCGTCGCGGCTGGCCCAGATCAGCGTCTCATGCGCGTTGGTCAGGCGCTTGCCCCGGAAATTCGGCATCGGGTTCGACTTGCGCCACACCACGTCGTTCAGGATCCAGAAGCCCGCATCCTGCAACGCCGCGCCGACCCGGAAGATGTTGTGATAGGATCCGATCACCCAGATCGCGCCGTTGGGCTTCAGCAGCCGCCGCGCAGCCTTCAGCCAGTCGCGTGTGAAGCGGTCGTAGACCTCGAAACTTGCGAACTGGTCCCACGCGTCGTCGACCGCGTCCACCTGGCTGTTGTCCGGCCGGTGCAGGTCGCCGCGCAGTTGCAGGTTGTAAGGGGGGTCGGCAAAGATCAGGTCGACGCTGCCTTCCGGCAGGCCGTTCATGACCTCGATACAATCGCCACCAAGGACAGTATTCAACGGGAGCGTTTGCACGCCCTTCTTGGTCTTTGTCGTCATCTTTTCTGCCTCTGTCCCGGCGCCTTGTTGTGCGCTCTGGTCGTTGAGGCCAAGGATGAGTCAAAGCGGATTCGCGGTCAATTTCTTTTTTGAATCAGTCGGTTATGTTTTTCTCTTGATACAATATATTGTGGACCGGTCGGAACGAACGTCTATGGTGTGGGGTCACACCAAGATTTTGCAAAGCCGCCATGTGGCTTTTTGATCCATAGCCCACGTTGGTCTCCCAGCCATAGCCGGGATACTGTTGCGCCAAATCCCACATGATGCGGTCGCGCCTTGTTTTGGCCACAATCGAGGCCGCCGAAATCGACAGGCAGAGCGCGTCGCCCTTGATGATCGCGCGCCCTTCGCACGGCATCTCGCGCGGCAGAAGGTGGCCATCGACCAGCGCCAGGCAGGGCGGGCGCGACAGCCCCGCCAGCGCCCGCGTCATCGCCAGTTGCGCCGCCCGCAGGATGTTGATCTCGTCGATCTCCTCGACGCTGGCATGTCCCACCGACACCTCTGCCACCTCCAGGATCGCATCGTGCAGCGCCGCGCGCCGCTTCGCCGTCAGCATCTTGGAATCGTTCAACCCGTCGGGAATGCGCCCCGGCGCCAGAATCACCGCCGCCGCCGTCACCGGCCCGGCCAGAGGGCCGCGCCCGGCCTCGTCCACCCCGGCCACGTGCAACGCGCCAGCGGCCAGCGCTTCGGTCTCGAACTGAAAATGGGGCCCATGCACGGTCATGCTCATGGACCCCTAGTAATAGCGTTCTCATGGAAGGAAAAGAAGGGAGGCGCCCGAAGGATGCATTGAACCGCGCGCCCCCCTTCACTGCTCGACCGGTCCTCGCGGCCTTATTTCCGGTATTTGTCGCTTCTGCGGTCGTAAAACCCGTAACGCTCGAGACAGTGGCTGTCGTAAACCACGTCACGCCGGCCGTGCCCGCGTGTCTCCACGGCGCAGCGATGCGGCAGCGCGTTGAACCGCGGATAGTTGTTCAGCAGGCAATGCCGCCCATACCCGCGCAGCACGCCGCCCCGGACCTGCACATCGCGGCGGCACTGCTGCGGCAGGGCAAAATGCTGGCCGTGACGGCCCCGATGGGAATAGCCATCATGCCCGCGCCGGTGACCGCGCTTGTCGTACCGGTCATGCCCGCGGCGATGGCCGTTGTAGAACCGCGGCCCGTGTCCGCCGTGATGGCGCGTCACTGCGCGGTCGTCGCGGCGCTGGTCGGCGATGGCCGCACCGATCAGCCCCAGGGCGACCGCCCCGGCGACCCATTTGGCGACATCCCTGTCGGTGGCCTGCGCCGGTGCCGATGTCATCCCGGTCACGGCCAGCGCCGCGGCCAGTATCAGCGATATGAACTTGCGATGTGTCATGTCAGGTCCTTTCTTTATGTTGAGCCTGGATCGGTCCCCGACACCGGAAACGACGTCACCGTGCCGGCCCGGCTCAGGCGATGCACCAAGGATGGGTCCACCCCGCCAGGACAGGCAATATCGCCCGCCTGTTATCCGATAACACGGCGCAGAAGGCCGTTTCCGCCGACCGGATATTGAATAGCGGCGGGGATACGCGCATCTTGGCGCAATGAAACGCACACTCCTCCCCCTCGTCGTGACGCTCGGCCTGGCCGCCGCCACGACCGGCGCCGCCCAGGCCGCCTGCTATGCCGAGTACAAGGCCAAGCGCGACACCCCGTTCGAACTGATCTACGAGGTCGCGCAGGTCAGCGGGCCCTGCACCGTCGCCAACGCCACCGCCGAGTTGAGCGCCCGCCTTGCCAGCCAGGGCCTGACCTTGCTCAAGGTCCTCTCGGTCCGCGAAGGCTAGGGCAGGAGACCGGGGCACGTGCAGGATTTCGAGACCTCCATCACCGACACCCGCCGGTCCGGCAACCGGATCGTGGTCTTCGGCGTCGTGGCCATCGTCACGATCCTTGTCGCCGCCGCCGTCTTGCTGGTGCTCACCCTGCCCGACGCCAACGCCTTCAACGACAAGGTCGCCCGGATCTTCGCCGAGAACGATGCGCTCACATCGGATGCCGAGATCAAGCTGCTGGAGATCCTCGCCCTCTCCGGCACCGCCTTCTCGGAAACGCTGGGCAGCTACCGGATGCTGATCCTCGTGCTGCTGATCTTCGCCACAGCCCTCCTGGTGGCGGCGTTGGTGTTCCTTGTGATGCTCGTCGGCATGAACCGCCGACTCGCGCAGATCGAACATTCCGGCATACAGGTCAGTTCGCTTCTGATCAGCCGCGAGGAAAACGCCGTCTATCTCAACAACATGGGCTTCAAGCTCACCGACGCGGCGATGGAAACCCTCGCCGTTCTGGCCGAGGCGCGGATGGACGACGACGTGCTCTCGGGCGCCGAGATCGAGGCGGTGATCTCCGGCCGCTCCGCCGAAGATTGCGAAGAGGCCGCGGGCGCGACCCGCATCAAGCGCCTGCGCGACACGCTGGGCAACCAGATGGTCTCGGAACTGCTGGTCAAGAACATCGCCCGCCGCGGCTACATGCTCGCGATCGACAAGAACGTCATCCGCGTGATCTGACCACCCCGCTTCTTTCGCCACCCCGAACACCCCGCGCGGCGCCCCGGCCGAACCCGCGCGCGACGCCTTCGGGCGCGCGCCACCGGGCGTTGTGGAACTCCCGCCCTTCCCTCGCGTTAGGATATTCAATAGCAACAAAAAAACGTCCAGGGGGACAGTCATATGGATACGTGGGTTGACCGGCTGGGCCTGAAGACCGATCCGGTGATTTTCTTCGTATCCGCGATCTTCACCCTCGTTTTCGTTCTTGCGCTGGTCATCGCTCCCGAACCCATCGGCAATGCCTTCGCCGGCGGACGCGCCTGGATCGTCTCTAACCTCGGCTGGTTCTTCATTCTCGGAGTGAACCTCTGGCTTGGCTTCCTCGTGTGGACCGCCATGAGCCGTCACGGTCATATCCGCCTCGGCCCGCGCGGTTCGCGCCCCGATTATACCAACCTTTCATGGTTCACGATGCTCTTCGCCGGCGGCATCGGCACCGTTTTGATGTTCTGGGGCGTCGCCGAACCCATGAGCCATTTCGCCACGCCGCCGCTGCCGGGGGTCGAGCCCTATTCCGAAGAAGCAGCTCAGGACGCGATATCCATCGCGATCTATCACCTCGGACTGCACACCTGGACGATCTTCACCCTTCCCGGCCTCGCTTTCGCCTATTTCATCAACCGCTACGACCTGCCCGTGCGTGTCAGTTCGGTCTTCTATCCCCTGCTCAAGGACCGGATCTATGGCCCATGGGGCAAGGCGATCGACATCGCCGCCGTTCTGGGCACGCTGTTCGGCGTCGCGGTCTCACTGGGCCTCGGTTCGTCGCAGATCGCCGCCGGTCTAGAGGCTCTGTTCGGCTGGGAAGACGGCGTCATGCTCAAGGTCGTGATCCTCGCGACACTCACGGCGGTCGCCGTGGGCTCCATCGTCGCGGGCCTCGACAAGGGCGTAAAGCTTCTGTCCAACATCAACATCGGCATGGCCGTGGGCCTGATGATCTTCGTTCTGATCTGCGGCTCGACGCTCTTTTTGCTGCGCGGCATGGTCGAAACCGTCGGCCTCTACCTTGGCAATCTGCCGCGCCTCGCGTTCTGGAACGACATGCTGTCCGAGATCGGCCCCGAATCCGACGGCTGGGGCTGGCAGGGCAGCTGGACCGTCTTCTACTGGGCCTGGACGGTAACATGGTCGCCCTTCATCGGCCTTTTCGTCGCCCGCATCTCGCGCGGGCGCACGATCCGCGAATTCGTCTTCGGCGTTCTTCTGGCGCCCTCGCTGTTCACGCTGGTCTGGTTCTCGATCTTCGGCTGGCAAGCGATGGAGATCGACGGCATCGGCGCCGCCGCCCGCGACGCCCTGGGCGCGCAGGCCGGCGTATTGAGCGATGCAGTGGCCGAGTCCGTGCCGCTCGCCATGTTCGCCTTCTTCGAGAACTTCCCCTTTGCCGACCTCGTTCAGGGCATCGCCGTGGTGGTGGTGGCGATCTTCTTCGCCACCTCGTCGGACTCCGCCTCGCTGGTCGTGGACATGCTCTGCACCGGCTCGCCAGAGCCCGGACCGACAAGGCAGCGCGTCTTCTGGGGCGTGTCCGAAGGGCTGGTGGCCGCGATGCTGATCGTGCTCGCGGGCGACGCCGGGCTCACAGCTCTGCAACAGGTCATCACCGTTGTTGGCCTGCCGATCTTCTGCCTCGTGTTTCTGATGATACCCGCGCTGATCCTCGGCTTCCGCAACGAGGAAATCGACCATATCTCGATCGGCAAACGCCCGGGATTGTCCAAATTCTGACGCATGCACCGGTCCGCATCCCATGTCGTTCGGCTTCAGATTTTCCGATAGAGCGGCGAAAAATCTTTTAGCCGTGAAGGCAACGTTTCCTGACGCACCGGCAGGCCGATCGCACGACGAATCCCATCCAGGGCCCGACATTTCGGGGCAAAGGCTGGCGACCCCGGCAGGATTCGAACCTGCAACCTGCCCCTTAGGAGCGGAATAGGATGGTTATTTTTTATATTTAATTACAATATTTTAAAGGAATATCGGATTCATGTGCGCGGAAATTGCGCGCCCGCGAATAGGTAAGAGGCTTACTCAATTAGCTTGGAACACTGGGTTCATATCCGTTGGTTAGTTTTGGTCGGTCACTTTTTGGGTGTGGTCAGGGGAGCTTGCCTCTATTTCGGCCACATTAATCAACGAAAAGCCAACTACGAAAATAGCTAATCCGAGAGCCAGATAGAAGAAGTCCATTTTGTACTCTGAGTGCATTTTTCGTTTTGGAAACTTCCAAAACGAAGTCTCATCTCCTTCGCCTTTGCGCCCCCACAGCCTCCACTCAAAGGGACTGGATTTGCTAATCTCTTCGCCAAGCGCAACGGGGTACCCCATCTCCTTCAGCTTTGCTTCCAAGGGTATTCCGGCCATCACTGCACCTTTCAGGAGGCGGTGATACCACCAGCGATCCATGAAGTAGAACGCTGCGAGCGGAATCAGAGATGACCAGATAATCAGACCTGCTGCGGAAAGGCTAATACCAAGAATTGAGACCGTCACGGATTCTCTAACCGCGTATCCACCGAGCGCAAGCAAGGCGCCTACAACAATGAGTGCGAAGTTCCGAATTCTCAACTCCAAATCATTGAAGTGTTGTTGAACGTCTACAGTCTTCTTCCACAATTCCAATACAACAGTCTCGTTCAAGCCTTCGCGGTTCTCATTCCGCTCTACTGTCATGATGCGACCTTAGAGGTCGTGAAGAAGGGAAGAACCTCGGAAAACTGATCTCTCAATGTGTGAGTTGGTGTTACGTCTCGTCCGCTATTTATTTCCGCTTCGCGTTTCACTTGCGCCGGCGTCCAATGAGTTACCTTCTTTAGCAATTCATATTGTTCTCGATGTTGTGCCTGACCATACTCAGCCCATGCGTCGAGAACTCCAGCACCTTGCGCCATGGCTATATCTTTCATCTTGCTGTCACCAACGTACAGCGCCTGCTCCGGGGCCACTCCTAGATCATCCAAAATTGACATCAGAATGTGCGGGTTCGGCTTAACTTCACCACGAGGTGTATGCATTTGTTTCGTGAGCTTCATTTCGTACCGCTCAGGATCGTACTTTCTTAAGGCTCCGACATCGTCGACGGGCAGTTCATGATCAGGTGGTGAATAGAGGTAGTCAATTAGTTGATCCAAGCCCAGTTTCCGAAAACGATACTGTGTATAGAATTCTTGGGACTCAGTATAAGCAACGATTTTAATTCCTTTTGCGCGCAGTTCTTCTAGTGTTTCAGACACTCCAGGATACAGTCGCATTGCTTCGCGTCGCGCCTCGCGAAATGCAGCAATCGCCGGGGATAAAACCTCAAGTGTTTTGTCACCGTATCTCGAATGCAGTTCTGGCACCTCTTCGAGTAGAAATGCATATTCGCTGGTTTGGTGGGTTTGGTGGATAGAACTGATCGATTGATACAGTTCTTCCTCTCTAAGACCAGAAATCGAGCAAACCTCATCGAGCATTGCTCGGAAAGACCGATACCAAATATCAACCCAGTCAAAGAGGGTATTGTCGACGTCGGTAATTAAGACGGTGCGATGCATGGGCCTCTCTCTTTACGCATATGTGTCACTCTCACCCTTGGCTGTCATCAGCGCAAGCGAGACTTCCCGCAATCAAAATTGCGAACCGCAAAATCTATTGTTCGCGGATCATGATAGAGCCTTGTCGTAGCACATGGTTTCAATCGTTCAGACGACCAGTTGACGAAGCTTTTTGGGTACCAACAGAACCTTTTCTGCACCGGTGCGACCCAAAGTTTGAACCGAGCTGTAACCAGTCCCTATGCCAGAAATCTGCTCACATTTTCAAATCAACCAGCATAACAAGGGGATTTGCTCAAACTGTGGGGAACAAACGCTGAAAAAGTGCGCGGATTTTGCGCGGATAATCCGCGCACATTCCACGAATTCACCTTAATCAACATGAACTCACCTTATATGACGCGCCCGAAAATCGGTCGGGAAGCCGAAAAAATCCAATGAAAATCAATAGTTTGCTGGCGACCCCGGCAGGATTCGAACCTGCAACCTGCCCCTTAGGAGGGGGCTGCTCTATCCAGTTGAGCCACGGGGCCGCGTGACGCCTCCATAGCGTCTCTCCGCGCGCTTGTCAGCCTCCAAGCGTCCAGTTGCGCGGCCCCTCGTGATTGCGGTAACATCTGCGCAACGCTTCCCATCGGACACCCCACTTGACCAAGCACGACACACGCCCCCTGACCCTGCGCGACGTTTCCGAGGCCTCCGGCGTGTCCGAGATGACCGTCAGCCGCGTGCTGCGCAACCGGGGCGATGTCTCGCAGGCCACCCGCGAACGCGTCCTCGCCGCCGCCAAGGCGCTGGGCTACGTGCCCAACAAGATTGCCGGCGCCCTTGCCAGCCAGCGGGTGAACCTGGTGGCCGTCATCATTCCGTCAATGTCCAACATGGTCTTTCCGGAGGTCATGACCGGCATCTCCGAAGCACTCGACGAGACCGAGTTGCAACCCGTCGTCGGCGTCACCGGCTACCGCCCCGAAAAAGAGGAAAAGGTCCTCTACGAGATGCTCTCGTGGCGCCCCTCCGGCGTGATCATCGCGGGCATGGAGCATTCCGACGCGGCGCGCGCCATGCTCCGCGCCTCCGGCATACCGGTGGTCGAGATCATGGACGTGGACGGCACCGCGATCGACTCCGTGGTCGGCATCTCGCACCGCCGCGCCGGGTCGCATATGGCAAAGGCGATCATCAAGGCCGGCTACCGGCGCATCGCCTTCCTTGGCACCAAGATGCCCCTCGACCACCGCGCCCGCAAACGCTTCGAGGGGTTCACCGAGACCCTCGCCAAGGCTGGGATCGAGATCGAGGACCACGAGTTCTACTCCGGCGGTTCGGCGCTCAAGAAGGGTCGCGAGATGACCCGCGACGTGCTGTCCCGGAGCCCTGATCTCGACTTCATCTACTATTCCAACGACCTGATCGGCGCGGGCGGCCTGCTTTACCTCACCGAGCAAGGCATCGACATTCCCGGCCAGGTGGGCCTTGCCGGCTTCAACGGCGTCGATCTGATCAAGGGCCTGCCGCGCGAACTGGCGACGATGGAGTCCTGCCGCCAGGAAATCGGCCGCCGCGCTGCAGAACTGATCGTGGCCCGCGCCACCGGCGCCGACAGCGCGGCGGGGCCGTCCCGGATCGTTCTGGAACCCACCCTCACCTACGGTGACACCCTGCGCCGGTTCTAGGGTCAGTCGTTTAGGGCTCCGTTGCCTCGTCACGGACGGACGGGATCGCGGTTTTCCCGCCCCGCACCATTTGAGAGACCTGAAGGAGGGCTGGCCATGAAAACCGGCTTCAGCGGGCTCCGCAATGTTGGTACGAATGGAACCTCCGGGCGGACCGCCTGAGACGTCCGTTTCGGACGCCGAAAACCCATCCGAATCTTTACCCTCGATTAACCTAACGGTGTCAGGGTCCGACGCACTGGGCCGTTAACCATGGCACGCGGTTTGAATTGAAAAATCGCCGCTCATGTGGCTTTGTCGGGCGGGGTTTTGTTGTGGGTAGAGTAGATGCTGTTTCTGGCGGGTCTGATCGGTATGGTGGCGGTAAGCACCGCTGCAGTTTGGGGACTTGATGACGTCTCCGTCAACAATGCGCGCGACGATATCGATTCGCCCGGCGACACCGAACAGCTCGACAGCGGTGGCACCTCGCTTCTCGACATCGCGTCCGAACCCGACCTTCCCGCTCAACCCGACGACCCCGAGGGCGACGACTATGGCCTCGCACGCGGCACCACCGCTGCCGACATTATCCCCGGCACCGCCATCAACGAGTTTCTCGATGGCCTCGGCGGCGACGACACGATCCAGGCAGGCGACGGCGACGACATCGCGCGCGGCGGCGAAGGGGAGGACGTGGTTGCCGGCGAGCGCGGCCACGACACCCTGCATGGCGAGGCCGGGAACGATTTCGTCGCGGGCGGCGATGGCAATGACAGTGTCCTGGGCCATGACGGCGACGACCTGCTCGATGGCGGCAACGGTGACGACAGCCTTCTGGGCGGCGAGGGCGCCGACACGCTGACGGGCGGGGCCGGCGACGACGCGCTGCACGGCTATCTCGACGACGACACGCTCGATGGCGGGGCCGGGGCCGACACGCTCTTCGGCGGCGACGGCAACGACCAGCTGACTGGAATCGCGCCCGAGGGCACGCCCCCCGAAGACGACCGGGATTACCTCAACGGCGGGGCCGGCGACGATCGGATCACCTTGGGCGCGGGCGACATCGCGACCGGCGGCACCGGCGCCGACGGTTTCATCCTTCGCGACTGGACCGACGCGGGGCACCAGGGCCGGATTGTCGATTTCAACACCGCCGAGGACAGTCTCGTCGTGCTCTACGACGGCACCGGCAATGCCGCGCCCGACGTCACGGTCGAGAACGATCGCGAAATATCCGACCTGCATCGCATCCTTCTGGACGGCGCCGTGGTGGCCGAGGTGACCAGCGACACCGCCCTGACGCTGGCGCATATCTCCCTGATCCCACAGACCTAAGACTGATCCCCGGCGCCGGGTCGCCATGGCAAATCCCCCTTTCCAAACGCCCGAGAATCTCCTATACGCCCGCATCTGCCGCTGAAACGGCAGGTATCTCCACAGGACCTTGCTGGACGACATCCCGGCTCGTGCCCTTCACCCTTCAACCAAAGGAGACCCCGATGTCGATCACTGTCGAAGAAAAGGCCAAGGTGCTGAAAGATTTCGCGACCAAGGAAGGCGACACCGGCTCGCCCGAAGTTCAGGTTGCAATCCTCACCTCGCGCATTTCCACCCTGACCGAGCACTTCAAGACCCACAAGAAGGACAACCACGGCCGCCGTGGCCTTCTGAAAATGGTCGCCCAGCGCCGCAAACTGCTGGACTACCTCAAGGGCAAGGACGAAGCGCGATACCAAGACCTGATCAAGCGTCTCGGCATCCGCCGCTAAACGCCTCGATCAACCGGAATTCACGACGAATGCCCGCTCCGACGAGCGGGCATTTTTTTGTCTGGATCCGACCGGCGGCGTCAGGCCTCTACATGGGCAGGTCCGGAACCCCCGGCGATCCGGTAGAGACTACAGGCCGCGCTTTCGCGGCGTACATCCGCATGTCCGCGCAGGCCATCAACGCCTCGAAATCGCTGCCGTCCTCCGGGGCCACGGCCACCCCAACGGAAAGGCCGACCGCAACCGCCTCCGCGTCTCCGACGCCAAAGTGTCGCGCAAAGGACCGCTCCACCGCCTGCGCACTCATTTCCGCCTCGTCGCGCCCGGCCGCGGGCAGCCATGCCGCAAACTCGTCCCCTCCGATCCGCCCGCAGATGCCGTTCACCTCGAAAACCTCGCGCAACCGCAGCGCGGCCTGCTGCAACACGCTGTCCCCCGCGCCGTGGCCCAGCCGGTCGTTCACAGCCTTGAAATCATCGAGGTCGCAGAAAAGCACCGCGCCACTTGCGCGACGCAGCCCGTTGCGCACCGCCTCCTCAAAGGCGCGCCGGTTCAGCAGCCCGGTCACAGGATCAATCCGGCCCAGCTCGCGCAGCTTTCGCGCTTCGCGGCGCAGGTCCGCCTGCCTCCGCAGACTGAGTTGCAGCGCACCGTCTTGCGTCTTAACCAACTCGCGCGCTTTCAGGAACTTGCTGACCATACCCTTGTTCTGGTCTTCCAGCACCAGGATCAGCCGATCCTGCGCCGGACAGGCCCGGTCCAGCCGCTTGAGCTTGAACAAGGCTGTGGTAGATCCGTTGCGGAAAAGCCGCAGGAATGACGTGCCCGTGGTGCGCAACACGCGCCTCAGCTCCGCCACGACCTGCTCGCGCGGTGCCTCGGCCAGTTCGACGATCCCGCCGGCCCGGCGCGCGCCATAGCGATCCCGCGCCGGGCGGTTGTCCAGCACGATGGCGCCCGTCCCGTCCACCACCATCGCCGCCTGCGACAGGGCGTTCAGCGCGATTTCGATCCCCGCAAGCCTCGGATCGCCCATCACTTGAAGAACTCTACACCATCGCCTTTCCGGTCATCGACCAGCCGGACCCGCACGCGACAGCGACCATGCGCCATCGCCAGGGACTCCTCGATCTTGACGCTGGCATACCCGTTGCGGTCCGCAACCACACGGCCGAACACCATGGTCGTCATCATGCACAGCGAACTGCGTCCGGTCACCTGCACGCCGAACGGGCACCGCCCGTTCGTCAGGACAATCTCGCTGTCATCGCAGGATTCGATCTCGAATGTCCCGCCCAGCCGCGCTTTCAGATCCACCAGGATGTGCCCCAGCGCCTCGGCGTCCTGCGACAACCCGCCATCCATCGCATCGGCATACTGGCGGCTGATCTCGTCGCCCAGCTCGTCCCCGACCACGCCGATAAAGGCCGACGCATCTTCCAGCCCGACGGTATCTTCCAGTGTCCCGGCCAGTGTCGCACTCACGGTGTTGAAGAACCCGCAAGGCTCGAGGGCGACCGCGGGCACCCGCCCCTTGTCCCGCGTCGCACCCACCGGCGACGCTGTCGTTTCCACCTGCACCAGGCTCTCGTCCAAACCGTTTACTCCGTCCACCACTCTTCTCCTTAAGACCTGTTAAGAAGCACGTAAGAGGGTCTTTCTTAAAATCGGGTAAACCGGTTCTCGGGAAGTGATTAAAAATAAACCCGGCACCTTTCGGCACCGGGTTCTTGCACCTTCAAGGCTGCGCAAAACGCGTCAGTGCAGCTTGGACTGCACCTCGCCAATCGACTGGTCGATCAGCTTGCTGTTGTCCTCCGCGGTCAGGCTCTTGGCGACCACGTCCTTGGCGGCGGCGACGGCCACGGCAATCGCCTGGTCGCGCACGTCCTTCACCGCGCTGGCCTCGGCCGAGGCGATCTGCTCCTCGGCGGCCTTGATCCGGCGCTTGATGGACAGCTCGAGGTCCTTCTTGGCCTGCTCGGCGGCTTCGGCGGCTTCGGTCTTGGCATGGGCCACGATCCGGTCGGCCTGGTCCTGGACTTCCTTCTGCTTGCGCTCATAGCTCGCCAGCAGGGTCTGGGCTTCCTCGCGCAGCGCGCGCGCCTCGTCCAGCTCCGACTTGATGCCGTCGGCCCGCTTGTCCAGCATCTCGCCGATCTTGCCGGGCACCTTCAGGTAGACCAGCAGCGCGATGAACAGGATGAAGGCCAGCATCACCACGAAGTCGGTGTTGCCCAGCGAAAGGAACGGGCCGGTGGCGGCCAGCGCGGGGCCAGCGGTGACCATGGCAGTCAGGGTTGCGATCAACTGTTTCATGGCGCTCACCCTTTCAGCCGCGAATTGACGGCGGACGTGACGGTCCGCTCATCGGCCTTGACGCCCATCGCGGCGACCAGTTCCTTGGCGGTGTCCTTGGCCACTTCCTTCACGCTCTCCAGGGCGTTCGCCCGGATTTCCGCAATGGCCTTCTCGCCTTCGGCGGCCTTGGCCGCGATTTCGGCATCGGCCTTCTTGGTGGCCTCTTCCAGTTCGGCGTTCATCTCCGCCTTGGCCTCGGCAATGATCTCCTGCGCCTGGGCGCGTGCATCGGCCAGGGCCTTGTTATAGGCGTCCTCGGCGTCGGATGCCTTTTCCTTCAGGTCTTCCGCCGCAGCCAAGTCGTTGGTGATCGTCCCCTGCCGCTCGGCCAGCACAGCCGCGATGCGCGGCAGCGCGATGCGCGACAGGATGAAGAAGATCACGACCAGCGCAATGACCAGCCAGACGATCTGGTTGCCCATCCAGTCCGGGCAAAGCTGCGGAAGGCCAATCGCTCCACCGCCTGCGTCGACGCAAGCGCTGGCTGCACCTTCTCCTAGGGTATCGGTCGCCATCTGCGTTCTCCTTGTTGCGCCTGTCCCCTTGTATCAGCTTTGCCCGGTTTTGTCCGGGGTCCGCTCCAGGGGCCGCGCAAGGCTCAATGTTCGTGTCGTGTCGCCAAGCCCGAAGACCGGACGCGGCAAAGGGCCGGCGGGAGGCCCCTCACGGACGCCGGGGGACAGGCATCTCGCCTCTCACCCCGACCCGTAAGGATCAAACCCGTCTGGCTCAGACGGCGAACATCAGCAGAAGCGCGACGAGGAACGAGAAGATCCCCAGGGCTTCCGCGAACGCGATACCGATGAACATGGTCGCGGTCTGGCCACCGGCGGCCGAGGGGTTGCGCAGGGCACCGGCCAGGTAGTTGCCGACCACGTTGCCCACACCGACGGCCGCGCCGCCCATGCCGACAGACGCCAGGCCCGCGCCGATGAATTGACCCATTTGTGCGATATCGCCTTCCATGTCTTTTCTCCTTACGATGGAATTCAGTGATCTGTTGTTCGAGTGATGCGACGCACGCGCCGCTTAGGGTGGGCGAAAGCCCACGCGTTTCCTAATGATGCGGGTGCAGCGCGTCCTTGAGGTACACGCAGGTCAGGATGGTGAACACGTAGGCCTGGATGAACGACACCAGCACCTCCAGGCCATAGACCGCGGTGATCGCCAGGATCGACAGCGGCGTGACCACAAGGCCCACCCCAGTCGAGATCAGCACCAGCGGCGCGAAGGCGGCGAACACCTTCATCACGGCGTGTCCCGCCATCATGTTGCCGGCAAGACGGATCGAGTGGCTGACCGGACGCACGAAATAGGAAATCACCTCGATCAGCGCCAGGATCGGCCGCAGCACCAGCGGCGCCGAGCTGATCCAAAAGAGGCTCAGAAAGCTCGCGCCGTTCTTGACGAAGCCCAGCACGGTCACGCCGATGAACACCATCATCGCCATCACCGCCGTCACGCCGATATGGCTTGTCGAGGTGAACGCCCCGGGGATGAGGCCCAGGAAGTTCGCGAAGACGATGAACATGAACAGTGTCATGATATAGGGGAAGTACGGCAGCGCCTCCTTGCCCGCCACGTCCTCGACCATCTTGCGGATAAAGCCATAGGCCAGCTCCGCGATCGACTGGATGCGGCCCGGAATGACCGACCTTGCGGACGTGCCCAGCACCATCAGCGCAAAGATCGCCAGCACCGTCAGAGCCATCCACAGCGTGGCGTTGGTGATCGTGAACAGCCCCACCGGGCCGTCACCGGTCAGCGGCTTGATGATGAACTGATCCATCGGGTGGAAAACCAGCCCTTCGCTTTCGCCCTGCGCTTCAGTGGCCATCTGTCATCCTCTTGTCGTCACCCTCGCGGGCTCGCTCTGCGTCCAGCGTTTCCGCCGCATTCTTCAGCTGGATCTCGTTGGCGCTGCGCATCATCGTCTTGATGCCCGCCGCAAGGCCCAGCAATGTAAACAGCACAAGGAAGATCGGGATCGTCCCGAACAGGTAATCCAACCCGTACCCCATGCCAAAGCCGATCCCCAGACCGGCCACAAGTTCTATCACCATCCGCCAGGCCAGCTGTGCCTGTGAATAATGGTTCTCCATGTGGGGCTTCGGCGCATCCACGCCTTTCAGCGCGTTGATCCTGTCTTCAAGCCGCCTCAGCCGCTCTTGTCGGTCAGGATCGTCCACCTTTTTCCCTCCGGAACCGTTGCGCTGTTGCTATGCCGCACCCGGCTCCGAGTCAAGCGCGGGGCAGCTCCCTTCAACCCATTGATAAATATAGAACTTATCAGACTGCGCCGCTCCGCCGCAGCCATCTTAGGGCGTCATGAATCGGATTTCGCATATTCAACCAAGCGGTTGAGATTGCGCGCGCCACCCGGTTTTCACTGTTCCTCAAATACTCAAATCTTGCCGCCAGTTCTAAAGCTCCAGCCAAGCCACCTCGGCACCCCACCCCGCCAGAAGCGCCTCTAGATCACCGGGCCGGATCGCCACCGTCCGGTCGTTCACCAGTGGATGCGCATGGACAAGCCCTGCCTCCCGCACCGCCGCGTCCATCCACAGCTGCACGCCGGCCTCCGCCCCGTTGACCATCGCCAGCGGGCTGACCGCGCCGGGCCGCACGCCCAGAAACTCCATCAACCGCTCCGCCGAGCCGAAGGACAGCCCCGCAACGCCCATCTGCGCGCCCAGCGCCTTCAGGTCCACCTCCCGGTCCTGCTCCAGCACCACCAGGTGGTTCCGCTTCTTGCGGTCCCTAAGGTAGAAATTCTTGATGTCGATCCGTCCGTCGCCTGCCGGAACGGTTCCACCCTGCACCGTCTTGGCGTCCTCGACCGTGCGCAGCGGGATATGCTCGTAATACTCGAAGTTCACGCCAGCCGCGCGCATCCGCGCCAGCAGATCATCGGACCTCACGGGCAACCCGTCCTGAAAGGCGGAAGAGGCATCGACCATGTCCAAAGGCTCCTTGACCGGAAAGGCGGCTGTTCCGCCGGGTCATCCTTCTCGAAGAACGGCTTCAGCCTGTCAACCGCCTCCGCCGTCTTGTAAGACGCCACCGTATTGACTCGGCTCTCGCAAAGGCCTATCAGCCGGCACAACATCACGGAAGACAGCGCTCTTCCGGTCCCATGGGCGCAGCCCGGGATCGCCCCCCACCAGCGAGTTTCGCCCGTGGGGGCGTTTATCGTTTGAACCGTCATCCCTATGTTGGGACGACATGACAGAAACCGGCGAAGGAGGCCGAGGCATGTTTGAAAATCTTTCCGAACGTCTCTCCGGCGTCTTCGACCGGCTGACCAAACAGGGCGCCCTCTCCGAAGAGGACGTCAAGACCGCCCTGCGCGAGGTCCGCGTCGCCCTGCTAGAGGCCGACGTCTCGCTGCCCGTCGCGCGCGACTTCGTCAAACGCGTGCAGGACCAGGCCACCGGCCAGGCCGTCACCCGCTCGGTCACCCCCGGCCAGCAGGTCGTCAAGATCGTGCACGACGCGCTGGTGGATACACTGACCGGCTCCGAAGACCCCGGCGCGCTGAAAATCGACAACCCGCCCGCGCCGATCCTCATGGTCGGCCTTCAGGGCTCGGGTAAAACGACAACCACCGCCAAGCTCGCCAAGCGCCTCAAGGACCGCGAGGGCAAGCGCGTGCTCATGGCCTCGCTCGACGTCAACCGCCCCGCGGCAATGGAACAGCTCGAAATCCTCGGCCGCCAGATCGGCGTCGACACCCTGCCCATCGTCAAGGGCGAGGATCCCGTCACCATCGCCAAACGCGCCAAGACGCAGGCGGGCCTTGGCGGCTACGACGTCTACATGCTCGACACCGCTGGTCGCCTGCATATCGACCAGGAACTCATCGCCCAGGCCGCAGCGGTCCGCGACGTCGCCAACCCGCGCGAAACACTTCTGGTGGTCGATGGCCTGACGGGTCAGGACGCCGTCAACGTCGCCACTGAGTTTGACGACAAGATCGGCGTCTCCGGCGTCGTCCTCACCCGGATGGACGGCGACGGCCGCGGCGGTGCGGCCCTGTCGATGCGCGCCGTCACCGGCAAGCCCATCCGCTTCGTCGGCTTGGGCGAAAAGATGGACGCCATCGAGACCTTCGAGCCCGAGCGCATCGCCGGCCGCATCCTCGGCATGGGCGACATCGTCTCCCTCGTCGAGAAGGCGCAGCAAACCATCGAGGCCGAACAGGCCGAAAAGATGATGCGCCGCTTCCAGAAGGGTCAGTTCAACATGAACGACCTCAAGATGCAGCTCGAGCAGATGCAGAAGATGGGCGGCATGGAAGGCGTGATGGGCATGATGCCCGGCATGGGCAAGATGGCCAAGCAGATGGAAGGTGCCGGCATCGACGACAAGGTCATCACCCACCAGATCGCGCTGGTCAACTCCATGACCAAGAAGGAACGCGCCAACCCCAAGCTGCTGCAAGCCTCCCGCAAGAAACGCATCGCGCAGGGCGCCGGGCTGGAAGTCTCCGAGCTCAACAAGCTTCTGAAGATGCAGCGCCAGATGGGCGACATGATGAAGAAGATGGGCAAGGGCGGCATGCTGAAACAGGCCATGAAGGGCATGTTCGGCGGCAAGGGCCAGCCCTCGCCCGAGGACATGGCCCAGAGCATGGACCCGAAGGCGCTCGAAAAAGCCGCCAGGCAGATGGGCAAGGGCATGCCCGGCGGCGGCTTTCCCGGCATAGGCGGCGGCGGCGGGTTGCCCCCCGGCCTCTCCGGCTTCGGGAAAAAGAAATAATCCCATGGCTTTTTCTTGCCCCAAATACTCAATCCGGCCCCTGCCGCACACGCCCCGGCCCGCCCCGGCGCGTCGCGGTGAAGTTGCGTGTAAAAGAGCCGCGCGGCAGCGCGTTCTTTTGGCAGGTGCCGCATGACCCTCCGCCTCGACATCCCCCGGATCGAGACCGACCGTCTCGTCCTGCGCGGGCCGGAAGCCGGCGATTTCGAACCGCTGGCCGGCTTCCTGCTGGACCGCGAACGGTCGTGGGGCTTCGGCACGGAAAAAAACATGTCCCGCGCCTGGCGCTGGTTCGCCATGTCCATCGGCCACTGGGCGCTGCACGGCTTCGGCTATTTCACCATGGAGTGGAAAGAGACCGGCCAGCCCTGCGGCATCACCGGAATCTGGGCGCCCGAAGGCTGGCCCGAGCCGGAACTCGGCTGGGTCGTCTATGACGGCTTCGAGGGCCGCGGCATCGCCTATGAGGGCGCCGAACGCGCTCGCCGCTGGGCCTATCAGGATCTCGGCCTGACCACGCTGACGTCCAACATCGTGCCCGGCAACACCCGGTCGATCGCCCTGGCCGAACGCCTCGGCGCGTATTACGAAAAGACCTACGACAACGTCGAGATGGGCGAGGATTACCTCTACCGTCACCCCGGTCCGTCCGAGCTGGGCCTCGATTGCGACGCCGACGGCTCCCCCGAGGCCTACGCATGAAGATCACCGTCGACATTCCGGTGCTCGAAACCGAGGACCTGATCCTGCGCGGCTATGACGAGGCCGATTTCGAGGCCTTCGCCGCCTTCGGCACGTCCGACCGCGCGGCCTTTGTCGGCGGCCCGCACAGCCGCTGGGACAGCTGGCGCGCCTTCATGGCCGGTATCGGCCACTGGGCCCTGCGCGGCTACGGCATGTGGATCGTCGAACACCGCGAATCCCAAACCGTCGCCGGCCGCGTCGGCATGATCCTGAACGACGGCTGGGACGAGCCCGAACTGGGCTGGCACATCTACGACGGGTTCGAGGGCAAGGGATACGCCTACCAGGCCGCACTGGTGGCCCGCGAGCACGCCGCCCGGCATTTCGGCCTCGACCGCGTGATCTCCTATATCGACGCCACGAACACCCGCTCGCTCCGCCTGGCCGAACGCCTTGGCGCCCGGTTCGAACGCGACGGCACCGTCGTCGGCACCCCCTGCCAGGTCTGGCGCCACCCCAGGATCGGGGAGGCCGCGGCATGACCCGTTCCATTTCCCAACCGTGCGAAAAGGCGCCCACCCCGGAAGCGATGGCACAAGCCGCCGCGATCGGCGCCGCCCTTCCCGTGCTGACCACCGAACGACTGACCCTACGCGCCCCCAACTTGTCGGATTTCGAGGCCTACGCCACCATCGTCTGCGGACCGCGCGGCGTGGGTCTTGGTGGCCCCATGCCTCGTGACGACGCGTGGTACGACTTTGCCTCGATGGTGGGCAACTGGCTCTTGCGGGGACACGGCCTGTGGTCGGTCGAGGAAACCGCCTCGCGCACGCATCTGGGTTTCGTCGTGATCGGGTTCGAGCCGGGCGACCCGCATCACGAACTGGGCTACATGTTCAACGACACCGCCGAAGGCAAGGGCTTCGCCGCCGAGGCCGCCCGCGCGGCACGCGATTACGCGCAGTCGACGCTGAACGTCCCCGTGCTCGACAGCTACATCTCTGCCGGGAACCACCGGTCCATCGCCCTGGCGAAACGTCTTGGCGCACAGTATGTCGGCGATATCTCCGATCCGGAAGATGACGCGCCGTCTTGCATCTACCGCTATCCGAATCCGGCGGAGGCCTGACATGGGACACCGCGACATCCCCGTGCTGGAAACCCGGCGCCTCGTCCTGCGCGGCCCCGAGGCGACGGACTACCCGGATTTCAAGGCCACCTTCGCCTCGTACCGCTCGCGCTTCATGGGCGGCCCGCTCAATCCCTACGAGGCGTGGATGCTCTACGCCGCCGAGATCGGCCACTGGGAAATCCGCGGTTACGGCATGTGGATGATCCACCTGCGCGACACCGGCGAGACGGTTGGCATGGCCGGCGGCTGGTTCCCCGCCAAGTGGCCGGAACGCGAAATTGCCTGGATCATCTGGCCCGACAAGGCCGGAAAGGGCTTTGCGCTCGAGGCCACGCACAAGGTCCGCGACCACCTCTTTTCCGCCGCCAACTGGGACGGTGCGGTCAGCTATATCGACCCCAAGAACCTCGATTCCATCCGCCTCGCCGAACGGCTGGGCTGCACCAAGGATCACGAGGCGCCCAGCATCGACGGCTCCGACGCGGTCTACCGCCACCCGTCGCCCGCCACACTGAAATCCGGCCAGATCCGCGACGGGATCGAGCTGGAAATCGGCCACTACAGCGACCCGCTCTTCAAACCGAAGGGGATGCCCATTGACTGACGCAACCACCTCCCGCGCCGCGGCCCTTCTGAAAGGCCACCGCGAAAGCATCGACCGGCTCGATGCCATCCTCGTCTACACCCTGGGCGAGCGGTTCAAGCACACCCAGGCCGTGGGTGCGCTCAAGGCCGAACACGACCTTCCCCCGTCCGATCCCGCCCGCGAGGCGCAACAGATCGCACGGCTCGAAGACCTGGCGCACCGCGCCGACCTCGACCCGGAATTCGCCAAGAAATTCCTCAACTTCATCATCGCTGAAGTCATTCAGCACCACAAGCAACACCAGACCTGACGCGGAACCCTCCCGCCAGACCAACCGCGGCGGACACAACCCGCCAAACCAACCGTAGGGTGGGGTTTCACCCCACCACACCAACGCCATAAAAGGAGAACACCAATGGCCATGAAAATCCGCCTTGCCCGTGGTGGCAGCAAGAAACGCCCCCACTACTCGATCGTCGCCGCCGACAGCCGCATGCCGCGCGACGGCCGCTTCATCGAGAAGCTGGGCACCTACAACCCGCTCCTGCCCAAGGACAGCGAAGACCGCGTCAAGATGAACATGGAGCGCGTGCAGCACTGGCTCGACCAGGGCGCCCAGCCCTCCGACCGCATCTCGCGCTTCCTTGAGGCCGCCGGCGTTCTGGAGAAGAAAGAGCGCGCCAACATGAAGAAGGCCGAGCCGGGCCAGAAAGCCAAGGATCGCGCCGAGGAGAAAGCCGCCAAGGCCGCCGAAGCGGCCGAAGCCGCCAACGCCCCCGCCGAGGAAACCCCGGCCGAAGAGGCGCCCGCCGAAGAGGCCGCCGCGGAAGAAACCAGCGAAAGCTGATCCGTATCCGCCGCTTTCGGCACCATGATCTTCGTGCCGCCCCTCGCTTTGCCGGGGCGGCACGCACCATGTTCGCTTTCGGGACAGTCCCCATGTTCGGCCTCATTCGCCTTGTCGTTCTCAGTTCGATGACCTTCGTCGCGGGCGTGTTCTACGAACGACACAACGTGTCCGAGACCTGCAAGGCCCAGGGCGGGCTTTTCAGCAAGGGTCTCTGCACGATCGCAGAGGCGCGCCAATGACCGACCGTATCTGCGTAGGCGCCGTCGCCGGCGCGTTCGGCGTCCGGGGCGAGTTGCGCCTCAAGTCCTTCACCGCCACGCCCGAGGATATCGCCACCTATGGCCCCGTCACCTCCGAGGATGGCAGCCAGAGCTTTTCCATCACCCTCACCGGCCAGGCCACCAAGGGCGCCCTGATCGCACGTCTCTCCGGCGTCGCCACCAAGGAACAGGCCGACGCCCTGCGCGGCCTGCGCCTGTTCGTCGAGCGCGACCGCCTGCCCGCCCTGCCCGACGACGAATACTACCACGCCGACCTCATCGGGCTGGAGGTATTCGACACCGGCGGCACCCTGCTGGGCCGGGTCAAATCGGTCCAGAACCACGGCGCGTCCGACATCCTCGAAATCCACGGACCGGGGCTGAAGGCCACCGTCCTGCTGCCCTTCACGGTCGAGGCCGTGCCCACCGTCGACCTCGCCTCGGGACGCATCATCGCCGACCCGCCAGAGGGGCTCTTCTGAGCATGCCGCGAATCCTGCTGCATCCGGGCTTTCACAAGACCGGCACCTCTTCCCTGCAACGCGGCGCTGCCGAACTTCAGCAGGCCCTGCGCCCCCACCTGCGGCTTATGTTCACCCACGATCTGCTTGACGCCACCCGCATGGCCAAACGCTTCTCGGCCTATGGCGACCAGACCGATCTGCACCGCTTTGCCGAAGGCTTCACCGCCGCCGTCCGCACTGCCGACCCGGAGGATCTCCGCGCCCTGATGATTACCTCCGAGGATCTCTGCGGCTACATCCCCGGCAATCACGGCGTCACCACCTACGCCGCCGCGGCCCCCCTGATGAACGTCGCCACCGCCGTTCTTGCCGCCCATTTCGGCCCCGACGCGTCGCTCGGCGTGCTGTTCACAACCCGCAGCCCCCGCGACTGGCAGCGCAGCGTCTGGTGGCAGAACCTGCGCGCCCTGCGCCTGACCGAGGATTTCGAGACCTACCGCGCCCACCTGTCCAGCGCCGCCGACCTCGACACCATCGTCGACAGCGTCGACAAACGCATCCGCCACCGCGCCACCGTGCTCGACGCGCCGATCGAAGAGTGCGGCGCCGATCCGCTCGGCCCCCTCGGCATCGCCCTCGACCATCTGGACGTGCCCCGCGACGGCCTTGCGCCCCTTCCCGCCCATAACGTCCAGCCCGACGGCGCCGCCGAGGAACTGCTGGCGCTCAACCGATCCGCCCTGTCCGACACGGACCTGGCCGAAGCCAAGCGCGCCGTGCTCAAACGCTACCGCGCCGCCGGGGCCACGCGCCAGACGCCGGCCGCGCCCGCTTGACGCCGCCCGGGTTTGCACCGCACATAGCCCCATGTCCGACACCGCCTCGAAATCCCACGGTCGCAAGTCGATCACCGCGTCGCTCAAACCGCGTAGTCTGATGGACGGCCCCGAACGCCTCGCCCGCGCATGGTCGGCGCAGGTCATTACGCTAGTGCCCGACGCGTTTCCCGGCATCCTCGGCCACAGTCTGACGGGCAAGGCGCTGAAGGACGGCTTGTGGCAACTCGACACGATCGACCTGCGTGGTTTCGGCGAGGGCAAACACCGCAACGTCGACGACACCCCCGCCGGCGGCGGCGCGGGGATGGTCCTGCGGGCCGACGTGATGGGCCGCGCCCTCGACCACGCCCTCCCGCGCGCGCCCAAAGGCGCGCCGCTGGTCTATCTCAGCCCGCGCGGCACGCCCTTCACCCAGGCCATGGCGCGCCACTGGGCCACCCGCCCCGGCGTGACGATGATCTGCGGCCGGTTCGAAGGCCTCGACCAGCGCGTCATCGACCATTACGACATTCAGGAAGTGTCCTTGGGCGATTTCGTCCTCACCGGCGGCGACCTCGCGGCGCAGGCCATGATCGACGCCACGGTGCGTCTCCTGCCCGGCGTCTTGGGCAACGAGGCCTCCACCGAGGAGGAAAGCTTCTCCGACGGCCTGCTCGAACACCCCCAGTACACCCGCCCCGCCGAATGGCATGGCCGCAAGATCCCCGACGTGCTGATGTCCGGCCACCACGGCGAGATCGGCAAGTGGCGGCGCGCCATGTCCGAGGAACTGACAAAGGCGCGGCGCCCTGACCTTTGGGCCAACTTTCTCAATCGCGACGACTGACGATTGCGCCAGCGGAATTTGCGCAAATTCCGCGATAGAAAATACGTATTTTCTATCCCGTTTTCTGCGCAGAAAACGGTCCCGCCCCGCGCGCAACACTACTCTTGATCGACACACGGTTTGCCCCTATACACCGCCCGTCCGGGGCTCGACCGAGTCGTCCGGACCTGTTTGTTTGGCAAAAGGGCCTGCTTTCTTCGGCACCCACCCGCCCGGCACGCAGCGCAGAGACAAAAGACATGACGACCTGACCTCCGGCGGGCACTTCCAAGTGGACCCGATAGAAGACCAGGAGCTCTCAAGGCCGCGCATCACCTTTGCGGGACAACCGCAAGCAACGTAAGGAGTGGATCAGATGGACCTGATCGCTGAAATCGAGGCGGAACAAATCGCCGAACTGGGAAAGACCATTCCCGACTTCAAGGCCGGCGACACCGTGCGCGTCGGCTTCAAGGTGACCGAGGGCACCCGCAGCCGTGTGCAGATGTTCGAAGGCGTCTGCATCAGCCGCAAGAACGGCGAAGGCATCGCCGGCTCGTTCACCGTACGCAAGATTTCCTTCGGTGAAGGCGTGGAACGGGTGTTCCCGCTCTACTCCACCAACATCGACAGCATCGAAGTCGTGCGCCGTGGCCGCGTCCGCCGCGCCAAGCTGTATTACCTGCGCCAGCGGCGCGGCAAGTCGGCCCGGATCGCAGAGGTTTCCAACTACAAGCCCAAGTCGGGCGCAAACGCGTAAGGAGCGGACCAGATGAAAAAAGATCTGCACCCCGATTATCACTTCATCGACGTGAAGATGACCGACGGCACCGTCGTCCAGATGCGCTCGACCTGGGGCAAGGAAGGCGACACCCTGTCGCTCGACGTCGACCCCTCCGTGCACCCCGCCTGGACCGGCGGCGGCACCCGCCTGATGGACTCGGGCGGCCGCGTGTCGAAGTTCAAGAACAAGTACGCCGGCCTCGGCTTCTAAAGCCCGCCGCGTCCGCACCACCGAAACGCCGCCCCGCCACGGGGCGGCGTTTTTCGTTTTCGCCCCGGCATGGCGCAAATGCAATATTTCCGCGCGATCGTTTCAAACCGGCTTCAACCGGACGGTCATACACCATAAAGTGGCGTCCGAACCTGCAAGGCAGTTCGCCGGATCAATAGCGGGGCAAAGGGGCACGGGCATGGCACATATCATCGTCGTCGGAAACGAAAAGGGCGGGGCGGGCAAATCCACCGTCTCGATGCATGTCGCCACGGCACTTGCCCGCATGGGCTACAACGTCAGCGCGCTCGACCTCGATCTGCGGCAAAAAACCTTCGGCCGCTATGCCCATAACCGCACGGCCTATCTGGCCAAGGAAGGCCTCGACCTGCCCGGCCCGCATTACCACGACCTGCCCGAGGTCGACCCCGACAAGCTGAAGCCCGGCGAAAACCTCTATGACCGCCGGCTCTCGGCGGCGGTGGCCCAGCTGGAACCAGACAGCGATTTCATCATCATCGACTGCCCCGGCTCGCACACCCGGCTCAGCCAGGTGGCGCATTCGCTGGCAGACACGCTGGTCACACCGCTGAACGACAGCTTCGTCGATTTCGACCTCCTGGCGCATGTCGACACCGACGGGCAGAAAATCCTCGGCCCCTCGGTCTATTCCGAGATGGTCTGGAACGCGCGTCAACTTCGGGCGCAGGCGGGGTTGAAACCGATCGACTGGATCGTCGTGCGCAACCGCCTCGGCGCGCAGCAGATGGTGAACAAGGAAAAGATGGGCGCGGCGCTGGAAAACCTCGCCAAGCGCATCGGCTTTCGCACAGCGCCGGGCTTCAACGAACGGGTCATCTTCCGCGAGCTTTTCCCGCGCGGCCTGACCCTGCTGGACCTCAAGGATATCGGCGTGAAAGGTCTCAACATCTCGAACATCGCCGCCCGGCAGGAATTGCGCGACCTCGTCAAGGCCTTGAACCTGCCCGGCGTGACGGTCGATTTCTGACGGCGCTCAGCCCTCGCGGCGCACATGCGACCCGTCGCCCAGGATCACGTCGTCCATCGGCACGTCCCAGGGCTGGGGAAAGATCGTCTGCACCGGGCAGAAATCATGCCCCACCCCGATCACCCGCGGCCGCGGTGTAAGCCCCGCCAGCGTCATGTCGTAATAGCCGCCCCCGTTGCCCAGCCGGAAACATCCGTCATCGACCCCCAGAAGTGGCGCAATGACGATATCGGGCGTGACCGGATGAATCTCGACCGGGACCGGAATGTTCCAGATGCCCCGCGTCATCTTCGCGCCGGGGTGCCAAAGGTGAAACGCCACCGCGCGGCCCTTTTCCACCACCACCGGCAACGCCGCCTGCGCCCCCGCCGCAATCGCCAGGCGGAGCCAGGGCCGCAGGTCCAACTCGCCCCGGATCGGCCAGTACCCGGCCACGGTCTTGCCCGCGACATCCCCCAGAACACGGGTCAGCGTGGCCATCGCCGCCGCCGCCTGTCCGGCCAGCTCGTCCTGCGACAGCTCCTTGCGCAGGGCATAAAGCCTTGCGCGATCACTCTTGCGAAACCGCGCCACGTCGGCCCATGTCTGCGCATCCACCACATGGCCGCCCACCACGTACTGCGCAGAACACGGCGGCTCGCCGCCCGCGTCATCCTCCGCGCCGGTCACCGCCGCCGCCTGAGCGCCACCACGTTCGACACAAGCAGCGCCCCGATCACCACCGCGCCGCCGACGATGGCCCAGCGCCCCGGGTCCTCGCCCACGACGGCCCAGACCAATAGCGGCGCCAGCACCGATTCCAGCAGGATCAGCAAAGACACCTCCGCCGAGCTGATATAGCGCGGCCCCAACGTCAGAAAGCACGTGGCGACCGCGATGAACGCCCCGTGCAGCGCAAACAGGTGCCACTGCGCCGCCACCGGCACCCAGGGCGACACGAAAGGCAGCACCACCAGCCCTGCCCCGATATAGGCCACCGGAATGGCCGGGATCATCGAGACGTCTTTCAATTGCCGCACCGCCGTCAGGGCCCCCGCGTAAGAGGCGCAGACGACCACCGCCCACACGTCGCCCTTCCAGCTGGCGATCTCGTTCTCGCCCGACCCATAGGCGATGATCGCCAGACCCGCGAACACCCCCAGCATGGTAAGCACCATGCGCGCGCTGATCCCCTCGCCCAAAAACACCTTGCCGAAAATGGCTGCAAAAACCGGCATCGAGGCGAAGATGAACACCACGTTCGCCACGCTGGTCTGCGTCACCGCCAGCACGAAGCCGGGCGCGGTCGAGCCCATCAGCACGATATAGATCACCCCCGGCCAGCCGGTGCTGAGCGCGGCACGGGTCGATCCGCGCGGCATGAAGGCCAGCACGCCCACCAGGATGAACACCCCGGCAGTGATCCCGCGCCAGAAGGCCACGACCAGCGGCTCTGCCTCGATCAGCCGCACGAAGAGGGAGTCGGGCACCACGAACAACACGCCCAGCGTGGTCAGCAGCAGCCCTTTGAGATGCGCATTCATGGCGCGAAATTGCCTGGAATTTGATCAGAAAGTAAAGACCGTTGGCGCGGATTTAGTCACGGATGCGCCGCGGGTTCTCCGCGCCGCCTGGGCCACTACCCGGTTGCCCTGATGCCCGACACGCCACCCGCGACCCGCGCCTTGCCCAAGGGTCTAGGCGGCGCTCTGTCCTTCCCGCGGCGGACGCACGCCTGCGGGGCAGGCCGCGAGCACATGTTCGATCAGCGTCTGTTTCGACAGCGGCTTCGACAGGTAATGGTCGATCCCGACCGACAGGATATCGTCCTCGTCGCCTTCCATGGCGTGGGCGGTCATGGCCACGATGGGCACATGCGCGCCGCTCTCCGCCTCGATCTGCCGGATCGCGCGGGCCGCCTCCTTGCCGTCCATCTCGGGCATCGAGATATCCATGAACACGATGTCGGGCCGAAACGAGCGGTAGAAGGCCACCGCCTCCTCGCCGTTCACCGCGAATTTCAGGTCGATATCCATCGCCTTCACCATCTTGGAAAACACCAGCCGGTTGGTCTTGTTGTCCTCCGCCGCCAGCACCCGCATCACCCTTTGCGTCGCGGCGTGCGACGGCGGCGCGTCCGCCAAGCCAGCCCTCAGGCCCGGCATCCGCGCCAAAGCCGCAAACAACGCGTTGCGCGGGAACGGCTTTTGCAGCACCGCATCGACGAACCGCCGGCCCGGGTCCTGATCGACGCTGCCGATATTGCCGCTCAGCAGCAGGACCGGCGCCGCGTGCCCGGCCTCTTTCAGGGCCTCGGCCAGCTCGATCCCGTCCATTTCGGGCATCACGTGGTCGGTGATCACTAGGCTCACCTCCGCGTCCATCGCCTCCAGCGCCCGCGCCCCGCTGTCGCAGCACACCACCGCGACCTCCAGCGCCGTGAACAGCCGCTCCAGGATCGCGCGATTGAGCGCGTTGGTCTCGACGATCAGCACCTTGCGCAGCCCGTCGGGCACGCTGAAATCCTGCCCCGTCTCCGTCTCCGCCTCCGCAAGCGGCAGTTCCACGGCAAAGCCGAAGGTCGAGCCCTGCCCCTCGGCCGACTCCACCCAGATATCGCCGCCCATCAGCCGCACCAGCTTCTCCGAGATCGCCAGCCCAAGCCCCGTGCCCTCGAACTTGCGGTTGCTCTCGCCGTCCAGCTGGTTGAACTCGCCGAAGATGTGCCCGACCTTGTCGGCCGGAATGCCGATGCCGCTGTCCTCGATCGTCACGTGCAGACGCGCCGCACCCTCGGTCTCGGCCTCCACACCCACGACCCTCACCATCACGTGGCCTTCCTCGGTAAACTTCACCGCATTGCCCAGAAGGTTCGTCATGATCTGCCGCAGCCGCCCCGGATCGCCCACGAACCGCGTCGGCAGGAACAGATCGTAATCCACCAGCAGGTCGATCCCCTTGTCCCTCGCGTTCACCTGCATCAGCATGATCAACTCGTGAATGCAGCGTTCCAGGTCGAACGGCTCTTCGTGCAGCACCAGCTTTTCGGCCTCGATCTTGGAATAATCCAGCACGTCGTTGATGATCACGAGCAGCGCCTCGCCCGAATTCTTGATCGTATTGGCATATAGCAGCTGTTCCTCGTCCAGCTCGGTATCCGTCAACAGCTCCGCCATGCCCACCACCCCGTTCATCGGCGTGCGTATCTCGTGGCTCATGTTCGCCAGGAAGGACGATTTCGCCCGGCTCGCCGCCTCGGCCTTCCGCCGCGCCTCCTTCAGGCGCTCCTCATAGCGGATCGTGTCGGTGATGTTCAGCGCAAGGCTCACCACGTCGCCGGTCTGACCGCGTTGGTCAATGAGCTTGATATAGGCGCCGTTCCACAGCCGGATGATTTCCGGCTCCGGCGCCACGGTCTGCCAGCGGTCCAGCATCTTCTCGCGCCACGCGGCAGGGTCGGCATCCCCGATATCGACGACGCCCTCTTCGGTGACGCATTGCAGGATCTCGACATAGCTGATCCCCGGCTTGACGTCCTCCAGCCCCTCGAACACGCCCAGCCACGCGTGGTTGGCCGCGATCATCCGGCTTTCGGCATCGAAAAAGGCGAACCCGTCCTGGATCGTCTGGATCGAATGCCACAGCCGCCGCTCGGCGATGGCGACCTTCTCGTTGGCGACGTTCAGATCGGATTTCACCCGCGCGTTCTCGTCCCGCACGGTCTGCACTTCTGCGCGGGTCTCGACGATCTCCTCGCTCAGCGCACGGGCATGGCGGCCCAGCTTGCGGTTCGCGGCCTGAAGCTCCGCCTGTTTCTGTTCCAGCAGACGTTCGGCGGCCAACCGGGCCCGCCTTTCCTCCGCCAGTTTGTTGGCAAGGCTCATGCCCCAACCTCCGCCGATGCCGGTCATTCTCGTGCCTCAATCTCCCTTATTATGGTGAACAAGTGCTTAAATCCTGACCTGCCCCGGGCGCAGGAATCGTTGTCTTGCCGTGGGGCGCATGGCACCATGCCGCCATTCGTTGAAGGAGGGCATTATGCTCCAACGCTTTCTCGCCGCCATTGTTCTCAGCCTTTCCGCCAGCCTCGTCCCCTCCGGCGCGCTGGCCCAGGATGCCGTGCCCGAACGGCGCGAGGTCGTGACCAAGGATGTCGACTTCTTCGGTTCCGATCTCGACCCGCTTTTCGACACTACGCTCGAAGCCTGCCGCAACCTCTGCTTTTCCAACAACGCCTGCCGCGCCTACACCTTCAACACCCGCTCCAATTCCTGTTTCCCCAAAAGCGCCCTGACCGAGACCAAGCCCTACGAGGGCGCGATTTCCGCCGAGGTCTTCAATACCGATACCCGCGTCCTAGACGACGCGTCCGCCCGCACCGCCGATCTGGGCTTCCTCAATCCGGGCGATCTGAACCAGGCCCGCGACCAGGCCACCGGCATCGGCGCGCGCCATCCCGGCGGGCAATGGGACGTGCCCGCCATGGTCAACGCCGCACAGGACCGCATCGCGCAGCAGGATTACCTCAACGCCATGCGCTGGATGGGGGCCGCCGTGGCCCGCTCGGACGCCGCCGACCAATGGGCGGAATACGCCCGCCTGTCGCTGCTGATCCCGGCGCAGAACGACTCCGAGAAACGCAACTATGCGGAACGCGCCTTCCAGGCCGCGATCAACGCCTACCTGCGTGCGCCCGGCGATCCCGCGCGCATCAACGCCCTTCTGCTGATGTCGCAGGCGCTGGAAACCATGGGCCGGGGCCAGGCCACCGTGCCCACCCTGCGCCTGGCCGAATCGATCCAGCCACGCGACGACGTGATGACCGCGCTCGACGCCGCCATCGCCAAGTACGGCTTCCGCATCACCGAGCACCGCGCCGAAAGCGACAGCGCCCAGCCGCGCCTTTGCGCCGAGTTCTCCGAACCGCTGGTCGAGGCGGGCACCGATTACACGCCCTTCGTGCGCCTGCCCGATCCCGGACTGGTGGTGCAGCCGTCGGGCAACCAGATCTGCATCGCCGGCGTCCAGCACGGCGAGCGCTACCGCGTCACCTTCCGCGAGGGCCTGCCCGCCGCCAGCGGCGAGAAACTCCAGCGCGACACCGAGATCACGCTTTACGTCCGCGACCGTTCCTCGCGCGTCAGCTTCCCGGGCCGGGCCTACATCCTGCCCAAGGCCGCCGACACCGCCCTGCCGATCGAGACCGTCAACCTCGACGAGGTCGAGCTGCTCCTGCGCCGCGTCTCCGACCGCAATCTTCTGCGCACCATGCAACAGGATTTCTTCGGCCGCCCGCTCAGTCAGTACCAGGAACGCGAGTTCGGCAACGAGATCGCCGAGGAGGTCTGGACCGGCACCGGCGAGGTGCAGAACACCCTGAACCGGACCATGACCACCCGCCTGCCGCTGGGCGATGTGCTGGCCGACGAGGCCCCGGGCATCTACGCGCTGACCGCCACCATCCCCGGCGCCGACCCCTTCGACAACCCCGGCGCCACCCAGTGGTTCGTGCTGACCGACCTTGGGCTGACCACGTTCAAGGGCAATGACGGCCTGCACGTCTTCGTGCGTGGTCTGGCCGATGCGCAGGCGCAATCCGGCGTCGAGCTGTCCCTGCTGTCGCGCTCCAACAGCGTGCTTGGCACGGCCACAACCGATGACCAGGGCCACGCGCTCTTTGCCCCCGGCCTGACACGCGGCACCTCCGGCGCGGCCCCCGCGATGATCCTTGCCAAGGCCGGCCCCGACGACATGGCCTTCCTGTCGCTCACCGATCCCGCCTTCGACCTCTCGGACCGCGGCGTCGAGGGCCGCCCGCCCGCGCCGCCCATCGACGTCTTCCTCGCCACCGACCGCGGCGCCTATCGCCCGGGCGAGGTGATCCACGCGACGGCCCTCGCGCGCGACAACGTGGCCGAGGCGATCCCCGGCCTGCCCCTCACCGCCATCCTGCGCCGCCCCGACGGCGTGGAATACTCCCGCCAGTTGTCCGGCGATGACGACGCGGGCGGCCACGTCTTCACCCTGCCGGTCGGTGCGAGTGTCCCCACCGGCAGCTGGACGCTCGACATCCTGTCCGACCCCGAGGACGACCCGCTGGTCAGCCGCACGCTGCTGGTCGAGGATTTCCTGCCCGAGCGCATCGACTTCGACCTGTCGCTGCCGGACGGCCCCATCCGCCCCGGCGACACGCCCCCGCTCACCATCGACGCCCGCTATCTCTTCGGCGCGCCCGGTGCTGGCCTCGTGGCCGATGGCAACGTCAAGGTCTCCGCCCGCTCCACGCTCGACGATTTCCCCGGCTTCCGCTTCGGCCGCCATGACGACCCGGCGGGCGCCCGCATCACCTACCTGCCCGGCGGCAAGACCGGCCCCGACGGCCAGCTTCAGATGGCCGCCGAGATGCCCGAATTCGACGTCACCGACCGCCCGTTCGAGGCCGACATCACCGTCACCCTGCAAGAAGGCTCCGGCCGCCCGGTCGAACGCACCCTTTCCCGGAAGCTCGCCCCCGCCGGCCCCATGATCGGCATCAAGCCCATGGCCGACGGCGTCGTGGCTGAGAATTCCGAAGCCCGCTTCCAGGTCATCGGCATTTCCCCCGATCTCACACCCGGCCCGATGGACGTGAAATGGACGGTCAACCGCGTCACCACGCGCTACCAATGGTATCAGGATTACGGCTCGTGGAACTGGGAGCCGATCACCACCCGCGAACAGGTCGCCACCGGCGACGCCACGCTGGGCACGGGTCCGCTCACCGTCTCCGCCCCCGTCGAATGGGGTCATTATGAACTGGTCGTCGAACGCACCGGCGGCGACTACGTCTCATCCTCCACCGATTTCTACGCCGGCTGGTACGCCCCCGCCGACGCCAGCGACACGCCCGACACGCTGGAGCTGTCGCTGGACCAGCCGGAATACACCCCCGGCGACACCGCCCAGCTGCGCGTCGTGCCCCGCTATGCCGGCACCGCGCTCATCACCGTCATGTCGAACCACGTCATCGAACGCCAGGCGGTCGAGGTCACCGAGGGCGAGAACATCATCCCCCTTTCCATCACCGAGGACTGGGGCGCGGGCGCCTATGTCACCGCACAGGTCATCCGCCCGATGAACGTCAGCGCCGGCCAGAACCCGGCCCGCTCGCTCGGCCTTAGCTACGCCAAGATCGCACCGGGCGACAAACAGCTCTCCGTCTCCATCGACGCCCCCGACACCGCCGCCCCGCGCGGGCCGCTGGACGTCACCGTCAATGTCGACGGGCTGGCGGAGGGTCAGACCGGCTACGTCACCCTCGCCGCCGTGGACGTGGGCGTGCTCAACATCACCGGCTTCCAGTCGCCCGACCCGTCCGGGCACTACTTCGGCCAGCGACGCCTCGGCGTCGAGATCCGCGACCTCTATGGCCGCCTCATCGACGGCATGAACGGCGCCGAGGGCCAGGTCCGCTCCGGCGGTGACGCCGGCAACCCCCTCTCGGGCACCCAGCCGCCGCCCACCGAAGATCTCGTCGCATACTTCACAGGCCCGCTGGAGATCGGCCCCGATGGCACCGCGCAGGCCAGCTTCGACATGCCCGATTTCAACGGCACCGTCCGCTTCATGGCCGTCGCGTGGTCCCCCACCGCCGTGGGCCAGGCCGAGGATCAGACCATCGTGCGCGACCCCGTCGTCGTCACCGCCTCCCTGCCGCGCTTCCTCGCCCCCGGCGACGAAAGCCGCCTGCTGCTGGAAATCCAGCACACCGAAGGGCCGACGGGTCGCATGGGCCTCGACGTCAGTGGCACCGGCCTCACTTTGGGGGGCACCATTCCCTCCGGCCTCGAACTGGGCGAACAGGAGAAAACCACGCTCTCCCTGCCCATCACCGCGGGCGACGTGGGCGACGCCACCGTGCGCATCGCGCTCACCACGCCCGATGGCAAGCAACTGACCAAGCAGATGCCGCTCGGCATCCGCGCCAACGATCCGGTCATCGCCACCACCCGCCGCTTCTCTCTCGGCGCGGGCGACAGCTTCACGCTGGGAGGTGACGTCTTCGCCGACCTGCGCCCCGACACGGCCAGCGCCATCCTCGCGGCGGGACCCTTGGCGAAACTCGACGCACCCCGCCTTCTGGCCGCGCTCGACCGCTACCCCTATGGCTGCACCGAACAGGTGGTCAGCCGCGCCATGCCGCTGCTTTATTTCAACCAGGTCGCCGCCGCGATGGGCCTCGCCTCCGAGGCGGAGGCGAAGACCCGCATCGACCAATCCATCGCCCGCATCCTCACGCGTCAATCCTCCGGCGGCAGCTTCGGCCTCTGGCGCGCAAGCTCAGGCGATTTCTGGCTCGACGCCTATGTTGCCGACTTCCTGTCCCGCGCGAAATCCGAAGGCTTCGACATCCCCGACACCGCCTACACCATGGCGATGGACAACCTGCGCAACCGCATCAACTACGCCCCCGACTTCGATCAGGGGGGCGAAGACATCGCCTATGCCCTCATGGTCCTCGCCCGCGAAGGCGCGGCCCGCATGGGCGACCTGCGCTACTACGCCGACGTCAAGGCACAGGCCTTCGCCACGCCCCTGGCCCAGGCCCAACTGGGTGCGGCCCTCGCCTTCTACGGCGACCAGACCCGCGCCGACCGCATGTTCGCCGCGGCCCAGCAGACCATCAACCAGACCTCCGGCGAAGAAGGCCAGGTCTGGCGCGCCGACTATGGCACCCGCCTGCGCGACCGCGCCGGCGTGCTGACCCTGGCGACCGAGGCGGGCAGCAATGCCGTCAATGCCGACGCCCTTGCCAGCGCGATCACCGCCGAAGGCCCGCACATGTCCACGCAGGAACAGGCCTGGTCCCTTCTGGCCGCCCGCGCCCTCCTCAGCGACCCGTCCGTGTCCGGCCTGTCGCTCGACGGCGAACCTGTTTCGGGCCCCTTCGTGCGCACCATCTCCGCCACGTCCCTGACGCCACAAACCCTCACCAACACCGGCGCCAACGCCACCGACATCACCCTCACCACCCTCGGCGTGCCGGTGACACCGCCCGAGGCCGGCGGCTATGGCTATGCCATTGAACGCAGCTATTTCGACATGGACGGCACGCCGGTGGACCTGTCGACAGTGACCACCGGCACCCGCCTCGTCACCGTGCTGACGGTCCGCCCGTTCGAGAAGGGCGAGGCGCGGCTCATCATCGACGACCCGCTGCCGGCAGGGCTGGAAATCGACAACCCGAACCTGCTGCGCTCGGGCGACGTGAACGCGCTCGACTGGCTCGACCCGGCCAGTGCCGAGCATTCCGAGTTCCGCGCCGATCGCTTCATCGCTGCTGTCGACTGGCGCTCGGACGACGCCTTCCGCCTTGCCTACATCGTCCGCGCGATCTCACCGGGCAGCTACCACCACCCGGCGGCCTCGGTCGAGGACATGTACCGCCCGCAATACCGCGCCCGCTCGGCCACCGGGCGCCTGACGGTCACGGCGGAATGACGGGCCAGGGTATATGACAGGCAAGACCGTCGCCACGATCACCTGGCGCGCGCTTTATTGCGAGGGGCAGGACACCTGCCGCCTCGCCCGCGCCGATCACGGCTGGCTGTTGGTCGGCCACGCCCGTTTTCACGACGACGCCGGCTTCGCCGCGCTCGACTACGTCGTGCGCTGCACCGAGAACTGGCAGACCCTCGACGCCGATATCGCCGGCACCCATGGCGAAAGCGAGGTCCGCCTGCATGTCGACCACCGCAACGGGGCATGGCTGCTGAACGAAACACCGCAACCCGGGCTTGAGCACGCCACCGACATCGATCTTAGCTTCACCCCCGCCACCAACCTCATGCCCCTGCGCCGCCTTGCGAAACAGCAGGACGACACCCTGACCACCCGCGCCGCGTGGCTGCACTATCCCGCCGCGACCCTCGCGCCGCTGGATCAGACTTATCAACGTACGCATACGTATGGTATCATCGACTACAGCGCCGAACAGACCGATTACACCACCACGCTCGAGGTCAACGACGCGGGCTTCGTCACCGGTTATCCCGGCCTCTGGCACGCGGAAGACCAGCATGTTCCGCTGTGACCGCCTCCTGCTGCTGCTGGCCCTTACGCTCTTCGCCGCAGGGCTCGGGCGCGACAAGCTCGACCAGTGGATCACAGCCACCGACCTGCCGCCCCTCCTGACGCCCCTTTCCACCGAGGTCCGCGACCGCACCGGCACGCTCCTGAGGGTCTACACGGTCGAGGACGGCCGCTGGCGGCTCGGCGCCACGCCCGACGCGGTGGATGCGGGCTATCTCGACATGCTCATCGCCTACGAGGACAAGCGCTTCTACACCCATTCCGGCGTCGACCCCCGCGCCATCCTCCGCGCCACCGCGCAGGCGCTCTGGAACGGCGAGGTCGTGTCGGGCGCTTCCACCCTGACCATGCAGGTCGCCCGCCTGCTCGAGGACAGCGGCACCGGGCAGCTTTCCGGCAAGCTCCGCCAGGCCCGCGTCGCGCTGGCGTTGGAGCGTCGCCTCACCAAGGCCCAGATCTTGCAACTCTACCTCGAACGCGCACCCTTCGGCGGCAATATCGAAGGCGTCCGTGCCGCCAGCTATGCGTGGTTCGGCAAGGCCCCCCGCCGCCTGACCCCCGCCGAATCCGCGCTGCTCGTGGCCCT
>NZ_JASHIZ010000014.1 GCF_030733425.1 Roseovarius sp. MMSF_3350
AGCGCCCCCGTCCCCCGCGGCGCCGCAGGCGGCGCAAGACCTGTCGCCGCAGGCGCCCTCATTCCTCGTCCACCACGGCAAAAAGCGACGGCACGGCAGGGCACGGCGCCAGCGAGTTGCCCACCACGTCGCTCAGCCGGGTCTGGTGCAGGAACACGTAGACCTGCGCGCTCAGCCCTTCCCACAACCGGTTGGTCATGCTCTGCGCCCGCGACCCGCTGGTGGCGCCCGAGGCCCCTGCCCCCTTGTGCATCGCGTCAATGGTCTCGTCCACCGCGGCCAGGATATCCACCGCCCGGATCTCGGACGCCGGTCGCGCCAGCTTGTAGCCGCCGCCCGGGCCGCGCACCGACGTCACCAGTTCGGCCCGGCGCAGCTTGACGAACAGCTGTTCCAGGTAGGGCAGCGAGATGCTCTGCCGGTTCGAGATGTCGCTGAGCGTGACCAGCCCGTCCTTTTGCTGAAGCGCGATATCGACGAGCGCCACCATCGCATAACGTCCCTTGGTGCTGAGTTTCATCGCTCTCCCCCGGAATAGCGGTCGATTCAGGGGCTTGGCTGGCGGGGAAATGATTGACCTTGCCCGATCAACCCCCTATCTCGCGTGAAGCCGCAGAATCCATTCGGTCGTTTAGAATAGTTCTAAGGTGCTTGATCAATTCCGTCAAGAATTGAGCCGCACCGAAATGCAAGGGGACACGCATGCCCGAGGTCATCTTTCCCGGCCCCGAGGGCCGCCTGGAAGGCCGCTACCACCCGCAACGAGAGCGCGACGCGCCGATTGCCATCATCCTGCACCCGCATCCGCAGTTCGGGGGCACGATGAACAACAAGGTGGTCTACAACCTGCACTACGCGTTCCACAAGATGGGCTTCACCGTCCTGCGCTTCAATTTCCGCGGCGTGGGCCGCAGCCAGGGCGAATATGACCAGGGCGTGGGCGAGCTTTCCGATGCCGCCTCGGCGCTGGATTACCTGCAGTCGATGAACGCCAACTCGAAACATTGCTGGGTCGCGGGCTTTTCCTTCGGTGCCTGGATCGGGATGCAGCTCTTGATGCGCCGTCCAGAGATCACCGGCTTCGTCTCGGTCTCGCCGCCGGCCAACATGTACGATTTCTCGTTTTTGGCGCCCTGCCCGTCCTCGGGCCTGATCATCAACGGCAGCGCCGACCGCGTGGCGCCACCCGCCGATACCGACGCGCTGGTATCCAAGTTGCATGAACAGCAGGGCATCACCATCACCCACGAACAGATCGAAGGCTCGGGCCATTTCTTCGAGGAGCCGCACATGGAGACGATGATCGGCACGGTGTCCGATTACGTCAAACGCCGCCTGACCGAGACCACGAGGTAACGGCCCATGGGCGTGACCGAGGATCTGGCCGACGAACTGGCGCTCAAGGTCATCAAATACGTGGACGCCTCGGGCGACGATTCCGTCATCTCCGAGATCGTCGGCATCCTCGGCGCCACGTCCCAGTCCGCCGAGGAAGCCTTCCTGACCTCGATGCGGGTGCGCCGCGCCAACATGGCGGCGCGCGCGCATCTGCTGAACAGGGTCAAGAAGTTTCAGGAAAAGCAATCGGCCGGCGACGGCGCGGCCAAGGACGCGCCGGAAACCTGACCGCGATTGCAATGCGCACGGGCGTTCCGGGCCGACCGGGCCAGATGCCCGTCAAGACACGTGCGGCGCAGGCCGGTAAGGCCACGTCGGAAGACATAAAGCAGGGAGAGACCAGACATGGCACGCACCATCATCATCGAAGAGTTCGGCGGGCCGGACAACCTCAAGCTCGTCGACCGCGACGTGGGAGAACCGGGCCCCGGCGAGGTGCGCATCGCCCACGTGGCCTGCGGGCTGAACTTCATCGACGTCTACCAGCGCACCGGGCTTTACCCGCTGGAGTTGCCCCATGCCCTGGGGATGGAGGCCGCGGGCATCGTCGAGGCCGTGGGCGACGGCGTCACGCATCTGCAGGTGGGTCAGCACGCCGCCTACGCCGCCACGCCCCCCGGCGCCTATTGCGAGGCCCGCGTCATGCCCGCAGCACAGGTCTGCCCCCTGCCCGACGACATCCCGTTCGAGGACGCCGCCTCGATCATGCTTCAGGGCATGACGGTGGAATATCTCTTTCACCGGGTCTGGCCGCTGCAAAAGGGCGACACGGTGCTGTTTCACGCCGCCGCCGGTGGCGTGGGCCTTCTGGCCTGCCAGTGGGCACGGTCCGAGGGGATCAGACTGATCGGCACCGCCGGGACGGACGAGAAATGCAAGATGGCGGTCGAGAACGGCGCCACCGCCTGCATCAACTACCGGACCGAGGATTTCGTCACCGAGGTCAGGAAACTGACCGACGACAAGGGCGTCGACGCGGTGATGGACGGCGTCGGCAAGGACACGTTCGACCGCTCGCTCGACTGCCTGAAGCCCCTGGGCATGATGATGTCCTTCGGCAACGCCTCCGGCCCGGTCGAGCCGGTCAGCCTGCTGACCCTGGCGCAGAAAGGCTCGCTGAAGCTCACGCGCACGACGCTGTTCACGTTCCTGGCCGATCACGAACGCTGCCAGGAGATGGCCAGGCACCTCTTCTCCAAGGTCCAGTCAGGCGACGTGAAGGTCAATATCGGCCAGACCTGGAAGCTCGAGGATATCGCCGAGGCGCACCGCGCGCTCGAAGCCCGCGAAACCACCGGGTCGACCATCCTGACGCTTTGATCACCTGCCCGGGAACTTTTTCCGGCGCGGCGCAGTTGACGGTCTGCACGCCACAGCGGGCACGACAATCGTGCCCGCCCGGCAAACCGGAGTAGAAGACCCATGAACAACATCATCTATATCGTCGGCCTTATCGTCATCGTCGTTGCCATCCTGTCCTTCATCGGCCTCGCCTGACGCAGGTCCCGGGGTCTGCACTCTGGGAAAGAACTGAATGAACAAACGGGCGCTCTTGCTCAAACTGGCGCAGGACATACGCGCCAGCTACTGGTTCATTCCGGCAAACTTGGTGTTGTTCGCGATCCTTCTGGCCTATGCGTCGGAATGGCTCGATCGCAACGCCGAGATTCTGCCCTATCAGCTTCCCGAAAGCCTGATCGACACGCAGGTCGACGGCGCGCGCAGCACGCTGTCGACCATCGCCACCTCGGTGATCGGGGTCACCGGGGTCATGTTTTCCATGACGATGGTCGCGGTGTCCTTTGCCGCCGGCAACTACGGCCCGCGCCTCATCGGGAACTTCATGCGCAACCGGGGCAACCAGATCAGCCTCGGCATCCTGATCGCCACCTTCGTCTATGCCCTGCTGATCCTGCGCTCCGTGCAGGACCCCTCTGAGAGCGGCGGGATCGAGGCCTTCGTGCCGCAATACTCGATGCTGCTGGCGATGCTCGGCTGCCTGATCGCGGTCTTCACCATGATCTATTTCGTGCATCACGTGCCCGAAACGATCAACGTGAGCAACATCACCGCCGAGCTGGGCCTGCGACTGGAGACCGAGATCAAGGCAGTCATCGACGCCGAGGACGCGCGGGACCCGCGCGGCGAGGCCCCCTGCCCCGACCGCGACCCGGACCACCTCATCACCCTGAACGCCGCCGGCTATATCCGCACGCTGAACTACCAGCAGGTCGAAAAGCTGACCGACCGAGACGACCGGACCCTGCGGATCGACCAGCAGCCGGGCGATTTCGTCAGCACATTCACCCCGGTCATGTCGGTCTGGTCACGCGCGGCGCTGTCGGATGAGGACATCGCGGAATTGCGCGACTGCTACGCGCTCGGCACCAGCAAGACCGAGCATCAGAACGTGCTGTTTCTGGTCGACGAACTGGTCGAGGTTCTGGCGCGGGCTCTCTCCCCCGGCGTCAACGATCCCTTCACCGCGATCAACTGCCTCAACTGGATGAAGAATGCCCTCGACGCCGCGCAACACCACGGCGAGGGGCTGGGCAAGACCGGTGCAGGCAAGCACGCCCTCGGGCCGCGCATCACGTATGACATGCTCTTCCGGCGCAGTTTTCTGGCCTCGAAACCCTATACCGACACCGACGAACTGACCAAGGCGCACTACCACAAGCTGGTCGCTGAACTGGAGCGGTCCGAGTAAGCGCCGCGCGCTCAGCCCGTCTTGCCTTCCTTCACCTTCTCCGCCAGATCGCGGGCGATGGCAAAGGCCCCCTTGATCTTGTCGGCGTCGGATTTCCAGCTGCGCCTGACCACGATCTTGTTGTCCTTGACCTTGGCCAGCCCCTTCTGATCCTTGATGAATTCCACCAGCCCCTGCGGGTTGGAGAACTTGTCGTTGTGAAACTGGATCGTCGCGCCGCGCGGCCCGCCATCCAGCTTCGCGATCCCGGCGCGCTTGCACATCGCCTTGATCCGCACCACCAGCATCAGCGTGTTCACCTCGCGCGGCAGTTTGCCGAACCGGTCGATCAGCTCGGCGGCAAAGCCTTCCAGTTCAACTTTGGTCGTCAAGCCACTGAGACGACGGTACAATCCCAGGCGCACGTCCAGGTCGGGCACATAGTCCTCGGGGATCAACACCGGCACGCCCAGGTTGATCTGCGGCGCCCATTGCTCGTCGGCCTCGCTCAGCCCTTCCAGCTGCCCCGACTTGATCTTGGCAATCGCCTCTTCCAGCATCGACTGGTACAACTCGTACCCCACGTCGCGCATCTGGCCCGACTGTTCCTCGCCCAAGAGGTTCCCCGCCCCGCGAATGTCCAGATCCTGAGACGCCAGCGTGAACCCCGCGCCCAGCTGATCCAGGCTGCCCAGCACCCGCAACCGCTTCTCGGCGGCAGGCGTCAGCCGCATCCGGGGTTTCGTCGTCAGATACGCATAGGCCCGCGTCTTCGCGCGCCCCACGCGCCCCCGGATCTGGTAAAGCTGCGAGAGCCCGAACATGTCGGCGCGGTGCACCACCATCGTGTTGGCCGTGGGAATATCCAGCCCCGACTCGACAATCGTGGTGGCCAAGAGCACGTCGTACTTGCCGTCGTAGAACGCGTTCATGCGCTCATCCAGCTCCTTGGCCGCCATCTGGCCATGTGCCACGACGAAACTGACCTCGGGCACCTGGCTGCGCAGGAAATCCTCGATCTCGGCAATATCGCTGATGCGCGGCACCACGTAGAAGCTTTGCCCGCCCCGATAATGCTCGCGCAGCAGCGCCTCGCGGATCGTCACCGTGTCGAACTCGCTGACATAGGTGCGGATCGACAGCCGGTCGATGGGCGGCGTGCCGATGATGCTCAAATCCCGCACGCCGCTGAGGCTCAGCTGCAGCGTCCGTGGGATCGGCGTCGCCGTAAGGGTCAGCACATGCACTTCCGAGCGCAGGGATTTCAGCCGCTCCTTGTGCGTCACGCCGAACCGCTGTTCCTCATCGATCACCAGCAGGCCAAGGTTCTTGAACCGGATGTTCTTGGCCAGCAATGCGTGCGTGCCCACCACGATATCCACCGTGCCATCGGCCAGCCCCGCGCGGGTCCTGGTAGCCTGGCTCGCGGGCACGAAGCGCGACAAGGGCGCCACCGATACCGGAAAGCCGCGAAACCGCTCGGCAAAGCTCTGGTAATGCTGCCGCGCCAGCAATGTCGTCGGCGCGATCACCGCCACCTGCATCCCGGACATGGCCGCAACGAAGGCCGCGCGCATCGCCACCTCCGTCTTGCCAAAGCCGACATCGCCGCAGATCAGCCGGTCCATCGGCGTGCCGCTTTCAAGGTCTGCCATCACGTCCTCGATGGCGCTCAGCTGGTCGTCGGTTTCCTGATACGGGAACCGAGCCGAGAACGCCTCCCACGCGTGGTGCTCGGGCTCCAGCACGGGGGCCTTGCGCAGGGCGCGTTCGGCGGCGATCCGGATCAGGCGGTCGGCCATCTCGCGGATGCGTTCCTTCAGCTTGGCCTTCTTGGCTTGCCACGCGCCGCCGCCCAGCCGGTCCAAGAGGCCCTCTTCATGGCCATAGCGGCTTAGCAGTTCGATGTTCTCGACCGGCAGGTAAAGTTTTGATTGTTCGGCATATTCCAGCAGCAGGCATTCATGCGCCGCCCCCGCCGCCGTCACCACTTCCAGCCCCTTGTAGCGCCCGATCCCGTGATCGACATGCACCACCAGGTCGCCGGGCGACAGGCTTTGCGCCTCGGTCAGAAAGTTCTCGGCGCGCCGGCGTTTCTTGGGGGACCGGATCAGTCGGTCGCCCAGGATATCCTGCTCGGCGATCACCGTCAGGCCCGGCGCGGTAAACCCGTGCTCCAGTCCCCAGACTGCCAGATGCAGCCCACGCTTGCCGATGGCCCCGGCGTTCTTCACCGTCACCGCGCCCAGCAGGCCCTCATCCTCCAACAGACCTTCCAGCCGCTCCCGCGCACCCTCGGAATAGGATGCCACCAGCACCGGCCCCTCGGCCATCCGCGCGTCAATATGGTCTTTCAGAACACTGAAAAGGTTGATTTTTTCCTGCTGACGCTCGGGGGCGAAGTTGCGGCCGATCCGCCCGCCGGCATCGATCACCCCCGGCCCCGGCGCCTGTGGCAGCGGCGACAGGGCCAGCACGCGGCGGTCGCCCAGGACGGCGCTCCAGGCGTCGTTGTCGAGATACAGCAGATCCGGCGCGATGGGCTTGTAGACGCTGTCCTCGCGGCCCTTCTGGGTCATGGCGTGCTTGCGGGCATCATACTGATCGGCGATGGACACCCACCGCGCCTCGCGCGCCGCCTCGACCTGGTCATCCAGGCTTACCGGCGCGCCGGGGATATAGTCGAACAGCGTCTCCAGCCGCTCGTGAAACAGTGGCAGCCAATGCTCCATCCCGGCCTGCTTGCGCCCCGCGCTCACCGCCTCGTAAAGCGGGTCATCACTGCCCCCCGCGCCGAACTCGATCCGGTAATTCTGCCGGAACCGCGTGATCGCGGCATCGTCCAGGATCACCTCGCTGACTGGCGCCAGCTCGATCCGGTCCAGCTTTTCCGTGGTGCGCTGCGTCGCCGGATCGAACCGCCGCACGCCGTCCAGCACATCGCCGAAGAGGTCCAGCCGCACCGGGCCGCTCTCGCCCGGCGGATAGATGTCGATGATGCCCCCGCGCACCGCATAATCGCCCGGCTCCATCACCGTGGGCGCCTGGGTAAAGCCCATCCGCACGAGGAAGGATTTCAGCGCCTCCTCGTCGATCTGGTAATCGACCTGCGCCGAAAACGCCGCCTCGCGCAGCACGTCGCGCGCGGGCACCCGCTGCGTGGCCGCATTCAGCGTGGTCAGCAGGATGAACCGCGACGGCCCGCCATGCACCAGCCCGGCCAGCGTCGCCATCCGCGTGGCGGAAATGTCGGCATTGGGCGACACCCGGTCGTATGGCAGGCAATCCCAGCCGGGAAAGCGGATCACCGGCATCTCGGGCGCGAAAAAGCGCAGCGCCTCCTCCATCGCCGCCATCCGCTTGTCGTCGCGCGCGACGTGGATCACGGGGCCCTCCGCGCGCGCGGCCTCGTCCAGGATCAGCCGCGCGTCAAAGCCCTCGGGCGCGCCACCAACCGCGATGCGTGTGCCACCTGCCATGCGCAGCCCCTCAGATGCCCAGCACGCCGGTCGACATGTTGACCAGCATGCCCCACATCGCGGTCACCAGGATCGACAGCACGCCGACCATCTGCGTCACGATCCGGTGATGATGCATCCGCTTGTAAAGCGCCTCGCCCGTCAGCCCGTCGCGGATGATGCGATGCGCCGTAAAGGTCGCCAGAAGCGCCACCAGCGTCATCGGAAAGCCCAGCAGGAACAGCGCCTGGCTGAACTCGTTGCCATAGACGAACCCCAGAAGACACAGCGTGGTCAGCACGAAGCACCCGAACCCGGCCAGCAAAAGCCCGGTCTCCTGCGCGATGTACAGGATGCGGTTGCAGTTGATCCGCACCATGTCGTGCAGGTCCTCCACACCTTGCTCATCTCCCCTCCTGGCCCGCTGCACCATGTCCCACGGCACGCCCAGCACCCAGTGGCTGGTCGACGACCACAGCACCGCCAGCACGATCCAGAACCACAGGTTGCTGAAGCTGCGCATGTCGATCAGTTCGAAGATGGTCTCGATCAGGTCCAATGCCCGTGCCTCGTACTGCCCCTGCGCTTGCCCGCGCTCCACCCGGGCACCTCATAGCGCCGCTCTGCGCCAATTCCTACCCTTGAGATGGCGGAATTTCCATGCCACTCAGAGGGCGGTCAAGAAATAGGATGGCAAGAATGCGTCCCACCCAAGGTCCCTTCCCCGTCACGCGCCTGCGCCGCACCCGCGCCACCCCGGCGATCCGCGCGCTCGTGGCGCAGAACACGCTGACCCCGACCGATCTCATCTGGCCGGTCTTCGTGCGCGACGGCGACGGCGTCGAGGAACCCGTGCCCTCCATGCCCGGCGTCATGCGCCGCAGCGTCGACCGCGTGGTCGAGGCCGCCCGCGAGGCGCACGCCCTGGGCATCCCCGCGATCTGCCTCTTTCCCTTCACCTCGGCCGAGAACCGCACCTCGGATTGCGCCGAGGCGTGGAACCCCGACAACCTTTCCAACCGTGCCACCCGCGCGATCAAGGACGCGGTGCCCGACATCGCGATCATGACCGACGTGGCGCTCGACCCCTATTCCGACACCGGCCATGACGGCTTTGTTGTCGACGGCGAGATCCTCAACGACGAGACCATCGAGGCACTGGTGAAACAGGCCCTCAGCCAGGCCGAGGCGGGTGTCGATATCATCGGCCCCTCGGACATGATGGACGGCCGCATCGGCGCCCTGCGCGCAGCATTGGAATCCGAAGGCCACAAGAACACCCTCCTGCTCAGCTACGCCGCCAAGTACGCCTCCGCCTTCTACGGCCCCTTCCGCGACGCGGTCGGCGCGTCGGGCGCGCTCAAGGGCGACAAGAAGACCTACCAGATGGACCCGGCCAATTCCGACGAGGCGCTGCGCTGCGTCGCCCGCGACCTGACCGAGGGCGCCGACATGGTCATGGTCAAGCCCGGAATGCCCTATCTGGACATCTGCCGCCGGGTAAAGGACGCCTTCGGCGCGCCCACCTACGCCTACCAGGTGTCGGGCGAGTACGCGATGATCCAGGCCGCCGCGCAGAACGGCTGGATCGACCACGACCGCGCCATGGTCGAAAGCCTGATGGCCTTCAAACGGGCCGGTTGCGACGGCATCCTGACCTATTTTGCCCCCGCCGTGGCGCGGATGTTGCAGGGCTGAGGCCCGCGCAACTTCCCGCTTATCCGTCCGGACACCACAAACTGTGGTGACACCGCTTGCCTTCCCCCCTATAGTGTGGCCATAGACCGGCAAAATCAAAAGACCGGCCACGGATCAGGCAACGAACAGGCAGTATCATGAAAAACCTTTCCCGGCGAAGCTTCACGCTCGGCGCCCTGGCCGCATCCCCCTTTCTGGCTGCATGTGCCAACGGGGTGGGCAGCGTAGGCTCGCAAAAGATCGACGCCCGCGTCAACGCGACGCTCAATTACCTTTTCACCACCTACCCCCAGACCCGCGACATCGCGGCCAAGTCGGTGGGTCAGCTTGTCATGCCCCTGATCACCGAGGGCGGCTTCATCGTCGGCGGCGGCTACGGCCGCGGCGCCCTGCGCGTGGGTGGTGCCACGGTCGACTACTATTCCGCCACCAAGGGCAGTGTCGGGCTCCAGATCGGGGCGCAGCAATTCGCCCACGTGCTGTTCTTCATGACCCAGGACTCGCTGGCCGGGTTCCGCCGCGCGTCGGGCTGGGTCGCGGGCGCGGATATCGAATACGTGTTCTCGGACAAGGGCGAGAACCTGCGCGCCGACACGACCACGGCCAGCACCCCGGTGCTTGCGGTGATCTTCGGCCAGGCCGGCGCGCTGGTGGGCGCGTCGCTGGAAGGCACCAAGTATACGCGCATCATTCCCTGAGGGACCCGTGGGGTTTGAACCCCTCGGGCACGTCATCCGACATACAAGGGCGCGTGACCTCCACGCGCCCTTTTTCAATGAGGTCCCCCGATGTCCCGTACCGCCGCACTTGCCGCCCTTTTCACCCTCTGCTCTGCCGCCCATGCCGCCGCCTGTGTCCTGCCCATGCCGGTCTGCGAGGTCTCGAACGGGCAACGTGCCACGCTGGAACACGCCAACGGCAGCACCGTCCTGTTCTCGCAGATTGATCCCGACGCTCAAGGCTATGAACCCACCTACGTGCTGGTCGATTGCAGCAAGAGGCAGGCCGTGGCCCTGGGCCATCTGCCGGACGGTGCCGGCGACACGGCCTTCCAGAAACATTTCGAAGGCCGGATGGTGATGGACCGCGAACTCTCGACCGGCGCGCGCCCCCGGCTGGGCCACGTGCATCGCCAGCTCCAGCGCATGGGCTTGCGCAGCAAACGCTTCACCCTGCTGAAATCCCATTGCGGCTGCGCCCTGCCCGACATGCCCCCGCCGCCTTCCAGCTGCCCGCCCTACTGATCCGGGCGCAGGCGGTCCCGGCGCTGGCGCGGCGTGTCAGTCCGCGCCGTCGCCGAAATCGAACCTGATCCCGGCCAGGGGATTGTCGTCGTCTTCCTCGTCGCGGTCCTCCGCGCCCTCGCCCATGCGTCGGGCACGCTGTTCCTGCAGGATCTCCATCTGCCGGTCCAGGTACTCCGCAAATTGCGGCCCGGCGCCATTCTCGTCCCAATGCGCATAGACCCGCCCCTCGATCAGGGCCAGCCAGTAAAGCCGCAGCACCCGGTTCATGCGTGCGCCATAGCCGGGGCCAAGCCGGCGGAACCATTTCACCATGTCGCTGTCCAGCCGGATGGTGACCCGCGTCTTGGGGCGCGGGATCGGCTCGCGGCTTTCCAGCCCCTGCCACTCCTCGGGCAGGGATCGGTCCAGCCAATGCTCGGTCAGCGATTCCTGCAATTGCCGCAGTTCGTCCATCAACGCGGCGCGGGATTTCTGCTCGGGCGGCCTGCGGCGCATCGGGGCGTCCTTTCGATCGGATGACGGTCGGAACGCCCTCATCCTGCCGCCCGAAAGTTAACGCGGTTTGCCGGCACCGCGCGGTGCACGGCGGGTGCACGGGGGGTGCACGCGTGTCACCCCCGCGATTTCGGCCCGTTGCGCCGATCGGTTAACCGACCGTGCTCAGTTCAAATAGAACTCGCCCGTGACCTGCCGCCACTCGCCGGGACTGATCATTTTCCGGTGGATGAACTGCACCGAATGCAGCGGCCCTTCGATCTCGTCCTGCCAGAACTCGATGAACTTGAAAAGCTTGGGATGATCAGGCGCGATATCGTAATCCTGCCAGACGAAGGTATTGATAACATGCGCATAATCCGGCATGTGATAGTAGAATTCCGCGGTCGTCAGGCCATAGCCTTTCAGCATCAGTTCGGTTTCAGATAGCTCCGTCGTGTTTTCCATGTCGGCACCACTCTTTATTGTTATGATTCAGAGTGTGGCACGAAATTATTAGTTTTCAATAAAAACAGTATGTTATCACCCTGCCCTGCTGGCTGCCAAAGGTGTGGGGCGCGAGGCATTGCACCCCATATCCTGCCTCTGGTATAGTTTCCGTAACAAGATATAGAACAATTGCGACAGGACGGGACAGCACGTGAACGACACGCCGGAAACCCCTGAAAACGAAGACGAAATGCCGCCCGAGCGCCCTGCCTATGACGGTCCGTCGGTCTCGATCATCGACGAGATGAAGACGTCCTATCTGGACTACGCCATGTCGGTGATCGTCAGCCGCGCCATTCCCGATCTGCGCGACGGTCTGAAACCTGTGCACCGGCGCATCCTTTACGCCATGCACGAATCCGGCAACTCGCATGACAAGGCCTACCGCAAATCCGCCCGCCCGGTGGGCGATGTCATGGGTAAATACCACCCCCACGGCGACAGCGCGATCTACGACGCGCTTGTGCGCATGGCGCAGGATTTTTCCATGTCTTTACCGCTACTTGACGGTCAAGGCAACTTCGGTTCGATGGACGGCGACAACCCCGCCGCCATGCGCTACACCGAGGTCCGCATGGACAAGCCGGCGGGCGCGCTGCTGGCGGATATCGAAAAGGAAACCGTCGACTTCCAGGACAACTACGACGGCAAGGACAGCGAGCCCACGGTCCTTCCGGCGCGGTTTCCCAACATGCTGGTCAACGGCGCAGGCGGCATCGCCGTCGGCATGGCTACCAACATCCCGCCGCACAACCTTGGCGAGGTCATAGACGCCACGCTGGCCCTGATCGAAAACCCCGACCTGAGTTCCGAACAACTGATCGAGTACATCCCCGGACCGGATTTTCCCACGGGCGGCATCATGCTGGGCCGCTCGGGCGCGCGCAAGGCCTATATCGAGGGGCGCGGCAGCGTGATCGTGCGGGCAAAGACCCGGATCGAGGAGGTCAGGAAAGACCGCTATGCCATTATTATCGAAGAGATTCCCTATCAGGTGAACAAGTCGGCGATGATCGAGAAGATCGCCGAGACCGTGCGCGAGAAACGCATCGAGGGCATCACCCACGTGCAGGACGAATCCGACCGGCACGGCGTGCGCGTGGTGGTCGAGCTGAAGCGCGACGCCACCGCCGAGGTGGTGCTGAACCAGCTGTTCCGCTTTACCCCGATGCAGACCCATTTCGGCTGCAACATGCTGGCGCTCAACGGCGGACGGCCCGAGCAGTTGACCCTCTACGGCTTCCTCAGCGCCTTCATCTCGTTCCGCGAGGACGTGGTGGCGCGGCGCACCGCCTATGACCTGCGCAAGGCCCGCGAACGCAGCCATGTCCTGTGCGGCCTGGCCGTCGCGGTCAGCAACGTCGACGAGGTCGTGGCGACCATCCGCGCCTCCGCCGACGCCGCCGAGGCGCGCGAAAAGCTGATGACCCGGCGCTGGCCCGCGGGCGACATTCTTGAATACATCGCGCTGATCGACGACCCCACGCACAAGGCCAACGACGACGGCACCTACAACCTTTCCGAAACCCAGGCCCGCGCGATCCTGGAGCTGCGCCTGCAACGCCTGACGCAACTGGGCGTGAAAGAGGTCACGGACGAGCTGCAGGAGCTGGCCGGCAAGATCAAGGAATATCTCGCCATCCTCGCCAGCCGCGAGCGCATCATGCAGATCATCTCTGATGAATTGCAGGAGGTTAAGGACCAATTTGCCGTCCCCCGCCGAACAGAGATCGTCGACTGGTCCGGGGACATGGAAGACGAGGATCTGATCGAGCGCGAAGACATGGTCGTGACGGTCACATCCGGCGGCTATATCAAGCGCACAGCACTTGCCGATTTCCGTGCGCAGAAGCGCGGCGGCAAGGGTCTGTCGGGCATGCAGACCAAGGAAGAGGATGTGGTGACCACGCTGTTCGTGGCCAACACGCATACCCAGCTTTTGTTCTTCACTACCGACGGGATGGTCTACAAGCTCAAGACCTGGCGCCTGCCTTTGGGCGGACGCACATCGAAGGGCAAGGCGATCGTCAATATCCTTCCCATTCCCACGGGTGTCAGCATCGCGGCAATCATGCCGGTCGATGTGCCGGAGGAGGAGTGGGACAACCTTCAGATCTTCTTTGCCACCTCGGCCGGGGACGTGCGGCGCAACGCGTTGAGCGACTTCACCAACGTCAAATCGAACGGCAAGATCGCGATGAAGCTGCCGGACGAAGACACGCGGCTGGTCAACGTGCGCATCTGTTCCGAGGACGACGACGTGATGCTGGTTACCGACTCGGGCCGGGCGATCCGGTTCCGGACCACCGATGTACGCGTCTTCAAGGGGCGCGATTCCACCGGCGTGCGGGGGATCAGGCTTCAAAACGGCGACCAGCTTGTCTCGATGTCGATCATCCGCCATTTCGAGGCCAGCCCGGACGAGCGGGCCGCGTATCTCAAGATGCGTCGACAGATGGCGGGCGCGGATGACGAGGGTACGGGCGAGGACGAGGGCAACGCCGACGCCCCCCTGCCCCCCGAACGGTTCGAGGAAATGCAAGCGGCGGAAAACCTGATCCTGACGATCACCGAACAGGGCGCCGGCAAGCTGAGTTCAAGCCATGATTACCCGGTGCGCGGTCGCGGCGGGATGGGCGTGCAGGCGATGGACAAGGCCATGCGCGGCGGTGCGCTGGTGGCGTCCTTTCCTGTCGAGTTGGAGGATCAGATCATGCTGGCCACCTCGCGCGGGCAGTCGATCCGGGTGCCGGTCGACGGTATCTCTTTCCGGTCGCGCAGCGCGGGCGGGGTGAAGGTGTTCAACACCGGCAAGGGCGAAAAGGTCGTCAGCGTGGCGTGGATCGCCGAGACCGGAGAAGAGGAGTTGCTGGACGCCGAGACGGTGGAGGACAAGGCGGAGGATCAGGAGGCGACCTGATCTTTCCGATATGCCGTCAAGAAAGTTCTCGGATTTCTGCGCCTCGACATGATCGGAGAACGACGTCGAAAACATCTTCGGGGGCGTTACCCTTGCCCGACCGTACGCGGGTGAGAACCATTTGGTAAGATTTTGGTGTCACGGTACGCGCAAGCCTCAAGAAAGACGCTCAGGCGAGGCTGTTCGCGTTGGCGCGGGAAAACTGAACGGCCCAATTGCAGGCGGCGTGCATGATGGGCCAGTGATCGCTGCTGTGCCGCAAGCTGAACTTTGCGTCGGAACTCTATCGCGACTTCTGGCTCCAGATAGAAGTGACCGACTCGGTGCAGCTGAACCATGCGTTCCGGTATGAAGGGGCCTGGCCACGAGGCAGAGACGCTGTATGCCCGGATGCATGACATGATCGACAGCGCGGATTTCGCGCTTTACCAGGCCTTCCCTAATCCCGCACGTACTGAGCGACCGGCCATCGTTAACCGGCCGCTGATCAGTTGCTGACGTTGTTGACCGAACTGGTGACGCCGATGATCGTACCGAAGAGCCCGATAATTGTGCGGGCCGAGTTGATCGGCGACTCGGTGGCGTAGAGCGTGTCGTCGGGCTGCATGTAGAATTGGCGCGCCGAGAACAAGCCGTCGGCCGAGGTCAGGTCGAAGCTGAACACGACTTGCTGCTTGTTCGGACCGGCAAGGCCCGGCTTGAGATCCCTGGGCTGATAATCGCGTAGGATCAGAACGCCCTTGGGGTTCGCCGAGCCGGCATTGAGGCCGCTGGTCGCCGAGAGCGCCTCCATCACGGTCATGCGTTCCTTTTCGAAGTAGATGATCTTTTGAGCGCCGGTTGCGCCCAGGGAAGTGAAACTGCGCTCATCCTCGACGATGACGATCTGGTCGCCACCGACGACGCGGATGTTGCGGTTGGCATTTTCGAGCACTGAAGACACGCGCGTTTCATACGTGCGCCCCCCGCGTTGCAGGCGGACCAGCGGGTTGCGCAGCGCAGGATTCACGCCTCCCGCCTGGGCGATTACACCGAGCAGCTTGGTATTCCGGCTTTCGAGCGGCAAGCGACCCGGTGTCCCGACGCCCCCCACCATGTCGACCGAATTGTTGCGCCCCGGGGTAACCGAAAGTTGGACCTGCGCCGATGGTTGGATCTGTTCGAACTGCGATTGCAGCCGTACCCGCGCGGCCGATGGAGTGAGCCCGCGCACCGAGACCTCGCCGACATAGGGCAGGAACACACGCCCGGTGGCCGAGACGGTCTGCGGCGGGATCTGGGCCGCGGTACCGTCGACCCCGGTCAAAAGCGAGTTCTCCTCGCTGTCCCAGACCACGATGTTGACGGTATCGCCGGTCTGGATGGCCGAGGAATCAGGACCGTGATCGGCCCCGAACCAGTGATAATGTCCGTGTGCGCCGCTTTGCGGCCACTTGGCCAGCAACGGCGTCAGCGCGCGCGTGACCTCGACCAGTTGGAACGAGGGATTCTCGGACCTCTGTTCCTTGAGAACTTCCGATTGCACGGCAGCCCCGCGCGGCAGAGCACAGCCGGCCAGTGCCAACGCGCATACGGCCATCAGAGCGAACCGGAGATTCTTTTTCAATGTACCTGTCCCCCCACGGGATTGCTTCGGTTTCCTATCGCATGGACGTGATGATAGACAATGGGGTAATGGAAAAAGTCGGCGATCTTGCTGAGCTTCTCCAACAGGACGACCATCATGCGGATTTTGATTACGGGCGCGGGCGGGCGGCTTGGCCGGTTGCTTTATGCGGCGAGGGAGCGCGATGACGCCCCCGACACCGAGGTTGTGTTCCAGTCGCGCGGAGCCGGGCGTGATGTACAGTGGCGGCCCGGCGAGCCCGTAGAGCGGTTGCCCGATTGTGATGTCCTGGTGGCCCTGTGGGGTGCGACGCAGGGGGACGCGGAGGCGCTTTCGGTCAACGTCGGGCTGGTCGCGCAGTCGCGGCAGGTGGCGCAGGTATGTGGGGCACGAGCGGTCTTTCATCTGTCGTCGGCGGCAGTCTATGGGCCGGGCGCAGGTCTGACCGAAACGGCAACGATCGCTCCGCTCACCCCCTACGGCGCGGCCAAAGCGGAGATGGAGCGCCGCGTGCGGAACGTTGGCGCTGGCATGAAGGAGTGCATTTTGCGACTGGCCAACGTGGTAGGCGCCGACAGCCTTGCCGGCGCGCTGGCGTCCGACAAACCAGTAACCCTGGACAGGTTTGACGGAGGGCGCGGACCGGTGCGCAGCTATATCGGCGCGGTTGATCTGTTGCGGGTCCTGAGCGGGCTTGCGAGGGTGGAGTCCGGGACGCTGCCCTTCGCGCTCAATATCGCGGCGCCGTCGCCGGTGGCGATGGAAGACCTTGCGCGGGCGGCGGGGAAGCGCGTGATCTGGCAACCGGCCCCGGAAGGCGCGGTACAGGAAGTGTCGATAGACACCACCCGGATGCACAGGCTGCTGCCGGCCATTCGGACCAACGCCGACGCCGCCGCGCTGATTGGCGAATTGAACGCGCTGGAGAAAGTGACATGACACCGGGCAAACGACTGTTGGATATCGTTCTGGCACTTGTTCTTGCCGGCGTCCTCGCAATACCTTCTGCGATCATCGCACTTGTCATCCTGTTGCGGGACGGGCGACCTATTCTATATCCCTCGAAGCGGATGAAGGCGCCGGGAAAGAGTTTCACCTTGTGGAAATTCCGCACGATGGCAATGGCAGATCGGGATGCCTCGGTATCGGGGGCTTATAAAACGAGCCGGATCACGCCGACCGGGCATTTCCTGCGGCGGGTTCGGCTGGACGAGCTTCCGCAGCTTTGGAACATCCTGCGGGGCGATATGAGTTTTGTCGGGCCTCGCCCACCCCTGCCCCGCTTCGTCCGGCTTTGCCCTGAGATCTATGCCGAGGTGCTGCGAAACCGGCCAGGCGTTACAGGATTGGCCACGCTGGTGTTTCACAAGCGCGAAGAGCAGTTATTGGCGCAATGCCATACGCAGGCGGAAACCGACGCCGTCTACCTGCGGCGATGCGTGCCCGCCAAAGCCAGGATCGACCTCATGTGGGCTCGCAACCGGACCTTGTGCTTTGATTTGGCGCTGATAATAGCCACGGTTCGGCGGGTTTTCGCTTTTCGCGGATAAAGCGATAAATCATTAACTTTGAGGCTTTAGCTTGGGGCTGAGCCGATCGTTTTGCATACGCAGCAGGATATGAGTTGAGGGGGCTCGACAAGTTGTTCTAACAGTATAGTTGGAAAGCCCAGGAATCGTGACGTATGTTGATTTGTTTGTGTTATTTAAGGTTACTACAACCATCGGTAGCAAGGGGCGGGATTTGATGCTGTACAAGTTGGCGATTTCGCTTTCCCGTCATCATAAGCAGACAATCCTTCTAGCCATCGACGGTTTGCTGATCGCCCTGTCACACGTGGTTGCCGGCGTGCTGCTTCTCGGGATGGAGGCAGTCGGCGCGAATTTAAGGATGTTCCTGCTAAGCATCGCCGTGGTAACGCTCACGGGCGTTGCGCTGATCCTGTTCCAGGGACTGCACAAGATCAAGCTGAATGCCTACCAGATGCAGGGTGTCTTGGAATCGGCACTCGTGGCCTGCGCCATGATCGTCACCGGCATACTCAGTTCTTTCGTTTTTCTGACCATGGCTTTCCCCGTGCCGCTTTACGTCGTTATGGGGATGCTCTTCCTCATTCTGTCGATTTCGTCGCGGCTGGCGCTGCGGCAGGCTCTGCTGTCGGTCTATCGGCGTGGCAACGCGCGGATTCCGATCATCATCTACGGGGCTGGTCAGACCGGACAGCAACTCGCGACCGCGCTGACTGTCGACGACGCGGTGGCCCCGGTTGCGTTTGTCGATGACGATCTCCGGCTTCAGGGCATCACAATCGCGGGTTTGCGGACCTATTCGCCGGCCGACCTGGAGGATCTAATCCAGCGTTATCAGGTCAAACGCGTGGTTCTGGCCATGCCGAGCGCCAATCGCGCGGTACAGTCGAGTATCATACAGCGGCTGGCCAACACCTCTTGCGAAGTACATGCGATGCCGTCTTTCGCGGACCTCGTCGCCACCTCCGGCTCCAGCCTGGCCGAGACACGTCCGATCGACGTAAACACCCTGCTGGGGCGGGCTGGCTTTGAGGACGATCTGCCAGGCGTGTTCGACACCTATCGCCACCGTAATATCCTGATCACAGGCGCCGGCGGCTCCATCGGCTCGGAACTTTCGCGGCAGCTTCTTTCGTGTCAGCCTGCCAAGCTCGTGCTGCTGGATCACTGCGAGTTGGCGCTGTTCGAAACGCATCGCGAGCTTAGCGCCATTTTGCCCGAGGCGACGCTGATCGCAGTACTGGGCAGTGTAACCGAAGAAAATCACATGGCCGATGTCATGCGGTCGCACAAGATCGACATCGTGCTGCACGCCGCGGCCTACAAGCACGTGCCGCTGGTGGAGCAGAACGCGTTGGAAGGCATCCGCAACAACGTCTTCGGCACGCGGACCGTGGCCAGCGTGGCGATGCGGCATGGCGTCGAACGGTTCATCCTGGTATCGACGGACAAGGCGGTGCGCCCGTCGTCGATCATGGGCGCCTCGAAACGGTTTGCCGAACTGGCGGTGCAGGACCTGGCGACACGGTCGAGCACGACACGCTTTTCCATGGTACGCTTCGGTAACGTTCTGGGCTCTTCGGGATCGGTCATACCGCTGTTCCAGGAACAGATCGCGCGGGGCGGACCCGTCACGCTGACCCACCAGGACGTGACGCGATATTTCATGACCATTGCCGAGGCGGTGCGCCTGGTCCTTCTGACCGGCTCGTTCGCACGGGGCGGCGATGTGTTCGTTCTGGACATGGGCAAGCCCGTACCCATCCACGAACTGGCCCGGCGGATGATCGAGAATGCCGGTCACACCGTGCGTGACGCCGAGAATCCCGGCGGCGATATCGAGATCGAAGTGACCGGTTTGCGCCCGGGCGAGAAGCTGCACGAGGAATTGCTGATCGGATCGGACATGCTGACCACACCGCATCCCAAGATCCTGCGGGCGCAGGAGAAACACCTGTCGGAAATCGAGATGGCGAACGCGCTGCAATCGCTGCGGCAGGCCATCGAAACCCGAAACGTGGAACAGATGCAGGCCACGTTGCAGCAGTGGATGGAAAAGAGCGACATGACGGTGGGCGGAAAGTCTGTCAACGAATGACTCGTTTCTAGCCGGCGCTCTCTGCCTTTTCAGCCAGTGTCAGCCATTCCTCTTCGGCCTTTTCCAGCGCGGCCTGCCGCTTGCTGAGCCCCTCGGAGGCCTTTGCGAATTTGGTAGGCTCGCGGGTGAAGAGGTCGGGGTCGGACAGCAACTCCTCGAGCTTGCCGATCTCGGCTTCGAGGCGCGCGATCTCACCTGGGAGCGTGTCGAGCCGGTGCTGATCCTTGAAACTGAGTTTGGGCTTGCGGGGGCTTGCCGGTTCGGACGGTTTTGTACGCGGGCCAACGCCGCCTGACGATTTGACGGACTTGCGATCAGCGAGGGCGTCGGGCGTGGCGCGTTGCGCCATGTAATCGGTCCAGCCACCGGCATAGACGGTGTGCCGCCCGCGCCCTTCCATGGCGATGGTGGTGGTGGCGACACGGTCGAGAAAATCACGGTCGTGGCTGACCAGAAGGACGGTGCCCTCGTAATCGTCTAGCAGTTCCTGAAGCAGGTCCAGCGTTTCGATATCGAGATCGTTGGTCGGCTCGTCCAGCACAAGAAGATTGCTGTCCCGCGCCATCAGCTTGGCCAGCAGGAGACGGGCCTTCTCGCCCCCCGATAGCGATCGTACCGGCGCACGAACCTGGCGTTCGTCGAAGAGAAAGTCCTTGAGATAGCCCACCACGTGGCGCGGTGTACCGCGCACCATGACCTGGTCGGCCTGCCCCGAGACGCGCATTTCGGGATCGCCGGTCAGGCTGTCCCAGAGCGTCATGTCGGGGTCGAGCTGGGCCCGGGCCTGGTCGAAGATGACGGGCACGAGGTTGGTGCCGTGGCGCACCTCGCCCGTGTCGGGCTCAAGCGCTTTCATCAGGAGTTTCAGCAGCGTCGTCTTGCCCACGCCATTGGGACCGATGAAAGCCACGCGGTCCTTGCGCTGGATGGTGAGGGAGAAGTCGCGCACGATTGGCGCGCCCTCGAAGCTCTTGGAAACGCTAAGCGCCTCGATCACCTTGCGCCCCGATTGCGGCCCGCTGGACAGTGCCATGGCGGCGGTGCCCTCCCGCTTGATTTGCGAGGCGCGCTCGGCCCGAAGCGCCTGAAGGTTGCGCACGCGCCCCTGGTTGCGCTTGCGCCGGGCCGAGATACCCTCGACCGCCCAGCGGGCCTCTTCGGCGATCTTGCGGTTGAGCTTGTGGCGGGCCTGGTCCTCTTCCTCCCAGACCTTGTCGCGCCAGGATTCGAAATCCTCGAACCCTTTTTCCTGCCGCCGGGTGGCGCCGCGGTCGATCCAGAGGGTGGCGCGGGTGAGCGTGCGCAGGAAAGCGCGGTCGTGAGAAATGAGGATGAAAGCCGCGCGGGTCTCGCGAAGTTGCTGTTCGAGCCAGCCGATCGCCTCGATGTCGAGGTGGTTGGTGGGCTCGTCCAGCAGCATGAGATCGGGCGCCTGCGCCATCAATTTGGCCAGCGCGGCGCGGCGGCGCTCGCCGCCCGAGGCGGTGGCCACGGGACGGTCGGGATCGAACTTGAGGCCCTCGGCGGCCATTTCGATCCGGTAGTGTTCGGCCACGTCCAGCCCGTTCGCGGCGAAGGCCCCGAGGGTGTCGAAGCCGGTCATGTCCGGTTCCTGCTCCATGTAGCCGACAGACGCGTCGGGGTGCAGGACGCGAGAGCCGCGGTCGGGCTCGACGAGGCCGGCAATGACTTTCATCAGGGTCGATTTGCCCGACCCGTTGCGCCCCACCAGCGCCACGCGGTCGCCGGGCTGGACCACTAGCGACAGGTCCTCGAAGATCGGCGCACCGCCGAAGGTCAGGGAGATATCCGAAAGTTGAAGAAGAGGTGCACGCGCCATGGCGCAGCGCTATCCCGCGCGAAGAAGCCCGTCAAGCGCCGACGCGCTAGCCCGCAACCGCCCGCAGCAGGCGCTTGCGCGAGGCCGGGATCGAGTTGATCTCGAGCCCGGTGAAAACGTGCAGGGTGTTCATCTGCCGGTCCACCACCGCATGATCGCTGACCCAGCCACCCATCACTAGGTAGGTGCGCAAGAGCGGCGGCATCCGCGACATCGCCTGCTTGGCGTCGGGCTTGCGAAGGCGCAGGGCCTGGGCGAAGCGAAAGACCGAAGGCGCCTTGACCCGCGGCAACCAGCGGCGCGGCGCAAGGTGACGATCCTTGAGCATGGCGAAGGCATCGAGGTACGTGTCGGCATCGGTGCCCTTGAAGGAAGAACAGCCGAAAAGAAGTTCGACGTCGTTTTCATCGACGTAACGCGTCATCGCGGCCCAGGCCACGCGCAGGATATCGGGGTCGCGGGCCTCGGGATGGATGCAGAAGCGACCCATCTCGACCATGCGGCCGGGAAAGGCGCGAAGGGCAGAGAGCTCGTAGAACTGGGCAGAGTAGCTGCGCTCGATCTCGTCACCGCCGTTGAGCGGCAGCATCCGGAAACAGCAGATCAGCCGGTCGTCCGATGTGTCCTCGACGAGAATATGGGTGCAAATGTCGTCAAAGCTATCCTGATCGAGTGTTCCGCTTGGCTCGGCGCCCTTGAAGGCAAGTTGGCGCAACCGCTGCGCCGCCTCGATATCGGCTGCATTTTCGGCAGTCCTCGTCAGGTAGCGTCCCTTGCTCAACATGTCAGCCTCATCTGTGACGGTCGCCTAAAGGGTATATATGTGCGAACCGCTTATCATGAAGCATGTGACAGTCGAATGACGCCGAAAGGTCAGAAGAACTCGCCCGGATCGACATTGCCGAAATTGCCAAGAAGCTGACGCAGGAAGCCGCCGCCGACCACCGAAGAATCGGTCACGCGGCGGGTCAGCGGCACGATGTTGCCGTCGGCCAGCGAGAATGTCTCGATATTGGCGATGGTGTCGTTCGGGGCAAAGCTGATCGCCAAGACCTGACGCTCGATCACCTCGGGGCGGTACATGCCCACTTCCTTGAACCGGCTGCGCACGTAATAGTAGTCGCCCCCGCTCAGCATCCCGGCCGAGGACGGCGGGCCAACCACGTCGTCAACGGTTTCGCGGGTATCCACGCCCACCTGAAGGTTGTTTAGATCTTCCTGAAGCGGGAAATACCCGTGGTTGCGATAGGTCGGCGTACAGGCTGTGAGCGCCGCGGCCAGGCACATGACGCCCCCCAGTTTGGCAAACCAGATTTTCATGCAACCCCTCTTGGCCTCTTGAACGGGTCCCCATTGCCCTTTTAATCCGATACAACAAGGTAGCGGTAAGGTTCAAGAAAGGATAGGTCATACGCTCATGACCGAGAAGACAGAAAATACGAACGTGCTGCATCTGGCACAGATGGCGATGAACCGCCCGCACCCGTTCCGGATCGCGCCCGATGCGCCGACCATGGCACGCATGGCCGACGACCTTGGCATCCTTGCGCTGAAGAAAGCCGTGTTCGAGGGCGCGATGCACCCCGACGACGGTGAGAACTGGCGGCTGGAGGCCCGGCTTGGAGCGACTGTGGTGCAGTCGTGCGTAGTAACGCTGGACCCGGTGACCACCCGGATCGAGGAACCGGTCATCCGTAAGTTCCGCAGAGATTGGCCCGGGGTCGACACCGAGCAGGAAGAGGTCGAGATGCCCGAGGACGAGACGATCGATCCGCTGACCGACCGAATCGATTTGGGCGAAATGATGCAGGAGGCCATTGCGCTGGCGCTGCCCCCCTACCCGCGCAGCACTGGGCAGGAGTTGGGAACCGCGCGCTACGCGCCCCCCGGCGTGACCCCGCTGACGGACGCGGATGCCAAGCCGTTCGCGGCGCTTGCAAAGCTCAAGGAGCAGCTGAAAGACGACGACTGAGACCACGAAAGAATCGCTGGACAGCAAGCGATTTCCTTGTATTTTCGCGCTCTCACCGGATTTAGGGTTGCACGCCGGGCTCTCGAGGGATTAAGAGCCGCGTCAGCGTATGAAACCGGGCCGAAAGGCCCACAAGATTTGAGGTTGTGACATGGCCGTCCAACAGAACAAAGTATCGAAATCGCGCCGCAACAATCGCCGGGCGCATGACTCGCTGGAGGGTGCGAACTCGAACGAGTGCCCTAACTGCGGTGAACTGAAGCGCCCGCATCACGTGTGCGTCGCCTGCGGTCACTACGCGGATCGCGAAGTCATCGCGCTGGATGACGAGGTCGACCTGGACGAAGACGCAGCCTAAGCGGCGGCATCAAGGGACGCGTCCAATGACGGCATCGGCCGACAGCAAGACCAGCGGGCGCATCCTTATCTCCGTAGACGCCATGGGTGGCGATCTTGGCCCGGCAACCGTCGTTGCCGGGATTTCCTTGTCTGCAAAGAAAAATGACCGGATCGGGTTCATCCTGCACGGACCCGAGGATGTGCTGAAACCACTGGTGGCCAAACGCAAGCATTTGGTCGGGCGCTGCGAGATCCGCAATGCCGGCGATGTCGTCGAAATGGAGGACAAGCCGAGCCAGGCGCTGCGGCAGGGCAAGGATACCTCGATGTGGTCGGCGCTTGAATCGGTGCGCAACGGCGAGGCCAGCGTCTGCGTCTCCTGCGGCAATACCGGCGCGCTGATGCTGATGTCGGTCATTCGCCTGCGCAAGCTGCCGGGGATTTATCGCCCCGCCATTGCGGTTCTGTGGCCCTCGCAGAACCCGCAGCGGCACAACATCATGCTGGATGGCGGCGCGGATATCCGGGCGGATGCCAAGGACCTGATGCAATATGCGCTGATGGGCACGTCTTATGCACGCAACGGGTTTGGGCTGGAGCGACCGCGCGTCGGACTCTTGAACGTGGGCACGGAAGAGCACAAGGGCCGGGCCGAGCTGCGGGAGGCATATGACCTGATCGAGGGCAACGCGCGCAACGGCGATTTCGAATTCGTGGGGTTCGTCGAGGGGCGCGACCTGCCCGGCACTGTCTGCGACGTGATCGTAACCGACGGGTTCACCGGCAACGTGGCGCTGAAGACCGGCGAAGGCACGGCCAAGCTTATTCGCGAATTGCTCAAGGAAGCCTTTGCGCACACGCCGCTGTCGCGGCTCGCCTCGATCCTGGCGCTGACCTCGCTGCGGCGGATGGGCAAGCGGATCGACCCGAGCCGGGCCAATGGTGGTGTCTTCCTGGGCCTCAACGGAACAGTCGTGAAGTCGCACGGATCCGCCGATGCGACGGGGATTTCCGCCGCCGTCAAGCTGGCTTTCGAGCTGGCCGATACCGGCTTTACCGAAAAACTGGCGGCACGGGTTGCATCCGCAACGATGCTTGAACAGGATGCCGACAAAGAACCCGACAATAACGGTGAACAGGCATGACGATTCGCGCCGTTGTCGACGGTGTCGGTCACTACCTTCCTGAACGAGTGGTGCCGAATTCTCATTTCGAGACGTTTCTAGACACGTCCGACGAATGGATCAGGAGTCGGTCAGGAATAGAACGCCGCCATTTCGTCGCCGAGGACCAGACCACGTCCGATCTTGGCACTCGCGCCGCGCTTGCGGCGATGGCCAATGCGGGCGTAGGGCCGGACGATATAGACGGAATTCTCGTGGCCACCTCGACCCCTGACCTGACCTTCCCCTCGGTCGCCACCATGATCCAGAACCAACTGGGCATGACACGCGGCTTCGGCTTTGACGTGCAGGCGGTCTGTGCCGGGTTCATCTATGCCCTGGCAAATGCCAACGCGCTGATCGTGTCAGGCCAGGCCAAGCGCTTGCTGGTGATCGGGGCCGAAACGTTCAGCCGGATCATGGATTGGACCGACCGCTCCACCTGCGTTCTGTTCGGTGATGGCGCTGGCGCGGTGGTGCTGAGTGCCTCCGAGGCCGAGGGCTCATCGCAGGACCGTGGCATCCTTTCGACCGACCTCAATTCGGATGGGCGCTACCTCGACATGCTGTATGTCGACGGGGGCGTGTCGTCGACCGGCACCTCGGGCAAGCTGAAGATGCAGGGCAACCTGCTGTTCAGGCAGGCCGTCGAAAAGCTGACCACCACCGCCGAGGCCGCTCTTGAGAAGGCCGCGCTGAGCGATGACGATGTCGACTGGATCGTGCCACATCAGGCTAATATCCGGATCATCCAAGGCACTGCGAAGAAGCTTGGAATCTCCATGGACAGGGTCGTCGTGACGGTGCAGGACCACGGCAATACGTCGGCTGCATCGATCCCGTTGGCGCTTTCAGTGGGCGTGGCAGAGGGCAAGATCAAGCGCGGCGACGTGATCGTTTCAGAGGCGATCGGTGGCGGCCTTGCCTGGGGTGCAGTGGTCCTGCGCTGGTAACTGCCGGAACAAAGCGCGATTTTTCCGCTTAAACTGTACCTCCCAAGTCATTGACATTGACTCGGAAAATTCTTCACCCCTAAAGTTCTCTGCAAACGGCAAAGGGGATGTGATGACAAATGACACGGTGACACGGATGGACCTGAGCGAAGCGGTGTTTCGCGAAGTAGGTCTGTCGCGCAACGATTCCGCCCAGCTGGTCGAAAGCGTTCTGGAGCATATGTCGGACGCGTTGGTGCGGGGCGAACAGGTTAAGATCTCGTCCTTCGGCACCTTCTCGGTGCGTGACAAGTCGGCCCGCGTCGGGCGCAATCCCAAGACCGGAGAAGAGGTCCCGATCAATCCACGGCGTGTTCTCACATTTCGTCCGTCGCACCTGATGAAAGACCGGGTGGCGGCCGGCAACAAGGCCTGAGAACCAGCCGATGGCCAAATCCGCCGACGCGTTCCGGACCATCAGCGAGGTCGCCGACTGGCTTGAAACCCCGGCGCATGTGCTGCGATTCTGGGAAAGCAAGTTCAGCCAGGTGAAGCCGGTGAAGCGCGCCGGTGGGCGGCGGTACTACCGGCCCGCGGACATGAAGCTGTTGGGCGGGATCAAGAAGCTGCTGCATGACGATGGGATGACCATCAAGGGCGTGCAAAAGATGCTGCGGGAACAGGGCGTGGGATATGTCTCGGACTTTTCCCAGCCATTGGGAGATGCGGCGGATGACGTCGTCATAGATCACGTCGAAGATACACCATCAGCGGATCGGGCGGACGCCAACGCGCCCGAAACCAAGCCAGTTTCGACGGACGAGGTACCGCGCCCTGTCCCGCCTGCCGTTTCCCCCCCCGCCGGGTCCGAACCGGCTCGGGCTGAGCCGGACGCACCCCCGCCACCGCATTCCCCAAGCGCCGCGCCGGATCCGGCGCCGCTTACGCCAAGTGCCGCGCCCGAGCCTGCCCCTGTGGCGTCAAGTTTGCCGCCGCGGCCGGATCCTGTTTCCCAGCCTCCGACCCCGTCATCCGGGCCGCTGGACAGCGTGGACGCGGATATCCCGCCGACCTTCAGCCGGCGCAATGCCGAAGCCGAGTCCGGGCCGGAGCAAGAAGCAGAGCCCGAGCAGCAGGAAGAAGACTCCCCGCCGCTGCCGAGTTTTCTGCAACGGAGGAACGCCACGCCTGATACACCTTCGGCTCGCGCAACAGGAGACGACGCCCCGGCCACCGACCCGGAGCCTGCAGGCGCCGGGCCAGCCGTGCCGGAACCGATCGAGGTTGATTTGCCCGATGACCCGGATGACGGAATTGCCGCCGAACCGGGTGTGCTATCCATGCTGGCGCGGGTGCGCAGACCGTTGACACCCGACACGATTGCCGGTCTGGAAAGCCTGCTGTCGCGATTGCGCGCGACGACGGGTTCCGCCCCCAGAGAGTAGCGCGTGAATCTGGAATTTCCCCCTTGTCCTTGGCGCGAAAACCAGTATGAACGGCCAGACGTCGGGCTATGGCGCAGCCTGGTAGCGCGTCCGTCTGGGGGACGGAAGGTCGCAGGTTCGAGTCCTGCTAGCCCGACCAATTCTTCGCGTACCAAGGGCCTTTTATCCGCGCCCCGGGGCACTGCAATTGCCGCGCTGGCGCGTGCGGGGGGGATCGAATGACCGGCGTTCTGGCCAGCCAGCAACTGAAGGCGATGATCCTGGATGGGCGCCTTTCGGCACAGCCGGCGATCACCGACGAACAGGTACAGCCCGCGTCGCTGGATTTGAGGCTTGGCACGACGGCGTACCGGGTCCGGGCGTCGTTCCTTGCCGGAACCGGTGCGAAGGTCGAGGACCGGTTGAAAGAATTCGAGATGCACCGGATCGACCTGTCGGACGGCGCGGTGCTGGAGAAGGGCTGTGTCTATGTCGTGCCGTTGATGGAGCGGCTGGACCTGCCCTCGGATGTTCATGCGGTGGCAAATGCCAAATCCTCGACCGGGCGGTTGGATCTTCTGACGCGCACGATTACCGATGGCGGCGAGGAGTTCGACCGTATCCCGGCGGGCTATACCGGGCCGCTTTATGCCGAGATCTGTCCACGGTCCTTTTCGGTGCTCGTGCGGCCGGGCATGCGGCTGAACCAGATCAGGTTCCGTGCGGGCCAGGCAGTTCTGAACGATGCCGCGCTGAGCGCATTGCACGTTGAAAGCCCGCTGGTGAACGGCCCGCCGGTTATCAGCGACGGGCTGGGATTTTCGGTCGACCTGAAGCCTGAGGCGGGCACGCTGGTGGGTTATCGCGCGAAGCCGCACACAGGTGTGATCGACCTGGACAACATCGCGGGCTATGATGCCGCCGACTACTGGGAAGAGGTGCATAGTGACACGGGCCGCATCATCCTGGACCCCGGCGCGTTCTATATCCTGGTGAGCCGCGAGGCGGTGCATATTCCGCCGGCCTATGCCGCCGAGATGGCACCATACCTGGCAATGGTGGGCGAGTTCCGGGTGCATTACGCGGGTTTTTTCGACCCCGGGTTCGGCCATGACGCTGCAGGCGGCGCGGGATCGCGCGGAGTTCTCGAAGTGCGCTGTCACGAGGCGCCATTCGTGCTGGAACACGGGCAGATTGTAGGGCGGCTGGTCTATGAGCAGATGGACGAGGTGCCCGAGCAGCTTTACGGCGCTGGCATCGCGTCGAACTACCAGGGTCAGGGGCTCAAGCTGTCAAAGCATTTCCGCGCGACCTAGAACTTTCCGATCTTGCGCGCGACGCGCATCGACTGGCGCATGCGCTTTTGCGTTTCGGCCGTCTGCCGCTTGTGCTGCGGATTTGGCGCGCCCTTGCCATCGGCGGGTTTCTTGCCGCGTTTCGACATCTTGTCGATACCGGCGTTCACGCCCGTGCGGATCAGGCGGTTCATCACCATGCGGATGATCATGCTTACGATACGGTTGGCGTTCATTGCGCCCTCCTCGACCTGTGCGTTTCCAAGTATGTAACACGGAAACTTGAATTTTTCAGGGCGCTTTCGCAGAATTATCGGGATTTAATCCTCGAATAGCTCGCTCTGGCCTTCCCCGGTCTGTTCGTCCAGGTCCTCGTCTCCCTCGCCCATCTGCGGCATGTCACCGGGCGGTGGTCGGTTCTCCAGGAGACCCGCGGCGCGCAATTCCTTGAGCCCCGGCAGATCGCGGGCGTTTTCCAGACCGAAATGGTCGAGGAAATGCGGCGTGACCACAAAGGTCACAGGGCGGCCCGGCGTCATCTTGCGGCGTCCGAAGCGGATCCACTCCATTTCCAGCAACTGGTCAACCGTGCCGCGGCTGACACTGACGCCGCGGATTTCCTCGATCTCGGCGCGGGTGACGGGTTGGTGATAGGCGATGATGGCCAGGGTTTCGATCGCGGCGCGGCTGAGCTTGCGGGTCTCGACGGTTTCCTTTTGCATCAGAAATCCGAGGTCGGGTGCCGTGCGCATGGCCCAGGCATCGCCGACTTTGACCAGATGCACGCCCCGCCCCTCGTAGCGTTTGCGCAAGTGCACCAGTGCCTCGGCGGCGTCGCAGCCATGGGGCATCCGCGCCTCGATTTCCCTGGCCGAGACAGGCTCTGAGGTGGCGAAGAGGATCGCCTCGCACATCCGCTCCTGTTCGGCCATGGGCGGAGCCTCGAACAGGCTTTCCTCCTGCGGCGCGGGGTGTTCGGTGTCGTCCGACATGGGCTCTATCCTTTACGCCGCAATTCCAGCGGCGCGAAAACCTCGGACTGGCGCAGTTCAACCTTGCCCTCCTTGGTCAGTTCCAGCGCGGCGGCGAAGGTCGACGCGGTGGCCGAGCGTCGGCGCGCCGGATCGGCAGTAAAGCCGTCGGGCAGGTAGGAGGCGATGTCGGTCCATGTGCCGGCAAAGCCGATCAGGCCGCGCATCCGTTCCAGCGCCTGTTCCAAGGTAAAGAGCGCCTCGCGGTCGAATGCGTAGGGACGAAATTCGTCCTTGGTGCGGATGCGGGCATAGCCCTGCATCAGGTCCAGCAGCGTGGCCGTGTATTGCACGCGGCGAATGCGCGTCACGTCTTCGGGCAGGCCGCGGGCGAAGAAATCGCGACCAAGCTGGTCGCGGCCCATCAGCCGGGCGGAGGCCTCGCGCATGGCTTGCAGGCGCTCAAGCTGGAAGGCGAGATGCGCGGCAAGCTCCTCGCCCGAGGGGCCCTCTTCCGCCGGGTCGGGCGGCAGCAGGAGGCGGGATTTGAGGAAAGCCAGCCAGGCGGCCATGACGAGGTAATCAGCCGCAAGTTCGAGGCGCAGCGCCTTGGCGCGTTCAACGAAGGCAAGGTATTGTTCGGCCAACTGCAGGACGGAGATCTTGCGCAGGTCGACCTTTTGCGTGCGGCTGAGCGTCAGCAGCAGGTCAAGCGGCCCCTCGTAGCCGTCCACGTCGACGATCAGCGCCTCGGCCGCCATGCGGTCGCTCACGCTTTCTATCTGTCCCATTTCCTCGAATGTATCTTCAGACATTGCCCCGACCGTGCAGCAGTCCGGCAAGCTTTGCCTCCAGCGCGGGAATGTCAACCTTTGTTGGGCTTTTCCGCGCAGCAAGGGCGGCCTTGGCGCGCCGAAGGGCAGTCCCGGACAAAACGCCGGAGGCCTCCGTAACCGCCTTCATTTCGTCGAAAGTGCCGTTGCAATGCAGGATCACGTCGCAGCCGGCGTCGAGCGACTGACGCGACAGCGTGGCAAGATCGCCCTTGAGAGCTTTCATGGATATGTCGTCGGTCATGATCAGACCGTCAAAGCCGATCCGATCACGGATGAGTTGCATCATCCGGGGCGACGTCGTGGCGGGCAGCGCATCGCAAGCCTCGTAGACGAGATGCGCGGTCATGCCCATCGGCAAGTCATTGAGCGCAGCGAAAGGCCGGAAGTCGGTCGCGGTGAGCGTGTCGATGTCAGTATCGACGACAGGCAGGTCGAAATGACTGTCCACGACGGCGCGGCCGTGACCAGGGATGTGCTTGACCACCGGCAATACGCCTCCGTCCAGGTGCGCGTTGGCCACGGCGCGGCCTACTTTCGCCACCGTATCGGGATCCTGCCCATAACAGCGGTTCTTGAGAAACGGATGTGTCTCGCGCCCGGCGACGTCCACCAGCGGGGCACAGTTGGCATCGATGCCCAACTCGTGCAGTTCATGCGCGATAATGCGGTAACGGGCGTACATCGCCTGTTCGGCATGCGGGCCGGCCAGTTGGACCTGTTCCAGAGGCGGAAGCCATTCCCGCCATACGGGGCCGCGCAGACGCTGGACGCGTCCGCCTTCCTGATCGATCAGGATGCTGGCGTGGTGATTGGCCGCGAGGCGCAAGCTGTCGCAGAGCGCGCGAACCTGATCTGGCGTGTCGATATTGCGGGCAAAGAGGATGAACCCGAAGGGGCGGGACGCACGAATGAGCGCGGTCTCGTCCGGGGTCAGTTCCGTGCCGGCCACGCCAAGGATCGTGGCGCCAAGCGTGCTCACCGTGTCACCACCGGGATGCAGTCGGCCTTTTCGGCCACTAGGGCAGAGCAGAAGCGACGTGCATCACTGAGGTCGCCAAAACCCATGGCGCGCAGGCGATAAAAGGTGCGGCCGCCGCTTTGCGCTTTCTGGATGACGCGTTGCTTGTCGTCGAGATATTCCGCGAACTTGTCCGACAGCTTGCCCCACTCCTGCTCCGCCACGGCGGCGCTTTCGAACGCGCCAAGCTGGGCCATGCGGGTTCCGGCGGGGATGGTTTCGGGGTCGATCTGCGGGACGGCCTGCGCGGCGACGCTGGCGGCAACGGCGTCCTCGACCGTATTGACTTGCGCGGGACGGGCCTTGGGACGAAGCGAGCGCCCGATCCCTTCGGTCACCTGCGTAGTTTCGGATTCCTCTGCATCGGACTCCGCGTCTGACGTGCCGGCTGTGTCTTCGGTCTCGGTCTCGGCGGGAGCGACGGGGGTGAGAGGTTCGACCCCCTCGGACAATTCGTCGGCCAGTGTAGTAAGCGCCGCCAGCGTGGCCGCGTCTTCATCAGTTTCGACCGCGTCCTGGGATTCCGCGCTTGGCGTGATCTCCTCGGTCACCGCTTCGGTTTCGGTTTGCGTGGCGGCGAGCTGCACCTCTGCTTGTGGCGTATCCTCGAGGCTGAGGGCCAGAGGTTCGGGCGCAAGCACCAGCCGGTCGGCGGGCTGTGCAGCCGAGCCGTCGGCGGCCACGTCGTTGACGGCAAGCCCCTGATTTTCAGCCGTGGAGCCGCCGGGATTTTCGGGCTGAATGCGCATCGGACCTTCGGCGGCGCGGACCACCGGCACGCCGCTGACATCGCGGACAAGGATCTTGTAGCCCCAGACCCCGATCCCGATCACGAGGGCCAGAGATATTGCCGCTCCGGCCATGTTCGTGAGTTTCTGAACTGATATCTGCCGAACAGCCCCCGCCTGATGGGGGGCACCATGTATCTGTGCCATCGCTCGCCTCGCTACCTCCGGCGATACTTGGCCGCCGGGTTGGATTACTGCCACGTCCCCGGCGCTGGCGCGATTTGCTACCGCATCTCTTCGGCCGGAGTTACGCCCAAGATACCAAGACCGGCGGAAATAACAACGGTTACGGCCCGCGCGAGGGCGATTTTCGCCTGAGATCCGGCGATATCGGTCTCGTCAAGGAAGCGAAGCGCAGGCAAATCGTTGCCCCGGTTCCAAAGGCTGTGCAGGTCGCTGGCAAGATCGTAGAGGTAGAAGGCCACGCGATGCGGCTCGTTCGTGCGGCCCGCGATCTCGACCAGCCGAGGCCATTCGGCGATTTTCCGGGCGACGGCCACCTGCGCGCTGTCCTGAAGCACCGACAGGTCGGCGCCGGCCAAGGTGGCGTCGTCGACATCAATGCCGGCGTCTCGGGCTTTGCGCATGACCGAGGAAATCCGGGCGTGGGCGTATTGCACGTAAAAGACCGGGTTTTCCTTGGACTGCTCCAGCACCTTGTCGAAGTCGAAATCGAGCGGCGCATCGTTCTTGCGGGTCAGCATGACGAAGCGGGTCACGTCGCGCCCTACGTTATCGACCACGTCGCGCAGGGTGACGAAGGTGCCGGCCCGCTTGGACATCTTGAAGGGCTCGCCGTTCTTGTAGAGCTTGACCAACTGGGTGAGCTTGATGTCGAGCGGCACGCGGCCATCGGTAAGCGCGCTGACGGCGGCCTTCATCCGCTTGACGTAGCCGCCGTGGTCGGCGCCGAAGACGTCGATCAGCGCGTCGAAGCCGCGCTCGACCTTGTCGTAGTGGTAGGCGATGTCGGGCGCGAAATAGGTCCAGCTGCCATCGGATTTCTTGACCGGGCGATCGACGTCGTCGCCGTGTTCGGTGGACTTGAAGAGCGTCTGTTCGCGCGGCTCCCAATCCTCGGGCTTCTTGCCTTTGGGCGGCTCGAGTACGCCTTCGTAAATCAGGCCCTTGGATTGCAGCGCCTCGAGCGCCTGTTCGATACGGCCGGTGCCATAGAGGGACTTTTCGCTGTAGAAAACGTCCATGGAAACCCCGAGCGCGCGCAGGTCCTCGCGGATCAGATCCATCATCTCGTCGGTGGCAAAGTTGCGGACATCTTCCAGCCAGACATCCTCGGGCTGTCCGATAAAGGCGTCGCCCACCTTGGCCTTGAGTGACTCGCCGACCTCGATCAGGTAGTCGCCGGGATAGGTGCCGTCCTCGAAGGCAATTTCCTGGCCGTGCGCCTCGAGATAACGCAGGTAGACCGAGCGGGCGAGCACATCGACCTGTGCACCGCCGTCGTTGATGTAATATTCGCGGGTGACGTCGTAGCCCACGTAATCCAGGAGGCTGGCCAGAGCGTCACCAAAGACCGCGCCGCGAGTGTGGCCCACGTGCAGCGGCCCGGTCGGGTTGGCGGAGACGTATTCCACGTTGACCTTTTTGCCCTTGCCCAACTCCGAGCGCCCGAAACCCTCGCCGGTTTGCAGTGCCGTACGGATAACGTTTTGCCAAAGAGTGTCCGCCAGGCGCAGGTTCAAAAAGCCGGGCCCCGCGACCTCGGCGCTCTCGATCCGGTCGTCGGCGGACAAAAGGTCGGCAAGCGTGTCGGCAATGTCGCGTGGTTTCTGCCCTGCGGGCTTGGCCAGGACCATCGCGGCATTGGTGGCCATGTCACCGTGCGCCGGGTCCCGCGGCGGCTCGACGGTGACGTTCGACATCTCGAGGCCAGCGGGCAGTTGCCCCTGCCCCTGCATGGTATCAAGGGCGGCGAGGACACAAGCGCGGATTTCGGTAAACAGGTTCATCGGACAATCCTTCGTTTGGCGCCGGTTTAACACCCGGGCGGGCCGCGTCAATCCGCGCTGTCGGTCGGGGCAGCGGCTTCGGGCGTCTTGTCGTCTCGCGGGGGGCCCAACGAGATGAGCTTGAACTCGCCCCCGGTCTCGACCTTGGAAGTTTCGGACAGGATGCGCAGACCGGTAGCGGGGCTGTGGGTGGCGAGGGGAATACCCTCGTCATTCTGGGCCGACCAATCCTCCATCGTGAAATCGTCGGTCATGTTGGTTGCGCGCACCTGCCAATCCCGGACCATCAGACCAGCCAGTTCGGTATGGCCATAGCCCTGTCCCACGACCCGCCCGCCCAGCGAGGCGGGCAGCGCGTGGCGCTTGCTGTTTTGCTTGGCACGGCTCAGCTGGTAGACATTCTCGCGCCCGAATTCCGGCGCGAGGTCGGTAGCGACGAGGGTATTGTAGGCATCGTTGTCACTAAGCGCGAGGACGACGCCGTATTTCATGATTTCGGCGCTGTGTTCGGCCGCCTCGGACAGGACGTCGCCGAAAAAGGTCGGCAGGCCGGCCTCTCGCGCGCTGCGCAGGCGGGCGCGATTGGTGTCGGCAACGAGGACCGGAACCTCGAGGTCTTGCAGGGTCTTGGCGAAGGATGTGGCAAACTGCGACCCGCCCGCCAGCAGGACCCCCGGCTGACCCTTGCCCGCCAGCCCCATGGCGCGCGCCAGCGGGGCCAGCGTGAAGCCATGCAGCACGACGGTGGCGGCCACCAGCGCAAAGGCGAAGGGCGTGAGAAAGGCCGCATCCTCGATCCCTTCGGCCACGAGCCGCTCGCCGAATAGACCCGCGACCGCGACCAGCACGACGCCGCGCGGGCCAGTCAGCCCGACGAGCAAGCGCTCGCGGAAGGGAATGTTGGTGAAAGCCAGGGAAACGAGCACCGTCAGCGGACGAACCAGCAGGATGACCACCGCCACCATGGCGGCGGCGTTCCAGTTAATGCGGTTGAGCGTCTCGACATCCATGTTGGCAGCCAGCAATATGAACACGCCCGAAACCAGAAGGATGGTCGCGTGCTCCTTGAAGCGGCGCAGTTCGGTATAGCTGGGCAGGTTGGCATTGGCCATCACGACGCCCATGACGGTGACCGCCAGTAAGCCGCTTTCATGCAGCATGTAATCGGTGACCGCGAAGATCCCGAGCAGGACAGCGAACAGCACCGGCACCTTCATGTATTCCGGCACATAGGCGCGGCGGAACGACTCGCTGAGCACCCAGCCGCCGGCCCAGCCAAGCGCACCGGCCACGACGATACCGCGAATGATCTGCCATGCGGCGAGCCCCAAGCTGCTTTCACTGGCGGTGACGACGATCACCTCGAAGGCAAGCACGGCGGCAAGGGCGCCGATCGGGTCGTTCACGATGGCTTCCCATTGCAGAAGCTGCGCGGGACGGCGATTGAGCCGGGCCTGGCGCAAAAGCGGTGCGATCACCGTGGGGCCGGTGACGATCATGATGCCGCCAAAGACGGCCGAACTTTCCCAGCTGAGACCGCCCACGTAATGCAGCGCGAGGGCGCTGCCGATCCAGCCCACGGGCGCGCCCAGCAGGACCAGGCGCTTGACGCCTTGCTCTGCCCCACGCAGCGAGTGAAAGTCGAGCGTCAGGCCCCCCTCGAACAGAATTATGGCCACGGCTATGGAAATCATCGGCCCCATCAGGGTGCCGATATCGCGCGCGGGGTCGAAGAGGCCGAGGACCGGTCCGGCGATAAGGCCCGCGGCCAGCATGAGCACGATCGCTGGCATCCGCAGTCGCCACGCCAGCCATTGCGCTCCGACACCGAGCGCGCCCACCAGAGCGACCGCCATGACCGGATCGATCGCCCCGTCCGTACCGCCAGTTGCCATCGGCTATATTCCCTTTCCGTGACTCAATTCGTCGTCGCCGCCCAGCAGCCGCGCATGAGCCTCGAGCGCGAACCGGTCCGTCATTCCTGCGATATAATCGGCGACCAGGCGCGCCAGAGCCGTCTCATCCTGGGCATCGTCCACGTTCTGACGCCACCGCCGCGGAAGAAAGTCGGGACGCGACATGTAGAACGGAAACAGGTCCTCGACCACATTGGTGACGCGCCTGCGCATCTGGACCACTTTAGGAGCGCGATACATACGCTTGAAAAGAAAAGACCTTATCTGCTGAAGGTCAGACCACATCGGAGCTGAGAAGCGGATCACGGGGCGTCCCAGGTTGCGTACTGCCTGGGCGTCGGCCGGCGCGGCTTGCTGAAGAATTCCGTGCGAGGTCTCGATCACGTCCGTAACCATCACGCCAAAGACTCGGCGTAGCGCCTCATGCCGTCGGCGGTAAGGGTCGAGACCGGGATATTTGGCATCCACCTCACGGTAACAAGCGCCAACGACGGGAAGCCCGGCAATGTCGTCTTCGCTGAAAAGTTTCGCGCGCAGGCCGTCATGCAGGTCGTGATTGTTGTAGGCTACATCATCGGCAAGTGCGGCCACCTGCGCCTCGGCGCTGGCATAGGTGCCGAGTTCAAGGTCGTGTCGGGCGTTGTAGTCGGCCAGAGCATAGGGCAGATCGCCCGTGACGGGCCCGTTATGCTTGGCGATGCCTTCCAGCGTGTCCCATGTCAGGTTCAGGCCGTCAAACTCGGCATAGTGCCGTTCGAGCGAGGTGACGATGCGAATGGCCTGTGCGTTATGGTCGAAACCACCATATTGCGCCATGAGCGCGTCAAGCGCATCCTCGCCGGTATGGCCAAAGGGCGTGTGGCCGAGGTCATGCGCCAGCGCCACGGCCTCGGTCAACTCGACATTGAGGCCAAGCGCACCGGCGATGGTCCGGGCCACCTGCGCCACCTCGATCGAGTGCGTGAGGCGGGTACGGAAATAATCGCCCTCATGCTCAACGAAAACCTGCGTCTTGTGCTTGAGACGGCGAAAGGCGCTGGAATGGATGATCCTGTCTCGATCCCTTTGATAACAGGACCGAAACGCGCTTTCCTCCTCGGCATGAAGACGCGCGCGCGCCTGTTTTGGGTTCGAGGCATAAGGTTTATGCATCGCCTGTTTCCTTGTCGTCCTGTCCCAGCGTTCGTATATTCGATGATGAACGGCAAAGAAACCTCGAGGATCACCAGATGCAAATGCCCCCCAAAGTGACACAACGCGCCTATAAACGCCTTGCTGAAATCGGTGCCGGCGAACAGGGTCAGGCCCTGCGCGTTGCCGTCGAAGGCGGCGGGTGTTCGGGCTTTCAGTACGACATCAAGCTGGACGCGCCCACGGGTGACGATCTTGTGCTGGAAGGCGGCGATGGTCAGAAGGTCATCGTCGATAGCGTGTCCCTGCCCTTCCTGGCCGGTGCGACAATTGACTTTACAGAGGAACTGATCGGCGCGCGGTTTACCATCGACAACCCGAACGTGACCAGCGCCTGCGGCTGCGGGACGTCCTTTTCGATGTGATCTATTCAGCCGGGACCGCCGCCTTAGGCGTCGGCGTGCGAACTTGGTCCCAGACCAGCCATGCACCAGCGGTAATTAGCAGCGCCGCGCCGAGAAACACTCCTGCCCCGGCCCGTTCACCGAAAGCCATGGACCCGATGGCGACCATCCAGAGAAATTGCAGGTTCATCAGCGGCGTCACGACATAGGCCGGCAACAGCTTGAGCGCGGCTACGAGAACCCAACGTGCGCCAAAGAGCAGCGCTGCGTAATAAGCCACCCACAGTACATCCCACCAGCTCATCGGAACGAAGACGAACGGCAGAGCGCCTCCCATCACGATCATCAACGCGAGATTGGGGTAGAAAACCTGAGACAAGAGCCCGCCCGGGTCGCGCTGACCAATATAGCGCGAGGCGACCATCGACACGGCCCCCATCGCCACGGCGAGGAAGGCAACGAGGTGCCCTGCCCCCAAACTGTGCAAGCCGCCCGGAAAGAGCGTCGCGATACCGATCACGCCAAGGATCATAGCTCCCCAGACCTGCCCACCCGCGTATTCCTTCAGCATGACCCGCGACAGCAACGCGGCGAGGATCGGGATGATGGCGATGAACAGGAAAACCTCGGCAAAAGGCAGCAGCTTGAACGCGTAGAAGAATGCGCATGTGCCGATCACCGTGGCGGCGGCGCGGAGCGCCATGATCCAGGGGCAGCCGGTGGCAAGCACGCTGGTCGCGGCGGTTCTATGACCGGCGACCAGGCAGAAGAACGCGACCAGGCCACCGGAGAGAGCGAACATCTGCGGGGCGGCGTAGTTGGCCGAGAACAGCTTGGTGATGGCATCGGCGCCGGTGATCAACAGCGTGTAGATCACGGTCAGCGCGACACCGAGGAGGACAGTCTCGCGGCCCCTCGCGATCATGCCGGCACCCCTTGGGCTGTGGCGCGGGAAAAGCCGTAAAAGAAGGCGTCGAAATCGACGGCCTGTTCGGCGGCTTCGACCACCTCGCGAGCCTCTGCGGTCAAAAGCGGGTCGATCCGGGTGCGCATCAGCGACCAGTCGGCGATGCGCTCGCCCTCGAGGCGGTACATGCATTCCGACAACTCGCGCAGCGGAGCCACGTGCGGACTTGGCGCGGTGATCCGAAGCCCGCCTTCGGGCAGCATTGCCCCGAACCCGCCCAGCCCGGCGGTGGACAGGAACCACTGGATCATAAGATAGGGGTGGTAGTCGTCCGAGATCCATCCTGCCGGGTCGGCCTCGATCAAGAAGTGCCGCGCCTGCGCGGACAGCCAATCCTCCCATGTGTCAGGCGGTGTCTGGCCGGCGAAACGCAGGGCGATGCAGACCTCCGCGAGAAGGTCGATGTTCATTTCAAGGAAGGCCACAGTACCTGCGAAACGCAAGCTGTCCGCGAATGCAGCGGGCAGATCCGGGTTACGGCGACCATATTCGGACAGGTAGAACACGATGTGAGTGAGCTCGTACGCGGCTTTCTTGTTGGGAAGCGCGAATGTCGTGCTGCGGCTGCCGAAACTGCGCAGGCGATCGTCGAGCCCGGGATCTTGGGAAGTCGGATCGACCCCGCGGCGCAGGCAGAGGCGCCGCGCCTCGGCCCGTTGAAGATCGGACAATTCGGCGGAGACAAGCCCTTCGGCGGCCACCCATTCGACCGCCCATGCGCCCATGTTCCCGCCCATGCCTAGATCTTCAAGGTCGAGACAGAGAGACAGCAGAAAGCGGTAGTATTGCGGGAAGAACCTCAGGCGCCGGTCTATTGTGCGATAGAGCGTGTCGAACGGGTCGAGGGCCGCCAGCGACAGGGTTGCACCCGTGCTGGACAGGACGTTCAGAATCTCGGCGTTTTCCTTGAGCCAGAAAACGTCCGTTTCGGAACGACGCTCGGCAGCGAAACGTTGCAAAAGCGCGGTTTGCCGCGCCTCCCGCGAGGTTTGGCGGAACGGAAGATCGAGTTTGACGATGGATCCCATGGTTTAGATATCCCTGTGACGTGTTTCCGTTCCGCCGCCCGGCTTAAAGGCTGGACGTGAAGGCGCCGACGACATCGCCTTCGTCGGCACGCTCTGCACGGACCGGGCCAAGGCTAGAGGTGAATGCCTCGACGGCATCGCCTGCGCCGGTGCTGGTTGCGGTCACCGGGCCAAGGCTAGAGGTGAAGAGTTCTACCGCGTCGCCGGTTTCCGCTTCGCAGGCCATGCGAGGGGAGAGGCTTGAGGTGAACGCCTCAACCGCGTCGCCAGTCATCCGATTGGTTTCGGCAACGGGGCTCAGGCTGGATGTGAACATCTCGGTCGCCACACCATCCAGCATGTCGCCGGACGCTTGCAGGGACGAGGTGAACGCTTCGACAGCGGTGCCTTCGTGCAGGCTGGCCTCGGTCGGGGTGGAGGGGCTTTCGGCGAAAAGGTTTTTACGAATTGCAACCATTGGTGGTCTCCTGATTTGGTCAACACCAAAAACGGTTGCACGCAAAACGGGATTCTCAAACTGTTTTTCGCCGTAAGCGAGTTATCCACAAGGCACGATTCCGAACTACAAAATTTAGCACCCCTTGCCAGCTTTTCCGTGCGCTGCTTAGCAGCGCACGGAAAAAATTGTTTTCCACAGGGCAACAGAACTGTGGATAAAACAAAATTGTTTCCAGATTCAGACCGAATCAGCTTAGGCGCGAATCGTTAATTTAGTCCTCAAGGCGGCTTGCGTCCGCGGGGAGGCTGGGCGATAGGTTGACCATGATCGGAGACCGTGCATGAAGATCGCCAGTTTCAACATCAACGGTATCAAAGCGCGCCTGAGCGCCTTGACCGACTGGCTGGATGAGGCCCAACCCGACGTTGCGCTTTTGCAGGAAATCAAGACAGTCGACGAAGGCTTCCCGCGAGAGACGTTCGAGGAGCGCGGATATAATGTCGAAACCCATGGCCAGAAGGGTTTCAACGGCGTCGCGATCCTGTCCAAGCTGCCGCTGGAAGACGTCACCCGGGGCTTGCCCGGCGACGACGAAGACGACCATGCGCGGTGGATCGAGGCGACGGTCGTGGGTGCGCGGTCTTCGATACGTCTGTGCGGCCTCTATCTGCCCAACGGAAACCCAGCACCGGGGCCGAAATACGATTATAAACTTGCCTGGATGAAACGCCAGAAGGCACGCGCCGCCGAGTTGCTGGCCACCGAGGAGCCCTTCCTGATGGCAGGGGACTACAACGTGATCCCGCAGGACGAGGACGCAAAGCGCCCGGAGGCCTGGGCGAAGGATGCGTTGGCCCTGCCGCAAAGCCGGGCGGCCTTTCGCGAGTTGCTGTCCATGGGGTTTACCGAAGCGTTCCGCACGCGGGTGGCCGGGCCTGGCCATTACACTTTCTGGGACTATCAGGCGGGGGCGTGGAACCGGGATGACGGCATCCGGATAGATCACTTTCTGCTGAGCCCGCAGGCGGCGGACCACCTGGTGGACGTGGGCATCGACAAGGACATCCGTGGACGGGAAAAGCCGTCGGATCACGTTCCCGTTTGGGTCGAACTGGACCTTTAGGCGTCCGTTGCCGTGACGTCGTAGCCGTAAATCCAGTCGAACTGGCTCACGAGACGGCCTGGCATCAGCGCACCGCCGAGCCGCAGCGCCGTGTGCGCGGCAAAGCGAACCGGCGGGAAGGCGAGATGGTATTTCCAAGCGTTCCGGCTGGCGGTGTCGACGACCTGCCGCACGCGATCGGCTCGCATCCACTGGTAGGCCGCGAGCGCTGAGTTGAGGTCCCTTTCTTTGGCAAGGCTTCGTCCCAGGGCATAAGCATCCTCGAGCGCCATGTTGGCCCCCTGTGCCATGAACGGCAGCGTCGGATGAGCGGCGTCACCGACCAGCACCACTCCACCCGCGTGCCATTTCGCCGCGACCGGATGCTGGAACAGGCCCCAGCGATGGACCTTTTCGACCCGGTCGATCAAACGGGTCGCATCAGGCCCGAAATCGTGGAAGATTCCGCGCAGGGTTTCGGGACGATCCTCGGCAGTCCAGCTTTCTTCGTGCCACCGGGCCCGTTCCTGCACGGCAACGAGGTTGCGCATGCGGCCTCCGCGCAGGGGATAGGTGACCAAGTGCCGGTGGGGGCCCATGAAGACCTGCGCCTCCGGTTCGGCGCCGGTTTCGGGGATGACGGCGCGCCAGGCCACCTGCCGGGTAAAGTAAGGGGCGGATGTACCGTTGAGCGCTTTACGAGCGACCGAGTGAAGTCCATCCGCCCCAACAAGCAAGTTGCATGTCAGCGCAGTGCCATCCCGCAGCGTCACTTCGGGAACCGATCCGGGCGTCACGGACGCGCCCTCTTGATCCAGTGATATCTCGACGCCGGCCGCGAGAGCAGCGTGCTCGAGGATGTGGATCAGGTCCGCGCGATGGACGAAGTGGTAGTCACCACAAGGCAGGCGCGCGAGATCGAGACGGACGACCTCGGCCCCCTTGTAGTCGCGCAGACGCACTGACTGGCCGCGCACCGATTTCGCCCGCAGCGCGCTGCCCAACCCCAATTTTTCCAGAACGATGAAGCCGTTGGGACTGATCTGCAGGCCTGCCCCCACCTCGGTGATATGGGGGGCCTGTTCGAGGACGCACACGGCAGCACCCGCGCGGCGCAACATGATCGCCGTGGTCAGCCCGCCGATGCCACCGCCGAGAACGATGCAGTTGAAAGAGGCGATATCCATGCGGGTCCTTTGAATGCGAAAACGCCGAAGCAAAAGCCCCGGCGTTCCGATTTCGGTTTGGTTCTGCCGCGGTCAGTCGTCGCGGTGAACCTTCTCGCGCCGTTCGTGACGTTCCTGGGCCTCGAGGCTCATGGTCGCGATCGGGCGGGCATCGAGGCGTTTGAGGCTGATCGGCTCGCCGGTGACCTCGCAATAGCCGTATTCGCCCTCGTCGATCCGGCGCAAGGCCGCGTCGATCTTGGCGACCAGCTTGCGCTGACGGTCCCGCGTGCGCAGTTCCAGCGCCCGGTCGGTTTCCTCGCTGGCGCGGTCGGCCACGTCGGGAATTGCACGCGTGCTGTCCTGAAGCCCCTCGATGGTGTCACGGCTGTCCTCGAGCAACTCGCTCTTCCAGGTCAGCAGCTTGCGACGAAAATACTCCACTTGCCGCTCATTCATGAACGGCTCGTCCTCTGCCGGAGTGTAATCCTCCGACAGAACCACGTCCTGTTTCATTTCCACTCCCTCCTGCAGGTCTCCGTAGGTCACCCAACTTCCCCTTGAGAAATCCACCTTGTGGCGTGCAATTACACGCGCCCCGACCGATTGTCACTACACAATTGCCCGCCATTGATGTGAATTGCCCAAGACACTAGGGTGCGGCAAAAATTCCGTGCAGCCCGACACTTGCGCGCGGCGACACCACGAAAAGGGACGCTCATGAAATTCGAAGGCACCGACGCCTATATCGCCACCGACGACCTGACCGTCGCGGTGAACGCCGCCGTTACGCTGGAACGCCCCCTGCTGGTGAAGGGCGAGCCGGGGACCGGCAAGACGGAACTGGCCCGGCAGGTCGCCTACGGGCTGGGCCTGCCAATGCTGGAGTGGAACATCAAGTCCACCACCAAGGCGCAACAGGGTCTTTACGAGTACGATGCCGTTTCGCGCCTGCGCGACAGCCAGCTTGGCGAGGAACGCGTCCACGACGTGCGCAACTATATTCGCAAGGGCAAGCTGTGGCAGGCATTCGAAGCTGAAGAAAAAGTCGTGCTGCTTATTGACGAGATCGACAAGGCCGATATCGAGTTTCCCAACGACCTGTTGCAGGAACTGGACCGGATGGAGTTTCACGTCTACGAGACCGGTGAAACCGTCCGCGCGGTTCAGCGCCCGATCGTGATCATCACCTCGAACAACGAAAAAGAGCTGCCCGACGCATTCCTGCGCCGCTGTTTCTTTCACTACATCCGATTTCCGGACCCCGAGACGATGAAGCGGATCGTCGAAGTGCATCATCCGGGTATCAAGGAACGGCTGTTGACCGAGGCATTGACCCAGTTCTACGACATCCGCGAGCAGTCGGGACTGAAGAAGAAGCCCTCGACCTCGGAAGTGCTGGACTGGCTGAAACTGATCCTGGCAGAGGACCTGACGGCAGAGGACCTCAAGCGCGATGGCGCGGATGCGCTGCCCAAGCTGCACGGCGCGCTGTTGAAAAACGAGCAGGATGTACACCTTTTCGAGCGGCTCGCCTTCATGGCGCGCCGGCAAAGATAGCGACATCGCCTGAAACTTCGGCAGTAGCGTGCAAACCCGTAACATTGCGGCAACAGGCGTGCGATTAGTCGTTTGCTGGTAATTCCCGGTTAACCAGAGTTCCGACAACATTCCTCATGCGCTTCGAATCGCGATTCGGGCTGCTGGCGATTCGGCCACACTATTGTCTTTTTTGCACCTTGCCGGGGACGAAGTAAGAGGCGAAGAGGGCACCTATCCGGTAGGGTCGAAGAGCAGCGTTTCGAATTGCGTGCACGGAAAGACGCGCAGAAAGACCGGGCGACGACTGCACCGGATGGGCAGGACGGGGTTACGACGGACACCTGCCATATGGGACCATACAGGCATCGGGGGGCTTATGCGCCGCGTCATTCTTCCATTGTTTTTCATGCTGGGCGCGTGCGTTCCCAGCCCGTCCAGTGAAATGCCCTCGCGCGCAGCCACGGCGACCGCCACTACGCTACCAGCCCTTAAGTCGTTCTCGGCGCCGCGTCCCGTGCCACCCTCACGGTCCAACATCGACATCGCTCAGGATTTCCTCGAGTTGTCCTTTCAACTCGAATCGGGTCGCAAATTGCAGAATTTCTCGCGCTTCGAGGGGCCTGTTTCGATCCGAATCACCGGCAACCCTCCCTCGACGCTTATCCCGGACCTTAACCGCCTGGTGCACCGGCTGCGTACTGAAGCGATGATCGACATTGCAAGGGTCCGGTCCGACGCGGCCAATATCACGATCGAGGCCGTGCCGCGGGCCCAAATCCGCAGGCACCTGCCCAAGGCGGCCTGTTTCGTGGTGCCCAATATCAGTCGCCTGTCGGAATACCGCGCGGCGCGCAACAAGCGGCAGACAAACTGGAGCAAGCTGGTCGAACGCGAGAAGATTGCGATTTTTTTGCCCAACGATGCCTCGCCCCAGGAAGTACGCGACTGCCTGCACGAGGAAGTGGCGCAGGCGCTGGGACCGCTGAACGATCTTTACCGGCTGCCCGACAGCGTGTTCAACGATGACAACGTGCACACGGTTCTGACAGGTTTCGACATGCTGATTCTGCGGGCCTATTACTCGCCCGAGCTGCAGTCGGGAATGACGCGGGAACAGGTGGCGGCCCGTCTGCCGTCCATCTTGTCAAGGCTCAATCCCGGTGGCGACACAATCTCGCCGCACGCCCTGTCATCGACGCCCCGCGCATGGATCAAGGCTGTGCAGACGGCGCTTGGCCCCGGAGCGGGCCACTCGCAGCGGCTAGTGGCCGCGGGCGAGGCGCTGCGTATCGCCGACGCGATGGGCTGGCACGATCATCGGCGCGCGTTCTCGCATTTCGCAATGGGGCGCCTGACCCAGGCCAGCCAGCCCGATACCGCGTTCCAGCATTTCAGCCTGGCCGAACGGTTCTACAGCCAGACGCCCGGCACCGAATTGCATCGTGCCTACTCCGCATCGCAATTGGCCGCGTTCGCCATTGGCGAGGGCAATGGCCAGTTGGCGCTGACCATTCTGGCGCCGCATCTTGCCATCGCCGAACGTCATGAAAACGCCGCCCTTCTGTCGACACTGATGCTGCTGAGGGCCGAGGCGCTGGACTTGACGGGCCGCGTCGCCGAGGCGCAGACGGTGCGTCTGGACAGTATAGGCTGGGCGCGGTACGGGTTCGGCGCGGACTGGGCGGTGCGCGCGAAACTGCGGGAAATCTCGTCGCTCAGCCCCCTGAAGTGACCTGACGGGAAGACACGATGATCGTTCTATTCGGCGCGATCCTGGGCGCAAGCCTGGGCGCATTCACGGCGTGGCGGCGCAAGGGTCGCACCGCCGATATCCTTTTGTACGCGGCCGTTTACTGCCTGATCTTCACGCTGCTTGGGCTTTTTGCTACGCTGATCATCCACCGCATGTCGATCTGAGGTAAGCGATGTTCCTGCCCTTCTTCGAGAATCTCAGGAAGGCGGGCCTGCCGGTCTCGCTGCGCGAGTACCTGACCTTTCTGGAAGCGATGGGTGCGGGCCTTGTGACCTACGATCTCGAGGGGTTCTACTATCTTGCCCGTACGGCGATGGTGAAAGACGAGCGGATGATCGACCGCTTCGACCGCGCCTTTGCCGCCAGCTTCGAGGGGCTGGAAGCGATCAGCGCGAGTGACGTGGTCGAGGCTGTCGACATCCCGCAGGAGTGGCTGGAAAAACTGGCCGAGAAGCACCTGAGCGAGGAAGAGCGGGCCGAGATCGAGGCGCTTGGCGGGTTCGACAAGCTGATGGAGACGCTGAAGGAGCGGCTGAAGGAACAGCAGGGGCGCCACCAAGGCGGCAATAAATGGATCGGCACCGCCGGAACCTCGCCTTTTGGCGCCTATGGCTACAACCCCGAAGGTGTGCGCATCGGGCAAAAGGAGAGCCGCCACCGGCGGGCGGTCAAGGTCTGGGACAAGCGCGAGTTCCGCAATCTCGACGACACGGTCGAGTTGGGGACGCGCAACATAAAGGTGGCGCTGAAGCGGCTGCGGCGATGGGCGCGGGACGGAGCCGAGGACGAGTTGGACCTGGACGGTACGATCCGGGCCACCGCCGAGCATGGCTATCTCGACGTCAAGACCCGCCCGGAGCGACGCAACGCTGTGAAGGTTTTGCTGTTTCTGGACGTGGGCGGGTCGATGGACCCGCATATCAAGATGGTCGAGGAACTGTTTTCAGCCGCGAAAACCGAATTCAAACATCTGGAATATTACTATTTCCACAATTGCCTTTATGAAGGCGTCTGGCGCGACAATCGCCGCCGCTGGGACGCGCAGACGCCCACCGTCGAGGTGCTGCGCACCTACGGGCCGGACTACAAGTGCATCTTCGTCGGTGACGCCTCGATGTCGCCTTACGAAATTGCCTATCCGGGTGGCGCCAACGAGCACTGGAACGCCGAAGCGGGACAGGTCTGGCTTCAGCGGGCAAGAGCGCAATGGCCCGAGCACCTGTGGATCAACCCGGTGCCCGAGGCCTTTTGGAGCTATACCCATTCGATCGGAATGGTGCGCGAAATATTCGAGGACCGTATGGTACCGATGACCCTTGAGGGGATCGAGCGCGGGATGAAAGAATTGGGTCGTTGATCCGATCGAAGGTCCGCGCCAGGAGATCGGTCCCTCCCCGGAGTATTTCTGCCAAGACAATCTAAGCGCAGTGGACAAGTATTGTCTGCCGTGACAGGGGATTTGCATGAACGTGCGCAAGATCATCATCGACACGGATCCCGGGCAGGACGACGCCGTCGCGATCCTTTTGGCGTTCGCGAGCCCGGAGGAAATCGAGGTTCTGGGAATTACCTGTGTCGCCGGCAACGTGCCGCTGGAACTGACGGTGCGCAATGCGCGCATGGTGTGCGAATTGGCCGGGAGGCGCGACGTGAAAGTCTTTGCCGGGTGTGATCGCCCGCTGGACCGCGACCTTGTGACAGCGGAGCATGTGCACGGCAAGACCGGGCTTGATGGGCCCGACCTGCCCGAGCCGACGATGCCGTTGCAAGATATGCGCGCGGTCGAGTTCATCATCGAGACTTTGCGGAAAGAGCCCGCGAGCAGCGTCACGCTGGTGCCGATCGGGCCGCTGACAAATATCGCGACGGCGTTCCGCATGGCGCCCGATATTGTCCCGAAGGTGCATGAGATCGTCCTGATGGGCGGCGCCTATTTCGAGGTCGGCAACATCACGCCCGCGGCCGAGTTCAACATTCATGTCGATCCGCATGCGGCCGATCTGGTTTTCCGGGCTGGCGTGCCGATCGTCGTCATGCCGCTCGATGTGACGCACAAGGCGCTGGTGACGCGCGCGCGCAACGATGCCTTTCGTGCCATCGGCAACCGGGTCGGGACGGCGGTAGCCGAAATGACCGACTTCTTCGAACGTTACGACCGCGAGAAATACGGCTCCGACGGGGCACCGCTGCATGATCCTTGCACAGTCGCATACCTGATCCGCCCAGAACTGTTTTCGGGTCGACACGTCAATGTCGAGATCGAAACCGGATCGGAACTGACCATGGGAATGACCGTGGCGGACTGGTGGGGCGTGACCGATCGCGCACCCAATGCGCTGTTCATCGGGGACCTCGATGCGGACGGGTTTTTCGAACTTCTGACCGAAAGGCTGGCCCGGCTATGACGAAATTGACGCTTGCCGCGACCGAGGACATGGAGCGTCTGTTGCCGCTGGTAGCGGCGTTCCACCACGAAGAGGGCATCGTGCAGGACGACACGACCCGCCGCGATGCCCTGGCGCCGCTGCTGGAGGGATCGCCGCACGGGTGCATCTACCTCGCGGGTCCGAGGCGGGCCCCGATCGGCTATGTCGCCGTCTCGTTCGGGTGGTCGATAGAGTTTGGCGGGCTCGACGGATTTGTCGATGAGATTTTCATCCGACCCGGCGTGCGTGGACGCGGGATCGGCTCGGAAATCCTGCTGACCTTGCCCAAGACACTGGCAGCCGCGGGAATGAAGGCAATCCATCTGGAGGTCGGGCGCGAGAATGAAAAAGCGCGGCGCATCTACGAAAGACTGCGTTTCGAGCCGCGTGAGAATTACATCCTGATGTCACGCAAGCTCTAGCGTTTGCGGGACAGGCGACTATCTATCAGGTATGAGCTTGCAAATCCCATTCGACAATTCCTATGCCCGCCTGCCCGACCGCTTCTTCACCAGGCAGCCGCCCGTGCCTGTGAAAGCGCCTCAACTGATTGCTTTCAATGAGGTGCTGGCGCGTGAACTCGGGATCTCGCCGGGACCCGAGGACGAAATGGCGCGCGTCTTTGCCGGCAATCAGGTGCCGGACGGCGCTGATCCATTGGCGCAGGTCTATGCCGGGCACCAGTTTGGCGGCTTTTCACCGCAACTGGGAGACGGCCGCGCCAACCTGTTGGGGGAAGTCGCAACGAACGGTAAACGCTTTGACATTCAGCTCAAAGGGTCGGGGCCGACGCCCTATTCTCGGATGGGAGACGGGCGCGCCTGGTTGGGACCTGTGTTGCGGGAATACGTCGTCAGCGAGGCCATGCACGCTCTTGGCATCCCCACAAGCCGGGCGCTGGCGGCGACGCTGACCGGCGAGCCGGTGTTCCGCGAAACCGGCGCCCTGCCCGGCGCGGTGCTGACCCGCGTGGCGCAAAGCCACATTCGCGTCGGTACGTTCCAGTTCTTTGCTGCAAGGCGCGACCTGCCAGCGCTTCAGGCGCTATACGAACACGTGGTCCAGCGGCACTATCCCGAGGCAACTTCCCCGGCGGAGTTGCTTGACGCTGTGATCGCGCGACAGGCGCGTCTGGTGGCGCAGTGGATGTCGGTCGGGTTCATTCACGGGGTGATGAACACCGACAATACCGCGCTGTCGGGCGAAACCATCGACTATGGGCCATGCGCGTTCGTGGATGACTATCATCCCGATACAGTGTTTTCCTCCATCGACATGCACGGGCGTTACGCCTTCGCAAACCAGCCCAACGTGATCGCTTGGAACATGGCACAGCTGGCCACGGCACTGGTGCCTATGATGCCCGATCAGGACAAGGCGGTCGAAGATTTCACCAAGTCGGTCCATGCCATGCCGGGTCAGGTGCACGACGTGTGGCGTGAGCTTTTCGGGCGCAAGATCGGGCTGGCGAAAGCAACAGCCGAAGACGAGGGCCTGATTGCCGCGCTTCTGGATGCCATGGCGGCCAATCGCGCAGACTTCACCAACACGTTCAGAGCATTGAGTGACGGCAAGCCGCGCGACGAGTTCCTCGACCCAAAGGCATTCGACGCTTGGGAAAAGGACTGGCGCAAGCGGATGGAACAGGAACAGGCGCCGGACGATGTCATGCGCGCGGCCAACCCTGCCTACATTCCACGCAATCACCGCATCGAGCAGATGATCGCGGCGGCTGTTGCCGGTGACATGGCCCCGTTTCACCGGCTTTGCGATGTACTGGCCGATCCGTACCATCCGCGGAGTGACTCCCGGGATCTTGCACGACCGCCGCAGCCCTCGGAAGCGGTGCAGCAGACCTTTTGCGGCACCTGAGGCTATTCGGAGCGGTCGCGACGCCGTCGTAACCTGCGAAAGAAGCGTGGGTTGCGTTTTACGAATTCGTCAATGAAGGTGCCGATGCCGACATGCCGTCCCTTGAGATAGCCAAAACCCGCTGCAGCGCCGACCAACGCGCCGACCGCGTTGATGATGAGATCGCCCATGGTGTCCTGAAGTCCGGATTTCTGCATGTTGAACCCGAAGACCTGGTCCATCCCGAACTCGAAGATTTCCCAGACCGTGCCGATCGTCATGGCGAAACAGAAAGCGAGAAAGCTCAGTTGAAGATGCGGCGCGGCGAACCGGTCACCCTGGAACATCATGAATACAAAGACAAATCCGATCAGCCCGAACGCGACGGCGGACGTGCCGTGCATGGCGATGTCCCACCACCAGAACCGTTCGTAGAAATCGAAGACCTCACCAAGGAAAAGGGTGGCGACAACGAACGCCACGACCACGGCGATGAAGGTCGGTGGCACATGCACCTGCGCCCAGTTAGCAACGATGACCGGGGCCAGCGAAACTCCAAGCGTCGCCAGCGCAACAAAGGCCAGTTCAAACCGCAGCAAGGCCAGTGCCCAAAGCGTCGCGCCGGCAAGCGCCAGCCAGATGAGACGCGCCAGCCAGGTTTGATCTGCAAACATGTAGAGCGGTCCTTCTGCAATTTTGCCATCGTGTTACCATGAACGAGCCCCGACTGAGAATTGCAACCTACAACCTGCAAAAATGCGTGGGGCTGGACATGCGCCGGCGACCGGATCGCAGCCTTCAGGTGATCAATGCCTTGGGCGCCGATCTTGTTGTCTTGCAGGAGGCGGACAAGCGATTACAGCCCCGCCCCGCCGCCCTGCCCCACGACCTTGTGGAGCGGGACGGCTGGCGGATCCTGCCCTTCGGTGCGCCGGGCGGCTCGCTGGGCTGGCACGGCAACGCGATGCTGGCGCGGCGAGACCTGGCGGTGCGGCACACGCGGCATGTCGACCTTCCGGGGCTGGAGCCGCGCGGGGCGGTGATGGCGGAACTGGACACCAGCATTGGTCCCCTGCGGGTTGTTGGAGTGCACCTGGGGCTTGTGCGGCGATACCGGTTGTTGCAGATGATGGCGGTGATGCGGGTGGTTGCCCGGTGCGAGGCGATGCCGCTGGTGTTGGCGGGCGATTTCAACGAGTGGCGTCGCCCCGCCGCGATGCGCGCTGCGGCGAGCGGCTTGGAATTCGCGCCAACGCCTGCCAGCTATCCTGCGCCTCGGCCCGTCGGGAAGCTGGACCGGATCGCCCATTCTCCCCAGCTTGAGGTCGCGGCAACCGGCGTCTACACGGCCAAGCCCGCGCATATCACTTCGGACCACCTGCCCGTCTGGGCAGACCTGACGCACCGGCGGTGATGCATGTCGCAAAAAGCTGGATTTCCGATGTCACACCCGTTATCCAACGCTCCGGAAACGCGAAGAAGGCCGGCATGACAGAGACCATCATCGACCGTTGCGAGGCCAAGGGCTTGAGGATGACCGACCAGCGGCGCACCATTGCGGCGGTGCTGGAATCCTCCGAAGACCATCCAGATGTGGAAGAGCTTTATTCCCGGGCCAGCGGCCGGGACCCCAAGATTTCGATCGCCACCGTCTATCGTACCGTGAAACTGTTCGAAGAGGCCGGCATCATCGACAAGCTGGAATTTGGGGACGGGCGTGCCCGGTACGAGGATGCCGAACGCGACCACCACGACCACCTGATCGACATGCATTCCGGCGAGGTGATCGAGTTCGTCGACCCCGACATCGAAAAATTGCAGGAAAAGATTGCCGCCAAGCTTGGCTACAAGCTGAAGGGTCACAAGCTGGAACTCTACGGCGTTCCGATTCGGAAGGATTGACCCGACTCCGTCCGACCGACTGTCTTGTATCGCCCCCAAAAGCCGCCTATCGCGGCAGGGAAACTTTCAAGCGGCACGGCGATCATGGACAATCTTCGCGGAATAATGATGGTAATTCTGTCCATGGCGGCCTTCACCGTCGAGGACATGTTCATAAAGAAATTGTCGGCCGACATTTCAGTCGGGCAGATCCTGATCTTTCTCGGGATCGGCAGCGCGTCCATCTTTGCGGTGGTGGCGCGGCTGGGTGGGTATCGCATTTTCGCACCGGAGGCGTGGCGCAGGCCCTTTCTGCTGCGCGCGGGATGCGAGGCCGGTGCTGCCCTTGCCTTTACCACCGCGCTGTCGAAGGTCGATATCTCGGTCGTCGCCTCGGTTTTCCAGGCGACGCCGCTCTTCATTACCATGGGGGCGGCGCTGTTTCTGGGAGAGGACGTGGGCTGGCGCCGGTGGAGCGCGATCCTGATCGGGTTCTGCGGCGTGCTGCTGATTATCCGCCCGGGCCTTGCCGGTTTCGACCCTTCGGCGTTGCTCGTTCTGGTGTCCGTAGCCTGCGTGGCCGCGCGCGACCTTATCACCCGGCGCATCGACGTCACCGTGTCCTCGACCGTGGTGTCGTTTCAGGGCTTTGCCGCAGTGGTGCCGGCCGGAATTTTGTTGATCGTGCTGGGACCGCAGACGCTGTCACCGTTAACACCGCCGCTGTGGGCAATGATCGTGGGCGGCATGGTGTTCGGGGCCATGGGATATTATGGCATCGTGGCGGCGATGCGCATGGGGGATGCGGCGGTCGTCACGCCGTTCCGCTATACGCGCCTTCTTTTTTCGCTGATCGTGGGTGTTGTGGTCTTTGCCGAGCGGCCGGACACCCTGACCTTGCTTGGCGCCGCGCTGATCATCACGACCGGGCTCTACACTTATCTGCGCGAGCGGCGGTTGGCCCGGCGGGCGCGGGCCGCCTGACGCATCGAAAGATTACCGCCACACCGCCTTGCGTCGCAGTTCCCATTCGGGCGCGTTCTTGCTATGGACCGGCAACTGCATTCTGCCAAAGGGTTACAGATGAGCATCATTCTGGACATTCACGCACGTGAAATACTCGACAGCCGCGGCAATCCGACAGTCGAGGTGGACGTGATCCTCGAAGACGGCACCATGGGCCGCGCCGCCGTGCCGTCGGGCGCGTCCACCGGCGCGCATGAGGCGGTGGAGAAGCGCGACGGCGATACCGCACGCTATATGGGCAAGGGCGTGCTGGAGGCCGTGGCGTCGGTGAACGGCGAAATCGCGGACGCGTTGGCCGGATTCGATGCCACGGAACAGGTGGCCATCGACGAAGCGATGATCGAACTGGACGGCACCCCTAACAAGGGGCGGCTTGGCGCCAACGCCATCCTCGGCGTCAGCCTTGCCGTGGCCAAGGCCGCGGCGGATTTCGCCATGCAGCCTTTGTTCCGCTATGTAGGCGGCACATCGGCCCGCACCCTGCCGGTGCCGATGATGAACATCATCAACGGCGGCGAACACGCCGACAACCCAATCGACATTCAGGAATTCATGATCATGCCGGTCAGCGCGGGCAATATCCGCGATGCCGTGCGCATGGGATGCGAAGTATTCCACACGCTGAAGAAAGAACTGTCCGGCGCGGGGCTATCGACCGGAATCGGTGACGAAGGCGGCTTTGCCCCTGATATCGCCTCGGCCCGCGACGCGCTGGATTTCATCCTGCGCTCGATCGAAAAGGCCGGCTACAAACCCGGCGAAGACATCTACCTCGCGCTCGATTGCGCCGCGACCGAATACTTCAAGGACGGCAAGTACGAGCTTGCTGGAGAAGGAAAATCCCTTTCACCGGACGAGAATGCGGCGTATCTGGCGGCGCTGGTGAACGACTATCCAATCATTTCGATCGAGGATGGCATGTCCGAGGATGACTGGGACGGTTGGAAGGCACTCACGGACCAGATCGGCGACAAGGTGCAGCTGGTGGGTGACGATCTGTTCGTGACCAACCCGATGCGCCTGTCGGACGGGATCAAGCGCGGGGTTGCGAACTCGATGCTGGTCAAGGTCAACCAGATCGGCAGCCTGACAGAGACGCTTCAGGCGGTCGAAATGGCGCATCGCGCAGGCTATACCAACGTCATGTCGCACCGTTCCGGAGAAACCGAGGATGCCACCATCGCCGATCTTGCGGTGGCCACCAATTGCGGGCAGATCAAGACCGGCTCGCTTGCGCGTTCGGACCGGCTGGCGAAGTACAACCAGCTGATCCGCATCGAAGAGGCGCTTGGCGACACAGCGATCTACGCCGGGCGCTCGATCCTGCGGAATTGACGTGACCGCCGACCAGATCATTGCCACCCTCGACCTGTCGCCGCATCCCGAGGGCGGGTTCTTTCGCGAGACATGGCGCGCGTCCAATGAAGGACGCGCCCATGGCACGGCGATCTATTTCCTGCTGCGGGGTGAGGATCACAACCAGTGGCACAAGGTCGATGCGGCCGAGATCTGGCACTATTACGCCGGGGCGCCGCTGGTGTTGTCGATATCGGAAAGCGAGGCGGGCCCCGCGCGGGACATGGTTCTTGGCCCAGACCTGACGGAAGACCAGAGGCCACAAGTCATCGTCCCGCCCGACGGATGGCAGATGGCGCGTTCGACCGGGGACTACACGTTGGTCGGTTGCACCGTGTCCCCGGGATTCGAGTTCGAGCAGTTCACGATGGCACCTGACGGGTTCGATATTCCCCGCTAGCCCCGGATTGCTTTCAGGAAGGCCAGAAGGCTTTGGGTCGAGCCGTCCTTTCTGCCGGCCTCGGCCTCGCCCGCCACCAGCGGCTCCATCTCCTTGGCCAGTTCCTTGCCCAGCTCGACCCCCCATTGATCGAAGGAATTGATCCCGAGGATCACTCCCTCGACGAAAACCCTGTGCTCGTAGAGCGCAATGATCTGCCCAAGCTGGTAGGGCGTCAGCCTGTCATAGACCAGCGTGGTCGAGGGGCGGTTCCCAGGAAATACCCGGTGCGCGGCTTGCCGTTCCAGTTCGGCGCCCTCAAAACCGGCCTTGCGCATCATCTCGCGGGCGGTGTCGATGTCTCGCCCCCGCATCAAGGCTTCGGATTGGGCAAGGCAGTTGGAGATCAGCAAGCGGTGATGGTGGTCCATCCCCGGCTCGAACCCGCGGGCGGCCACCATGAATTCGCAGGGCACCACCTGCGTGCCCTGGTGTATCAGCTGGTAGAACGCGTGCTGTCCGTTGGTGCCCGGTTCGCCCCAGACAATCGGTCCCGAGCCGCCGTCCACCGGGTCGCCCTGCATCGTCACGCCCTTGCCGTTGCTTTCCATCTCAAGCTGCTGAAGATAGGCAGGCAAGCGCGACAGGCGCTGATCGTAGGGCAAAACGGCCCGCGTGGGATAGCCGCATGCGTGACTGTGCCACAGCCCGGTCAGCGCCAGCATCACCGGCATGTTCCGCTCGAGCGGCGCGGTCTGGAAATGGGTGTCCATCGCTTCGCCGCCGGCGAGAAATGCGTCGAATTCCTCTGGTCCAATGGCCAGCATCAGCGACAGCCCGATCGGCCCCCACATGGAATATCGCCCGCCCACCCAGTCGGCAAAGCCGAATACGCGCTCGGGCGCGATGCCGAATGCTTCGGTCTTGTCGAGCGCGGTGGACACGGCCGCAAATTGCGCGCTCGGGTCCCCGCCGCCAAGTTGCACCCAAGGCTTTGCGATCGCGGCGTTGCTCATCGTCTCGATGGTCGTGAAAGTCTTGGAGGCGACGATGAAGAGCGTGGTTTTCGGATCCAGCCCGTCGAGGCAATCGGCAATATCCGCCCCATCCACATTCGACACGAAGTGACAGCGCGGACCCTCGTGATAAGGGCGCAGCGCCAGCGTGCCCATTTCGGGCCCAAGATGCGAGCCGCCTATGCCGATAGTCACCACGTCGGTGATCGGACCGCCCGCGCCCTTGTGCCGGCCCGACCGAATGTCTTCGGCAAAGGCACGCATGCGGGACAGGACGTCGCGAACGCCGGGCATCACATCCCGCCCATCGACCTTTATCGCCGTGTCGGGCCCTGCTCGAAGCGCCACGTGTAGAACCGAGCGCCCCTCGGTCTCGTTGATCGGCTCGCCCGCGAACATCGCGTCCCGACGCTCGGCAACGCCGCGTTCCTTTGCCAGTTGCAAAAGCTTCTCGCGGGCCGCGTCGGTCATCGAGGTCTTGGCGTAGTCGAACAGCATCCCATCGGCCTGGACCTGGAACCGGGCTGCGCGGTCGGACGATCGCATGAGGTCACCAATCGGCGTTCCGGTCTCAGATTTCAGCGCCGCCCAGGTCATGCGGTCTCCTCCTTTTTTATCTCGGTCGGACTGTCCGGCACGCTAGGGCGCCCAGTGCACATCGGTTTCGTCGAGGATCGCGGCCACAGGCGCCTGTTCGGGCCGGCAGGTGCGGGCGCGCTCAACAGCCTTGCGCTTGTCCTCTCCGGTGATCACCAGGTGCTTGGCCACCGCCGCATTGAGCACCCTTGCCGACAGGCTGATCCGCACATCCTCGACCTTGGCAGGGCGCATGGGAACCAGCACCGGTGCGTCGTGCGCAAGCGCCTCACCCAGCCCATCGGTGCCCGGAAACAGCGAGGCGGTATGCATGTCGCCGCCCATGCCGAGGAGCAATACGGCGATCGGCAGACGTGGCTGGATGACGGCCTCCAAGTCCGCAAGTACCGCCTCGGGCGCCTCGGCACGGGCGTAAAGCGGCAGGTAGGCGGCTTTCGCGGCCCGGCCCACCAAGAGCCGCTCGCGCAGCATCCGGGTGTTGGACCGGATGTGCACCTCGGGCACCCAACGTTCATCGCTGAGGCAGATATCGACACGGGACCAGTCGAGATCGGCATCGCACAGCACGTCGAAGACCGGACCGGGCGTGCTGCCCCCCGGCACCACGAACAGCGCACGGTCGTCATGCTCCAGCGCGGTATTCAGATCCCCTGCGAGCTGATTGGCGAGATCGATCGCCATCATCTCCTCGTCGGCGTATTCGATCAGTCTCATGCGCGTATCTCCCTCCAGCGGCGTCCGTCGCGGTGCATCAGCATCAGCGCATCGTCCGGCCCTGAACTGCCCGTCGCATAGCTGTGCGGTGCGCGGCCGGACTCGTCCCATTGCGCGATGATCGGGTCGATCCAGGCCCATGCGGCCTCGACCTCGTCACCGCGCATGAAAAGCGTCTGGTTGCCGCGGATCACGTCCATGATCAGCCGTTCGTAGGCATCGGGAAAATCCGCCTCTTCCGGTCCCAATGCCTCGGCGAATGTCATATCAAGCGGGACGTCCACCAGCCGCATGCCACCCGGGCCGGGTTCCTTGATGGTCACGCCAAGCTCGATCCCCTCGTTGGGTTGCAGCTTGATGGTCAGGATGTTGCGGTGGCGGCCCGCGTCGGCGCCGAATATGGAATGCGGCGCATCCTTGAAGACCACGGCGATCTCACTCGCACGTTCGCGCAGTCGCTTGCCGGTGCGCAGATAGAAAGGCGTTCCGGCCCACCGCCAGTTGCTGATCGTGGCGCGCAGGGCAACAAAGCTTTCGGTCATGCTTTCGCGGTTGCCAACCTCGTTGCGATAGCTGCCATTCTGTCCGGTGCCCTCGTACTGGCCCCGCACGGCGTCGTCGGGTGCAACCGGGTCCAACGCACGAATCACCTTGAGCTTTTCATCGCGCACGGCGTCGGGATCGAACTTGGCTGGTGGTTCCATCGCGATCAGGCACAAAAGCTGCATGATGTGGTTCTGCATCATGTCCCGCATCGCACCCGAGCGGTCGTAATAGTCGCCGCGACCGCCAACGCCCACTTCCTCGGCCACGGTGATCTGGATGTGATCGACATACTGGCTGTTCCACAGGGGTTCGAACAATGTATTGCCAAAGCGGATCGCCATGAGGTTCTGTACCGTTTCCTTGCCCAGGTAATGGTCAATCCGGTAGATCTGGTGCTCGTCGAAATACTCCGCAATGGTGGCATTCAACGCCTTGGCCGTCTCGAGATCGCGGCCAAAGGGCTTTTCCACCACGATTCGGCAATTCGGACAGTCCATGCCGTACTTGTGCAGCCTGTCGGCGAGGTCCCCGAACAGGCTGGGCGCCACGGAAAAGTAGAAGGCGCGAATCTCGTCGTCGCGCAGCATCCCCGTCAGTTCGGACCATCCCGCCTCGCCGCGTGCGTCGATCGTCACGTACTCGAGCTGTTGCAGGAAGCTTTCTAGATGTTCGGTGTCTTTCGCGGCCTCGGGCTCGAATTCAATCACGGCTTTACGGGCGAAATCACGGTACGCGGCAGCGTCCATCTCGCTGCGCGCGGCACCGATCACTCGGGCATCGTCGCTCATTTGCCCGGCCCGAAAGCGCCGGAAAAGGCCGGGAAGGATCTTGCGCTGCGCCAAGTCCCCCGTGCCCCCGAAAATCACAAGGTCGAAAGGATCGACCGGGATGACGCGAGATACCATGGTTTTCTCCTGAACTCGGTGCAAGTCTAGGTGGCGATCACGAAGGTGTCACCTGCCCGTACTCGACTTTCAAGAGAAGAAAGGACAGGTTACGCCCGAAAGGCAAATGAAATTCGGACGATAGACAGATGAAAGATGTGGCGTCCCCTCGCGCAAACGGTGGAAAATTCATCGACCCGAAGGTCACCGCCGATGGTGAGCCGCGGGCGTACGTCCCGCTGAACAAGCCACGAACGCTTTGGTTCAATACCGGCACGCTGTGCAACATCACCTGCGCGAATTGTTATATCGAAAGTTCTCCGGAAAACGACCGGCTTGTCTACATCACCACGGCCGAGGTCGAGGATTACCTCGATCAGTTGACCGAACGCGGCTGGCCCGTGACAGAGATCGGGTTTACCGGCGGTGAGCCCTTCATGAACCCTCAGATGGTGGAAATGGCGGGCGTCTGCCTGTCTCGCGGTTACGACGTTCTGATCCTGACCAATGCGATGCGCCCGATGATGCGCAAGCGCGTTCGGGACGGGCTTCAGGCGCTGCAAGAAGAATACGGCGACAAGCTGACCCTGCGCATTTCGGTCGATCATTATTCCGAGGCGCTGCATGACGAGGAACGCGGCAAGGGCAGCTTTGCCCGGACGCTGGAAGGAATGCACTGGCTTCGGCAAACAGGCATCCGGATGGCCATTGCCGGGCGGAGCCTTTGGAACGACGGTGAACACGAGTCGCGTGCTGGCTATCAGGCGTTTTTCGCCGCACACGGGTTTGACATCGACGCCCACGACCCGGCCATGACGGTTCTGTTCCCGGAAATGGACGAGAGCGTCGAAGTTCCGGAAATCACCACCGGCTGCTGGAGCATCCTTGGCAAGTCGCCCGACAGCGTGATGTGTGCGTCCTCGCGTATGGTGGTCAAGCGCAAGGGCGCGGAGCGGCCCGCCGTGCTGGCTTGCACCTTGCTGCCTTATGACGCGGAGTTCGAACTGGGCCAAACGTTGGCGGAGGCCGAGGGAGACGTGGCGCTGAACCACCCCCATTGCGCCAAGTTCTGCGTGCTGGGGGGCGCCAGCTGCTCGGGCTGACCGGGGCTTGGGCCTCCTGCCCTTTTGCAAATCTCCAGAGTTGCGGGGTCATTCTGGATATCAGGCGGCGATGCGTCGCTTGCCCCGCCCGGCTGCAGGGCCCATATCTGCCTCATGATCAAGTTCACCCCGATCCTTCTGGCGATTCTCTATGCAGTGGTCATGTACCGTTTCTCGGTCTGGCGCACCAAGCGGGAGCTTGACGCACGTTCGACCGAACTGGCAGATCCCAAGCTGACACCGTTGTTCTCACGGCTGGCAAAGGCCCTCGATCTGCCGCGTATAAAGGTGCACATCTATGAGATCGACCCGGTCAACGGATTGGCCGCGCCGGATGGGCGCATCTTCATCACGCGTGGTTTCTATCGCAAGTTTCTTTCCGGAGAGGTTTCGGCCGAGGAGATGGCAAGCGTCATCGCGCATGAACTGGGCCACGTGGCGCTTGGTCATTCGCGCCGCCGAATGATCGATTTTTCGGGTCAGAATGCGCTGCGCACGGCTCTGGCGATGGTGCTGTCACGGTTCCTGCCCGGCATCGGAGTCTGGATCGCCAATGGTGTCGCCTCGCTTCTTGCGGCCCGGTTGTCGCGGGGCGACGAATACGAGGCTGACGAGTACGCCGCCGCCCTGCTGACCAAGGCCGGGATCGGGACGAGGCCACAGAAATCCCTGTTTGAAAAACTGGAGGCGCTGACCCAGTCGCGCGGCGGCGCGATGCCGGCTTGGCTGATGAGCCACCCCAAGACGACCGAGCGCATTGCCGCCATCGAAAAGCTGGAGACCCGGTGGCACGAGTTGTCAAAACAGTAGGATCAACCTCCGTTTATTGCCTCCTGACGCGGCATGGAACTAGGCGAAAGCCAGAGCCTTGCCCAAGCGCGGCAGCCGCGCTTTCTTCATCAGGCGCCGGATGTCCCAGTCCTCGCCGCTGAGGCGGCGTGCGTCGGCCAGCACTACCCCGGCGACCTCGTGCATCACATCCGGATGCGCCTCGAATACGCCGAACAGGAACGTGTCGGGATCTGCGCGGCTGATCCCTTCCTCGGCCAGAATATTGCGCGGAAAGTCCTTGGCGTTGACTGTCAGGATCAAGTCGGCCGACCCGGCGATGGCGGCGGCGAGCACGTGGATGTCCGCCGGATCCGGTAGCCACAGTCGCGATTGAAGCGAGGGTGGCCAGGTTACCTCGGCATCGGGCCAGTCGAGCGCCAGCATCGCTGCTTCGGCCTGGGCCTGCGCGATACCGTCGGGGCCCAGCTTGACGACCGCGCGCTGCCATTCCTCGATGATACGTGCCGACCAAAGCGGCTTGAAAACCCCATGCTTCGCTGCCCCAAGAAGCATTTGTCGCATTACGGTCGGATAGATCACGCAGGTGTCGAGAACCGCATTCATAGCCGAAAAAACAGCGCCTTGAGATACCCGCTTTCGGCCAGCTGAGGATGCAGCGGATGGTCCGGCCCGGCGAACCCGGTGTGAACGAGCGCACCCTCGCGCCCGGCACGGCCGATGCCCCGGGTACAGGCGGTCCGGAACTTGTCGAGGGTCGCGGCGTGGGAACAGGAACACAGCCCCAGAAAGCCCCCTTCCGCCACAAGGGGTGCGGCCAGCCGTGCGACCCGTTCGTAGGCGCGAAGGCCCTTCTCCAACGCCGGCTTGTTGGGTGCAAATGCCGGCGGGTCACAGATGACCACGTCGAATCGCGCTCCCTCTTCGGCCAAGGCCGTCATCACGTCGAAGGCGTCGCCGCGCCGGGTGGCGAAGCGCTGCGTAAGCCCCATGCGCGAGGCCCCTTCCCCGGCCAGTTCCAGCGCCGGTTGCGAACCGTCGACGGCCAACGCATCGGTCGCCCCCGATGCGAGTGCCGCCAAAGAGAAGCCGCCCACGTGGCTGAAAACATCGAGTACGCGGCTTTTTCGCGCGAGCGTCGCCGCAAACGCGTGATTGGGTCGCTGGTCGTAGAAAAGCCCGGTTTTCTGCCCGCCGGTCAGATCCGCCATGTAGGTGGCCCCGTTCATCGGCACGGGTAGCGGTTCCGCGGGCAAATCGCCCACTATCGCCACGGTCGTGTCGTCGAGCCCTTCCAGCGCCCGCGCCCGCCCCGAGCCGTTCTTGATCACGCAGGCCACAGACGTGACATTCACCAGGGCCGCCACGATCTGGGGCAGCAGAACCTCGGCCCAGGCCGCGTTCGGCTGAATGACTGCAACGTGATCGAAACGGTCGATGATCACCCCCGGCAAACCGTCAGCCTCGGCATGAACAAGCCGATAATACGGGGCATCAAATAGCCGTTCCCGCATCAATAGAGCCTGGCGCAACCTGCGCTCAAGCCAGGCCAGATCGACCTGTGCAGTCGGATCCCGGTCCAGCACTCGTGCCATGATGCGGGACTTCGGATTTACGGCCACAAGGGCCAGCGGCGTGCGTTCGGCATCTTCCAGCACCGCTACAGTGCCGGGTGTCAGCGCCTTGGTCCGTCGGTCGGTAACGAGTTCATTGTCGAAAACCCATGGAAACCCATGCCGTATGGCACGGGCCTGCGTCTTGGGTTTCAGGCGGATGCGAGGCAAAGAGGACGGCGTCATGCCGTCCCCTTAAGCCGTTTCAGTTTTTGTTGGAAGCACCGAGTTGATTCAGCGCCCCCATCAGGCCCAGGTTTGCCGCCTGATAGCCCTCGGGACTGGTCAACTGGCGCTGGATCACATCGGCGAGGTGATTGGTGATACGGTATTTCTGCGTGATGCCCTGTTGCTCGGCCTTGATCGCAGCCTGGCCGCCAAGCGCCTTGAAGTCGGCCTTTACGAATTGCGGGGCGCCATATGCGACTCCGGTCTCGGGATTGCGCAGAAGCATGCGGAATTGCAGTGCATGAACGCCGCCCACGGTATACCGCGCCTTTTCCGTCAACGCGTGGAATCGCGTGACCTGGATATCCAGCACCGCCGGTACGTGACCGGGTCGCATGGCGTTGACGCCCTGCTGCATCGCCGCCTCGAAGATCGCCTTGACCTGTGCGTGACGGTCGCCCGCAGGGTCTTCGCGCCAGACGATGTCGCCCCCCGGAAGGTAGCGGTTGGCTTCGGAAACCTTGAGAGACTTCGGAACGTTGACCCGGATTTCCTGGACCGCATATGCCGGAGCAGCCACGGAGACCGAAGTGGTTTCAAGCGGAGCATTCCGTGTTGCCGTCTCGGGCGTGGAACAACCCGCGACAGACAGTCCCATGATCAGCGCGGTGATAGCTCGACGGGTTTTCATGTCATCCTCCTGGCGCAATTTCAGCGCATTGGTTGGAGGTATCTTGACGAGCAATTGAGGCTAGTTTTGGGCACGTTCGGTACTTCACCAAGGTTCGTTCGCACGCGACACCGCGGTGACGAGCAGTCAGCGCTCCCGCCGGCGCCACCCGCCGCGGCGCTTTGGCGCCGCCGCGGAATTCAGGCCTTCGCGCAGAACGGCAGTCATCGGATGATCGGGATACTGGGTGCCGTAGCGCTCGATCAGGCCTTCCAGCTGCAGCTTTACGTCGCCGTCGCCATCCACCGACAGCGCCCAATCCAGAAAGATGGACCGGCATTCTCCCGACGTGATGCCCTCTATCCTATAGGATTCCCGGATCAGCCCCTTGGGATCCAACGCGTCAGCCATCTGCTGTTCCTCGCTTCAATGCCGCTTCAATCACCACTGCGGCCTCTGCCGTGCGCCGCTCCAGGTCCTGGCGCAAGTCTGCCATATGCTCCTGTCCGGTCTGCCGCAGAATGAACGCCTTTGCCCCGTCGCCCAACTTGTCCTCGTCCAATGGCTTGTCACCCAGCAGGCGCGCCGCCTGCGTCACTTGCCAACAAAGCCCGTAAGCGGCGGCAAGCGCAGTCTCTTCCGCGTCATTTAACCAACCGGCGGCGACACCGGCGGCCAATCCGGCCTCGACGCTGCGTTCGGGTTGTCCGGCAAGCAGGCATCCTGCCTGGGCAATCAACTCGATGTCCTGCATCCGGCCATCGCCCAGCTTGGTCTCCCACGCCCCCCCTGAACCCTTGGCGGCTTTGATCCGTGCTCGCATCTCGCCGACTTCTCTCAGGACGGTCTCGCGATCGCCCTTTTGCGGTAGCAGCGCACAGCGGAACGCCTCGACATCCGTGGCCAGCGCGTCGGGGCCGGCCACGACGCAGGCACGGGTCAGTGCCAGGTGCTCCCAAACCCAGGCCTCCTGTTCCTGGTAGCTCTGAAACGAGTTCCAGCTGGTGGCCACCGGACCCTGGTTGCCCGAGGGGCGCAGGCGCATGTCCACCTCGTAAAGACGCCCTTCGGACATAGGCGCCGTCAGTGCGGTAATCAGCGCCTGTGTCAGGCGCGCATAGTAGGGCCGCGTTGCAAGCGGACGGCGACCATCGGATCCTTCGGCCCCTTCGGCATCGTAGATCACGATCAGGTCAAGGTCGGAGGCTGCGTTGAGTTTTCCTGCGCCAAGAGATCCCATGCCAAGCACGACAGCGCCGCGCCCGGGCGCCGGGCCATGCTTCTGTGCGAACTGGGCGCAGACCACCCCCCAGAGCTCGGCTAGGATCACCTGCGCAAGATCGGCATATTGCGCACCAGCCTTGTCGGCCCCGATCAGTCCGCGCAATAGATGGACGCCAGTTCGGAAATGCCATTCCTTGAGCCATCGGCGCGCCGCGTCGAGCTTGCGCTCGTAATCATCTTCGCGCTCCAGCCGCGCCGCCAGTTCGCGCCGCAGGCGTGCTTGGTCCGGCCAGGGAGCGAAGAAATCTCCGGCAATCACCGCATCGAACACACCTGGATGCCGCGACAGGTAGCTGGCCAGGGCCGGCGAGACACCTGCGATGTCGACCATCAGGTCGATCAATTGGGGGTTGGCCTCGAACAGAGCGAAAACCTGCACTCCCGCCGGAAGGCCGGACAGGAAGCCGTCAAAGGCCAGCAACGCCTCATGCGGGTTGGAGGACCGGCTGAGGCGTTCGAGTATTTCGGGCCTGAGCCGGTCAAAGATCGTATTGGCCCGCTCGCTGCGCAAGGCCGGATAGCTGCGCCAACGACCGATGACCTCGTCATCCAGCCCCTCGAATGCGACAGGCTTTTCGCTGCTGCTGTCGGGCGCGAAAAATCCCTCGATCAGGTCATGCACCTCTTGAAGACGCCCGGTAAGTTCGTCGCGGAAATCCGGCGCGTCACGATCGCACAGCGCGGCCAGCCGTGCCCAGGCGTCGGGATGATCCGGCAGAACCTGTGTTTGCGCGTCGCGCAGCATCTGAAGCCGGTGTTCGATCTCGCGATGGGCCCGGTAATGGTCGGCAAGCATCTGCGCGGCATCGCCGGGCACCCAGTCCTTGTCCGCCAGCCGCGCCAGCCCATCGACCGTGCCGCGCACCCGCAGATCGGGATCGCGACCTCCGGAGATCAACTGGCGGGTCTGTGTGAAGAACTCGATCTCGCGAATGCCGCCACGCCCCAGCTTCATGTTGTGCCCGTCCAGCCGGATCGGACCATGGAGGCCTTTGTGCTCGCGGATACGTAGGCGCATGTTGTGCGCGTCCTCGATGGCGGCAAAGTCAAGATGCTTGCGCCATACGAAGGGACGCAGGGTGTCGAGGAAACGCGCACCCGCCTTGATGTCGCCCGCCGCGGCACGTGCCTTGATATAGGCCGCGCGCTCCCACGTGCGGCCGAGGCTTTCGTAGTAGGTTTCGGCGGCGCCCATGGCCATGCAGACCGGCGTGACATTGGGATCCGGACGCAGACGCAGGTCGGTGCGAAAGACATAACCATCCGCCGTGCGGTCGTTCAACATGGCCGCCATGCGGCGCGTCGCCCGAACAAAACCCGTCCGGGCCTCTTGGTAGGTGTCGCCGTCGAACCGGTCTTCGTCGAACAAACAGATAAGGTCGATGTCGGAACTGTAGTTGAGCTCATGCGCACCCATCTTGCCCATGGCCAGCACGACCATACCTGCAGCATCCTCCAGTGCATCCTCATCCTGTCCGGGGATCTTGCCGCGTCGCAACTCGGGCAGGAGCGCCGCATGCAGGGCCTGTGTCACTGCAAGGTCAGCAAACCGCGTGAGGGCGCATGTCACCTCCTCCAGCGACCAGACGCCGGCCAGATCGGCAAGTGCGACCAGTAGCGCCACCCTGCCCTTGGCCCGGCGAAGCCGCGAGCTGGTCTCGTCGACGGGGATCGAGGCAACCTCGTTCATCAGATCGTCGAACGCTGCCTCGGGATTGTCGAACACCTCGGGCAGCCAGTTGCGTTCCTTCAAACTGAGAGAGTGCAGGAACGGGCTGCATCCGGCCGAGCCTTCGACAAGCGCCGCCACGTCGGAAGAAACGCCATCGACCGCGTCGCGCGCCTCCTGTCCGGGGGCGGTGTCGAAGGAGCGCGGACATCTGGTCATGCGATCGGAGAAACTCATGGTCGCAGTGATACACCCAATGCAAGGGCGGTCAACGGCCCGCGCGTTCTCTGCCTTTCCGATATCTGCGTGGTATCCAGAACAACCAAGCCTGGCATGTGAAAATAATTAACATCCCCTCTTGCAACGGGCGCGCCCATTCCCCATCTCCTGAATGTAAAGACGCTTCACATACCATCCTCAAACCACCCCCGAAAGGACCCTAGATGAACACCTACACCTACAACTCGCCCGCTGCCGGCATCTCGGGCTGGTTCGCCCGCACCGAGGCATGGCTTGACGACAAGGGCAAAGCCGCGTGGATCGCAGTGCTGGTCGTCTCGATGATCGCGTTCTGGCCCGTCGGCCTCGTGCTGCTGGCCTACATGATCTGGCGCAACAAGCTGTCTTGCCCTTCCAACCGGGTGTCGCATCGCCCGATAGTGCGTCCGCTGAAGGGTTCGTCGGGCAACAGCGCGTTCGACGCCTATCGCGATGAGACCCTGCGCCGACTGGAAGAAGAACAGCAGAACTTCGAGGCCTTCCTCGAGCGGCTGCGCGCGGCACGCGACAAGGCGGAATTCGACCAGTTCATGGAAGAGCGTGCCCGCAAGACCGATTACGAAGCAGAAGACGACGAGGCAGACACGCACGGTACAGCGCGTGCCAACTGACGCCCGGTAAATGACACGCCCTCCGTGCCGTCACCTTTCGCGGCGCGGTGGGCCAGCCTATATGATGCATATGACCGATACGACCTGGCATATCCCCGACCCCGACACGCAGCCCGATTTTTATGCGGATGTCCCGCTGAAACGTTTCCTTGCATGGCTGGTGGACAGTGTCCTGACACTGGTGTTTTGCGTACTGGTGCTGCCGTTCACGGCCTTCACCGGGCTGTTTTTCCTGCCCTTCCTGTTTCTTGCCATCGGCCTGGTCTATCGGACCGCGACCATCGCGAAAGGATCCGCCACGTGGGGCATGCGCCTTTTCGCGCTGGAGTTCCGCACCGCATCGGGTCATCGATTTGATGGTACAATGGCGTTCTTGCACTCGATGGGGTTCACCTTTTCCTGCGCCGTTCCGTTGGTGCAACTGGCATCGATTCTGTTGATGCTGACAGGCTCGCGCGCGCAAGGCCTGACCGACCTTGTCCTTGGAACCGTTGCCATAAACCGACGCGCGGCGTGCTGACACAGGCTTCGCTGCACGGGATTTGACCTCTTGGCGCAGCGATACATCGTTGTTATCGTCACGGCTGAAAGTTGCGAAACCTACCATGCGTCATACCCTTCCCATCGCGCCCCAGTTCTATGTGACGGCGCCCCAGCCCTGCCCCTATCTCGAGGGCCGGATGGAACGGAAGCTGTTCACGGCACTGCAGGGAGATGGGGCGCAGCGCCTTAACGATACCCTGTCAAAACAGGGGTTTCGTCGTTCGCAGAACGTGCTGTACCGCCCGTCCTGTGCGGATTGCGCCGCCTGTCTGTCGGCCCGCGTGAATGTCGAAAATTTCACCGCCTCGCGCAGCCAGCGCCGCACCCTTCGGCGCAACCGTCATCTCGACCGGCGCGCCACGTCGCCTTGGGCCACCGAGGAACAATACGCGCTTTTCCGCGAATACCTGGAAGATCGGCATGCGAATGGCGGCATGGCTGACATGGATACCTTCGAATTTGCCGCGATGATCGAGGAGACGCCGATCCGCACTCGCGTGGTGGAATATGCCGACCGGGAAACTGGCGAGCTTGTCGCGGTCTGTCTGACGGACGTGTTCGACGACGGCGTCAGCATGGTCTATTCCTTCTACGATCCGAACCGACCGCGCGACAGCTTGGGCACGTACATCATCCTCGATCATATCGACATCGCCCGAGAAGCCGGCCTGCCCTATGTCTATCTGGGCTACTGGGTCCCGGGCAGCGCAAAGATGGGATACAAGGCGGCGTTTTCGGGGCTCGAGGTCTATTCGGCTGGAGAGTGGCAGCCCATGCGCGATCCGGCAGATTTCGAGGCACACCGCCACCCGCTGTCCAACGATCCGATCGCCGAGCAGGTGGCGAACATTTCGCTGCCCGACGGACGCCCCCTACGCAACAGGAAGTACTGAAGCGCCCTCTCGGGTAGTACATTGTACGGACACATTCTCGTGTGTGCCATCGGGCTTACGCCCTCGTGCTCTGGCCGTTTCCGGTGTCCGTGATATGTCCTGGAGTGCCGAAGCTCACGAGGTTGCATGTCCATTCTCCTCCACCGCCGCCACTTTCTTGCCAGTGCTGCCGCGCTCTCCGCATGGCCCGTCCGGGCGCAACCCACCGGGTGGCGGAACGTAGCGGATGCCGCGGGGGAGCTGGAGCAATGCCACGCTGTACTGATCTACCAGCACGGTGCAGAGGTTTTCGCCGAGGCGTTCCGCGGCCCGGAGATCGGCACGCCCGTGCCGATCAAATCGGTGTCGAAGACACTTGTGGCGGCTCTGACCGGCGCCGCGCTGGATCGGGGCGAGATTCCCGGGATGCAGGCCACCATCGGGCAGCTTGCCCCCAACCTTGTCCCCGACAGTGCCGAACCCGGGGTGGCGGACATCACCGTCGAAAACCTCGTGACGATGCAGGCCGGGCTGGAACGGACATCCGGCCCCAACTACGGCGAGTGGGTCAGCAGCGGCAACTGGGTCGCCGATGCCCTGTCACGACCCTTCGAGACAAAGCCGGGCGCACGCATGCTCTACTCCACCGGCTCGTTCCACATCCTCGGCGCGATCCTGTCCGAAGTCACCGGGCAAAGCCTTCTGCAACAGGCACGCGACCGGCTTGGCGCACCGTTGGGCATCAGCATCCCGCCATGGACGCGCGATCCGCAGGGACGTTATCTTGGCGGTAACGAAATGTCGCTCAGCCTGCCGGCGATGATCCATTTCGGTGAAATGTACAGGCGCGGCGGCGTGTGGGAGGACAAGCGCGTGTTGAGCGAGACGTGGGTCGAAAGGTCGCTCGAGCCCGTCACACGTTCGCCCTGGTCCGGACTGCGCTATGGCTACGGGTGGTTTCTGGGACGATCCGAGGGAGACGATTATGCCTTGGCCCGTGGCTATGGCGGGCAGGTGATCTGCATCGTTCCCGGTCTGGGCCTGACGATCGCCATCACGTCCGACTCGACCCGCCCGGCGCGCAGCATCGGCTATTTCGGAGACCTGATGTCCCTGATCGAGGGGACCATACTGCCTCTGGCCAGGAACGAAAGAACCTGACCGCGGCCCGGCGATTCCGCATTTTCAAGGCACCATGCGCCGAAAGAAATGATTACACGCGGATGTGACCATTGGCCCCTTGCCTTGATGCGTCCTGCCGGGAAATGTTACCGGATGCGCATTCTGGCCTGCATCCTCTGCCTGCTTGCCCAACCCGCCCTTGCCGAAACCGGGCAGGAGGTCGGCCTGGAACTGGTGCTGCTGGCAGATGCATCGGGATCGATAGATGACATGGAACTGTCGTTTCAGCGTCAAGGCTATGCAAGCGCGATCACCGATCCCGAGGTCCTGAAGGCCATCCGAGATTCGCTTTATGGCAATGTCGCCGTCACCTACGTGGAATGGGCCACCAACACCGCCGTCGTCGTGCCGTGGACGGTGATCGACGGCGAAGCATCGGCCCAAGCGTTCGCCGACGCACTGGCCGGCCCGCCCCGCCAGGCCTATGGCAGCAACGCCATCGGGGGCGCCCTGCTAGATGCGAAACGCCTGATCGAAACGAATGATATCATGGCCCCGCGCGCAGTAATCGACTTTTCCGGCGACAGTATCAGGAACTCGTCGGGCCCCGCAATTGCCGCGGCGCGGGCCGAGGTCCTGGCTGCGGGCATCGTCATCAATGCCCTGCCTATCTTGCGCCCCGAGGACGGGCGCCGCGCCGGGGCCAATCTCGAGGATGAATACGCCGAACGCATCATCGGCGGGCCCGGCGCCTTCATGGTGACGGCGGACGGGCGCGACAGTTTCGCCCGCACCGTGCGGCGCAAGCTGGTGCTGGAAATCTCGGGCCGGACACCGGCCCCCGGCGCCGGGCGGATCGCCGCGGTCCAGGTTCAATAGGCGTAGCGCAGGGATGGTTCAGCCTAGACGGTTCAGAACAAAAACGGCGCGTTCCGCCACCCCGATCTTTGGTAGGAGAACCAACGTGTAGCCTAGCCGATCATAGGCTTTGCAAAGGCGATGATATTCGTCGACCGCCGCGTCGAATCCATGGCGCCGCTCGCCGTCGGTTCGGTAGAGTTTTGGCCAGGGAGGCGCCATGAAGACGAGCGGGTGAAATCGCGCCGTGCCGGCAAGGGACTTCGCCACATCGGTGCCCTCGGCATGTTCCAGCGCGACGGCCGCGTCGATCAGCCCGCGATCGAAGAAGACCCAGCCTATCGGCTCGCCTAACGAGGCCCTGTCCCGCGTAGCCATTTCCACCGCACGCCGGGCGAAAGCCGCCGGATCGACCCACGGAAGGGCGGCGCCGCGCCCTCCCATTTCTTGCGCAACGATGCGCCGGCCTGGCTCGGCCACGGTATGGAATCCCGCCCGGCCCAAAGCGGCCAGCAGGGTGGATTTTCCGCCGCCGGAACATCCCGACAGGATGACATGCCGCTTGTGTGACGTGTCTGTCATGAACCGCGCAATGTCCGGTGCAAGAAGCGAAGGCCCGGTGTTCGCCGGGCCCCCGTCAAGAGAGCTGTACCGAACTCAGCCGCCCAGCAGGTCCGGAACAATCGTGACAATATCCGGGAAGAACCACAGGATCGCCAGCCCGACCACCTGGATCAGCACGAACGGTGCGACGCCGCGGTAGATATGACCGGTCGTGACCTCCTTTGGCGCCACGCCCCTGAGATAGAACAGCGCGAAACCGAAAGGCGGCGTGAGGAACGAGGTCTGAAGGTTGACCGCGATCATGATCGTCACCCATTTCGGATCGAACGTGCCACCATAGATCACAGGGCCCACGATCGGGACTACGATGTAGATGATTTCCAGGAAGTCCAGCACGAAGCCCAGTATGAACAGCACCAGCATCACGATCAGGAAGACCTTGAACTCGTTGTCGAACGATCGCAGGAACTGCTGGATGTAGTGTTCCCCGCCGAACGAGATCACCACCAGGTTCAGAAGCTGTGACCCGATCAGGATGGTGAAGACCATGCTGGTCACCTTGGCGGTCTCCCGCACCACGGGGCTCAGCACGCCGCCGGCAAACAGCACCCAGCAGGCAAACAGCAGACCGAACAGCGCATAGAGGTAGGCCGCCTTGGCCACGATGAACGCGACCCAGCTTTCGGCGGAGGCACCCTCGACGTTGATCCGCAGGTCGAAATTGATCCCGACGATGATCGCAATGATGATCGCGAACGTAGCGAAGATGATGATCTTGCCAGAGCGTTCCTGGTCCTTCAGCTTGCGATAGGCCGCGAGCATGATTGCCCCGCCCGCGCCCAGTGCAGCCGCAGGCGTGGGATTGGTGATCCCGCCCAGGATCGACCCCAGCACAGCCACGATCAGCACGAGGGGCGGAAAGACCACGCGGATAAGTTCGTTCTGGGCCAGACGCGCCGCGGCGTGCGTGCAGCCGTAAAGCGCCAGTGCGACAGGAATGGCCATGATCGCGAATGTTGCGCCGGAACTCCATTGCGGACCGATCAGGAGGACATCCACCAAAAGCCCGAGCACGATACCGATCCCACCAACGATCAAGGGAGTCGGGCTTTCGGACGGAAGTACACCACGGGCGAGGGTCAGAACGAGCGCGAAGATCAACATCATGACAGCAATGCCGGTCCCGATCGGCGCCGCGTTCTCGATCTTGCGGGCAAGCATTTCAGCGCGCTCTTCCTCAGTCAGGCGGACGCTTTGGGTCACGCCACCGGACTCGTCGATGGACTTCTGTTCGGCAACTGCCCGGTCCCAAGCCGCCTGCCCGTGCAGTTCGATCATGGACTCCTTGCACTCGGCCCCCACTGCGGTACGCAGGCTGGCACTCTGGCCCTGTTCGCTGAAACTGTCGATGGTCGTGCTCTGGCTGCCGACCACGTTCATCTGTCCCAGCACCAGAACCCCGACGACCAGCGCGACGGGAATGCCGAGGAACCACGTAAACGCCTCGCCGCGGGTGATTGCCTCTGCGTTGGTGGCGCCCAGTTCAACGGCCGGCGCTTTGCTCGGGTTCACCAGAGCGTAGCCAAAAGCATAGAGCGCGTAGAGCAAAGCCAGAAGGATGCCTGGTAGCAGCGCCGCCTGAAACAGCGTACCGACCGAAACCACAGCCGGTTCGCCCAGGTAGGTCAGCGCGTCGGTGCAGCCCGCCTCCTGCGCGCGTGCTTCCTGCGCGACCGAGTAGAGGTCTCCGGCAAGCGTACCCAAAAGGACGATCACGATCGAAGGCGGGATGATCTGCCCCAACGTGCCCGAGGCCGCGATCACACCTGTCGCGATTTCGGGACTGTAATTGTTGCGCAACATCGTCGGCAGGCTGAGCAGGCCCATCGTCACCACGGTTGCGCCAACGATGCCTGTCGAGGCGGCAAGGAACGCGCCGACGACAACCACCGAAACAGCCAGGCCGCCTGGCAACGGGCCGAAGACCCGCGCCATGGTGGTCAGCAGGTCGTTGGCCACCTTGGAGCGTTCCAGCGTGATGCCCATAAGGACGAACATCAACACGGCCAGCAGGGTCTCGATCGACTGGCCCGCGAAGACACGTTCGTTCATCCTGTTCACGACAAAGCTCACGTTCCGGTCAAGCGCGGTTTCCCAACCTTGCGGAAACACCGGCTCGCCCACGCGTGGCAGCTCGGGGTACCGGAAAATCGATACGGACTCAGGCTTCACCCCTGATCCGACAAGCGTGCGATAGGCCTCGCTACCGGTGTCGATCGCCTGGTGTATCAGCAGGCCCGCACTGTCTAGCCCGGCAATGATCGCAAAGGAAATGACGCCGGCGCCGCCGATGGCAAAGGCCACCGGGAAGCCGGACAGGATGCCCCCGAAGAGGCAGAGGAACACGATGATCAGGCCGATCTCGACGCCATCAAGTCCAAACAACATCAGTGTGTCCCCTCATAGGCTTCTTCGCCTTCCCCGAGGCTGTCCTTGTCAAGGTATTTGCCGTCGCTTTCCGGCCCCTCCTTCCATTCGAGGTAGGAGCGGTAGAAGAAGGCGATGGACTGGATGAACACCATGCCCGCAAAGGCGACCATCAGGACCTTGAACAAAAAATATCCGTTAAACCCGTTCGGGCTGAAGCCGATGGTCTCGACGTTCCAGCGCACCGCGCGCGCCTTCATCATCAGCCGATCAAGCGACTCCGACGCCGAGGGTTTCGGCGTTATCAGGTGGCGCCACATGAAGTACCAGCCGTACATCCAGATCAGGATGGCCATCGGCGCCATGAAAAGGACGCATCCGATCATGTCGATCAGCCTTTGCGTGCGAAACTTGACCGCCGCATAGACAAGGTCGACCCGCACGTGCCCGCCCTGAACGAATGTGTAGGTACAGCACAGCGCAATCACCAGCGCATTGTGAAATTTCAGAGCTTCGGCCCACCAGCTGATGTCATAGGTCAGCGGGATGCCGAAGCCGAAGGAGATATCCGGCCGCACGAAGATCCGTTGCACGAAGACGATGACGATCTGCTGTATCACCATGATCAGGCCCGCCCAGGCAAAGAGGCGCCCTGTGATATTGGCGAACCCCTCCAAAACCCTGACACAGCCCCACATGAAACTGTTCCGCCAGATCCCGACCACAGTCAGGATCAGCACGAAGGTGAAGATGACAAAGAAGAACTCGACCGATCCGCCGTAATAGACGAACCGCATGATAGCTTCCTTGTCGGCCCAGTTCAGCCACAGCCCGGGATGCGTGATGGCGTAGGCCAGATCGTAGAATGACCCGAAAATTCCGCCGAAAAACCAAAGAACTGCATCCACAAAGGCGGACCCGGATCCGGTCGCTTCAGTCTCGCCCATGTAACATTCCCCCATGCCCTGCGTATCGGACCGGTCCGGACGCGCCAGCGTCACCGTGACCTTGCCAAACCGACTGTCAGCCGACCTTGCGCAGGAGTGATACGCCTAAGTGCAGAATGCTTCCCGCGCCATGCAAGGCGCGGGAAGCGTAGCTCACAATCGCCCGGCGATCAGATGTCGAGCACGCGGTCGCGCTGCGACCGGAAGCTGCCTTCGGACCGGCTGATCCAGGAGGCCGAGCTTTCAAGCGACTCGCGGTAGCTGTCATAGGCTTTCTTGTAGAGTTCGTCGCCCATGTTCTGCTGCAGCACTTCCTGTGCCGCCGCACCGAACGCGTCCCAGACCTCGTCGGGGAATTCACGCAAGGTGACGCCCGACGATTGCAGACGCTGCAGCGCCGCACCGTTGTTCGCCATGAACTGAGACATGTTCCAGATGTTGGTGGCTTGTGCCGCGTTCGAGATGATCGACTGCTGCGCCGGGGTAAGGCTCTCGTAGACTTCGAGGCCGACGACACAGTTCAGGTTCGGGCCGGGCTCGTGGAAGCCGGCGGTGTAGTAGGTCTTGGTGATCTCTTGGAAACCGGCCTTCTCGTCCGCCCAGGGGCCGATCCACTCGGTACCGTCGATGGCACCCGACGACAGCGCCTGGTACACTTCCGATCCGGGCAGGTTCTGGACGCTGGCACCCAGCTTGCCCAGCACTTCGCCACCCTGGCCGGGCATACGGAAACGCAGGCCCTGAAAGTCCTCGGGCGAGTTGATTTCCTTGGCGAACCATCCGCCCGATTGCGGGCCGGTGTTGCCGCACGGAAATGCCTTGAGGCCGAAAATCGAGTAGAGTTCGTCGCCCAGTTCCTTGCCGCCGTCGATGTACCACCAGTTCGAATATTCCTGGAAGGTCATCCCGAACGGGATCTGCGAGTAGAACGACAGCGCCGGGTGCTGACCCAGGAAGTAATAGTCCACGCCATGGTACATGTCGGCCTGACCGGCTGTAACGGCGTCGAACACCTCGAACGCCCCGACGAGTTCGCCGGCAGCTTTCAGATCGACGGTCAACTGGCCATCGCTCATCGCGGTGATCTGGTCGGCGCAGTACTGTGCGGCGTCATGCACGCCGGCGAGGCCACGGCCCCAAGTCGTGACCATGGTCAGAGTGCGGTTGCCCTGAGCATAAGCCGGAGCGGCCAGCGATGTTGCGGCCGCGGCCGACCCGCCCAGAGCGGTATTTTTCAGAAATGAACGACGATCCATTCGGTATATCCTCCCAATTGATGAAGCGCGCATGCCGTCCCTAGCAGCCTGCGCGCGGACCGTTGCAGGTGTCGGGACACTATCGTGTACATGAATCAAAGGGAATACCGAGTAGTGCGTAGGTTTTGTGCCGTAGCGTACCGGAAATCGCTGAACCCGCTCAGAAATAGGGCATGGACGCGGCGGCGCGGCATTTCCTACCGACAGCCGGCGCTGGGCTTCGGCCAAGATTCGCATTAACGATTCGCCCAAGGAGAATCGATGACCAGACCGCAGTTGAATTATGGTCAGAAACTGTTTCTGACGGCGACCCTGCCCCTCATCCTGGCCGTGGTGACCATTTCCGTTCTGGTGACGCTGCAGTCCCGCCAGATGGCCGAGCGTGAAATTCACTCGCTCGAGGAAAAGCTGATTGCCGCAAAGCGCGACGAGTTGAAGAACTACCTGTCTCTGGCCCGGACCGCGATCATCAATATTTACGGGCGGGCGGCACCGGACGATGAAGACGCCAAGCTGGTCGTCACGCAGATTCTTTCCGCCATGATCTATGGGCAAGATGGCTATTTCTTCGTCTACGACTATGACGGGAACAACCTTGTCAGCCCCCGCCATACGCAGTTGATCGGGCGCAACTGGAGCGGACTGAAGGACGAATCCGGCATCCCGATAACCGACGAACTGATCCGCATCGCCCGAACCGGCGGGGGCTATCACAGTTACCAGTGGACCAAGCCGTCGACCGGCGAGACTGCGCAGATGGTCACCTATGTCATCGGGTTTCAGGATTGGCGGTGGGTGATTGGCACGGGCGTCTTCATCGACGATGTCATCGCCACCGTGAACAGCGCGCGCGCCACGGTGGAAGACCGCGTTCAACGCACGTTTCTTTATATTGGCGGCCTGACCATGGCGGCACTGTTGCTGGTCTTCACCTCGGGCCTTTTCATCAACATCCGCGAGCGCCGCGTAGCGGACGCCAAGCTGAAGCGGCTGACCCAGAGGGTGTTCGACGCCCAGGAAGAGGAACGCGGGCGCGTTGCGCGCGAATTGCACGACGGGATCAGCCAGATCCTTGTGGGCGTCCGCTATGCGCTCGACAGCGCCCGCCGTCGGTTCGAAACCGGAGATGCGCGGGCCGGCGAGACTCTCGACCGGGGCATCCTGAACCTTTCGGGCGCGATCCAGGAAGTGCGCCGCATTTCCCGCGACCTGCGGCCTGGCGTGCTGGACGACCTCGGCGTCGGTCCGGCGCTGAAGTCGCTGGTCGAAGATTTCGGCGCACGCACGGGCATAAAAACCGAGTTCCATACCGTGCCGTTCCGCAACCGGCTGGACGATGACGCCAAGACCGCGCTGTACCGCGTGGCGCAGGAGGCGCTGACGAACGTCGAAAGGCACGCGGATGCCACCTGTGTCTCGGTTCAAGTGCGCGGTCACAAAAACGGGGCGACCTTGCGGATTTCGGACAATGGCCGCGGATTCGATCCGGGCCGATCCTTCGTCACGCAGTCGCAGGGCCTGGGTTTGCGCAACATGCAGGAACGGATCGAGCAACTGGACGGTACGTTACGGATCCTGGGCTCTAGAAGCGGCACGGTGATCGAGGCGAACGTGCCGCTGACACATATGCTGCAACCAGAAGACACTTCCGGAACCGACAAGGGAACCAAGGCAAGCGCATGACCGAAACCATTCGTATCGCCATCGTCGACGATCATCCAATGGTGGCCGAAGGCATTGAAGCCATCCTTGAAAGCTATGACGACATAGAGGTCGTCGCGACCCTTTCCTCGGGACAGGATATCATCGACAAGGCCCCTGCGCTCGACCCCGACGTGATCTTGCTGGACCTGAACATGCCGGGTATCGGCGGGCTTTCAACCACCGAGATCCTGCTGGAACGCCGTCCGGATACCCGCATCCTGATCCTGTCGATGCATGACAGCCCGGAATACATCAGCTCCGCCCTCGGCCACGGTGCCATGGGCTATGTTCTAAAAGACGTGCCGACGGAAGAGATCAAGCGCGCGATCGATGCTGTCAGCAAAGGCGAGCGTTATCTTTGCACCGGGGCGCAGGGGTCGCTAGCGCCGGACATCCGGGAGGGCCGCGTTCAGTTGACCAATCGCGAACAAACCATCCTGCTGCAATTGGCGCAGGGGAAGTCGAACAAGCAAGTGGCGCTGGCGCTGGATATCTCGGTGCGCACCGTGGAAACGCACCGCAAGAACATCAAGCGCAAACTGGGCATCAGCTCGACCGCGGGTCTGACCCGTTATGCGATGGAACATGGCGTGCTGCAGGGGACCGGAGTTTCGCTCTAGAGGGATCGATGATCAACTTTGCGGCATCTGATGCCGCGGCGCAGAAATATTTATGCTGCACCCCTTCCATAATTTTACGAATCTGTCATCGTCGTGACATTCTTGGCCATGGGGGACACCATGCAGGACGTTCAAGAGGACTATGGCGAAAGCACGGTTGAGTTCGCCGATTTCACCTTCGACCGCCAGAAAGCCGTGTGTTACGGCCTTCAGAACAACGCAGGCGGCACGACGACGATCATCAACTTCGCGTCGCAACGGCTAGCCGACAGGTTTCGCACCGCCTACCTCAACGATCTCAACATCCGCATCATCCAGAACAAAGCGCAGCTGATCTGCTTCGCAGATTACGACACGGTGATGCGCAAATCCCAGGATGATCCGCGGGTTCAGTCGTTGCACTACAACCGGGACTATATGATGGGTACGCTCGGTCACCTCGTGTAGTCAGGTGCGCCTTCGCCATAACAGGGACGCTTGTGCATTAACATTTAGACGAGTGTTCCTTGTCCCAGGTTTTTGGCGCTTTCGCTTTCCCCAAGTACCGTCGCCGAACATGGCAGCTTGCCTTCTCGCGAACCCAAAATTTTTCACAGCTGAAACGGCTTTCAGCAGGGTTGGTTACGGTTTTTCCAGCCTGTGCGTTTCTGCCGCGCCGCGTTCCGCGCAACATATGCAAAGAAACCGTCCCCTCTCGCGACATTTTTTACGGAAAGCCTGTTGACGGTCCCGTAACCCGCACATAATGTCCCCGGACGCAGCAAGGAGTCGCCGAAAATGGCATCGCTAATCGTATTCGTAGGTGAATGGCGCATGGGCCGGTAACGGACACCATAACGGTACCCCATGCGCCCTCGGAACTCTCCGGGGGCTTTTTTATGCGTAGCACAAAGAGACACATGTCATGAACGGAGCAATAAGATGACACGTCAGATGACCGGAGCGAAGATGGTGGTTCAGGCCTTGAAGGATCAGGGTGTGGACGTCGTATTCGGATATCCCGGCGGTGCCGTGCTACCGATTTATGACGAGATCTTTCAGCAGAACGATATTCGCCACATCCTTGTCCGCCACGAACAAGGCGCGGTTCACGCGGCCGAAGGGTATGCCCGGTCGACCGGGAAACCGGGCGTCGTGCTGGTGACCTCTGGCCCGGGCGCGACCAACGCGGTGACCGGTCTGACCGACGCGTTGATGGATTCGATCCCGCTGATCGTCCTCACAGGCCAGGTGCCGACCTTCATGATCGGCTCGGACGCGTTCCAGGAGGCCGACACGGTCGGCATCACCCGCCCCTGCACCAAGCATAACTGGCTGGTCAAGGAAACAGAGCGGCTGGCGCAGACCATTCACGAGGCGTTTCACGTGGCAACCTCGGGCCGTCCGGGGCCGGTGCTGGTCGATATCCCGAAGGACGTGCAGTTCGCCTCGGCGAAGTACCTGGAGCCGGCGCAGACCAAAACTTCGCATTACCAGCCGCAGACCATGGGCGATATCGACACGATCACCGAACTTGTCGAGGCGCTGGAGCAGGCGGAGCGACCGATCTTCTATACCGGCGGCGGCGTTATCAACTCCGGCGACGAGGCAACGAAGCTCTTGCGCGAACTGGTCGATGCCACGGGCATTCCGATCACCTCTACCCTGATGGGCCTTGGCTGTTACCCGGCCTCGGGCAAGAACTGGCTGGGCATGCTGGGGATGCATGGCCTTTACGAGGCCAACATGGCGATGCATGACTGCGACCTGATGATCAATATCGGCGCGCGGTTCGACGACCGGATCACCGGCCGGCTGGACGCGTTCTCGCCCGGCTCGCAGCGGGCGCATATCGACATCGACCCGTCCTCGATCAACAAGGTGATCCGCACCGATTTCCCCATTGTCGGCGACGTCAAGGAAGTGCTGCGCCAGATGCTTGGCCTCTGGAAGGATCGCGGCAGCAAGATCAACCGCGATGCCATCCGCAACTGGTGGGGCCGCATCGATGAGTGGAAAAAAATCAATTGCCTGGCATTCACCCAGTCAGGCAAGACGATCAAGCCCCAGCACGCTGTGCACCGTCTTGAAGAACTTACCAAGGGGCATGATCGCTACATCTGCACCGAAGTGGGCCAGCACCAGATGTGGGCGGCGCAGTACCTCGGGTTCGAGGACCCCAACCGCTGGATGACCTCGGGCGGTCTGGGCACCATGGGCTATGGCTTTCCCGCCTCGATCGGCGTGCAGGTCGCGCACCCCGAGTCGTTGGTGATCAACGTCGCGGGCGAGGCGTCGTGGCTGATGAACATGCAGGAGATGGGCACTGCGGTGCAGTACCGCCTGCCCGTCAAGCAGTTCATCCTGAACAACGAACGCCTTGGAATGGTGCGCCAGTGGCAGGAGTTGCTGCACGGCGAGCGTTATTCGCACTCGTGGTCCGACGCCTTGCCCGATTTCGTCAAGCTGGCCGAGGCGTTCGGAGCCAAGGGGATCCAATGTTCGGACCCCGCCGATCTGGACGATGCGATCATGGAGATGCTTAACTATGACGGGCCGGTCATTTTCGACTGCCTTGTCGAGAAGCACGAGAACTGCTTCCCGATGATCCCTTCGGGCAAAGCCCATAACGAGATGCTGCTGGGCGAGAACGCGTCCACCGCCGATGCCATCGACGCCGGCGGGGCGGTGCTGGTTTAAGCCGCCCTGCCCTGCCCACGCACTATTTCAAAGGACCAAGGCCCATGTCAGCTCTGAAACTCAAGAAAGGCGCGTCCAGCCATTCCGCCTATAACCTGCGCCCGACCTTCTCGGACGCCGAAGAGCGCCATACCCTGGCGGTCATCGTGGACAACGAACCGGGCGTGCTGGCCCGTGTGATCGGGCTGTTTTCCGGTCGCGGATACAATATCGACAGCCTGACCGTGGCAGAAGTCGATCATACCGGGCACACCTCTCGAATTACGATCGTCACCACCGGCACGCCGCAGATCATCGAGCAGATCAAGGCGCAGCTTGGACGGATCGTGGTGGTGCATGACGTGCACGACCTGACGGTCGAGGGCCCGTCGGTCGAGCGGGAGCTGGCGCTGTTGCGTGTCACGGGCACCGGCGACAAGCGGGTCGAGGCGCTGCGGCTGGCGGACATCTTCCGCGCGAACGTAGTGGATAGCACGCTGGACAGCTTTGTCTTCGAAATCACCGGCACCTCGGAGAAGGTGGATGCCTTCGCGGACCTGATGCGTCCACTGGGACTTGAGGAAATAGCCCGTACCGGTGTCGCCGCGCTGTCGCGCGGAACGTAAGCGGGTCCGCCGCGAGGATCTAGCGGATCTGCTTTACAACTTCAGAAGACTGCGCGGTCTGACGCGAAGTCGCGTCATGAATATCGTCTGCCGCCCTCCGTGGCTGGAACGGCAGAATGTTACTGTCCGACGCAGACGGCTCACAGGCAATCCCCGCATATCCATCCGGAGCTGCGCTTCGCAGGTTCTTGGCAAGACCGGGGTACTCTTCGCTGGCGACCACCTTCATTTCAAAGGCAACGCGCATGCCTCGGCCATTGCGTATCTTGAATGCCACAAGGTCGCCTTCCTCAAAGGTAGAAGTATCGGTGAAACTGGCCGGCTCACCTTCGAAAAAGGCCAGTTCGCCGTGGTCTTCGCACCAGATCAGCGCGCGGTTCGTGCACCGATCTGCCCACAATACTGCACCGTACATAGTATCCTCGCTGCTATCCTGAATTAAGGATAGGACACCGTTCTGAGCCAATCACTGGAAATCTGATGCTTGGGCGCTACCCATTTGTGTCAGTCGTTAACAAAACTGACGCTAAAGTGCGTCAATTTCTGGACAGGGCGGCGCAACTTCGTGTATCTGGTGCATCAAATGCAATCTCGGTGCTCCGGCTGGCGTATCGGCTGAGTAAGAATCGGTGCTTTGTTGAACGGGAAAACGCGATCAGCCGGACCATCGAAACAGGCCGCCGATCCGGCGGTCCTGCGTGGTATTTTCGGCCGTAACCTTCAGATTCTGAGTGCGCCTTACAGGTCGGTATCAGGTCTGTGTCGGGAAATCGGGATAAACCGCACGCAGTTCAATCGCTACCTGTCTGGCGAAAGCTTTCCGCGACCGGACCTGCTGCATCGGATCTGCGAGTTCTTCAGAGTGGATGCCCGCATCCTGTTGGAACCGGTCGAAGCCATCTTCACGACGTCTCCGGAACTTCTGGGGCATGCTTTTCTGTCGGATTTCTTTGGCACGGCCCCCACCGCCGTGCCGGAAGACATGTTTCCCAGCGGCTTCTACAGCTTTGTCCGCCGGTCGTTCATCGACGACAGCCTGTTCACGATCGGCCTCGTCCACGTGCATCGCGAGGCGCCCTATACTTTTATACGCGGTTTCGAGCCGCGCGATGCCATGCGCAGCCAGGGCCTGTCAACCGGGCCGGCCAACCGGGAATTTCGCGGCCTCGTCATGCGGCAGGAAGAGGGCGTGGCGGCGCTGGTGACCCATCGCAACTCCCTGGCCTGTTCCTTCAACTTCCTGACGCCCGAGACATCATTCCAGTCGAACATCTGGGAAGGCTACGCGACACGCACCGTGCGGGAAAAGGTAACCGGACGGCGGGCGGCGCGGATGGTCTACGAGTATCTGGGGCCAGGCCTGGTCAGGGCACTGCCCGTGGCCCGGCAGGCGGGCCTCGTGACGCTGGAGGACGTACCGGTATTCCATGCGCGTCTGCTGCGCCTGAACGAGGAATTCCGCTAGAAACCGTCCCCCTTCTCCGGCTTTGATAAGGTCGCATTGAGAGAAGTCGTGTCGCGAATCGGCGGTTCCTCACGCGCGATTCAGGGCAATCGGGAAAGATCACCAGCCAAAGGGATGTGTTGCCGATGTCTGCCACGATCACCGACCTCTCTGCCGTCCGCGCCAGTGTCGAAAAGGCCAATGGCCTGCCCAACGCTCATTACATCGACCCCGCCGTTTATGCCGAGGAACGCCAGGCGCTGCTGTACACGCAGTGGGCGGGATTGTCGGTGGCCGCGGACGTGCCGGAACCGGGGGATGCCAAGCCGATCCAGTTCCTGGGCATGCCTCTGCTCATGCTGCGGGACAAGGACGGGGACGTGCGGGTGTTCCAGAACATCTGCCGTCACCGTGGAATGATCCTGGTGGAAGAGCCGCGCAAGATCGAGGGTGCGATCCGCTGCCCTTACCATTCCTGGTGCTACTCCACCAAGGGCAAGCTGGTTTCGACACCGCATGTGGGCGGACCGGGGTACAACACGCACGAGGCGATCAAACGCGACGACCTGGGCCTGATCGAGGTGCGCAGCCATGTGTGGCGCGATGTCGTCTGGGTCAATGTCTCGGGCGACGCACCCGCCTTCGAGGTGGCCATGAAGGAGGTGATCGCGCGCTGGTCGGAGTTCGAACTGCCAGTCTATCACGGCGGATTCGACAGCAAGATCGAGTTCGAGGTCAACACCAACTGGAAGCTGGCGGTGGAGAACTACTGCGAGAGCTATCACCTGCCCTGGGTGCATCCGGGGCTCAACAGCTATTCCAAGCTGGAGGACCATTACAACATCGAAGAGCCCGGTGCATTCTCGGGTCAGGGCACGATGGTCTACCGCCAGCTGACCAACGAGAACGGCGAGAAATTCCCGGATTTTGAAGGGGTTGGCGCGAAGTGGAATGAACAGGCGGAGTATATCGCGGTCTACCCGAACGTCCTTCTGGGCGTGCATCGCGACCATGCCTTCGCCATCATCCTGGAGCCGAAAGGCCCCGAGAAAACGGTCGAGCATATCCACCTCTATTATTCGGTGCCCGATAGTGACGAGGGGCTGCGGATGCGCAACACGCAGCTTTGGAAGACCGTCTTCGAGGAGGATATCTTCGTGGTCGAGGGGATGCAGCGCGGGCGGCATGCGGACCAGTTCGACGGAGGGCGCTTCTCGCCCGTGATGGATAGCCCAACCCATTGTTTTCATGCCTGGGTTGCCGGCAAGGTCGAAGCCTATCGCGGCATGGGAAAGGCGGCGGAATGACCGCGGCCCTGGACTCTGCGATGGTGGCGGCGCACCAAGCACATGATGCCGCGGCGCTGATCCGGCTTTATACCCAAGCCGCGGATACGGCGAACGACCTGGACGCGTCGTGCTTCTACCTGACGCATGCGTATGTATTCGCGCTCGAGGCCGGGGCGCCGGATGCGCGGCGTCTGCATGCGCGGTTGGTGCGGCACGGGCGCGAGGCCTGAGGCGCGGAAGAGGTTAATTCGGAGGATTCGCGGGAAAAATGGCACGTCGGTATTCGCGTCGGTATGACGTCGGTATGGCGACGGTGCGGATTTCGCGTTTCAGCCGGTTAACACACTGCGCGATGCGGACGGTGCGACCAGGGTTTCGTTAACGGTATGTGAAGAGACCGGGTGCGACGGCGCGTGGGTTTTCACCCACCCTACGCCGAAGTGGTGCGGATCGTGGCCTATTGCCCGGAAATCGAACGATGGCCGGGCCAGAATCGCCTTAATGGGATGGCAGGTATCTTACGCGACATTGCGCGAAACACCGCCCGAGGCGACATGCAGACCAGACCGGACCATATCGAGATGTCACGCCACGCGCGGCTGTTCGAGCTGTTGCGGCAGGAAAATGCCGCGCGACGGGTGCGTGACAGCGCCACGGCGCGGCAGGTCGCGGACGGCAACGCGGCGATGGCGTTCCGCGACCTGGCGGAGATGTCCTTTGAGGCCAGGCCCGTGGCGCTTTAGCCCCGGAAGCCCGTGGCGACCACGAATTTCTCGGAACTGTCGGATCGCGACGCGGGTGGCTTGACGTTGGCGACCTTGGTGAAGCGCTGCTTGAGGAGTTTCTGCAGGTCGCCCTCTGCCCCGCCGGCGAGGACCTTGGAGACGAAGGTGCCGCCTTCTTCGAGCACGTCGAAGGCGAGATAGGCGGCGGCTTCGCACAGTGCGATGATGCGCAAATGGTCGGTCTGCTTGTGGCCCGAGGAGGCGGCCGCCATGTCAGACATGACCACGTCCGCCTTGCCGCCCAACCATTCCTTCACCTTTTCGTCGGCGTCGTCCTCCATGAAGTCGAGCACGTGCAACTCGCAGCCGGCGATGGGCTCGACCTCTTGCAGGTCGATGCCGAGGATATAGCCCTGCGCCTTGCCGGATTTCTCGCCCAGGGCATTGACGCGGGGCACGGCCACCTGGCACCAGCCACCGGGCGCGCAGCCGAGGTCGACGACGCGGGCGCCGGGCACGAGGAAGCGGAACTTGTCGTCCAGCTCCATGATCTTGTAGGCGGCGCGGCCGCGATAGCCCTCGGCCTGGGCACGTTTCACGTACGGGTCGTTGAGCTGGCGTTGCAGCCAACGGGTGGAACTGCTGCGGCGGCCCTTGGCGGTCTTGACCTTGACGGTGAGGTCGCGCTGGCCGCGGCCGGAGGTGTTCTTGCCCGTGGGGCCCTTGCCGGTGGGTTTCTTGGCCATCAGTCCTGTCCTTCGATCAGCACGCCGTCGGCGGCCATCTGGGCGTAGAGCATGCCCTCGCGCAGGCCGCGGTCGGCGACCGACAGCCGATCGGTGGGCCAGCAGCGCAAGAGCGCCTGCAGAATCGCGGCGCCGGACATGATGAGCGCCTGCCGGTCGAGCCCGATGCGCGGGTCGCGGCGGCGGCCGGCAGGGCCCATGGCCAGGTAGTCGCGGATCACCCGGTCGATCTGGTCGGAGGTCATGCGCAGCCCGTCGACCTTGTTGCGGTCGTACCGCTTGAGGCCAAGGTGGCTGGCGGCGACGGTCGTGACCGTGCCCGAAGTGCCGATGATCTGGAAGCCGTCGCGCGGCGGCTCGTCCTTGTAGGGGGCGAATTCGGCGAGGTTTTCCTCGAAGAACCAGCTCATGAGGGCGAAGCGCGCGGCGTCATCCTCGACATCGTTGAACTGGTCGCGCAGCGTCGCCACCCCCAGGGGCACGCTGATCCAGTCGACCACGCGGGCCGAGGGGCCATCGACGCGCCGGGCGTCGGGAAAGCCGCCATGCATTCGCATGATCGCCGAGGCCCGCTCGCGCGGGCGGACGTTGGTGAGGTCGATCCAGACAAGCTCGGTCGAGCCGCCGCCGATATCGACCACCAGAAGCTGCTCGGTCTTCTTGCTGACCAGCGGCGCGCAGGAGACGACGGCAAGTTGCGCCTCTTCCTGCGGCTCGATGATGTCGAGGCGCAGGCCGGTTTCCCGTTCGACCTTTTTCATGAAGGCGGTGCCGTTGGAGGCGCGGCGGCAGGCCTCTGTCGCCACCAGGCGCATCCGCCGGACCTTGTTGCGCTTGAGTTTCTGCTGGCAGACCCGCAGGGCCTGAATGGTGCGGTAGATCGAGGCGCGCGACAGCTTGCCGGTCTGTTCCAGCCCCTGCCCCAGTTGCACCGATTTCGAAAAGCTGTCCACGACTTTGAACTGAGCGCCCTCGGGGCGGGCGATCAGCATTCGACAACTGTTCGTTCCCAGATCCAGCGCCGCGTAAAGCGGGCCGGATTCGGGCGAGATCAGTGCGGGGCTTTCGACCTTTGGCCGTTCTGATGAACGAGGGACCGCGCCCGCACTTTCGGGACGCTTGGGCGCCATAACACACGCCCTCCATTTCGAGTTGAGTTAAAGGTAGTGGTTGCGAGGGGTTCGCGCAAGCTTTGAGCCGTGCGGAGGATAAACTTGAATCATTTTCCGGTGGCCGGCAGTGGCCTTGAAAGGGCATGCTGGGTAGGGTGACGTCGCTGGAAGTTGCCGTTAAGTCGAAAAACGACCCTGTCGGACGCGGCACGTGAATTAGAGAGAGTCAACCGAGGTAGAGGAATCAGCGATGGTTGATGTGACTGTAGTATACTGGCGGGACATTCCCGCGCAGGTGATCGTCGGCAAGGGCCGGCGCGGGTCCAAACGCCCCCTGCCCGAGCGGTTCGAGCAGGCCATCGATCGGGCGGCGATGAAAGTCGGCGCCGAGGATACCGATGCCTATCTCGCCGAGTGGCGCAAGGCGGCCCCCTATGAGGTGGAAGGCGATGCCGATGCGGTGGCCGAGGCCGAGGCCGCGCGGCTGGACGCGGAATACGATCAGGACCGCATCAAGCAGCTGATCGCGAATGACGGTTGGGCCGGCTCGCAGTGAGCGGGGGCCGCAAATCTTTCTGGGAGGCCGCGATGGCTCTTTTGAACTTCAAGAAACGTGAGACCCCGGGCGCGCGCACGGTCAACCCGCAGGTGGAAGCTTTGCTCGACGGCTATTCCATCGAGGTGATGCCGCGCACCGCCGAGAAGGTGGACAATTTCCGCGACCTGCTGCCCGAGGGCACGCGCGTCTATATCGCGCATATCGAAGGCACGCCGATCGAGGACATGGTCACGACCGCCAAGCGTGTGGCCGCCGAAGGCTACAAGGTTATGCCGCACTTCCCGGCGCGGATCATCAAGGACCAGGCGACGCTGGAGGACTGGATCGCGCGCTATCAGGGCGAGGCCGGCGTCGAACAGGCGCTGGTGCTGGCCGGGGGCGTCACCGAGCCGCACGGCGCATTCGACAGCTCGATGCAACTGCTGGAGACCGGCGCGTTCGACCGGGCGGGATTCAAGCGGCTGCACGTGGCCGGCCACCCCGAGGGCAACCGCGACATCGACCCAGATGGCGGCAGGAAGAACGTCGAGAATGCGGTGCAGTGGAAGCAGAAATTCTCGGAGCGCACGGATGCCGAGATGGCGCTGGCCACGCAGTTCGCGTTCGACGCCGACCCGATCATCAAGTGGGCCGACGACCTGGCCGCGGCCGGTGTGACCCTGCCCATCCATATCGGCATTGCGGGTCCTGCGAAGCTGCAGACGCTGATCAAGTTTGCCATCGCCTGTGGCGTGGGTCCGTCGCTGAAGGTGCTGCAGAAGCGCGCGATGGACGTGTCCAAGCTGCTCTTGCCCTACGAGCCCACGGATGTCCTGACCAAGCTGGCGGCACACAAGGCGGCCAACCCGGACTTCAACATCACCAACGTTCACTTCTTCCCGCTGGGCGGCATCAAGACCAATGCCGAGTGGGCGATCGAAAATGGCGGCGCCTCGGCGGTGCCTGCTGCCAAACAAGGATAAGTCATGACGCGTACCATCGTCGAAAGCAAAACCAAGACCGCCATCATCGGGTTCGACCAGCCGTTCTGTGTGATCGGTGAGAGGATCAACCCCACGGGCCGCAAGAAGCTGGCCGCCGAGCTGGAAGCGGGCGATTTCTCGACCGTTGAGGCCGACGCCATCGCGCAGGTCGCGGCGGGTGCCACGGTTCTGGATATCAACGCGGGCGTTGTCTACAACTCGAACCCCGATCCGAACCAGACCGAGCCGCCGCTGATGCGCAAGGTGGTGGAACTGGTGCAAGGGCTGGTGGATGTGCCGCTGTGCATCGACAGCTCGGTGCCCGGTGCGCTGGAAGCGGGGCTGGAGACCTGCGAGGGCCGCCCGCTGCTGAACTCGGTCACCGGCGAGGAAGAGCGGCTGGAACTGGTTCTGCCGCTGGTCAAGAAATACAACGTGCCGGTGGTGGCGATTTCCAACGACGACACCGGGATCAGCGAAGACCCCGACGTGCGCTTTGCCGTGGCCAAGAAGATCGTGGAACGGGCCGCCGATTTCGGCATTCCGGCGCATGACATCGTGGTCGACCCGCTGGTCATGCCGATCGGCGCCATGGGCACGGCCGGTCAGCAGGTGTTTACCCTTGTCCGCCGCCTGCGCGAGGAGCTGGGCGTGAACACCACCTGCGGCGCGTCCAACATCAGCTTCGGGCTGCCCAACCGGCACGGGATCAACAACGCGTTCCTGCCGATGGCGATGGGTGCGGGCATGACCAGCGCCATCATGAACCCGATCGCCCTGCCCGTGAAGGAGGCCGACAAGGCCGCCAAGCGGGCCGAGGCCGAAGCGGCGGGGATCATCATCCCCGAGGATATGGACGACGAGACCTTCTGCCAGATGTTCGGCCTGGGAAGCACAAAGCCGCGTGCCGGCAAGGAGATGGAGGCCATTCGCGCCGCCAACTTCCTGACCAATAACGACCCGCATGGCGGCGAGTGGATCAAGTTCAACAAGGCCCCGCCGAAAGCCGGCGAAGAAGAGACCGGACGTGGCGGACGGGGCGGACGCCGCCGCCGCCGGGCCTGAGAATCAGGACAGTGAAGAGGGAAAAGCCCCGGTTCGCGCCGGGGCTTTTCTGCATTCGGGGGCTGCGGCGGATCAGTGTGGGGCTGGCGTGTCCTCGTCGGCCTGACGCTCGATCTCGGCGTTCAGTTTGGCGCCCGCCAACACGATGAAGGCCGAGAGCCACAGCCATGTCAGCAGGATGATGACGCCGCCCAGCGTGCCGTAGGTCTCGTTGTAGCTGGCGAAATTCTGCGTGTAGATGGAGAAGGCGACGGTGCCGATGAGCCACAGGGCCGTGGCGGCCACCGCGCCGGGGCTGATCCAGCGCCAGCGGGCGGGCGGACGGGAGGGACCGAAGCGATAGAGCACCGCCAGGCCGAGGATGGCGAAGACGGCCAGGATCGGCCACTGGAGCCACAGAATCGCGGTTTCCAACCCGTCCGGCAGACCGAGAAAGCCGATGACGTTGGGCAAGACGATCATCGCGCCGAGCGACACCAGCAGGCCCGCAATGATGAAGAGCGTGAGTGCGACGCCGGTGGCGTAAAGGGCGACAAAGCCGCGGGTTTCCTTCTCGGTATAGGCGATGTTCATGCCCTCCATCAGCGTCATCATCCCCTTGGTCGCGCCGTATAGCGCCAGCAAAAGGCCGATGATGGCGGCAAGGCTCGTGGCGCTTTCGTCGCCGCCGGTGACCTTGAGCACCTGGTCGCGGATGATCTCGGCCGCATTCTGGGGCAGGATGGCGACGATCTCTTTCAACTGCGTGGTGACATCGCTTGGATCGAGCAGGACGCCCGCAATGGAAATGAGCGCGACGGCAGCAGGAAAGATCGCAAGCAGCCCGAAGAAGGCGACCCCGGCAGACACCACCGACATGTGATCGTCGACAATGCCGGACTTGACCCGAAGCACGATGTCCCACCAGCCGCGGCGCGGAATGCGGGCAGGATGATCGGCGGAATGTTCCCGGGCGTAGTCTTGCATGGAGGCCGCTCCCTTTGCTTTGCCGTGTTGCAGGCTCAACGCATGAGCGGGCCAAAAGATCGGGCCAGGGACCGTGAAATGTCCGGAACTTTGCGGGCGAGGGCTCGGGGTTGGGCGTGCGAAAGACATCGACAAGGCGCGAAATTTCTGCGCATGAGGGTTAGGTGCGCCGCGTACAAGGAACACATTTGGTCATTTGCTTCGCCCTTGAGGCGAGACGAGCAGTGTTTCGCCCATGTCATCGCAGGCACTGATTGACCGCAATAAACCTCTGATATAAATACGTTTTCCGCGACTCTTATTGAAATTTCTCGTTCGCACCACGGGCGGCTTCGCTCTGACCGCATCGGCTGTGAAACATTTTGCGCAACCAAAGGTATATTTCGCTTGATATTTGGTGTGTGGGATGCCAGCCTACCAGTGCAGGCGAAAAAGATGACGCGAACGAGGAGGTTCGCAGCGCTTCATTCTGCCTTGAAAAACAAGAGTCGCCCGACGCGTTTCGCGGCCCCCCGATTGGCTAACGCCCATCGGGCGCCGTTACTGCCGAGGGCATGTTACATGTCTGGGAGGACAAGAGTTGAGTGACATTTCTATACCTTTGGGGGGAAAGGATGCCGCCAAGGGCGCGACCGACGCATCGGCGGGCGAGACAATTTATCTGGATGCGCCCGGAACGACGCTGAAAGACACCTGGAAGAACGCCGGCCCCGGCATCGCCGCCGCGATGACCGGCATCGGCGCCAGCCATATCATGCACGGGCCCACCGCCGGCGCGCAGTTCGGTTACGCCCTGCTGTGGATCATCCCCGCGGCCTATATCCTGAAGTATTGCTGCTTCGAATTCGCCCACCGTTACACGATGGTGAAGGGTGAAAGCATCATGAACGCCTATGCCCGGGTCGGCCAGTGGCCGTTCTGGTATCTTGGTTTCCAGTCGCTGGCCAACACCTTCGGCATCGCCGGGCGGGCGCTCGGGTGTGGTGCGCTGCTCTGGGCCGCCTTCCCGTTCATGTCTCTCGAGATGTGGTCGATGTCCGTTCTGCTGATCAGCGTCGCCATCCTGTGGCTGGGCAAGTACGAAGTGTTCGAAGGCATCGTGAAAGTCGCGATCATCGTCTTCGCGCTGTCGTCCTTCATCGCCTTCGCGTTGCAGGCGCCGCCCCCGGGTGAATACCTGTCGCGGCTGCTGCCGAGCCTGCCGCCCGCCGGTGCCATGATCCTTTTCGGGTCGATGTTCGGGTACTTCCCGACCACGACCGAGGTTTCGGCGATGCAGTCCAACTGGGCCGTCGACAAGAAAAGCGGCATGGTCTACGTCAGGGAGATGCGCGAGAAAGGCCATACGGTCGAAGTGCATCCCGACTACATGAAGAACTCGATGATCCTGTACCGCCGGGACATGAACGTGTCCTATATCATCGCGGCGCTGACCGGCATGGTGTTCCTGATCGTCGGTGCCGTCGTGCTGAACCCGATCGGCCTGGTTCCCGCGGGTCGTGAAATGGGCGTGACGATCGCGCGTATCTATACCGACACATTCGGCGCGTGGGTCTTCCCGGTCATCATCGCGGGTGGTATCGCGGCGCTGTTCTCGACCGTCTTCACCTATTTCGACGGTCAGGCACGGGTGTTCGAGGAATGCTGTGTGCGGCTGAAGACGAGCTGGGACAAACCCACGACCCGCAAGCTGATCAACCGCGGGTTCCAGGTGCTGTGGGTCATCGGCGGCGCTGCCGTGATGTTCGGCATGCCGAAGCCGATCCTGGTGGTGCAACTCGCCTCGATCCTCGCCCTCGTGTTCTCGCCGGTCATCTACTGGCTGACGATCAAGGCGGTCACCGACGGCTTTCAGACACCCGAGGAGCGCGAGCACATGCCCGGCCGCTTCATGATGGGGCTGGCCTGGGCCGGTACGATCGGCCTGACCCTTGTCTCGATCTACGTCCTGTTCATGATGGCGACGGCGTAGCACCACGGCACCTTGAAACAATAGGCCGCGCCACGGGAGATCGTGGCGCGGCTTTTTCTTTGGTCGAGAGTTGCGGTACGACCCGGGGCAAGACAGGCTGCATCCCCCTGCCCCGTTCGTCGCGCCGGTTACGTCAGACGATCAGCACCGGCACCGGTGAGAGGTACGTGACCTTCTGCGAAACGCTGCCCAGAAGGTAGCCTTCCATCGAGCCCATACCGCGGCGGCCGATCACGATGAGGTCGATGCCGTGGTTCTCGACGAACTTGACGATATTGCGCGAGGTGGGGCCGGCCTTGACGAAGGCGCGGACATTGGTCTTGCCCGCCTCCTGCGCGCGTTTCTTGGCGGTTGCCACGACTTCCTCCGCATGGGAGCGCATGGCGTCGTCGATGTTGCCGGGATCGTCCGGGCGGACCATGGACAGCGACGCCTCGAGCATCGAATGGTGGCGGTAGACCGTCAGCAGCGTCAGATCGGCGCCGCCGCAGAGGGCTGCCATCTCAAGGGCCTTGTCGAGGGCCAGCTCGGAGTTGGGCGACCCGTCGAAGGGCACCAGGATTGATTTGTACATGTCTCTCCTCCGGTTACTTGTCGAAGGCCAGGTCCCGCAGGAACAGGGCGATCTGGGGGAAGAAGATCAGCAGCACGGCGACTGACAGCAGGATGAAGATGAAAGGCGGCGTGCCGCGGATCACTTCCATGTAGGGCCGCTTGAACACGGCGATGGCCGTGAAGATGTCGCAGCCGAAAGGCGGCGTGGCCGAGCCGATGGCGACCTGAAGCGTGATGATCGTGCCGACCAGCACAGGGTCGAGGCCGACGGAGTCGACCACCGGCGCGAAGATCGGAACCAGCACGAGGATCACAACGATCGGGTCGACGAACATGCAGCCGACGAAGAAGGCGACGGAGATGACGAAGAGCACGCCGATCTGGCCCATCTCGTCGATGCCGATGGAGCCGAGGATTTCCTGCGGAATCTGGGCGAAGGAGATGACCCAGGAGAACGCGGCGCCGACGCCCACGAGGATGAACACCACGGCCGTGATGAGGCCGGTGGACTTGGCGGTTTCGTAGACGCCCTTGAGGTCCAGTTCACGGAAGATGATGACCTCGAGCACCAGCGCGTAGAGCACGCAGGCCGCCGCCGCCTCGGTCGGGCTGAAGATACCGCCGTAGATGCCGCCGATGATGATTGCCGGAAAACCCAGCGGCCAGAGCGCCTTGCGCCCGGCGGTAAGGCGTTCGCCCCAGCTGTATTTCGGCTCGGTCGGCACGTTGTTGCGGATCGCGTAGATCCAGGCGTAGATCGAGAACAGCACCAGGATCAGCAGGCCGGGGCCGATGCCGGCGATGAAAAGCTCGGCGATGGAGGTGTTGGAGACCACGCCATAGATGATCATGCCGATGGAGGGCGGGATCAGGAAGGCGATGTCGGAGGCGTTGACGATGAGCGCCAGGATGAAGCTGTCGTTGTAGCCCGCCTTCTGCATCCGGGGCCGCAGGGGCGAGCCCACGGCGACCACGGTCGCCTGGGTCGAGCCCGAGACCGCGCCGAACATGGTGCAGGCGGCCGCGGTGGACACGGCAAGGCCGCCCTTGAGGTGGCCCACGAAGGACATCACCAGGTCGATCAGGCGGTTGGCGGACTGGCCGCGCGTCATGATGTCGGCCGCGAAGATGAACATCGGCACCGCGATCAGCGAGGCGGGGCGGATGCCGGCCATGATCTGCTGGATCATGGTTTCAAGCTGGCCGAAGCCGCCGAACATGGTGAAGAAACCGACGAAGGCGCCGACGATCAGCGGGATCATCATCGGAAAGCCAAGCAGCAGGAGGACGATCATTATGGAAAAGATGGTGAGGGCCATCTGTCAGACCTCCTTCTCGGTGTCGTCATACCCTTCGAGCACGGCGGTCGAGAGGTAGATATCCTTGTCGATGATGTTCTTGATCGCGGTCAGCAGATACTGCACCCCGGTCATGAAGAAACCCACCGGAACCCAGACGAGCGTGATCCAGACAGGGATCTGGAGAGACGGCAGAACACGGCCCCGCCCGGCCTGGGTGAGAATGTAGGTGTAGGCGTAGTATGCCAGCCCGAACATGAACACCGCCGTCACCAGCGTGATGACGATCATCATCAGCTTGCGCGCCCGGGGCGGCATGGTGTCGTAGATCGCAGACATGCGGATATGCCGGCCGTGGCGGGCGGCATAGCTGATCCCGGCGAAGGTGATCAGGATGATCAGGATGCGGTTCAGTTCCTCGGAAAAGAAGATGCTGTTCTGGAAGACGAAGCGCCCGACCACGTTGGCGATGGTATTGGCCGCCATCAGAAGGACGCCAACGGCGAGCATCACCGCCTCGATCTTGCTTATGAGAATGTCGATGGTGCCGAGAAGTCCCGGCAGCGTGGAGACGTATTCGCCCGTGGGTTCGTCATCCAATCCGGTCGTCTCGGTCTGAGACTGTATCTGAGAGCCGTGTTCGTCTGACATAGCCTGTCCCCGCGTTCAGAAGATGCGTCAGCGACCGCGCCCCGAAGGCGCGGCCGCCGCGCGGCCTTGTTGTTATTGCACGGCTTCCAGATCGGCCTTGAGCTGGTCGAGGATTTTCTTGCCGCCTTCGCCGGTCATTTCGAGGAATGTCTCCTCGACCGAGGCGCCGGCCTCGACGAAGGGCTGGCGTTCTTCCTCGCTGAGGGTGTTGACCTGCATCGAGGGCTTGGCTTCCTTGATCTTCTCGATGCTCTCTTCGTGAAGACCCTTCTGGTACTCGATGATGTGGTCGAAGGCGACGTCGATCGCGTTCTGGATCACCGTCTGGTCCTCTTCGGACAGGCCGTCATAGAATTCCTTGTTGGCCATCACGGCTGTGGTGAAGTTATTGTGACCGGCGCAGGTGATAACCTCGGTCACCTCGTACATCTTGGTCGACTCGATGAAGAACATCGGGTTTTCCTGACCCTGGATGATGCCTGTCTGAAGCGCGCCGTAGACCTCGCCCCATGGCAGCGGCGTGGGCGTCGCGCCGAAGGCCTTGTAGCTTTCCACCAGGAGCGGGTTGGTCATGACGCGGAACTTGACCTGATCGAGATCGGGCGGACCGCTGACGGGTTCCTGCGTGGTCATGCAGACCTCGCCTTCGGGGAACATGGTCAGCAGTTCCAGCCCCTGTTCGGCGTAAAGCTCGGGGAACATCTCGTTGATGGCCTTGGAGGTGCGGAAGAACTCGCCAAGCTTCTCGGTGTCCTGCGGCAAGAGGTAGGGCACGAAGAAGACCTGCGCCTCGGGGATCAGCGACCCGGTGAAGCCGGGGCTTTGATCGACGAATTGCAGGATGCCGGTCTGGGCCTGCTCCATCGTGTCGGCGGATTCGCCCAACGTGCCGTAGGGGAAGAGCTGAACGGTGTGGTCGGAATTGGCCTCGACCTCTTCCTTGAACTTCTGGGCATAGACACCCTGCACCTCGTCAAGCGCCTCCTCGAAAGCGTAGCGCCAGGTCTCGGCGTTCGCGACGCTCGCGCTGAGTGCAATGCCCGCGGCGACCGCGGCGGCAAAGGATGTGGGCAAAAATCTAGCCATTTCAAATCTCCCATTTCGTTCGTGACTGACCCTAGGCTGATGGCCCCGCCGTATCGTGTCAATGCACTTGTCCGGCCTGCCGATGGGCCGATGGCATGGGTCGCCGCACCGTGGCGTTCTGATTTAATTCAGTAAATTCAATAACATGCTAACGCAATCGCGTGGGCCATTCGGGTTCATGAAACTGCCCGAAAATTAAGCGCAATTTATGGCGGGGCCGGCATTTCCCATCGATATCATGGGAAAATTGCGCGGAAGCGGCGGATATTTCGCAGCCTGATAGGCCGAAACCCGGGCCCGCGACGGCAGGAACCGTGGTCCGGAGAGGGCGGAGCCGGGTCCGGCGCCGCCCGTTCGTTTCAGGTCAGGCGTTCAGCCACCACCGTTCCATGTAACGCTCGCCATCGAGATCCCAGTTGGTGGCAATTTGCTCGGGCATGCCGACATCGTCGCCCGCGCCGAAGACGTAGGACGCGAACATCGGGATGGCCGAGCCGCCCTCTTCGTTCAGGATCTTCTGCATCTCGAAATACATGTCGCGGCGCTTGGCCTCGTCGAGTTCGGCGCGCGCCTCGATCAAGAGCTTGTCGAATCGTTCGTTGGACCACTTGGACTCGTTCCACGCCACGCCGGTCTGGTAGGTGGTCGAGAACATCTGGTCCTCGACCGGGCGGCCGCTCCAGTAGCTGGTGATGAAGGGCGACTTGATCCAGTGATCGGCCCAGAAACCATCGTTGGGCTGGCGGTTGACCTTGAGGTCGATGCCGGCACCCTTGGCGGAGTTCTGGATCAGGATGGCGGCGTCCACCGCGCCGGCAAAGGCGGCCTCGGAGGCCATGATCTCGATCTGCAGCGAGTCGAGTCCGGCTTCCTTGAGGTGGAACTTGGCGCGGTCGGGATCGTACTGGCGCTGTTCCAGTTCGCCATTGTAGAACCGCTGGCCCGAGCCGATGGGATGGTCGTTGCCGACTTCGCCGTAGCCGAAGAGGATCTTGTCGACCAGTTCCTGCCGGTCAATGGCGTATTTCACCGCGAGGCGGATGTTGTTGTCGGTGTAGGGGTCGGTGTCGCAGAGCATCGGCAACGAATAGTGCAGCGTCCCGGTGGTGGTCTTGAGGTTGACGCCGGGCCGGCGGCCCAGCAGCGCGGCGGTCTTGAGATCGACCCGGTCGATCACGTGGACGTCGCCGGAGACCAGTGCCGAGGTGCGGGCGTTTTGGTCGATGATCGACAGCACCTCGACCGTGTCGAAGAACGCCACGTCGTCGGACCAGTGGTTGGCGTGGCGCGAAAGCTGCGAACTGACGCCGGCGTCGTAATTGTCGAGCACGTAGGAGCCGCAGCCGATGTAATCCTGCCAGTTCATCGTGCCGTCGTCGTTGGCGGGCATCACCGGCAGGTGGTAGTCGGTCATGATGAAGGGGAAGTCGGCATTGCCGCTCTCCAGCTCGACCACAACGACGAGGTCGCCGTCGGCCTTGAGGTCGACCACGGGCGCCACCAGGGGGCCGGCTGCGGAGGTGTTGCCCTCGCCCCGGTGGTGGTTGATCGAGGCCACGACGTCGCTGGCCTTGACGGTGCGGCCATTGTGGAATTCGAGGCCGTCGCGCAGCTTGAACGTCCAGGTCTTGGCGTCGGGCGAGGACTCCCAGCTTTCGGCGAGCGAGGGCGCAAGGCTGCCGTCGGGGGCGATTTCGGTCAGGTAGCCTTGGTAGCCGCCGAGCGCGAGGCCGATGGTGTAGCCGTTCTCGATCACGCCGGGGTCGAGCTTGTCGGTGGTGGCGCCGTGGCCGCGGGCGACGCGGAAATGGCCGCCCTTCTTCGGGGTCTGGGCGTGGACCATGTCGGCGGTGAGGGACAGGGCCGAGACGGTCGCACCGGCGGCCAGACCCTGTTGCATGAAGCGGCGGCGCGAGATCCGGCGCGTGCGCAGGTCGCGCGTCAGTTTGTCGAGGAAATCCATTCTCTTCTCCTTGTTGGATCGGCCTTTTGGCGGCCGTTTTTTTGTTCTTGTCGGGATGCAACGCGTGTCATGCGGCCCCCGCGCCCCGAGAATAGCGCGCTTTTTCGCGTCCTGTCTCGGAGATGTTTGGGTGATGCGCGGTTTCCCCCGTCTGGCGGCCCTTTTTTTGAGCGCCCTGCCCGCCCTGGCGGCGCTGCGAAAGGCTGGGGGCGTGCGGGGGTGGTGGATGTCGGCGCGGCGCGTGGGTTTTCACCCACCCTACGTGGCGGATATCATCCCGGGTTAGGCCCGGGACGGGGTCGCGAAGGGCGGGCCGTCAGGCAACGGCGGTGCGCGCACCTTCGGCCTGGAAGAGCCGGCCGGGCCCCCATCCGCGGCCGTCGGCCCCGGCGCGGCCCAGCAGGTGCCACATCAGCGCCTGGTTGGAACTGATGACCGGGAGGCCAAGCTCGGCCTCCAGCGCGTCGATCACGCCGAAGGTACGCAGGTTGGTGCAGGAGGTGAAGACGGCCTGCACGCCCGTCGCCCTGGCGGCCTCGGTGACGGCGGCGTGGGTGGAGGCTTCGGTGATGCGGGCGACGCGGCGGTCGTCGGTCTCGCCGAAGCTGAAGTTGTGTGCCACCTCTATGCCGCGGGTTTCCAGGAAGCTGCGCAAGGGGGCCACGACGTCGACCGCGTAGGGCGTGACCATGGCGATCCGGGCCGCGCCGAGTGTATTCAGGGCGGCCACCACGGCGCTGATCGGGTTGGTGACCGGCACGCCGGGATGGGCAAGCTGCACCTGCCCCTCGATCAGAGCCGCGCCCATCAGGGCCGAGGCGGACGTGCAGCCGTAGCCCACCGCGTCGAGCTTGCCGGGCAGCAGCGCGGCGGAGGCGGCCATGCGCTCCTGCATCGACAGAAGGTTCTCGGGCGTCACCTCGCTGTCGGAGAAGATGCGGCTGTGATGCAGGCCGACATCGCGGCCCGCGAGAATCGTACGGGCCTCGGTTTCGAGCGTCTCGTCGGTGCTGAGCACGATGAGGCCCAGGCGGACGGGCATACCATTGTCGAGCGCATAGGTCATCGCGAGCTTCCGTCCGGCCAGCTGACGGTGCCGCCGGCCACTGCCGCCGCGACGCCGGTGGTCGACGGGCAAGAGGTGGGCAGGCCGCGCAGGACGCGCACGGCGAGATGGCCGAAGGCCTGCGCCTCGAGCATGTCGCCGTCCAGGCCCACCGCCTCGACCGGGTCGACGACCGCGTCGAGCGCCGTGCGCAACATGGCCATCATCACCGGGTTCCGCCGCCCGCCGCCGCAGACCAGCAGGCGCTCTGGCGGGGACGGACAATGCTCCATCGCCTGGAGGACCGCCGCCGCGCTCATCGCAGTGAGAGTGGCGGCGGCGTCGGCATCTGAAAGTTCGTGCACGAGGGTGTAGAGATCGGCGAAGGCGTCACGGTCGAGGCTCTTGGGGGGGATCTTGCGAAAGTATGGCTCGTCGAGGAAAAGCTCGAGCGCGCCCTCGGCCACGGTGCCCTTGAGCGCCAACGCGCCGTCGCGGTCGCAAGGCTCGCCCCGGCGCTGCATCATCAGGTCGTTGATGGGGGCGTTTGCGGGGCCGGTGTCGAAAGCCAGGAGCGCGCCATCCTGGTCGGGGCGGTCGCGGCTGGGATCGATCCAGGTGATGTTACCCACCCCGCCGAGGTTGAGGAACGCGAGCGGACGGTCGGCGCCGATCCACCTGGCGCAGGCGAAATGGAAGAACGGCGCGAGCGGCGCGCCCTCGCCGCCCAGGCGCACGTCGGCCGAACGGAAATCCCAGACGACCGGCAGGCCGAGATGCATGGCCAGCCCCTCGCCATCGCCAAGCTGGTGGGTGCCGCGCCCTTGCGGCTCGTGCGCGAGGGTCTGGCCGTGAAACCCCACGAGCTGTGCACCGGAAAAGCGCGACAGCACGTCGACATGGGCCTGCTGGACGAGCGGCAGGACCTCCTGCCCCACCTCGCCCGGCCACTTGCCCAGGGCGTCGCGCAGAACGGCCTCTTCCGTGGGGGTATATGAGCGATAGGCGCTGTCGCCGAAGGCAAAGATCGTCTCGCCATCGGTCTGGACCATGGCGGCATCGACCCCGTCCAGCGAGGTGCCCGACATCGCCCCGAGCGCCCAGACCGGGCCGCTCTTCAAACCGGCCTTCAACATGGCCTTTTCCTTCGCCTGAACCATCCCTATACATGCCGCGCAAAACCAGCTGGGACAAGCAATATGACCTACCACGCCAAATCGGATTTCATGGCCACGATGATCGAGCGCGGCTACCTGGCCGATTGCACGGATTACCAGGGGCTGGACGACGCGCTGAGCGCGGGCGTGGTGCCGACCTATATCGGTTATGACGCCACGGCGCAGTCGCTGCATGTGGGGCACCTGCTGAACATCATGATGCTGCGCTGGCTGCAGAAGACGGGGCACAAGCCGATCACGCTGATGGGCGGCGGGACCACGAAGGTGGGCGATCCGAGCTTTCGGTCGGACGAGCGGCCCCTGCTGGGGCCCGAGCAGATCGAGAGCAATATCAACGGGATGCAACAGGTCTTTGCGCGGTACCTGACCTATGGCGACGGAGCCACGGATGCGTTGATGCTGAACAATGCCGAGTGGCTGGACGGGCTGAACTACCTGGAGTTCTTGCGCGACATCGGCCGGCACTTTTCCGTCAACCGGATGCTGTCCTTCGAGAGCGTCAAGTCGCGGCTGGACCGAGAGCAATCGCTGTCGTTCCTCGAGTTCAACTACATGATCCTGCAGGCATATGACTTTCTGGAGCTGAACCGGCGCTATGGCTGCCTGCTGCAGATGGGCGGGTCGGACCAGTGGGGCAATATCGTCAACGGGATCGACCTGACGCGGCGGGTCCTGGACCACGAGATCTATGGCCTGACCTCGCCCCTGCTGGAAACGGCGGACGGGCGCAAGATGGGCAAGTCGGCGGATGGCGCGGTGTGGCTGAACGCGGACATGCGGTCGCCCTACGAATTCTGGCAGTTCTGGCGGAACACGATGGATGCCGATGTGGGGCGGTTCCTGAAGCTTTATACAGAGTTGCCGGTGGACGAGTGCAACCGGCTGGGCGCGCTGGCGGGGGCGGAAATCAACGAGGCCAAGGTCATTTTGGCCAATGAAGTGACGACCCTGCTGCACGGGGCGGACGCGGCGGCGAATGCAGAGGCCACGGCCCGCGAAGTGTTCGAGAAAGGCGGCGTCGGGGACGATCTGCCGACGCTGGAGCTGTCGGCGGCGGAGGTGGGCGACGGGATTTCCATCGTGCAGCTGATCGTGAAATCCGGGCTGGCGGTATCGGGCAAAGAGGCCAAGCGCCTGATTGCCGAGAACGGCGCCAGGATGGACGATCGCCCGCTGACGGATGCGGGGATGATGGTGGACGCGCAGGCGTTGGCCAGCCCGATCAAGCTGTCGGCGGGGAAAAAGCGGCACGCGCTGGTGAAGATCGTCGGGTAAGACATTGGCGCCCCGGAGTTTTTAAAAAACCCCGGGGCGTTTTCTTTTTAAGAAAACGGCGCGTTACGCCTGGGGCCACCCTGCGTGTTCAGCCGCATTTCAGTTTGTCGGGGTGCAGGATATGGCTGCGATGCGCCTCGACATAGGCGATGATCCCGGCCATGCAGGACGGTTTGCCGCCAAAGCCCGACCAGGGCGTGAAATGCGGGATGTGCACGTATGTGGTCGGATCGCGCTTGAGCAGGTTGGCAAAGACCGAGGCGACGATGGTGCCGCCCACGCCGGTGAGCTTGCCGCCGCCCTGTTCCTTGGCCTCTTGCAGGGCATAGAACCACAGCTGTGTCTTCTTGAAGCCCTTGTCCTTCAGTTCGGGCGGAACCTCGACCGTGTCGGTGCCCAGATGCGCCGCGAACTGCTGGCCGCTGGCCAGTTGATAGGTGTAGCGGTCGCGCACCATGTTGCGCAGGGCGAGGTTTTTCGATTGCGGCTCGGTCAGGGTGACGTTCACGTCCTTGAGCTCGATCTGACCAGAGACGAAGGGCAGTTCCAGGAGCGCCGCGCCCAGTTTAGGGCCGACCGGACGCGCCTTTTGCGATTGGGTGCCGCCGCCCATTTCGAAGAAAAGGTTATAGTCGAGGTTCTGGTCTTCGGGCCGCTTGCCGAACCCTTGCGTGGCGAAGAGCGGCACGGGGCTTCCGGCGGCGTTTATCTGGTACTCGAACTGCGTGGTGGCGTGGCCGAATCGATAGCACGCCCCGGTGAACTCGACCGGCATGACCGGCGCGTCCCAGTCAAAGACCAATGCGTGCATGGCCGCATCGAGGCAGTCCTGATGGACGAAGGCGTCGAGCAGTTCGTTCCAGACGATCCATTGGTAGTGGAGGCGGATGAAGCGGCGCACCTCCTGGAAACTGGTCAGGCCGGGCGAGACATGGGCGTCCCAGACCTCCTCGCTCATGCCTGAATGGGCGCAAGCCTTGATGTCGGCGGCCTCGGAGCCGCCCTCGATCACCTTGCTCATAAGAATGTTGTGCAGTTCGATGAAGATGCCCTGGATCTGGGCCACGATGATGTTCTCGTCATTGCGCGGATCGCCGATCAGGGCCTTGCCGGCGCAGGTCCGGGCCAGGTCGAGCGCGTTGTCCTGGCGCCCGAACATCAGCATGTGATCCTGCTCTCCCGCGCCGTAGAGATGTGGCGAGGCTTCGGGGCCGTCGCCGTAGACGCAATCGAGGTCGAGGCCGGGCGTGCGGATGTTGCGGATCGTCGCCGGGTCGATCCGCGTGCCGAGCGCGGACGTCGCGTCGAGAGTGATGTCGTGGTCGACGAACTGGCCCAGGAACGTCATGCCGGCATCGGCCGGGCCGTCCTCGTTGCTGGTGGCGCGCATGGATTGCGACAGGGCGTCGAGCGCGTTCACGACATCCTGGTGGGTGATGTTCTCGATGAACACCGGGTTGGCCGGCTTGAGGCGTCCCAGCGTTTGCACGAAGGGCTTCGCCGGGCCTTCGTTCTGAAGACATGTCTTGACGAGTTGGTCGAGCCGCGTAAGGCCGTGATGAATTCCTGGCATGGGAAATTCTCCTGATTAGAAAATGAATTGAAAAAAGTTCACATCGATCCGGGAAAAAGTCCGGATGCCGGAAAAGTAGCATATTCTATGGCTAAACTCAACCTTGGCGTGTTTTTGTCGGGCGGGGGCGCCCCCGGATTTCATGAGATCCCGCGTCGTTCTCGTTCACGCACCGGGGTCATCGCTGGCCCAGGGTTTCAGCATGACCTTCCCGCCACGACCGGGGGTCAGAGACGCATTCACCGCATCGGCGATCCGGTCGAGGGGATACGTGCCGCTGGTCGCCAACGGCAGCCGGCCCTGCATTGCCAGCGCCACCAGGTCGGACATCAGGCTCTCGCGGCGCTCGCGGTCCATTTCGGATATGACGCGCGCACCCCAGAAGCCCTTGACCGTGATCTGCTTCATGATGAGCGGTCCCGAGGCAAGCGGCATCGGTTCGCCCGTGGCAGTTCCGAAGACGAAGATCTCTCCGTCGCTGGACAGGAGGTCGACGAGATGCGCCGCGATGTCGCCGCCGACGGAATCGATGGCCGAGACCACTTTGCCGTCGTTTACGGTCTTGCGAACCTGATCTTTCCAGTCGCCGTCAGAGGTGGAAAAGACATGCTCTGTACCTGCTTCGCGCAGGTCCTGCACGGCCTCGTCCCGACGCACGAGGTTGACGAGGTGGATGCCGCGTTCGCGGGCCAGAACAGCCATGATGCGGCCCACTGCGCCATTGGCGGCGGTCTGGATGATCCAGTCGCCCCGATGGGCCTTGAGGCTGTCGAGCAGGGAAATGGCCGACAACGGCATGGCGATGAGCTGCGCGCCCTCTTCGTCGGAGATCTTCTCGGGCAAGGGCAAGAGCCCGTTTGCGGGAGCGAGAACATACTCGGCCCAGGTGCCATGCACCCCTGCCACGGCGACGCGCTGGCCCTTGAGACCGTCATCGACGCCCGCGCCCACGGCATCGACGATGCCCGCGGCCTCGGAGCCGCCGATGGCGCCGGGCAACGGCGGCTTGTAGCCGTAGGTGCCGCGTACCGTCCAGAGATCGTGATTGTGAATGGGGGACAAAAGGACCTTGACGCGCACCTGCCCTTCTTTCGGCTCGGGCGTATCGGTGCCGGCGGCGTAGAGAACCTTTGTTGGGTCGCCGAATGTGTCGTGGAGAGCGGCTTTCATGAGGATCGGCCTTTCGTTTCGAGAATGTCGCCTGTTCGTGAGCCTCGCCCCGGCGGAACGGGTGGCGACGGGTTTTGTTCCTGCGGTGCCGTGCTGCCTTGGCGGCAGCGGGCCCAGGTGATGAAAACGTCGCTTGCCTTTCGCGACACATATCCATACTTCTCGATGCATGGATAAAACATGCGCCCTTTCCGCCCTTCAGGCCCTGTCGCAGGACACGCGGCTGGATGTATTTCGCCTGCTGATGCGCGCCGGCCCCGAGGGCGTGGCGGCAGGAGAGATCGCGGCGATGTGCGGCGTGCGCCAGAACACCATGTCGGCGCATCTGTCGGTGCTTTCGCGGGCCGGGCTGATCCGGGCGGCGCGGGAGGGTCGGTCGGTGCGCTACCGTGCGGAGATCGAGGGGGTTCGGGGGCTGTTGGCCTATCTCGTGGAAGACTGTTGCGGCGGAAATCATGAGCGATGCCAATCGCTTATAGACGGTATTTCACTTCAGTGCTGACTTTGCGAAAATGGAACGAGGGCCAGATATGACCGACAGGGTCGACACACCGAAGGAGAGCGGCCTGGGCGTCTTCGAACGCTACCTCAGCGTTTGGATCGCACTGGCGATCGTGCTGGGTATTGCAATCGGGGCCGTGGCGCCGGGGCTGGTCGCGGCGGTTGCGGCGGCGGAGGTGGCGCGGATCAACCTGGTGGTGGCGGTGCTGATCTGGGCGATGATCTATCCGATGATGATCGGCGTGGACCTGAGCACCATTCCGGCGGTGGCGAAACAGCCGAAGGGGCTGGTGATCACGCTGGTGGTCAACTGGCTGATCAAGCCCTTCACCATGGCGCTGCTGGCGGTGCTGTTCTTCGAGTACTTTTTCGCGCCGTGGATCGCGCCGGAGGATGCGGCGCAATACATTGCAGGGCTGATTCTGCTGGGCGCGGCGCCCTGCACGGCGATGGTGTTCGTGTGGTCGCAACTGACGAAGGGCGACGAGACCTACACGCTGGTGCAGGTGTCGGTGAACGACCTGATCATGGTCTTCGCATTCGCGCCCATCGTGGCGCTTCTGCTGGGCGTCACGGACATCGCGGTGCCGTGGCAGACGCTGGTGATGGCGACGGTGCTTTACGTGGTGCTGCCGCTGGTGGCGGGGCTGGTGACGCGGCGGATGTTGGGCTCGAAAGCGGCGATCGAGGCGTTCACGGCGCGGGTGAAGCCGTGGTCGATCATCGGGCTGATCGCCACTGTGGTGATCCTGTTCGGGTTGCAGGGCAGCATCATCCTGGCCAACCCGCTGGTGATCGCGCTGATCGCTGTGCCGATCCTGATCCAGAGCTACGGGATATTCGTGCTGGCCTATGGCGCGGCTTACATGATGCGCGTGCCGCACCGGGTGGCGGCACCTTGCGCGATGATCGGAACGTCGAATTTTTTCGAACTGGCGGTGGCGGTGGCGATCAGCCTTTTCGGGCTCAATTCCGGGGCGGCACTGGCGACGGTGGTGGGCGTGCTGGTGGAAGTGCCGGTGATGCTGTCGCTGGTGGCGTTTGCCAACCGGACAAGGCGCCGGTTCGCCGAAAGAGAGGAACGACACGTATGAGTGACATGCCCAACCTGAATACGGGCGCCCTGCCCGATATCGATCATGACAAGCTGTTCCCGGCGGAGCGCGCGCGCCATGCGCCGCGCGTCCTGCTGCTCTATGGCAGTTTGCGGGAACGGTCGTTTTCACGGCTGCTGAGCGAGGAAGCGGCGCGGATCTTGGGCCACCTCGGTGCCGAGACCCGTATGTATGATCCCCACGGGCTGCCCCTGCCCGACGACGCGGAAGTCAGCCATCCGAAGGTGGCGGAGTTGCGTGAGTTGGTGATGTGGTCAGAGGCCATGGTCTGGGTCAGCCCCGAGCGGCACGGCGCGATGACCGGCGTGATGAAGAGCATGATCGACTGGATCCCGCTGGCGCCGATCGGAGGGATTCGCCCAACGCAGGGCAAGGTGCTGGCTGTGGCGCAGGTCAGCGGTGGGTCGCAAAGCTTCAACGCGGTGAACCAGATGCGTATCCTGGGGCGCTGGATGCGAATGCTGACGATTCCCAACCAGTCTTCGGTGCCGAAAGCGTGGGACGCGTTCGACGATGCGGATCGGATGAAGCCGGGGCCGCTCTATGACCGGGTGGTGGACGTGATGGAGGAGTTGGTGAAGTTCACGGTCCTGACACGCGGACAGGCGGGGTATCTCACGGACAGGTATTCCGAGCGGGTCGAGAGTTTGGAGGAGTTGTCAACGCGGGTGAACGCGTCGCAGGCAATCGGGACAGAGTGACCATGCGGCACGTGGGTTTCCACCCACCCTTCGCTATTCGGCGGGAGGCATCCCGGACCTGATCCGGGATCTTCTGGCGGCAGGACTACCGGGTCAGAAAGACAGAGGATCGGGCGCTCCGAAAGTGAGGTCACCGGGCGGCGAGCGCGTCATCCAGAACCTTGCGGACAACATCCATATCCACGTCGTCGGCCACGTAAGCGTCTCCGATGCCGCGGGCGAGGATGAAGCGCAGCTTTCCGTCGACCACCTTCTTGTCCTGGCCCATGAGGTCGATAAGGCCGTCTGCATTTGGCAATTCCCCTGCTATATCAGACAGATCGACCTTCATGTTCATGTCGCGCAGATGGGCGCGGACGCGGCTGGGGTCTTCCTGGGAACACAAGCCAAGGCGGCTGGAGAGTTCGAACGCCAGGGCGCAGCCGATGGCGACGCCTTCGCCGTGCAGCAGGCGGTCGCCATAGCCGGTGGCGGCCTCGAGCGCGTGGCAGAAGGTGTGGCCGAGGTTCAGCAGTGCGCGGCGCCCGTGCTCTTTTTCGTCCTCGATGACGATCTCGGCCTTCATCTCGACCGAGCGTTTGACCGCCGCGATCCGGGCGGGCATGTCGCCCCGTGCCACCTCGGGGCCGTGGGTTTCGAGCCAGTCGAAGAAGGCGGCGTCGCCCAGCAGACCGTACTTTACCACTTCTCCGTAACCGGCGAGGAAATCGCGACTTTTCAGTGTTCCCAGCACGTCCGTATCGGCCAGCACGAGGCTGGGCTGGTGGAAGGCGCCGATCAGATTTTTGCCCTGGGGGGCGTTGATGCCGGTCTTGCCGCCCACGGAACTGTCGACCTGGGCCAGAAGGCTGGTGGGGACCTGCACGAAGCGGACGCCGCGGCGCAGGACGGAGGCGGCAAAGCCGACAAGATCGCCGATCACGCCGCCGCCGAAGGCAATGACCACGTCGCTGCGCTCGATCTTCTCGGACAAGAGCCATTCGACGCAGCGTTCGAACTGTGGCCAGCCTTTGGTGCCTTCGCCGGGGGGCAGCGCGAGGGCGGTGCTGTCGATGCCCTCGGAACCCAGACCCGCCTGAAGCGTGGAGAGGTGCAGGGCACCCACGGTCTCGTCGGTCACGATGGCGACCTGGGGCCGGCGCAGCAGCGGCGCGATCAGCGCTCCGGACCGCAACAGTAGGCCGGGGCCGATATGGATGTCGTAGGCTCGCTCGCCCAGGGCCACGTTCACGCGTTCAGTCATGGCGCGGGCTCCAGAACGTCGGGGCGGGTGGCCAGTGCCTCGGCCACCTTGGCTGCCATCTGGTCGATCGTGTAGGTCGGGTGCGCGGGCACCGCGAGGTCAGCCATCTGGTAGAAGGGCAGACGGGCCTCGTAGAGGTCCGTCAGCGTCTTTCGGGGATCAGCTGTGCGCAGCAAAGGTCTGGTATCCTTGTGTTTTACCCGGTTCCACAAAAGCCGAAGATCGGCCTTGAGCCAGACCGACACGCCCTTGGCACCGATCAGGGCGCGGTTGCGCTCGGACAGGAACGCGCCGCCGCCGGCGGACAGGATGCCGCGCTCGCCGTCGAGCAGACGGTCGATGACCCGGGTTTCGCGGTCGCGAAAGAACGCCTCGCCGTCGCGGGCGAAAATCTCGGAAATCTTCATGTTGGCGGCGGCCTCGATCTCGACGTCCGAATCGAGAAACGGCACATCAAGCATGGCCGCCAAAGCCTTGCCAACAGCGGTTTTTCCTGCCCCCATCATCCCCACGAGCACGACGGTTTTCTTCAATTGCCAACGCTCGGTGCCGGCCAATGTCGGCGCTCCTATGCCAATCTTGTCTTTTCGTGCACTGAATGACGTGATCTTGATGAAATTGCCAGTTATAAAGTGGTAAAAGACGGCAAAACGCGGGCAGGCAACACATGTTCAGATTGATCAAATGGCTGATCTACCTTGGTATTCTGGCGTTCCTGGCGCTGATCGGCTATGCCTATATCGGCCCCTTCTTCGGGGCGGATTTTTCGCCCGAGCGTGAAGAAATTCGACAGGAAATCATTCTTGAAGACTCTTGAAACCGTTGTTTTTTCCATAGTTCTTGCCGCGCCGGCCATGGCGCAGGAGCCGCTGACGGCCATCGACTGGCTGAAGGACCCCGCGCCGATCAGCGTCGCCCGACCGCTGGAGGAAGCGCTCAACCCGCCCGTCGCGGATGACGTGGAAGGCGCCGTCGTGCCGGATGTGGACGTGATGCCGCTGGATGGCGCACAGCCCGACGGAGCGGGGCTATTGCCCGGCAGCACGACGGGTTTGCCGCCGAACCTGTGGGCCGGGAGCGGTACCGACACGCTGGTGTCGATGTTCTCGCGCCTGCCGTCGGACCCTCTGCCGGCGATCCAGGCGCTGTACTACACCCTGTTGCTGGCCGAGGCCGAGGCGCCCGCGGACGCCGGGCCGGAGGCGCGGTTCTTGCGCGCGCGGCTAATGGCGCTGCGCAAGATGGGGGCGGTGGATCCGGCGCTGGCGCTGGTGCAGCAGGCCGGTCCCTATGACGCGAGCCTTTTCGACCAGTGGTTCGACCTTGCCCTGTTGAGTGGCACCGAAGAGGAGGCTTGCGCGGCGCTGTCCCAGGACCCGGACCTGAGCGAGCGCTATGACGCGCGGATCTATTGCGGGGCGCGCACCGGCGCGTGGCAGACAGCCGCGCTGACCTACGAGACGGCAACGGCCCTGGGCGTTCTCGACGCCGCAAGCGTGCGGTTGCTGGCGCAGTTCCTCGACCCCGAGACGATCGACGCGGAGATGTCCCTGGCCCCTTCGTCAGAGATGACGCCGCTGCTCTATCGCCTGTACGAGGCGGCGGGCACGCCCCTGCCCACGCGCAACCTGCCGCGGGAATTCGCTGTTGCCGACCTGCGCGGACTGACCGGGCTGAAGGCCGAGATCGAGGCGGCCGAGCGGCTGACCCGCACCGGCGCCCTGCCCGCCAACCGCCTGTTGGGACTTTACACCGACCAGAGCCCGGCGGCCTCGGGCGGGGTGTGGGACCGCGTGGCGGGCGTGCAGAAGCTGGAACAGGCAATCGTGGACACCGATCCGCAAGCCGTGGCGCGACACCTGCCGGGGCTGTGGCGCGACATGAAGCGTGAAGGGCTGGCCGTGGCGTTTGCCACACTTTTCGCGCAGTCGCTCTCGACGCTGGACCTGGACGGGCGGGCGCGGGAGGCAGCGTTCGAAATCGCGCTTCTGTCGCGGGATTACGAGACCTTGGCCCCCGACCTTGCCGGAAGCGATGCGCGGTCGCGGTTCCTGGTCGGAGTAGCACAGGGTGCGCCGGACGCCGCGCTGGCCAGCGAGACGCCGCAGATCGCCATCGCCGAGGCCTTTGCCGCAACGGAGGCCCATCCCGACCATGCCGACATGCTGAAGGCCGGGCGGCTGGGTCAGGCGATCCTGACCGCGGCGTTGCAGCTGGACACAGCCGGGCCGAACCAAGCCAGTGATATCGTGGCGGGCCTGTCGACGCTGCGGGCCGTCGGGCTGGAGGATACCGCGCGGCAGGCGGCCTTGCAGATCCTGCTGCTGAAGGCCGACACGTGAGCACGCGGCACTGGCTGGCGAATTTTCTCGACGCGCAGGCCGCCGAGGCCGGGGCGGCGCAGAACACGTTGCAGGCCTATGCGCGCGACCTGACGGATTTCACCGAGTGGCTGGCGCGCGGCGGCAAGGACGCGGCCAGCGCGGCGCAGGCGGATATCGAGGATTATCTGGTGCATTGCGACGCACAAGGATTGGCGCGGTCGACGCGGGCGCGGCGGCTGTCGGCGATCAGGCAGTTCTACCGCTTTGCCTTTGACGAGGGGCTTCGCGACGACAACCCGGCGATTCAGATCAAGGGGCCGGGCCGCGACAAGCGCCTGCCCAAGACGTTGCAACTGGAAGAGGTGGACCGCCTGCTGGAAGCGGCGCGGCAGACGGGGCGGGGCAAGGTCGACCGGCTGCGCAATACCTGTCTGATGGAGCTGCTCTATGCCACGGGGATGCGGGTGACCGAGCTGGTGTCGCTGCCGGTGGCGTCCTGCCGGGGCGATCCGCAGATGCTGCTGGTACGCGGCAAGGGCGGAAAGGAGCGGCTGGTGCCGATGTCGCCCCCGGCCCGAGCGGCGCTCAACAACTGGCTGAAGGCGCGCGATGACACCGAGGCGGCGGCGAAGGCGAAGGGCAAGCCGGCCTCTCCTTTTCTGTTTCCCTCGAGCGGCAAGACGGGGCACCTGACGCGCAACCGCTTTTTCCTGCTGGTGAAGGAGTTCGCGGTGACCGCCGGCATCAGCCCCGAGCGGGTGTCGCCGCACACGCTGCGCCACGCGTTCGCGACGCACCTGCTGGCCGGAGGAGCCGATCTGCGGACGATCCAGACGCTCTTGGGTCATGCCGACGTGGGCACCACGGAGATTTATACCCATGTGCTGGAGGACCGGCTGCGCGAACTGGTGTTCGACGCGCACCCGCTGGCGCAGGATGAGCGGCGCAGGGCCTCGGGGGGCACGTCTTCGGACGGTTAGCAGCGACAACAGGTGTCGAGGTCGCCGGTGCGGTTGGTACCGCGTCCACCACGGCCTGCAGGGCCTGCGTTGCATGCAGGGTCGCGCAAGGCCGGTCGAAGGCCGATATCCGCTTGTCCCGCGCGCCCGAATTGGCAAGTTTCATCGCCTGTTTCCTTGAATGACCGGCGTCCACGCCCCATAACCCCTGCAACGCATAATCCGAATGTTGGACAATGGAACCCGTCTCGACAACCTTTGACGCCGCCTTCTGGATCACCGCCGGCGCGATCCTTCTGCTTCTGGTATTGTCCGCCTGCTTCTCGGGCAGTGAAACCGCGCTGACCGCCGCATCGCGGGGCAAGCTGCGGGCGCGGGCCGACAAGGGCTCGAAAGGCGCCGAACAGGCGCTCGAGATCACCGAGGACAACGAGCGGCTGATCGGCTCGGTCCTGCTGGGCAACAACCTGGTGAACATCCTGGCGACGTCGCTGGCCACCGCGCTTTTCACCCGCGCCTTCGGCGAAAGCGGCGTGGCGCTGGCGACGCTGGTGATGACGCTGTTGGTGCTGATCTTTGCCGAGGTTCTGCCCAAGACCTACGCGATCACGAACGCCGAGGCGGCGGCGGCGCACGCGGCCCCCGTCATCCGCTGGGTGATCGTCGTGTTCTCGCCCGTGGTGTCCGCGGTGCGCCTGCTGGTGCGCGGCGTGTTGCGGGTGTTCGGCGTGAAGACCGATCCCGACAGCCATATCCTGGCCGTGCGAGAGGAAATCGCCGGGGCGCTTTACCTTGGCCATTCCGAGGGCGTGGTGGAAAAGGAGGACCGTGACCGCATCCTGGGCGCGCTGGACCTGGGCGACCGCGCGGTCGAGGAGATCATGCTCCATCGCAGCCAGATCGAGATGATCGACGCGGCGCTGGAGCCCGAGGCGATTTTGGACCAGTGCCTGAAGTCGAACCACACGCGCCTGCCGATTTATCGCGACGATCCCGACAACATCATCGGGGTGGTCCACGCCAAGGACCTGCTGCGCGCCATGCACACGCTGGCGCTGCAGGCCGAGGGCGCGCGCGGGGCGCTAGCGACGTTCGATATCTGCGACGTGGCGATGGAGCCCTATTTCGTGCCGGAAACCACCACGCTTGACGACCAGATGCGGCAGTTCCTGCGGATGCGGAGCCATTTCGCGCTGGTGGTGGACGAGTATGGCGACTTGCAGGGGCTGATCACGCTGGAGGACATCCTGGAAGAGATCGTGGGCGAGATCACCGACGAGTTCGACCCCGACGGCGACCACCCGGTGGGGCGCAGCGACGATGGGCAGTTCCTGGTCGACGGCGGCACGACGATCCGCGACCTGAACCGGGCGACGGACTGGACCCTGCCGGATGACGAGGCCAACACCGTGGCGGGGCTTGTGATATACGAGGCGCAGATCATCCCCGAGGTGGGACAGGTGTTCAATTTCCACGGCTTCCGTTTCGAGGTGGTGGAAAAGGAAGACAACCGGCTGACCAAGCTGAAGGTACGGAAATTGTAGCGCGGGTGTGGTGGGTTTTCACCCACCCTACGGATGCATCGAGGTCCCGGGTCAGGCCCGAGACGGGTTTGCGCGGCATCAGGGCGCGGTGGTGGGGTGGAACCCCACCCTACGGCAGCCGGGTAGGTCCCGGCGCGTTGTCGCGCGGAACCGTTGGGTGGATGAGACACCATGCGCCCTTCCATCCGATCTGCCCGCCGATCTCAGAACAGCTCCATCTGGTCCCCGGTCCGCGCTGGCGGTTCAAACAGATCACACCTGAGCGGCGGTTGCTTGCCATCCAGCCCCAACCGTCTTGCCGCGACCTTGAACCGCTGCGCCACCATCTCGGCATAGGGCCCCGACCCGCGCATCCGGCGGCCCCAATCCGAGGCATAGTCCTTGCCTCCGTGCATGTCGCGGACGTGCCCCATGACGCGGGCGGCGCGGTCGGGGCAGGCTTCTGCCAGCCATTCGCGGAATAGCGGCGAGACCTCCAGCGGCAGGCGCAGCATGATCCAGCTCGCGGCCTCGGCCCCTGCCCCTGCCACGGATTTCAGAATCGGCTCGATCTCGTGGCAGGTCAGGCCCGGTATCACCGGCGAGACCATGGCCCGGACGGGAATGCCCGCGCCGGCCAGACGTTCGATGACCTTCAGGCGCCGGGCCGGGGCCGGGGCCCGTGGCTCCATCCTGCGACTCAGCGCGGGATCGAGCGTGGTGACCGAGATGCCCACCCGCGCCAGCCCGCGCGCGGCCATGTCCGACAGGATGTCGATATCACGCTCCACCAGGCTGCCCTTGGTGACGATGGCAACCGGGTGGTTGAACTCCGACAGGACCCGCAGACAGGCACGCATGATGCGCTCGGTCTTTTCGATCGGCTGGTAGGGATCGGTGTTGGTGCCGATGGCGATGGGTCGGACGCGGTAGCCGGGCTTGCGCAATTCGGCGGCCAGCACCTCGGGCGCGTCGGGCCGGGCGACCAGCCGGGTCTCGAAATCGAGCCCTGCCGACAGGCCGAGCCAGGCGTGGCTGGGCCTCGCGAAACAGTAGATGCAGCCATGCTCGCAGCCCCGGTAGGGATTGATCGAGCGGTCGAACGGCAGGTCCGGCGAGCGGTTGTAGGTGATCATGCTGCGCGGCCGCTCGATGGTGACGCGGGTGCGCAGGGAGACTTCCTCGGGCACGGCATTCCAGCCGTCATCCTCGAAACTGCGTGTCCGCCGCTCGTACCGGCCCACGGCATTGCTGACCGCGCCCCGTCCGGGACGGCGCAAGGAAGGATCGACCGTGTCGGGCGTGTCGGACATGCCCCTATTATAGGAACATTAAGGGAACATATGCAACATGCCGATCGTCAGCCTAGGCGTATTCCCCCCTGGCCGCCCGGAATCTGCGCTATCTGTCGGTGCAAGAACCGCGCATGTCGGAATTGGAGAACCGTGTGCGACAAAATGGACGTAATCGCGGGGGCTAGACACCAGGCCACGCGCCGCATCAAGGGATCAATCCTATGTCCGACGAAGAAGACGACATCATCCTCAGCGAACTGGACGACGAGGAACTTGTCCAGCAGATGTTCGACGACCTCTATGACGGTCTGAAGGAAGAGATCGAGGAAGGCGTCAACATCCTGCTCGAGCGTGGCTGGCAGCCCTATCAGGTGCTGACCGAGGCGCTGGTGGGCGGCATGACCATCGTGGGCAAGGATTTCCGCGACGGCATCCTGTTCGTGCCCGAAGTGCTGTTGGCGGCCAACGCGATGAAGGGCGGCATGGCCATCCTCAAGCCGCTGCTGGCCGAAACCGGCGCGCCGCGCGTCGGCAAGATGGTGATCGGCACGGTCAAGGGCGACATCCACGACATCGGCAAGAACCTCGTGTCGATGATGATGGAAGGCGCCGGGTTCGAGGTGGTCGACCTCGGCATCAACAATCCGGTCGAGAACTATCTCGAGGCGCTGGAAACCGAAAAGCCCGACATCCTGGGCATGTCGGCGCTGCTGACCACCACGATGCCCTACATGAAGGTCGTGATCGACACGATGGTCGAACAGGGCCTGCGCGACGATTACATCGTGCTGGTGGGCGGCGCGCCGCTGAACGAGGAATTCGGCAAGGCCATTGGAGCCGACGCCTATTGCCGCGACGCCGCCGTGGCGGTGGAAACCGCCAAGGACCTGGTGGGCCGCAAGCACAACCAGGGCGCCACGGGCTGAGCCTGGGCCGGATCTGAACAACAAGGCCCTGCCCGATCCGGCGGGGCTTTTTTCTTGGAGGTCCGATGCTTATGTCAACCGGGAAAGGATCGCGCCCATGCCGCTCAACAAGCTGGTTTTGCTGCTTCTCGTCGTGATCGCCGCCGCCGGCGGCACGATCTTCCTCGCCACCACGGCCTGGGGGCCGGAGGCACTGTCGGAGAACTGGATGGTGGCGGTGCCGCTGGTGCTTGGCATCTACCTTCTGGTGCGCTTCATCGGCCTGCGCGGCGGCGGGCGCTGATATGCTGCCGAGCGACGCGACCCTGACCGAAGACGGTTTTGCAGAGCCGGGAAAAGGCCGCATCCTGCTCATCGCCTGCGGCGCGCTCGCGCGCGAAATCCTGGCGCTGAAACGCGCCAACGGCTGGGATCACATGGTGCTGCAATGCCTGCCGGCGAAATTCCACCTCTACCCCGACAGGATCGTCACCGCAGTCGAGGAGACCGTGGCCACGCACCGCGACGCCTATGACGACATCTTCGTGGTCTATGCCGATTGCGGCACCGGTGGCCTATTGCAGGCGAAATGCCGCGAACTGGGCGTCGAGATGGTCGAGGGGCCGCATTGCTACTCCTTTTTCGAGGGCAACGAGACCTTCGCCGCCCGCGACGAGATCACCGCCTTCTATCTGACCGATTTCCTGGTCAAGCAGTTCGACGCCTTCGTCTGGAAGCCCATGGGCCTAGACCGGCATCCCGAGTTGCGCGACATGATATTCGGCAATTACACCAAGCTGGTCTACCAGGCGCAGGTCGAGGATCCCGCGCTGAAGGCCAAGGCGCAAGAGTGTGCCAAGCGGCTCGGTCTCGAATTCGAATACCGTTTCACCGGCTATGGCGACCTCGAAACCGCGCTCATCGCCCGCGCCTGAGCAGCTTTTTCCTCTGGCTATAAATATCCCGGGGAGGAGGTCGAAACATCGTTTCGACCGGAGGGGCAGCGCCCCTCTTCACAGGAAAATCGAGCGTGGCGCAGCCACTCGATCCGATCAGGCCGCCTCGGAGGCCACCGCTCGGATGCGCTGGATCATCGCGCGCAGCCCGTTCGAGCGTTGCGCCGACAGGTGGTCGTTCAGCCCCAGCCGGGCCAGTTCGCCCGGGGCGTCGACCGCGCCGACCTGTCCCACGGGGACGCCGTTATAGAGCGTGCGCAGCACCGCGATCAGGCCGCGCACGATCATGGCGTCCGAATCGCCGTCAAAGCGGAAACTGCCGTCTTCCGTCTGCGGATGCAGCCAGACCTGGCTGGCGCAGCCATCCACCTTGGTCGCAGGCACCTTCAGCGCGTCATCGAGCGGTTCCATCGCGCGGCCGCGGTCGATGACGTACCGGTACCTGTCTTCCCAGTCTTCCAGAAACTCGAAATCCTCGACGATCTCCTCGAATGCCGGTTGCGCCATGCGGCTGGTCCCCTTTTCACTTGGCTTTCACCACAATTAGGCATGCAACACCGCGCGGTCCAGTGCGCCAAGTCTCTTTTCAAGCCCGCGCGGATGGGGTAGTCGAAAAGAAACGACGAAGGGGCGGTCTAAATGCGGGTTCTGCTTTCGCTGATGTTGATTTCGAGCATGACGCTGACGGCATGCAGCGGCTGGCGCGACTCCGGAGCCAACCCGCGCAACTGGTTCGGCAACAGCCGGTCCACCCCGGTCGTGAACACAACCAACACCGGCGAACGCCGCTCGCCCAGCGACCGGCAGACAGGCAACCCGCTGATCGAGGACCAGAATGCCGAGTTGATCGTGCGCCGCAATGCCTCGTCGGCGCAAAAGGCGGGCATTTTCCGCCGCCGCGCCAAGGTCGAGATCTACGACGGCAGCCTGGTGGACCAGGTGACCAGTATGGTGGTCGAGCCGCTGCCCACGGGCGCCATCGTGCGCGTGACCGGCCTGCCCCAGCGCGAAGGTGCGTTCGACGTCCGGCTGCTGCCGGTCAGCAAGGACGGCCCTATCAACGGCGTGATGGAATACACGTTGAACGCCTATCAGCCGATCGAGACGCCGGTCGGAACGCAGAGCACGCGCGAAGTGCGCGTGGGCGCGTTCCTGAGCAACAACGACCTCGAAGAGATCAACGAGATCCGCGTGCGCGGCGAGCTGAACGCCCTGAGCTCGCGCCGCTGACGGCTCAGAGGTCGATCGCCACGATCGACCCGCGGCGCGCGGCCAGGGCCACCTTGCCGTCGCAAAGCCGCATCGCATCGTCGCCGAACACATCGCGCCGCCAGCCACCAAGGGCCGGCACGTCGCGTTCGCCCGCCGAGATCGCATCGAGATCGGCCGCGGACGCGATGAGTTTCGAGGCGACTGAATACTCCTCGGATTTCGCCTTGAGCAGGACGCGCAGCAAATCGGCCAGCGCCGGGTTGACCTGAAGGCGTTCGCGGCTGCGGTCGGGCTTGGGCAAATCTTCGTTCGGACAGTCGAGACCCGCCTTGACCGCCGCGGTGATGCCGTCGGCAATGTCGCCGCGCCGCGCCTCGCGCAGCAAAAGCCGCGAGCGCGACAGGTCATTCGCGGATTTCGGCTTGGTCGAGGCCAGTTCCACCAGCGCGTCGTCCTTAAAGACCCGGTTGCGGGGGATGTTGCGGGTCTGGGCATACTCCTCGCGGAAGCGCGCAAGTTCGCGCACGATGGCCAGGAAACGGCCCGAGGAGTTGCGCGTCTTGACGCGCTGCCAGGCCTCTTCGGGACGGGTGACATAGGTTTCGGGGTTGGTCAGTACCTGCATTTCCTCTGCCACCCACTTGTCCCGGCCCGACTTGGCCAGCTTGGCGGCCAGGAATTCGTAGATATCGCGCAGATGCGTCACGTCCGCCAGTGCATAGGTCTTCTGCGCCTCGGTCAGCGGCCGGCGCGACCAGTCGGTGAAACGCGAGGTCTTGTCGAGCGACTGCTTGGCGATCTTGCGCACCAGGGTCTCGTAACCCACCTGTTCGCCGAAGCCACAGACCATCGCCGCCACCTGGGTGTCGAAAAGCGGGTCGGGGATAAGCCCGGCATCGACGTAGAAGATCTCGAGATCCTGCCGCGCGGCGTGGAAGACCTTGACCACGGAGGGATTGCGGAAAAGCTCGTAGAGCGGTTCGAGCGACATGTCCTGCCCCTCGATCGGATCCACCAGCACGGCGTCGCCCTCCCCGCGTGACGGCAGGGCCAGCTGGATCAGGCAAAGCTTGGAATAATAGGTGCGCTCGCGCAGGAACTCGGTATCGACGGTGACATACTCGGCCTCGGCCGCGCGGGCGCAAAAGGCGGCGAGCTCTTCGGTGGTGGTGATAGTGTGCATTCCTGCTCCGGCGGATCAAACGTGGTAGTCCAACCGCCTATACCGAGGCGCGGCGGAAAGCAAAGCGCAAGTGATGCACGAGGGTGGGGATCGAAAGTGAGGGTAGCATAACCATCACTATTCGTGATCGTAAGCGCAACATTCATTCGTTTCCAAAATGCTTTGGCCGGGTCTATGTGACATGCAGTTCCAATGATGGAGAAATGCCATGACGACCCTCGACCATATCCCTGCCCGCCCTGCTCCGCGGCTCGACTTGCGCAGTGCAGCGTTGACGCTGAGTGCCATTCTGTTGCTGGCACTTGGCGGTATCGCACTGACCGCCCCGCCTGTCGATGGGTCGGAAAACTGGCACGGCAACGTCGCGGCTTCGGCGCCGCGCTGATCCATCGAAGCCGGTCCGCCCCGACGCGTCAGGGCAGGTGCACGGGCGTGCGGTCGCCCGCGGCGAAGCGGCGCAGGACCGCCGGATAGAGCCGGTGTTCCTGCTCCAGCACGCGGGCGGCCAGCACCTCGGGCGTGTCGCCGGGTCGTACGGGCACGCGGGCCTGGCCCAGGATCGGGCCATCGTCCAGTTCCAGCGTGACCTCGTGGACGGTGCAGCCCGCCTCGGTCTCGCCCGCCGCGATGGCGCGGGCGTGGGTGTTTAGACCGCGATAGCTGGGCAGAAGCGAGGGGTGGATGTTGATCATCCGGCCCTGCCAGCGCGAGATGAAATCGTCGGTCAGGATACGCATGAAGCCCGCGAAACAGATGATGTCGGGGGCGTAGCGCTCCAGTGTCCGGGTCATGACAGCCTCGAAGGCCGGGCGATCGCCCTTGAAATCGCGGTGATCGGCGAGCTCGGTCGGGACGCCGCGCGCCTCGGCCTTGGCAAAACCGGGAGCGTCGGGCGTGTTGCAAAGGGCCACCACGGGGCGTGCCGGGTGGTCGCCGGTCATGCTGTCGATCAGCGCCACCATGTTGGAGCCGGCGCCGGAAAAGAGGATGGCGACGCGTTTGGTCACGCGAGGCTGCCGGTGTAGCGGACGCCCGGCCCGTCGGCAACATGGCCGAGGCGGATGACGGTTTCGCCGGTGTCTTCCAACAGGCTGGCCAGCGCGTCGGCGCGGGCGGCGTCTACGGCCAGCACCATGCCAACGCCGCAGTTGAAGGTCTTGAGCATCTCGGCTTCGGCCATGCCGCCCTGCTCCATCAGCCAGCGGAAGACGGGGGGCAGGTCGAAGCTGCCGAGGTCGATGTCTACGCCAAGGTCATCGGGCAGGACGCGGGGGATGTTTTCGGTCAGGCCGCCGCCGGTGATGTGGGCGAGCGCGTGGACGCCGCCGGCGCGGACCGCCTCCAGCGCCTGCGTCACGTAAAGGCGCGTGGGGGTCAGCAGGGCCGCACCGAGCGTGCCGTCGGACCAAGGGCAGTCGGCGTTCCAGCCGAGGCCGGACATCTCGACCAGCTTGCGCACAAGGCTGTAGCCGTTGGAATGCACGCCGTTGGAGGCAAGCCCCAGCAGCACGTCGCCCGAGGTGACGCCCGCCGGCAGGTCGCTGCCGCGCTCCATCGCGCCCACGGCAAAGCCGGCGAGGTCGAAGTCGCCTTCGGGGTACATGCCGGGCATTTCCGCCGTCTCGCCGCCAATGAGCGCGGTGCCGGAGCGCACGCAGCCTTCGGCGATGCCTTCGATGATGCGGGCGGCTGTATCCGTGTCGAGCTTGCCGGTGGCGAAATAGTCGAGGAAGAAGAGCGGCTCGGCCCCCTGGCAGACAAGGTCGTTGACGCACATGGCCACAAGGTCGATGCCGACGCCATCCACGTTGCCGGTGTCGATGGCGATGCGCAGCTTGGTGCCCACGCCATCGGTGGCGGCCACGAGGATCGGGTCGGTATAGCCCGCGCCCTTGAGATCGAAAAGCGCGCCGAAACCGCCCAGCCCCGCCATGACGCCTGCGCGGTTGGTGCGCTTGGCGGCGGGCTTGATCCGGTCGACGAGCGCGTTGCCCGCGTCGATATCCACGCCGGCATCGGCATAGGTGATCCCGTTCTTGGCGTCGGTCATGTGCGGTCTCCGCTTGGCGTGTCGGGGCTTGCGTTAATCCATCGGGGGCGTCCGTGCAATCGGGAAAGCCCGCGCGCCCGTGCCAGAGCCCTTGACGCCCGCCCTGCCCCCGCCTATCCCGAGCAAAGGTCGGGCCTGTAGCTCAATTGGTTAGAGCAGAGCGCTCATAACGCTTTGGTTGGGGGTTCGAGTCCCTCCGGGCCTACCAAAAATCCGTAAACTTCAATGTTTTCAATGCCCGTATGGACCCGAAGCCACTGAAAGGGT
>NZ_JASHIZ010000015.1 GCF_030733425.1 Roseovarius sp. MMSF_3350
GGCAATGCGGCGGGCGCGGGCAGGGGGGTGCCGCGGGCGGCGGATCTGATCGCGTCAAGATCGACATTCTCGCGCAGGAAGGCGGCATAGCCGGCAATGGCGGCGTCGAGGTCGGGATGCTCGACCGCCTGGATCAGCCCCAGGTGCCGTTCCGGCAGTGTCAGGTCGCCGCGCCGGGGCAGGACACCCAGCACGGGCAAGCCGGCGCGGTCCATGCCCAGCCGGGTCAGCCGTTCGTGGCGGGGCGAGGCGCATCGGTTGAGGATGACCCCGGCAAAGGGCAGGTCGGGCATGTATTGCCGAAACCCCAGCGCCGTGGCGGCGGCGGATTGCGCCTGGCCGCCCACGTCGAGCACCAGTACCACGGGCCAGCCCATGGCCAGCGCGGTTTCCGCACTTGACCCGAAGCCTTGCTGGCCGCGCGTGGCGACGCCGTCGTAGAGCCCCATCGAGCCTTCGGCCACGCAGATATCCGCGCCTGCGGCCTGCCCCGCGATGGCCTGCCAAAGGCCCTCGCCCATGGCCCAGCCGTCGAGGTTGAAGCTGTCCCGCCCGCAGGCGGCCTTGTGAAAGGCGGGGTCGATGTAATCGGGGCCGGACTTGAAGGGTTGTACATTCAGACCGTCCTCGGCCAGCGCCCGCAGCAGGCCCAGCATCACGGTCGTCTTGCCGGTGCCCGAGGATGGCGCGGAGATCAGCAGGCCGGCGCTCATGACGTGCCTTCGCTTTCCGGGGTCCAGTTCGACCAGGGGCTGTCGGCGCTTTGCGGCCTGTAGCGGCGGTCGTAATCCACGGCATAGAGGCAGGAGTCGTCGAACCCTTCGCCGGCAAGCGCGGGGCCTACCAGGATCAGCGCGGTGCGGGTGATGTCCTCGCCCAGGCGGGAGGCGATATCGCCGAGCGTGCCACGGATGATCTGCTGATCCGGCCAGGAGGCGCGGTACACCACGGCGACCGGACAGTCGGCGCCGTAGGCCGGGGTGAGGTCGGCGGTGACGGTGTCGAGGTTCTGGATCGACAGGTGAATGGCCAGCGTCGCGCCGGTGGCGGCGAAATTGGCGAGCGTCTCGCCCGCGGGCATCGAGGAGGCGCGACCGGGCGTCCGGGTCAGCACGACGGATTGCGCGATGCCGGGCAGGGTCAGTTCCGCGCCCAGTGCCGCGGCGGCAGCGGAAAAGGCCGGTACGCCCGGTGTGACAGACACGGGGATGTCGAGCGCCCGCAGCCGGCGCATCTGTTCGCCCATGGCCGACCAGACCGAAAGATCGCCGGAATGCAGGCGGGCGACATCGTGCCCGGCCCGATGGGCGGTCTGGATCTCCGCGATGATCTGGTCGAGATCGAGCGGGGCCGTGTTGACGATACGCGCGCCTTCCGGGCAATGCGACAGCACCGCCTCGGGCACCAGAGAGCCGGCGTAAAGGCAGACCGGGCAGGACGCGATGATGTCGCGGCCGCGCAGGGTCAGAAGATCGGGCGCGCCGGGACCGGCGCCGATGAAGTGAACGGTCATGGGGTCTTTCCTTTGGCCAGGGCACAGGTGGCCATGCGGTCGGTTGAAATGCAGCGGGGGGCCAGCAGCGTCGCGCCGGGACCTGCGGCGGCGAGGGCCGCGGCTTCGGCGACCGAGCCGGTGCCGCGTGCGCGCAAGGACGCCGCGGAGGTGCTCTGCGTGGCTTGTCGCGTCATGTCTTCGGGCGGTATGGCGTGCAGGGGTAGGCCAAGTTCGCGGGCGAAGGGCGCCAGTTGATCGGCCTTGTCCTGCGCGGTGGCCAGCGCATCGGGCGTGCCGCCGGTCCGGGCCAGGGCATCGCGGAACGATGTGCGTGTGGCGCGTGTGGTGAAGCCCATGCCGGCGACGATCATGGAAAGCTCCATTGCGTGATCGGGTAAGCCTGCGCCCAACCGCGTTTGCGCCCCATGGGTTGCGCTTGCGCCACTTCGAAGCGGTGCAGTTCGCCGCCGCGGCGGGCGTGGGCATCGGCCAGAAGCGCCTCTGATTCCAGGGTGACCGCGTTGGCGACGATGCGCACGTCTTTCAGTCCTTCGACAAAGGTCAGAAGGTCGGAGGAAAGACCGCCGCCGATGAAGACGGCGTCGGGTTTCGGCAGGTCTTTCAGGGCGGCGGGGGCCGTGCCCTGGACCACATGCAGGCGGTCGACGCCGAGCGCGCGGGCATTGGCGTTGATCAGCGCGATGCGGTCGGCGCGGGGCTCGACGACGCTGGCCGTGAGGGATGGATCGCAGAGCAGCCATTCGATCCCGATGCTGCCCGAGCCGCCGCCGATGTCCCACAGGTGCTCGCCCGGTTTCGGGGCCAATGCCGAAAGAGTCAGCGCCCGGATGTGACGCTTGGTCATGACGCCATCGGTTTCGAAGAGTGTGTCGGGCAGGCCGCTGGCGCGGGGCAGGGCCGGGCCGTCGCCCGCAACCTCGACCGCGGTGCAGACCGGGTGGGCGAAGTCGCCGGACAAGGCCTCGGCGGTGTCGTGCGTGATACGTTCGCGTGGGCCGCCCAGTGCCTCCATCACGGAGACCTTTGAGGTGCCGAAACCGGTGTCGCGCAGGTAGGTCGCAAGCTCTGTCACCGCGTCGCCGTCGCGCAGCAGGACGATCAGGCGCGCGCGCGGGGCCAGGTGCGGGCGCAGGCGGGTCAGCGGCGCCGCGTGCAGGCCGGTGCAGATTGTGCGGTCGAGCGGCCAGCCGAGGCGGTTCGCGGCGAGAGAAAACGTCGACCGGCCCGGATAGGCACGCCATTCGGACGGATCCAGATGCCCGGTGATCGTCGTGCCCGCGCCGAACCAGAACGGGTCACCCGAGGCCAGGACGACGCAGGGCGTGCCGCGCAGGGCCAGCAGGTCTTCGACCCCCTTGGCAAAGGGCACGGGCCAGGGGATCGTGCGGGCGGGCGTCTCGATCAGTGACAGGTGCCGCTCGGGTCCCATGACGATTTCCGCCGCCTCCAGCGCGGATCGGCTTGCGGCGCACAGGCCGTCCGGGCCATCTTCGCCCAGACCGATGATCGTCAGCCACGGAGCCTCAGACATGACACCGACCGTTCTGCTGCTGGGCGGCACGACCGAAGCCATGCGGATGGGGCAGGCGCTGGCCGCGCGGGGCGTGCGCGCCACGATCAGCCTTGCGGGACGGGTCAAGTCCCCCGCGGAGCAGCCCCTGCCGGTGCGTATTGGCGGCTTTGGCGGTGTGGACGGGTTGGTTGCCCATCTCAAGGCGGAAGGCGTGACCCATGTGATCGACGCGACCCATCCCTTCGCCGCGCAGATGAGCGCCAATGCGGTTGACGCCTGTGATGCGTTGGACCTGCCCCTGCTGGCGCTGACACGGGCGCCGTGGAAGGCCGGGGCGCAGGATCGCTGGATCCATGTGCCGGATATGGATGGCGCGGTGGCTGCGCTGTCCGGTCGGCCGAGGCGCGTTTTCCTGGCGCTGGGGCGGATGAACCTGCCCGCCTTTGCCGCGCAGCCGCAGCACGACTACCTGTTGCGGCTGGTCGATGCGCCGGATCGGTTGCCGCTGCCAAAGGCGCAGGTCGTCATCGACCGCGGTCCGTTCGAGGTGGAGGGCGACCTGGCACTGATGCGGGCGCATGGCACCGAACTGGTGGTGTCGAAGAACGCGGGCGGCACGGGGGCGCAGGCCAAGATCGTCGCGGCGCGGAAGCTTCGCCTTCCGGTGGTCATGATCGACCGGCCCGCCATCCCGGCCCGTGCCGAGGCGCATGACGTCGAAGAGGTGCTGGACTGGCTTCATGGCGAGACCGCGCGCGGGGTGTAGACGAGGGGCGCGCCGCGCCGCTCGATCAGCCGGGTGGTGGAGTTGCCGACAAGGACGACCGTGCGCATGTCGGCCATCTCGGGTGTGCAGCGTGACAAGGGCACGACCTGCAAGGTTTCCTCGGGGGTGCTGACGGCGCGGGCGAATATGACCGGGCGGTCGTCGCCGCAGGCGTCGTTCAGGATGTCCAGTGTCCGGGCAAAGCCTTCGGGCCGGGATTTCGACCGTGGATTGTAGAAGGCCATCGCGAAATCCGCCTCTGCCGCGAGGCGCAGGCGCTTTTCGATCAGCGCCCAGGGCTTGAGGTTGTCGCTGAGGTTGATGGCGCAGAAATCGTGCCCCAAGGGCGCGCCGGCGCGCGCGGCGGCGGCCAGCATGGCGGTGATGCCGGGCAGGACGCGGATATCAAGGTTACGCCATTCGGCCGGGCCGGCCTCGACCGCCTCGAACACGGCGGAGGCCATGGCGAAGACGCCCGGATCGCCCGAAGATACCACGACCACGCGCTTGCCCTCGCCCGCCATCTCAAGCGCGTGGCGGGCGCGGTCCAGCTCGACACGGTTGTCGGACGGGTGCAGGGTGAGCCCGGGACGTTCGGACACGCGGGCGACGTAGGGAATGTAGCCGACCACGTCGGTGGCCTGCGCGAGCGCTGCGGTGACTTCGGGCGTCACCAGGTCGTCGGCGCCGGGGCCGAGGCCTGCTATGACGACGCTGCCCGTCATGGGCGCCGGCCCTGCCCGTGCACGATGATAATCGAGAAATAGGGCGTGATCTTGTCCTCGGCCTCGGACAGGCGTTGCACTGTCTGGTTGGGCATCGAGGCGTATTCGACCAGCCACGCCGCATCGTACCGGCCCGCCCGGCGCAGGGCGCGGCGGATCTTATCGATGTTGCGGCCGATCTTCATGACCACCAGCGCGTCGGCGCGGGTCATGTGTTCGACCAGCGTGTCCTCGGGCAGGGTGCCCATCAGGGTGGAGAGGATGTCGTCACCCCAGGTAATCGGCGCGTCCGTGGCCGTCCATGCGGCGGACATGCCGGTGATGGCGGGGACGACCTGCACCGGGCAGTCGTCGCGCAGGCGTGAATGCAGGTGCATGAAAGAGCCGTAGAAGAACGGGTCGCCTTCGCAGACGATCACCACGTCCTCGCCTGCCTTGGACAAGGCACACAAGCGGTCGGTGCAGGTCTGGTAGAATGCCGACAGCATTTCGTTGTAGCGCGGATCGGTCAGCGGAATTTCGGTGGTGACGGGGTATTCCATGGCGATCTCGGTGACGTCGGCGCGCAGCATCCCCTCGACGATGCGCCGGGCCTGTCCCTGCCGCCCCGCCTTGCGGAAAAACGCGACGTGCCGCGCGCCGCGCAGCAGGCGGTCGGCCTTGACCGACAGAAGCTCGGGGTCGCCGGGACCGAGCCCCACGCCCCAGATCGTGCCCGGCGTGCTCATTCCGCGCGGCTCGCGATGGCGTTGATGGCGGCCACGGTGATGGCGCTGCCGCCCAGCCGGCCCTCGACGATGCAGCAGGGCACCGGCTGATCGGCCCAGAGCGCATCCTTCGATTCGCGCGCGCCGACAAAGCCGACGGGGCAGCCGATAATGGCCGCCGGGCGCGGGCAGTCCGGGTCTTCGAGCATGTTGAGAAGATGGAAAAGCGCGGTGGGCGCGTTGCCGATGGCCACGAGCGCCCCGGCCAGTTTCGGGCGCCACAGTTCCAGTGCCGCGGCAGAGCGCGTGTTGCCCATCTCGCGCGCACGCTCGACGATGCCGTCGGCGTGCAGGGTGCAGATCACCTCGTTGTCGGCGGGAAGGCGGCTGCGCGTGACACCCTCAGATACCATGCGGGCATCGCAGAAGATCGGCGCGCCATTCTCCAGCGCGGCACGGGCGGTGCGGGCGAAGCCGGGGGAGAAGCGCACATGCTCTTCCAGCCCGACCATGCCGGCGGCGTGGATCATGCGGACGGCGATGGGTTCTTCATCCGCGTCGAACCTCGACAACGCGGCTTCGGCCCGGATGGTGGCGAAGCTTTCGCGGTAGATGGCCGCGCCGTCCTTTTCGTATTCGTATGGCATCAAAGGGTCTCGTTCAGGTCTTCGGGGCTGAGGCCCCGTGCGCAGGGTGTGTCCCACGGCGCTCCGTTGCGGACAAGGTCGAAACGTCCGTCGCGTCCGGTCAGGGTCGTGTCGGCGGCGCGGGGAAGGGCGCAGCCCTTGGCGCAGCCGGAGACGTGCAGGGTGCCGGAAACGCGGCCAGCCAGATCGCGGGCAGTGTCCATGGTGGAAACGGTCGCCTGCGGGCAGAAAGGCGCGCCGGGGCAGGCGTGGGCGGACATGAGCGGATTGCCGGGTTGGGTGACGAAGGGCGTGTCACCGGGCGTGCCGTCCACCAGCAGGAAGAGACGGTTCAGCATCAGGCGCATGTGCGATGCGCCGCTGGTTTCCAGCAGGGTCTGTAGATCGGCGGCGGCCAGTTTGCCGAATGGTGCGCCGAGGATGAATCCTTCGGGTACGGGGCCGGGATTGCTTGGGGCGGACTGCATGCGCGGTTCTGCGACATTCCAATCTTGTGGAAGGGGGTGCGTCGCCAGATGCCGCGCCATGCGGCCCGACGCGTGGCCGCCGGTCTCGGTGAACCAGTGGGCGAGGTCCAGAAGGGCGAATGTGGCCGAGGCCTCTGTCACGGGGCGGGCCTTGGCGGCGCCGTCGGCGCGCAGGAGCAGCGCGCCGGAGGCGTCCCGCTCGAACCGGAAATCCGCCGAGCCGTCGACCAGACATGCCGCTGGCCCGGTGTCGATGGCAAAGCCCATCTTCTGAGGCAGGTCGGGCAGGTCAGGAAGGGTGGCGAGGACCCGGTCATAGAGCCGGTCGGTCAGCCCGCCCGCATCGCGCCGGGCCGGGACAAGGATGTTGCGATGACCCTCGATGGCGGGGTCTGCATCTATAAGGCCGAGCGTGTCGAGGGCACCAAGCAGGGCTGGATGGTCGGCCTCGGTGACGCCGCGCAGTTGCAGGTTGGCCCGCGAGGTGAGGTCGATCACGCCGTTGCCGTAACGCTGCGACAGGTCGCACAGGGCCAGAACCTGCGCCTTGCTCAGCTCACCCCTGAAGGGCCGCACGCGCACGACCAGCCCGTCGCCCGACATCATCGGGCGGTGCGCGCCGGGGCACCAGCCCTTGACGATCGGGGGCGCGGCACCGTTCATGCGCTGTCTTCCAGCCCGGCCAAGATGGCGTTGCGGCGGGTCTGCCAAAGACCGGCATCGAGCAAGGCGCGGAACCGGTCCTGCATGGCGGCATAAGCTTCGGGGTTGGCCTCGCGCAAAAAGGCGTCGGTGTCGGGGTCGCCCAGGGTCGCGTCGTGGTACGCGTCAAAGAGATGCGGGCCGACGACCTGTGCGAGATGGGCGAAGGCGGCCATGTGGTCGAGCGTGGCGGCGATCTCGGCGGCGCCCCGGAAGCCATGCCGCTTCATGCCCGCGATCCAGCCGGGATTTGTGGCACGGGCATGGACGACGCGTGCGATTTCCTCGGGCAACGTGCGGGCGCGGGGGCGGTTGGGATCGGTATTGTCGAGATGGTAAAGCGCGGCGTGCCCGCCGGTGACAGATTGCGCGGCGGCAAACCCGGCCTCGTGCGTGGCATAGTCGGCGGCCAGCAGAAGGTCAGTTTCCGGCAGGTCCTGAAGGTGGACGAAGCTGTCGGCGTTTTCGACCCGGGCGCGGATGCCGGCATCGTCGCGCGTGGCCTCGTCGCCGTCGAGCGCCCAGGCGGAGGCGGAAAGCCACGCCTCGCCCGCCTGGCTGCGGGCCTCTGCGGTGTAGGTTTCGGGTGCGGCGCCCATGCCGAGGCCGAAGCTGCCGGGGGCGGGGCCGTAGACGCGTGCGCCCGAGGCGTGACCGGCATAGGGGTTCCAGTCGGGGGCTTCGTCGCGTTGTTCGAGGGCGCGCACGGCTTGAGAGAAGAGGCCAGAGAGCGTCGGGAAAACGTCGCGGAAAAGGCCCGAGACGCGCAGGGTGACGTCGATACGGGGGCGGTCGAGTTCGGCGATGGGCAGAACCTCCAGCCCCGAGACCCGTTCCGAGCCCTTGTCCCAGACCGGCTTGACGCCCAACAAATGCAGGGCCATGGCGAATTCCTCGCCGGCCGTGCGCATGGTGGCGGAGCCCCAGAGATCGACGATCAGGCCGCGGGGCCAGTCGCCTTCTTCCTGCAGGTGGCGGCGGATCAGTTCCTCGGCCAGCCTGACGCCCTGGGAGTGTGCGGCCCGCGTGGGAACAGAGCGGGGATCGGTGGTGTAGAGGTTGCGCCCGGTGGGCAGCACGTCGTCGCGGCCGCGATAGGGCGAGCCGGAGGGGCCCGCCGCAATGCGGCGTCCGTCGAGCGCGTCGAGCAGGGATTGCCGCTCGGCCAGGGCGCTGTTTTGCATCGGTTCCGCGTCGGTATCGGGTCGGCCCCAGATGTGCAGCCCGTCGCCGAACATGCTTTCCTTGATGTCGCACACGAAGCGGTCGATGCGGGTGATCGCCTCGGCGGTCGATGTGGCGCGGTCGAGGCCCAGATCGTCCTCGACACCGAGGGCCTGCGCCTCGGCGCGGATATCGGCCTGCAGGCGGTCGCGGCGGCGGGGGTCGAGCCCGTCGGCGGTGGAGAACTCGTCAAGCAGCGATTCCAGCGTCGACAGGCGGTCGGGCGCGGCGCTGGCCTGCATCGGCGGGGGCACGTGGCCCAAGGTGACGGCGCCGATGCGGCGCTTGGCCTGCGCAGCCTCGCCGGGGTCGTTGACGATGAAGGGGTAGATGACGGGCAGCGCGCCGGTCAGCGCCTCGGGCCAGCAGGCGGGCGACAGGGCGACGGCCTTGCCCGGCAGCCATTCAAGCGTGCCATGCGCGCCGATATGGACGAGTGCGTCGGCTTCGGTCTGGAGCCAGAGGTAGAAGGCGACATAGGCGTGGCGGGGCACGCGGGACAGGTCGTGGTAGTCATCGTCGCGGGTCTTGGGCGTGCCGCGCTCGGGTTGCAGCGCGACGATGGCGTTGCCGAGGCGGAGGGCGGCGAAACGGAATTCCCCGTCCTGCGCGTCGGCGTCGTCCTCGGGACGGCCCCAGGCCAGGTAGAGATCCTCGCGCAGAGGGGTGGGGAGCCGCGCCAGCAGCGTCTTGTAGTCCGCAAGCGGCAGGCGCATGTCGCGCGCCAGCAGGCGGTCTTCCAGTGCCGCCGGTGTCGCGTCCAGCGTGTAGCCCGCGTCGCGCAGGTCCGACAGGATGGCGCGGGCCGAGGCGGGGGCGTCGAGGCCCACGGCGTGGCCCATCTGCCAATCCTTGCCGGGATAGGTGGAGAGGATAATCGCCGGATGACGCGACGCGGCGGGCGTGGCGGCGAGGTCGAGCCAGCCTTGCACGCGGGAAACCAGCGCCGCGGTCAGGTCCGGCTCGGCCCGGTGTGCAAAGCGGGAGAATTCGAGGTCCGGATCGCGCTTGCCCGGTTCCTTGAACGAGATCGTGCCGCCGGTCAGGCGGCCGTCGACCTCGGGCAGGACGACATGCATGGCAAGGTCAGCGGGCGACAGGCCGCGTTCGGAGCCGTCCCAGGCGTCGCGGGTGGAGGTGGCCAAGGCGGCCTGAAAGACCGGCACGCCTCCCGCGTCGAGCGGCGAGGTGCCGTCATCGCCCTTGCCGGAAAAGGCGGTGGCGTTGACGATGGCGTGGGGGCCGTAGGCCTGCACCTGCCGGCGCAGCCAGCCCGCCGCCTCGGGGGCCTTGAGGGACGGAGTGAAGAGGGCGCGAACATGGTGGCCCCGCGCCTGGAAGGCCTGCATCAGCGCCTCGATCGGGGCGAGGTCGGCGGCCACCACGTAGGAGCGGTAAAAGACGATCAGGATGCGCGTCTGGGTGACGGGCAGGTCGGCGAGCGGGCAGCAGGCACCGTGCTCGGGCGTCCAGGCGCCCACCATGGGCAGCACCTTGGCCCCGCGCACCGGCGCGGCGTATAGGCCCGCGGCCAGCGACAGTTGTTGCAGCGCGGCCTGTGCCGCGATACTGCCGCCGTTGTCGCAAAGCTCGGCCAGCCTTCGCAGGGTCGAGACGGGCAGGGTGGAATAGGCGTCGAGCCGGGGATCGGGCCGGCCGTCGGCGGGCAGCACGGCGAGCGCGATGCCTTTTTCCTGCGCCAGGGCCAGGACCTGCTGCAGCCCGTATTCCCAGTAGGGCACCCCGCCGATGAGCCGGATCAGGATGCCCTTGGCCCCGGTCAGCGTCTGTTCGACATAGGTGTCGACCGACAGCGGGTGGCGCAGGGCGGTGAGGTTTGCCAGGCGCAGGCCGGGCAGGCCGTCGCGCCGCCGATGCCAGCCTTCCGCGAAGGCGCCAAGGTCGCTGTCGGAAAACGACAGCACCACCAGGTCCGCCGGGCTTTGACCCAGGTCGGTCGGGGTGTCGGTTTCTTCCAGACCGTGGCTTTCGCGGAAGACGACGTGCATCGGTTACTCGGCCGCCTCGGCCGGCGCCAGGACGGCGCGGATCGCGTCGGCATTCACGTCGTCATGCTCGGCGATGACCACGAGACGCCCGCGGCGGGCCTCGTCGGGTTTCCACGGGCGGTCGTATTGATGGCGCACGCGCGCGCCCACGGCCTGCACCAGAAGGCGCATCGGCTTGCCGGCGACGCTGGCATAGCCCTTGACGCGCAGGATGTTCTGGCTGTTGGCCAAGTCTTCGATGCGGCTGACCAGATCGGCGGGATCGCCCAGTTCCGGGATGTCGATGACGACGGATTCGAAATCGTCATGCTCGTGATCGTCATGGTCGTCGTGGTGGCTGGGCCGGGCGTCCATGTCATCCTCGGCGGCGGCTTCCAGCCCGAGGATCACGCGGGGATCGACGACGCCCTCGGCGACCTCGACCACGGGCAGCGGGCGGGGGGCTTCGGCGGCAATGACCTCCTTCGCCTTGGCCACGCCTTCGGGGCCGGCAAGGTCGGGCTTGGTCAGCAGGATGATGTCGGCGCAGGAGATCTGGTCCTCGAACACCTCGGACAGCGGGGTCTCGTGGTCGATGCTGTCATCTGCGAGGCGCTGGGCGTCGACCCGGGCCACATCGGGGGCAAAACGGCCTGCGGCGACGGCCTCGGCATCGGCGAGGGCGATGACACCGTCGACGGTGATCTTGGAACGGATGTCGGGCCAGTCGAATGCCTTGAGCAGAGGCTTGGGCAGGGCCAGCCCGCTGGTTTCGATCAGGATGTGATCGGGGCGCGGATCGAGCGCCATCAGCGCCTCGATGGTCGGGATGAAATCGTCGGCCACGGTGCAGCAGATGCATCCATTGGCCAGTTCCATGATGTTTTCCGCCGGGCAATCGGGGATGGCGCAGCTTTTCAGGATGTCGCCGTCGACGCCGACATCGCCGAATTCGTTGACGACGACGGCCAGGCGACGGCCGCCGGGGTTCTGCATCAGGTGGCGCACCAGCGTCGTCTTGCCGGAGCCCAGAAAGCCCGTGATGACGGTGACGGGAAGTTTCGCGAGATCGGTCATTGGTCAGCCTTTGCGGTCAGGGGTGGGATGCGCGCAACGCAGTTGCGCTTGAAGTGTTCGGGGCGCTGGCGCCATGGGATCAGCCCGTCGTCGGTCTGTTGATAGAGGACCGCCCCTTCCAGCAGCATGTCGGGATGCGACGTTTCATCGAGATTTCCGTACAGATACGTCCAGCGATCGCCGCCGCGCATGGCGGCGGTGCAGCCCGCGTCGCAGTTTTGCAGGCATTCCACGGGCGTCACCGTGACGCCGTCGGGCAGCGCACGCGCCGTGACCTCCTCATAGAGGCGCTGGCCGGGGCGGCGCTCGTCCTCGGGGAGCTCCTGCCCCTTGCGGCACTTGATGCAGATCAGAAGCTCGATGGGCGTGCTCATGTATCCTCCAATATCAGGGGTGCGCGCGGGAGTGGCGGGTGGCCACGCATCCGAGCCCGGCACACCCCGTCCGGTCCGTATTTTCCTTCTGGTTGGCAGGTCTCCCGGCTTGCGGTTTCGGGCCCTTGAGCCCACGGTTTCCGGCCTTCCCGGCATTGCGCCAGTGGCGGTGGAAACCTTCCCGGTTCACGGTCGCGGGGGCGGCTGTGCCTGGCGCGTTGCGCTGCACATTCCCTTTTCACCTGTTTACACAGGCACCAACACGGTGCGACATGCTGCGAAAACCCACCTTGTGTCAAGGAGACGTCCCATGTCCGACCCGTCTGACGCGGAAAAGACCGCACGCCACAACGCGAAGATGAAGAAGATAAAGGCCGCGCGCGACCGCATGATGGCGGACAAGACCGAGGAGAAAGGCCTGATCATGGTCCATACCGGGCCGGGCAAGGGCAAGTCGTCTTCTGGATTCGGGATGATTCTGCGTTGCATCGCGCACGGGATGCCCTGCGCGGTGGTGCAGTTCATCAAGGGCAACTGGGTGACCGGAGAGGCCGAGATGTTGCGCAATCGGTTCTCGGACGAATGCCGATTCTTCATTTCGGGCGAAGGATTCACCTGGGAGACGCAGGACCGGGAACGCGATATCGCCGCGGCGCAGAATGGCTGGCGCATCGCGAAAGAGCAGATTCGCGACCCCGAGATGAAGTTTGTGCTGCTGGACGAGATCAACATCGCGCTGCGCTATGACTATATCGATATCGACGAGGTCGTGGATTTCCTGCTGCACGAGAAACCGGCGATGACGCATGTTTGCCTGACGGGGCGCAATGCCAAGCCCGAACTGATCGAGGCCGCCGACCTCGTGACCGAGATGAACCTGGTCAAGCATCCCTTCCGGGACGGGATCAAGGCCCAGAAAGGCGTGGAGTTCTGATGCGTTCCGTCGTGGCCGGCGAGGTGAGGTGCCCGGCGGCGATACCATGTGACGGGGGCCGGCCATGCCTGCGATAATGATCCAGGGTACGGGGTCGAATGTCGGCAAGTCGATGCTGGTGGCGGGCTTGTGCCGGGCGGCGCGGCAGCGGGGCCTGAGCGTGGCGCCGTTCAAGCCGCAGAACATGTCGAACAACGCCGCCGTGACGGATGATGGCGGCGAGATCGGGCGCGCGCAGGCGCTTCAGGCTATGGCCTGCGGGGTGGCGCTGCACACCGACATGAACCCGGTTCTGCTGAAGCCGGAAACGGATGTGGGCGCACAGGTGATCGTGCAGGGCAAGCGTCTGACCACGGCGAAGGCGGTGGAGTATTCCAGGCTGAAGCCGACGCTGACGGCGGCGGTGCAGGACAGCTTTGCCCGGCTCAGCGCACAGCATGACCTCGTGATCGTCGAGGGCGCAGGCTCGCCCGCCGAGATCAACCTGCGCAAGGGCGACATCGCGAATATGGGGTTTGCCGAGGCGGCGGACGTGCCCGTGGTCCTGTGTGGCGATATCGACCGCGGCGGCGTCATCGCGCAGATCATAGGCACGCAGGCGGTTTTGCCGGAGGCGGATGCGGCGCGCATCGGGGGGTTTCTGATCAACAAGTTCCGCGGTGATCCGGCGCTGTTCGAGGATGGTTACAGGGAAATCGAGGCGCGCACGGGGTGGCGCGGCTATGGCGTGGCGCCGTGGTTTCCCGAGGCGTGGCGGCTGCCGGCGGAGGACGCGCTGGATATTGCCGACAGCCCGATCCAGGGCGCGTTTCATATCGTCTGCCTGCAACTGTCGCGGATCGCGAATTTCGACGATCTGGACCCGTTGACGCAGGAGCCGGGCGTGCGTGTCACGATGCTGCAACCGGGACAAGTGCTGCCGTGCGACGCCGATCTGGTGATCATTCCGGGCTCGAAATCGACGCGTGGCGATCTGGAATTTCTGCGCCGGCAGGGATGGGACATCGACCTTCTGGCGCATCACAGGAGGGGTGGCCGCGTGCTGGGTATCTGCGGCGGCTACCAGATGCTGGGCCGCATGGTCTCTGACCCTGACGGAATCGAGGGGCCGCCGGGGGACACGCCGGGGCTTGGACTGCTGGACATCGAGACGGTCATGGGGGGCGACAAGAGCCTGGCCCAGGTCGACGCGCACCACGTGGGGCTGGACCTGCCGTTTGCCGGCTACGAGATTCACATCGGCCGCAGCGACGGCCCGGACCGCGCGAGACCTTTCGCCAGGGTGGCTGGTATGGACGAGGGGGCGGTGTCTGCCGATGGTCGCGTGGCGGGCAGTTATCTGCATGGCATGTTCGGCGACGACAGGTTCCGCGCGGCCTGGCTTGGCTCGAACGGGGCAGATGCGTCTGACCTGGGGTACCTGGCCATGGTGGAGCGCACGCTGGATGAACTGGCGGCGCATCTTGAGGCGCATCTGGATGTCGCGGGCCTTCTGGCGCTGGCCAAGTGAGGTCAGGCGGCGCCGATCGCCGCCTCCAGCTGCGTCCATCGGGTTCGCGGCGGCAGGCCGAGGCGTAGCCAACGGTTCGAATAGGGGAAGATGCGGGACCACACCTTGTGCATTGCAAGGGCCTCTTGTGCCGTGTGGGCCTCGGGTACCTCGTAGGTGCGAAAGAGCGGGGTGCCTCCGACCAGGGTCCAGCCGGCGCGAGCCGCCAGGTCGTCCAGTCGCGCAACGTCTTTCGTGAGGCGCTGGACTGTTCGGGCCTGCCACTCCTTGTCGGCCAGCGCCGTGCAGGCAATCTCGATCGCGGGACCGGAGACGGGCCAGGGGCCTGCCAGCTCGGCGAGACGGTCGGCGACCGCCCCCGAGGCGAGGGCGAAACCGAGGCGCAGGCCGGCCAACCCGTAGAACTTTCCGAAGGATCGCAGGATGAGGCAATTGGCGGGACAATCCCTTGAGGCGACGGACAGGTGCGGCTCGGGGTCGACGAAGCTTTCGTCGACGACCAGCAGGCCTACATCGCCCGCGAGGTCGAGCAATGCATCTGGCGACGTGCGGCGACCGTCGGGGTTGTTCGGGTTGACCACCACCGCGAGGTCTGCGCCGCGCAGGGCGTCTGTTGAGGCCACCTCTGCGACCTGCCAACCGCAGGCCCTGAGCGCGGCGGCGTGTTCGTTGTAGGTGGGGGCCATCACGGCGGCGCAGCCCGGTTTGGCCAGCCACGGCACGAGCTGGATTGCGCCTTGGGCGCCGTTCATCGGGATGACGCGCAGGGGAGTGGCATAGGCGCTGGCCGCCGCATCGCGCAGCCGCGCGAGGTCTGATTTGCGCGGCAGAACTGCCCAGGCGTCGGCGGTGATCGGTGGCACCGGGTAGGGTTCGGGATTGATGCCGGTCGACAAATCGAGCCATTCGGCGGGGGTGCCGCCCAGCCTGGCGATGGCGGCGTCGAGGTTGCCGCCGTGATCCCGGATCTGTGTCATGAGGCCCTTAGAGCAGCGCAAGACCGGCCAGCGCAAGGGCGCAAAGCGCCATCGCGCGCTGGTAGAGCGACAAGGCGCGCGTCAGGTCTTCGGCGGCCGGGTCGGGGGCGGCGGCGTTCAGCCAGGGCTCATTGGTGGAACGACCGTCATAGCTGCGGGGGCCGGACAGGCGGACGTTCAGGGCACCGGCCATCGCGGCCTCGGGCCAGCCCGCATTCGGGGACCGGTGCCCGGGCGCGTCCTGGCGCATGATGTGAAGCGCGTGAAAGAACGCCCCCGAAGCCAGTGCGAAGAGTAGCCCGGTCAGGCGGGCGGGAAGCCAGTTCACCAGATCATCCAGCCGGGCGGCGGCTTTGCCGAAGGCCTCGAACCGGTCGTTGCGGTGGCCGATCATGGAATCCATCGTGTTGATGGCCTTGTAGGCGGCGATGCCGGGCAGACCCAGGATCAGGCCCCAGAAGACGGGGGCGATGATGCCGTCGGAGGTGTTCTCGGCCAGGCTTTCGGTGGCTGCCCGCGCGATGGCTGGCGGATCGAGCTGGGATGGGTCGCGCCCGACGATCATGCTGACGGCGTGGCGGGCGGCGGGCGTATCGCCGGAGGCCAGCGGGCGTGCGACGGCGGCCACGTGCGTGTGCATGGAGCGCATTGCAACCAGAGGCCAGGCCAGTACCGCGCCGATCAGCGCGCCGGTCCAGCCATCGGGCAGAAACGTCTGGACGAGCAGGGCGGGCAGGGCGGCGAGAAGGGTTATCCCGAGGACCGTCACGCCGCCGGCGATCAGACGCCGATGGCGGGCGCCGGTGTTCAGGCGATGCTCGGCCGCCGTGATCGCCAAGCCAAGCCACGTGACCGGGTGGCCGATCCGGGCGTAGAGCCTATCGGGCCAGCCGAAGGCGAGGTCGAGGGCCAGGGCGCCCAGCATCATCAGGGCGAAACTCATGGGCTGCCTGTCTCGAAGCTGAGAATGGCCTCAAGGCCCGCTTCCTGCAGGGCGGATGCGCCGTGCGGCGGGATGGTTCCCGGTGCGAAGATCAGACCGCGGGCGGACCCGGTATGCGCGCGGACCGTACCCAGGGCGCCGAGATCACGTGCGAGATCGGCCATCGGATCGGGCGGGCCACGGCGGGCGGTGCAACGGCGCGCGGAGTCCGAAGCCAGGGCGGCGACGCGGGGCAGGTCGCGTGCCTCGGTCGCCGCGGCCCATTCCTCGGCGAGGTCGGACACGTCGTCGAACGCCTGGTCCTGTGCGTCGGTACACACGGGCGCGCCCCACAAGCCTCCAAGGATCGCGGCACGGGGCGGGGCGGGCATGGTTCTGAGCACCTTGCCCGACCGGGAGGCCCAGAGGTGCTGATCGGGAGTGTCGAACATAAGGGGATCGGTGGCGCCCTCGACAGCGATGCAGGCGCTGGCCAGCCGTTCCGGCGTGCCGTCATAGCCCGCTGCCCTGGCGGCGGCGACCAGTGTTGCCGTCGAACCGCCTGCCCCGATGCCGAGGGCGAAATTGCGGGTGGCGCCGGGGAGGGTGCTTAGCCCGAGGGCGGCGGCAAAGCGAGCCAGTTGGTCTGCGGTGAACGGCAGGGCCTCCCCGGACGGGGCCGTGACACGCAACGGGGAACAGGCCAGGGTGATAAGGGCCACCGGCCCCGACGGGCCGTACCGCCCTTGAATCCATTCCCCGAAATGGCCGCAGACCGTGACATGCTTCATGTGCGGTTGACCTCGATCACCGAGAGCGGGCCGTCCGGGCCACAGCGCAGGCGCGTCACCGACAGGTGCGCCACCTCGAATGCCAGCCCGCCGGGGGCGTGCCCGGTCACGAAGCCGAGCGCGGCGCGGATCACGCCGGCATGAACGACCAGCGCCACCGGACCGTGCGCCGCGGCGTGGCGCCCATGCTCGATCAGGGCGGGGGTCACGCGCGCGCAGAGGTCGTTGAAACTCTCGCCGTTAGGCGATCGGTGCGCCGCTAGTGCCGCGCTGTCCAGGACGCCGATGTCGGGTAGCTGATCAAGGCCGAGGCCGTCATGCGTGCCGAAATCCTGCTCCCACAGGCGTGCGTCCTGCTCGAAGGGTCCGAAAAGCGCTTCGGCCGTTTGGCGGCAGCGTTGCGCAGGGCTGCTGATGACCTGCTTGATGGAGGCCAGCCGTGGTCTGAGCGCCGCAACCGCGGTGTCGTCGAGGGTGGCCGCGACATCGGTTCGGCCATAGAGGCGGCCGGGATCGGCCACGGGGGCGTGACGGATCAGGACAAGCTCTGGCCGGGGGGGCGCAACGGGTTCCAGGATGTCGCCTTTCAGCTTTCTTTTTTTCTCGAAAAGTGCTTTCCCACGCTGCAATGAAAAAGTCGATACTCATCACCGGGGGCGCGCGTTCGGGCAAGTCCGCACTGGCCGAGCGGATGGCTTTGCAGCCCGCCGGCCGGGCGATTTATGTCGCCACCGCGCGTCTGCACGCCGGCGACGACGAGATGGCCGACCGGGTGGCGAAACACAAGGCGCGGCGCGGCGCGGCGTGGGAGGATGTGCATGCGCCGACCGAACTGGCCGGGGCGCTGCGGGATACCGATGGCACGCTGCCGCGCTTGGTCGATTGCCTGACGCTGTGGCTGACGAACCTTATCCTGGATGACAGCGACTGGCGGGCCGAGACCGACAGGTTGGTCGAGACGCTGGCGGGACAGGCCGCGCCGGTGATCCTTGTCACCAACGAGGTGGGGCAGGGGATCGTGCCGGAAAACAAACTGGCCCGGCTGTTCCGCGATGCGGCGGGGCATGTGAACCAATCCGTGGCGCTGGCCTGTGACGAGGTGTGGCTGACCGTGGCGGGCTATCCGATGAAGGTGAAGCCGAATGACCATTCTTTCTGACGTCTCGTCGCTGGGCGAGGTGGCCGGGCTGGCCGGGTCTTTGCCCGTATCCGATGCCGAGGCCGCCGAGGCGGCGCTGGCGCGTCAGAACAGCCTGACCAAGCCGCCGGGCGCCTTGGGGCGGCTGGAGGAGCTGGCGATCTTCATGGCGGGGTGGCAAGGCACGGAACGGCCCGCCATCGCCAGCGCGCAGGCCCTGGTCTTTGCCGGCAATCACGGCGTCTGCGCGCAGGGGGTCAACCCGTTCCCGCAGGACGTGACAGCCCAGATGGTGGCGAATTTCGAGCAGGGTGGCGCGGCGATCAACCAGCTGTGCCGCGCGAACGGAGCCGATCTGTCGGTGATTGCGCTGGACCTGGACCGGCCGACCGCTGACATCACCGCCGGGCCCGCCATGTCGGAGGCCGAGACGCTGGACGCATTGCGCCGCGGGGCTGCGGCCGTCGATCCCGGTGTCAGCGTGCTGATCCTTGGCGAGATGGGCATTGGCAACTCGACCATTGCCGCCGCGATGGCCATGGGCGCATTTGGAGGAGTTGCGTCGCACTGGGTCGGCAAGGGGACGGGGTCGGATGACGCAGGGGTCGCGCGCAAGATCGACGTGGTGACACGCGCTTGTGCGCGTCATTCGGACGCCAGGGGTCTGGACATTCTTGCCCGGCTCGGCGGGCGGGAGCAGGCGGCGATCTGCGGCGCCGTGCTGGAAGCGCGGGCGCGGGGCATTCCGGTCATCCTCGACGGATTCATCTGCACGGCCGCGACCGTGCCGCTTTTCGCTGCCGACCGGCGGTTTCTCGACCATTGCCTTGTCGGTCATGTCAGCCGCGAGCCGGGCCATGCGCGGCTTTTGTCGGAATTGGGGATGCGGCCGATCCTGTCGCTGGACATGGCGTTGGGCGAAGGTTCGGGCGCGGCGATCGCGCTGGGCGTGTTGCGCTCGGCGCTGGCCTGTCACAACGGGATGGCGACCTTTGCCGAGGCCGGGGTGTCCGGTCAATGACCCTGCGTGCGCGCGTTGCCGAGCTTCAACTGGCGGTGATGCTGCTGACCCGGCTTCCGGCAGGGCGGATCGGTGACGACCCGCCGACGATGCTGGCCGCGCGGTGGGCGTTCGTGCCGGTGGGGGCGCTTGTCGGCGCCCTGACGTGGCTGGTTTTCAGTCTGGCAGCGGCGGCCGGAGCGTCCGAGCAGATTTCGGCCCTTCTGGCGCTGGGCGGGCTGGCGCTGGTCACCGGGGCGCTGCATTTCGACGGGCTGGCGGATTTTGCCGATGGGCATGGCGGCGGGCGCGACAAGGCGCACGCGCTGGAGATCATGCGCGACAGCCGCATCGGCAGCTATGGCGTGGTTGCGATTGGGGTGGTCGCGGCCCTGTGGGCAGTGTCCGTGGCCGACGCCGATCCCGGCATTTGGGCGTTCGTCGGCGCGGCCATGCTGAGCCGGGGGGCGATGGTGGCGGTGCAGGAGAGCCTGGCGCCGGCCCGCGCGGATGGTCTGGGGCGCAGCGCGGCAGGGCGCAGCAAGGCCGCGCGCGGGGTTCTGGCGGTTGTGGCGGTGGCGGCGCTGGTGGTTTCGCCCTGGGCGCTACTGGCCTGCGCGTTGGTGACGGCGGCCATCGGCTGGCTGGCGTGGCGCAAGATCGGCGGGCAGACCGGCGACGTTCTGGGGGCCGTGCAACTGGTCTCGGAAACCGCGATCTGGGTGGCGATGGCGTGCCTTTGACGGCCCTTTGGCCGGGCCGTCAGTCCTGCCAGCCCTCGTGCATGATCAGGTCATCGAGCGATATCCGCTGCCGCCAGCCCTTGGCTGCCAGTTCGGGCTGGTCGTAGAGCTGATCGACGTATCCCACGCAGAGATAGGCCACCAGCTCGACATGTTCGGGGATGCCGAGCAGGGCGGCGATTTCGCGGTGATCGAAAATGCTGACCCATCCCACGCCGATCCCCTCGGCCCGCGCGGCGAGCCAGAGGTTCTGCACCGCGCAGACGGTCGAATAGAGGTCCATGTCGCGGTTATGCGTCCGGCCCAGGACCACCTTGCCGCCGCGAGTGCGGTCGCAGGTGACCACGATATTGAGCGGCGCCTTGGTGATTCCTTCCAGCTTCAGCGACCGGTAGGTGGACTGCCGGTCGTCGGGAAACATGGCGGCGGCTTCCTCGTTGGCGCGGCTGAAGACGCGCTGCACTTCGGCCCGGCGCTCGGGGTCGCGGATCAGCAGGAAGTTCCACGGCTGCATGAAACCGACGGACGGCGCGGCATGGGCCGCTTCGAGAACCCGGCGCAGGGCGTCCTCGTCGATCGGGTCGGGCAGGAACTCGTTCCGCACGTCGCGGCGCGCGGCGATGATGTCATAGAGGCTCTGCCTTTCCTGCGAGGAAAAGACGCGTGCCGGGCTTGGCCTGGGTTGATCCGCCATGAGGGGCCTCTGCGATAGATGCGGCGAGTTTCGGGCGACCCTTTCGGAGGGCGATATCGTGTGAAAAGCGTCGGCAAGCGGCTTTGCTTTGGCTTCCGGCGCGGCGGTTGTCATGTCTATGTCAGAGTGGGGCGGGACTTTGCAAGCATGACGCAGATTGCGTGCCCGGGGCCGGCGGGAACCCTGGCCTTGCGGTTCGGTCGCTGGGTTCGAGATTCGCTTATTGTTATGCGTTGTATTGTTGACAGGTCGCAATGCTTGCTAGACTAACGGGGATGATCGGTTCCATTTCCGCACGGGATGGAGAACAGGGAACGCGGTGCGCCGGAAAACATTCGGCAATTCCGTGGCTGTCCCCGCAACTGTAGGCGGCGAATCAGGCTGAATACGTCACTGGAGCAATCCGGGAAGGCCAGCCAGACGATGAAGACCCGCAAGCCAGGAGACCTGCTGATCGCGACTGAAACCACAAGGCCTTCGGGTGTGAAGGCAAAGAGGTAGAATTATGAATGTAGAGACTGCAACAGCCACACAGACGACATCCGCCTCTGCGCTGGTTTCGGTTTTCGCGATTGCCGCGCTGGGCCTTGGTGTGATCTTCTTGGCAGGCCATGTGCAGGCCGGGACGCTTCACGACGCGGCGCATGACGTGCGTCACGCCACCGGCTTCCCCTGCCACTGAACCGATGTTCACGCGTCTGCTGACCAGCGCCCTGTTCGCTGGCGCTGCCGCAGGGTTGATTATCGCCCTGTTGCAGCTCTTTTTCGTGCAGCCGGTCCTGCTTCATGCCGAGCTTTATGAAGGCGGTGATCTGGTGCATTTCGGCACCGACTCGACCGTTTCGGCCACGCCGGAGCTGCCTGGCTTCGATGCCGTGCGGGATGGTTTGAGTATCATCTTCACGATGCTGATCTATTCCGGTTACGCGATGATCCTGGTGGCGCTGATGTCGCTGGCCGAGAGCCGTGGTGCGGTGATCAACGCGCGGGCGGGCCTGGTATGGGGTGTTGCCGGGTTCGTGGCGGTGCACCTGGCGCCGGGCTTTACCCTCGCGCCGGAGGTTCCGGGCGTGGCTGCGGCGGATGTCTACGAACGCCAGATCTGGTGGTTTGCGACCGTGCTGACGGCGGCGATCGCCATGTGGCTGATCGCGTTCAGCCGGAGTTGGGCCGGGTGGGGTGCCGCCGTGGTGCTGTTGCTGGCGCCGCATGTCATCGGTGCGCCCGAGCCCGAGGTCTTTACCGGGCCCGTTCCGACCGAGATCGGCGCCCTGTTCGCGTCGCGCGCACTTGGGATCGGATTGGCGGCCTGGGTCATGCTGGGGGCCTTCGCGGGTTTCTTCTGGTCGCGCGAAAGCGAAGCGACGGGCCAGGCGCAGACCGTCTGACACCGGCATATCATATTTCGGGCGCGTGCCGTGCGCGCCCGTTTTCTTTTCAAGCCTGAGGTCGGATTCGCCAATGGACCGTTCCATTCCAATGCTTCTGATCGGCCTCGTTTTCGGCGGGGGCATCGGGTTTACGGTCGCCGCGGCGAACGGTGTCGCCCTTGACGGTCATGATCATGGCGACCCGGCCCATCATGGCGGTCATGAGCAGCACGCCGGGGCGGCCATGCACGACCACGGCGACATGTTGTCGGTTCCGGCGGGCGCCGATGCGCCAAAGCTGGAGATCGAGGTGACGCCTGATCCGTCTGCCGGCTGGAACCTGCATATCATGACCGAGAACTTTCGGTTCTCCCCGGAAAATGCCAGCCGCGACCATGTTCCGGGCGAAGGACATGCCCATGTCTATGCCAACGGCGTCAAGCTGGCCCGGGTCTATAGTCCCTGGGTGCATCTGGACACCCTGCCCGAAGGCGAGGTGGAACTGGAGGTGGCGTTGAACAGCAACGACCATCGGCCTTTGGCCGTGGACGGTGCTCCGGTTGCGCAGACCGTCACGCTTGGCAACTGAGCGCGGGGACGCGGCCCACCAGACAGAACCGAAGCCTGCCGCAGGGCTGGGCGTCCTCGATCCAACCGTCCGGGGCGGCGAGGTAGGCGCGCAAGGTTGCGACGATATCCGCAGCGTCCTTCACCGGGTCGACCCCGTTGAAGAAATAGGTGGCCCGGCCAGGGCCCTGCATGGCCATGGAAACCGGGCTGGCGCAGCCGTTCATGCATCCGCGCTCGACGATACTCACCGCGTCTGACAGGCCTGAGGCCGCCAGTTCCTCGTGCAGGGGCGCAAGGTCCAAGGGGCCGCAGTTCTGACAGAAATGGACGGTGGCGGCGGGGGTCATCCGGTGTCTCGCATTGCTTACAGGCTTCGATGCATACAGATCCCAGCCTTCAGTGTCCCGGATTTTCCGGGTCGGCATCCGCATCGCCGCGGTCGAAAGCGACCGCCCAAGCGTTCAGCAACGCGCTGTCGCCGTGCTGGCGGCGCCATTGGCGGATCGCGTTGCGCAGGCCGGCCCGGGCCACGCGGGTGTCGGGTTCGACCCAGGTTTCGGGGTCACGTGCCTCGCGGAGCGCGGTCCACACGCGATGTTTCTGGTCGACGTAGTCCGTTGGGCCCCAATCGGACAACAGTATCTGGAAGGCCGCAAATGCCGCCTCGTCAAAGTCCTGGTCCTCGCCGAGGCGTCCCATGACGGGACTGTTCGGGTGAAAGCCGCAGCACGGCACCCAGCCGTCGGGAATGGGCGTGTTGGCGGAATGGGTCCGGTTGGCACGCAACAGCTTGGGCAGCACATGGGTGTGCGGCCCCTCGGGCGAGGTGCCGCCCGTGTCCGGTCCGCCGATCATCTGGTAGACCTCGACCCGGCCCAGGCAGGTGAGGGCCACGCGATGCGGATGCATCTTGAGGATCGCACCCATTGCCGGGTTGTCCTGTTCGAAAAGCGAGCGACCGGCGTTCGCGCGGAGAGTCTCGAGCAACGCGGGATCGGCTGTGCGGATGCAGAAATCGACCTGCGGCTGGGCGAGGCCCATGTCGAAGATGACTGCCTCTCGGTCTTCCTTGCGGATCGCATCGGTGTCGGGGCCGAGTTCGGTCAGAACATCGCGCCGGTTCATCGAAGCGGCGTCTTCGGGCAGGCAGAGCGAGACCGCCTGCGTCCAGCGGTGGGATTTGGGGCTGAGCGTTTCGTAGGCCACGGGACGGACGCCCTCCAGCGTGTCGATACGGATGCCGCCGCGCGATGTGACCTGCTGCAATGCCGATGCTTCGGACGCCGGGGGATCGCCCGCCACGTGGTGAAATTCTGCAATCGCGCCGAAAGAGCCCATGTTCCAGCCCGCGTTCGGGTCGTTCAGCCCTTCCTTCAGTACCGCTTCAAGATGTTGCATCGAACATTTCTCCTCTTGTGGCCAACCATTGGCGTGCGCCGTCCAGAACGGCGGAATAGACGGCGCGGCCCGTGGCTTCGCCGATTTCGGTGTGAAGGCCGGCATAGCGTGCCTGCCCCGGCAGCGCCGCGACGGCAAGGCAATCGGTTCCGGTCCCGGTGGCGCGACCGGGCGCGAGTGACAAGTCCACGTCCATCACCGCAGCCGTGCGCGCCTGAACCGCGATGCTCATGGCTTCGATAAGGGCGGCTTCGGCAAGACGGCGGTTGAGACGGAGTGCTATATTGATAGTGCCCCAGTGTTCGCCTTCAGGAGCGGTCCTGTGCCCCACGCGCTCGGCATTGCTGAGACCGACGGTCGCGACGGCCTGCGCCTCTGTCGCGCCGACGGTGGCGACGGCGTGGGTGAAGCTGCGAACATCGCGGGAGGTCAGAAAGGCCACGGCATCCTCGGCGTTTCGCGCGGCAAGCTCGGCTTGCAGCCAATCATGGGCCTCAAGGTCCGGTGTCAGGTCCGCATCGCGCACTTCGCGCCAGACGATGCGGCGCGCCTGAACGAGGCCGGGCCTGTGGACGGCCCAGCTCAGCACCTGCATGTCCTGTCCGAGGTCGAAGTCCAGCCAGGGGCGGTGGAGCGAGACGCGGTTCATCACAGCACCTTGAGCGGTTGGAACACGAAGCCGCTGTCGGTGTCCTGAAACCATGCGGTGACGCCGAAAATGTCGGCAAGGCGTTGGTCGGTCAGGACATCGGCGGGATTGCCGTCCGCGACGAGGCCCTTGTCGCCCAGCATGATCAGGCGGGTGCAGTGGCGGGCGGCAAGCCCCAGGTCATGCAGCGACACCAGAGAGGATTTGCCGGTCCGTGCCAGCGCCGCGAAGGTCTGCATGGTGGAAATCTGGTGGGCGGGATCCAGCCCGGCGATCGGTTCGTCGGCGACAAGCAGCGGGGTTTCCTGTGCCAGCGCCCGGGCGATCAGCACACGGGCCTGTTCGCCGCCCGAAAGCTGCGTGGCATCTCGGTGGCGAAACTCGGTCAGCTCCATCCAGTCGAGTGCGTCGTCGACGGCCTTGCGGTCATGGTCGCCCGGGTTCTGGATCGAGCTGAGATAGGGGGTGCGGCCCAGCATCACCACGGTTTCCACGGTTACCGGCCAGGCGATCTCGCGTGCCTGGGGCATCCAGGCGGCCTGTCTGGCGCGGGCGTTCTCCGACAGGGTGGCGAGGTTGCTGGAGCCGGTGAAGGGCAGCAGGCCGAGCGCGGCCCGCATCAGGGTGGTCTTGCCCGCGCCATTGGGGCCGATCAGGCCGACGAACTCGCCTGTCCCGATCTCGAAACTGACGTCGCGCAGCACATTGCGATTGCGCAAAGAGACCGTGAGGTTCTTGACGGACAGAAGGCTCATATCCGTTCCTTTCGCAGCTTCAGGATGAGATGCAGGAACAAGGGCGCGCCGACAAGGGCGGTCAGCACGCCAAGCTTGAGGTCCCGGGCGGGCAGGATGACCCGCACCGCGATGTCGGCGGCCGACACCATGGCCGCGCCGCCAAGTGCCGAGGCCCAGAGCAGGCGCGAGGGATGCGCCCCGACCAGGGGCCGAAGGAGGTGCGGGACAACGAGGCCGACAAAACCGATCGCGCCTGCGACCGCCGTACCCGCGCCGACCACGCAGGCAGTGCCTAGCACCAGCAGCAGGCGCAGGCGGACAAGGCGGATGCCCATGGCCGCCGCGGCGTCCTCGCCCAGCGTCATGGCGTCGAGGCCACGCCCCAGGCCGGCCAGAAGGGCAAAGCCCACGGCCATGAAGGGCAGGGCGAGCCACACATGCGTCATCGAGCGGTCGGTGAGCGAGCCCATCATCCAGAAGACGATTTCATTCGCGGCGAAGGGATTGGGCGAGAGGTTCAGCACCAGCGAGGTCAGCGCTCCGGCCAGGGCAGAGACCGCGATGCCGGCCAGGATCAGTGTCAGGGACGTGCCGCGCGGGCCGGCCAGCGACATGACCAGCACCACCCCCAGCAAGGCGCCCGTGAGTGCCGCCAGGGGAAGGCCGAGCGCGAACGCCCCCGCCATCCCGGTATGGATTGCCAGCACAGCCCCCAGCGCGGCAGAGCCGGAGACACCGATCAGGCCGGGCTCTGCCAGCGGATTGCGCAGGTAGCCCTGCATTGCCGCCCCGGCCAGCCCGAGGCTGCCCCCGATAAGCACGGCGAGGATGGCGCGCGGCAGGCGCACCTCGCGCATCACCAGCGTCAGGGGGCCGCCATCGCCCAGGAAAAGCGCCGACAGGCTTTGCCGGATGCCGATGCCGGCGGGGCCTATCAAGAGCGACGCGGCGAATAGCGCGACGACCACCAGCAGGAGCGAGAGGAACAGTGCCTTCATTGCTGGCTCCCGAAGAGGGCTTCGCGATCGGCGGCAAGCTCCTCTATGGCGCGGAGCACGTATGGCGTGCCGCAGACCCAGTCGCGATCGGTGATGCTGGCCCGTTCGCCCGTCCGGCGCAGCGTTTCGATGACGGGGTGGTTCATGATCGCCTCGGCGCGGGACTCGCCGGGATAGGGCTGCGAGGTGATCACCAGATCGGGGTTCGTGACCGCCAGCACTTCGAGCGGGATCTTCATGCCCGATCCGTACCCGGCCTCTGCCGCGGCGTTGGCAAAACCCGCCGTGGTCAGGATCTGGCCCGCCAGCGTCTGTTCCCCCGAGGTGTAGCCGTTGGCGTAGAAAAGCACCGCACGGGGCCGCTGCGCCACGTCGGCCCGCAGGTTGGCCAGACGCGTGTCGAAGTCCGACACCATGGCTTGGGCCGTATCCTCGCGGTGCAGCACCTCGCCCATCTGCAGGATGCGGTCGCGCACATCGTCAAGCGACGAGGCGGGATCGAACACGACGACCGGGATATCCAGCCGGCGCAGCATTTCCACGGTGGCGCGGGCCGAATAGGCACCCGCGATCACCAGGTCCGGCTGCATCAGGTAGACCTCTTCGGCGAGACCGTGATTTATGACGTACTCTTGTGCCTCCTCTGCCATGGCCGAGGCGCGGGGGTCCGCCGCGAGATAGGTCACCGAATGCAGCTGACCAGGCTCTGCCAGCATCATGGCCAACTGATCGGTGCAGAGGTTCATGGAGACGACGCGGCGCGGCGCCTCGGCCACGACCGGACTGGCCCCGCACAGCAAGGCTGCGAGGGTCAGTCCGGCAAGGGCAGTGGGAAGACGCAGCGACATCATCTCAGAAGGTCGCCGTCAGGCCGAAGAACGCCGTGCGGCCAGGGGTCTCGAAGCCTAGGACCTCCTGGTAATTTTCGTCGGTCAGGTTCTCGATCCGGCCATAGATCTCGACGCTGTCGGTCAGCTGGTGCCGCAGGCCGACATTGACAAGCGTGTAGTCCGGCAGGGTCACCGCTACGGATGGGTTGGGAAATGGCGGAAAGAACGAGTCGACATTGTTCGCCACGTGCTGCACGTCCATGGTGAAGCGCGTGCGGTCATCCGGGAAATCGTAGCCAAGCTGCAAGAGCACCTCGTGTTCCGGGCGACGGACCTCGGTGCTGCCGTTGGGGTTCTCGGCGTCCAGCCACGTATAGTTCCCCCCGAGGTCGAGCCGCGCGTTCACCTGCCAGGTCGCACCGATTTCCACGCCTCGGCGTTCACTTTTGCCGGCCTGGTTGAAAGGTGTCAGGCTACCGGTTCCGGGATCGACGGTGGACGAGATCTCGTTGGTCAGCTCGTCATCGAAATAGGTGACGTCGATAAGGCCACGGCCGCCCAGGAACTGTTGCTCGACGCCGATATCCCAGCCTTCGCTCTGCTCGGGTTCCAGGTTGGGGTTGCCGATGAAGTTGTTGGAAAAGCCGAACTGTTCGAGCATGGTGGGGTTCTGGACGCCGGTGCCGTAGGAAGCATGCAGTCGCGTGGTCTGGTTGGACAGCTTGTATGACACACCGACGGCGTAGGTCGTGAAATCCTCGAATTCGTCGTTGAAATCATGTCGGACGCTGGCCTGCACATCAAGACTGTCGGTCAGGTTGCCCTGGTATTCCGCCACGAGAGCGGTCTGCTCGCGCGTCTGCTTGATCAGCTGGCTGGGTGCGAAGACGAAGGCGGGGTTGTTGTTGACGAAGGTTTCCCGCTCCCACTCGGCGCCGAGGGTCAGGATGTGGCGGGCGGTATCGACCGTGCCGCCATCCAGCGCGACGCTGCCCTTGTAGCTGATCTTGTGCCGTGTCTCTGTGGTGTCGCCCGACTGCGCGCCGGTGCCGTTGAAGCGATCGGTCTGGATGTCCGCGAAGGACAGGTCGAGCCGGTTACGAAAACGTCCGCCGAACGTGTCGAGCACGGCGTAGATCGAACCGAAGGTCTCGGCCGTATCGGAACCGGAAAAGTCATCGACGAGGATCTGCCCGGCAGGTGTGAGCGCGGTGTAGATCTGGCCGTCGAAGTCCGAGTCGCTTTTCACGTGCCGCAGCGTGCCGCCGAAGGTCAGCGTCTCGGTCGCGTAATACTGAACGTTGAGGTTGTAGGTTTCATTGAGATCGCCGTCGTCCTCGCCGTTCAGGCCGGACACGTCATAGCCGCCGGTATCCCGGCGCGTCGCGGAAAAGCTGAGCGCCAGTTTGTCCGTGCGCTGCCGCAAGGCCAGGCTGACTTGCGTGGTCTCGTCGGTGCCGATCTCAAACCCGGCCTGCCCGCTGAAGCCCGGCTCGGTCGCGCGCTTGGTGGTGATCGAGATCACGCCGCCGATGGCGTTCGAGCCGTAAAGCGAGGATTGTGGCCCGCGCAGGACCTCGATGCGCTCGATGTCGGCGCTGAGTAGGCCACTGAAATCGTATTCGCCCTGGCTGGGCGAGGCCACCTTGACGCCATCAATGATGACCAGCGTGTGGTTGCCCTCGTGGCCGCGCATACGGACCTGGGTCAGGCCGCCGGCGGGGCCGGTCCGCGAGACGGAAACGCCCGGCAGTGAGCGGATGAGATCGACGGCGTATCTTGAGCCGCGATCCTCGATATCCTGTTCGGTCAGCACGGTCCCGGCGCGGCCATAGGCGCTGCCTTCAATCGGGGTCAGGCCGCCGGAGACAAAGATCGTCCCGAGGTCATAGGGCGTGTCCTGCGCAATGGCGGGTTGGGTGAAAAGGGCAGTGGATGCCGCAAGTGCGGCTTTGAATGAGCGTGACATGGCATGCCCCTCCGGATCTCGCTTGACGCGATGGCTGTTGGTTTGGCCTTTGGAGGGGTGACTCCGCAGACGGTGATGACGTCACCGCTACGGAAAGTCCGTTGTCGAAACGCGCCCCGCGTTCGGACAGGGTGATCACCTCGGCAGGTCTCCTGACTTGCGGGTCAACACTTGGCCGGGTCTTCCCATCATGCACAGCATGACAGTGACATGGTCCGGCTTCGCTCTCCGCCTACAGTTGCGGGGGCAGTTGCGGAATGGACGCCTTGGGCGTCGCACCGCATTCCCTATTATCCCGCCGGCAAACCGCCGGGAACCGAAGTGAATCGATGCGTAAAGGATGGAAAGGTTCGAGAAAAGATAAAACTTGAAGACTGGAAACTTTTACATTCCGACGTGGCGGGAAGAGGTACGCAATCTTTCCTCGATGTCGCGCAGAACCGACCTGAGATCCAGGGCAGGCTGTGCACTCTTGCTGCCGAACAGAAAGATATCAACCGGGCGCAGGGCGATGTGATCCCTGGTCGGTGGCGTTATGGTTTCGCTGGACAGAAGGTGGGCCGCAAGGGCGCGAAACCGCGGAATATCTTCGGTGGCGGCGTATTTCCGCAGCCGGCGCAGCTGTTTCTTCAAATGCAACTTGCGGCGCAGGGCGAGGGTGGCGGATGATGCCCCCGAGCGGCCTCGGAGCGCCAACAAGACAACGATGATCGTGGCCCCGGAAAAAACCGCGATGTGCGCTTGGCCGACGCCGATGTCCTTGCGCCAGCCGGCCGCGGCGTTGTCGCCAAAGCTTGCATAGCCGATGGGCGCGGCGGGCAGTATGGCGGCACGCGCCGTGCGGGCCTCCGTGTCGAAATAGGGAATCGTGACCTCTGGCAGCACGCCGGGCTCTCCGGTGATGGGGCGCAGTTTCCAGACCCAGACCAGGGTCGTGACAGGACCCTGCGAGGTGACCTGGAAGTCGCGCTCCTCCGGCGGGGTGAAGGTGATCAGCCACGGCTCGCGCAAGGCGGGTTGTTGCGGCATCATCTCGGGCGTGGCGCCGAGCGCGCGAAGCACGACCCGGCGCGTCACGCCTTGTCCGTCCTCTAGCTGCGCCGCGTCGGCGTCCCACGTGTCGGAGACTTCCAGCGCGCGGACGGGGAACCATGTCTCTTCGGCGCGTGCGGGTTTTTCAACCACCTCGATGCGCACCGGTTCGGATCGGACAAGCACGGTTTCGCGTTGTCCGCTGTCGCCGGGGACCTCCAGTTCATGCACGATAGGCAGGACCTCCAGCGTTCCGGCGCGCTTGGGAAAGAAGGCGATCCGCCGCTCGAACACCCGCGACATGCGCCCGTCGACGCGCTGGTCGGTCCATTCGTCCTGGCCCAGCCGCGTCCAATCGAAATCGGTCATGCTGCGCAGCTTCAATTCCTCGTTGGTGATGGTCTCGCGATAGATCCCCCGGATCGTGGCAAGGATCATCTCGCCCTCCATCGGGGCTTCGTCGCGCGGGTCGAGCACCAGTTCGAGGCTCAGCGTCTCGTGCTCCTGTGCGGCCAGGGGGGTGGCGAGCAACAGCAGGAGTACCAGGATTTTCACCATCGGCTGGGCTCCTCTCGATGGGCCTCGCCGTCCTTGCGCCGGCGTTCCATCTCGGAGGCGATGCGGCCCTTGAGATAGGCCCCAGGCGCATCGGCCAGCGAATCGAGCCAGCCCATATCCGCCGCCGCCGTCCGCTCGCCGGTGACCGAGCGTTTCAGGCTGGCACGCTTTGGGTCGCGTTCCGCCGCCTGAATGGGCCGCGCGGGGGCGTCGGGATCGAAGGCCGCGGTTTCGACGCCGCCTTGGGACAGGATCGTCTCGATGCGTCCGTGGCCGCGCGCTTCGCCGATCACCGGCTCGATCAGGGCCGAAACGACCCGGCGGTTGTGCTGCGCGTCGGCATCGTAGCGGTCGGCGAAGAGCACGGCATCGAAATAGGCGACCGACAGGCTGTAGTCGCCTGTCGCGGCCAGGGTCATGCCCCGGTTGTAGGTGGCGCTGCGGCCGATCTGGGCGAAAACGGCGTCGGCCTCGGCATAGCGTCCGGCCTGGAAGAGTGCCGCGCCGCGCGCGCCGGGGTTTTCGATCAGGGGCAGGGCAAGCGCGGGATGGCCCGCGCGCCAGATCAGCTTTGCCCAGCCCTCGGGGCCCGCGGCGGTGGCGCAGAACAAGGCAGCGGCAAGGATCGACAGCGAACCGCGGCTCATGCTTCATCGCTTCTGCGCAAGAGGAAAGCCAGTGGCAGCAACGCGAAGGCCAGCAGCCACCGGCCCTGATCGGCGTAGCGCAGGTTTCGCAGGGTGGGGTCCGACGCGACTGCTCCCTGACGCTCGGACAGGATCTTTTCGACGGTGGCGATATCTGTGGCGTCCGCGATCATGCCGCCGCCCGCCGAAACGATGGCGGCCAACCCGTCGCGATCAGGCGGCGGCATCCCGTAGGGTGGCTCGTCAGGCGGGACGAAGACGGCCGAGACGCGTATACCCTCGGCGGCCATCTGGCGGGCACGGTCCAGCGCCTCGGGGCCGGCACCGCCGCCGTCGGAGACCAGCACGACATCCGGATACGCCGCGGCGGCGTCGGTCAGGGTCTGGCGCGCGAGGTCGAGCGCGCGGTCGGGACGGCTGCCGCCGACCGGAATCGTTTGGCTGTCGGCCACGGCGATGACCGTTTGCAGGGCGGCCGGATCCTCGGTCGGCACGCTGACCAGGAAACTTTCGGCGGAATAGACGGCCATGGCGACGGGCCGCGTGCCATGACGGTCGATCAGGCGCGATACGGCGGCCTGCGCGTCGTCGAACCCGCCGCCCTGGGTGACCGAGGGCGAAAGGTCCATCAGGATCATCACGGCGTCGAGGTTTCGCAGCACCGGCGCGTCCGGGTCTCGCGTGGCAGGGCCGGCCAGTGCCAAGGCGGTCAGCCCGCCTGCCATGGCCAGCAACCACGGGTCGATAGTGCGGCGCCCGTCCGATACATGCCCCAGCTTGCGCAGCGCCGAGAGCAGTTCGGGGTCGATCACCCGGCGCCAACGATCGAGCCCGCGTGCGGCCCAGGCGACGGCGCCGCCGGCCAGCAAGGCCAGCGGAATGCCGATCAGCCACAGCGGGCGCAGCAGCACGAACTCCCCGCCGTCCGTCATGCCGCCTCCCGCGCCTGCAGCCCGAGCGCCGTGGCCAGCAACGCGAGCGCCGCGCTGGCCAGCCATGGCCAGTATTCCTGCCAGCCCCGAACCGGCGGCGAGTCGGCCAGGCTCGGTTCAAGCCGGTCGATGGCCTCGGTCACCGCCAGAAGGTCCTCGGTGCTGCGCACGCGAAAGGTTTTGCCGTCTGCGGCCTCGGCGATGCGGCGCAAGGTTTCGCTGTCCACCGCGTCGCGCGCATCCCGGGCGGTCTCGAGGTCGGCGGGACCGAGCGCGATGGTGTAGACCCGTACGCCCAGCGTCTTGGCGGTGATAGCGGCGGCAACGGGATCGACCGCGCCGGTCGTGTCCTGCCCGTCCGACAGCAGCACGATGACGCGGCTTTCGGCCTCGCGCTCGCGCAGGCGTCGAAGCGCCAGGCCAAGCCCGTCGGCGATGGCCGTGGCCTTGCCCGAAACCCCGATCTGGGCGGTTTCGATCACCTGTGCGACGGCGGACACATCATGTGTCAGGGCCGCCGCCACATAAGCCCGGTCGCCGAAGACGACCAACCCGACACGGTCACCCGTGCGGCCGCGGACAAAGCGGGCGCCCACGTCCTGCACCGCTGCAAGGCGTGACACCTGCGCGCCGTTCAGGGTGAAGTCCTCACGCTCCATCGAGCCGGAAAGGTCGAGCGCAAGGACGATATCGCGCCCCGAGGCCGGCACAACATCGAGAATGCGCTCCGCGCGCGGGCCGGTCAGGGCGGCGACCAGCAAGACCCAAGCGAGGATCAGCAGGGTTGTGCGCGCATGGAGCCGAGCCGGAGACGTGTCGGTGGGCCGGAATGTCTCTGCGATGGCCGGTGGCAGGCTTATGGCACCTTCCGCGATCCGGCGCTTTGGCAGAATGCGAAACAGCAGAAGTGGTAGCACCAGCAGCAGCGCCGCCCAGGGGGCTGCGAAACTCATTGGCGCGGGCCTTTCGCGGCGGCGATGATGGCGGCTTCCAGCGGGGCCGGGTCGAACCGGCGGCGCGGGTTATAGAGCGCCGGGCCCAGCCCGTCGGGAGGCGTGCCGCCATGGTCCAGCAGGAGTTGCGTGAGACCTGCAAGCCGGGCCTGCGGTGCGGCATCGGACAAACCGGCGATGGCGGCGCGGGCGGCCTCGGCCGGTCGTGTCTTGCGCACCGTTGCGAACCGGGCGATCCGTGCAACCAAAAGCCCCGCAACCAGACCGAGGGCCGCAGCCGCCATCGCGTCCTGAAGGCCGAAGCGGGCAAAGCTTTCGGGTATGCGGATATCGGCCAGATGGGCGGTCAGGTCCTCGGGTGTCATGCGGCCTCCGGAAGTACCGGGTCTGCCGCGTTTACGATCCGGTGGGGGATGCACCGGGCTGCAAGGTGGTCGGCCGAGGCGGAGGTGCCGAACCGGCCGCGGGTGATGCGCCCGCAGATACGTGCCGCAAAGCGCCCGGTTGGTGGTGTGGCCTCCACGCTGTCGCGGATCAGCAGGAGTTCGAGCGGGCATTTCTGCATCAGGGCCGCCGCCGCCCTGCCGAAATCCGCGCCGGGCGCGTCAAGCCCGGTTGCGATCTTTACAGCCGTGCCGGGCGCTGCACGGGCGGAGATTGCCTCGAGGAGCACCGCGAGGCTGTCGTAGCCGGCCTCCGGCGCATCGAGTGCGGCGGCATGGGCGCGTGAGAATGCGCCCGCTGCGCGCAGCATTGCCGTTTCGCGCGGGCGCGGGGCCATCATCTCGATGGCGCTGCCGGTGACGAGCATCGCGCCCACGCGCCCGCCGGCCAGCACCGCGCGCCAGCCCTCCACCGCCAGCGCCTCTGCGGCGGCGACCGAGCGGAAACGCCCGCGGGTGCCCCAGAGCATTGGCGGGCGAAAATCGGCGACCAGAAGCGGGGTGTGTTCCACTTCCTCGTGGCGGCTGCGAACCTGGGGCCGCCCGCTGCGCGCCGTGGCGGCCGGATCGATCCGGCGCAGGTCGTCACCGTCCTGAAACGGGCGCAGGTCGAAGAGATCGCCGCCCTCGCCGCGGCGCGGACCGGAGAGACCACCCGCGAGCCCGTGGGAGAGACCGGGCGGGTGTTTGCCCGCGACGAGGCCGCCGATCGCGACGAGACGGTCGAGTGAGACCTCCGCCCCCGATGCTCGGGGCAGGCTCATAGCGGCGCCACACCGGCGAGGATCTCGGAAAGGATCGAGCGGGCCGTGTGGCCTTCGGCCTGCGCCCGCCATGTCGGCGCCATGCGGTGGCAGAGCACATCGGGCGCCAGGGCCGCGACGTCTTCGGGCACCGCATAGTCGCGACCGTGCAGCCAGGCACGGGCACGGGCGCTCGACGCCAGGGCAAGCGTGCCGCGCGGGCTGACCGCGTGGCGGATCCGGTCGGTCACGTCAATGGCCTCGGTCGCGCGGCGCGTCGCCATGACCAGCGCTACTATGTATTGCTTCAAGGCGGGCGACAGGTGGACCTGAAGCACGTCTTCCTGCATGGCGGCGAGCGTCGCGTGATCCAGCGTTGGTGCTTCGCGCCCGGCATGGCTGCGCAGTTCCGCCTCGACAAGGTCGAGAATTTCCATCTCGGCGGCCTCATCGGGCAGGTCCAGCATGACATGCATCAGGAACCGGTCAAGCTGCGCCTCGGGCAGGGGAAAGGTGCCTTCCTGCTCCAGCGGGTTCTGCGTGGCGATGACCATGAAAGGGTCGGGCAGGGCACGGGTCTGGCCACCGGCGGTGACCTGGCCTTCGCCCATCGCCTCGAGCAGCGCGGATTGCACCTTGGGCGGCGCGCGGTTGATCTCGTCGACCAGGACAAGATTGTGAAAGACCGGGCCGGGCAGGAAATCCATCGTGCCGCTGTCCTGCCGGTAGATCTGTGTGCCGGTGACGTCAGACGGCATCAGGTCGGGCGTGCACTGGATGCGGGAAAAGCTGCCCTCGACCCCCTCGGCCAGCCGCCGCACCGAGCGGGTCTTTGCAAGGCCCGGCGCGCCTTCGATCAGGACGTGCCCGTCGGTCAGGAGCGCGATCAACAGCCGTTCCACGAGCACCGCGTGGCCCACGAGGCCGAGTTCCATACGAGCCGCCAGCAACGCCGCGGGGTCTGCCCGAGTGCCTGTCGTCCTGTCTGCGATATCCTCCATCCGGTCCTCCTTTTGCCCGTGACACAGAAACATGGCCGGGACATGCAAAGAAGATCTCGCTGACCTTTTCGGCGCATGTCGGGCAAATTGCCCGAGACATGACGGCCGGTTTGCCCGATCCTCGGGTGCAGTACATTTCGGGAGGGAATGACATGAGCCTTCGGTTCCGACTGGTTCTGACGCTCTGGCTGGTGACGGCACTGGCCGGGGCGATCACCCTTGGCCTGGCAGCAACAGATGCATACCGGAGCGCCCGCAGCGATACCCAGACGACGCTGACGCGGGCCAGCTATGTGCTGGAGCGGAACTATCACATGGAGCCGCGCGTGGGCGACCCGCTCTATGCCGAGATGACGTCGATCAAGCTTCTGGGTGTGATGGCGCCGGGCACCTGCATCCGGTTTGACCAACGGATGATCTCGGAGCGGCGGCTATGTGCCGGCTGGCAGGTCTTCGGGCAGATCGCGCCCGGCTGGTTCCGCGACCTGTCCGAACGCGTTTTCGAGCCGCCCGCGCCGGTCGCGCGGTCCGGATCGGCGTCACAAAGCGGCGCGTTCCGTGTCGAGGCAACCTTCGATCCGGTGGCCGCCGCGACGCTGGCCTGGCAGCGCACACGGCTGGCCCTGTGGCAGACACTGGCGATGGCGGCAGGCGTGCTGATTTTGGGCTCTTTCGCGATTGTCTGGCGCCTGGGGCCGGTGCGCGGCATCGTCGCCGGGCTAGACCGGCTGGCCCACGGCGACCTCGATGCGCGGGTCGAACTGGGTGGCGCGCGCGAGTTCGGCCAGATAGCGCAGGCCGTCAATCATTTGGCCGAGCGCCTGAGAGCCAGCGCCGAGCGGAGCCGTGCGCTGACCCGCAAGCTGATCGAGGTCGAGGACGTGGAGCGGCGCCAACTGGCGCGCGACCTTCATGACGAGTTCGGTCAGACGCTCACCGCGACGGCCGCGCTTGCCGCTTCGATGCGCTATGCCGCCTCGGGGGACCGCCCCGATATCGAGCGCGACGCGGGGGCCGTCGGTGATAATATCCGCAACATGATGGATTGCCTGCGCGGGGCGTTCGCGCGTCTGCGACCGCCGGATCTGGAGGAGGTCGGCCTTGCCGCCAGCCTGCGCACGATGCTGGGCGGGTGGGAAAAGCAGCGCGGCACCCGCCTGACGCTCGATTGTGACCTGGACGAAGGCGGGATGACGGATGCCGTGGCGCTGGATCTCTACCGCATCGTTCAGGAATGCGTGACGAACGCTATGCGGCATGGCGCACCGGAACATGTTCGCGTGATGCTGCGGCAGGTGGAGGGAAGCATCACGCTTACCGTCGAGGACGATGGAGGCGGGACGCTGGCCCGGGAGCGGCCGGGTCATGGCATCCTAGGCATCACCGAGCGGACGGCGGCCATGGGCGGGCGATTGAACATGCAGCAGACGATAGACGGCGTCAGGGTCGACGTGACCGTTCCCGGCGCGATCATGCGAAGCGCCGCATGACCGAGCATCGCATCATGATCGTCGATGACCACCCGGTCGTGCGCGAGGGGTATCGCCGGCTGATCGACCTGCAACCGGGCCTGCGCATCGTATCCGAGGCCGAAGACGCGCGCAGCGCCTACATTCGTTTCCGGGAGACGAAGCCGGACGTGGTGGTGATGGACGTGACCTTGCCCGGCGCAAGCGGCATCGAGGCGATCCGCCATATCCGGCAGTACGATGAGACCGCCAGAGTGGTGGTTTTCACGATGCACCAGGGATCGGCCTTTGCATTGAAGTCTGTCGAGGCCGGGGCGGCGGGGTATGTCACCAAGAGCAGCGATCCGGCGAACCTGATCAACGCTATCCTTGGGGTGCTGGAGGGGCGGACCGTGATCTCGCCGGATGTAATCGAGTCTATCGCGCAGGACCGGATTGCCGGGGCGGGCATCGGCCTTGACGAGCTGAGTACACGCCAGACCGAGATCCTGCGCCTGCTGGCAAGCGGATGGCCCGCGGAGAAGATTGCCGATGCCCTGTCGATCAGCCTCAAAACGGTGCGCAACAACCACTACCAGATCAAGAGCGTCCTGGGGCTGGAAACCGACGCGCAGATGGTCTGGTTCGCTCTGAAGGCAGGGCTGGTGGACGGGTCGAGGGACGCGCAAAGCTAGCTTTTGATAATGCCGGGCCAAGGCCAACGGTGGATACTGGTGCGTCACCGAAAATTTAGCTTTTGACGCCGTTTTGACACTAGGGATAAATTGAGGCGTCGAATTACGAAATTCGGGACAATGAAAAACTATAAACTGACCGACTTCGATGCCGTGCTCGCAATCAGCCGCAGAGGGACGTTCCGGGCCGCGGCACTCGATTTGGGGATGTCGACGAGTGCTCTCAGCAATGCGGTTTCCAAGCTGGAAGGGCAGTTGGGGGTGCGCCTGTTCAATCGCACGACGCGCAGTGTCTCGCTGACCGAGGCGGGGCACAGATTCGTCGATCAGGTCAGTCCGGCGGTGCGGGATATCCATCAGGCGTTGGACACGGTCCGGTCGCAACAGGAGACGCCTTCCGGCACCTTGCGCATCAACACCTTCGTCACTGCCGCGCAGGAAATTCTTGCGCCGCTGGTCCTGGAGTTTCTGAAGCGGTTTCCGGAGGTTCAGATCGATCTCGTGACCGAGGGGAGCCTTGTGGACATCGTGGCGGACGGATTTGATTTCGGGGTGCGCAGCAAGACGCTCGTGCCGTCGGACATGATCGCGATTCCGCTGGGGCCCGCGCGCCGACATGCCGTCGTGGCCGCGCCGTCCTATTTCGCGAACCGGGATGTCCCGCGCGTTCCGGCCGACCTGAAGGCGCATACCTGTATCCGCGTCCGCCTGCCGAACGGCGCGCTGTATCGCTGGCAGTTCGAATCCGAAGGCCAGCCAGTGCATGTGGACGTGGACGGGCCACTGACCCTGGATGAGGCCAGCCTGGCGCGCACAGCGGTCCTCGATGGTGTGGGCATCGGGTATTTCATGGAGTCGAACGTGCGCGAAGATATCGCGGCGGGCCGGCTGGTGCGGATCCTCGATGACTGGACCCCGCCGATTGCGCCGCTGTGCCTGTATTACCCCAGCCGGCGCAACCCACCGGCCGCGTTCAAGGTGTTCGTCGACCTTGCGCGCGAGTTGGCGCGCTCGGCACGGGCGGCGTGAAGAGTGGCCGGGCTATCGCCGGAACGGGGCGATGGCGAAGGCGCGGGCAAGGTGGTCGATGAAGGCGCGAAGCGCCGAGGCCCTAGCGGTGTCGCGCGAGAACACGGCGTAGATTGTGCCCTCGACCGTCGAGATGTCCGGCAAGACCCGCATCAGGTGGCCGGCTGCAATATCCGGCATACAGGCATGTTCGGGCAGCAGGGCGACGCCCAGCCCCCTGATCGCGGCGTGCCGCAAGGTGGCGATGTCGCTGGTGACAAGCCGCGGAGAGACGTCAATTGTGTGGGGTGTGCCAGCCCGGTCGAAAAGCGCCCATTCGCGGCTGTCGCCGGGCAGGCACAGGGTGGGGACAGTCTGCAAGTCCCGAGGCGTCAGCAGATGGCTTGTACCGGCAAGGGACGGCGCGGCAACCAGGATGCCACGCGACACGCCGAGCCGCCGTACGACATGCGAGGCGCCGGCCTCGACCTGCGACCGCGCGCGGATCGTGATATCCACATCGTCCCTGACGAGGTCGAGCGGGCCCGCCATCGCGACCAGTTCGATCCGGACCTTGGGAAAGTCGGTGAGGAAATCGGCGATGACATCATCGAGCAGATCATCCAACAGCCCCGGCGGACACCCGACGCGGACGCGGCCCGAGGGCCCGTCGCTGTCGCTGGCTGCAAGCCTTGCCGCGTCGAACGCGTCGACCATCGTCTTGCCGTGATCCGCAACGATACGCCCGATGTCGGTGGGTCGCATGTTGCGCGTCGTTCGCTCCAGCAGGCGCACGCCAAGATCCTGTTCGAGCCGGGCGATGGCCTTGCTTAGGGTGCTTTTGGGTATGCCGAGGTCCCGCGCTGCGGCTGCGAAAGAGCCTTTGTCGACGACTTTCCTGAAGCGGGCCAGGTCATCGAGGCTGGGCGTTTTCGGCATGTGATTGTCCATCCGGGCAGACAGTGAAACGAAATTCCACTCTATAGTGGCGACGGTTGGGCGCGCATAGCTTTCCTTTCTCAACAAGAGGAAAGCGACATGACAGATCAAGAACCCGTCCGGCTGGCAATCGTCTATTACAGCAGTACCGGCAACACCTACACGATAGCACGGGAAATCGCCGCAGGCGCCGAAGCACGCGGCGCCGCGGTCAGGATACGGCGGGTGGCGGAACTGGCGCCTGACGCGGCGATCGATGCGAACCCGGCGTGGCGGAAACACCTCGAGGCCACGCGCGAGGTTCCCGTGGCGACTCACGAGGACCTGGAATGGGCGGACGGTTTCGTTTTCGGCACGCCGACGCGTTTCGGACTGCCGGCTGCGCAGTTGAAGCAGTTCCTGGACACCTGCGGCGGTCTGTGGATGAACGGGGCGCTGACGGACAAGGTCGTCAGTGCATTCACCGGGGCCGGTAACGTTCACGGTGGACAGGAATCCACCCTGCTTGCGCTGCATAACGTGTTCTACCACTGGGGCGGGATCATGGTGCCTCCGGGCTATACCGATCCGGCGATCCATGCGGCCGGCGGAAATCCTTACGGCACCAGCTTTACCGACGGGCAGGGCGCGGCGCTGCCCCAGACGACGTTGCAAGCGGCGCGGCACCAGGGGTCGCGGACGGCCACATGGGCGCAGGCGGCGCGACGTGTCAGGGCAGGGTGAGAGCGCAAGGGCGGTCCGGGGGCATGGCCCCCGGACTCTCAGTCAGAACGCCAGAGGTGCGTTGTCCTTGACTTCCTTTAACACGAAGAAGGTACGGATCTGGCGGACGCCCGGCAGGGTGATGAGTTTGCGGCCGTGCAACAGATTGAACCCTTCCATGTCGCGCGTCCTGATCTTCAGAAGATAATCGAAGTCTCCGGCGACAAGGTTGCAGTCCAGGACCTCTTTCATCCCTCCGACAGCCTCTTCGAACTCGGAAAAGCTCTCGGGTGTGGAGCGGTCCAGCACGACGCCGACCATCACGAGCGTGCCCAGCCCCACGCTGGCCGGTGCGATCTGCGCGCGGACGGACGAGATGTACTTCTGTTCGATCAGGCGCTGGGTGCGGCGGTGGCATGTCGCGGCACTCACGTTCACCAGTTGGGCCAGGTCGGAGTTGGGCACGCGGGCGTCTTTCTGCAGCGCGCGCAGGATGTTTCGGTCGATCCGGTCGAGGTCCGGACTGATGGGATCTTCCGGCATTCTATGCCCTTTTGCGGCTTTCAGGCGCTCTTGTGCACCTTTCTGGATCATCTAAGACACAGATCGGGTGTGGGTGAAAGCGTGCTGTGGGCGCCTCGCCGCGTGTGGCGCGCGCAAACCGGGGGCGAAGTCGGCAGGTCGTGCGGATCGAAGGGCTTGCCACCGATCCGCTGACGTTTCGCTTATGCCCCGGCTTCGACGGGCATTGCGGTGTGCGCCAGTTCGTGCTGAAGGCGGATCATGTCGGCGGCACGTTCCCCGATCACAACGCAGGGGGCCATCGTGTTGCCGGTGGTGATGCGCGGCATGATCGAGGCATCGGCGATGCGCAGGTTGTCGATGCCGTAGACCTTGAGCTGATGATCGACGACCGACATCTCGTCCCGTCCCATCTTGGCGGTGCAGGATTGGTGCCAGTAGGTGACCGCGGAGTTGCGGATAAAATCGGCCAACGCCTTGCGATCCCGCCTGCCGGGCGCGACTTCCTGCCGGACGAGGGGCGTGAAGGCCTGGTGGTTGCCGAGCTCGCGGCACATCGCGACGGCGGCAAAGGCGGTCTCCAGATCCTCGGCCTCGCTGAGGGCGTTGGGCTCGATCAGGAGCGGATCGTCGGCATCCGGCCCGGACAGCCGCAGGCGGCCCCGGCTTTTCGGCTGGGCCAGCCCGGCGAACATGGTCCAACCATGCGGGGGCGTCTCGATGCCGGCTTCGGCGGGCGCGGGCACCGGGAATTCGAGCTGGCATTGCAGGATATCCGGCTGTCGGAGGCGCGAGTCGCTCTGCCAATAGAGCGTCGCCTCGCACCCGCCGCCGCCGATGCCTTCGGGCTTGTGATAGGCCCAGGTACAGCCGAAGGCGAGGTGGTCCTGGTGGTTGCGGCCGACGCCGGGAAGGTCGCGCACGATCGGGATGCCGTGGGCGGCGAGCTCTTCCTCGGGGCCGATGCCGGACTGCATCAGCACCTTCGGCGTCTGGATGGCGCCGAGCGACAGGATCGTCTCGCAACGCGCGCGGATCTGCCGGGGCTTGCCGTCGAGCAGGAGTTCGACGCCGGTGGCGGAGGTGCCCTCCAGCAGGATGCGGGTGACCAGGGCGCCGGTCAGGACGGTCAGGTTGGGCTGGTGCATGACGCGGTGGGTGTAGGAGCGGAAGATCGACTGGCGCCGGCCGTCGCGGATGCGCAAATCGGCGATCGCGGCGCCGCCGGGGCCTTCCATCATCGCCCCGTTCGGGCTGTCGAAAACCGGGATGCCCATCTGGCCGGCGGCCTCGAGCATCGCGCGGGCGGCGGGCTGAGGCGAGGCGGGTTGTTCGACATGGACGGGGCCGCCCTTGCCGCGCCGTTCGTCGTCGGGTGTGCCCTGCCAATCCTCGATGCGGCGGTAGTAGCCAAGGACGGATTGGTACCCCCAGGCGGGGTCGCCGGATTCGGCGGCGAAGTGATCCCAGTCTTCCTTGTGGCCACGGGCCCAGACCATGACGTTGATGCTCGACCCGCCACCCAGGCCCTTGCCCATGCTGAGCGGAAGCCTGCGGCCATTGAGGGTCGGGCTGGGTTCGCTAGAGAAGCCCCAGTCGCGCTCGCTGCCGAGGTTCAAGGGCCACATGGCGGGGTTGGTGACCGTGTCTGCCGTGTCGTCGCCGCCGGCCTCGACCAGGAGAACGCTGACCTCCGGCTGTTCTGCCAGCCGGGCGGCGACGACCGAACCGCTGGACCCGGCACCGCAGACGATGAAATCGTATTCGGAGCGAAGCGCTTGGCGCAGGGCATTCTGGTTTTCCGCGACGTCAATGTCGTGTCGCGAGAGGTCAGGATTGGTGTCCATAAGGATCTCCTTGGGGATGTTTGTCGTCTGGTCGAAATGGGTCAGATCGCGATCACGTGGTTGCGGCGGGGCGCAACCAACAGACCACCATTGGTGGTTTCACCGTTCACCGGGGTGGACGATGCAGCGCCGACCGTTGGCCATGCGGTCTGGAGCCGGTGTTTCGGGGCCCGACGGGCAAAGGGTCAGGGGCTCAGACGGTCGGAACGGTTCCACCGTCTATGGTGTACTCGGTGCCCGTGATCGTGGCCGCGCGATCCGAGGCCAGAAAGGCGATCAGGCTGGCGACCTCGTCGGGTTTGGTCGGGCGGCCTATGGGGATGCCGCCGAGCGACTGCATGATGATCTGCTTGCCGCCTTCGTAATCGGTCCCCGTCTCCTCGGCGAGGCGCTGGGCGAGGCGCACCGATGCCTCGGTCTCGATCCAGCCGGGGGAGACGCGCAGGACGCGGACACCTTTCGGGGAGACTTCCTTGGAGAGGCTCTTGCTATAGGCCGAGAGCGCGGCCTTGGCCGCGGCATAGGCTGTCGTGGCCTCCGGCAGGGGCAGGAGACGCTGGATCGAGGTGACGTGGATGACGACGCCGTGGCCCTGAGCCACCATCTGCGGCACCAGCAAGCGGTCGAGCCGAACCGACGGGAACAGGTTCAGGTCAAGCTCCCTTTGCCATTGATCGTCATCGAGTGCCGCATATCCGCCACCCGGTGCGGAGGATCCGCCGACCATGTGGACGATGATGTCGATGCCGCCCAGCTCGTCTTTGACTGCGTCGGCAACCGCCTTGCAGCCTGCGGGTGTCGTCAGGTCTGCGGCAACGAATGCGTCGGCATTCATCTGGTCCGGGCGCGAGCGCGCGGTTGTCAGGACCGTCGCGCCGAGCATTCGCAGCAACTCGACGGTGGCGGCGCCGGCGCCCTGGGTGCCCCCGGTCACGAGTGCGCGCTTGTCTTTCAGGTTGAGAAAATCGTGCATGATCCGAGCTCCAGATTTATCGCTGAGTGTTGCTTGCTGGAAAACCTAGGCAATATGTGTGGTTTGGATAACTGGGATAAACGAGTATGCGCTGTTCTGAATTTCCGGATAATGGCATTATCCTGATTTTCGGGATTTGACGTATCGATTTATCCACATTCTTAAATTTTCATCTGGTCCTAAATTGGCTTTCAGCGCGACTGGCAGAGGTCGCAGCGCCTTGAACCACAACAGGAGAATGACCATGAAACCCGAACTACCGACAGTGATCGCCAAGTATTTCTCGGCCGACAAGAAGGGCAACGCGCAAGCTATAGCGGAGTGCTTTACGGAGGACGCCGTGGTCGTTGATGAAGGAAATACGTACAAGGGCCGGGAGGCGATCCGGCAGTGGATGGCCAATGCCTCGACCCAATATACCTATACCGTCGAGCCGTTTTCCCTGACCGAGGAAGGTGAGCGCACGATCGTGACCAGCCACCTTGTCGGCAACTTTCCCGGCAGCCCGGTCGATCTGCGTTACCTGTTCCGTCTCGAGGGGGACAGGATCGCGGAGCTGGAGATCGTTCCCTGACGAGACGCGTTGTCCGGGGCGGTGTGTGATGTTCGAGACCTTTTGCGAGCTTGTTTCGAGATCAGACGTCGACGTGACAGCAAACGCCCGCGCCGGACCGCATCAAGAAACGCAGGCATGTCGTCTGACGTGCCTCGCGTTTATTGAAGCGGTCCTTGCGGGTGGTTAGATGGCAGTGCTTCTGGCGAGTTCTTCGCTTGTCACGCTATCCCTGTCCGCGCTCAGCTTGACCGCTCCGCGTTCGATCACATAGAAACGGTCGCCGAGGTCGAAGGCAAAGCTGAAATACTGCTCGACCAGGATGATTGCGATGTCGCCCTGGGACCGCAGCAGGCGGATTGCCTCGCCGATCTGCTGGATCACGTTGGGCTGGATGCCCTCGGTCGGCTCATCGAGGAGCAGGACCTTGGGCTTGGTGATGAGCGCGCGGGCGATGGCAAGCTGCTGTTGCTGCCCGCCCGACAGGTCTCCGCCGCGCCGGGGCATGAATTCCTTGAGGATCGGAAAGAGGTCGAAGATATCGTCGCGCAGGTGGCGTTCGCTGCGCGGCAGGCAGGCGAAGCCGGTCTCGAGGTTTTCCTCGACCGTCAGGAACGGGAAGATGTCGCGCCCCTGTGGCACGTATCCGATGCCGCGCCGCGCCATGTCATAGGCGCCGAGTTTGCCGACGGTCTCGCCCGCCAGCGTATAAGTGCCACCCGAGCGGGGATGAGTGCCGGAGAGCGCCTTGAGCAGGGAGGTCTTGCCGACGCCGTTGGTGCCCATGATGCAAGTCACTTCGCCCAGACGTGCGCCCATGTCGATGCCGTTCAGGATCTGGCTGCCGCCGTAGTGGAGGGTCAGGCCCTCGACGCTCAGGATGTCATCGGCCAAGATACACCTCGATCACGTTTTCATTCTTGGTGACATGGTCGATGGAGCCTTCGGCCAGCACCGAGCCTTCGTGCAGCACCGTGACCTTGCAGCCGAGGCGGCGGACGAATTCCATGTCATGTTCGACGACGACGACGGCGCGGGTTCTGGCGGCTTCGCGCAGCAGGTCGGTGGTCTTCTCGCGCTCGGCGGTGGTCATGCCCGCCGCGGGTTCATCGACCAGCAGAAGCTGCGGTTCCTGCGCCAGCAGCATCCCGATCTCCAGCCATTGTTTCTGACCGTGCGAGAGTTCGCCAGATTTGCGCTGAAGCGCCTGCGCGAGGCCGATCGTGCCCGCCAAATCGGCGACGCGGTCGCGGTCTTCGGCGCTGGGCTTGAAGAAGAGGACGGCGAAGGGCGAGCGGGGTTTGCGCAGGGCCATCATCAGGTTCTCGAACACGGTCTGGTCCTCGAACACGGTGGGGCGCTGAAACTTGCGGCCGACACCCGCCATGGCGATGGTGCTTTCCGATTTGCCCAGCAGGGAGATGGGCGGCTCGCCCCAGAGCACGCGGCCTTCGTCGGGCTTCGTCTTGCCGGTGACCACGTCCATGAAGGTGGTCTTGCCCGCGCCGTTGGGGCCGATGACGGCGCGTAGTTCCTTGTTGGCGATAGAGAAGGACAGGTTGTTCAATGCCTTGAAACCGTCGAAGCTGACCGAGACGCCGGAAACCTCCAGAAGCTGGCTCATTTGTCGGCCTCCTGTTCGCGCAGAGCGCCCTGGTCGGGGCCGAGGTCGGCGCCGTGGCGGTTGGGGGTCAGGCAATCCGCCAGCAGGTCGAAGAGCCCGCCGATTCCCTTGGGGGCAAAGAGCGTGACCGCAACGAATGACACGCCAAGCAAGACCGTCCACCAGTCGACCCACTGGATGCGCCAGCTGCCCAGCACGATGTCGGGGGCCTGTCCACCAGTGAACCACGTCGATAGAAGCGATACGAAAGCGGCGCCGATGACTGCCCCGTAAAGCCGCCCGCGCCCGCCGATGGCGACCCAGACGGCGAGATAGATCGAGGCGATGGGCGCCAGTTCGGCGGGGTTGATGATGCCGGCCTGCGGGTAATAGAGCGCGCCGGCGATGCCGGCGATGACCGCCGACAGGGTGAAGACGAAAAGCTTGTACGCCTCGACCGGGTAACCGAGGAATCGCACCCGGGCCTCGTCATCGCGGATGCCGCGCAGGACCGAGCCGAACTTGCCCGACACGACCCATGTGGCCAACCAGAAGCCCAAGGCGAGAGCAAGCGCCGAGGCCCAGAGGAACCACACCGAGACGACGGATTGCGGGACATTGCCGAGGCCGGGCAGGTTTTGCAGGCCCGAAAGGCCGTTGTTGCCGCGCAACCCGCTGTCGTTCTGAAAGAGGTAGAGGGCGAGGGCGAGGGTCATCGCCTGGGTCAGGATCGACAGGTACACTCCCGTCACCCGGCTGCGGAAGGCGAACCAGCCGAAGACCAGGGCCAGCAGACCGGGCACCAACACCACGGCGGCAAGTTGCAGGGGCAGGGAGTGGGCGACCGCCCAGATGGGCGGGAACTCGGACGCGCCGACGACGCCGAAGATCTGGCTGGCGATGCCGTCGGAGATTTGTTCGGGCGTGGGCGGCAGTGCTTGTGCGGACATGCTTTCGACCACGATGAGGCGGGTGCGTTCATACATCAGCCACATGCCGATGGCGTAGCCGCCCAGCCCGAAAAAGGCCATGTGCCCGAGCGACAGGATTCCGCAATAGCCCCAGACGAGGTCCATCGCCAGTGCCACGAGGCAAAGGCAGAGCGTCTTGCCCAGCGTCTTGACGAAGCTGGTGGAAATCACGCCGATGCCGAACCCTTCGGACAGGATGGTGACGCCGACAGTAAAGAGCGCGAGGCAGGCCATGAAGATCAGGATCGCCGGAAAGCGCAGAGCCAAGGGCTGGCGCGGGGCGGTGCCGGTTAGGGTGCTGTCGGTCATGTCAGGCCTCCGCCGCCCGGCCCTTGAGCGCGATGATGCCGCGCGGCCGGAACTGTATGAAGAGGATGATGAAGAGGATCATGTAGGTCTGGGCCGCCAAGGTATTCGAGGGGTTGAGCCATTCGATGCCTTTCTGAAGCGAGCCGACCAGCGTGGCGCCCAGCAGCGTGCCCCAGATGTTGCCGACGCCGCCGACGACCACGGTCATGAAGCTTTGCACGATGTAGTCCGCGCCCATTTCGGACGTGACCTTGGCGTATAGCCCGATGGCAACGCCCGCGATGCCCGCGATGCCCGAGCCGAAGCCGAAGGTCAGCATGTTGATCCGGTCGGGGTTGATGCCCATAGAGGCCGCCATGCGGGGGTTCTGCGTCACCGCGCGCACCTCCAGCCCCAGCCGGGTGCGGTTCATCACCAGGAGGAACAGCGCAAGGAAGAGCAGCGCCAGCACGAAGATCGCGATGCGGATATAGCTGATTGAAACGATGTCGTTGAATACAAGCGACCCGTCGAGCCAGCCGGGGGCCGTCAGCGGGCGGGCCTGCGTGCCGAAGATGTTCTTGGCGATCTGTTGCAGCGCGATGGAGATGCCGAAGGTGGCCAGCAGCGTTTCCAGCGGGCGGTGATAGAGCCAGCGGATGACCAGCCGTTCCATCGCCACACCCGCCGCGAAGGTCACGGCAAAGGCCAGCGGGATGGCGAGGATGACCGACAGCGTCTGGTCGGGGATGATCTGCTGCACGACGAAGCCGGTATAAGCGCCCATCATGATGAATTCGCCATGGGCCATGTTGATCACCCGCATCACGCCGAAAGTGATGGCGAGACCGATGGCGGCGAGGAAATAGATCGAGCCGAGCGAGATGGCATCGAGCGCGAGGTCTGCGGCCTGATTGACCGCGACGCGGGTCTCGATGCCGTTGAGCGCGTCCATCGCGGCCATCGCGACGGCAGGCGGGGCGCCGGTGAAGATCTCGTAGAAGGTGTATCGGTCCAGCGTCTCGTCGATCTCGGCCTCTGTGGCGACGGGGTCGACCGTGCCTTGCTCGGCCAGCTTGGCGTAGGCCATGTCGCGGGCGTCTTCGGTGTCGAGGGATGCCACCTGGATGCCAGCGACAGCCTCTCCGTCTATATTGGCGACAAGTGCTGCAGCCTTGTCGGCGCGGCTGATGCGGGGCTTGGCGAAACCTTCGGTGACCAGAAGGTCATAGGCCGCTTCGCGCGTCAGAGCTTCGGAGCCCGGTTTCAGGACGCGGGCAACTTCCGGGCCTTCAGGTTCGGTTTCGGTCGCCTCGAGGTCTGTCGTGACCAGCGGGTTGAGCGCGCCGCGCAGGTCGACGCCCAAGTCACCCTTGAAGCTTTCGATGGCGGCGATGCGTTCGTCTTCGGTTTCACCGAAACGGATGGTCAGCAGACGTTCGAGCCGTTCCGCGCGAGCCTTGAGGGTCGGACTCGTCTCGGCCTCGATCGCCTCGCGCAGGGGGGCGAGGTGCGAGGCTTCGGCGTCACGCTCGATGTTATTGATTGCGGTGCGGCGGGTGGCGATGTCTTCGGCGGTCAGCTGGAACTTGACCAGCGCGGCACCGATCATCTTGCGGACACCGGAATTGGGTTTGGACTGGTCGTAGTCGTCGTCGGGCAACTCGCCCAGGGCCGTGTCACCGGCAAAGTCGAAGCCGCGGATCGTGTCGCGGTCGATCTCTTCGGCCCAGATGAAAAGGCCGGTCTCAACGTTGCGCCAGAGTTCCTTGTCCTGCCATTTGCGCAGGACGGTCTGCGCCTCGGGGAGGCCGCTGGATGCGATGGCGTCGATGGTGGGCGCGACCTTGGTGCGCGATGGCTTGGCCAACTGGTCTGCATGTACCTGCAGGAGTTGCTGGATCGGTGCGTCGGCCTGTTGCGCCGTTGCGGGCAGACATGCGACGAGGAATGCGAGGATCAGCGGCAGGCGTGCCATGCACGGGCCTCCTTATCGGAAGGGGGTAAAGGGCGGCGCGTGGCCGCCCTTTCGGTTCTCAGGAGATCAGTAGTTCGATTCGATCTGCACGCAGGTCTCGGTCTCGGTGTTGTACATACCGCACTCGAGCTCCTGCCAGTCGGACTTCAGCACGGCCGATTCCGGCAGGAAGTCGGTCCACGCGTCACCCGGCACTTCCTCGGTCTGGCTGATGATGTCGAACTGCCCGTCTTCCTGGATCTCGCCGATCAGGACGGGCTTGGCCAGGTGGTGGTTCGGCAGCATGACCGCGGTGCCGCCGGTCAGGTTCGGGAATTCCTGCCCGTACATGGCGGTGCGGACCGCGTCGACATCGGTGGTGCCGGCCTCTTCCGCGGCGTTCACCCACATATTGAAGCCGATGTAATGCGCCTCCATCGGGTCGTTGGTTACGCGTTCCTCGCCCATGCGGGCTTTCCACGCTTCGACCCATTCGGCGTTGGCGTCGGTATCGGCGGACTGGAAGTAGTTCCATGCCGCCAGGTGGCCGACGAGGTTCGAGGTGTCGAGGCCCGAAAGCTCTTCCTCGCCCACCGAGAACGCGACTACGGGGATGTCATCGGCTGACACGCCTTGGGCCGCCAGTTCCTTGTAGAAGCCCACGTTGGCGTCGCCGTTGATGGTGGAGATCACGCCCACCTGCTTGCCACCTGCGCCGAGCGCCACGACGTCCGACACGATCTTGGACCAGTCGGAGTGACCGAAGGGGGTGTAGTTGACGAAGATGTCCTCGTCAGCGATGCCCTTGGATTTAAGGTAGGATTCCAGGATGTTGTTCGTGGTGCGCGGATAGACATAATCGGTGCCCAGTAGCGCGAAGCTTTCGACGCCCAGTTCATCGAGGAAGTAATCCGTGGCGGGGATCGCCTGCTGGTTGGGCGCGGCGCCGGTGTAGAACACGTTCTTGGAGCTTTCCTCGCCCTCGTACTGGACTGGGTAGAACAGCAGGCCGTTGAGTTCCTCGATTACGGGCAGAACCGACTTGCGGCTGACGCTCGTCCAGTTGCCGAAGATCACGTCGACCTCGTGTACGGTCAGAAGTTCGCGCGCCTTCTCGGCGAAGAGCGGCCAGTCAGAGGCAGGATCGACGACCACCGCTTCCAATTGGCAGCCCAGAACGCCTCCTTTTTCGTTCTGCTGCTCGATCAGCATTTCCATGGTGTCCTTGAGCGTGGTCTCCGAGATTGCCATGGTGCCGGACAACGAGTGCAGCACGCCGACCTTGATCGGGCAGTCCTGCGCCATCGCGGGCAGCGCGGTCGCCATTACGGCAGCGACAGTGCTCAACAGCTTTTTAGACATTTATTCAGTCCCCTTTGCGTAACGCGCAGGGTGCTTGTGGACTAAAGTCGAATGTCCCATATATCCCCCACGCAACTTGTTGCGGAGTGCGGTGGTGATCTGGATTGCAAGGCCTGCACCATCGCACGTTCGACAGGACAAGATTCGTCCGTCGGGAACAGTGCTTCCACAAGCTTCTGCGCTGCGGCGAGGATGCAGCGGCGTAACGAGCCAAAACCTGCGGCAGGAGCCCAATTTTTCAGCGCGATTCGCGGTGTTCGCCTGTTTTTTGACCGGTCGCTCTGTGCGCGACGATCAGCTGTCCAGCAGCAAGCTTTGGCAATAGCCGATCTCGACTTCGGCGCGGCGTCTGGCCCAGCGGGCGATGCCGGGATCGCCAGAGAATTGTGCCAGGTTCAGAATGTGCGCATGCGCGCTTTTGGCCTTTATCCGTTGGTCCATGAGGACGCTGCGCATGCCATGTGGAGTCACGGAAGCGAGCATGTCCTCGAAACGCGCCCGCCGCCGTTCCAGCGCTTCGGCCTTGGCATCCCGCATCAGCCACGCATGTTCAAGTTCTGCGGAAAAGCGCCCGGTGCACCCGGCGAAAACTTGCGGTAGCGTGGCGGCGGCGGCCGGGCCGCCAAGCAGGATGCTCAGAGCAATGATGATAGTTTTCAATCCGCTCATTTCTTGATCATCACGCCAATAAAGCAGGCGGGCAAGTGATGTTTTTCCACCGCTTCAAGGCCCGCTTGACGTGTGGCCAATCCATCTCATGCACGCCTGTTTTAAAGGCAGGTGCAAGAATATCGCAAAATTAATAGGCGCATGGATGGGGCGTTGTGGCCGCCGGAAACGCTTGGGCTGGATCAGGTGGCGCGGTGCATGCTCGGTTCCGGCGTCCTGGTAAGCGAAAGCCCCTATGCACCTTGTTCAGAACTTCGAGGCCTCCGCCGACGCACCGCGCCTTCCCCGGGCGATCGGCCAGTTGCGCGTGTCCTCCAAGATGCGCGACGGGACCAGTTGCATCGACGCGCTGTACAGCGCGGGCTGCGCACGGGCTGTCTTTCCGCGCCGAACGGATGCCGTTGAGGCCATCGTGGTGAACACGTCGGGAGGGCTGACGGGGGGTGACAGTTTCGACGTCGACGCACGCGCCGGACGTGGCAGCAGGCTGGTGATCACGACGCAAGCCGCCGAACGGGCATATCGCAGCACCAGCGGGCAGGCGCGCGTCAGAACGAAGATTGCCGTAGAGGCAGAGGCGACGATGTGCTGGCTTCCGCAGGAATTGCTGATCTTCGAAGGGGCGGCTCTCGATCGGCGGCTGGATGTCGACCTGTCCGCGAAAGCGGCGGAATTCTTAATGGCCGAGCCGATCGTCCTGGGCCGTACCGCCATGCGCGAAGTGATCCATGATGCGACCTTTCTCGACAGGATCAGCGTTCGGCGCGGCGGGCGACCGGTCTATGAAGACCGCCTTTCGCTGACGGGCGATGTGCAGGCGCTTCTGGATCAGACCGCGACCGCAGGCGGGATGCAGGCGATGGCCAGCGCGCTCTATGTCGGCCCCCGTGCCGAAGCTCTGCTGCAACAGGTGCGCGCGCTTCTGCCGGCAACCGGAGGGGCCAGCCTGCTTCGTCCGGATATACTCGTGGTCCGACTGCTTGGGGGGGATGGTTTCATGCTGCGGTCGGCGCTGTGTCCGGTGCTTGAGGCATTGTCCGGGGCCGTACTGCCAAGATCCTGGAGGCTTTGAGAAACATGCAACTTACGCCAAGAGAAAAGGACAAGCTGATGATCGCGATGGCGGCAGAAGTCGCGCGCAAGCGCCTCGCGCGGGGGGTGAAGCTGAATTACCCCGAAGCGATTGCCCTGATCACCGATGCGGTCGTGGAGGGCGCGCGCGACGGCCGATCTGTCGCAGACATGATGGCGGCCGGGGCCGAAGTGGTCTCGCGCGGTCAATGCATGCAAGGGGTACCTGAAATGATCCATGAGGTTCAGGTCGAGGCTACCTTTCCCGACGGCACCAAGCTTGTCACCGTTCACAATCCCATCCGCTGACCCGATAGGAGACATAATCCATGCGACGCCTCGCCCTTACCCTCGTTCCTGCCTTGCTGGCTGCCGGCCCGGCACTTGCCCATCTCGATCCGGGTGAACACGGTTCTTTCGCGGCGGGTTTCTCGCATCCGGTATTCGGGGCCGACCATATTATGGCGATGGTTGCGGTAGGGCTGTGGGCGGCCAGCCTTGGCGGACGGGCCTTTTGGGCATTGCCGGCGGGATTTGTGGGCGCGATGGCCGGTGGGTTCGTGATGGCACTGGGCGGTGTGCCGCTGCCCCTGGTCGAGCCGATGATCCTCGCTTCGGTGCTTTTGCTTGGGCTGTTGATCGCGCTTGCGGCGCGGCTGCCATTGCCTGCGGCCGTGACGATCGTGGCGGCGATGGGTCTCTTTCACGGTCACGCGCACGGGGCCGAGATCGGCAGCGCGGGGGCGCTGGCCTACCTTGCGGGTTTCGTCGTCGCGACGGGGGTGCTGCACGCGCTGGGCGCCGCCGCCGGCTGGGCACTGGGCCGGTCGGGCGGCGCTTTGCTGTCACGTGGGGCCGGGCTGGCGGTCGCCATTGGCGGGTCTGCGCTGGTCATGGGGGGATGAGGCGATGATACCCGGAGAAATTTTTGCCGCAGAAGGCGCGCTGGAGTTGAACGCTGACCGTCAGGCTATCACGTTGGAGGTCGCGAATACAGGCGACCGGCCCGTTCAGGTGGGCAGCCACTACCACTTTGCCGAGACGAACCCGGCGCTTGATTTCGATCGTGACGCCGCCCGTGGCCACCGTCTGGACATCGCCGCCGGTACTGCCGTGCGGTTCGAGCCGGGCCAGCGCCGCGAGGTACAGTTGATCCCCATCTCGGGCGCGCGCCGAATTTTTGGATTCAACCAGCAGGTCATGGGAGAGCTATGATGGGTCGCACATCCGACGCAATGAATGCTTGGTCGAACGCGCTCGAAGCCGGGATGATCATGGCCGAGGCCTATGCCGTCATCGCCATGCGGCTTTGGGGCATGGCCGGGCTGTGGGCGGTCACACCGTCCGAAAACCACCGCATGATGTCCGAAAAGGCGGCGGCATTGACGCGCTCGATGCTCGATGCCAACACCGCTGCCTTTCGCGGTGGTGACCCGTCCCGGATCATCGCCGCCGCGATGAAGCCCGTCCGGCAGAAAACCCGTGCCAACGCCCGCCGCCTCGCCAAACGCGGTCCGAAGAGAAGGTAAGTTTATGCCCACCAGTATCTCTCGCTCGGATTATGCCGCCATGTTCGGTCCCACGACCGGCGACAAGGTGCGGCTGGCCGACACTGATCTGATCATCGAGGTCGAACGCGACTTGACGGCCCTGAACGCGGGTGCAGCCACGACGGGCGGTACCGGAGACAACGCCACCCTCTACGGCGAGGAGGTCAAATTCGGTGGTGGCAAGGTTATCCGGGACGGCATGGGGCAGTCCCAGGCCACCCGGTCCGAAGGCGCGGTGGATACCGTGATCACGAATGCCCTGATCCTGGACTACACCGGCATCTACAAGGCGGATGTCGGTCTGAAGGACGGCACCATCCTTAAGATCGGCAAGGCCGGCAACCCCGACACCCAGCCGGGCGTCGACATCATCATCGGCCCCGGAACCGAGGTCATTGCAGGCGAAGGCCGCATCCTGACGGCAGGCGGCTTCGACAGTCATATCCATTTCATCTGTCCGCAACAGATCGAGGACGCGTTGCATTCGGGACTGACGACGATGCTGGGCGGTGGTACGGGGCCGGCGCACGGTACGCTCGCCACCACCTGCACGCCGGGGCCGTGGCATCTCGGGCGGATGTTGCAGGCCGCCGATGCCTTTCCGATGAACCTGGCCTTCGCGGGAAAAGGAAACGCGTCGCTGCCGGCGGCGCTGGAAGAGCAGATTATCGCCGGGGCCTGCGCGCTAAAACTGCACGAGGACTGGGGCACGACCCCGGCGGCCATAGACTGCTGCCTGTCCGTCGCGGACGCGATGGATGTGCAGGTAATGATCCACACGGACACGCTCAACGAGTCGGGCTTCGTGGAAAACACCGTGGCGGCGATGAAGGGCAGGACGATCCATGCCTTCCACACCGAGGGCGCGGGTGGCGGGCACGCACCCGATATCATCAAGATCTGCGGGCAGGGAAACGTGTTGCCCTCCTCGACCAACCCGACGCGGCCCTTCACGGTGAACACGCTGGAAGAGCATCTGGACATGCTGATGGTCTGCCACCACCTCGACAAGTCGATCCCCGAGGATATCGCCTTTGCCGAAAGCCGCATCCGGCGCGAGACCATCGCCGCCGAGGATATCCTGCACGACATGGGAGCGTTCAGCATCATCGCTTCGGACAGCCAGGCCATGGGTCGTGTCGGAGAGGTGATCATCCGCACGTGGCAGACGGCGGACAAAATGAGGAAACAACGCGGTCGCCTGTCCGAGGAGACCGGCGAGAACGACAATCTGCGGGTCCGTCGTTATGTCGCCAAGTACACGATCAATCCGGCCATCGCGCACGGCCTGTCGGACCATATCGGCTCCGTCGAGGAAGGCAAGAGGGCCGATCTGGTGCTGTGGCATCCGGCGTTCTTCGGAGTGAAGCCCGAGATGGTTCTGATCGGCGGGTCGATCGCCTGTGCGCAGATGGGCGACCCCAACGCCTCGATCCCGACGCCACAACCGGTTTACACACGCCCCATGTTCGGCGCTTTCGGTCGCGCCGTCGAAGCATCGGCGGTGACCTTCGTTTCGGCAGCTGCCGCGGATGCGGGCATCGGAGACAGCCTTGGGCTCGCCAAGCAGACGCTGCCCGTTCAGAAAACCCGCGACATCGGCAAGGCCGACCTGAAGCTCAACGATGCTTGCCCTGAGATCGACGTGAACCCCGAAACCTACGAAGTGCGCGCTAACGGCGAATTGCTGACCTGTGAACCGGCCAGCGAGTTGCCCATGGCGCAGCGCTATTTCCTGTATTGAACACCATGACACACCTTCCGATCGCCCAGAAACTGCACGAGGCCGGCACCTGGACCGGTGAGGCGGCGCTGTGTGCGCTGACCTACGAAGACCGTTTTTTCCGACGCCGCAAGCTTACCGTGGATCAAGGTTGGTCGCTTGTGGCCGATTTCGAACAGACGGTGTCGTTAAATGACGGAGACGCCCTGGAAACCACCGATGGGCGGCTTGTGCGCATCGCCGCGGCCCCGGAGGCACTGTTGGCAGTGTCGGGGCCCGGTCTGGCGCGCTTGGCTTGGCATATCGGCAACCGGCACACGCCCTGCCAGGTGGAGGCGGACAGGCTTTTGATCCGCGATGATCCGGTGATCGCGCATATGCTGGCCCATCTGGGTGCGACCATGACGCCGGTCACCGAACCCTTCAAACCCGAGGGCGGCGCCTATGGCCATGGCCGGACCCACAGCCACGAACACGGAGCGACGGCCCATGCGCACTGATGCCTGGCTATTGACACTGGCTCAGTGGCTGTCCCCGGCATATCCCATTGGCGCCTTCGCCTGGTCGCACGGGATAGAACAAGCCGTTCGTGATGGACAGATCACGGATGCCGACACCTTGCAGGCATGGCTGCGCACCTGCCTGAGCGAAGGCGCGGGCCGCACGGACGCGATCTGGCTGCGGCTCGCCGCGGGGCCCGGAGACGTGAACGAGATCGACGCGCAACTTCGCGCCTTCGCGCCCTCCGCCGAACGTCTGTCCGAGACAGTTAGGCAGGGAGCCGCTTTCGTGTATACAACCAATGCCGTCTGGGGGCTCGAGCTCCCTCAGCTTGCCTTGCCGGTTGCAACGGGACGCGCGGCGCATCTGATGAAGCTCGACATCGACGCCTGCGTGCTGCTCTACCTGCAATCTTTCGTGTCCAACCTCGTTTCCGCCGCCCTGCGCCTGATGCCGCTCGGCCAGACGGAAGGACAGCGCGTTCTGACTGCGCTTCAGGATGACATCCTACGCGTCGAAGAAGAGACACGGGGCGCAGACCTCAACGACATCTTCAGCAACGCATTCCTGTCCGACATCGCGTCGATGCGGCATGAGACCCTCGAACCAAGGCTTTTTCAGTCATGACCAGGATGAACGGTCCCTTGCGCATCGGAATTGGCGGTCCGGTTGGCGCGGGCAAAACCACGTTGACCGCCCGTCTGTCAGAGCGGATGAAGGACACGTATTCGATCGGCGTGATCACCAACGACATTTACACTCAGGAAGATGCCGACGCGCTGGTGCGGATGCAGATCCTGCCCTCGGACCGGATCATCGGAGTCGAAACTGGAGGCTGTCCGCACACGGCAATCCGCGAAGACGCATCGATAAACCTGGCCGCTGTCGCCGAAATGCGCGACCGCCACCCGGATGTCGAGGTGGTGTTGATCGAGTCGGGCGGCGACAACCTGTCCGCCACGTTCAGCCCGGAACTGGCCGATCTGACGGTCTACGTGATCGACACTGCGGCGGGCGAGGAGATACCGCGCAAGGGCGGCCCGGCGATAACACGATCCGACCTGCTGGTGATCAACAAGACGGACCTCGCACCGCACGTAGGCGCGTCGCTGGACGTGATGCGAGAGGACGCTGCGCGGATGCGGCAGGGGCGCCCCTTCATTTTCACGTCGCTCAAGTCAGGTGTCGGCGTCGACGAAGTTCTGAACGAAATCAAAGCTATATCCGGTCTCGGCAAGACAGGGTAGGCATGTCAACTCGCAGGCGTAAGGCGCTTAGGGTTGATACACGTCTTCTGCAGAGAAGTATGGTGAGGTGTCCGAGACCTGGCGGTGTGCCGCGGCCCGAAACCGGCTTCTGTGCCTGATTGCGAGGGCGGCATCGAAGTCCGACAGCTTAGAGCTTTGATTGTCCCGATTTTCGTAATTCAACATCTCAATCTATCCCGATTATCAAAATGGCGTCAAAAGCTTAATTTACGGTCACGCACCAACCGGACGAAAGGAGTAGACCGCGCAATTGCTTACCGGGATCAGCCCCGATTCGGACGATCCGATGATGAAATAATCTTCCATAAAAGGCGTGTTTCTTTTTCCTGAACACGCCAATTTCCGACCATCATGCAACGTCTACGCCAAACTCTACGGCAAAGTTGCAAGCACCCGTCAAAGAAAAAACGCTACCCTGCCGACGCCTGCGCCGGGGAAGCAATCCAGCAATCGTTCCGGAAAGCCGCCCTCCCACGGCCTTTATGGATCTCTCGAAATATCGAACAAAGGAACTTTAAATGTCCAAGAAACTCAGGACTGCCGTCGCCGCCGCTGCCGCCGCCGCGACCATCACCGCCAGCGCAAGCGCGCAGGAAACGATCCCCGCGGAACAGCGGGTCAAATCCGTCGTCCTCGTCCACGGCGCCTTTGCGGACGGTTCGGGCTGGCGCGGCGTGTACGATATCCTTACCGCGCGGGGCTATCGTGTCAGCATCGTTCAGAACCCCCTGACCTCCCTGCAGGACGACGTGGCCGCAACCGACCGCATCCTAGACCGTCAGGACGGTCCGTCGATCCTCGTCGGGCATTCCTACGGCGGCACGGTCATCACCGAGGCGGGCATCAACCCCAACGTCGCGGGCCTCGTATACGTTTCCGCGCTGGCCCCGGATGTGGGAGAGACCACGGGCGATCAGTTCGCCGACATCCCCGCGCCGCCCGAGTTCATCATCGAAACCGGCGAGGACGGCTTCGGCTTCGTCAACCTCGAGGAATTCAAGACGGGCTTTGCCGGCGACACTACTGATGCAGACGCGGCCTTCCTCCGCGATAGCCAGGTGCCGATCAACATGGAGATCTTCGGAACGCCCGTGAAGCATGCCGCCTGGAAGGACAAGCCGAGCTGGGCCGTGATCGCGACCGAGGACAAGGCCATCGACCCGAAACTGCTGCGTCACACCGCGGATCGGATCGGCGCCGTTTCGGTCGAGGTGCCCGCCAGCCATGTGGTCTTTCTGACCAAGCCCGGCGAAGTCGCCGACGTGATCGATCAGGCCGCCCGTGCCTCCGGCGGAAGCTGACCTAGCAAGCTCATGCGGCGGGCTGGTCTCGCCGCGTGAACCTCCAGCCCGTTCACCCAGAAATCTTATGCGGGGAATTCACCCCGGCAATGGAGCCAGACCATGTCCCGTATTAACGTGAAATCCATTCTTTCGTGGAGCGTAATACTGTTCCTGATCTCTGTAGCGGCGGTTTCCATCGCCACGTGGATCGTTAACGTCGACAGTTTCTCCGGCAGCTACCCTCAAGCCGACCGCGCATGTAACTTGCCCGGATCCGAGCCGTGCCAGATCGTCATATCGGGCAAGCGCCATGTCCGGTTCTGACTCGTTCCACATGACCCGGCGCAGTGCGATTGCCGGCGGCGCGGGTCTGCTGATTGCGGCGAGCACGCCTTGCCTGACCGCCTCCGGCCTGCGGGCCGAAACATCACCCTCCAACACAGGACCACAGACCATGACCTATATCTCCGCCGATGACGGCACGCAGATCTTCTACCGCGACTGGGGCCCGCGTGATGCGCAACCCATCGTGTTCCACCACGGCTGGCCCCTGACGGCCGACGAATGGGACGCCCAGATGCTCTATTTCCTAGACAAGGGCTTTCGCGTGATCGCTTTCGATCGGCGCGGGCACGGGCGCTCGGACCAGACGGAAACCGGCAACGAGATGGACACCTATGCCGCCGATGTCATCGCCCTGGCCGACGCGCTGGACCTGAAGGCGGCCGTGCATGTGGGCCATTCCACCGGCGGTGGCGAGGTCGTGCACTACGTCGCCCGCGCCAAGCCCGGGCGTGTCTCGAAACTGGTCCTGATCGGCGCCGTGCCGCCGGTGATGGTGAAGAAGGACGGCAACCCCGATGGCACGCCGCTGGAGGTGTTCGACGGTTTCCGCGAGGCGCTTCTGGCGAACCGGCCGCAATTCTACCTCGACGTGGCATCGGGCCCCTTCTACGGCTTCAACCGACCCGGTGCGGAGGTCAGCGAAGGCCTGATCCGCAACTGGTGGCGGCAGGGAATGCAGGGCAGCGCCAAGGCGCATTACGATTGCATCAAGGCCTTTTCCGAGACCGACTTCACCGAGGATCTGAAGGCGATCCAACTGCCGACGCTTGTGATGCATGGCAGTGACGATCAGGTCGTGCCCTTCAAGGCCTCCGCCGCGCGGACGGTCGAGATCATGCCGAACGCGACGCTCAATGTCTATGAGGGTGCGTCGCACGGTATGGCGGCCACTATGGCCGGCAAGATCAACGAGGACATCCTGGGCTTCCTCAAGTCCAGCTGAAAAGGCGCGCCTGTCCCCCGATGCGCGCCTGCGCGGGCTCTGCCGCCCGCCAAGCTTCCCCCGCTTCTCCCCGGGGGAAGCTCATGTAAGCTGAAACGATGCAGAACTCATTTACCTGGAACGGTGCGGCATCGCAGAAACAAAAGCCTGGAGCTGTGAACCTTGAAGACCAAGCGCGCGATGTCGTGAAGATAGTTCGGATAGGGCGTATCATCTCGTCAAAAGATCGCTCATGCCAATTGTCGGTCCCATTTTGTGCCGGGTACAGCCGCCAGAAGGCTACGCGTGTAGTCCTCCTTGGGATCGAGAAAGACCTCGGCTACCGGGCCGATTTCCACCAGCTTGCCCTTTTGCATCACGGCCACCCTGTCGCAAAGCTGCGCCGCCACGCGCATGTCATGGGTGATGAACATCAGGGAAAGGTTCAGTCGGCTTTGCAAGTCTCGCAACAGGTCAAGCACCTGGGCCTGGATGGACACGTCGAGCGCGGATACGGCCTCGTCAGCGATGATAAGGTCGGGATCCATGGCCAGGGCCCGGGCAATCCCGATGCGCTGTCGCTGCCCGCCCGAAAACTCGTGCGGATAGCGGTCGGCGGCGCCCGCATCCAGTTCGACGATTTCCAGAAGTTCCCGTGCGCGCGCATGGGCTTTTTGTTTGGGAACGCCCTGCACGATGGGACCTTCGGAGAGTGCGTGCAGGATCTTCTTGCGCGGATTGAGCGAGGCATAGGGATCCTGGAAGATCATCTGCACGCGCCGGCGCGCGCGGCGCAGTTCCTCTGACGTGAGGCTGTTCATGTCCTGTCCGTCCAGGATGACTTCGCCGCTGTCGGCCTTTACAAGCCGTACGATTGCACGGCCCACGGTCGACTTTCCCGAGCCGGATTCTCCGACGATGCCCAGCACCTCGCCGCGCGAAAGGGTGAAGGAGACATCGTCGATCGCGGTAACGCTGCGTGCGGCCTTGAACAGACCGCCCGAGGTGACAAAGGTCTTGCACAGGTTGCGCACCTCCAGCACGGGCGTCGCGCGTACCGGCTCCGGCGTCGGGACGTGATCGGACGGGATCGCCTCCAGCAGGGCCTTGGTATAGGCGTGCTGCGGGTTGTCCAGAACCTCGCGCGCCTCGCCTTGCTCGACGATCTCGCCATGGCGCATGACGATGACCCGGTCGGCGATTTCGGCGACGACGCCGAAATCATGGGTGATGAACATCACCGCCATGCCATGCCGGGACTGGATGGTCTTGATCAGGTCGAGGATCTTTGCCTGCGTGGTCACATCCAGAGCGGTCGTCGGCTCGTCCGCGATCAGGATCGCCGGATCGAGGGCCAATGCCATGGCGATCATGGCACGTTGACGTTGACCGCCCGACAATTGGAATGGGTAGGCGCGAATGATCTTCTCGGGGTCGGGCAGCCCTACTTCGTGGACAAGGGCCAGCGCCTTGGTGCGCCGCTCGGACGGGCTGTGGCGGTTATGCGCCTCGAAGACCTCGGTGATCTGGTCTCCGATCCGCATCAGGGGGTTGAGAGCCGTCATCGGTTCCTGGAAGATCATGCCGATCCGGTCACCGCGCAGCTGGCGCCGCTCATTGTCCGGCATGGCCAGCAGGTCGCGCCCTTCGAATAGGGCAGAGCCCTGAGCGACCTCAACCTGATCGGGCAGCAGCCCCATGAGAGCGTTGGCGGTCATGGATTTGCCCGATCCGGATTCACCCACGACACAAAGGATCTCACCGGACTTCAGATCGAAGCCCACGTTCTGAACGGCATGGTCGCGGTCGGCCCCAGGCGGAAGCGATATCGCCAGATCGCGGATCGACAATACGGTCTCCATCTCAGCGTCCCTTCCGTGCCAGCCGGGGGTTCAAAGCGTCGTTCAGCCCCTCGCCAATCAGGTTCAGAGCCAGAACCGTCAGCAGGATCGCCACACCCGGAATGAAGCTCAGCCACCAGGCCGAGCGGATCACCGTGCGCGCCGCGCCGATCATGTAGCCCCAGCTCATGATGTTCGGGTCCCCCAGCCCGAGGAACGACAACGAGCTTTCCAGCAGGATCGCCGTCGCCACCATCAATGAGGCCATTACGATGATCGGCGACATCGCATTCGGCAGGATATGCCCGAAGAGGATACGACCGTTGGACAGCCCCGCGAGCCGGGCGGCATCGACAAATTCACGTTTGCGCAGGGACAGCACTTCGGCCCGCACGAGGCGCGCGACGGGCGGCCAACTGACGATAGCGATGGCCAGCGTTATCGTCGGCAGCGTCGGTTCCAGGATCGCGACCAGGACAATGGCGAGCGCAAAGTTCGGGATGGTCTGGAAAAATTCGGTAAAGCGCATGGCCCCGTCATCGACCAACCCCCCATAGAAGCCCGCGAACGCCCCCAGCGGCACGCCGATCAACAGCGCCACGAGGGTCGACACCAGCCCCACGATCAGTGAGACGCGCGCGCCATGGACAAGACCTGCCGCCACGTCGCGGCCCAATGTATCGGTGCCCAGAGGAAAGCCCTCGGTGCTGAACGGTTCAAGGAAAGGCCGTTGCACCATCTTCCACGGGCTTTCCGGGTAAATCAGCGGCGCGAAGATGGCCAAGAGAACGACGCAGCTCAGGATCACCGCTCCTATCACCGCGCCGCGGTTGCGGGAAAACCTCTTGAGGAAATCTATCATGCGTGTCTCCTCAGATCCGCGGATCAATCAGCCGATACACGATATCGGTGATGATGTTGAAGGCGATGACCATTGCCGCCGAGACGAGGAACACGCCGAGGAGCGTGTTGTAGTCTCGCGCGGTAAGGCTCTCGAACATGAGGCGGCCGATGCCGGGCCACGCAAACACGGTTTCGGTCAGAACGGCACCGCCCACCAGTTGCCCGGCCTGCAAACCGGCCAAAGTCACGACGGGTAACAGCGCGTTGCGCAGTATATGACGCCGCCGGATGGTTCCCTCCCGAAGACCCTTCGCGCGGGCGGTCTTGACGAAATCCATCTGGCTGACTTCGAGAACCGATGATCGGGTCATCCGCAGGTACACCGCCATGAAGAACAGCCCCAAAGTCAGCGCTGGCAGGAAGAGGTGTTCCAGCCGATCCAGCACCGCGGTCATGCCGGTGTATTCGGCGCCCACGGTTTCGTATCCGAAGGCCGGAAACCAGCCCAGATGAACCGAGAAGAGCACGACGGCCATCAGCGCCACCCAGAAAAGCGGTGTCGCATAAAAGAGCAATGCCATGGTGGTGATCGCGGTATCGCTCCATTTGCCCTGACGGGCGGCGGCGGCAAGGCCGAACAAGACCCCGAGAAGCAGAGACATGCCAAAGGCGGTCATGGTCAACAAAAGCGTGGCGGGCAACCGGTCTAGTATCAGGTCCAACACGGGCATCTGCTGACGGTAGGAGTAGCCCAGGTCAAGCTGGACTACGCCCGAAACGTAATTCCAGAACTGTACGTAGAGCGGCTGATCCAGCCCGAACTGTCTGCGCAGTTGCTGGATGAATTGTTCGTCTGCAGCGCCTGCCTCGCCTGCCATGACCATGGCCGGGTCGCCGGGGGCGGCATGGATCAGGAAGAAATTCAGCACAACGACCAGCAAAAGCGTGATGACAGCTTTGGCGGTACGGCCAAGTATGGCGGCGGCGAGGTTCATTTTCTGGGCCTGCTCGGTTCGCGGTGGTCTCTAGTGGCCGAAAAAGGGCTGGCCCGGGTCATGTCGGGCCAGCCCTTCGAATTGCCCGGAGGCTATTGCTCGACCCAGGCGTCGCGCAGACCGTCGTTGACACCGATGGCGGTGGTCACGAGGTCCTGCACGTCACAGCGATAGATCGTCGGGAACTCGATCTCCAGCAGCCATGCTACCGGCACGTCGTCGACCAGTTGCTTCTGGACGTCGGTATAGATCTCCTGACGCTCTTCCGGGGTCGCCGCGGTGGCGGCCTCGGCGAACATCTCGTCCACCTCCGCATTCTCATAGCCGGCGACGTTGTTCCACGGGCTGCCCTTGGCGATGTTGGACGACAGGTAGCTGCGCGCAACACCCAATGCCGGATCGCCGTACTGGTAGAGATAGGTGAAGGCGATATCGAAATCCCACTCCGCCTGTTTCTGGTTCCAGCCGGCGACGTCCGTGGCCACCACTTCGACATTGACGCCCACCTCTTCGAGGTTCTGCTTCATCGCCTCGGCCCAGCGCTGCCATGTCTCGCCGTAAGGCAAGGGCAGGATGCGCACGGTTTCCCCATCATAGCCCGCGGCCTCCAGATGCTCTCTCGCCTTGTCAGGGTCATGGTCGTACATGATCGTGTCATCGGTGTAGAAGTTCGTCTTCGACGACACAGGGCTGGTGGCGACCGTCCCGAACCCGTTCCAGATCACATCCTTCACGAACTCGCGGTCCATGGCGTACATGACAGCCTTACGGAAATCCTTGTTCGCCGTGGCGCCTTCGCGGTTGTTCATCCACGCCATCGCATGGGGCGCGAAATACTCCCACCCCTTGCCGGTGGAACAGACACCTTCCATCTCGGTCAGTCGCTTGACGTCCCAGTTCTCGACAGAGCCACCGGGCAGCACGTCGACTTCGCCATTCTCGAATGCCACTGCGCGCGAGGCAGCATCGGGAATGACGCGGTAGTACACCTCGTCCAGATAGGGCTGCCCGTCCAGATAGTAATCCTCGTTCTTCACAAGGTGGATGTAGCTGCCTTTCTCCCATTCATTGAACTTGTAGGGGCCTGTGCCGATCGGCGTGTTGTTGGCCTCGTTGTTTGCGAAGTCCGTCCCCTCGTAGATATGCTTGGGGATCATCGGCATGGTTCCCGCCTCGAAGACTCCGATGAACGGACCGAAGGGATTTTTCAGCTTAAAGACCACCGTGTGATCGTCCGGGGCGGTGATGGATTCGACATGTTCCAGGCTGACCCGAAGGCGCGCATGGGTTTCGCGCAGGAACTTGTCGACCGAAAACACCACATCCTCGGAGGTGAAAGGTTCTCCATCGTGCCAGGTGACGCCGTCTTGGAGCGTGAACGTGTAGGTCAGCGCATCGTCGGAGACCTCCCACGACTTTGCCAGCGACGGCATAGGGTTCAAGTCCGTGTCATAGCGCAGGAGGCTTTCGTAAATGTCGCCAGCGACAAGCTGTGTCGGCCCGTTCTGCACAAGGCCCAGCATCAGGCTGGGCGGTTCGGGTTGCACTACGATGTCAAGCCGCCCGCCGGCGTCCTGCGCGCCAGTCGGCAGCGCGAGCCCGAGGTACAGAATCGAGGCTGTCAGTGTCTTCTTCATCTAAGTCTCCCTGTTGATTTGCGCGATGATCATCAAACCGGGCTTCCAAACGAACGTCAGTTCCCGCCGATCCCACGCGATTTTTTCCGTCGCACGCCGCGTGCCGGTCCCCGGTCTGTCGGAGCGTGCTACGTTTACATATGCCTCCGTTCCAGAGGCGTCTGGCATCTCCAAAGTTCATCGGCGGGTCGGTTGGAAGTCAAGGTGCAATGTCGACAGACGACAAACTGACGTCCCCCAAAAAGGCTTTGGTACAAGCTCGAAGCTGCGTTTTCAGCAGTTTCAGCAGCAGTTGTGGATCTTGGCCGCCCGAGTGACAGGCAACCAGAAATAACTATTCGAACGGGGCTATACGGTTTTCGGAGCGCGCAAGGAGGCGGTCGCTGACCTGATGCTCTAAAACCGATTGCTCAGAAAAGCATGCTCATCTGACGACCGACACGCAGAAATCTGACAGCCGGGGTAGCCAGCTGCGCCAAACAGCGTATACCGCCGCGCTTTTCGTGCGAGGCAAGTGAGAAAATTTCAGATGGATTCAACTGATCAGACGGGCCGCCCTTCTCGCTGTATCGTCGACGTTCTCGCCACCATTCTCCACGTACTCGCAGAATTGGCGACGCATTCTGGGGTCCCAGAAATCCTGCAGGTGGTTCGCGACGCGCTCGGCCTGGTCGTTGCCGGGCTGGGATTTGAAGAACGTGGCGATCTGGTTGGCCATCATGACCAGTTTCTCAGGCGACATCGGAAACCTCGTGGGAAATGCGGTGCGGGTTGGAATAGAGATCGAAACCGCCGCCCCGGGCAAAGGCGGCCAGCGTGATGCCCGCCTTGTCGGCCAGGCGCAGGGCATGGGCCGTGGGGGCGGAGACGGCGATCAGCGTGCCGCAGCCGGCCATGGCGCATTTCTGCACCAGTTCGACCGAAAGGCGGCTGGTCATGACGAAAGCGCCTGAGGCCGGGTCGCGCCTCGCCCGCCAGAGCGCACCGATCAGCTTGTCGAGCGCGTTGTGGCGGCCCACATCCTCGCGCGCCATGACCACCCCCTGGCCCGGCAGGACGAAGCCGGCCGCATGGGTCGCGCGGGTGCGGCGGTGCAGGGGTTGGTTATTGGACAGCGCGTCGGCGGCATGGGCGATGTCGTCACGGCTGAAAGTCGGGCCAACTTGCGCCACGCATGGCACGTCGCGCACGGCCTGATCCAGCGAGTCGATACCACACAGCCCGCAGCCCACCGGACCGGCCATGAAACGACGGCGTGCAGCCAGCGCCTCGCGCCGGTCGGCGCGCAGCCAGAAACGGGCTTCGATGCCCCGGTCGTGTTCCACGATCTCGAAGCTTTCGATCTGGGCGGGGTCGGTCACGATCCCCTCGGTCACGGCGAAGCCATGGGCGAAATCATCGATATCGCCGGGTGTGGCCATCATCACCGCCTGGGTCGAGCCGTCGAAGACCAGTGCCACCGGCAGCTCTTCGGGAAGGGCGCGGCTGACCAAGCGCGCGCCTTCTGCCTGAACGGACAGGCCCGAGCGGCTTTGGCAGGGAGAAAAACCCAAACCCATCATTCCGCCGCCGGAAGGATGCGGCGGGCCTGCGCGGCCTGCGCCGCGTAGTCCTCCTGCCAGTCGGTCGGCCCGTTGGAGGGGCTGACCTGCACCGCCGTCACCTTGAACTCGGGGCAATTGGTGGCCCAGTCCGAGAAATCCGTGGTGATGACATTGGCCTGTGTGTCGGGGTGGTGGAAGGTGGTATAGACCACGCCGGGGCTGACCCTGTCGGTGATCTTGGCGCGCAGCGCCGTCTCGCCCGAGCGGCTGGCCAGCTTGACCCAGTCGCCTTCGTTCACGCCCCGGTTCTCGGCGTCGTGGGGGTGGATCTCCAGCACGTCGGCCTCGTGCCAGGTCGTATTATCTGTGCGCCGTGTCTGGGCGCCCACGTTGTATTGCGACAGGATGCGCCCGGTGGTCAGCAACAGCGGAAAGCGCGGGCCGGTTCTTTCGTCCGTCGCCACGTACTCGGTGATGATGAACTTGCCCTTGCCGCGCATGAAGCTGTCCACGTGCATCAGCGGCGTGCCCTCGGGGTGCTCCTCGTTGCAGGGCCATTGCACGCTGCCTTTGGTTTCCAGCAGGGCATAATCGACTCCGGCGAAAGAGGGCGTGGTGGCCGCGATCTCCTCCATGATGCGCGCGGGATGGGTATAGGCCCATTCCGGGCGCCCGGATTTCTTCAGCATCGCGTTGGCCAGCAGTTGCGTCACCTCCCAGTCGGCATAGCCGTTGAGCGGTTTCATCACCTCGCGCACCCGGTTGATGCGGCGCTCGGCATTGGTGAAGGTGCCTTCCTTTTCCAGGAACGTGGAGCCCGGCAGGAAGACATGCGCGTAGTTGGCCGTCTCATTCAGGAAGAGGTCATGCACGATGACGCATTCCATCGCCGCAAGGCCCGCCGCGACATGCTTGGTGTCGGGGTCCGATTGCAGGATGTCCTCGCCCTGGCAGTAGAGGCCCTTGAAGGTGCCGTCGACCGCGCAGTCCAGCATGTTGGGGATACGCAGGCCCGGCTCGGGGTCGATCTCGGTGCCCCAGAGCGCCTCGAACATCTCACGCACGTCCGCGTTCTTGACGTGGCGATAGCCCGGCAGTTCGTGCGGGAACGAGCCCATGTCGCAGGCGCCCTGCACGTTGTTCTGGCCGCGCAGGGGATTCACGCCCACGCCGCGCCGGCCAAGGTTGCCGGTCAGCATGGCGAGGTTGGCGATGCCCATGACGGTGGTCGAGCCCTGGCTGTGCTCGGTCACGCCCAAGCCGTAATAGATCGAGCCGTTGCCGCCGGTGGCATAGAGATGCGCCGCGGCGCGCAGGTCTGCCGGATCGACGCCGGTCAGCAGCGCGGTCGCCTCGGGGCTGTGGCGCGGGTCCGACACGAAGGCGGCGTATTCCTGGAATTCCTCCCAGTCGCAGCGGTTGCGGATGAAGTCCTCGTCCATCAGCCCTTCGGTCACGATCACATGCGCCAGCGCCGTGACCACGGCAACATTGGTGCCGGGCCGCAAGGGCAGGTGATGCGCGGCCTCGATATGGGCCGACTTCACCAGGTCGATCCGGCGTGGGTCGATCACGATCAGCTTGGCCCCCTGGCGCAGGCGCTTTTTCATGCGGCTGGCAAAGACGGGGTGACCGTCGGTCGGGTTGGCGCCGATGACGATGATCACGTCGGTGTCTTCGACGCTGTCGAAATCCTGGGTACCGGCGGAGGTGCCGAAGGTCTGGCCCAGCCCATAGCCGGTGGGCGAGTGGCAGACGCGGGCGCAGGTATCGGTGTTGTTGTTGCCGAAGACCGAGCGCGCCAGTTTCTGCACCAGGTAGGTTTCCTCGTTGGTGCAGCGGCTCGAGGTGATGACGCCGATGGATTTCTTGCCGTAGGTCTCCTGCAGCCGCAGCATTTTCGACGCGGCAAAGTCCAGCGCCTCGTCCCAGCTGACCTCGCGCCAGGGCTCGTCCACCCGGTCGCGGATCATCGGGTTCAGGATGCGGTCGCTGTGATGGGCGTAGCCATAGGCAAAGCGCCCCTTGACGCAGGAATGCCCCCGGTTCGCCTTGCCGTGCTTGTAGGGCACCATGCGGACCAGTTCGTCGCCCTGCATCTCGGCCTTGAAGGAACAGCCGACGCCGCAATAGGCGCAGGTGGTCACGACCGAGCGGTCTGGCGTGCCCATCTCGATCACCGATTTTTCCTGCAGCGTCGCGGTGGGGCAGGCCTGCACGCAGGCGCCACAGCTGACGCAGTCCGAGGCGAGGAAATCGTCCTCGGCGGTGCCTGCGCTGACACGCGACTCGAATCCGCGCCCCTCTATCGTCAGTGCGAAGGTGCCCTGCGCCTCTTCGCAGGCGCGCACGCAGCGGTTGCAGACGATGCACTTGCTGGGGTCGTAGCTGAAATAGGGGTTCGAGGTGTCCGCCGGGATGTACTCGGGATTGCCCTTGTCGCCCTCTGGCGCGCGGGCCCGGGTGTCGCCTTGGGCCAGCGTGCCGCCCTTGGCGTCGTAGTGGTTGCGCCCGGCCTCGTATCGCTGGTCGCGCAGGCCCACGGCGCCGGCCATGTCCTGCAACTCGCAATCGCCATTGGCCGAGCAGGTCAGGCAATCCAGCGGGTGGTCGGAGATATAAAGCTCCATCACCCCGGTGCGGATCTTGCGCACTTTCTTCGACTGCGTGTGCACGGCCATGCCAGGGGTAACGGGCGTGGTGCAGGAGGCGGGTGTGCCGCGCCGGCCTTCGATCTCCACGACGCAGAGGCGGCAGGAACCGAACGCGTCAAGGCTGTCGGTGGCACAAAGCTTGGGCACCTGGATGCCCGCCTCGGCCGCCGCGCGCATCACGCTGGTGCCTTCGGGCACGGTCACCTCGAAGCCGTCGATGGTCAGGGTCACGGGCTCGCCCGTCTTGGCGGGTGTGCCCATGTCGCGGTCGTCGGGAATGATCAGGTCTTTCATTCTGCGGCCTCCTTCGTGGTCGAGAATTCGTCGGGGAAGTGGGTGAGCGCGGACATGACAGGGTAGGGCGTGAAGCCGCCCAGTGCGCACAGCGATCCGTCGGTCATGGTCTCGCAGAGGTCGGTGAGGATGGTCACGGCGTCGGCGTCGCCGCGCGCGATGCGGTCGATGGTTTCCACCCCGCGCACCGCGCCGATGCGACAGGGGGTACACTTGCCACAGCTTTCCACAGCGCAGAACTCCATCGCGAAGCGCGCCATGCCCAGCATGTCGGCGGTGTCGTCGAACACCACCAGCCCGGCATGGCCAATGAGCCCGCCTTCGGCGCCGAATTCCTCGTATCCCATGGGCGCGTCGAATTTCGACCGCGGCATGTAGGCCCCCAGCGGCCCACCGACCTGCACCGCCTTGAACGGGCGGCCGGTGGCGGTGCCGCCGGCAAGATCGTCGATCACCTCGCCCAAAGTCACGCCGAATCCGGTCTCGAACAGGCCGCCGCGCGCCACGTTGCCCGCGATCTGAAGCGTGATGGTGCCGCGCGATTTGCCGATCCCGAAGGTGGCGTGATGCTCGGCGCCTTTCTCGAAGATCACCGGCACGGTGGCCAGGCTGATGACGTTATTGACCACGGTGGGCCGGCCCAGGAACCCTTCGAGCGCCGGAAGCGGCGGCTTGGCGCGGACGACGCCGCGCTTGCCTTCGAGCGAGTTCAGCAGCGAGGTTTCCTCGCCGCAGACATAGGCGCCTGCGCCCTTGCGGATTTCCATGTCGAATTTGTGGGGCGACCCGAGGATATTCTCGCCGAGGACGCCCTCGGCGCGGGCGATCTCGACCGCGCGGGTCATCACCGCGATGGCATCGGGGTATTCTGAGCGCAGATAGACATACCCCTTGGTGGCACCGACACCCAGTCCGGCGATGGCCATGCCCTCGATCAGGGTGAAGGGGTCGCCCTCCATAATCATGCGATCGGCGAAGGTGCCGCTGTCGCCCTCGTCGGCATTGCAGACGATGTATTTCTGCGGCGCCTCGGCGTCATGCACGGTCTGCCACTTGATCCCGGTCGGAAAGCCCGCGCCACCACGGCCACGCAGGCCGGAGGTCTTGACCTCGTCCACGATCTGCTGGCCGGTCATCGAAAGGGCGCGTTTCAACCCAGCAAGGCCACCATGCGCCTCGTAGTCGTCCAGCGACAGCGGGTCGATCACACCGACGCGGGAAAAGGTCAGCCGGGTCTGGCGCTTCATCCAGTCGAGATCGTCCACCGGGCCGAGCGCCTTGGTGCTGCTGCCATCGAGAATGGCTGCCGCATCCGCAGGCGTCGCGGGACCGAAACCGTGGCGGGTGCCGTCGATCTCGACCTCGACAAGCGGTTCGAGCCAGATCATGCCACGGGTTCCGGTGCGGATGATCTGCGCCTCGGGCGCGGCCTGTTTCAGGGCCGCCACAACCTCTTCAGCGCCAAGCGCCTTGGCGGCGCTGTCCATGGGAACATAGATCTTCATGCGCCCGCCTCCGCCAGCAGCGCATCCATGCGGTTGCGGTCCACCTTGCCTACACAACGGTCGTCCAGCATCGCGGCCGGGCCGCAGGCGCAGAGGCCAAGGCAATAGACCGGCTCGACCGTGACCGCGCCGTTGATCGTGGTGCCGTGCCAGTCCAGTCCCAGCTTTGCCAGTGTCTCTTCGGCCAGCGCGTTGCCGCCCATCGCCTGGCAGGCCTCGGCGCGGCAGATCTTCAGAACATGCCGCCCGGCAGGGGCTTTGCGGAAGTCGTGGTAGAAGCTGATGACACCATGCAATTCCGCCTTGGTGATGTTCAGCCGATCCGCGATCATCTGCATGGCCGGCTGCGGGATGTGCCCGAAATTTTCCTGCAGCGCGTGCAGTATCGGCAGCAACGGACCTTCGAGACCGGCATTCGCGTCTATGAGCGCGCCGATTTCGTCTTCGGTGGGCGGCGGGGCGGCTGATGGCATGGGCTAACCTCCTGTATGCTGTTGCGAGAAGCAGACAGAAGGTGCGGGCCGACAACAATATCGCAGATCGGTCGACCGATAGGGATCGGCTATCAATCCGCTTTCGACAGTTTCCTTGCGGTCCGCAAAAGGGCTTCCAGAACCGGGGTATGGGGCTCTCGGTACGGGGCCACGAGTCCGACCGCGTGAGACGGCTCGCGGCCCGTCAGCGGCACAACGGTCAGGGCCTTTCCGGCCACGAGGAAGCGTGCCAATTCCTCGGGAAGCACTGTCAGGTAGCCGCCGGATTCGACATTCGCCACCAAGACGATCGTCGAATTCGATTCGATACAGGTTTCGGGCGATACGTTGGCCGCGGAGAAATTCCTGTTGATGATCCGCCGGTTCTGCATGTCCGGGGTCAGCAGGCACAACCTCTCGCCCGACAACTCTTCCCAGGCCACGTCATCCCGGCTCGCAAAGGGGGAGTCGTTCGTGCACACGAGCATGTATCGCTCTTCGTACAGCGGTTCGGTGCTGACCCGGCCCATCGGTTCATTGTCGAGATAGGAGATTCCTGCGTCCACCTCCAGGTTGTCGAGCATCGACATGATCTCGATCGACGTGCGCGACAGTATGGTGAAATGCACTTTCGGATGCTTGGCATTGAAGCGCTGGCACAGCCGCACCGCAACCGTCAGGGCCGTCGGGATAACGGCGATGCGCAGCTGCCCCGACAGGCCATGCCGCTTGACGCGCATCTCCTCGCGCAGTTGCCGCGTGTCACCGACGATCTTCCTGGCCCAGTCCAGCGCGGTCTGGCCCTCTGGCGTCAGCCCGCCAAAGCGCGAGCCGCGAAAGATCAGCTGCACGCCAAGCTGTTCTTCCAGCGTCTTGATCCCGTTCGACAGGGTCGGCTGGGTGATGCCCAGACCGGAGGCCGCGCGACCGAAATGGCCCTCCTTTGCCACGGCGATGAACATTTCGAGCTTGTCAATCATATGGGTGAACCCAATCGAAACCGGCTGTCCTGATAGATTTCGTGAATGATTTGGCATTTTCCGGACGCGGCGTTCTCGAAACCGGGGCCCGACGCAGTGGCTTCGTCATTCCGGTTCTTCCGCTTTTTGGGCCCACAGGCGGGTGAGAACGGCCTTCCGGACCGCCTCGGCCAGCGTGCCCAGGATCAGACCGATCAGCGGGTTGGCCAGAAGCGTCGCAAGGGCGGTGATCGCGATGACGGGCCTGCAAGAGGGTCTGGCATCGAAAAGCCGGCGATTGGCGGCCAATTCCATCGCGGCAATCAGCAACAAGGCCCCCAGGGTTGCGGACGGGATCGCCAGCAACGCCATGTGCCCCAGGTCTTGCGGCAGCAGCGCCACCGCCAGAAGCGCGGCCCCCAGCATCACCGGCGCGCCCCCGCTGCGGGCGCCGAAACGGTGATGAGCAGCCACGCCGCCGGCCCCGTGGCACATCGGCAAGGCTCCGAACGGGGCCAGGGCCAGGTTTGCGGCGCCCGAGGTCAGGCACAGGCGCCTGGTCGTCACCCGCGCGGCGCGCGCGCCGTAACTGTCCTGCGCCACGAGTGCGGTCAGGAAAACGGCGTTGGTCAGGGTCAGGGCAAGTTGCGGCAGGGCGAGGTCGGCAATGGCGATCCGCATATCTTCAAGGCCTGGAACCGGCGCCAGCCAGCCCAGAGCCGCAGCACCCGACAGATCGGGCAGGGCCTCGTGGCCGACGAAATGGCCTGCCGCCACGCCGAAACCCAGCGTCATGAGTGCCGCGTGTGTCCCCAGCCGCAACGCCGCAGCCGCAAGCCCCAGTGACAGCAGCCCGATCAGCGGCTGCCCGGCCATCAGCCCGAGCGATATCCAGGCCAGCCCCAGGCCCAGCCCCAGCTGAAGCCCGGTCAGCACCGATTGCGGCACCAGCCGCGCGATCCGGTCTATGACGCCCGTTCCCCCCAGCAAGAGCAGCGCCGCGCCGATCAGAACCCCGCTCAGCGCGATGGAGGCGGGCGAGATCTCGGCCACCAGCGCCACGGCAACGATGGCCTTCATCGGCTGGACCGGGACCGGCAGGCGGTAGATCAGGCCGGTGACGATGTAGAACAGGCCGAAGCCCAGCAGCACCTGTGTCGCCGACAGCCCCACAAGGGCGATGGCCCCGAGGGTGAGCGGCAGCAGCGTCCCCAGGTCCCCCAGGGCCCCGTTCACTTCGCGCAGGTCAAAGCGGAACCGTTCTGACGCGCGCGGGCTCATCGCAACTGCTCCCGGTCCCGACGGCGTCGCGCAATCCGCGTGGGGTTGTTGAAATCGGGGCCGTGCTTCATATCGTCAGCACGAAATTCACAATGACAGGAGACACCCGCCATGAAACTCAGCGCACGCAACAAGATGCCCGGAACCGTGACCGCCATCGAAAAGGGCGCGGTCAACGCCACGGTGCTGATCGACCTTGGCGGCGGCACCACCGTGACGGCGATGATCACCAATGCGTCGGTCGAGGAGTTGGGGCTGGAGGTCGGCAAGACGGCCTACGCAATCGTCAAGGCGTCGGACGTGATCGTCGGGTCCGACTGAGGGTGAAGGGACGGCAGGCAGACCTTTCGGCCTGACCCGGTGGTCTCAATGGTCACGGGAATGCCGTAAACCGTGCTCAGGTTGTGCGCGGTCAGCACCTCGCTGGCCGGGCCGTCGGCGATAATCCGGCCCTGGTGCATCAGCAGGACGCGGGCATTGAGCGCAAAGGCCTGGTCCGGGTCATGGGTCGACAGGATGATCCCGTGCCGCTCGGACGACGCGCCCTGCGCCAGCCTGGCGATCCGCGCCAGAACCTGCGCCTGGTTTCCGAAATCGAGGCTCGCGGTGGGTTCGTCCATCACGATCAGCGGCGTGTCCTGTGCCAGCGCCCGCGCGATCAGGACAAGCTGCCGCTGCCCCCCGGACAGGCGCGAATAGTCTCGCGCCGCAAGGTCGCCGATCCCAAGCTGGTCCATCGCGTCCAGCGCAGCATCACGATCCGCCTTGCCGGGTTGGGCAAACGGGCCCAGCCGCGCGGTGCGCCCCATCAGGACCACCTCCAGGGCCTCGAACGGGAAGCGCGGGGCATGAGCCTGCGGGACATAGGCGATGCGCCGGGCAATCTCGGCCCGGCGTTGCGCGGTGATCGGCGTGCCGCCAAGGCGGACCTCACCGGCCAGCGGCGGCAGCAGGCCCAGCAGGGTGCGAAAGAGCGTGGTCTTGCCACATCCATTGGGGCCAAGCAGGCACAGGATGTCTCCGGCCTGAACCGACAGGCGCAGATCCGCGCCCACCTGAATGCGCCCGTAGCCGATGGCTAGCTCTCGCACCTCCAGCATCACGACCACGCCCGCCGGCCCCGGGCCAGCAACCACACGAAGAAGGGCGCGCCGATCACGGCTGTCAGGATACCCAGCGGCACCTCGGCCTGCGCTATCGTCCGCGCGGCCGTGTCGACAATCAGAAGATAGCCTGCGCCGATCAGAACCGAGGCGGGCAAGAGCAGCCCAAAACCGGGCCCGACGAGCATCCGCGCGATATGCGGGATCACCAGCCCGACCCAGCCCACCACGCCCGCCAGCGCCGTGACGCTCGCGGTGATCAGCGTGGCGGAGGTGATTACCAGGAACCGCGTGCGCCCGGCCTCGACCCCCAGCGCGCGCGCTTCCTCATCCCCCAGGCTGAGGACATTGATCCGCCACCGCAGCAGAACCAGCGGTACGAGGCCGGTCAGCACCATGGGCAGCGCGGGCCGGATGTCTTCAGAGGTGATCGCGGCCAGCGAGCCCAGAAGCCAGAAAGTGATTGCCGGCAACTGGTCATAAGGGTCGGCCATCACTTTCAGCAGCGACGTCGCCGCCCCGGCCAGCGCGCCGATCACCACGCCGATCAGCACCAGCGTCAGCGTGCGGTCAGTGTTGCGCACGAGGGAGGCAACCAGCATCACGAGGCCCACCGCCGCCATGCCGCCGACAAAGGCCGACACCTGGATCGCCGCGACCGGCAGCGACAGGAAGATACCGGCAACCGCGCCCAGGCCCGCACCCGCCGAGACGCCCAGGATATCCGGCGACACCAGCGGGTTGCGAAACAGCGCCTGGTAGCTGGCCCCCGCCGCCGCCAGTGCCGCGCCCACCAGCAGCGCCGCCGCGACGCGGGGCAGGCGGATGTTCCACACGACGACCTCTGCCTGACGGTCGCCTTGGCCCAGCAACGCCGCCAGCGTCTGGCCCGGGGACAGGCCATAGGGTCCTATCATGATCGCGCCGAAGGCCAGCGCGGCCACGCACAGGGCAAGGCCGCCGGTCAGGGTCAGGCCGGGTTTTGAGCCTCTCAGTTCGGCGGTCGTCCCTCGGCCCATTCGAGCAGCCTTTCAAGTTCTTCGTCGCTCAGGTCGACATGATAATAGAGTTCGTAGAAGGCGCGGGTCTCCGCGCGCAGATCGCGCTCCCACCTGTCAGGATAAAGCAATCCGGCCATCCATATCAGGCCCATCATCCGGTTCAGTGATGGCGGCCGGTCGATCCAGCCGAAGGGGGCGGTGGGCGCCAGAAAGACGCGCCCATCATCGACCGCGTCGATCCCCTGCCACAGCGGGTCGTCGAAGACGGTACTATGGAAATGTGGGTCCCACGTCACGATGGTGTCCGGATTGGCCACGATCACCTGTTCCATCGACGCCTGGACCAGCCCGCGAGTGGCGCCGCCGTCGTCGGCCACGTTGCGCCCGCCCGCGCGCTCGATGATCTCGGTATTGATCGACCCTTTCATGCCCGTCTCCAGCCCCTCGGGACCACGGGCCAGATAGACGCGGGGACGCTCCACTTCCGGGACGTCCTCGAGAATGGCGTCGATCCGGGCAAACGTCGCCTCCACATCCTGCGCCAAGGCATCGCCGCGCTCCGGCACGCCGAGTGCCTCGCCCAGAAGCCGCAGCGCCTCGGGCGTATTCTCGAACCGTCCGTCGATCAGGATATAGGGGATGCCGGTCTGGTCCTGCACCCGGTCGGCGAGGTCGATATAGGTGTCCCGGACCGAGCCGAAATCGAGGATCAGGTCGGGCGCGATCTGCAGCACCCGCTCCAGGTTCGCCTCGCCGCCGCGCCCGGTCAGACGGCCTGTTTCGGGCAGGTCGCGATAGGGCGCGGCGATATAAGCGCGCTCCTCGGGGCGCAGGGCGCGGGGCCAGCCTGTCATCGTCTCGGGCTTCATGACGTAAAGCAGGATGGCGGCCGGTGGACCGGCGGCGAAGACGGTGGTCACGTCCTCGGGGATCTCCACGACGCGCCCGGCGCTGTCGGTGACCGTGCGGGCCTGAACCGGCAGCGCCACCAAAATCATCAACATAAGCAGATATCTCACGTCACTCTCCTTTCGGCACCGCGGCGGCGGCGGCGCCGTATTTCCGCCGGTCCCGACGTGGGCAGTCCTCGCGCTGCATTTGAGGTGTGCGGATGATTCCGATGAACTGGAGCGAGGCATGGGCCGGCGGCGACGTCGCGACTTTTGTCTCGCCGGGCAGGGCAGGGTCATGCCACTCAGGGCGGCGTCGTAAATTTTGCAGTCTCAGGCAAGGCGCAGGGAACATGTCAGCTTTCCTAGGTAAATAGCCTCTCTTTTCAGGAGTTGCCATAGTGGAGCTTCGTCCATCATGTCGCATAGTGCGCAATGGAGCGGAGGATTTGCAAGTTGGTAAATTTTGCATTCTTCGACCGCACGACAACGCCAGACAGGATGTGTTCGGCTGCATCGAGATGGTCTGTAACCCGAAACGCAAGTCTACTAAGCTCCAAAACTTAAATTTAGTTAACACCAGGTACAGTGCGCATTCACGAGAATCTCTTTGCCGCCGGCGGCAAACTCACCGAAACGGTTGATTTTTGGCTTTTGGGTCTCGCCATCACCGGAAAAATGCGACTCCCTGGTAGAAAAAAAGTGGTAAGCAAGGCATTACGGTAAGTTAGAAAAGAAGGCAGCGCGACGCGATGCATTCTCCTCAAGCTTCATATCTTAAAGCGACCGAACAGCCTTTCGTCGTTTCCTGCTTTCTCGTACCCGGCTTTTCGATGCTTGCCCTGAGCTCCCTGATCGAACCCCTCAGAAGCGTGAACCGGCTGTGCGGCGAAGACCGCTATCGGTGGGTTGTAACGAGTACGCAAAAGGGCCCCGTCAGCGCCAGCAACGGGCTGGAGATCAAGGCTACACATGATCTCGACGCCTTGCCCAAGGCGGATCTGACGATCATCGTGGCCAGTCTGGGACTGGAGCACTTCGCGGAAGCCAAGTTGTTGAGCCACATCCGCTGGCTTCGCCGTCAGAACCGCATGTTCGGCGCGATCAGCAACGGAACCGTCCTGCTGGCACAAGCGGGTGTTCTGGATGCGCGGAAGGTCACCGTTCACTGGGAAACGCTGGAGCCCCTCGTTGCGGCTTACCCGGACCTGCAGGTCAGCTCCGAAATGTACCAAATTGACGGCAATGTCTTTACCGCCGCCGGGGGGGCGGCATCCATGGACATGATACTGGACCTGATCGCAAGCCGCGAGGGGCGGTCTGTCGCCGCCGATGTGGCCGAGCAATTCCTTCACGGGGCGATCCGGCCGTCGACCGATGAACAGCGGCCTGACCTGAGATGGCGCTACAGGCTCTTCGACAAGCGGCTCGAAAAAGCTATCATGACGATGGAAAAGAACTGCATAAAGCCTATCAGGATCTCGGAGCTGGCCGCCGATATCGGCGTATCCGAACGACAGCTTGAACGACTATTCCTGCAAGCGGTGTGCAAGTCGCCATCGGCATTCTATCTCGAGCTTCGTCTCGAGCGCGCTTACGCTCTGATGCTGAACACGTCCGATTCGCTGGAAAAGATTGCCGAAAACACCGGTTTTTCCAGCCAGGCCCATTTCAGCCGCGCATTTAAATCCTGGCGTGGAATTTCGCCAGTGGCCGTTCGCAAGAAATCCCGCGGGGATATGTCGGTTTGATGTAAAAGCATGTCGGCATTCTGTAGCGGACGACAAATCGCGCTCCTGTATTTTCTGAAGACTGAAGCAAGCATCAGCAGGTTCGAATGCCTTGCTTGTTCGGGGGGAGCACATACTTGGAAACCATCCAGTTCATTTTCGAGAACCTGGGTTTCATCGGCGAACTTGCGATTGAGCATATCTCGATCGTCATCGTGGCCGTCGGCCTTGCCATTCTGACTGGTGTCCCGATCGGGATCGCGATCACCCAGAACCAGCGGGTCGCCGACATGGTTCTCTACGTCGCGTCGATCATCGTCACCGTCCCGTCGATCGCGCTTTTTGGCTTGATGATCCCGGTGCTGTCACTGATCGGGCAGGGGATTGGCTGGCTGCCCGCGGTGATCGCAATCCTGCTTTACTCGCAGCTGCCGATCATCCGCAACACCTATACCGCTATCACCAACGTCGATCCCGCGCTCAGGGAATCCGCACGCGGCATGGGCATGACGCCCTTTCAACGCCTGCGACAAGTCGAGATACCGCTGGCCGTGCCGGTGATAATGGCCGGTGTCCGCACGGCTGTCGTGATGAATATCGGCGTAGCCGCGATTGCCGCCTATATCGGCGCCGGCGGGCTGGGCGTGCTGATCTCTCGCGGGATCAGTCAGACAGACCCGCGCCAGCTAATCGCGGGCGCGCTGGCCGTCTCGCTGCTGGCGATCGTGGCCGATTATGCCCTTCTGACTTTGCAAAAACGCCTGACACCCGCTGGGCTGAGGCGCTGAGGACCCGGAATGACTAAAACCATCCGTCTTGAAAAACTGACCAAGATCTTCGACACGCCCAGCGGCCAGGTTGTGGCCGCCCGCGATGTCGACATGGAAGTGCCCGCCGGGGAAATCTGCGTGCTGCTGGGCCCGTCCGGCTGCGGCAAGACCACGGCGCTGAAGATGATCAACCGCCTGATCGCGCCTACCTCCGGCAAGATCTACATCGGGGATGAGGACACCTCGACGCTGAACGATGTCGAACTGCGCCGCTCAATCGGTTACGTCATCCAGCAAATTGGCCTCTTTCCCAACATGACGATCGAGGAAAACATCTGCGTGGTCCCGAAACTGCTGGGCTGGGATCGCAACAGGGCGAAGAAGCGCGCGGCGGAATTGCTGGACCTTGTAGGACTCGACGCGAACCTCTTTTTGAAACGCTATCCCAAGGAGTTGTCGGGCGGTCAGCAACAGCGCGTCGGCGTGATCCGCGCCCTGGCGGCCGATCCGCCGGTTATGCTGATGGACGAGCCGTTCGGTGCCATCGACCCGATTAACCGTGAGGTGATCCAGGACGAATTCCTTAAGATGCAGGCCGAGATCAAGAAGACGATCATGTTCGTCAGCCACGACATCGACGAGGCGGTCAAGATGGCCGACAAGATTGCCATTTTCAAGGACGGCGTGATCGAACAATACGACAGTCCCGACAACGTGCTGGCGCATCCCTCGAACGCTTTCGTCGCGGATTTCGTGGGCGCGGACAGGACGCTGAAGCGGCTGCGCCTGGTCACGGTCGAGCAGGTGACCGACACCGATGTGCCGTCCGTGTCGCGCCATGCCAAGGCGAAGGACGCGCTGACCATGCTGGAAAGCAGCGGCTCAGAGCTGGCGGTCGTCATCGACGGCGACCATCGCCCGGTCGGCTACGTCAACGCTCAGATGCTGGAAGGCGCCCGCGGCTCGGTGCAGGAACTGGCGCGGTCGCTGCCCGCAACCGTGCCGCATCACGCCGATTTGCGCGCCGTCGTGTCGGAAATGTTCGCCAACGACGTAATGTGGCTGACCTGCGTCGATGACAGCGGTCGCTATACCGGCGTGGTGACCCAGCCTGCCGTCACCGGCGCGCTGGGCGAGACCTATCGCAAGTCATCGAACAAGGCGGCCTGAGATGAGCGCAAAGGCAAGACCTCACGCCACGAAACGCTCCGCGCGGATTTTCCCGTGGCTTTTGCTTGGCGCGGGCGTCCTGATCGGGTGGTCGGGGATCATCGACCAGATCCTGGCCTACTGGGATGACATCACCTATCTGACGCGGCAGCACGTCGTGCTGGTGGCGGCCTCGGGTGGGGCGGCGATCGCGATCGGCGTGCCGATCGGCATATGGCTGTCGCGTCCATCGATGGCCCGTGTGGCCGAGACGATCATGCAGATATTCAACATCGGCACGACCATTCCGACGCTGGCGGTGATCGCCCTGTCGATGACCCTGCTGGGCATCGGCTTTGCCCCGGCCTTTTTCGGCCTTTTCGTGGCGTCTCTTCTGCCCATCGTACGCAACACCTATGCCGGTCTCCTGGCAGTGCCCGCGCATTTGAAAGAGGCCGCGCACGGCATGGGCATGACGCCCGCGCAGATCCTGTTCCGGGTCGAATTGCCCAATGCGCTTTACGTCATCTTCTCGGGCATCCGCACGGCGCTGGCGATCAATGTCGGCACCACGCCGCTGGCTTTCCTGATCGGTGGCGGCGGGCTGGGAGAACTGATTTTCACCGGTATCGACCTCATGGACACCGGCATGCTGTTGGCCGGGGCGATCCCGACCGCCGCGCTGGCCGTGCTGGTAGACTTCCTGGTCGGGCAGGCACAGCTTTGGCTGATCCCGAAAGGCGTTAACCCATTGCGCTGATAGCGCAAAATAAGACAACCAAGAAAGGAAAAGGCAATGTTTGCAAAATTTGCCAAAACAGTCTTCGCGGGCGCGATTATGCTCGCCGGCGTCGCCCATGCAGAAGAGATCGTGGTCGGCGGCAAGAACTTCACCGAACAGCAGCTTCTATCGTCGATGACGGCCCAGCTTCTCGCGGCCAACGGTTTTGAGGTGGACAACCGCGCCGGCATGGGCTCGGCCGCTGTCCGCCAGGCCATGGAAAACGGGCAGATCGACGTCTACTGGGAATACACCGGCACTTCGCTGATCACCTACAACAAGGTCGAGGAAAAGCTGAACGCCGACGAAACCTATACCCGGGTCAAGGAACTGGATGCCGAGAAGGGCATCGTCTGGCTCGAACCGTCGGCGGCCAACAACACCTACGCGCTGGCCATGCGCAAAGACGAGTCCGAAGAACTGGGCATTACCACGCTCTCCGATCTGGCCGCCCGCGTACAGAACGAGAATGACCTGACGCTCGCGTCGAACGCCGAATGGTATGCGCGGCCCGATGGCTTCAAGCCGCTGCAAGAAACCTACGAGTTCGACATGAGCCGCGACCAGGTGAAGCGGATGGACACCGGCCTTGTCTACGAGGCACTGAAGAATGGCGACGTGAACGTCGGGTTGGTCTTCGCCACCGACGGCCGCATCCCCGCCTTCGATTTCGTGACGCTGGAAGACGACAAGGGCTTCTTCCCGGCCTATGCCCTGGCCCCTGTCGTGCGCGATGAGGTGCTGGAAGCGAATCCCAAGATCGGCGAGTTGCTGAATGCACTTTCGGCCAAGCTGGACGATGAGACTATGGCCACGCTGAATGCCCGCGTCGATGTCGACAAGGAAACGATCGAGGCGGTCGCCGAGTCGTTCCTCAGCGAACACGGCATGATGTAAATCCAGCCCGGCCGGGGCGATACCGTCCCGGCCCTGACATCACAGACAGGTCGAAATGGCAAATCTGCTCAAGGTCGGTGCCGCGCAATTCGCAAGCGAAATCGGCGATGTCGACGCGAATATCGACCGCCACCTCCAATGGATCACACGGGGTCACGAGGCCGGTCTGGATCTTCTGGTTCTGCCCGAACTGTCGCTGACCGGCCATCACGGCGGCGAATGCGCCCTGAGCTGCGGGATGAAGCGCGGCGATGCGCGCCTGACCCGGATCGCCGAGGCCGCGGGTGAGATGGCGGTGGTCGTCAGCTTCATAGAGGAAGGCCCGGCGGCGCAGTTCTACAACACCTCGGCCATCTTGCAGAACGGGCGGCTGGTGCACCTGCACCGCAAGGTCAACCTGCCCACCTATGGCAAGCTGGAAGAGGGCAAGCATGTCGCCGCGGGCCGTTTCGTGGAAACACACGCGATGGACGAGGACTGGCGCGCGGGGCTTCTGATCTGCGCCGACGCCTGGAACCCGGCGCTGACTCATCTCGCGTTTCTGCATGGCGCCACGCTTCTGATTGTACCGGTCAGTTCCGGGGTCGAGGCGGTGGGCGCCGATTTCGACAACCCCGCCGGCTGGGCCCTGACCGTGCGCTTTTACGCGATGATGTACGGCGCGCCGGTCATCATGGTGAACCGCACCGGCACCGAGAAGGACCTGACCTTCTGGGGCGGCTCGCGGATCATCGACCCTTTCGGTCGCGAACTGGCCGTCGCCGGCCAAGGCGATGAGCTGATCACGGCCGAGCTTGAGTACGACCAGGTGCGCAAGGCGCGCTACCTGCTGCCGACCGTGCGGGACAGCAACATCAGCCTTGTCCACCGCGAAACCGCGCGGCTTCTCGAGAACCTGGGCGTGCCCGAACTGGTCCGGCAGGACAACACATAGGAACGACGCCATGCGCGACTTCTTCATGACAGACGAGGACCGGACATTCCGCGCCGAGATCCGCGATTTTCTTTCGCGTGAACTGGCCCCCCGCGCCGAGGCGATCGAACGCGACGAAGACTGGGAAGCGGTTAAGCAGGTGGTCCGCGCGCTGGGCGACGCGGGCTACATGAAGCTGATGTTCGCCGACCTCTATTCCGGCGCGCTGCCGAAACCTGGCCTGACCCATGCGACGATGCTGTCCGAAGAGGCCGCCTATCTGAACTATGCGTTCGAAACGACGGTGGCCACGGCGCTGTCCTGCGCGTTTCCGCTGCACAAATTCGCTCGCCCCGAGATACGCGAGCGTTACCTGACGCCGATCCTGGAAGGTAAGGCCATCGGGTCGATCTGCATGACCGAACCCAACGTCGGCTCCGACAGCGCGGGCATGGAAACTAAGATCCGCTTTGATGCCAAAAGTCGGGAATGGGTGATCGATGGCCTCAAGCGTTACATTTCCAACGCCACCAAGTCTGATGTTTACATCGTCTGGGGCATCAGCGACCCGGACGTGATCCCTCAGAAGGGGATGACCGCAATTGCGGTGCCCGCAAGCACACCCGGCATTAGCTTTCCACGCACCTATGATTTCATGGGCCGCCGCGGCTGCGTCGTGGGCGAGGTGACGTTCGACAATGTCCGCGTGCCCGAAGAGAACCTGCTGGGCGAGGAAAACAAGGGCTTCCGCATCATGCTGGGCGCCTTCAACTTTGAACGCACGATCCTTGGCGGGTCGGGGCTGGGCGTGGCCCGGTCGGCCTTTGACATCGCGCGCGATCATGCGCAGAGCCGCACAGCCTTCGGCGAAAAGCTGGGGCAGAAACAGCTGATCTGGGACATGGTCGCGGAAATGAGCTGGCGCATCGACGCGGCCGAGCTGCTGACCTACCGCGCCGCCAAGATGTATGACAGCGGGCTGGACGGCAAGGACCTGATGCGCGAGGCCGCCCAGTGTAAGCTGGTGGCCACGGAAACCGCGGTCTTCTGCTCTGACCGGACGGTCCAGATCCTCGGCGGTGACGGTGTGACGCGTCAGTTCGGCCGCGCCGAGCAAATCTATCGTGATGCGCGCGCGCTGCCCATCGTCGGCGGATCCTCTGAAATGGCCAAGTACCTGATCGCCGCGCGCGAAATGCCGTCGATCAAGCCCAATCTCTGACAGGACGACCCCTCAAATGCATATCGCACGCATCCTCGAAGCATCGGTCGAACGCTACCCGCACCACACCGCGCTGGTTTTCGGCGACCGCCGCTGGACCTATGCCGAATGGTTCGGCCGTGTCCGTCGCTTTGCCCAGGCCATCTCGGACATGGGCGTGCGCCCGGGCGACCGGGTGGCGTTTTATGTCTCGACCTCCGAAAACTCGGTCACGACCTATTTCGCCTGCCAGGTCCTGGGGGCCGTGGCCGTGCCGCTGAACTACCGCCTAAGCCCCGGTGAGGCTGCCTATATCATCCAGGACAGCGGCGCCCGGGTGCTGGTCTATGGTCGCCACCTGACCGAGAACGCGCTCAAGATCCAGGATCAGGTCCGCTCGGTGCATGACTTCATCAGCTGCGCCTACGATATCGAAAACGTTCCCGTGTCCCACAGCCATTTCGACACCCTCGCGGAAAAAACCGAGGACCGCGACATCCTGCGCCCGATCCCGGCAGGCACTGATGTCTCGGCGCTGGTTTACACCTCGGGCACCACCGGGCGGCCCAAGGGCGTGGTGCACACCCATGCCAACGATATCGCCATCGCCATGAACTGCGTGATGGAATATGGCCTCGATCACGGCGACAACGCCCTGCACATCGCGCCGCTCTACCATGTCGGCGGGATGCAGGCGTTCTTCATGCCGCACCTGATGGTTGGCGGCACCAACGTGGTCATGGGGCGCTACAACGCGCTGGAAACCCTGCAAACTATCAACGCGGAAAAGATCACGACGCTCTTCGCCGTTCCCACCCAGATCCAGGAAATGCTACTGCACCCGGAATTCGAGAGTATCGACACGTCCACCCTGCAGATGATTACCACGGGCGGCGCCGCCATCGCCTCGGCGGTGATGGAACGTGTCATAAACGAGTTCTGCCCCAACATCTACAACGGCTACGGCATGACCGAAGCCTCGCTGGCGCTTGTCCTGCATCCCGAGGACGCGCTGCGCAAGCTGGGTTCCTGCGGCAAGCCCACGCTGATTTCCGAATGCCGGCTGATAGATCGTGGCGCGGACGCCTCGCCGCGCGACCTGGTGCCCGTGGGCGAGGTCGGTCAGTTGATCGTGCGCGGACCACAAGCGATGGCCGGATACTGGAACAACCCGGTCGAGACCGCAAAGAAGCTCAGGGCGGGCTGGGTCTATTCGGGCGATCTGTTCTCAATGGACGACGAGGGCTTCTATTTCTTCCACGGCCGGGCCGACGACATGATCGTCTCGGGCGGCGAGAACATTTATCCGCGAGAGGTCGAAGAACTGCTCTATAAGCATCCCGGCGTGCAGGAAGCTGCCGTTCTGGGGCTGCCGGACGAAAAGTGGGGGCAGATCGTGGCCGCCTACGTCGTTGCAACCGACGCCTCCGTAACCGCCGAGATCCTCGATGCGTTCTGCAAGTCGAGCGACGATCTTGCCCCCTACAAGCGGCCGAAAACCTACACGTTCCTCGACGAACTGCCCACGAACCCCAGCGGCAAGGTGCTCAAGCGCGAGCTTCTGGCCGCCTATGAGCGCACGCGCGCCGCGTAACCTCATTAACCCTGACAAGACGACCTAGGACCGCAAAAAGATGACCGACAAACTGCTATACGAACAAGACGGCCATGTCGTCACGCTGACTTTCAATATGCCGGAAACGCGGAACGCGCTGACCGATCAAGACCTTGCCAGTGCAATTGTCGCGGCGATGGGCCGAATCAATGCCGACATGTCGGTGCGCTGCGCCATCGTCACAGGCGCGGGCAAGGCGTTTTCGTCGGGTGGCAACCTCAAGCACATGAAGGACAAGGTCTCGATCTTCGGCGGCGACGCGGTCGACGCCAAGGACGGCTATCGCAATGGCATCCAGCAGGTTGCCCGCGCGATGTGGGAATGCGAGGTGCCGCTGATTGCCGCCGTGAACGGGCCGTCCTATGGCGCGGGCTGCGACACGACCTGCCTGTGCGATATCCGCATCGCCTCGACCGCAGCGACCTTTGCCGAGAATTTCGTGCGGGTCGGCCTGATTTCGGGTGACGGCGGGGCGTGGCTGCTGCCGCGCCAGATCGGCCTGTCGCGCGCCGCCGAGATGACGTTTACCGGAGAGCCGGTCGATGCTGCGACCGCGCTGGATTGGGGACTGGTTTCGAAGGTGGTCGAACCCGAAGAGCTGCTGCCCGAGGCCCGCAAACTTGCGGCGCGTATCGCCTATAACCCGCCGCGCCAGCTGCGCATGGCCAAGCGTCTGCTGCGCGAGGGGCTGAACACAAGGCTCGACAGCGTTCTGGAACTCGCCGCCGCCTACCAGGGCGCCTGCCACCAGACAGAGGATCACGCCGAGGCCGTGGATGCGCTGCTGGAGAAGCGCGACGCGAATTTCACCGGGCGATGAGATCATTTTCGACAGGCGCGGCCCACGCGGTCGCGTCTGACCCTGCACGATAGTGCGGCGCCGCGCCGGGAGCGCGGCCCCGAGACACGTGAAACGCCATCGCCTGAAGGCTGAGACAGCACCATGACTGACACCATCGAGATCGACCCTGCCAGCCCCGCCGCGAATTCGAGAGGCGGCAAGGATTTCTCCGCTTTCCTGCACGAGTTGCGCTACGACGACCTGCCTGACGAGGTGCGCATCTTTGCACGCCGGTGGCTGCTGGATCTCATAGGTGTGGCGGCGGGCGGCGTGGGGTTTGACCTGTCTCGCATCATCCGAAACCACGCCGCGGATCATTTTGGGCCGGGACGGCACAGCGCGCGCATGCTCTTCGATGGCCGGCGTGTCAGCCCCATGGGAGCCGCGCTTGCCGGCGGCATGACGATCGACGCGCTGGACGGGCATGATGGCCACAAGCTGACCAAGGGCCATGTCGGCTGCGGCATCCTGCCGGCCTTGCTGGCGCTCAGCGATACGGGCAAGCCAGTCACCGGCGAGGAATTCCTGACCGCGCTGGTGCTGGGCTACGAGATCGGCAGTCGCGCGGGTATCGCTCTGCACAGGACCGCCAGCGACTACCACACCTCGGGCGCCTGGGTCGCGGTCGCCTGTGCCGCGCTCGGGGCCCGGTCGCTGGGTCTGAGTTCCGCCAAGACTCGCGAGGCGATCGGCATTGCCGAATACCATGGCCCGCGCAGCCAGATGATGCGCTGCATCGACCATCCTACAATGCTCAAGGACGGCTCTGGATGGGGCGCGATGACCGGCGTATCGGCGGCCTACCTCGCCGCCGACGGATTCACTGGCGCCCCGGCCCTGACCGTTGAGAACGGCGGCGTGGCCGATCTGTGGTCCGACTTGGGCGAGAGATGGTGCATCTTCGAACAGTATTTCAAACCGTTCCCTGTCTGTCGCTGGGCACAGCCGCCGGTGCGCGCGATTTTGGACCTGCGGGAGCAACACGGCGTCACCGCCGCCGAGGTGGACCGGATCGAAGTCACCACTTTCCACCAGTCGAAACGCCTGGCAACGCGCCGTCCGAACAGCACCGAAGAGGCGCAGTACTCGACTTCGTTCCCGGCGGCGGTGGCGATGGTTCGAGGCGCCATCGGGCCCGCGGACATAACAGGCGCCTCGCTGAACGACCCTGAGATCCTGCGCCTAGCCGCCAGCATGGTGATCGATGAAAGCGACACCTACAACGCGGCCTTTCCGGCCCGCCGCTTTGCCCATGTCTCGCTTATCTTGCGCGACGGGCGCCGGCTGACCTCGTCCACGACAGAGGCCAGCGGCGACCCCGAGAACCCGGCCCCCGAGTCAGAGATCCGTACCAAGTACCACGCCTATGCCACCCCTGTCCTTGGGGCTACGCGGGCGCGGGCCATCGAGACGGCGGTGGAAGAACTCGGCGCGACGCCGCTCGACACGCTGACCGATCTGATCCTTGTCGCCCCGGACAAGAACGGCGATGTCTGATTACGTCACATACATACGGCGCGGGTCTGTCGCGATTCTGACGCTGGACCGTCCCGATGCGCGCAATGCCATCGACGCCCGGATGACAGGCGCCCTGCGCGCGGCGCTGGCGCGGTTCGCCGACGATGACGGGGCGCGTGTGGGCATTCTTGCCAGCTCTGGCCCGTCTTTCTGCGCGGGCATGGACCTCAAAGCCTTTCTGGGCGGCGAGGCCGAAGCGATCCTGAATGGTGAAGGCCGGTTTGCCGGGTTCGTCGATGCCGACCGGGCCAAGCCGATGATCGCCGCCGTCGAAGGCCCTGCCCTGGCCGGCGGGTTCGAATTGGCGCTGGCCTGCGATTTCATAGTCGCATCTGATACGGCCTCGTTCGGATTGCCCGAGGTGGGCGTGGGGATCTTCGCCTGCGCTGGCGGCACGTTCCGCCTGGCCCGCCGCATCCCGCCCGCCAAGGCGCTGGAACTTTGCCTGACGGCCGCGCGACTCTCTGGGGCGGAGGCACATGCGCTGGGTCTGCTGAACGCGCTGGTTCCCGCGGGCGAGGCGCTGGTCGCCGCCGAAGACCTGGCCCTCAGGATCGCCGCCAACGCGCCGCTCGCCGTGGCCGCATCGCTCAGGATCGCGCGCCGCGCCCAAGAGATGGACGAGCAGGCGCTCTGGGCGCTGACCGGCCGGCTGTGGCGGGATGTGGTTCGTTCGCAGGATGCCGTTGAGGGGCCGCGATCCTTCGCCGAAAAACGCAAACCGGTCTGGAAGGGTATCTGAGACCGTGACACCACCTGACAGGAGCACTTGACATGTCCGAACGCCCCCGCCGCCGGCGATCCCACTCTCCCCGCGACCGAGAGGCCGGCAATCACCTGATCCCGCAACTGCCCTGGCGGCAGCCCCGCAACTCACACGCGCCGATGAAGATCCTGTCGGACGACCAGGTAGAGGCGATCCACCACGCCTCGCTGCGCATCCTTGAGGAACTGGGTATCGAGTTGATGAGCGTAGAGGCGCGCGCGCTGTTCCGCGAGGCGGGCGCCGAAGTCGACGAGGCCACCGGCATCGTGCGTCTTGCCCCCGAGCTGGTCGAACAGCTGATCTCAACCGCGCCGAGCGAGTTCACCCTCACCTCGCGCAATGCCGGGAAACGCCTGATCTTCGGCGGCGACTACATGGCCTTCGGTCTCGTGGCCGGCCCACCCGCCGTGCATGACCGCATCAATGGACGCCGCTCCGGCAACCTGCCGGATTTCGAGAACTTCACCCGCCTGGCACACCATTTCAATGCGATCCACATCATTGGCAACCAGGTCTGCGCGCCAATGGAACTTCCGGCCAATAACCGGCATCTAGACACTTATAACGCGAACCTCACGCTGTCGGACTTGTGCTTTCACTGCACCGCGATCGGCAAGGGGCGCGCGCTGGACGGCATTAAAATGATGGCGATCTCCAAGGGTCAGACGCTTGAGGAAATTGTCAATGACCCCGGTGTCACCACGATCATTTCGATCAATTCGCCGCGCCGCTTTGACGGGGACATGGCTGACGGTCTGATCGCCATGTCGTCGCATGGGCAGGCGGTGGCGGTGACCCCCTTCACGCTGATGGGCGCGATGACGCCCGTGACGCTGGCGGCGGGTCTGACGCAACAGAATGCCGAGGCACTGTTCGGAATTGCCCTGACCCAGCTTGCCCGCAAAGGCGCGCCGGTCTTCTATGGGGCTTACACCTCGAACGTGGACATGCGTTCGGGCGCGCCTGCTTTCGGGACGCCCGAAAACACCAAGGCGAACATCGCCAGCGGCCAGCTGGCGCGCCGCTACAACCTGCCGTATCGCGCCTCGCCCACCAATGCCTCGAACGCGGCCGATGCGCAAGCGGCCTACGAAACCGAGATGGCCCTGTGGGGATGCACGCTTGGACACACCAACCTTTTCTATCACGCAGCCGGATGGCTCGAAGGCGGGCTCTGCGCGTCCTTCGAAAAGCTGGTTATGGATGTCGAAATGCTCCAGCACATGGTGTCATTTCTGGCCCCAATCGAGGTTACCGAGGCCGAACTGGCTTTCGACGCGATGAAAGAGGTGCCGACAGGTGGCCATTTCTTCGGGTCGCAGCACACAATGGAACGATACGAGTCCGCGTTTTATCAGCCGCTCCTGTCTAATTGGACCAATCACGAGAACTGGAAACTGGCGGGCGCCAAGGACGCCACGATGCGCGCGACCGATATCTGGCAACAGGCCCTTACAGAGTACGCTCAACCCGAGATGGACCAGGCTATTCGCGATGAACTGGACGCCTATATCTCCAAGCGAAAGGAAGAGATCGGCTCCGGTGAGCCTTGATCCATACCCGTGCCAGACTTCTGTTTGCGACGAACCCATTGAATGTGACAGCTGGAGGGTTTTTCCGCAGATGTTAACCATTCGCGGCAGAAAACAATACCCTAGAAGAGTTTCAAGCTTCGCGCGTTCTTCTTCCAACTGGCCAATCTTTTGCTTGCTTCATCTGTAGACGCATTGGCAGCATGATCGACGATCAGCGCGAGGGTCGCGTTGAGCCCGAGCGTGGATTCGAGAAACATACCGGTATTGGACGGGCTGTAGAGACAGGCATCCGCAATCTCGGCGCTCCAGTGGCAAAACTCGTCGGAGACCACGATGAGCGAGCGCCCCTGCCGCTTGGCGATCCGCGCCAGCGCCTGTCCCTCGGTTGCGTAGGGCACCACATCCAGCAAGACGAGGCATTCGTGCTTCGTGTCGCTGGTGTCGCTGTCGAGCCATTCGCCCAGCATGCTGTCATGGGGCGATAGATATTGCACTTTGGGTCGGGCAATTGAAAGACGCCGGGCAAAATCCTCGGCCAGACCGCGCACTGATTGAAAGCCGGTCACATAGATCCGAGAGGCGGAACCGACGATCCGTCGTGCCCTGTCCCAGTGTTCGTTGTCGGTTTGCTGAAAGACCGTTCGCACCGCAGACAGTTCCGCTTCCATGATCTGCGACATTCTGCTGTCGATGTCTGCGCTTGGACTGATCGAAGGGCCGCCGATCGTAAATTGCTCACGCAGAAGCTGCTTGAGGTGCTTGGTGCCGCCGTATCCCAGCCTCCGCATCAGCCGGCCAACTGTTATTTCGCTAACACCGGCCCTTTGGGCCAGGGATTTGCCCGTTTCGGGACCAATGGCTTGCACATTTAGCAGGATGAATTGCGCTACTTTTGCTTCCTGCTTGGGCAATTTGGGAAGTTCTTTCTCCAGTTTTCCTACGAAATCTCCCAGAGGCCCCTGGGGAAACGACGCAAACCCGCTGCTCATGCGAACCTCCTTAAAATGATAGAATAATAACCTTTGACAGAAACGATACTATTAAAACACCATTGGCAAATCAAATCAAAGTCCGAACACAACGAACCACGACAGGGAATGAAAAATGATTGAACGAACAGCAATTCGTACCGCTGCGGTGTCGGTTGCAGCGCTTGCCACGACCACGGTGGCCCAAGCCGAGGGAGAGCTGAATCTCTACAACTGGGGAGACTACATCAATCCGGCCGTGCTCACCGCCTTTACGGAGGAAACCGGGATCGAGGTCAATCTCGATACCTACGGGAGCAACGAGGAGATGCTTGCCAAGATCCAGGCGGGTGCCTCGGGATACGACATCGTTTTTCCGTCGGTGCACATGCATGACATCATGTACCAGCTGGGGTTACTGGCGAAGACCGATATTGGCCAAAGCGAGAATTTCAGCAATATCGACCCGCAGTTCATCCGTGCAGAGACTGATCCGAATGCGGAATATTGTTTGCCCTATGCCTGGGGCAACGTGGGCGTCGTCTATAACAAGACCAAAGTCGAGGAGATGAGCAGCTGGGCCGACCTGTTCGACCTTGCCGCCAGCGGTGAGAAGATCGTCCTGCTGGACGATCCGCGCGAGACCATTGGCATCGGTCACATCATGAACGGCACATCGGTGAATTCCACAGACGAGGCCGAGGTCGTGGCTGCCGCCGACGTCATCAAGGAGAACCTGGAAAACGTCTCGGCCTTTTCCTACGACAGCATCCCGCTGGTCACCTCAGGTGATGTCGCCGCGGCGCATTGGTACGTGGGCGCCAACATCTTCGTTCAGCAGAATCCGGATGTACTGGCCTATTATATCCCGTCCGAGGGGGCGACGATGTACCAGGAAGACATGTGCGTTCTGAAGGATGCACCGAACGCAGACAATGCCAAGGCTTTCATGGAATTCTACCTGCGCCCCGAGATCGCGGCACTGAATGTCGAACAACAGATGAACGGCACACCCAACATCCCGGCGCAAGAGTTGATCCCCGACGAAATCGCCGAGAACAAGTCGATCTACCCGGACGCCGAAACTCTGGAGAAACTTCAGATTTTCGTCGACCTGGGACAGGACCTGCGGCTTTACAATCGCGAGTGGACCGCGATCAAAACCGCACAGTAAGCACCTGTGACAAGTAGCGGGCGCGACGGTCAGCCGGTCGCGCCCCTTTAAGCGAGAGTTTGCGGAGATGCCTAGCCGATGTCGCCAATTCTAAGCGTCAAGGACGCTACCAAGCGTTACAGCACACCCGAGGGCGGAACGATTACCGCTCTCGACGGCGTGTCTCTCGATGTGCAACCGAACGAGTTCGTGACATTGCTGGGCCCATCGGGGTGTGGCAAGACGACCCTCCTGCGGACGATCAGCGGTTTCGAAGACCTCGAAGGTGGCTCGATTGAAATCGACGGCGCGACCGTGACCCACCTGCCCGCGCACAGGCGCCCCGTGAACACGGTTTTTCAGCGCTACGCGCTTTTTCCGCATCTTAGCATCGCGCGCAACGTGGCCTATAGCCTCGAGGTGGCGGGCCTGAAACGCGCGGAAATCGGGTCGCGCGTGGGCGAGATGCTGGAGCTTGTCGGCCTTGACGGGTTCGGCGACCGGAAGATCAATCAGCTATCGGGCGGACAACAGCAGCGCGTGGCGCTGGCGCGATCTCTGGTGGCGCGGCCCAAGATATTGCTGCTGGACGAGCCGCTGTCGGCGCTGGACAAGAACCTGCGGCAAAAGATGCAGCAGGAATTGAAGACCCTGCAGGAAGAGGTCGGCATCGCGTTCGTGTTTGTCACCCATGACCAGGAGGAGGCTCTGACCATGTCGGATAGGGTCGCTGTCTTGTCAGACGGCAAGATTCAGCAGTTCGGCACGCCCGAAGACCTCTATCGCCGCCCGCGAAACGAATTTGTCGCACGTTTCCTCGGAGCAGGAAACCTTCTTGGTGCGACCGTTTCCGAGTGCAAGGACGCCGGTGCCATCGCGTTGTTGGAATCGGGACAGGTTGCGCATTTGCCGTCGACCGACGCCGCGTGTGGCGAGAAGATCAAGCTTTTGATACGGCCCGAAGACGTTCGGATGGACTGCACCAAGGACGCTGGCGCCTTGCGGTTCGAGGGAACGGTCAGACAGGTGTTGTTCGTGGGAACGGATTACATCGTTCACATCGAAACCGATGACGGAACCGAACTGAAAGCCACCTTGCGCCCCAGGGCGGAGGATCGCGGCGCAATCACGGCACCGGGGGCACGCATTACGCTGTTCGTTCAGCAAGAGGCGCTGCATCCGGTCACGTCTGCGAAGGTGGCATAATGGTAGGGCGTGACACCAGCCAGGGCCGCAAGATGCTCTCGCTTCTAGGGCTGCTTGCACCGCCCACGGTCTTTCTTGGCGTGTTCTTCATCACGCCGCTGGCCATAATGGTGATCTATTCCTTCCTCGAGCCCGGTCTTTACGGCGGGGTGGTCTGGAATTTCTACGATCTCAACTATGGCAGGATCCTTGGCTGGGCCGACACGAGGTACGAGAAATTCGACCCAGTTTATCTGACGATCTTTCTACGCTCCGTCCGTCTGGCCTTGACGACTGTCCTTCTGTCATTGGTCATTTGCTATCCGGCTGCCTTCTGGATCAGCCGCATGCCTCAGGGCCGCAAGAACTTCTTCTTGTTCCTGATCACGCTGCCTTTCTTCGTCAGCCTGGTGGTCCGGCTGTTTGCCTGGGTGCTGATCCTGCGGCCGACGGGGTTCCTGAACCAAGCGCTCATGGAAATCGGAATGATTGCCGAGCCGCTGAATCTGATCTTTACCGATACCGCCGTGGTCATCGGCATGACTTACGTGTTCATACCCTTCATGTTCCTGCCGCTCTACGCCTCGATTGAGAAGCTGGATATGTCGCTGGTGGAGGCGTCGGCCGACCTTGGGGCAACGCGTCTTCAGACCTTCCGCCGGATCATTCTTCCGGTCACGCTGCCGGGCATTGTTGGCGGGTCGATCATTGTGTTCATCCCGTCACTGGGCAACTTCATCGTGCCTTCGGTACTGGGAGGGGCAAAGGTGATGATGATCGGCAACCTTATCGAGCAGCAATTCCTGTCGGCGCGGAACTGGCCCTTCGGCTCGGCTCTCGGGATGATGGTGATGGCGGCGGTTCTGTTGTTGCTGATGATCTACGTGCGGATGATGACGCGCGAAGAGGAATATTCCACGGCTGCGAAAGTTAAGGAGAGCTGAGACATGAAAATTCGCAAGCTTCTGCGTTCCAGCATCCTGCCGATCTATGGCTACTTCTTCTTTGCTTTCGTCTATGCGCCGATCCTGCTGATTGTCGTGTTCTCGTTCAACTCCAACCCGGTCAACATGATGATCTGGGAGGATTTCACCTTTGACTGGTACAAGACGATCTTCGGCTTCACCTCCGCGGCCACGGAATCCGCGCTCTACCTCGATTCCACCGATCAGCTTTACGCGGCGGTGAAGAACAGCCTGGTTGTGGCGCTTGTCACCACCGCGGTCGCCACGGTCTTTGGTACCGCGCTGGCGTTGGCCATCGCTCGGTTCCGTTTCCGGTTCAAACCATTCTACCGGGCGCTGATGTTCATGCCGATGATCATGCCGGACATCCTGCTGGGTATCGCGCTGCTGATCTTCTTCGTCAGCGTCGGCATCGAGCTGTCGGTTTTCACGATCATCATCGGCCATTGCACCTTTCTGGTATCTTATGTCTTCATTGTTGTTTCGGCCCGGATTGCGGATATGGACGAGGCCTTGGAAGAGGCCTCTGCCGATCTCGGCGCGAATTCCTGGGTGACGTTCCGGCGGGTGACCCTGCCGATGATCATGCCGGGGGTCGTGGGGGGCGCGCTTCTTGCCTTCATAATCTCGATGGACGACCTGGTGATCACTTATTTCATCGCCGGCGTGGACAGCCAGACATTGCCGGTCTTCATCTACGGGATGCTGAGAAGGGGCATCAAACCCGAGATTAACGCGATTGCCACGATCATGCTGCTGTTCTCGCTGATCATTGCTTCCGTCGGGCTCTACATGCGCGCGAGAAAGGCCTGATATGACACGTGTGACGACCGCGAAGCCACGGGCGCGCGATACGGGCCTGCCGTTCCTCGGGCAGACCGGACCGAATAATGCGATTACCGACGTTCCCGGTGTTCTGGTAGGCTACGAGACGCTTTGCTCGCATGTTGATCCGACGCTGCGTACCAGTGACATGCACGTCCAGACCGGCGTCACCGCCATCCTGCCGCGCGGCTTCGCAAAGGAGCCGCGCCCGGTTCTGGCGGGTCAGTTCACACTTAACGGAAACGGAGAAATGACAGGTAGCCATTGGATCCGGGATGGTGGCTATTTCGTCGGGCCGGTCATGCTGACCAACACCCACTCCGTCGGTGCCGTCCACGAAGGCGCGACACGCTGGATCGTGGAGCATTACGCGGAAGCCTGGGAGAACAATCACCTATGGGCGATGCCGGTCGTCGCCGAAACCTATGATGGCGTCCTGAATGATATCAACGGCTTTCACGTGCGACCGGAACATGCGCTGAAGGCCATCGCGGCCGCTGATACCGGCTCGGTGCGCGAGGGCAACGTCGGCGGCGGCGCCGGGATGATCTGTTACGAGTACAAGGGCGGCACCGGCACGTCGTCGCGCCGGATAGAGATTGACGGCGAAAACTACACGATGGGGGCGCTTGTTCAGGCCAATCACGGGCTGCGCCCCTGGCTGACCGTACTGGGAACGCCCGTTGGCGCCACGATGACCGAAGACCGGCTACCGGACTTCGAAGCCGAGCGCGGGTCGATCATCTGCGTCCTTGCGACCGATATCCCCCTGTCCTCGGGCCAGTTGGAGCGTTTGGCGCGTCGCGCATCGATCGGCATCAGCCGATCCGGCTCTCCCGGCGGGAACAATTCGGGCGACATCTTCATGTCTTTCAGCACGGCCAATGAACTGGAACTGCCACAACTTTCCGGACCGTGGCGCTCGGTTAAACAACTCAATGACGAATTGCTGGACCCGGTTTATCTCGCCGCCGTACAGGCTATAGAAGAGGCCGTCCTGAATGCCATGTTCGCTGCTGAAGATACACCCACGACACGACCATCAGGCAAGATTTGCAAAGCCATCGACCACGCGCAACTTCTTGGCGTAATGCAGGGAGAATTGCAGGATAGACGAACGCGAAGTCCGCGCTACTAACCGCACCAGGCTGCGTGACGCACCGTCTACCGTCTGGAACTGTTCAAGTCTGCCGCGGCCAGGCCTTCGTGGATAGCGTGAGCAAGCAGCCGATCTACATCCAAAGCAGGAGCCAGCTACCACGCGACCCCATACCTCAATGCAGTCCTGCCAAAAGAGTGCTTCGATGGGCCAAGCATCTGGATTTGCCATTGACAGCGAATGTCCGGAAAGCGCATTGCGACTGCAGAAACTGGCTTGACTGCTCGATGACGGCTTTGGGCCGTGAGCCGACGTTGCCCTTGACCCTGCCCAGCGCATGAAATACTCCTCTGAACTGTTGAGCGGGCGTTGTGTAATGGTAAGACCTCAGCCTTCCAAGCTGATGATACGGGTTCGATTCCCGTCGCCCGCTCCAGGAATTCATTTCCGACAGTTTGCCGACAAAATCGTTCAGTTCGTACGTTTTAGTATTTGAAATAATGATGTAAATTTCCGTCTGCGTACCTGTCTTCCAACCAAGAAATCGCTTCCCGTCGCCCGCTCCAGCCTCCGTCCTGCCAATGCCTGTGCCCAATTGTCCACCAAACGGTTACGCCCTTGACCCCGGCGGCGCGCCCGGCCATGAGGAGGGCTGGACAAAAGTCACGCGCGGGGATGCATGGTAAGACGGGCCGAAAACGGCGCAGACATGATCGAGCGGGAAAGGTCGAAGCGGATGGGCGCGCTGTCGGAGCTTTGGCCGTTCCTGCAGCCTTACCGTCGTCTGCTGGCCCTTGCCGTCGCGGCGCTCGTGCTCACGGCCTGTGTTTCGCTGATCTTGCCCTTGGCGGTGCGGCGCGTGGTCGACAATTTCTCGGCGGAAGACGGGGCGATCCTCGACAAGTATTTCCTTGCCGCGGTCGGCATCGCGGGGCTGCTCGCGATCGGGACGGGGCTGCGATACGCCTTGGTGACACGGCTGGGCGAACGCGTCGTGGCGGACATGCGAAAGGCGGTGTTTGACAAGGTGATCGGGCTGAGCCCGGCCTTTTACGAGCGCACCATGACGGGCGAGATCCTGAGCCGCGTCACAACCGATACGACGCTGATCCTTTCGGTGATCGGGTCGTCCATTTCCATCGCGCTGCGCAATCTGCTGATCTTCGCGGGCGGGTTGGTGCTGATGCTGTTCACCTCCGCCAAGCTGACCGGGATGGTGCTTTTGCTGGTGCCGCTGATCATCGTGCCGATCCTGACTCTGGGGCGCCGGTTGCGCAAGCTGAGCCGCGAGAACCAGGACTGGATCGCGGCCAGTTCCGGCAACGCCTCGGAGGCGCTGTTGAATGTGCAGACGGTGCAGGCCTTCACCCATGAAGGGGCCAGCCGGGCGGCGTTCTCGGACGTGACGGAACGCAGTTTTGACGTGGCGCAGCGGCGCATCTGGGTGCGGGCGCTGATGACGGTTATCGTGATATTTCTGGTGTTTACCGGCATCGTCTGCGTGCTGTGGATCGGGGCGCGGGACGTGCGCGCCGGCGTGATGACCGCAGGCACTCTGGTACAGTTCGTGATTTATTCCGTCATGGTAGCCGGGGGCGTGGCCGCCCTGTCGGAGATCTGGGGTGAGTTGCAGCGTGCCGCCGGGGCGACGGAACGGCTGGTGGAGCTGTTGCAGGCCGAGGACGAGGTGCAGGACCCGGCCCGCCCAGAAGCGCTGCCGCGTCCGGTGAAGGGGCGCATTGCCTTCGAGAATGTCAGTTTCACATATCCTACAAGGCCCGATGCCCCGGCGCTGCACGCGCTGGACCTGGTGATCGAGCCAGGCGAGACCGTGGCGCTGGTGGGCCCCTCCGGTGCGGGCAAGACCACGATCATCCAGATGATCCAGCGGTTCTATGATCCGCAATCGGGGCAGGTGACGCTGGATGGTGTTCCGCTGGATAAGATGGCGCGACCGGACTTTCGGGCGGAGCTGTCGCTGGTGCCGCAGGAGCCGGTGATCTTTGCCGCCTCGGCGCGCGACAACATCCGGTTCGGCCGGATCGACGCGGGCGATTCCGAGGTAGAGGCTGCCGCACGGGCGGCGGCGGCGCATGAGTTCGTCATGGCGCTGCCGGACGGGTATGACACCTACCTTGGCGAGCGCGGTGTCATGTTGTCGGGCGGGCAAAAGCAGCGCGTTGCCATCGCCCGCGCGATCTTGCGGGACGCGCCGGTGCTGCTCTTGGACGAGGCGACCTCGGCGCTGGATGCCGAGAGCGAACGGGCGGTGCAAGAGGCGGTCGATGGGTTGGCCAAGGACCGCACGACGGTGATCGTGGCGCACCGGCTGGCCACGGTGAAGAAGGCCGACCGGATCATCGTGATGGAGCAGGGCCGGATCGTGGCGGAGGGGACCCATGACAGCCTCGTCGCCGAAGAAGGTCTTTATGCGCGGCTGGCGCGGTTGCAGTTCACCGACGGGGCGGCGGCCTAGGGCGGGGCCAAAAGCTTTGAGAAAGCTTTTGGCAAATCCTTTCTCAAAGGATTTTCGGCGGCGGGTTGGTTTCCGATGGCGCCTTGCGTAGTCTGCTCGAAACACCAGCGGGTGCCGTTGATGCGCGAGGATTCAGCCTACCTTTTGCAGCCTTCCGGCGCGACGATGCGTGTTGTCCTGTTGGGGGCAAGCGGCACGATCGGGCGGGCGGTCCTGGAGGCGCTGCTGGCTGATGGTCATGATGTCGTGTGCCCGTTGCGCCGCGCCGACCCGGCAGTGCCTGAGCGGGTGCAGTATGTCATCGGTGACCTGTCCGCGCCCGAGCTGCTGGAAAAGGCAATGCGCGGGGCCGACGCCGTGGTCAGTTGCCTGGCGTCGCGAACGGGTGCGCCCGGGGATGCCTGGGCTGTCGATCACGGGCTGAACGCGGTGGCCCTGCGCGCGGCAAAGGCGGAGGGCATCGCGCGCTTCGTTCTGTTGTCGGCGATCTGCGTGCAGAAGCCGGTGCTGGCGTTCCAGAAGGCCAAGCTGGCCTTCGAGGCGGAGTTGCGGGCCTCGACCCTGTGCCACGTGATCGTGCGGCCGACGGCGTTTTTCAAATCGCTGTCCGGACAAGTGGACAGGATGCGGGCGGGCAAGCCTTACCTTGCCTTTGGCAACGGTCGGTTGACCGCTTGCAAGCCGATCAGCGACGGCGATTTGGCGCGGTTCATCGCGAACGCGCTGACGAATCCGGCCTGTGCCAACCGCATCCTGCCGGTGGGCGGGCCCGGTCCGGCGCTGACCCCGGAGGAGCAAGGCCGGTTGCTGGCCGATTCGCTGGGCGTTCCGTTCCGGATGAAACGGGTGCCGGTGGGTTTGCTCGACGCCATCATTGCCACACTGAGTGTTACCGGAAGGTTAAACAGGCGCGCCCGGGCCAAGGCGGAGCTGGCGCGGATCGGGCGGTACTACGCGACCGAGTCGATGCTGGTCTGGGATGAAGCAAGGCAGTGCTATGATGCCGACGCGACACCGGAATTCGGGCAGGATCGGCTGGCGGATTACTACGCAACGTTGGCGAGCGGCGAGGTCGTGCTGGAGCGGGGGGTCCATGCGGTGTTCTGAACTGGTCAAGTGCGCAGGGATCGGGTAGGGGAAGCCCTTGTGACAAAAGGCTTTGCATCATGACCCAACGCGCCGGTTTCATCGCCCTGATCGGGGAGCCCAATGCGGGCAAGTCCACGCTGCTCAACCGCATGGTGGGCGCGAAGGTCAGCATCGTGACGCACAAGGTGCAGACCACGCGGGCGCGCATTCGCGGCGTGGCCATCGAAGGCGATGCGCAGCTTGTGTTTGTCGATACGCCGGGGCTGTTCGCGCCGCGCCGCAGGCTGGACCGGGCGATGGTGGCCGCGGCCTGGAGCGGGGCGGCGGATGCGGACGTGATCGTGCTGCTGGTCGAGGCGCATCGGGGCGTGACCGAAGGCGTCGAGAAGATCCTCGAGGGGCTGGACGAATTGCCCAAGGGGCGGCGCGTGGCGCTGGCGATCAACAAGATCGACCGGGTGCAATCCGAGGTGCTGCTGGGGCTGACCAAGGAGCTGAACGAACGGCATGAATTCATTGAGACTTTCATGATTTCCGCCGAGAAGGGACATGGTGTCGAGGACCTGCGCAAGTGGCTGGCGGACGAGATGCCGGAGGGGCCGTGGCTCTATCCCGAGGACCAGATCGCGGACCTGCCGATGCGGATGATCGCGGCCGAGATGACGCGCGAAAAACTGACCCTGCGGCTGCACCAGGAACTGCCGTACCAGTTGACGGTGGAGACCGAGAACTGGGAAGAGCGCGAGGACGGGTCGGCGCGGATCGACCAGGTGATCTATGTCATGCGGGACGGTCACAAGGGGATCGTCCTGGGCAAGAAAGGCGAGACGATCAAGGCGGTTAGCCAGGCGGCGCGCACCGAGCTGGAAGAGTTCCTGGGGCGGCGGGTGCACCTGTTCACGCAAGTGAAGGTGCGGCCCAATTGGCTGGAGGAAGCCGAGCGGTATTCCGAGATGGGCCTTGATTTCAAGGACGGAAACGGGTGATCGGCCTTGGCACAGAGGTCCCGGATCGGGGTCCGGGACAGGCCCCGGATCGAAGTCCGGGGCGGGTTGCGCCATGAGCCGACTGACGGCAGAGTTCTGGGTGCAGGCCTACCTGGCACGGCTGCGGTTGATGGAGATCCCGGCCTTCGTGGTGGCGCATGGCGATGACACCGGCGGCGCGGTGCTGGTGAAGCTGAACACGCTGGATGGGCAAGCATCTGTTTTCCAACGGTCTTTCGACCTGATGAGCGGCGCGCGGACATGGGTCACGCTGGCCGAGGGGGACGAGCGCGATGTCGACCAGGCGGTGGCGAAACAGCGGTCCTTCGATCCCGATCTATGGGTGATCGAGGTGGAGGATCGGCAGGGGCGGCACCTGCTTGACGAGCCTGGCTTGCGGGATTGAGGGCAGGTGGGTTGGCACCCACCCTACGGAGCCGGACAAAGGTTAACGGGCTTGGATTAAGTGAAAACGGGACGTCGGTATCGCGTCGGTATCTGGGTGGTATTGCAACGGTGCGGTTCCGTGAGTTTCGGCGGGTTAACGAGGCGTGCGCGGTAAAGGGGCGGTTAATGCCTTGTGCGTTGGTCCGGTTGGCCGGGAGGTCCCGGATCAGGTCCGGGACGGCGATGTGACAGCCGGGGGGTGCTACGCCTCTTCTTGGCAGGCGATCCACCATGTCGTGCCGCTGGCATCGCGGACGCCGCCGCGCAGGTCGCCGTCGCCTTTGGACTGCATCGGCTGGACGATTTCGGCCCCCGCCGCCACGGCGCGGTCGAAGGCGGCTTCGGCGTCGGCGAGGTAGAGGTGCAGGTTGGCAGGCGGGCCGTCGGGCATTTCGCCCATCATCACCACGCTGTCGCCGATCCGGCATTCGGCGTGCATGATGCCGCCGCCCTCGCGTTCGATCACGCGCAGGCGGTCGGCGTTGAAGGCGGCGGCGCAGAAGTCGAGCACCGCCGCCGCGTCCGGCACGATCAGGTAGGCGGAAACATCCGGGTAGCCTTGGGGTTTGTGCATGAGTCTACTCCACGGTGATGACCTTGCGGGCCAGAACCTCTTGCCCCGCGACGTCGAGGAAACGCAGCTCGTAGACGCCGGGTTCATTCGGCAGGTCGATCTGGGCGGTGGTGGCGCCGTCGGTGATCTTGACCGCCTGGAGCCAGGTGAAGATTGCCTGGTTGCCGCGCGCGAGCGTGATGCGCTGGTCGGCGCTGGCGCTGTCCACCTGCCAGGAGACGTCGATGGTGCTGCCCGGCGCCGCGCTGTCGGGGGCGGTGAGGGCGGCGCCGGTGTTGAGGGCGGCGTCCTCGGCCAGCACCTCGACCGTGTGGCGGGCCAGAACGCGGGTGCCTTCGCGCAGGACGTAGCGGATCTCGTAGAGGCCGGTCTCCGCCGGGGCCTTGAGCGAGCCGGAGGTGGCCTCGCGCACGGTGAAATAGATGCCGAATGTGTCATCCGCCGCGCCCATCGGGACGAGGTTGATGTAGTCGTTGGTGGCGACCGTGCCGGTCCAGTCCACGGCGATGTCGTCGCCTGCGCGGATCTGTTCGGGGCCGGTGATCGTGACATCGGGCGGGGTCAGTTCGATCATGGCGGTGGCCAGCACCTTGGGGCCCTCGCGCAGGAGGTAGCGCAGCTCGTACATGCCCGGATCGGCGGGCATGGTCAGCGCCACCTGGGACGCATCGCGCACGACCTGATAGTTGCCGTACTCGTTCTCTGGCGCTCCGGCGGGGACGACCACGACGTAGTCCTGCGGGTTCACGGTGCCGGTCCATTGCACGGTGACCGATGCGCCGGTGGCGGCGCTGTCGGGACCGGAGATGGTGACCTGCGGTTCGGTGACCTCGATCATGGCGGTGGCCATGACTTTGGAGCCTTCGCGCAGGAGGTAGCGCAATTCGTACATGCCGGGATCGGAAGGCGCGGTCAGGTTGACCTCGGACTTGTCGCGGACCTGCTGGTAGCTGCCGAAGGTCGCGGGCTCGGCCCCCACCGGGACGATTGTGACATAGTCCTGGGCGTTGACGGTTCCGGTCCACGAGACGCTGAACTGCGCGCCGGTCGAGACGGTTTCGGGGCCGGAGACAGTGACTTGAGGCTCGGTGACCTCGATCATCGCGGTGGCCATCACCTTGGGGCCTTCGCGCAGGAGGTAACGCAATTCGTACATGCCGGGATCGGAGGGGGCGACGAGGCGCGTCTCGGTGTCGTCGCGCACGGGCTGGTAGCTGCCATAGGTGTTTGGCTCGGCCCCCACGGGGACGATGGTGACGTAATCCTTGGGGTTGACCGTGCCGGTCCAGGAGACGGTGAATTGTGCGCCGGTGGCTACGGTTTCGGGGCCGGAGACGGTGACCTCGGGGGCGGCGACCTCGATCGGGGCGGTTGCCAGCACGCGCGGGCCTTCGCGCAGGACGTAGCGCAGTTCGTACATGCCGGTATCGGAGGGCATGGTGAGCGTGACGGTGTCGTCGTCGCGCACCGGCTGGTAGCTGCCATAGGTTCCGGCATCGGCGCCCACCGGCGCGATGGTGATGTAGTCCTTGGAATTGACCGTGCCGGTCCAGCTGACGGGGACCTGTGCGCCGGTGACGGCGGTGGCCGGGCCGCTGATCGTGACCTCGGGCGCCAGCAATTCGATGGTGGCGCTGGCGAGCGTCTTGTTGCCTTCGCGCTGGATGTAGCGGATTTCATGCATGCCGGGATCGGCGGTGGCCAGAAGGCGGCCGGAGCTGTCGTCGCGGACGGGGAAGTAGTTGGTGTAGGCGCCTTCCTCGGCGCCCATCGGGACGATGGTGATGTAATCCTTGGCGTTGACCGTGCCGGACCAGCTGACCGGGATTTCGGCGCCGGTGAGGGCGGTTTCGGGGGTCTGGAGCGTGACTTGCGGGTCGGCCACTTCGAGCGGGCGGCTGGCGACGGTGCGGCTGTCGACGTTGAGGATGTAGCGGATCTCGTAGAGGCCCGGATCGGCGGGGGCGGTGAGGTCGAAGCTCTCGTGTTTGTTGATCGCGCGGTAATTGGCGAGCGTGCCGGCATCGGCACCCGCGGGGACGATGGCGATATAATCGCGGGGGTTGATGGTGGGCGACCAGCTGACGGTGACCGGGCTGCCGGTCTGGACGGTGTCGGCGGCTTGCAGGGTGACCTGGGCTGGCGTGATCTCGATCGGGTCGGTGCCGAGGACGGTCTTGGTCTCGGTGCTGTAATAGCGGGCCTCGTATGCGCCGGGCTCGCCGGGCGTGGCGAAGGTGACTTCGGTGTTCTTGCCGATGCGGGTGTATTGGCCGAGTTCGGTTTCGGGGGCGCCTGCGGGGGTGACGGCGATATAGTCGGCCTGTGACACGGTGGGGTCCCAAGTGATGGTGGTGGGGCTGCCGGCGACGGCCGTATCCGGCGCGTCGACGGTGACCTGCGGGGCTTGCGGTTCTGGCTCGGGTTCCGGCGTGGCGACGGCGGTGGCGACGGCGGAGAGGGCGGCGCCCAGTTCGTCGGCGTTGGAGGCCTGGATGTATTGCCCGCCGGTTTCCTCGGCGATGCAGGCGAGCGAGCCGGTGTCCTCGTCCGCGCCAAGGCCGAAGCCCACCACGTGGGCGGTGAAGCCGACGCCGCCTTTTTCCAGCGCGCGGGCCAGTTCGCACGGGTCGCGCTCGCAGCTTTCCAGGCCGTCGGAGATGAGCACCACGGTGGCGGGGCGGTCGGTGTAGGAAAGTTGCGTGGCGGCCTGTTCCACGGCGTCGGTCAGGGGGGTCTTGCCGGTGGGGGTGATGGACTTGATGCGGTCCAGGATTTCGGAGCGTTGGGCGGCGCCGGGCTCGACGATCACCTCGATATCCGTGCAATCGCCGCGGGAGCGGTGACCGTAGGCCATGAGGCCGACGCTGCGGTCGTCGGCCCAGTCGCCCAGGAGGTTGCCGATGACGTCCCGCGCGATCTCGATCTTGGCGGTGCCGTCGATCTGGCCCCACATGGAGTTGGACCCGTCGAAGACCACCATGACGTTGTCGTTGGCCAGCGCCGCCGGGGCGGCGAGAAGCGTGGTGGTCAGCGCCAGGGCGCGGGCGGTTGAACACGTCATCGAGAACCCCTTTGCGAAAAATCTGTTCGGGGGCAGATAAGCATACCTCAGGCCCCCGGTCATGTCCGGATTTCCAGACCGTGGGTCGGGGCGGGCCTTGGCAGGGTTCATCTTTTGATGTCCTATGGCCGTTCGGAAGGTGGAGCGGTGTAATGGAGTGGCGCGACCAAGGCATAGTGCTGGCCAGCCGCCCGCATGGCGAGGCGGCGGCGATCCTGGAGGTGTTCACACCTTCAAAGGGCCGGCATGCAGGGGTGGTGCGCGGCGGGGCGTCGCGCAAGATGGCCCCGGTTTTACAGCCCGGCGGACAGGTGGACGTGACGTGGAAGGCGCGGCTGGAGGATCACCTGGGTGCGTTCACGGTGGAGCCGGTTCGGTCGCGCGCGGCGGCCTCGCTGGGGGACCGGGTGGCGCTGGCGGGGCTGAACGCGGTGACGTCCTTGCTGCTGTTCTGCCTGCCCGAGCGCGAGGCGCATGGGCGGCTTTACGGGCAGACCGAGGCGCTGTTGGATTTGCTGGGGCAGGGGGATGTGTGGCCGCTGGCCTATCTGAAGTGGGAGATGGCGCTGCTCGACGAGATGGGGTTCGGGCTGGACCTGTCGGAATGCGCGGTGAAGGGGCGGGCGGCGAACGACCTGAGTTTCATCTCGCCGCGCACG
>NZ_JASHIZ010000016.1 GCF_030733425.1 Roseovarius sp. MMSF_3350
CGCCAAGGCCCCGGAGGTCGACACCGCCGCCGAGGCGGGGTTCGCCGCCGCCGACGCGGGCTCCCTCGACGCGCTCAAAGCCGCCCTCGCGGCGTTCGAGCATTGCGATCTGAAACGCGGTGCGCGCAACCTCGTTTTCTCCGATGGCCACCCCTCCGCCCGTCTGATGATCATCGGCGAGGCGCCGGGCCGTGACGAGGACCAGCAGGGCAAACCCTTTGTCGGTCGCGCCGGGCAACTGCTCGACCGGATGCTCGCCGCCATCGGCCATGCGCGCAACAACGACGACCCCGCCACCGGCGCCTACATCACAAACATCCTGCCCTGGCGCCCGCCGCAAAACCGCGATCCCAACCCACAGGAAATCGCCATGATGCTGCCCTTCGTGGAACGCCACGTGCAGCTCGCCGATCCCGAGGTCATCGTGCTGATGGGCAATATTAGTTGTCAGGCCGCCCTGGGCAAACGCGGCATCACCCGCCTGCGCGGCCAGTGGACGCAAGCCTTCGGCAAGCCGGCGCTGCCCATGTTCCACCCCGCCTACCTCTTGCGCAAACCCCACGAAAAACGCGTCGCCTGGGCCGACCTGCTCGACCTTCAGGCCCGCCTCGAAGGAAACACATGAAGATCCTCGCCTTTTCCGACCTGCACCTCGCCCGCGCTCGCGCCGCCGACCTGGTCGCCGCCAGCGCCGAGGCCGACCTCGTGATCGGTGCGGGCGATTTCTGCAACCACCGAGCCGGGCTGGACGAGGCGATGGAGATGCTGTCCGGCATTGTCGCTCCCATCGTCGCAGTGCCCGGCAACGCCGAAAGCTTTCAGGAACTCTCCGCCGCCGCCCTGCCCAACATGACCGTGCTGCACGGCACCGGCACCACCCAGGGCGATCTTTCCCTCTTCGGCCTCGGCTACGGCGTGCCCGTCACCCCCTTCGGCGACTGGTCGTGCGATCTGTCCAACGAAGAAGCCGCGACTCTTCTCACCCCGTGCGAGGCCACCGATATCCTCGTCCTCCACTCCCCACCCAAGGGCGTGGCCGACCTCACGTCGCTCGAGATGTCCGTGGGCTCCACCGCCATCCGCGACGCCATCGCACGCATCCAACCGAAACTGGCGCTTTGCGGCCACATTCACGACAGCTGGGGCGTGACCGGGCGCATCGGCGCGACGCAGGTGGTCAATCTCGGTCCCCGACCCAACTGGTTCGAGCTCTGATGATCGACTCGCTCACCCTGCTGGCCTTCATACCCGCCGCCGTCGCGCTCAACCTCACGCCCGGGGCCGACATGATGTTCTGTCTCGGCCAGGGCCTGCGCGGCGGCCCGCGCCCCGCCGTGGCCGCCAGCGCCGGGATCGTGCTGGGCGGCATGGTGCATGTCACGCTCGCTGGTCTCGGCATCGGGGCCGCCGTCGCCACCCTGCCGTGGCTCTTTGACGTCATCCGCTGGGCCGGTATCGCCTATCTGCTCTGGCTCGCCTGGCAGGCGCTCCGCCACCCGCCGCAAGCTGGCGATACACCCCCCGTCAAACCTGCCCGCGCTTTTCGCGACGGGATGGTCGTGAACCTCACCAACCCCAAGGTGATTCTCTTCGTGCTCGCCTTCCTGCCTCAGTTCATCGACCCCGCGCGTGGCAGCGTCCTCGCCCAGTTCCTGATCCTGGGCGCAGTCATTGCGGCGGGCGGCTTCATCGTCAACGCAGCCGTTGGCATCTTCGCCGGCGGGCTCGGACGCCGCATGGCCCGCTCCCCCGGCTTCGCCCGGGGCATCGGCTATGTCTGCGCCACCATCTTCACCGGCCTTGCCCTGCGCCTCGCCCTGATCGAAAGGACCTGACCCGCCATGAGCCGCATCGACGACACCAGGGACTTCATCCCGGTCCGCATCGCCGTCTTGACCGTCTCCGACAGCCGCGACCTCAGCCAGGACCGCTCCGGCGCCGTGTTGGTCGAACGCATCGAAGCCGCCGGCCATGTGCTCGCCGACCGCATGGTCGTCCGCGACGAACGCGACCAGATCACCGAGCAACTGCGCGAATGGATCACCAACCCCGAGATCGACGTGGTCCTCTCCACCGGCGGCACCGGCCTGACGGGCCGCGACGTCACGGTCGAGGCGCATAGGGACGTCTATGAAAAGGAAATCGATGCGTTCGGCACGATCTTCACCATCGTCTCGATGAAGAAGATTGGCACCTCCGCCGTACAGTCCCGCGCGACAGGGGGCGTCGCGAACGGCACCTACCTTTTCGCCCTGCCCGGCAGCCCCGGCGCCTGCAAGGACGCGTGGGACGAAATCCTGTCCTACCAGTTCGATTACCGCCACAGCCCCTGCAATTTCGTCGAAATAATGCCGCGCTTGGACGAACATTTGCGACGGAAGTGACCTTTCGCCGCGTATCAGCCCCATGAAACCTTGCCGCAGGCGTCTATCTTTATGGTATGACTGTCCCGCGCCAAGTGACTTAAAAGGTTGATCTGAATGCGGTTCTTGCGCCACAGCCTGACCGGACTGTTCCTGCTGTCCCTCACAGTGGGCCTGTTCGCCTATGCCGGCCAGATCGTGTTTTCCGCCGTGCAGGAACGCATGAGCGCCGAAACGGAAGCGCCTGAGCGGCGCGAACGCGTCTTCGCCGTCAACACCGTCACCGCCGAACCGGGCACGCAAATTCCGATCCTGACAGCCTATGGCGAGGTCGAAAGCCGCCGCACGCTGGAAATCCGTTCCGATACCGGAGGCCGCGTCACCGAACTCACCGCACTTTTCGAGGATGGCGGCCGCGTCCGCAACGGGCAGGTCCTGGCCCGCATCGACCCCACCGACGCGCAATTCGCGCTGGACCTCGCTCGCGCCGACCTCACCGATGCCGAGGCCGAGGTACGCGAGGCCGAACGCGGCTTGGGCCTCGCCCGCGACGAGCTTGCCGCGGCCCAATCCCAGGCCGAGCTGCGCAAGCGCGCCCTCGACCGTCAGCGGGACCTCGAAGAGCGCGGTGTCGGCACCGCCGCCGCCGTGGAACTCGCCGAACTCGACGCCGCCAGCGCCCAGCAGGCCGTGCTGACCCGCCACCAGGCCGAGGCCACCGCCGAGGCGCGCGTCGACCAGGCCCAGACCCGCCTCTCGCGCAGCCGCATCGCGTTGGCCGAGGCGCAAAAGGCGCTCGATGAGACCACCATCACCGCCCCCTTCACCGGCACGCTCCAAGCGGTCAGCGTGGTCGAAGGTCGCCTGGTCTCCGCGAACGAGAAACTCGCCGACCTCATCGACGCCGACGCGCTCGACGTGGCCTTCCGCGTCTCCACCGCCCAGCATCGCCGCCTGCTGGATGAAAACGGCGAACTGATCCTCGCCCCCGTCCGCATCCGGCTCGACGTCTTCGGCCTGGAAATGGAAACTACCGGCCGCATCACCCGCGACAGCGCCAGCATCGAGGAAGGTCAGACCGGCCGGCTGGTCTATGCTCGCATCGACGACCCGCAGGGCCTCAAACCCCGCGACTTCGTCTCCGTCCTGATCGAGGAACCGCCGCTCGACAACGTCGTGCGCCTGCCGGCCACGGCGCTCGGCTCCGATGGCACCGTGCTGGCGCTGACGTCCGAGGACCGCCTGCGCGCGGTCCCTGTCACGCTGGTCCGCCGTCAGGGCAACGACGTCCTGGTTTCCGGCAACGACCTCGACGGCCTGGAGATAGTGACCGAGCGCAGCCCACTTCTCGGCCCCGGCCTCAAAGTCCGTCCCCTTGGCAACACGCCCGAGGCCGACAACACCGCCCAGATGCTGGAACTCAGCGAGGACCGCCGCGCCCGCCTGCGCCAGTTCGTCGAGGACAGCCCCGACATCCCTGCCGCCATGAAGACCCGCCTGCTGGGTCAACTTGAGCAACCCCAGGTACCGGCCCAGACCGTCGAACGGCTCGAACGCCGCATGGGCAGCTAGGCGATGGTCCGCGACCTGCCCGACCGCGCCAGCGGCATCCTGTCCTATTTCACGCGCCACCCCACGGCGGCGAACCTTTTGCTGGTGGTGCTCGTGGTGCTGGGCCTCGCCGCTGCCCCGCGCATGCAGGCCCAGTTCTTCCCCGATGTCATCGTCGACGAGGTCAGCGTCTCGGTCCTCTGGGACGGCGCCAGCGCCGAGGATATCGACAGCGGCATCGTGCAGGTGCTCGAGCCCGCCCTTCTGGCGGTCGAGGGCGTGGAAACCTCGCAAGCCACCTCGCGGGAGAACACTGCCAGCATCCGGCTGGAATTCGAACCGGGCTGGGACATGGGCCGCGCCGCCGATGACGTCTCGGCCGCCGTCGACAGCATCACCGATCTGCCCGAAGAGGCCGAGGAGCCGCGCGTCACCCGCGGCGCTTGGCGCGACCGGGTCACCGACATCGTCCTGACCGGCCCCGTGGCCACGCCACAGCTCGGCCAGTTTGCAGACGAGCTGGTGACGCGCCTTTACGATGCCGGTGTCACCCGCACCACGCTACAGGGCGTCGCCGCGCCGCACACCATCGTCGAGGTGCCCACCACCAACCTTCTGGCCTACGACATCACCATGGCCGAAATTGCCACCGTGATCGCTGCCGAGGCGGACACCGACCCGGCAGGCGACATCACCGGCGGCGCCACCCGCGTTCGCATCGGCTCGGAAAAACGCGACACTGACCAGATCGAGGCGCTGATCCTGCGCTCGAATCCCGATGGCTCGAAGCTCACCATCGGCGACGTGGCCGATGTGCGCGTCGAAGGCATCGACCGCGAGCAGCAGTATTTCGTGGGCGAGAACCCCGCCCTTCAAATCCGCGTCGACCGCTCGGCCAACGGCGACGCGCTGGCCATTCAGGCGCAGGTCGAGAAAATCGCCGCCGAGATGGAAGCGACCCTGCCCGAAGGCACGGACCTGACGCTCATCAACACGCGCTCGGATGCCATTTCGGGCCGCCTCGACATGCTTATGGACAACGGGCTGACAGGGCTGGCGCTGGTCGTCGCACTGCTGTTCCTTTTCCTCAACGCTCGCACCGCCTTCTGGGTCGCGGCAGGCATTCCCGTCGCCATGCTGGCCACAATCGCGCTGATGTACATGGCGGGCCTAACGATCAATATGATCTCACTCTTCGCCCTGATCATCACGCTCGGCATCGTTGTGGACGACGCCATCGTGGTGGGCGAACACGCCGATGCACGCGTCCGCAAGTACCGCGAGAACCCCGTGCAGGCCGCCGAACGCGCCGCCCAGCGAATGGCGCTGCCCGTCTTCTCCGCCACGCTCACCACGCTCATCGCCTTCTTCGGGCTGGTCGCCATCGGGGGGCGCTTCGGGGACCTCATCATCGACATCCCCTTCACCGTGATCGTCGTCCTGTCGGCCTCGCTGGTCGAATGTTTCCTGATCCTGCCGCACCACATGTCCAACGCGCTCACCCACGCAGGCCGCGAACGCTGGTACGACTGGCCGTCTCGCACGGTCAACCGCGGCTTCGTCTGGCTGCGCGAACGCGCCTTCCGTCCCTTCATGGCGCTGGTCATCCGCGCCCGCTATCCGGTGCTTGCCGGGATCATCGTGCTCCTCGCGTCGCAGGCTGCGCTATTCATCAAGGGCGACGTGCAATGGCGCTTTTTCAACGCTCCCGAACGCGGCAGCGTCACCGGCAATTTCTCCATGGCCCCCGGCGCCACGCGCGAAGACACGATCGCCATGATGCATCAGATCCAGACCGCCGTCGAAGATCTCGGGCAAGACTACGAGGACCGCTACGGCGCCAACCCCATCAAGTTCGCCATCGCCCAGATCGGTGGTAATGCCGGCGGCGGCCTCGCCGGCGCCGACACCAAGGAGCCCGACCAACTGGGCGGCATCTCCATCGAACTCATCGACCCCGACCTGCGCCCCTATTCCTCCTTCGCCTTCGTCGCCGAGTTGCAGGATGCCGTCCCCCGCCACCCCCTGACCGAGGAACTCAGCTTTCGCGGCTGGCGCTCGGGCCCCGGCGGCGACGCGCTCGACGTGGAATTCTACGGCGCCACCGCCGAGACGCTGAAGGACGCGTCCGAGGCGCTCAAATCCGCGCTGCTCGACTACCCGGAGGTGTCGGCGGTCGAGGACAACCTCGCCTATGACAAGCAGGAACTGATTCTGGAACTGACCCCGCAGGGTCAGGCGCTCGGCTTTACCATCGACGAGCTGGGCACCGTCCTGCGCCACCGCCTGAACGGAATCGAGGCCGCGACCTATCCCGACAGCGCCCGCAGCGCCGAGATCCGCGTCGAGGTGCCGGAGTCCGAGCTCACAGCCGACTTCCTCGAACGCATGCAGGTCCGCGCCCCCACCGGCGCCTACGTGCCGCTGGCCGATATCGTCAGCGTGACCGAGCGCGTGGGCTTCTCCACCATCCGGCGCGAGAACGGTATCCGCCACATCAACGTCACCGGCGACATTTCCGAGGATGACCCCGCCCGCGCTGCCGAAATCAGCACTGCGCTCGAAACCGAGATTCTGACCCGCATCGCCAGCGTTCACCAGGTCGAATGGCAGCTGGGCGGCCTCGCCGAACAGGAAGGCGAGTTCCTCGACGATGCCCGCCTCGGCCTGATTTTGACCCTGACCGGCATCTACCTCGTCCTCGCCTGGGTCTTCGCCAGCTGGACCCGGCCCATCGTGGTGATGTCGATCATTCCCTTCGGCCTCGTCGGCACGATCTACGGTCATGCATATTGGGAGGTGCCCCTGTCGATGTTCACCGTGGTGGGGCTCTTGGGCATGACCGGTATCATCATCAACGACTCGATCGTGCTGGTGACCACGATCGACGACTACGCCAAGGAGCGCGGCATCGTGCCGGCCATCATCGAAGGCGCGGTCGACCGCCTGCGCCCTGTCATGCTGACCACGCTCACAACCGTGCTGGGCCTGGCCCCGCTTCTGTTCGAGCAATCCACCCAGGCGCAGTTCATCAAACCCACCGTGATTACGCTGGTCTACGGCCTGGCCTTCGGTATGGTCCTCGTCCTGCTGCTGGTGCCCGCGATCATTGCGATCCAGTCCGATGTCGCGCGCCAGACCGCCTCCCTGCGCCGCGCCCTGCGCTCCAAACCCGGGGAATTACGCGGCGTCATGCTGGCTGGCGGGCTGGCGATCGCGGCACTTTTCGCCGCCACGCTTGGCACGACGGCGGTGACTGGCAGCCTGCCGGGACCGCTCTCCGCACTGGGCGTCACAGCACCGATGCCGACGGCGCTGCTGCTCTTCGCCGTTGGAAGCCTGTTGATCGTTCTGCTGCTCTATGCCGTGGTCGCGATCCGCTACGCCCTGCGCCGTCAGCCCGCCGAGCAGCCCTGAATATCCACGGCGCCGCCCCGGCTCAGCACGGTAAAGCGCAGGCCGTTGCGGTCCACGGCGAAAGACCGCCCGTCGACATGGCTCAGCACCGCGCGCGCGATCAGGCTGTCGCCCTGCCGCGTGGTCTCGGGCGGCGAGACCCAGACCTTGGGGTCACTCGACTCGACCACCGCGTATTCCGACACGCCCAGCTTCGGCATCCGGATCTTCGCGGTCAGCTGCACACCCCCCGCCACCGGCGACAACCGGCAGGCCACTTCGCGCACACCCGCCTCGTCGGCACCGTAGGGCCGCTCGGTCAGGGCCGCCACGATGGTCGGGTCCGGCTTGCTGACGGCACCCGGCAGGATTTGGGCCACGTTCACGCTGACCGGCACGCAGATATCGTTGCACACCCCGATCTCCAACTGGCCTTCCAGCCGCACATCGCGTCCGCTCGCCTCGGGGCGAATCCGCAACGGCACCACTACGTCAGTGTCGTAGCCGATGGTCATGTACCCGAATTGTGGCACCGGCTTGGGCGCGGGCCAGATAACGTCCAGCCCCGCCATGTTGCGAGACCCACGCCAGTTGAACAGCGGCGGCACACCGGCCTCGCCCGGGCTGCGCCAATAGGTCTTCCACCCCGGCGCAAGGTCCAGCCGCAGGGCGGCGTAATGGCTGCCATCCGTCGCCCGCCAGCCGGGCAGCACGTCCACCTGTACCATATCGGCGGTTTCCTGCGCCCATACCGGGCCGGCACAGACCACCAGAAGGGCGGCTTTGAGAAAGGTTTTTATGTGTCGCATGGGCCTCTCATGGCGGGTTTCATCAGCTTTGCCAATTCACATTGAAGCGAGAAATCCCGCGCGCCTCCAGGCAGGATGGTTGCACACAGGTGCCGCGACCCCCATCATGGGACTGCAACCAGACAATCGGGGACCGCCTTGAGCGACATTGACCTGACGGGAAAACTGCTAATCGCCATGCCGTCCATGGGTGACGACCGTTTTGCCCAATCGGTGGTGTTCATCTGCGCCCACTCTCCCGAGGGGGCCATGGGCCTGATCGTCAACAAGCGCGCCGACGACCTGCGCCTCGCCGACCTTCTGGAACAGCTCGACATCGCGCAGGGCCGCGACATGACCAACCTGCCGGTGCATTTCGGCGGCCCGGTGGAACATGGCCGCGGTTTCGTGCTGCACGACTATGGCTACCACTCGGCGATCTCCACGCTGGACGTGAACGATGAGTTCGCCATGACCGCAACGATGGATATACTGGAAGACCTGGCCCTGGGCCGCGGGCCCCTGCGCAATATCGTGGCGCTCGGTTATGCCGGATGGGGTCCCGGCCAGCTCGAAAGCGAGTTATCGCAGAACGCCTGGCTCACGGTCGAGGCCGACAAGGAGATCGTGTTCTCCCACGCGGACGCGAACAAGTGGGAATCCGCCCTGCAAAAGCTGGGCGTAAGCTCGGTCACCCTGTCCTCCGAGGCCGGCCGCGCCTAGCGAGAAGCCTTCACGAAGCTTCTGCCAAAACTTCTCAGCAAAAGTTTTGGCCCGCCCGGCCTCATGCCGCGTAATCCGATCCTTCCGCGTCGAGAATTGCCATCAGTTCCGCGAGATGCCGCTCCCCCTGCTCTGGATATTCCTCCATCTCCCGCGCGGTCTTTTCGGCCACCTCGTCCGAGAGCACCCGCAGCGGCTGGCCGGTCTGCAAAGCCCGGATATAGGTCTCTGCGGCCCGTTCGAAATAATACATCCGGTTGAAACAGTCCGCGACCGTGTCGCCCATCACCAGGATGCCATGGTTGCCCATGATCATCACTTTCTTAGACGGATCGCCCAGCTGCGCCGCGCAGCGTTCGCCCTCTTCCTCGAACGCCAGCCCGCCGTAATGATCGTCGATCACGTAGCGATTGAAGAACGTCGCACAGTTCTGGTCGATCGGCGGCAGATGGCTGTCCGCCAGGCTGGCCAGCACCGTGGCGTGGATCGAATGCACATGCATCAGGCACCTGTGGTGCGGGCAGGCCCGGTGCACCCCGCCATGCAGGCCCCAGGCCGTCGGGTCGGGCGCACCGGGGCGGTCCAGCGTCTCGGGGTCTCCCGCATCGATCAACAGCAGGTCCGATGCCCTGATCCGGCTGAAATGCACCTGGTTGGGGTTCATCAGGAACTGCGTACCGTCGTCGTTGACCGACAGGCTGAAATGGTTCGCCACCGCCTCGTGCATGTTCAGCCGAGCCGTCCAGCGGAATGCCGCGGCCAGTTCGACCCGCTCTTTCCAGTGGGCGATATTGGGGGTGACAGGGGTCGTCTTCAACATGGCGCGTCTCCATTCCGGGCGTTTCCGGCAGCCTGCGCCAGACGGGCGGAAGTTTCAATCGACGTATCGGGACGCGCTTCAGCCGCAAAGTACCGCACCACAATCGGGAGCCGCGACCAGGATCACGGCAGCCAGCAGCAATAAAAATGGAATTTTGGTAGCGGCTATACCTTCGTATGAGTGCTCCCTGTAGCGCACACTGACTAGGCTAATCTTCGCGGAAACGCCGTCGGCCAGAGCGGGAATGTTTCACTTTTCACCCTGTTTTATATGGCCTTTCCATAGCCAAGCCGCAACAGAGTATGATTTTTGACAAAAGGATGCTTGTCTATGAAAGATGCGGATGACAGCACGTTGCCATATCTTTCAGAAGTTCCTCCTGACGCTCCGACGCGGCATTTAGTTTTCTTTTCCACGCCGACTGCCAAGGTACCGCCAGTGAAAAAGCAGGAATCCAGTGCCGAACAAATCACGGTTGCCGTTGTCGATGATGACGCATCCATCAGGTCGTCAATGGACAATCTGCTGCGCTCTGTTGGTTATTCGGTTCGGGTCTATCCTTCGCCTCAGGCTTTTCTGTCCAGCCCGCATTTACTGGCAGTAAATTGCCTGATCCTCGATGTTCGGATGCCGGTCACGAGCGGCCTAGAACTTCAGGTCGAACTGTCGCGTGCAAAGTTTGAAATCCCCATCGTCTTTATGACCGGCCATGGCGATATTCCGATGAGCGTTCGCGCGATGAGGGCAGGTGCAGTCGACTTTCTGTCGAAACCCTTCAAAGATCAGGAAATGCTTGATGCCGTTGCCGCTGCAATCAAGGCGGACTTGCACCGTCGCGAAGTCAACGAGGAGAAAGCTAAGACGTTGTCTCGATATGATCGGCTGACCCCGCGCGAGCGGGAAGTGATGTCACTTGCGACGGCCGGCATGATGAACAAACAGATCGCGTTCGAACTTGGCCTGAGCGAGATCACGGTGAAAATCCATCGCGGCAAGGTGATGCGGAAAATGGCGGCGCGAACCTTTGCGGATCTGGTGCGATTTGCTGAAGAAGTCAAAAACATAAGAAGTTCTGAGACGCCATAGACTACTTCTCCGGCACTGAATAATGAACGTCCCGGTCATTTCTTGCAGGTGAAATGAAAAATTCATGGCGAAGGTGAATGGTTGTTGAACCCCGTGTGATCAGTGTCGTGGACGATGACAGTTCCGTGCGAGCGGCCCTGGGCAGTCTTCTGCGCTCGGATGGCTTTGATGTGCGATTGTACCCTTCTGGCGAAGACGTTCTGGCAGACAGGACGAGTGTTCCCGACTGTCTCGTGTGCGACATCAAGATGCCCGGAATGAGCGGGTGGGACTTGTGCGCTCACTTGAAGGCATTGGATAGATGGGCCCCAACGATCTTGATCACGGCTTACCCGGATGAACGGACCTGCAGACCGATTGGATTGGATATGCGCATTCTCGAAAAACCGTTCGACGGCAAACAACTTGTCCATGAGATCCTTTCACTCATTTCGCACTCATATTGACGACAGCGCCCGTTATTCGGCCGTTTTCAATGTCAGCTCCACGGTCACGCCATCCGGACCGTTTTTACCAAGATCCAATCTGCCTCCATGAGCTTCGATTATTGATCGGCTGACCATGAGACCGATGCCCAGGCCATACGGTTTTGAGGAAAAGAACGGATCGAAAATCCGCTCCTGATCCGCCGAATTTATGCCTGGTCCTGTGTCTGTGAACGACAGGCAAAGTTCGTCCTCACCCTGAGGTCGGCTGGAAACTGACAAAATACGGGCGCGATTTCTGGTCGTCGACATCGCTTCGATCGCGTTGAGAATAATGTTCCTAACAACCTGCTGAAGTTGCACCGCGTTACCATGGACCGCAAGCGGATGGGATCCAAGGTCGGTTTTGATGGATACATGAGCTTCGGTGGCTTCTGACCTCAATGATTTGACAGCGTCCAGTATCGTGCGCTTGATGTCGACCCGCATGAAATCTTGCGGGGCTTTTTTGAATACGGAGCGCAATCCCTGAATGACTTCGGACGTGCGGTGACTGTCTGACGAGATTTGCCGGACTGATTGTTCTGCCTCTTCAACGTTCGGAGGGTCCTTTGCCAGCCAGTTCTGCGCTGCGTTGGCATTCACCGAAATACTCGCCAGCGGTTGCGTCAGTTCGTGGATGATGGATGCGGACATGGCCTCCATCTCGCTTACTCTTGTTTCTTTCATACGCCGCTCGGATGCGATGGCTTTTGCCAGTCGCTCATAAAGAGCCATTGTCTCGGCAATCATCAGCAACAGAAGGATGCTCGCGGAAAAAAGACCGCACAATCGGCCGGCCCACCAGCTGGCACTCAGCCGGGTTCCTCCGCCCACATAGGCAAGAAGGATCGTTTCGATGATGGAGGACCCGATCGCCACCATCAGCCAGAGGTCGAGTGTGCTGCTCTTGCGGGACAGCAAGACGAGAACGGTACAGGAGATAAGGATCGACGCAATCGGGACAGTATTCCACAATCGAGTTGTTTCGGTCGGATTCATCATGAATGTCGGCAGAAGTTCCCGCCCCGATATCGCGAACCAACTGATTGCGAACACCAAAAGAATGACGATGGCGCAGACGGAGATTGCCAATACCGAAGGGCTGTAACGGTTCGTCTCGGTATTTATTGAAGCGTTTTTTAACAGCGCGTAGGCGAGAATGAGGATTGGAAAGCCGAGACGTCGAATTGCCGCGATGAATGCCGTCGTTTGCAAACCTACGTCGAAACGGAAATCATCGAAGATACCCGGAAAAGTCAAAGCCCAAGGCACGACCATAAGACCTGTGAAAAGATAGGCGGTGGAAAGTATCAACAACGACAGGCTTGGTTCGGTTCTGTAAAGGGTGAGAAGCAGGCTGGCGGTAAGCACTTCGACGATCAGAATGCAGGCCGCATAGGCCGGCAGTAGAGCTTTGCCGCCTTGCGTGGGCGACTGGCTGGCACCGGCTGTTAGAAGGGCAATCGCTGCTAGGACAAAGATCGACCCGGCGGCGAGACCGATTTGCAGGCGTGAAGGTTTCTTTCGGGAGATAAGCTTGAGCTGACCGTCAGATGAAGATGAGGCTGCACCGCGCATCGTTTGTCCTCATTAATGATTTCCGCTCGAGCTGCTGAAGCATTTCCTGAGATTAGATATCTTACCGAGCCGCAAGAAAGTGTTTTCCCGCGCACCGCATCTATTGGCAGGTGCTACTGTCGATTTTTCTTGCAATATTCCGCTGTCGCGGCGCGAGTTTTCATCTTTTCCTATCCTCGCATGAGAACGATCATCGGCTCTCTACCGAGAGTTGTCCCGAAGCCAAATCGCGCAAGCACATTCATATCTTGGTATGATTGTCTCATACCTTTGGTAGGCTGTGACATACTGTGGCTCAGTTCCAACGCACCACGCAATCCGCCATTCTGGGCGTGAAAAAATGAGGCGTGAGACGGGTTCATCCAAGCCCTCAATCGTCAGGATGAGATTGCGGCAGGGGGTTCGGACGATTTTCCTCGATGAATTCGCGATTGCGGTGGGACTGGCTCGGATCTGCGCCGTGCAAAAACGTCTTGCCGAAAGGGAAACTAGCCGTTCGACAGGAGACCGAATGATGCTGCAGGCCATTCGTCGCTCGCCCAACGGCATCGCGAGTGCGAACAAACGTACTATTTCCGACCGTTAAAAGCCTCGGAGAAATACTGGGATTGATTAAAGCCGGCTTGGGAACAAAGCAATGACCGTGCATGCCTATTCTGAATCCGCCCGGTGGTACCGCGAAGGCAACTGCGGATATAAACTGCGCAAGGCGAAGTCTACAGGTGGCATTCTGGATCTGGTTGAGTTCGAGCGACCGGCCGGAGAAATGTCTCGGCCAGGCCTTCCGGATCTCGTCCTATGTCAAGACTTGAGCGGCGGCAGTCGTATCTTCGGCAATTTGGGCGGCGGAAATTTCGATGTGGTTTACCATAAAGGCGACATTGCTGCGGCTGCGCCGAATTTCGCCCTTTCGTCCACGGTCAATATCCGCCAGCAGGTTCGCGCCGTGGCGTTTCCTGTGGCGCAGTGGCGGGAAATGCTCGACGATGCGTCCAACGGTCGGTTCTCGTTCGACCTTCCCATTTACAACGGGAAGTTCGACTCGCCGGCCATCCGATCGGGGCTTCGGACACTTTGGGCTCTTTGTGATGAGGAGGGTGCGCCATCGCGCTTGCTGGCGCGCGCTGCAGGATGTGAAATCCTCGCTGAACTCTGCCGATTGGGCGGAACGCCATTCGGGCAAGTAAAGGGCGGCCTTGCACCTTGGGCAGAACGTCGCTGCCTGGAATTGATGCGCGCCAGGCTCTCCGAAGACATCACCTTGGATGAAATCGCCGCCGAAGCACATCTCTCGCCATTTCATTTTGCGCGTATGTTCAAGCACAGCCTCGGTGTGCCGCCCCGTGTCTACCTGACGCGGTTGAGAGTAGAGAAAGCCTGTGAGCTTCTCGAACACACCGAGCTTTCCGTCACCGAGATCGCGCTTGAAGTCGGCTATTCGTCGAACCAGGTTCTTGCCCGTGTGTTCACCAAACATCAGAAAATCAGTCCGACCGACTATCGGCGCGCGGTTCGCGATCCAGGTCGCCGTATCTCGATGCTTTGACTTCTTCCCCTCGTTTTGAACTGAATCTGTTCGTGCTTTTCCATCTCATCCTGTTTCCACGTCTCGCCGCACTCCACGGCCCGCGCTGTCAGGTTTTCTGCATGAGGGCGTCGTGCGGTATCCCTTCGCGGATAATCGGCGCGACTTCATTACCGAGCAATTCGATGGAGCGCTTCATCGCAGCCGTCTCGAGCGAAGCCGTGCTCATTTGAAAAGTCATGCGTGAAATACCCCCAAGCGTGTCACTGGCATGGCGCATCTTGGTGGCGACCGTGGTCGGATCGCCGATCAAAAACGCTCCGTCCGGGCCCGCCATGTCATCGAACTGTTGGCGCGTCGGAGGTGTCCAGCCGCGTTCACGGCCGATCGACCCCGTCAGATGCGCCCAACCGGGATAGAAGGCATCTCTCGCTTCCTTATCCGTTTCGCCCACAAACCCCATCGCGTGCACTCCGACAGAAAGACTGTCGGGGTTGTGACCGGCTTGCAGGCCGGTTTCGCGATAAAGATCGACCAGCGGCCGGAAACGGTCGAAACTGCCTCCGATGATCGCGATCATTAGTGGAAGCCCAAGCTGGCCCGCCCGCGCGAATGACTGCGGCGTCCCGCCGACGCCGATCCGAATGGGAAGGCGCGGCTGAAGGGGACGCGGAAAGACGCCCTGACCGGATAGAGCGGGGCGAAATCGGCCCTCCCAGGTAATATCGGTGCTCTGGCGCAGTTTCAGAAGCAGGTCCAGTTTCTCGACAAAGAGTTCGTCATAGGCGCCCGTATCCAAGCCGAACAGCGGAAACGCCTCAACGAACGAGCCTCGACCGACCACGATTTCCGCACGGCCCCTTGAGATCAGGTCCAGGGTCGCGAATTCTTGGAACACGCGGACCGGATCGGCGGCGCTCAGCACCGTGACCGCGCTCGTCAACCGTATCCGGCTGGTGCGTGCCGCTGCGGCGGCAAGGATAATCGCGGGCGCGGAATCGAGGAATTCGGCGCGATGATGTTCGCCGATGCCGAACACGTCCAGACCGACGCGGTCGGCGGTCTCGACTTCCTCGAGAAGTGCCGCCATGCGGTCGGCTGGCGACGGCGGCTTTCCCGTCGTCGGATCAGGCAGAATTGCTGCAAAGCTGTCGATGCCGATTTCCATGGGCGTTCCTTTGTTTTTGCTGTTTCTTGCGGCGCGCATTGAAAGCGAGGTTTCCATGCTGCTGCCGACCTATCGCCGTGCGCTTTCCGCAGGATCGAACATCGATAGAGCGGCCATGCCCGAGGCCGCCGTCACTTCGTTCTGAAGGACGTCCCAGTGTTCGGCCAGCTTGCCGCCCTCGACCCGGAAGATGTCCACCACAATCTGCGTCTCGTCCGCCCAACCGCGAATCCGGCCATGAATGGCGACAAGGTCGCCTTCGGCGATGATCAAGCCGGGCTCGTAGTAAACAGATTTCGATAGTGTCTCGACTATACGTTGCAACGCGTCTCGGCCTTGCGGAATATTTGGATTGTGCTGGACATAGTCCTCGGAATAGAGGCGCTGCACGGCCGAGGTGTCGTGCCGCTGAAACAGCGACGTCATGGCATCCAGAACAAGCGCCTTGTTGTGGTGGGGACGGGCATCTGGGAGGTGGCCGGCGGGCGCGGTAAATGCAAAGGGTCCCGTCATCCGCAGAAACTGTCCGTCGGGCAGCGTCGCGAAAGAGTGAATGACGCGTCGGTCAAAGTCTTGAATGTTCGTGACGGTCGCACCGTCGCTTTCCTGCCAGCTTACGGCAAAGATGCCGTTGCCGAGCGATGCCACTTCTATGTCGACGGTCTCGGTCCGGGCAAATGGCCCCTCCTTGATATCGAATTTCAGGTGCTCGACCGACAAGAGTGTGAGGCTCACCTTGAAGTCGGGATAGGACACGTCCAGTTCCGATCCGATCGGGAAGTGATCGATAGACATTGATTTCTCCTTTGAGGTGACGCAGCGCCCGTCTGTATCGACTGCCGCCGCTGCCTGTGATGGGGGGGAAGCTTTCCGTGTAGGCGCGCAACGTTACGTGGCGGCAAGGGCAGACCAGACCATCAGCGCTCCGAAGGCCAGGAAGATGATGCCGGTCAACATGCGCCCGCGCCGCGCATGTTCCGGCTTGCGAAGCAGTCGGACAAAGTGCCGGGCCCCGATCGCATAGCCACCGAGAATGACGAATTTGACGGCGACGAAGGTCGAAACCAGAAGAGCAAGGATCACCGGCCCGCTATCTGCCGGTAGGAACTGCGGAAACAACGCGGCAAAGAACAAAACGGCCTTCGGGTTGCTGATGCCCACGCCGAAGGAGTGAAGCCAAAGCATCCATCCACCCTTCCCGTCGATTGCCGCATCCGGCGAGCGAGCCGGCTGTGGCGGGGGCGCGCGCAGAAAGGTCCAACCGAGCCAGATGATATAGAAAGCGCCCGCGAGACGCAGAACAAGGAAGGCCGTGGGATAGGTCTGAAGCAACGTGCCCAACCCGATGATGGAAAGAGTGGCCAGCAGTGCGATGGCAAGCAGATCGCCGCTTAGCGCCCCCAAGGCGCGTCGCCACCCGTGGGCCACAGCGTTGTTCACGATAAACAAGGTGGAGGGTCCGGGCGTCGCCGTCTGGACCGCGCTGACGATCACGAATGTTAGGTAGGCTGAAAATTCCATGAGAGAGCTCGCCATTGATCAAGCGCGCCGCTCGAGGTCGTCCTGCGCGAACTTCTCGTCGTTCATCGGACTGTCCCGGAGGCGGTGTTTCAAGTGTGGTGGCGGATGACGAAGCTCGATCCGTGGTCAGCTTCTTCGCGATCAGGTTCAGGATCTTCATCATCCGCCGCCCGTGTCAGGCCGCGACCCCCGGCACCGGCGTGTTGAGCAACTGCTGCTCCCAGAGATAGGCGATGGCGCTGCCGCCGAGATGATCCCTGAGGGCATCGTTGAGCGCGGTCGCCGTCTCGGCCCGCGCCCAGTCGCGCTGCCATTCCGACGCAAGCGCCAGCCAGGTCATCATGTTGATGCCGCCCGCGATCATGCGCTGGATCGCGACCTCGTGCGCCTCGACCGAGGTGCCACCGGACGCGTCGGTGATCACCGTCACGTCCCAGCCTTCACCGGCGGCCTGCAGCGCGGGCATCGCCACGCAGATCTCTGTCCAGAGACCTGCTATGATCAACTGCTTTCGGCCGGTCGCTTTGACGGCATCCACCACCTTGGGATCCTCCCAGGTATTGATCGTCGTGCGATCGATGACGTCCTGGTCGGGAAAGACTTCGGTGACATGCGGAAAGATGTCGCCGCCGCGGGCGGCGATCACGCTGGTCAGGATCGTGGGCACGCCGAACACCTTGGCCGCCTTGCCCAGGGCGGTCGTGTTGTTCACGACCATGTGCGGGTCGTGGCTGTTGAGGTTGGCGAGTTGGTAGGGCTGATGGTCGATCAGAACGAGAACCGAATCTTCGGGACGAAGAAGCGAGTCGAGGCCGTTGCGGAACTGCATGTTTTTTCCTTTGCCGTCGAAAAGTGGAGGATCTGGGTAGGTGAAACCTAGCGAGAGTCTCTGAACCTTGCGGCTCTGAAACTGCTGCGTTGGTGCCGGTTTTGCTGTCTTTGCCGCGCCCGTCTCATCTGACCAGATTTCTTGGCCCCAAACTTGCGGACGGGCCAGATCCATGCAGAGCGCCCATTCATCCGGCCAACCAGCTTTTCGCCCTATTTTCGGATGCACCAGGTTCGTGCCCCCAAACAAGTTGCGTGCTTCGCGGGTAGCCCTTGTGCTTCGTGTCCCGCTGCATTGCGAAAACCCTAGGCAGCCAGAAAACCCGCAAGATCGGTGTCTGCGGAGCAATCCTTGCGTCGCAGGTTTCGACAGCGCTGGCTAGGTTTCGGGGGGCCGATCGGTTCTTGCAGCCAAGCGCCGAATAAGCAACTCGGAGACCAGCGATGACCCCAGGCAGTCGACAATTTCTGCCCTGCAACACCCGGCGCATTCGGCTCGCCTATGCGCGCGCTGCGGCTGTGACGCTGACGGAGCCGCTTCCGCAACGTGCGCCGGCTTCGTTCCCACCCGACTTTAAGACACCAATCCAACTTTTCTCTTTGGATGGACTACGCCCTTTCGGTTCACTTCCTGGGAAAAGGTACGGAGAACGGGGATGAAGGTTTTCATTATCGGAATGGCGGGCGGCATCGGTCACCGCGTCGCACGCGCGCTGGCCGCACGTAAAGATAATGTGTCCGGTCTCGTGCGGCGACCGGAACAGATCGACGCGTTGACCGGCCAAGGTGTGTCCGCCAGTCTGGGCGACATCCTCGCGATGTCGGTCGAGGAGCTGGCCGAGACGATGCGCGGGTCCGATGCCGTCGTGTTCACCGCGGGAGCCGGCGGAAGTGGCCGAGAGGCCACGACCGCGATAGACGGCGACGGGCCGGGCAAGCTGGCGCAGGCGGCGGCGCTTGCAGATATCCGGCGGTTCCTGTTGGTGTCTGTCTTCCCCGAAGCCTGGCGCGAACGCCACATGAACGACGATTTCGAACATTACATCCAGGAGAAGAAGCGGGCCGAAATCGCGCTTGTGGCCTCGGATCTCGACTGGGTCATCCTGCGGCCCTCGGCCCTGAGCGACGATCCCGGCACCGGACAGGTCGACTTGGGACTGGTCAAAATCCACCGGGAAATCACCCGGGATGACGTGGCTGCAACCATCGTGGAATTGCTTCATGCGCCCGAGATCAGCCGTGCCATCCTGGAGGTGACAGGCGGCGCGGTGACCATTGAGGCCGCGGTCGCGGCGATGAAGCCTCGCATTTCCTGAGTATTCCGCCGGAAAACAATCCAACGCGTCAGATCGCGCGCGATCCAGTCTCGATCCAGTCTCGATCTCAGTCTTAACCGAGCGCCCGATTCAACCCAACCCAAGGAGAATCCGATGACCGACCCGAACCCTGCGCTGAAAACGCCCACGGACCTTGGTCGCAATAATGCGAAAACCGTTGCCGAGGCATTGAACGCCATTCTCGCCGACACTTTCGCGTTGTACCTCAAGACCAAGAATTTTCACTGGCACATGTCCGGTCCGCATTTTCGCGACTATCACCTGCTGCTCGACGATCAGGCGGCGCAGATTGTGGCGTCCACAGACATGATCGCCGAACGGGTCCGCAAGACCGGCAACACCACGCTTCGGTCGATCGGCGACATCGCGCGGATGCAGACCATTGCAGACAATGACGCGGCGTTCGTGTCGAGCGAAGACATGCTGGCGGAATTGCGAGAGGACAACCTGAAGTTGGTCGAGGCCCTGCGCGAGGCAAAGGAAATTGTGGATGAAGCGAAAGACAACGCAACGAGCGGGATGATCGACGATTGGACGGATCAGGCCGAGCAGCGCGCCTGGTTTCTGTTCGAGACCAGCCGAACCGGCTGACGGGATGCTTGGCGGTTCCCTGACGCAGGACGGATATAAAGTATTCACGGCGTAGGGGACCGTGCGTTCGAACCTGCGTTTCCGGGCTGCTGACCGCGGCGAAGCCGAAGCTCTGCCGCGGTCGACGGGCGCTTGGTCGATTTGACGCAAAGCCAATCAACCGGCCGTTTGGCGCTCTGCAAGCGCCTCGATAAGCCGCGCGGCTGCCTCTGCCGAAGAGGCCGGGTTCTGTCCGGTGATCAGCAGACCGTCCCGTACCACGAACGAGGCCCAGTCAGGGCCGTTCACGAACGCGCCGCCCTTGGCTTTCAGCGTGTCCTCGACCAGGTAGGGAACAACCTCGGTCAGGCCCACACCGGCCTCTTCCGAATTGGTAAACCCCGTGACGTCGCGGCCTTCGACCAGCGGTCGACCGTCACTGCCCTTGACGTCGCGCAGCACGCCGGGAGCGTGACAGACCAGCGCAAGGGGCTTGCCCGCCGCGTGGAATGCCTCGATCAGCGCCACCGAATCCGCGTCTTCGGTCAGATCCCAGAGCGGGCCATGGCCACCGGGATAGAACACGGTGTCATAGTCGCCTTCGTTCACGTCGGCGAGCTTCACCGTCGCGGCAAGCGCCGCGTTGGCTTCGGCATCTGCCTCGAAGCGGTGGGTGTGGTCCGTCTGGAAATCGGGCGAATTGCTGACCGGATCCAGTGGCGGCCGTCCGCCCTTGGGAGACGCCAGGGTGATTTCGGCGCCCGCGTCCTTGAAGGTATAATAAGGCGCGGCAAGCTCCTCGAGCCAGAAGCCGGTCTTGCGGCCGGTGTCGCCGAGTTCGTCATGCGACGTCAGTATCATCAGAACTTTCATGTCTCTTTTCCTTTTCAGTCGTTTGCTTCGGTTGTGGGGAGTAGCCCCGGTGTTGGCCCGCATCGCGGGTAGAGGTCGGTCAGCCCTGCCCTTCCGCAAATGCTATATTAGACCAGTCGTATACGTATTAGGCACAAACCATCGCGTTCATGCGGCGCCGGACCGTTGTTCAGCCCAGCGTCTTCCGTGTCTCTTTCATCGCAACTAACAGCGGCGTATCATCCCGGGTGATCTTGGCCAGAAGGCTCGCCCCCAGCCAGGACTGATACAGGCTCGTCGCGACGTCGCGCGGCTGGCCGGCGATGTTGACCGACCCGTCCCTGGTCCCAGCCTCGATCATCTCCGCGATCCGTCCCGTGATCTGCCCGGTGCCGTTTAAGAGGACCCCTCGCATCTGTTCGGACATATCCGAAACCTCCGCTGCCAGCTTAACGACAAGACACTTGCTTTGCGGGTCATCCGCCGTTTGGGTGATCAACCAACGCGTCCAGTACGCCAGAATCTTCTCCGCCCCCGTCAGGTCGTCCCGCGAGATGATTTCGTCCATACCGGCAAGGTAGGCGTCAAAATACCTTGCCAGCAGCGCCTTTCCAAAATCCTCCTTTGATCCGAAATAATGATAGAAAGACCCCTTCGGTACATCCGACGCCGTCAGAATCTCGTTCAGGCCTACGCCCGAGAAACCCTTCGCGCTCATGATGGTCTGGGCGGTCGCGAGGATATGTTCCCTGACGCTTGTGTTATGTCGATCATCTTCCATGAACCGCATATAGGTGAGATTAGACCAGTCGTCTAGTGCTGGGATGAAATAAGTCCTTCTACTTCCAAATTTCGGCATGAAATCTTTGCAGATACCTGAAATATCACCTGCCGGTAAGGAGCCGAACTGTAACATGTGGGACCCGATGGACCCAGTTTCTCGCGGGGAGGGGGGTCGACGCTCGAATTCATGACCGGCACGCATACCGGGGCATGGCTGATGTCGAACGGATCGTGTCGTTGGTATGCCCCCGGAGAATAGGGTGTCCAAAAGCTAATATTGGACGAATAGATTGTGCCGCCATATCGTGAAGCACATCGCGCGCTCTGCGCGGCCATATATATAACAGAATGCATCAGATTGCGTCCAACAAGGGAATAAACATATGCCAACTTTCTTCCCACATCGATTCAGTTGCACTGCGGCGGTGGTCGCGGCCACAGTTCTTGCACCCGTGGCCGGGTTTGCGCAGGTTTTCGACCTGTCCGGCCTCGAAGCCGTGCCCGAACTGTCCGACCGCGTGCCGGAAAAGATCGCCACACGCGGCGTTCTGGTTGGCGGTTCCGACAACGCCTATGCGCCTTGGGAATTCCTGGCAGGCGATGACGGCCAGACCCCTCAGGGGATCGACGTCGATGTCGGTCGGGCAATCGCGAAAGCACTCGGACTCGAGTACGAATCGCGCACCGCGCCCTTCCCCTCGATTCTGCCCGCCCTCGGATCGAAATACGATATCGGCCTGAATGCGTTTTCGATCACGAACGAGCGCATGAAGGTGGTGAACTTCGTGTCCTACTCGAACACCCAGGGGCTGTGGGTGATCCGGGCCGGAAACCCGACCGGGTTCGATCCGGCGGAGTATTGCGGCGCCAAGGTCGCCATCATGTCGGGCACCTACTACGAGAAGCACCTGGATCTCGACAACCAGGCCTGCCTGGACGCGGGCAAGCCGGCGATCACAAAGCTGCCCTTTTCGGTGCAGACAGAGGCGATCACCCGTGTCGCCGCAGGCGGCGCCGATGCCACCGCGACCGGAGGCGGCACCGCAGCCTACGCCGTGAAGCAGAGCGAGGGCAGGCTGGAAAACCTCGAACCCGTCGAGCCGATGGGAAAGCGCGGCCTGAACGGTATTGCCGTGGCCAAGGACGACATGGAACTGACGCAGCTGATTGCGGACACGCTGAACCACCTGATCGACGAAGGCGTCTATGCCGATATCTACGAATTCTGGGGCGTGGCGCACTTCCTTGTCGACGAGTCGGTGATCAACCCGGAAGTGTCGAACTGATATGGCTTCCGTGACGACAGCCATGGCGGCGCCAAGCGATGAGGCTCCCCGAGACGAGAAACAACAGGTGCGGCTGAACGAAGTGGTGCCGCGCCGCCACCCGGGACGCTGGGTTGCAGCCGCCCTGTTGGCGATCGTGGTCATGCAGATCGCGCACGGCGTCATCGTCAACCCGAACTTTCACTGGAACGTCTTCTGGCAGTATCTCTTTGCGCCGACGGTTATCGCCGGCGTGGGCTGGACGCTGGCGCTGACCGTGATCGCCATGCTGGTCGCGATCGTCTGTGCCGGCATCCTCGTGCTCATGCGTGACAGCGACAACCCGATCCTGCGGACGGTCTCGTGGCTGTGGATCTGGTTCTTCCGCGGCACACCGCTCTACACGCAACTTCTGTTCTGGGGCCTGTTCGCGATCTTGTTTCCGCGCCTGTCGATCTCTGTTCCGTTCGGACCTGAAATACTCGGGGTCCCGACCGATTGGGTGGTGACGGCCGGCGTGGCCGCGATCCTGGGCCTGGGGCTGTGTGAAAGCGCTTACCTGGCCGAGATCTTTCGCGCGGGCTTCAAGGCCATCGACCGGGGCCAGACCGAAGCCGCACAGGCCATCGGAATGTCGAGGGGACGCATATGGTGGCGTATCCTTCTGCCGCAGGCGTTGCGAACGATCATTCCGCCGACGGGAAACGAGACGATCGGCATGTTGAAGGGGACCGCGCTCGTCCTCGCCGTGCCGTTCACGCTGGACCTGATGTTCGCCACCAGCGCGATCGCGAACCGGATCTATCTTCCTGTGCCGATGCTGATGGTCGCGGCATTCTGGTACCTGGTCGTCACCTCGGTGATGATGGTCGGCCAGTTCTACCTGGAACGACATTTCGGAAAGGGGCAGGACTATGTCCGGACACGCCATACCTGACCGGACCCCGGCCGTGGCCCTTGAGGGCGTTCACAAGTTCTTCGGCAATTTCCACGCGCTGCGCGGTATCGACCTGACCATCGCGAGGGGAGAAGTCTGTGTTGCGATCGGCCCATCCGGATCGGGCAAGTCGACCCTTCTGCGGTGTATCAACCAGATCGAGGAAATCTCGGCCGGCCGCGTCAGGATCGGTGGCACGCTGCAGGGCTACGTCGAGCGGAACGGTCGTCTTCACGAGCTGTCACCGCGCGAAATCGACCGGCAACGGCGGCTGACCGGGATGGTGTTCCAGCGGTTCAATCTGTTTCCGCACATGACCGCGCTTGGAAATGTCATCGAAGGGCCCGTGCACGTAAAGCGCATGCCCAAGGCGAAGGCGCGAAGCCTCGGTCGGGACCTGCTTGCGCGGGTCGGGCTGGCCGATCTTGCGGACAGGTATCCCAACCAGCTTTCCGGTGGGCAGCAGCAGCGCGTCGCTATCGCGCGGGCCCTGGCGATGGAGCCGGAAGTGATGCTCTTCGACGAACCGACTTCGGCGCTCGATCCGGAACTGGTCGGGGAGGTTCTCGACGTGATCAAGGATCTCGTGGCGTCGGGAATGACGATGATGTTGGTCACGCACGAGATCGGCTTTGCCCGCGAAGTCGGAGACCACCTTGTCTTCATGGATCACGGAACAATCGTGGAAGAGGGACGGCCGAAGGAGATGCTCGAGGCACCGAAGAGCACGCGAACCCAAGCCTTTCTGTCAAAGGTTCTCTAGCGATGGTGTCAGCAGGAAAAGCCGCCGCCGAACTTACCGGTTTCGTCCATGGTTTGGAACAGCTCGGCGATAAAATCCTCGACGATGCGCGACGCGGGGCGGTGCGGCGGCAGGATCAGGAGCGTCCGGAAATGCACTTCGGGCTCGAAGGGGCGCAGCACCAGCCCGCGCCCCTGGAACAGATCGGCGGTCAGGGGATCGACCAGGCCCACCCCAAGACCGGCCGCCACCATCGCGCAGATCGTCGTGGCATAGGGCGTTTCGAGAATGATGCTCAGCTTGACGCCCTCGGCGGCGAGAGCCCTTTCAGCCTGCTGGCGGGTGGTATCCTCGGGCGAAAGGGCAATGAATGGCTGATTGACGAGGTCAGCCGGCCGGATGACGGATTGCGCTTCGAGCGGATGGCCTTCGGGCATCGCGAGCCATGCGCGGAAGCGGGCGAAGGGGCGGATTTCGACGCCGGTCTTGTCGATCTCGTCGGAGACGACGCCCACGTCAAACTGTCCGGATGCGACGTGGTCCCTGACGACAGAGGACAGGTTCGTCTGAAAGGTGATCGCAACGCCCGGGTTCTTCGAAATCAGCGCGGACAGCGCGTGGGGGATCACATTGGTCGACAGCGCCGACAGCGAAGCGACACGCAACTCTCCCGACCCGAAATCCCGGATCCGCGCGGCCGCGCCGCGAAGGTGGGCGAGGCCGGCGAAGGCGTGCTCGACCTCGCGGAAGAAAAGCTGGCCCTCGGCGGTCGGGCGCAAGCGGCCCTTGACCCGGTCGAAGACCGGAAAACCGATCGACCGTTCGAGATCCTGGATCGTCTTGCTGACCGAGGGCTGCGAGATCCTCAGCACTTCGGCGGCACGGGAGGTCGTTCCGCTGGTGACCACGGCGCGGAAAACCTCGATCTGACGCAGGTTCATGATTCAGAGCCTCGGGGCGATCTAGAGCAAAGCGGAATAATACGGATTGCGACAATAACGTCAACGCATACATCAGGCGTTGGAAAAAGGAAGTAAACAATGATAACCAGCGATCTGACACGGTGTGTCCTGACCCCACGCGTGGCAACGGACGGGTTCGATCCGATCGGCGTCGGCGTCCATCGCGCATCGACAATCCTTTTCGAGGACGCGGCGTCCTATGCAAACAGGGGCGAGCGAGGCGAAAAGGGGTATTCCTACGGTCTTTACGGCACGCCGACGACGCGGACGCTGGAAGAAAAACTGACTCAGCTCGAACAGGCCGCGCGGACGTTCCTGACGCCCTCGGGCCAGGCGGCCAACGCACTGGCAGCGATGGCGTTCTTGAACAAGGGAGATCATTTTCTGCTGGCCGACACGATTTATCCGCCCATGCGGGATTTCGCCCAGTCGGACCTTGCGAGGATGGGGGTAAAGCTCGAATTCTTCGACCCGACGAACCTTGGCGATCTGAAGGCAAGGATCCGCAGCGAAACCCGGCTCATCTGGTGTGAGAGCCCCGGCTCCACGACGATGGAACTGATGGATATTCCCGCGGCGGCGGCGTTGGCGCATGAGGCCGGGGCGCTGCTTGCGGTGGATAATACGTGGGCCACGCCGCTGAACCTGAAGCCGCTGGCGCTGGGAGCGGATATCGTAACCGAGGCGCTCACGAAATACGTCGCCGGCCATGCGGATGTGCTGATGGGGTCGATATCCGTGCGCGACCCCGATCTGGCGCCGCCGATGAGGGAAATGATCGGCCGTATGGGAATAGGAGCATCCCCGGATGATGCCTCTCTTGTTCTGAGAGGGTTCGAGACGCTGGGTATGCGGCTGCGGCACAGCGGTGCCGTGGCCCAGAGGTTTGCCGAGCGCCTTTCCGGCGATCCAATGATCGGCAGGGTGCTTTTTCCGGGCCTTCCAACCATGGCGGGCCACGAAATCTTCAAGCGAGATTTCCTGGGCAACAGCGGTGTCTTTTCGCTGACCTTTCCTGAATGTGTCGCACCGCATGTCTGGCCTGCGCTCGATCATCTGAGCCTGTTTGCCATCGGTGCGTCATGGGGCGGCACGCGCAGCCTTGCCGCGCCGATGTCGATCGCGGCCAGCCGGAGCGCAACGCGCTGGCAGGAGCCCGACGTGATCCTGCGGATCTCGATCGGGCTGGAAGACGAAGCCGAGCTTTGGGCGGATCTGGAGCAGATGCTGAGCGCGCTGCGTCACCTCAGTGCCACCGGGGACGCAGCAGAGTGACTAGCTGGCTTAACCGACAAAACCAGGGCCGGTGCCACACCTTTATGCGGCCTCCGCTGCCTTCAATGTTACGCGGAAAGGATGTTTGACGTGTCGGAAATCGAACGCGCGCTGAGGGAGGTCGATGCCAATCTCGACACCGCAGTCGCGGATTTGCTGGAGCTGATTTCGATCCCATCCGTTTCGGGCGACGACGCAAGCAAGCCGGGTATCGCCCGCGCCGCCAGGTGGCTGGACGAGGCGCTTGCGGGTATTGGCTTTTCTTCCCGCGTCGTGGAAACGGCGTGCAATCCGATCGTGCTTGCGCGGTCCGAGGGAGAGGCGGAGGGCGGCAATCGATTGCTTTTCTACGGCCACTACGATGTGCAGCCCGTCGCCCCCCGCGAGGCGTGGACACATGATCCGTTCGCGCCCGAGATTATCGAAGAGGATGGTGCGCGCCGGTTCTACGGGCGCGGGGCCTCTGACAGCAAGAGCCAGCTTTGGTCCTTCATAGAGGCGCTGCGGGCGTGGAAAGCGGCCAATGGCGCCTTTCCCGCGGACATCGTGATCATGCTGGAAGGGGAAGAGGAAATGGGTTCCCCCAGCCTCGGCGCCTTCCTCGAACAGCACGGCGAAGAGTTGGATTGCGACGTCGCGTTCATCTGCGACAGCGACATGTGGTCCCCTACCCGGCCCTCGATCACCACGCAGCTCAAGGGGCTGGTGCATGAAACCGTGACCATCCATGCACCGAATGCCGACCTGCATTCGGGCCACTACGGGGCGGCTGCCGCCAATCCGATCCGCATTCTCAGCGCGATCCTGGCCTCGATTCACGACGAGAAAGGCAAGGTAACCATAGATGGCTTCTACGATGACGTCATCGACCTGACGGACAGCCAGCGCAAACGGTGGCGTGCCCTGTCGGACCAGTTCGATGGTTCTGGAGAGATCAACCTTGCAGGGGGCGTCATCGAAGACGGCTATACCGCGATAGAGGCGATGTGGGGCCGCCCCGCCGCGGATTTCAACGGCATCACGGGCGGCAATCAGGGACCGGGCGGCCGTTCGGTGCTACCCGGTTCCGCGACCGCGCGACTGACCTTTCGGCTGGTGGCCGGGCAGGTCCCCGAAACGATCAGGGACCGATTCCGCAAATTCGTCTCAGACCGCGTGCCCGAAGGCTGCAGCGTCGAATTCGACGGACCGCCGGGCAACGCGGCCGTTCATCTGTCCGAGACGAACCCGTTCCTTGTCGCGGCCGCGCGGGGGCTCACGGCGGAGTGGGGCCAACCTGCAGTGCTGAAGGGTACTGGTGGGGCCATTCCCGTCGTGGGCGCGCTCAACGATGGGCTCGGGCTGGATTGCGTGGTCCTGGGCTTCATCCTTGAAAGCGATGCCATCCACGCGCCCGACGAGCATTACGACGTCGAGCGTTTCCACCGTGGCACGCGGAGCTGGATCCGGATCCTCGGCGAAATTCGTGGCGGTGCGACGGCTTGATGCCATCGAAGATCGCTGGGTGCTCGCACCAGGGACAGTGGGAGAAAGCGCAATATCGGCAAACGTCCCGCATCCCCCGCAACGCATGGCACAGGCTTTGCGGTTAAATCGTTTCAGTGCGGCACACCCTCGGGCGGGCCGCGATGACGGTTAATGAAAATTGGAGGCGCGCGTGATGAAGAGAACCCAATTCGGGCGGGGCGAGGCGGAAACCCGGTTCGGCCCCGGCTTCGACCGCACGTTCCGCACCGACCGCACAACGCTCGGCCTCTTCTTTCCGATCGAGGCTTTCGACGGTCCAAGGCCGGCCATGGAAGATCAGATCGAGTTGGCGGCAGAGGCGGAACGTCTCGGCTTCTCGGCACTCTGGGCCCGCGATGTGCCGCTAGACGATCCCGGCTTCGGCGATCTCGGGCAGATATACGACCCGTTCGTCTGGCTGGCGACGGTGGCCGCCCATACCAGCGAGATCGCCCTGGCGACGGGTTCGGTGATCCTGCCATTGCATCACCCGGTCGATGTCGCAAAGCAGGCCGCGTCCCTCGATCATCTTTCCGGGGGCCGGCTTGTTCTGGGCATCGCCTCGGGCGACCGACCCATCGAATATCCGGCCTATGGGCGAAACCGAAACGAGCGCGCGGAACTGTTTCGCGACGCGTTGCTCTATCTGAAGGAGCTGCTCGGCAAATCCTTTCCGACCTACGAAAGCGAGCGCTACGGCCGCATGCATGGCGGCGATCTCATCCCGAAGCCCTTGCACGGCTGTCTGCCCCTGCTGGGGACGGGCAACAGCGGCCAGCCGCTGGACTGGCTGGCAGAGCACACGGATGGCTGGATCACCTATCCCAGGCCACCTTCGCAACAGCAGCGGGTCGTCTCCGAGTGGCACAGCCTGACCGCACCTGAGGAGCCGGTCAAGCCCGTAGCGCAATCGCTCTATCTTGACCTGGCCGAGGAGGCTGACGCCCCGCCCGAGCCCATTCACCTGGGATACCGCATGGGTGCTCGGCAGCTCGAGAGCCTGCTGAACTCCATCCACGGGATCGGCGTTCACCACGTAGCCCTGAACCTCAAGTTCAGCCGCTTGAACGTGCGTGACGTTCTCGAAAAGCTGTCGCCTCTAGCAAGGGGCGAGCCGCTGTAACGTTGATGCACTGGGGACGCAGAGGGCCCCACCCTCGAAACCTTGCGCAAATTCGGTCCATCCAAAGCAGAACGAGCAACGCTCAAGACACCAAGGCCAGCTAGCCTGTAACCATAATCAGATGCATTTGTGCCCAAGAATTCGGAAGCGCGAGCAAAAAAACATGTCGACCAATCGGACCCGAGAGGCACGAGCACGTTTGCAATTGAACGCCATCGCAAAGCATGCAAATTCAACAGGCCCGCACATGCGGAACATACTTCAATCAGGTTTATTGATGCCGATTAACCTTTCCGAACGTAGAACGAATTTCGTAACGCTGTTTGACGACACCTACAATCAACCCGATTGCAGGGCGTATTACCGGATGCAGAAATCGCTGGGCTACAGCCACCACGCCCACGCGGTACCCGTCTTTCGCCGCATGCTGGAAGAACTGCTGCGCAAACGCAGGCTCGAAGCGCCGAACGTGCTCGACTTCGCCAGCAGCTACGGCATTGTCAGCGCGCTTGTCCGGCACGACGTGTCGGCCGAGGCTTTCCTCAGGCGCTACGAAGATCGCAAACTCGACCGTCTGACCCCCCGACAGATGGCCAGCCGAGACGCCGCCTGGCTTTCGGATCTGCCGGAAAGCTATCCCGGCGCGCGTTTCACGGGGGTCGACGTCGCCGGCAACGCGGTGGCCTATGGGCGCGCGATCGGCCTGTTCGCCGACGCCTTCGACGAGGATCTCGAACATGCCGCCCCCTCCGCCCCCTTGGCAGAGACCCTGTCCTCAACCGACCTGATCCTCGAATGCGGCAGCGTGGCCCAACTGAAACCCGCCGCGCTCGAACGCCTGCTGCGGGCCAGCGCCGTGAACAAGCCCTGGATCGTGACCTCGCCGGTGCGCGGCAACGAACGCAAGGCGGCCTTCGATCTGTTGCGCGATCACGGCTACGTGGTTGAAACTCTCGGCCTTCCGCCTTTTCCGCACCGGCGTTTCGACAGCCCTTCGGAACAGGCCAGGGCGATCGATATCGCGCGCGCCGCGGGCCATGATACCACCGGCTTCGAGACCACGGGTTACTTTTATGCGCAGATCTACGTCGCACGCCCGCCAGAGGAGGCTGCGGTCGCCGGGCGTTGACCGGCGTGTGTCAGGGTGAAGACATGCTTGAAAGGGCCGAAACGTGAGCCATACCGAGAATGCCAAGCTGCTCGTGACGGGCGCGACCGGGTTCCTGGGGCAGGCCGTCATGGCTCGGGCCGGTGCATGGAACCTCAAGGCCATTCCGGCGCCTCGCCACGTCTTCGGCCCCGACAACGCAGCCGCCTTCACGGCGTTCCTCGACAAGGTGCAACCAGCCTTTGCCATCGACGCCGCGGGAGTGGTGCCCGGGCGCGGCGATGTCGCCACCAACCTCGCGCTGACGCGACGCTGGATCGAAGCGCTGACCCACGCCCGCAGCGCGCCCCGTCTGGTTTTCGTGAATTCGGCGGCGATCTATGGCGCCGGCGCGGCGCGCAACCGCGCCACACGCGAAGGCGATCCACGGCAGCCGCTGGCCGATTATGGACGCGCAAAGCTCGCCGCGCTGGAAATGGGACGCGCGGCGCACGATAACGCCGGCCTCGACATCCAGACAGCCGTGGTCTTCAACCTGATGGGGACGGGGCAGCAGGCTCATCTTGCCCCGCGGGTCTTCATCGAAAAAGCCATAGGCGCGGATTGCGGCCGCTACCAGGTGGGCCCGGTCGGTGCGGTGCGCGATTTCATGGATGTTGAGGATGCTGCCGATGCGCTCATTGCCATGGCGCTTCACGGCAGGGCGGGCGAGGTTGTGAACGTGGCGACGGGCCGGCCCACCCGCATCAGCGACCTGCTCGATGCCATCGACGCCCGTACCGGGGCGTCATGGGAAAGCCGGGCAAGCGGCGATGGTGGCAGCGATGTCTGCTATGGCGACCCGGCCCGCCTGACGGCCCGCACCGGCTGGCGCCCGCGCTTCGATTTCGAAACCGCGCTGACGCGCGCCATTGATGCAGAATATAGCAAGCTGGGGACATCGGCGAAAACATGACACAGTTCTGGAACGGCAAAAGGGTGCTTGTCACGGGCGGGGCCGGGTTCATCGGCAGTTTCCTGTCCGAGGCACTGGTCCGGGCGGGGGCCGAAGTGGTGGTCTATACCCGCTATTCCTCGCGCGGGCTTGTCGGCACGGTAAGCGATATGGATGCCGACCTCCGCGCCCGGATGCGTTTCATCATGGGGGACCTCAAGGATCCGGCGGGCGTTATGGCGGCCGCGGCCGACTGCGACGTCATTTTTCACCTCGCCGCTCATATCGGCATTCCGTATTCCTATGTGCACCCGGTCGATGTGGTGCAAACCAACGTCATGGGTACCACCAACGTACTCGAAGCGGCCCGCGCGTCGGGCGCCTCGAAGGTGGTGCTGTTCTCCACCAGCGAGGTCTATGGCACCGCGCAATACTCGCCCATCGACGAGGATCACCCGCTTCAGGGCCAGTCCCCCTATTCCGCCAGCAAGATCGCCGCCGATCAGTTGGGCCTCAGCTATCACCGCGCCTTCGGCACGCCCGTCGCCATCTGCCGGCCGTTCAACACCTATGGCCCGCGCCAGCCCGCCCGCGCCATCATCCCGACGATCATCGGTCAGGCCCTGCGCGGCGACGAGGTGCGGCTGGGCTCGCTGCACCCCACCCGCGACATGTTGTTCGTCGAGGATACGGTGGCCGGCGCCCTGCGGATCGCCGAAGCCCGCGAAACCGTGGGCGAGGTCGTGCAGCTGGGCACGGGCGTGGAAATCAGCATCGGCGATCTGGTCCGGGAAATCTGTTCCCTTCTGGGCAAGTCGCCCCGGATCATCGCCAACGAGTCCGACCGCACCCGCCCCGAGAAAAGCGAGGTGAACCGGCTGATCGCCTCTACCGCGCGCGCCGAGGCGCTGCTGGGCTGGCGCCCGAACGTGGCGCTCACCGAGGGGCTTGCCCGAACCGCCGAATGGATCGAGGCGAATATCGAAGCGCTCGCCGTAGACGGCTACCAGATTTGAGGAGGCCCGTATGAAAGCCGTGATCCTTGCCGGGGGAAAAGGCCTCCGGATGCGCCCCTACACATCGGTTCTGCCCAAGCCCCTGCTGCCGATCGGCGAGTTGCCCATCCTCGAGATCATCCTGCGCCGGCTGGAGAAAGCCGGGGTGACCGACGTGGTGATCGCGATCGGTTATCTCGGCAGCCTTATCCAGACCTACCTCGCGCAGAACCCCATCTCCAACCGGATGAATATCACCTATCACATGGAAGACGAACCGCTCGGCACGGCCGGCGCCATCGGCGGAATCGACGGCCTGACCGAGCCGTTCTTCGTGATGAATGGCGACCTGCTCTCCGACATCGACTTCAAGGCGATGATGCAACACCACCTGGACACCGGTTCGTGCCTGACCGTGGGTGTGGTCTCCACCGAGGTGCAGATCCAGCTTGGCGTCCTGTCGCTGGACAAGGGCGACAACATTACCGGCTACAACGAGAAACCGAAGATGTCCTATGCGGCCAGCATGGGCATATACGTTTATTCGCCCCTTGCGAAATCCCTTGTCGAGCCGGGAGGGCATCTCGACGCTCCGACGCTGGTTCTGCGCCTCATCGAGAGGGGCGAGAAAGTGTCCGGTTTCACCGCGCCCTGCCGCTGGATCGATATCGGCAACCCCGGCGAGTACGAGCGCGCCCAGCAGGAATTCGCGGACGATCCCGGCGCCTTCCTCGCCTGACGCACCCTCTTCAGGCGACCTTGTGATACATCTCGTGCATGCGCCGTTGTAGTTGGAACCGGCACGTCAGCTGCTTCAGCGGGTGCGCCTGCTCGGTAATCATCCACAGGCTCAGCCATCCGGCTATTACGGCAAAGATTATCCCCCCCACCGCCTGTCCGATCAGCACGCCCGCTGCGCCGTAGAACGCCCCGCCAATCAGCACCAGCGGCAGCGTGCCCAGCGTCTGGCGCCCCCAGTTGACCCAGGTCGCATAGCTTGGATGCCCAAGGTTGTTGAACGATGCGCTCGCCACGAAGATTACCGCATTGAAGAAGCTGGCCAGCGCCAGAGGAAAGCAGAACAGCAGGATCAGATCCCGTGCCTGGTTCTCGGCGCCGAAGAAATCGGCGATCTGTCCCCGGAACAGGAGAAGGAGAAGCGAGGCGACGGCAACATAGACCCCCGCGAAGATGACGCCGTCGAAGAAGGCCTCGCGCACCCTGTCATTCCGCCCTGCCCCGAAATTCTGCCCCATGATCGGCCCGATCGCACCCGACAGCGCGAGGACCACCGCGAACACGACCGGGATCATCCGGTTGATGACCGCCATGCCCGCCACCGCATCCGTGCCGTACTTGGCCATCTCGCGGGTGACGATCGCGGTGCCGACCGGCGTGGCGACAGTGGCCAGGATGGCAGGAATCGCGATCTGCATCCCTTCGCGGATATCGTACAGGAAACAGCCGGTGCGCGGCACCGCGAAGCCGTTGTACAGCCGGATGGTGGGCCAGAGCGCCATGAGCATCGTGGCGAACCGCGCTGCGACCGTGGCCCAGGCCGCCCCTTCCAGCCCCAGCCCCAGCGAGAAGATGAAGATCGGGTCAAGTACGCCGTTGACCAGCGCCCCCGTCAGTGAAGGAAACATCGCGCGCCTGGCATCGCCATAGGCCCGCAACACCGCGACGGTGGTCATCCCGAGCCCGGAAAAGACGGTGGTCGGCAGGATGATCCACAAATAGTCCGCAGCCCGCTCAGCCACCTCGCCAGAGGCGCCGAGGACAGTCAGGATGTAGTCGAGGTTGGGAAGTGTGAACAGCGGGATGAGAATGCCGAAGACAATGGCGAAGATGCTGCTGCTGAAGGCGTGCTCGCGCGCCGGGACGTCGGCCCTGGCGCCCAGCGAATTGGCCACCAGCGTGCCCGCCGCGACCGACAGCCCGATATTTATCGCGCTGGCGAAGAACATCACGACGCTGGCATATCCCGCGGCGGCCGCGAGCGCGTCCTGCCCGAGCATGGAAATGAAGAACACGTCGATCAGGTCGACGGCGAAGATCGCCATCAGGCCGATACTGGATGTCAGCGACATCGCCGAGACATGCCGCATCAGGTTGCCTTCAACGAATCGGGCCACGACTTCGGTCAAAGGAGTGCTCCACGCAAGATCGGATTTGATTTACTATATATCCTGGCGATGGCAACTGCGCTGCCGTCGCAAGACCTGTGCAAATCTGCAGGACGACAAAACGATTTGAACCGTACTTTGGTATGTATCGCCTTCATGGCAGGCACATCTAAGGGGTCCGTATCATTTCGGAAAACCCTCGATGACGATCTTGCCGCGGGTGGTGCCTGTCTCGATCCTCCGGTGCGCCTCGCGAAGGGTGGCCGCGTCGATGGGCGAGAGCACCTCGGCGAGAGTGGTCCGCAGGCGGCCCGCGTCTATCTCGTCCGCAACGAAGTTCAGCAGGTTGTGCTGCTCGATCATGTCCGGGGTCTGGTGCATCGCGCGGGCAAACATGTACTCCCAGTGCAAAGCGGCGGCCTTGGTCATCATCATGCCCATCGGCAACAGGTGGTCGACCTCGTTAATCGCCACGATCCCGCCTTGCGGCCGGATCAGCTCGACAGCCGCGTCCCAGTGGCGCATGTCGTTGAAGATCGCGATATGATCGACATGGGTGAACCCGAGCGCGCGGACTTCTGCAACAACGTCTCCCCGATGGTTGACCGTGTGGTCGGCACCGAGCGACAGGGCCCACTCGATGGTCTCGCTCCGCGATGCGGTAGCGATCACTGTCAGGCCGCTGCGCTTCGCCAGTTGGATTGCGATGGAACCGACCCCGCCGGCGCCGCCGAACATCAGGATGGTTTCCCCAGTCGAGCCGCCGTCCCGGTCGATGCCGAGACGGTCGTACATCGCCTCGTAGGCCGTGATAGTGGTCAGCGGCAAGGCGGCAGCCTCGGCAAAGCCGAGCGTTCGGGGCTTGCGCCCGACGATGCGCTCGTCAACCAGGTGAAACTGCTGGTTGGTGCCGGGGCGGGTGATGTCGCCGGCGTAATAGACCTCGTCTCCGGGACGGAAAAGCGTCACATCGGGCCCCACCTCCGCCACAATACCGGCAGCGTCGTAGCCGATGACGCGCGGAGACGTCTCGATCTTGTCTTTCGGAGCACGAACCTTGGTGTCGACCGGGTTCACGGCGACCGCTCGCACCTCGACCAGCAGGTCGCGGCCTTCCGGCACCGGACGCGGAAGCTCCACGTCGAACAACGCCTGCGGATTGTCGATCGGCAGGTAATGGGTAAGCGCGACGGACTTCATGGATGATACGGGCATAAGGGTCATGGTGTTTCTCGTTCGGGTTTCTACATGCCACCTCGGGTGGCGGTTGGATGGGTCACTTGTCAGCTCTTGTGCATCAGGATCATCTTTTCCTGCGTCATGTCGCGCATGGTGTAGGGGATGCCGCCGGTGCCGTATCCCGATTCCCTGCGACCGGCGAAGGGCATCCAGTCGGTTCGGAAGGCCGTCGGATCGTTGATCATGACCGCCGAGGCATCGAGACGGTTGGCCGCGCGCATGGCGATGTCGATGTCCTGCGCGAAGATGCTGGCCTGGAAGGCGGTGGGCAGGGCGTTGGCACGGCGGATGGCGTCGTCGACATCTGCGAAGCGGTTGACCGCCACGACGGGGCCGAAGACCTCCAGCCTGGACACCTTCGCCTCGACAGCCGGATCGAGCAGCACCGCGGGCCTCAGGGTGGTTTCGGACAGGCGTTCACCGCCGGTCGCGAGAACCGCCCCGCCCGATACCGCCTCCGCGATCCATTCCGCGACTCGCTCAGCCTCGCGGGGCTGGATCAGCGGCCCGACCTCGGTATCCTTCAGCGCCGGATCGGCGGTGCGCAGCTTCTCGACGCGGGCGACCAGACGTTGCGTGAAATCGTCTGCGATGGCGTCGTGAACGTAGATGCGCTGTGTCGACACGCAGACCTGGCCGGCGTGGTAGTAGCCGCCCTTGACGATCGGTTCGATGACCTTGTCGAGATCCGCGCTGCGGTCGATGATCGCCGGTGCCGCGCCGCCGTGTTCCAGCGCCGAACGCGTGCCCGGCGCGAGCTTGCCGTGCAGCGACCAGCCGACCTTGGCCGAGCCGATGAAGCTCAGAAATGCGACCCGGCTGTCAGTGGCCAGTTTCTCGGCAAGCGCGTTGTCCTGGGTGACGAAAGTCTGACACCAGGGCTCGGGCAAACCCGCCTCGTGGACGAGGCCCACAAGGTCGAGACAGGACAGCGGAGTCGCGCTTGCCGGTTTCACGATCACGGGACAACCCGTTGCGATGGCCGGCACAACCTGGTGGACGATCAGGTTCAGCGGGTGATTGAAGGCGGAGATCGCCGCGACGATGCCGATGGGCTCTTTCGTGGTGAAGGCCCAGCGATCCTCGGCCGCCGCCGACAGGCCCATCGGGATCTCCCGGCCGGCAAAGTTGCGCAGTTCATCGGCGGCGTTGCGAACACCATCGATGGCGCGGTTGGTCTCGACAATGGCATCGGGCAGCGGTTTGCCCCCCTCACGGGCGATCTGCAGGGCAAGGTGGTCGCGTCGGCCCTCCATCAGCCCGGCCAGCCTGTGCAGAACCGCGATCCGCTGATGAGGCTTGAGCCAGCCGTCGCGATCCCGGAAAATGAGGTCGGCGGCTTGCAGCTTGCGCTCCAGCGCGGCGGCATCGTCTGTTTCGATCTGTGCGATCTGCGCACGATCGAACGCTTGCACGACGGTCAACATTCTCGATCTCCTTGCCTGTTGCTGGTCCATGCTCTGCACTGGCGAACGCGGGTCATGAACATTCCACATCCGGCCTGCGGTTGCGCAATTCGTCGACAAGAACCCGGGTGTTTTCCGAGTAGTCGATCGGGACGTCGACCAGATGAACACCGCCACCGGCGAAGGCGGCCTCGAGCGTCGGCGCCAGCTCTTCGATCGCGCCGACCCGGGAGCCTTTTGCGCCATAGGCCTCGGCATAGTGGACGAAATCGGGGTTGTTGAAGCTCATCCCGAAATCGGGAAAACCGTCGACCGACTGCTTCCACCGGATCATCCCATAGGCGCTGTCATTGAGGATCACGACGACAAGGTTCAGCCCCAGCCGCACCGCCGTTTCCATCTCCTGCGAGTTCATCATGAACCCGCCATCGCCACAGACGGCCATCACCCTGCGGTCGGGATGAAGCATGGCCGCCATGATCGCCGAGGGAAGGCCCGCCCCCATCGTCGCGAGCGCATTGTCGAGCAGCAGCGTGTTGGCGACATGGGTGCGGTAATTGCGGGCGAACCAGATCTTGTACATGCCGTTGTCGAGGCAGACGATGCCGTCTTCTGGCATGACCTGCCGCACTTCGTGGACAAGACGTTGAGGCGTCACCGGAAAGCGGTCCTCCTCGGCGCGGTCATTCAGCCGAGCCAGAATTCTCTGGCGCAGTTCGACGACCCCATCGTCGGACGGCACTTTGCCCTCGAGCCGGTCTCCGAGACCGTCGACAGACGCGCCGATATCGCCGATCACCTCGATATCCGGGTGGTAGACCTGTTCGACCGTCGCTGATTCATAACCGATATGGACAACCTTGGGCCCGCCCTCGGCCTTCATCAGGAAGGGCGGCTTTTCGATCGTGTCGTGGCCGATGGCCACAATCAGATCGGCCCGTTCTATGGCCTCGTGAACATAGTCCCCCTCCGACAGCGCGGCGGTTCCCACGTAAAGGTTGGAGCCGCCGTGCACGGCACCCTTGCCCATCTGCGTGTTGAAGAAGGGCAACCGGGTGCGCGCGATGAAGCCGGAAAGCGGCTCGATCAGCGCGGGCCGGTTGCCCGCCGCGCCGATCATGACCAGGGGCTTCTGGGCGGCAAGGATCATCTCGGCCGCGCTGTCGAGCGCGGCAGCCCCAGCGAGGGGCCGGTGCTGCGAATGGCGGGGAATGACGGCGGCGTTCTCGGCATCCGCGGCCGCCACGTCCTCCGGAAGTTCGAGATGCACCGGGCCCGGCCTTTCCTCGGCCGCGACCCGAAACGCGTCACGCACCGTCGCGGGAATGGCCGCCGGGCTCAGGATCTGGCGTGTCATCTTTGTCAGCGGCTTCATCGAGGCGACGATATCGACGATCTGGAACCGGGCCTGCTTGGCGCTCATCACCGGCTTCTGCCCGGTGATGAGAATCATCGGCATGGCGCCCAGATGGGCATAGGCCGCGCCGGTCGACAGGTTCAGGGCGCCGGGGCCCAACGTGGCGAGGCAAACGCCGGGCCTGCCGGTCAAGCGCCCATGCGTTGCCGCCATGAAGGCCGCCGCCTGCTCGTGCCGTGTCAGGATCAGCTCGATCTTGGAGGTGCGCAGCGATTCCACGATGTCGAGGTTTTCCTCGCCGGGGACGCCGAAGACCCGGTCAACCCCCTCGTTTTCCAGCGCTGCGACAAACAGGTCCGATCCTTTGGGCATTGTTTCAATCCATATTTTAACGGTTGCGACAGAGTTGACGAAAGATACATGCCAGCCCGTGCGATCGCCAGACCCGCGGCACGAGCCCCATACCCAATCGCAGGTATCCCGAGGCTCTTCTTCATCCGCCCACTGTAAGGACGGCCTTGCCCACGAACTTCCGTTCCAGAAGGTCGCGCGCTGTCACATCGATCTCGGCCCACGGCGCGGTTTTTCCGATCACCGGTCGGAGACGTCCTTCGGAAAGCCGCCGCGCCAGATCGGCCAGAATGGCCGACCCGTCGGCCGCGGCCTCGGGCCTGGTCAACTCCTCGGGAAGGAAAAAGCCGTAGAGAACGGTGCCGCCAAACGCCTCGCCCGACTGTAGCCGGAAGCGGCGGGCGTCAAAGGTTGTGAGCGTGTCCTGCGACGCATCGCCAAAGAGAACACAGACACCGCGTGGTGCCAGCCACATCAGCGCTTGGCCTAGGAGCGGGCCTCCGACACCCTCCAGAATCAGGTCGTAGGGCCCTCCTTTCGCGCCTGCCTCGACGCCGACCGCGACCGCGTTCGCACCAAGGCTGCGCAGGAATTCCGCTTTCGAGGCATCCCGGGCGAAGGCCGTCACATGGGCGCCCGCAGCCGCGGCAAGCTGGATCGCGTACATGCCGACACCCCCCGTGGCCGCCGTGACGAGGACACGGCTTCCCGGACCGATTGCCTTCTTCTGAAGCGCAACAGTCGCGGTCAGACCCGCAACAGGAAGGGTCGAGGCCGCTTCGAAGCTCACGTCGTCGGGGATCCTGGCCAGGCGGCGCCTCGGCACGGCGACACGTTCTGCCCAGCCACCACTCCATACCAGGCCCACCACGCGATCGCCCGGGCGGAACCCGGAGCCATCCGGGGCCGTCTGGACGACGCCCGACAGATCCCATCCGGGTCGATCGCGGTCGGTCCCTTCGAGCAGCGCGCCGCGAACTTCACCATTGTTCAGCGAGATCGCGCGAACTGCGACGATTGCCTCGTCCGGCCCCGCTGCCGGTTCCTCATGCTCAGCCAGAACAAGGCTGGCTTCCAGGCCACTCTTCGAAACGGTAACGGCTTTCAATGGGACACTCCTATATACCGCGTTGTGCCGGCCAATAATCACCTTGGTCCGGCCGCACCATCGTCGACAATGGCGATCCCGATCTTGCCCCGAATGCCGTTGCGCGGACGCTCCAGATCGGCGTGGGCATCGGGGATACCGGCGAGAGGATAGACCTTTCCGACATGGGGTTTCAGCTGTCCGCGAGCCACGAGGGTCGCAAGCTCGTCAAGCTTCCCGCGGTTCTGCCGCGTGAAGACGAAATGGTAGCTGGCGTTGCGGCCCCAGGCCTCGATCAGGTTCTGCGGCTGGGCAATGTCGACGATGGAGACGACCCGGCCGAGCTGGGCCAGCGCGTGCGGGCTGCGTTCGAGCGTGTCGCCGCCGATCGTGTCAAGGATGACGTCGACGCCAGCACCGTCGGTCTCGCGGTTGACGATGGCCACGTAATCTTCGGTGCGATAGTCGATCACCACATCGGCACCCAGGCTGCGCACGAAGTCGGCATCATAGCCCGAGGCGGTCGCGAAGACGAACGCGCCCGTTGCCTTGGCCGCCTGCACCGCCACGTGCCCCACGCCGCCGGCCGCACCGTGGACGAGGATCGTTTCACCAAGGCGCAGGCCCGCGCGCGTGAACAACGCTTCCCAGACAGTACCGCCCACGAGGCTGAGGCTGGCCGCCTCCAGATGCGTGAGGCCAGCCGGTTTATGACCGACGATCGCCTCGCTCGCGACGTGGTACTCGGCATAGCTGCCGGGCCCGCCGAAAATCTGCGGTGTGTACCAGACGGCATCGCCGGGCTTGAACGCCGTTACGCCGGACCCGACGGCTTCGACAACGCCGGAAACATCATGGCCGGTAATTGCGGGCAACGGCACCAGGTCGGCATAGTCTCCGCGGCGCACCTGGTAATCGAGCGGGTTTATCGAGGTTGCGTGTACACGGACCAGCACCTCTCCGGCGCCAACCGCGGGGGTCTCGAATTCGGATAGCGAGAAAGCGTCGGGACCGCCGAACCGAGGGAGGCTAATAGCTTGCATAATTTCACTCCAATTTCAGATGTACGCGAGGTGCCGCGAGAGGTGCAGGCGGTTCGGCCGGAGGCCAACATGCCAATCAGAGTAAGAGCCGCCTCTCCCTTCCTAGAAGGACATACCGAGAGGATGTGATCGGGCATGATTTGCTCCTTGAGACTTCACTGAAGCCGAACTTTGCCGCGCCAGCTTAGCAAAGGCTTCAGTTGCCCGCGGTGCGGAACTTGCTGGGGTTTAACCACACTTGCGGTTCAATCTGAGAACTCCGAGAAGTCAGCCCAATGGGGCTTCCCCCTCTTGCGCAGGCGTGGTGCCTGCCTCTGCTTTGACAGCATGACGGGGCTGAGCGCCTTGGTTGCCGCAGCCGCCGGAGGATCTGGCAGGTACGGACTCGAATGCCGACATCACCGCAGGAATGGCAACCTCTCGGCAGATCCAGCGACGCGGGGTCCGATTTCATTGGCTACGTTCAGGCTTCAGAGCCCCGCTCGCCCTCAGATGAAAGGATATGACCATGACCTTCCGCAACGGCCTCGACTCGCTTCTTCGTCCCGAAGATTCGGTTCTCGTTCTGATCGACCATCAGCCCTACCAACTCGCCAACCTCAACAGCCACGACCCGCACATGGTCGTGAACAACACGACCGCCCTGGCCAAGGCGGCCAAGGTGTTCGGCGTGCCCACGATCCTGACCAGCGTGATCGCCGCCCGCGGCGGCGACATCTTTCCGCATGTCACCGAAGTCTTTCCCGACCAGGACGTCATCGATCGCACGACGATCAATACCTGGGAGGATCCCAAGGTCGTGGATGCCGTCAAAGCGACCGGCCGAAAGCAGTTGATCATAGCAGGTCTCTGGACAGAGATCTGCGTGGCGATGCCCGCGCTGCAGGCCGCCGGTGAAGGCTGGGACGTGACGGTGATCACCGACGCGTCCGGTGGCACCTCGGTCGAGGCGCACGAGGTCGCGATCCAGCGCATGATCCAGGGCGGCATCAACATGATGACCTGGCTGGCGCTTGCGTCGGAATGGCAGCGCGACTGGGCGCGGGCCGAGACGGCGACAGCGCTCAACGATGCCCTCAGGGATCATCTCGGCGGCAGCGCCATCGCCTATCTGTGGGAGCAGCAGTTGCTCAACACGCCGGTGCCGGGGGTCGCGGCCTGACACGGGCGGGTATGGCGCGGCCGGTTCGCAAGCGGATCGACCCGCGCCACCCCCTTCTCCAAGCCGGCATCAAGGCGCGTTGCCACACCGGTAGGATATAACCGACCACGGCGGCCGGCCAACCCACCCGCAAGAATGGTGCCATTGCAGCAAGGTCTGCGACGCACCTTTGCCGGTGCCGGCTATCCTGCTCCTGCGGCCCGGTCCGGTTCGGACGGATCATGCCCTGAATCGATCGCGTATGTCGCTGACGAATGAATGAACATTGTGCCCCGCAGCCACCGCCGGCCCTGACCACGCGGCCCCCTGCGTGAACATCAAGTAAACAGATAATGGACCCCGATCATGGACACTTTACAAACGCTTCTGATTTCCGGCGTCGTGGCGATTGGCGCTGCAGCCTTGCAGCCGGGCGTGGCGCGCGCCGATGTGACCAACATCGTTCTGGTGCATGGCGCCAATGTCGACGGCAGCACCTGGCGCGATGTGTATGACGACCTCACTGCAGACGATTACAAGGTCACGGTGGCGCAGATGCCGCTGACCTCCACCGAAGACGATATTGCCGCCGTCCAGCGCATCGTCGACATCCAGGACGGTCCGATGTTGCTGGTCGGGCATTCCTATGGCGGCGTGGTGATCAGCGAAATTGGAGTTGACCCTGACGTGAGCGGCCTCGTCTACGTTGCGGCGTTCCTGCCCGATGCCGGAGAAAGCGGCGGCAGCCTGCTGGCCTCCATGCCAACCGAGTTCACTCCCGACAAGCTTACGGTCTTCGAAGATGGGCACTACCTGATCCATGAAGAGGCCTTCCTCTCGGTCGTCGGCAATGGGCTGTCCGAGGATGACGCCATCTACGTGGCCAGGTCGCAGGCCGCTTCCAACTCGGCGATCCTTGAATACCGGACAAGGTCGGCGGCGTGGACCGAAAAGCCGAGCTGGTCGATCATCGCGACCCTCGACCGGACCATCGCGCCCGATCTGCAGCGTCAGATGTCGCAGCGGGCCGGCTCGACTGTCGTCGATGTCGAGAACGGTCACATGTTGCCAATGACGAACCCTGCCGAAGTGGCGAATGTGATCCGACAGGCCGCCGAAGCGGTGGAATGAATCGGCTGACGAACGGCCGGCACGACATACCGAAGACAGCCGGCCTCTTAACGCGGTTGCCGATCTTCGAAATCTCTAAACGTAAGAGCAGCACCGGCACAGAGTTCGGAACGCGGCGCGCGTAACAAGCCGGCGACCAGCCTCGCCGGACCCTACAGGATTGACCATGACCACCAAAGAAACACTGCCGCCCCGCCTGACGACCACCGCAGGCGCTCCTGTCGCGGACAACCAGAACAGCCTCACCGCCGGTCTTCGCGGCCCGGTTCTGATGCAGGACTGGCAACTGATCGAGAAATTGGCCCACCAGAACCGCGAGCGAATCCCCGAACGCGTTGTCCATGCCAAGGGGTGGGGCGCGCATGGCGTGTTGCGGATCACCGGCGACATATCGCACCTGACCTGTGCAGCCGCGCTCCAACCCCGTGCCGAGACGCCGATGATCGCGCGCTTCTCGACCGTGGCCGGCGAAATGGGAGCCGCGGATCATGAGCGTGACGTGCGTGGCTTCGCACTCAAGTTCTATACGCAGGAGGGCAACTGGGACCTGGTCGGCAACAATACCCCGGTCTTCTTCGTCCGCGATCCGATGAAGTTCCCGGACTTCATCCATACTCAAAAGCGCCACCCGCGCACCAACCTGCGATCGACCACCGCGATGTGGGATTTCTGGTCTCTCTCTCCCGAAAGCCTCCATCAGGTCACGATGCTCTTCTCCGACCGCGGCCTGCCCGTCAGCCCGGTTCACATGAACGGCTATGGCAGCCATGCCTACAGCCTCTGGACAAGCGGCGGCGCACGGGTCTGGGTCAAGTTCCACTTCAAGACCCGACAAGGGCATCGCCACTATACCAACGCCGAAGCGCGGGAAGTCGTGGGGCGCACCCGCGAAGGCTATCAGGAGGCTCTCTTCGGCGCGATCGAGGCAGGGGAGTTTCCGCAATGGACCGTGCAGGTGCAGATCATGACGCAAGCCCAGGCAGAGGCGTTTCCCTTCAACCCGTTCGACCTGACGAAGGTCTGGCCCCATGCGGAATTTCCCCCGATCGAGATCGGCGTGCTCGAGCTGAACCGAAACCCCGACAATTACTTTGCCGAGATCGAACAGCTTGCCTTCAGCCCCTCGAACGTGGTGCGCGGCATCGGCCATTCGCCGGACAGGATGCTGCAAGGCAGGATATTTTCCTATGCGGATGCCCATCGTTATCGGCTTGGCACCCACTACGAAGCCCTGCCGGTCAACCGTCCGCACTGCCCGGTGCATCATTACCACAAGGACGGCGCCATGCGCTTCTTCGAGAACGCAACCAATCCGGATGCCTATTACGAACCGAACAGCTTTGACGGCCCCCGGCAGGATCCGTCATTCGCCGAGCCTTTACTCGATCTGCAGGGTCCCGCCGGCCGGTTCGACCATCGCGACAGCATCGATGATTTCACTCAGCCGCGCGCGCTGTTCCTGCTCTTCGACCAGGCGCAGAAGGCCCGGCTCTTCGACAACATCGCCGAGTCGATGCGCGGCGTTCCGGCGGACATAGCCGAACGGCAGATCGGGCTGTTCCAGCAGGTCCATCCCGAGTTCGGCGCGGGCGTCTGCGCGGCCCTGGATGAACTGGACCCGCAATTCTGATCGAACGTCCCTGCGGGCTGCGTTCTGACGGAAAGCCGCCTTCGGCACCGGCGCCTCGGCCCACCGGGCTGTCAACGGGCGCTCAAACCCCTGTCCGGGCCAGAAACCGCCGGAGCCGCGCATCCTGTGGGGCATCGAAGATCTGTGCCGGTGTGCCCTGCTCCACGATCCTGCCGCTGTGCATGAACAGGACACGGTCAGCGATCTCGCGGGCAAACTGCATCTCGTGGGTCACGATCAGGAGTGTCTGTTTCTGCGCCGCCACCCGACGCATCAGGTCGAGCACCTCGCCCACCCACTCCGGGTCCAGCGCGGAGGTGGGTTCGTCGAACAGCAGCACTCCCGCACCCAGAGCCATGGCGCGGCCGATACCGACCCGTTGCTGCTGCCCGCCGGAAAGCGCCGCCGGATAACTGTCGGCCTTGTCCGCGAGGCCGGTCTCGGCAAGCACGTCCCGGGCGCGGGCAACGGCATCGGCCCGCGGCAGGCGCTGAACTGTCACCAGCGCCTCCATGATGTTCTCGAGCGCGGTCTTGTTGGCGAAAAGCGCGTAGTTCTGGAACACGAACCCGGTGCGCCGCCGCAGCCCGAGGATGTCGGACTTGCGCGCACGGGCGGCATCCACGGTCAGGTCGCCAATGGAAATCTGCCCCGCATCCGGCTGGTCAAGATAGTTGAGGCAGCGCAGCAGGGTCGACTTCCCGGTGCCCGAGGGCCCGATGATGACCACCCGTTCACCCGGAGAAACGTCGAGGTCGATGCCGTCCAGCACCGCCGCCCCGCCGAAGGTCTTGGTCAACCCCCTGACTGTCACGCCGGTCGTCGAACTCATCGGGCGTACGCCTTGTTCAGCCGGGTTTCCAGGGCTTTCTGCCCCTGGTTCAGCGCCTCGACCATGACCCAGTAGATCACCGCCACCACGAGAAAAGCTTCGAAGTAGAGGAAGCTGCCGGCGGCTTCCTTCTGCGCGGCGCCCATCATCTCGGTCACGCCGAGGGTAAAGGCCAGAGAGGTCCCCTTGAGCATGTCGATGAAGTAGTTGACCAGCGTCGGCGCTGCCACACGCGCGGCCTGCGGCAGGACGATGCGCTGCATCAGCTGTCGCTGGGTCATGCCGACGGATTGGGCCGCTTCCCACTGGCTGCGGTCGACACCGACAATGGCGGCGCGGATCGATTCCGCCATGTAGGCCGCGAAATGCAGCGTCAGGCCCAGGATTGCCGCCGTCACCCCATCGATCCGGGTCAGGACAGGCAGCACCTGTGGCAGCCCGTAATAGAATAGGAAGAGTTGGACCAGTAGCGGCGTGCCACGGAAGAAGCTGATGAAAAGCATCACCAGCCGGTCCAGGACCGGCACACGAGCCACCCGTTCGACCGCCAGCAGGGCCGCCAGCACCAGCGCACAGACCATGGCCGCCGATGCCATGGCCAGCGTCAGCGGAACATAACCCAGGATGACCGGCACCAGCCCGAGCATGTACCCGATGTCGAGCACCTGCACGGTCTACTCCGCCGCAGGCGAGGTGATGTCCGATCCGAACCACTTCTCCGAGATTTCGCTTAGGGTGCCGTCCTCGCGCAGCGTTGCAAGCGCCGCATCGACCTTGTCGCGCAGAACGCGGCCCTCTTCGTCATCCCGGAACGGCAGGGCATTGCGGATTTCCGAAAAGGGCTCGCCGGCCAGTTGTAACGGCAGCGGGCTTTCCTTGATCACCTGGGCCGAGGATACCCGGTCCATCACGAAGGCGTCGACGCGGCCAAGCGCGGTGTCCTGCTCGATGTTGCTTTCGTAGGTCCTGATTTCGACCTCATCGGCAAACGGCAGATCGCGCAGCAATTGTTCGAAGTTCGACCCGAGGTTCACGGCCACGATCTTGCCGCGCAGGTCCTCGACCCCGGCGATGGCATCATTGCCCTTGCGGGTCACGACCTGGGCGCCGTCGATAACGTAGGGTTCGGTAAAGGCGAATTTCGCCTCCCGCTCCGGCGTGATGGTGATCTGGTTGGCAATGGTGTCGATACGGCCCGCATCCAGCGCCCCGATTAGCCCGGAAAAGGACATCGTCTCGAACTGGATGTCGAGACCGGCCTTCTCGCCCACCGCGTTCATGACATCGACCTCGAACCCTTGCAGCACATCCTGGCGCACGAAGGTGAACGGGAAATAGCCGCCGGACATGCCGACGGTCAAAGCGGCGTCCTCGGCCTGGGCCGCGGGGACGGTCGCAACGATGAGCCCGGCCAGAAGGGCGGAGTGAAGGACATTGGTCATGGCGGAAGACTCCTTGGTAACGGCTATGGACGCAGAGATGTCGATCGGTTGGCGCAAACGCAAGAACGCTCCGAAACGAAGGCCGGGCATCCCGGAACGGCGGCAAAACCGGAATGAAACGTCCGGTTTGGCCCCGCGCCTCGAAATTTGTGCCATGGGACTGTACGGAACCGTGACGTTTGTTCCGAACTTGAGCCATCTTTTCCCGCTGCCAGACCGGTTCTCAGAGCGGCTATGCATCCCGCGCAACGCAGGTCGGGCGGCGTACGCGACGCGTTGAGAGCGCCCCGGCGAGAAAGACGCCGGTTCGTCGGGCGCGGACCCGGCTTGATCCCGCTGGCAGGTCATGTGCCCTGTTCAAGCCAGTCAGCGGCCTCGGTGGCGTCCGCGCCGGTCAGCTCATGACCGCCACGTACCGTTCGCGTTTCGACATTCGCACCCCGCGCCCTCAGATCATCGGCCAGGGCGGGCGCTTGGCGCGCGTAAACATCGTCCCGCCCATCGAGCATCAGCACCTGCGCTCCGGAAAGGTCCGCCGCCGGTGGCGTCTCGAGGGCCTGGACGCTACGAAGCAGAACGGCACGGCGCACGGCAGAAGGATAGAGCTGCATCACCGCCGCCAGAAAGTTCGCGCCGTTGGAATAGCCGAGGAAGGTAAGCCCGACCGCATCTATTCCGTAGCCGGCCACGGCGCCCTCCACGAATGCCGCGAATGCCTCGGCTTCGCTTCGGATATCGGCCTGATCGAACGTGGTGAAGTCGAAGCGCCGGAACCAGCGATTGGTGCCTTCCTCGGTGGCTCGGCCTCGCACCCCCAACAGCGTCGCACGCGGGGCGATGCGACGCGCAATCGGCATGAGATCGGCCTCGTATCCACCCGTGCCGTGCAGCAAGACCAGGGTCGTGCCATCCGGCTGATCCGGCCGGTTGAAACGGTGAACGAAGGGCAGCTTGCGGATGGGGAACCGCTCCTCGCCCGGCAATGAGAACTGCGGCAGCATGACCTCGAGATCTTGGGCGCGGCCTGCCTCCTGTGGCGGGAAGAACAGCGTCCGGCCAAGAGCTTCCGGCGCCTCGTCGATCGTCATGCCGGGCCTGTCGGTGGCGTATTCCAGAAGGATGCCGGCCGGATCGCGAACATAGAGCGACAGGAAATATTTCCTGTCATGGACCTCGGTCGGTCCGTGCTCGCGGAGCGATTGCCGCAGGGACCGAACCTCGTCCGCATTCCCGGCCCGGAAGGCCACGTGATCGGGCACGCCCGCCCCGGCGACGGAGGGGACGAAACCCGTCGCGTCGCGCACGTCGACCACGTCGGTGTCGGATGTCATGCGGTGCGTCTGGCCCGCGCGTTCGCCGTGGCGGTAGCCGAACCGCGTCAGAAATTCCGCGGTTTGCGCAGCCTTGTCGGTCAGCAGGGTGACGCCCCGCAAACGGGTGGGTCCCCCTGGAAGCGGCGCGGGCGTCGACAGGTCGACACCAACCAGTTTCACGATCAGCGCGTCGGGATCCCTGAACCGCAGAACCGGCTCTTCGAATTCGCGCGTCGGCCCCTCGAACGGGACACCGGCCGCAAGCGCTCTCGTCAGCCAGCCGGAGATGGACTGCGGAGAAACCGCAAGCGCAATCTCCAGCACTTGGCCGATGCCGGTGCGCCCGCGGCCGCTGGCCTCCCAGACCAGGAAGGTCAGAAGGGATCCGGGCCTTCCGAGCCCGTCGCCGTAGACCAGGTGCAACTGCTCGGCATCCGCATAGCCCGCCGTCCGCTTGACCAGCTTGAGACCAAGGAAGCCGACATAGAAATCGACATTGGCCTGCACATCGGCGGTGATGCCGGTGACGTGGTGAATTCCGCTGATCATTCCTTCGTCACCACCCGCACTCACGCCGCGGCCTCGCGGCCGAGAACCTTCTGCACGGCGGGATCGGCGGCGATCCGGTCATGCAGCGCCTGCACGGCCGGGAAGTCCTGCAGCCCACCCGGCAGGAGTTTCGCCCCCCAGCGGATCATCGGAAAGGCATAGGCGTCGATCACCGATCGGCCACCTTCCAGGATGTAGTCCCGCCCGTCTAGGTGGCGGTTCAGAACACCAAGCTGCTTGGCGGCCAGCTTGTGCCCGGCATCAGCCACCGCCTGCCGGGCCGCATCGCTCTTGTCGGTCGTGTAACGGTAGGGCATGAAGATCGGCCAGAACGAGGCATGAAGATCCGAGGTGAGGAAGGCCGACCAGCGATGCGCCTCGGCCTTCGCGCGGAGGGTGTCGCCGCCCGACAGTCCGGCCTCCGGGTGCTTCTGGCCCAGGTAATCGAGGATCGCGCCGGCCTGTGTCAACAGCCAGCCATCGTCTTCACGAAAGGTGGGAACCGCACCGGCGGGGTTCACGGCCAGAAGCTCCTTCGAGCCGAACTGCACCTTGACCGCCTCGTAGGGGGCGCCGATCCATTCGAGCGCGACGTGCGGGGCCAGCGAGCAGGCATCCGGGACATAGTAAAGTGTGGGCATGGTGTTTCCTTTTTGAGTACTGGTTGCGGGCATCGCTGTCTATGGGGCCGCCACAGGTCATGATGGCCGTAAAAGGTGCCGGACCACCGGTTGTCTGCCGCCCAGCTGATATTTTAGCAGTATTTCCTGATCCAGCTGATCGGCGCGGGTCACGCGCGCATGCTGGCGCTGGTGCTCGACCCAACTCTCCACGACGAATGTCTCGACGACCCGCCCCGGCTCGGCCATGTCCTCCCAGACGTCCCAGCGGATCGCGCCGTCGCGCTGTCGGACAGACTTGAAGCGGCGCAAGGCCGTAACGAATTCGGCCAGCCGCGCGGGCTCGACATGATATTCGATCTCGATCATGACCGGGCCGCGGTCGTCGTCCGGCTGCACGGAAACGACCGGCTCCGCCCAATGGTGCGACGGCGCGAGATCGGCGGCCGAACCGCGGGGCAGCCGCCAGCGGATTGCAATGACCGCCGCGCAAGCCTGCCCAACGCCGGCAATCACCAGGGCTGTGGCGACGCTGGTGCCAGAGGCAAGCATACCCCACAGGACACTGCCACAGGTCATAGCTCCCTGAAACGTCAGCAGATAGACCGCCAACGCCCGCGCCTTGACCCAGCCCGGCGAGGCCATGTGCGCGGCGAGATTCAGCGACGTCAGCATCCCGATCCAGCCCAGCCCGGCCATGAAGAGGACCGGGCCGGCAACCCAGGCATGGGTGGACAGAGCAAGCGCCAGCGTCGACAGCGCAAAGAGCAGTGTCGCCGCAACGGACAACGGATTGGCGGAAACGCGCGTCCGCACGCGTTTCAGCAGGATCGCACCTGCGACCGCTCCCGCGCCCATGCAGCCAAGCAGCACACCATATCCCGCGGCATCGAGACCGAGGCCGTGCCGCGCGATCAGCGGCAGCATCGCCCAGAGGGCACTGCCGAAGAGAAAGAACCCCACCGCCCGGACCAGCACCAGGCGCATGGCGGGGGAATGGCGGGTATAGCGGTAACCGGCCTTCAGGGCGCCGAAGAAATGCTCGGGGGGCAGGGTATGTACGGTACTGGGGCGCTTCCAGATGAACAGCACCGCCAGCACGCCCAGCACCGAAAGCGCATTTAGCGCAAAGACGGCCGGGATTCCTGCAAGGGCGACGATGATCCCCCCGAGCGCCGGACCCACCGCGCGCGAGATGTTGACGCCCAGACTGTTCAGCGCAATGGCGTCCGGCAGCGCCTGCCGGCCCACGAGTTCCGGTACGATCGCCTGAAACACCGGCGCGCTAAGCGCCGCCGCCATGCCGAGCAGGAACGTCGTCGCCAGCAGGATCCCCGGAGAGACGAGGCCCCAGGCCGTCAGGATCGCCAGCGTCAGCGCCGCACACAGGCCAAGCAACTGCGCCGACAGCAGCATCCTGCGCCGGTCCACGATGTCGGCCAGCGCACCGGCCGGCAGCGCGAGAAGGAACATCGGCAGCGTCGTCGCGGTCTGCACCAAAGCAACCAGCAGCGGGCTCGGCGACAGCGAGGTCATCAGCCACCCGGCGCCCACATCATGCATCCATGTGCCGACATTCGACACGATCGTCGCGATCCAGAGCGCCCGGAAGACCGGGTAGCTCAGCGGGTTCCCGGATTTGTCCCCCTCCAAAGGCCGCTCAACCACGGCGATGTCCGGTCTGCGGGACGCCGCGCGTTCCGTCCGCATCGGCGTCCTTCGACGAGCCGTCCCGGACGGGATGCGCAAAGGTCTTCGCGTGCAGGGCCGACTGCACGACGCTTGCGTGGCCCTTCAGCCACTGAACGCCCGCTTCACCGGCAAGCATGCCCAGAAGCCCCAGCAGCGCGATGATCGGCGGCGCGGGCGAACGGACGGAAATGAGGCCATAGATCACGCCGATGGCGAGACCGGCGGCCAGCGAAAGGATATAGGGGTGCAAGGGGCTCATAAGTCTCTCCTGAGGATCAGGTCAATGTCACGTTAACGGATTGCCGTCTGTCACGCGGCGCAGATGCTGCCGCGAAGGTTCCGATCTTGCGGCCTTCCCCGCCTTTGCCGAAGACCATAAGGCAGCCGGGCTGGGCGTTGTTCTGGCGCAGTCTGTCTTGCCGTTGTCCCGCGATACCGGTCGGGGCTGCTGACCGCGGCGAAGCCGAAGCTCTGCCGCGGTCGACGGGCGCTTGGTCGATTTGACGCAAAGGCAATCAACCGGCCGTTTGGCGCTCTGCAAGCGCCTCGATAAGCCGCGCGGCTGCCTCGGCCGAAGAGGCCGGGTTCTGTCCGGTGATCAGCAGACCGTCCCGTACCACGAACGAGGCCCAGTCAGGGCCGTTCACGAACGCGCCGCCCTTGGCTTTCAGCGTGTCCTCGACCAGGTAGGGAACAACCTCGGTCAGGCCCACACCGGCCTCTTCCGAATTGGTAAAGCCCGTGACGTCGCGGCCTTCGACCAGCGGTCGACCGTCACTGCCCTTGACGTCGCGCAGCACGCCGGGAGCGTGACAGACCAGCGCAAGGGGCTTGCCCGCCGAGTGGAATGCCTCGATCAGCGCCACCGAGTCCGCGTCTTCGGTCAGATCCCAGAGCGGGCCATGGCCACCGGGATAGAACACGGTGTCATAGTCGCCTTCGTTCACGTCGGCGAGCTTCACCGTCGCGGCAAGCGCCGCGTTGGCTTCGGCATCTGCCTCGAAGCGGCGGGTGTGGTCCGTCTGGAAATCGGGCGAATTGCTGACCGGATCCAGTGGCGGCCGTCCGCCCTTGGGAGACGCCAGGCAGATTTCGGCGCCCGCGTCCTTGAAGGTATAATAAGGCGCGGCAAGCTCCTCGAGCCAGAAGCCGGTCTTGCGGCCGGTGTCGCCGAGTTCGTCATGCGACGTCAGTATCATCAGAACTTTCATGTCTCTTTTCCTTTTCTGTCGTTTGCTTCGGTTGAGCGAAGGCCTCCCGAGACGTGGTGGCCGATCCCGGATCCCGGACCCGGCGTCACGCTGACTCCGAAAGCGGCGGAAGCAGGCGCTCGATCCGCGCCCGGTCCGGCTCGTAGCGGTCCGGCAGCATCAGGTTGCGGCCCAGCGCCGCCTCAGGCTCGTCGATGGCAAAGCCCGGCGGATCAGCGGCGATCTCGAAAAGCACGCCGCCCGGCTCGCGGAAGTAAATCGCCGTGAAATACTGACGGTCGATGACCGGCGTTACGGCAATCCCGGCGGCACGCAGACGGTCCCGCCATTCGAGTTGCTCCTCCGCGTCGCGCGCGCGGAAGGCGACATGATGGATGGTTCCCGCGCCCGGCCGCCCGATCACGGCGGCATCCTCGCGCAAAAGATCGACGACGCTGCCCTTTTCCCCGCCTGGCGCTCGCAGACGCAGGCGCGACCCGGTACGGTCGCCGTAATAGAGGTATATGTGCCGGGATCGTCGAAATTGACCGTCTTCTTCACCAGTTTCTGACCAAGCCTGCGCGTGTAGAAATCCAGATTGCCCTGCGGGGCGGAACAGACGGCGGTGACATGGTGCAGTCCGGGGACGGCGCTCATCCCTGCAAATCCGCGCTCGCGTCGCGTCCGCCGGTCGCACGTTGCGGCGGATTGGCATTATCGGGCAGCGGAATGAAATCCGACTCGTCTCCGGGCACCGTCTCGAAACGGCCGCGGCGCCATTCCTCCTTGGCCTGCTCGATGCGCTCGGGGCGCGATGAGACGAAGTTCCACCAGATGTAGCGCGGCCCCTCCATCGGCTCGCCGCCAAAGAGCATGAGGCGGGCATCGCCAGCGGCCCGCACCACGGCCTCGGCACGCGGGGCGAGGATCAGCAGGGTGCCGGGCTCATGGGATGTTCCATCGATCACGACGTGGCCGGACAGGATGTAAAGCGCCCGCTCCTCATGTGTGGCCTCCACCCGGTAGGTGCCGCCCGCCGCCAGCGCGATATCGGCATAGAGCGTTTCCGACGCCGTCGCGAGCGGCGAGCGCGCGCCGTGCAGCTCACCCGCGATCAGGCGAAGGTTCAACCCGGTGTCGTCGATCATCGGCAGCTCCGCCTCGCCATGGTGGATGAAGGCGGCGTCGGATTCTTCCGCCGCGACCGGCAACGCCATCCAGGTCTGCAAGCCGAAGAGCCGCTGCCCGGTGCGTTTGAGTTCCGGCGCGGTGCGCTCGGAATGGACGATCCCACGCCCCGCCCGCATCCAGTTCACGGCGCCGGGCTGGATCGTCTGCTCGGTTCCAAGGCTGTCGCGGTGCAGGATCTCGCCCTCGAGAAGGTAGGTCACCGTGGCCAAGTTGATATGCGGATGCGGCCGCACGTCGATGCCCTGGTCGGTCAGGAACTCCGCCGGTCCCATCTGATCGAAGAAGATGAACGGCCCGACCATCTGGCGGGCTGTCGAGGGCAGTGCACGGCGCACGGTCATTTCCCCGAGATCGACGGCACGAGGCACGATAACGGTTTCGACGGCATCGACGCTCGCGGCGTCACCAAGGGTCGGGTCGGGGCATGGGCTCCAGCTCATGATTTGGTGTCCTTTCGGGATGGTTTCAGGGTTACGACCGCCGTAGGGCCGCCAGATGGTATGGGTTCGGCGCATCAGCCGGTGCCGAATGGGTGCCGGCCTATTGCTTCTGCCGCGTTTCCGTCGCGGTTATGTGTAGGCGAAGAGGCCGGGTCCGGACGTGTCTGGCCGCAACGCAGCCGGCCGCGATTACAGGCGCCGATCCGGACGTCGGGTTCATTCCACCGCCTCCGCACCCTGGATATGCGAAAGGACGGTGACCCTCATGCCCGGGCGCAACAGAGCATCGGGGTTCGCAAATCGCGCCCATACCGTCACGGTGCCAGTCTCCGCGTCCACCTCCGCACTTGCGGCATGGGGGGTTGCCTCCCCGACGTAGATCCTGTCGCCCGGCAGTCGCAGTTGCACCCGGATGCGCGCCAGCAGCTCGGCAACCGTTCCGGATCCGGCCACTTCCAGGGACTCGAGCCGCTCGTCATAGGGCGCGCGGTAGGCGACGACCGCCGGGTCGAACGCGACGATCGTGGCAAGCGGTGGCGCGGCTTCCGCCTCGAGAAAGGCGCCGACCGACACTGACGGGGGCGAGACGAGACCGGAAATCGGCGCCCGGATGACCGTCCTTTCCAAGTCGAGTCCGGCCCGGCGCCGCTCGGCCTCGGCCAGCGCGACCTCGGCCTCGGCCATCGCCCTTTCGGTGCGGGCAGGCCCCAGCGTGGAGTCGGCTGCGATCCCGCGCTCATGCATTTCTTCCTGCCGGGCGGCGCGGCGCGAAGCCCCGTCAAACCGCGCCTGCGCGGCGGCAAGGCGCGCTTCGGCAATCTCGAGCGCGATCGTCGCGTCGGTCGGATCGAGTCGGATCAGCGGTTGCCCGGCAGAGACGCGCTCGCCCCCCTCGAAAAGGATCTCGGCCACGACGCCGTTCAGACGGCTCGACAGGACGGCGCGCTCCGAGGCCTCGATCCGTCCTTCGAAGACAAGGGGCTCCGCGAGACCCGGCTGGGCAACTACCAGCAAAAACGCGAGTAGCCACCTCATGTCCGCATCTCTTCACTCGGCGAGTCGGCGAAGCGCTTGGCGTGTAGGCACTCCGCCGCGGCCTGTGCGGCCGTCGTCCGGTTCTTGAGCCAACTGGCCGTCGCCTCTCCCACCAGCATGCCGAGCAGGCCGAGCAGAGCGATGATCGGCGGCGCGGGCGAACGGATACCGAAGAGCGCGTAAAGCCCCCCCACCGCGAGTCCGACCGCCAGCGACAAAGCGTAGGGTTTCCAATCCATCATGCCCTCCCGTCAGACTGCGAAGCAGGAACAACCAAGCGCGCCCCAGAAGGACTTCAGATCCTTCACTGGAATGGGGTTCGTCCAGGCGATGCCGTGGTCGTGGCCGTGCAGTGAACAGGCACTGGCGCAGCCGCATGCGCTGGCATAGCGCGTTCCGGTTTCCATGGCGGCCTGGCGCGCGCCCGGGCTCGGGATGGCGCCGACCGGGCTCCAGCCCGGCGAGGCCGGCGGCAGCGGCGGCGCCAGATCGGAGAACGCGCCCTCGCCATAAACGACCCGGCCGCCGACCATCGTCAGGACCGCGTTGATCTGTCGGATCTCCTCGTTCGGCACGCTCAGGTAATCCGCCGAGAGCACCGCGAGATCCGCATACATGCCTGGCGCCAGCGTGCCCTTGACCTCCGCCTCGCCCGAGAACCAGGCCGAGCCGTGGGTCCAGAGGCGCAGCGCCTCCTCCCGCGTCAGCAGGTTCTCCTCGTCATAAAGGGGCATGCCGCCCAGCGTCTTGCCGGTGGTCATCCAGTAGAGCCCGACCCACGGATCGTAGGAGGCGACGCGGGTCGCGTCGGTGCCGGCGCCGACCGGCGTTCCCGTGTCGATCATCTGCCGGATCGGCGGCGTCGCCTGCGCGGCCTCCGGGCCGTAACGGTCGACGAAGTATTCGCCCTGAAACGCCATCCGGTGCTGCGTGGCGATACCGCCGCCAAGCGCCGTGATGCGCTCGATATTGCGCGGCGTAACCGTCTCGGCATGGTCGATGATGAACCGCGTCTCGAAAGGCTGGCGCTGGTTCACGCGCTCGAAGACGGTCAGGAACCGGTCGATCGACTCGTCATAGGTCGCATGGATACGGAACGGCCATTTGTTCTCGGCCAGAAGCTCGACAACCGGTTCAAGCTCGCTTTCCATCGTGGGGGCCAGATCGGGGCGCGGTTCGAGGAAGTTCTCGAAATCCGCCGCCGACCAGGTCAGGTTCTCGCCCGCCCCGTTCATCCGCAGCATGTCCGAGCCGGCACCGGGTTCGGTCATTTCCACCCAGCGCTCATAATCCGAAAGCTCGGCGCCGGCAGTCTGCGCAAAGAGGTTGTAGGCGATCCGGACGGTAAGCTGATCCGCGTCGTCAAGCTGCTGGATGACGGCGTAATCATCGGGATAGTTCTGCCCGCCGCCGCCGGCGTCGATCACGCTGGTGATGCCCAGGCGATTCATCTCGCGCATGTAGTGGCGAGTGGAGTTGACCTGGTCCTCGCGCGGCAGCTTCGGCCCCATCCCCAGGGTAGAATAGAGGATCAACGCCGAGGGTTTCGCCACAAGGAGGCCCGTCGGATTCCCGTGATCGTCCCGCTGGATCTCGCCGCCCGGCGGGTTCGGCGTGTCCTTTCCGAAACCCAGCACCTCGATCGCCGCGCGGTTGATCAGCGCCCGGCCGTAGAGGTGCAGGATGAACACCGGGGTGTCGGGCGCTGCGGCATTGATCTCGTCAAGCGTCGGCATACGCCGCTCCGCGAACTGGAACTCCGACCAGCCGCCGACGACACGCACCCATTGCGGCGCGGGTGTACGGTCCGCCTGCTCCTTCAGCATCCGCAGGGCGTCTGCCAGCGAGGGGACGTTCTCCCACCTTAGCTCCATGTTGTAGTTGAGCCCGCCGCGGATCAGGTGCGTGTGGCTGTCGTTGAGACCGGGGATGACACGTCTGCCGCCCGCGTCGATCACTTCAGTGTCCACGCCCGCGAGGCGCATGATCTCCGCCTCCGGCCCCGTCGCAAGGATGAGACCGTCGCGGATCGCGACGGCGCCGGCCTCGGGCATGGCGGGGTCCAGCGTTGTTACGCGGGCGTTCCTGATGATCGTGTCGGGCATCTTTGCCTCCTCGTTGGATTGCGACCACGCCCTTCCGGGCGCGACCAGGCCGAACGCGCCGGCCGCCGCACCTGTCGTCGTGACCCACCGGCGGGTCACGGTCGATGCGTCTCTTATGGGGTCATGTGTCGTCTCAAGCATGTCTCGCGTCCTCGCGGCTCTCCTCTCCCGGGCTTGCAAACAGGGCGGGCCTGCGTGGGGCGCAGGCCCGCCAGTTGCGCCGGGCGGGAGCGGGACGGCCGCGGGAAGAAGACGGCCGCCGGACCCGGCGCATCGGGATCGTTATTCGGCGGCAGCGGCCGATCCGGCCGCCACGGGCGCAAGACGCTCTGCGTGCTCGACGCGCTCGGGCGCCTTGTGGACCATGGTGTAGGCGTAATCGACGCCCATGCCATAGGCCCCCGAATGCTCTCGCACGATCTCCATCACGGCGTCATAGGTCTCGCGATGCGCCCAGTCGCGCTGCCATTCCAGCATCACCTGCTGCCAGGTCATCGGCACGACACCGGCCTGGATCATGCGCTGCATGGAATAATCATGCGCCTCCTGCGAGGTCCCGCCCGAGGCGTCCGCGACCATGAAAATCTCGTACCCGCCCTCGGCCATCGCGCTGAAGGCGAAGGTGTTGTTGCAGACTTCGGTCCAGAGGCCGGAAACGATGACCTTCTTTCGGTCGTTCTTGGCAAGCGCGTCGCGCACCTTCTGGTCGTCCCAGGAGTTCATCGAGGTCCGCTCGAGCAGCGGATGATCGGGAAAGACGGCCAGCAGTTCCGGATACGTGTGACCCGAGAAGCTCTCGGTCTCGACCGTGGTGATCGTGGCCGGGATGTCGAACACCTTGGCCGCCTTGGCCAGGGCCACGACATTGTTCTTCAGAACCTGGCGGTCGATCGACTGCACGCCGAACGCCATCTGCGGCTGGTGGTCGATAAAGATGATCTGGCAGTTGCTGGGCGTCAGCAGGTCAGGCTTGTTCATTTGGTATCTCCTTGTAAGTATGCATTATTTCTCGTCCCGGCCTGACGCCGGGAAGCGACCAATCGGATGTCATCCCGGCAGTCGCGCGACGACCTTGATCTCGAAGTCGAAACCGGCGAGCCAGTTGACACCGACCGCCGTCCAGGTCGGGTAGGGAGCTTGGGAAAAGATCCCGCTCTTGACCTCCATGATCGCCTCGAACTGGTTGTCCGGATCGGTGTGGAAGGTGGTGACATCGATGATATCGTCGAAACCGGCGCCGGCGGCGGCAAGCACGGCCTCAAGGTTTCTGAAGGCAAGTTCGACCTGGCTGCGGAACTCGGGTTCGGGCGAGCCGTCCTCGCGGCTGCCGACCTGGCCGGACACGAACAACAGATCGCCGCTGCGAACCGCCGCGGAATAGCCGTGTTCCTCGTAAAGCGCGTGACGGTTGGCGGGAAAGATTGCATCGCGTTTTGACATTGATCTGGTCCTCTATGAGCGACGGGAGCTTTTCGGCTGGACGAGGCAAACCGACGTCCGTTGGCGTGGTCTGCGAACCCGCTGCGGGGCGGGGCCGAAGCCGCGCCCCAACAGCGGCCTCAGCCGGCGATGAACTCCAGAATATCGGCGTTCAGCACGTCGGCGTTGACCGTCAGCATCCCGTGCGAGAGCCCTGGATAGGTCTTCAACGTGGGGTTGGGCAGCAGTTTCACCGCCTTCTCGGCCGAGGCCGCGATCGGAACGACCTGATCATCCTCGCCATGAAGAACCAGGGTCGGCACGCTGATCGCCTTCAGATCCTCGGTCTGGTCGGTTTCCGAAAAGGCCCTGATCCCGTCGTAGTGCGCCTTGGCGCTGCCCATCATGCCCTGGCGCCACCAGTTCTGGATGACCCCCTCGTGGACCGTCGCGCCTTCGCGGTTGAACCCGTAAAACGGCCCGGCAGGCACGTCGCGAAAGAACTGGGCGCGGTTGCCGGCAAGGGCCGAGCGGAAGTCGTCGAACACCTCCATCGGCGTGCCCTCGGGGTTCGCGTCGGTCTGCAGCATCAGCGGCGGGATGGCGGCGACGAGAACCGCCTTGGCCACCCGTCCCGCGGGTTCGCCGTGCCGCGCCACGTAGCGCGCAACTTCGCCGCCGCCGGTGGAGTGGCCGACGTGCACCGCGTTGCGCAGGTCCAGCGCCTCGGCCACGGCAAAGGCATCGGCGGCGTAGTGGTCGATATCGTGCCCGCTTTCAACTTGCTCGGACCGGCCGTGGCCACGCCGGTCATGGGCGACCACGCGGAACCCTTTCGACAGGAAGAACAGCATCTGTGCGTCCCACTCGTCGGTGCTGAGCGGCCAGCCATGGTGAAAGACGATGGGCTGAGCGTCCCTTGGGCCCCAGTCCTTGTAAAAGATGCGGTTGCCGTCGGGGGTGGTGATTTCCGCCATTACAAAATCTCCTTTGATTTGTTCTTGAGCAAAACCGGGAAGGGAGAACGCACTCGCAGCGGCGAAAGCGCCGGCAGAGTACAGAGCCGTGCGCCGCGTCAGTGTCGTACGGGTCAGATCATTGGAGGGCATTGGTGATCCTTTCTCCTTGTCGGATTTCAAGGTGCTGCGGCATGCAGCGCATCCGAGTATTCGGGTACAGGTTAGCCGGCATCGAATTTCCGGGCGTTGCCTGTTCTGCTGCGTATGCACCGAACTTGCGCATTAGTGCCGTCGGTCGACCGAGCGGGGTCGGGAGGCAGCAAAGGACGCCCTGAAAGCTATATCATTTGCGAATAGATCGCCAAAAAGACGGTATTTTACGAATATGCGCCAAGTGCGTAGCTTGGCCCCCATGCCGCGGGGCACATGCATTTGAGCCTTCATCATCAACTGACAGAAAAGGCGAACAAAGGATGACGCACCCTACCTATACTTCGTTCGCCCAATGGTACCGGGAAGGTCATCTTGCATCCTATGTTCGTGCAAGAAAGTCCGCCGGCGGCATCCTCAATCTGATCGAAGCGGTGCAACCGGCCGGCGACATGTCGGACCCCGCGGTGCCGGATCTGGTGCTGCATCAGTACATGAATTGCGGCACGCGCGTCAGGGGGGACATGGGATCGGGGGCCTTCGACGTCAAAAGCGACAAATGCGGCTTCTTCCTCGCGAAACCGAACTTCGCCAACACGATAATGGTCGACTCCAGCCATCAGGTCCGCTGCCTGGCGTTGCCCCTGTCGCAATGGCGAAGCGCATTCGACGAAGCGAATGTCGACCAGACGGTACTCGATCGGCCAGACGTCTTCAGAGGGACCTTCAATTCACCGGAGATCCGTTCCGCCATCCGGTGCCTTTGGTCAATTTGCGAAGTCGAGGGCGTGCCATCCCGTCTGCTGGCGCGCGCCGCGGGCTACGAGATCATATCGCACCTGTGCCGGCTGGGCGGGGCAAAACCTGCCCCGGCGAAGGGCGGCCTCTCACCGTGGGCGAAACGCCGATGCATCGAGCTTATGCACGCCCGGCTTTCAGAAGACATCGGCCTGGAAGAACTGGCTGCTGAGGCGCAACTCTCTCCGTTTCATTTTGCCCGGATGTTCAAGCAGAGCCTCGGTGTGCCGCCACGTGTCTACCTGACGCAATTGCGAATGGAAAAGACCTGCGAACTTCTCGAAAAGACGGACATTCCGATCACGGAGATCGCGCTGGAGGTCGGATATTCGTCGAACCAGGTACTCGCCCGGGTCTTTCAGAAGAATCAGCGTATGAGCCCAACAGACTATCGACGCGCCATGCGCGAGCCGGGAAGGCCCCAATTGCGAAGGGAGGACGTTGCATGAATGCGCTCTACCGACATTGGCCGGCCATCGCGATCGTGTCTCGGCACTGACGGGTTTGGCCTTGGCGACAGCGAATCGTTTTCTCCCGCATGACGGCCGTCTCAGGTGCCGGTGTCCGCGCTCCTGATCTGGCGGGCGTAGTGCTGAAGGAACAGCTGCAGGATATTCTCCGCCATCAGATTGTAATGCTCGACGTTCCGAGGATCATGGCCGATCCGTCCGATCTCCACCTCGACGATCTCCTTGCCGGCCAGGTGAACGCGCAGCATCACGTCGATATCGGCCGCGTTCGTATCCACCAGTTCATCCAGTTCGATAAGGTCGCGGTTGAACAGGTAAAGGCCGGAGTTGACCGCCCTGACATGGCGAAGCTCGGGAAAGATCTGGCGGATGGCGGGCCGCACCAGCAACCGCGTCATCGGCATGTCGTCATTGGGATCCTGCCATTTGCCTTTGACCAGCCCCACGCCGGGCTCTCGGGCCTCGGCGAGCATCAGCACCAGGTTGGGGTCGAACTTCTCGAGATCGGCGTCCAGCTTCATGACCCAAGGCCATCTCGCTGCGGCATAACCGGTTTTCAACGCGCGGCCCATTCCAAGCTCGGGTTCTTCGACCACCACCGCACCGGCGCTGGCGGCGACCGCGGCGGTATCGTCCCACGAGGCGGTATCGACGACCACGACCTCGCGCACGCAGGGCAGGTTGATCACGGCGGCAACCACCTTGCCGACCGTTTCACCCTCGTTCCGGGCGGGGATGACAATCGAGATTCCATCGGGCATCCGAATTTCACTCCTGTCCAGATTGCCAAGTCCCGGACTTGTGGCAAAAGCAGGCGCGGTTTACAATATCGCTCACTGGTTGCTGACGATAAACCGATCCGTGGGTCAGCGCGCAGTCGAGGTGAACTTGAAGCGGTGGTGAAACGCCGCGAGCCCCGCAACGATGAGGACGACCCTCGCTCAGCGCGGTCATGATCGGAATCCAATGCAGGACACACGCGAACTGACCTTTTCCAGCCCCGGCGCGCGGCTGCAATACTCGCTGCTGATGGCGTTGTTCCGGTTGGCGGTGTCACGCGGCCTCTACGGGCGTTTCGCCCGGGGTCTCGGACGGATTTTCAACCGCGACAATCAGGTCTTTCTGCGCATCGACGGAGCGCCGCCCTTCGGAATCTCGCTGGACGACGGTTACTGGACCAGGTTCGCGCTTTGGCACGAAGAGTACGAACCGGAAGTCGCCGCCGTTCTGGGGGCCGCCTCCGGGCAGGCGAAAATCTTCTGCGATTGCGGCGCCAACAAGGGCTATTGGACGGTGCGCGCCGCCGCGCTGTTCGATCGGGTGATCGCGGCGGAGGCTGCGCAAGCGACCTTTGCCGCGCTTGAGGCGAATGCGGGGCGCTTGCCGAACGTCGCCTTGCACCAGGTGGCCATCCACTCGGTCTCCGGCAAGCACCTGACCTTCGTGAATGTCGCGAACAGCCACGCCTCGGCACGGCTTTTGAGCGATGGGAAACCCGGCCCGGGCGACAAGACGGAAACCGTAGTGACCCGCCGCATCGACGATCTCGTGCCCAAAGGCGTTTCGGCCCTTATCAAGCTCGACGTGGAAGGGGCCGAGGTCGAGGCTCTCAAAGGGGCCTCACGCGCACTGCAGGAGGGGGCTGTCATCATTTACGAAGACCACGGCAGCGACCCGACCTGTGCTCCCAGCAGCCATCTGCTGAACATCCCGGAAACCTGTCTCTTCTTTTGCGACGACCGCTTCAGCCAGGTCACATCGCTCGATCAGGTGCGTGCCCTCAAGACGGATCCTTACAAGGGGTACAACCTGCTGGCCGCTCACAGGGACTCTGCTCTGTTGGCCAGTATCTTGGAACGGTTGTGACCCTGGCGGCACGTTTCAGACCAAAACACCCAATGAACCTAAACGCTCATCCTGGATAGCCGCCGGTAATCCGCTACCGCATCGCGTACGAGCGCGCGGGATCACGCACGCTACGTCGATAATCGGACGGGGACATGTGCATATGCTTGGCAAACACCCGGGCGAGAACCTGGTTTGAAGAATAGCCGACGTCCGGCGCGATCTCGGTGATCGGAATATCCGTATGCTCGAGAAGCTCGCAGGCCTTCTCCAGTCTCAGCCGCGTCAGGTAGGCCAGCGGCGTGACCCCCGTGCTTTGCTTGAACATGCGGGCAAAGTGAAAAGACGATAGCCGCGCTTCGACTGCCAGTTCGTCGACGCACAGGTCGTCCGCAAATCGCGCATGCATCATCTCGATGCAACGCCGCTCTGCCCAGGGTGCCAGGCCGCCCTTCTTCGGCGCCAGATCCGTGCCGCCCAGTTGGCAGATCTCGGCCAGGATCTCGCAACCGGCGGCCCGCGCCAACATGCGCGACGGTGCGGCTTCTTCTTCACAAAGCGCCCAAAGGTTCCGAAGCTTCCCTTTCAGGGCCGGCGTCGCGAACGCTCCGCGATAGATGCTCAAACTGTCAAAAGAAATTTTGCCGTCCGAGGCTTCGTCCAGCATTGTCTGCCAGTGCAATACGGGAAACACGAAGCTGCGGATATGGTGCGTGGTTTCAACGCGGCAGTTGACGGCGAAATTCGGCGCAGCAAAGACGCAGCCGCCGTTTTCCATTGTCACGTCGAAACGTCCCCCACCAAGGCTGGCATTGAGACGGCTGCCGCCGAGCACATCCTGATAGATCACGAGATCCGGTACGGCAGGAGTATCCATTTCCTGGCCCGGTTGCGTCGAGCCATACATACTCAGAATGCCGCCCGTGGATTTCATCGAATGGACGTAGGTCGCGCTGGGGCCTTCGCTATACCATTGGGCAAAAGACGCATACTTGGCCATGGCTGCCTGATATCTCCGGAATGAACTGGGCGATCTCGCGACCTGCGGTTCCTCATCAGGGGCCCCAGCCTGGATGGAAAACAGCGGGTGCGCTTCCGGTCCCGAAAAATCGGGGGAATCCTCTAAACCGTCTTCCATGTCGGCCAGCCGGAACGAGGTCGGCGGCGGATTGATAACTTCGGTTTCTGACCTTCGATTAGCAAGCCTGCGACGTCCGTTCGGTGCCGCGCTTGCTGCCATGGTGCCGGTCTTGCGGTTTTTGTCTTTCACGTTCGCAAAGAGCCGGATGTTGCCAGGCCGTTCAGTGCCGTATCGACCTGAAGCCGTGCGGCGTCGCGCCCGAGGCAGACGCGTCTCGACAGGCTTGCGCAGTCTGCGCCCGTGCTCGCCCTGGGGAAACAAAAATGGCCGCGACACGCGCCGCCCTTCTCAACCATCCTTGGCCACGGCTTTCTAGTTTTTGCAAAGAGCGCAAGGATGAAACCAACGCAGCAGCGTTTGCGCCGTACGCCCCACAGCGCTTTGCTATATCCGTTTTCGATGACTACGAGAAAAGGAATACGTTATGCCTGCAATCGCCGCCACCCTTCGCAATGCCGCTGCCACAATTGCCTTGACCGCGCTTTCCGGCGCCGCCAATGCACAGGATTTTTCCACGGTCGCGCCCGCATCCGAGGCATCGCCCCTGGCAGTCCTGCAGACCATCTTGTCGAACCCATCGGACCTGGACTTCGTCAAACAGTACACAACCGACGATTTCACATATGTCTCGTTGAACTACGAGAATCCGGAACTGAAGCAGATCATGCCTTGGGCCGGAACGACCAAGGGTACCGAAGGTCTGGTCCAGACCTTCATCGACGTAAGCCGTTACTGGACGGTCGAAGATTTCCAGACACTTGGTTAAACAATCGGCATGCGCATGGTCTGCTGCAACTGCCATCGTGCCGAAATATTCTGTTAGATTTGCTCGCGGTCACCGGCGAGCCTTTCGGCTCAGATGCTACCCCAATAAGCTTTTGGGAGCGCAGTCCCGAACCTGAACTGGAGAAAGCCGCTGATTTCATTAAGGGAAAGTTTGGTAGCGGAGGAGGGACTTGAACCCCCGACACGCGGATTATGATTCCGCTGCTCTAACCACCTGAGCTACTCCGCCAAACCGTGGCGCTAGTTAAGACAGGTGCACCAAGGCGTCAAGACCGGAATCGCCCGATTTCCAACTTGCAGCGGCCCGCGCTCCGGCGCAGTCTGCGCGCCATGACGACAGACACCGCTGCCCTGCTCACCGACCTGCGCCGCGCCCTGGGCGAGACCTATGTGCTGACCGGCGACGCCACCATGCCCTTCCGCACCGACTGGATGGGCGACACGCGCCCCGAACCGCTGGCCGTGCTGCGTCCCGCGGATACCGGCGAGGTGTCGCAGGCGATGCAATGCGCCGCGCGCCACGGGACCCCCGTCGTGCCGATCTCCGGTAACACCGGGCTGACCCATGGCACCGACGCGGGCGGCGCACTGCTCCTGTCGCTCGATCGGCTCGACACCATCCGCGAGATCCGTCCCGACGCCCGCGTCGCCGTGGTCGAGGCGGGGGTGATCCTGTCGAACCTGCACGAGGCCGCCGATGCCCATGACCTTATCTTTCCGTTGACCTTCGGCGCGCGCGGCTCGGCCATGATCGGCGGCGCGCTTTCCACCAACGCGGGCGGCTCGAATGTGGTGCGGTACGGCTCCACCCGCGGCCTCTGCCTCGGGATCGAGGCGGTACTGGCCGATGGCCGCGTACTCGACCTGATGAGCGCGGTGCACAAGGACAATTCCGGCTACGACCTGCGCGACCTCCTGATCGGCGCCGAAGGCACTTTGGGCATCATCACCGCCGCCGTCCTGAAACTCGCGCCCAGGCCCCGCGCCTATGTCAGCGCCATGGCCGCCTGCCCCTCGATCGACGCGGCGCTCAGGCTGCTGCACCGCCTTCAGGCCGAAACCGCCAATTCGGTCGAGGCGTTCGAACTGATGCCCGGCAATTACATCGACGCTCATCTCACCCGCCACCCCGACGCCCGTGCGCCCTTCGAGGGCCGCCACGACGTCAACATCTTCCTCGAACTCGGCGCGCTGTCCGCCCGCGACGCCGCACCCGACGCAACCGGCGCCGTGCCCATGGCCAGCCGCCTCGAAACTGTCCTCGCCGACATGCTGGAGGCCGGCGACATCCTCGACGCCACCGTGGCACAAAACGCCGCCCAGCGGTCCGAGATGTGGGCAAGACGCGAGGCCGCCGCCGAGTTGACCCGCCTGCATTCTCCGGTGGTGGACAACGACATCGCAGTCCCGCTCGACCGCATGGCTGACCTCATCGCCGGGATCGAGTCCGCGACACGCGCCGTCGACCCCGGCATCCGCTTCCTGCATGTCGCCCATCTCGGCGACGGCAACCTGCATTTCTCCGGCTGGCCCTCCACCGGCGACACTAACATCCACGCCGCCATCGTCCGCGCGGTCGAGGATGTGGCGGTCTCGCTCGGCGGTTCGTTCTCGGCGGAACATGGCGTCGGTCTGTCCAAGCGCTCCGCCATGGCCCGCCACAAGGAACCGGTGGCGCTCGATGTCATGCGCCGCATCAAGGCCGCGCTCGACCCGCAGAACATCCTCAATCCCGGCAAGGTCCTGCCTCCGTCCGAAGGCTGATCCGGCACAGGCGATGCGGACAACCTGGTACACATTCGGTACAAATGCACGCCAAGTCACCGCTTGACGCCTAAAAATTACGCATTTTTTGGATTATATTTGGTACACAAACAAAGCCCCCGGAAAAATTTCTGCCACAATCATAGGTAGATCTTTTTACATCTCGGCAAACTCCGGCTGTGACACGCGCCCCGCAGCATTTCTGATTTTATAACAAAATTTCAACACCTTATCCCGCCTCGCCCGCCGAGGCCCCATTGCCCCCTCCTTCAGGCACCGCTGAGACGGTGCTCTTTTCTGCTCGTCAACAGGGCCAAAAAAACGTTTGGCGGAATGCCCTCGACCCGCTTCAGTAATGGCGTCGCCGGAATCGAAGCGTACGGGACTGCGCACTCCGGCCAACACGGAGGTTAAAAGAAAAATGGAAGAACAACTCGCGGAACTTGCGGCCCAGGTGGCCGCGATCGAGGCGAAGGGGAACCTGACAAACACCATGTTCGCGGAGACGTACTACTACCTCTCCATTCCCCTCATGATCATCATCCACGCAGGCTTCCTGGCCTATGAAATGGGCGCCTCGCGCGCCAAGAACGCGCTGTCGTCGGGGGTCAAGAACATCCTCGCCATCGCGTTCGTCATCCCGGCCTTCTACTTCTTTGGCTGGTGGGTCTACTGGGGCTTCCCCACGGGCTTCTCGCTCTCCGAGGGCCCGAACGGCATTTCCGGAGCGGGCTATGCCAACGCCATCGCCTGGCCCTGGGGCGAGTCGGCGGCCTACATGGGCCCCAACACCGAAGACCAGATCGACGGCGTCTTCTGGGGCGCGTTCACGCTCTTTGCCGCCACCACAGCCTCGATCATGTCGGGTGCCGTGATCGAACGCATCCAGACCGTGGGCTTCGTCATCCTCGCCATCATCCTCGGCGGCTTCAGCTGGACGCTCGCGGCGGCCTGGGGCTGGCACGCGGATGGCTGGCTGGTGCAGAACTGGGGCGTGCACGACTTCGGCGCGGCAGGCCTGGTGCACGCGGTCGCGGCCTTCTTCGCGCTCGGCGTGCTGATCAACCTCGGCCCCCGGATCGGCAAGTTCAACCCCGACGGCACGGCCAATCACCTTGCAGGTCACAACATGCCCTTCACGGCGACCGGCCTGATGCTCATCGTCGTGGGCTTCTGGGGCTTTCTCATGGCCTGCCTCGTCGTCGGTGGCGAAGCGTGGTCCTGGGGCGGTAACTTCACCACGATCTACGGCACGCCCACCAACCTCGGGGCACTCAGCTTCAACATCCTGATGGGTGTCGCCGGCGGCATCATCGGCGCGTGGCTCTTCACCCGCGATCCGTTCTGGATGATGTCCGGCGCGCTGGCGGGCCTCATCTCGGTGGCCTCGGGTCTCGACATCTACTTCCCGTCGCTGACATTCATCATCGCCATCGTCGCGGGCATCATGCTGAAACCCGCCGCCACGATCCTGGAGAACATGGGGATCGACGACGCCGTGGGCGCCGTCACCGTGCACGGTACGATGGGCGTCTTCGGTATGCTGATGCTGGGCATCTTCGCATCCGGCTACCCCGCCCTCACCGGCGAAGGCGCCCCGACGGTCAGCTTCATCGGCCAACTCGTCGGCATCGTCGTCTTCGTGGCGATCGGCTTCAGCACCGGCTATGTCAGCTCGCTCATCCTGAAAATGGTGGGCATGCTGCGCGTGCCCGAGGCGGCCGAAATCGCGGGTCTGGACACGGTCAAGGTACCGGCACAGGCCTATCCCGAAGGCATCATGGCGTCGCCCCCGGCGTCGCAGTAACGAAAGGAAAGAACCATGGGATTTCCCTTTGAAAACGCAACCTGGGACGGCGTCAGCGGCGTGATCTTCGTCGGCGGCGCCGGCGGCCACACGCTGGTCTACAGCCTGATCGCCATCGGCATCTGTATCGCCGCCCTGCTCTTTGGCAACGGCATCGAGGCCACCAAATACAAAAAGCACAAGTAAGCGCACACCGCTGACTTGCAGCGCCCCGCGGTTCCGCCGCGGGGCGTTCGCGTTGACCCAAGAAGTAAAATCGCCGTGAAATGCCGCGAATGTCGCTTCTTCATCGCACGCCGGATGCTACCGGTGAAAGCATGAAACGCCCCATGCTCGCCCTCGCCCTCTGTCTTGCCGCTGGTCCGGCCATGGCCTGTGGCACCGAAACCGATTGCCCGCTGGGCGACCGCACGTATCGCATCCACCTGCCACAGGGGCATGACGGCACCACGCCCCTGGGCGCGCTAGTCTTTGCCCACGGTTACAAGGGCTCGGCAGCGGGCACCATGCGCAACGGCGCGCTTCGGGCCATGGCCGACCAATTGGGCATCGCGCTCGTGGCGGCCAACGCCAAGGGCGACGACTGGCTGCTGCCCAACGCTCCCTCCGGCAAGGTTTCCTCTCCCGATACCGCGCTCGCCTATTTCGACGCCCTGCGCGAAGATATCGTGGCTACTCACGCCGTCGACCCCGACCGCATCGTCATGAGCGGCTTTTCCGCCGGGGGCATGGTGACCTGGACGTTGGCCTGCCACCGGCCTGGCGACTATGCCGGCTTCATTCCCGTCGCCGGCACCTTCTGGGCGCCCTCGCCCGAGACCTGCAAGATGCCGCCCGCCGATATTGTCCACATCCACGGCACCTCGGACCGGATCGTGCCGCTGGCGGGCCGTCCCATCGGCGACACCCGGCAAGGCGATGTCGACACCATACTCGCCATGTACCGCAAAACAGGCGGGCACGCCGCATCCCAGGCCCCCGCCCTGGATGACGGCCTTATCTGCCAGGCGTGGACCGCCCCCAACGACACAAGCCTGCTTAAATGCCTGCATCCCGGCGCGCATCGCTTTCGCACCGAATGGCTCGCCGCCGCGTGGAACCTGATCCTATCCGACTGAGCGCGGTCTTTACTCCCCGCACCCCGCCGCTACGTCCCCGAGGGACAGCGACACGAGGATCCGCATGAGCACTCACATCACCATCTTCGGCGCCACTTCGGGCATCGGCCAATGCGCCGTCGACGAGGCGCTGCGCCGTGATCACACGGTCCGGGCCTTTGCCCGCTCCGCCGGCGACATGGCCTCCCGCCCGGGACTGGAGCCGTTCGCCGGCGACGCGCTCGACCCCGCCAGCGTGACCGACGCGCTCAAGGGCACCGACGCGGTGATCTACGCGCTCGGGATCAACGAAAGCGTCTCGATGCTCTGGAAAGAGGTCACGCTGTTCTCGAAGACCACCCGCATCCTCATCGACGCCATGCAGACGGCGGGCGTCACGCGTCTCGTCGCCGTCACCGGCTTCGGTGCAGGCCGCAGCCGCGAGGCCATGAGCAGCCTTGAGAGCTTCGGGCACAAGGCCATCCTCGGCAAGCCTTACGCCGACAAGGACCGACAGGAGACGCTAATCATGGACAGCCCCCTCGACTGGACCATCGCGCGCCCCGTCATCCTCACGAAAAGCGCCCGCACCGGCAGCTACAAGGTGTTGCGCGAGCCCAAGGCGTGGCGCAACGGCCTCATCTCGCGCGCCGACACCGCCTGCTACCTGATCGACGCTGTCGAGAACGGTCTCGACATCCGCGCCGACGTCGTGCTCGCCCGGTGAACTCGCACGATACCGAAATCGAAAGCACGGTAATCTTGAACGTACCCGCCCTTAGCGGTCCCGTATCGCCCGGAACGCCGCCGACGCGCCCCAACCCGCCGCGATGGCGATGGCCAGCGACATCAGCCCGTAGATCAGCGGCTGTTCCCGCGACAGGGTGAAGATCCACCGTTCCAGCCCAACTTTCTGCACCCCGATGGCCGTCTCGTAGGTCGACACGACCTCCCCGCCCCGGGTCAGAAAGATCCGCGTCGTATAGGCCCCTTCCGTCAGGTTCGCCGGCATTGCGATTGAGGTGCGGAAGAGGGTCTGCTCGTCCAGCGACACCGCGCCTTCCTGCAGGCTGTAGGCGCCGTTTGCCTTGCGGATGCGGATGATCGCCTCGGTAAAGGCCTGCGGATCGACTGTCGCACTGGCCGTCCCCACCGACCGGATCGCCCGCGGGATCGAGACGCTGTGCCGAAGGTCCTCGACATTCGACAGCACCTTGTCCAGCGGCCCGGTTGTGGCGATGGCATAGAAGGACGGCGCCCGGTCCACCTCGACCGAGTCGGTGTTCACCCAGATGCCGAACCGCCGCTCCTTGCGTCGCACAACCACGGGCTTGCTCGGCCCCGCCACGGCCACGATCACGTCCAGCGGCTCCTCGGGGATCTTCGCCTCGCGCTTGACCGCCCCGAAAACCAGGATTTCCGAGCCGTCAAAGGTTGCCGTGATCGCCACCTTGTCCCGGCTCAGGCCCAGCACGACCTCCTCGGCCATCAGCGGCCCGGCCATGAAAACAAGGGCAATCAGCCAGCGCATCAATGACCCTCCGCCGCGCCGATGGAATACAGCTCCGAGGGCATGATCAGAAGGTCCAGCGCCAGCTTGAAGCACACCGCCAGCACCATCAGGGCCAGCAAGATGCGCAGTTGCTCGGCCTTCATCCGCGTGCCGATCGTCGTCCCGATCTGAGCCCCGATCACGCCCCCGATCAGCAGCAACACCGCCAGCGCCACATCCACGGTAAAGTTCGTCGTGGCGTGCAGCAGCGTGGTGAAGGCCGTCACGAAGATGATCTGGAACAGCGACGTGCCCACGACCACCTTGGTGGGCATGCCCAGCAGATAGATCATTGCGGGCACCATGATGAACCCGCCGCCCACGCCCATGATCGCGGCCAGGATACCCACGCAAATCCCCACGATCACCGGGGGGATCACGCTGATATAAAGCCCGCTCGTGCGGAACCGCATCTTGAACGGCAGCTTCTGAATCCAGGTGTGTTTCTTGCGGGTCGCGGGCTTGCCCGACTTGCTGCGCCGGATCGCCCGCAGGCTTTCGAAGAACATCATCCCGCCGATGATGCCCAGGAACACCACGTAGCACAGCCGCACCAGCAGGTCGACCTGGCCCAACGAGCGCAGGTAGTTGAACACCACGACACCCAGCGCGGCCCCTATAAGCCCGCCGATCAGCAGCACCGTGCCCATTCGAAGATCGACGGTCTTTCGCCTCAGATGCGCCAGCACGCCGGAGAACGACGACGCGACGATCTGGTTGGCTTCCGTCGCCACCGCCACCGCGGGCGGGATGCCGATGAAAAACAGCAGCGGCGTCATCAGAAACCCGCCGCCCACTCCGAACATGCCCGACAGCACACCGACCAACCCGCCCAGCCCCAAAAGCAGGAACGCGTTGACCGAAACCTCGGCGATGGGAAGGTAGATCTGCATAACCCGTGTTAGCCCCGGCTCAGGGCTTTTTGCAAGTGCGGCATCGGCTTTGCCGGCTCAGGTCTGATCAATTTATGTGAACTGGCCTTACGAAGTGTGAACGCATCGGTCCATGTCTCTCCGTTTCAAAAATTTTTGAGACAACCGAGGCAGTTAGCGCTCTTTCACGTAAGGTACCCCGCCCGATTTCGGCGGAATCGCCTTGCCCACGAACCCAGCCAGGATCACCACCGTCAGGATATACGGCGCCGCATCCATCAGCTGCGTCGGAACCGCGATACCGCCCAGCTCCAGCGTCTGGTATCGCAGCGCAACCGCCTGCAACAACCCGAACAGGAGCGTCGCCCATAGAGCATACCACGGTCGCCACTTGGCAAAGATCAGCGCCGCCAGCGCGATATACCCCCGCCCGGCGGTCATGTCCTTCACGAATCCGGCCTGCAACGCGGTCGACAGATAGGCACCCGCCACCCCGCACAACACGCCGCAGATGGCCAGCGCCGCGAAGCGCATTCCCGGCACGCTGATACCGGCGGTGTCCACCGCCTCGGGGTTCTCGCCCACCGCCCGCAAACGCAGCCCGAACCGCGTGCGATACAGCACCCACCAACTGACCGGCACGCACAGAAAAGCAAGGTAAACCAGTATCGTATGCCCCGACACCAGCTCGCCATAGACCGGCCCCAGACTGTCCGCAAAAGGCAGATCGATCGGCACGAAGCGCGCCCCTGACCCCAGCGACGGCGTCCGCCCCGCCTCCTGGAACCAGTCCGCCGCGATCAGCACCGTCAGCCCCGCGGCCAGAAAATTGATCGCCACACCCGAGATCAGCTGGTTGCCCCGGAACGTGATACTGGCCAGCCCGTGCAGTCCCGAGAGCAGCATCGACGAGGCAATCCCCGCCAACAGACCCACGCAGGCCGACCCCGACACATAGGCGACGGCGGCCGAAAAGAACGCCGCGATCAGCATCTTGCCTTCCAGCCCGATGTCGAAGATCCCCGCCCTTTCGCTGAACAGCCCCGCAAGGCACGCCAGCAACAGCGGTATGGCCAACCGCACCGTGCTGTCGAGAACTTGCAGAAGGGTCAGGAACTCCATGCAGTCAACTCTCCGTCGTGGCCATCTTGTAGGCGGCCAAGGTGAAGAAGCTGCCCAACCCCGCCTCGATCCACCGCCGTCCGCCGGCATAGGCCGCGCGGATGGGGCCCGAGGACAGGAACAGCGCCCAGGCCGCGTGCATGGTGAAACTGATCACGAAGGCCCCCGCGACGAAGGCGGCAATTACCGTCCCCGGCGCCCCTTCGACGGCCCCCACCGCCGCGATGGCCAGCCAGAACACAATCGCCTTGGGATTGGTCACCTGCAACGCGTAGCCTTGCGCAAACAGTTTCGCATGCGCCTGCTTCGGCGTCTTCATCACCGCCACTTTTGGCGGGTTCAGCGCCTTCTTGAATGCCCCGTAGGCCAGCCACACCAGATAGGCCGCGCCCACCAGCTTCAAAAGGCTCATCGCCCACGCCGCCTGCGACAGGATCAGCCCCACGCCCAGCATGGTCAGGATGTTGATCGTCATGCTACCCGTGGCGATCCCCGCGCAGGTCACCAATGCCGGCCCCCGCCCCTGGTTGGGGGGCGAGGATGCCCCAACCAGCAGGATGGCATAGGCGGCGACAAAGCCGGGAAGGTAAGGCGCGAACTCGATCATGGTCTGAGGCTCCGGAAAGGTGTAACGCTCGCAGGGTGCCACACACCGCGGCGCGTCACGACCCAAAACACTTCGCTCCGAACCGAACCATGCTTGCTCATGCCTTCCGCCTCCGCCGCATCGCGCCATACGCCCTTTCCATCGGCATCCGCACCATGTTGTCCAGCGCGCCGGTGAACAGGATCACCAGCGCCTGTATGACCACGATCAACTCCCGCGGTATCGACGTCCATAGGCCCAGTTCGCCGCCGCCCTGGTACAGGAACCCGAACAGGATCGCCGCCAAAAACACCCCCAACGGATGGTTCCGCCCCATCAGCGCCACCGCGATCCCGATAAAGCCCGCGCCCTCGGTCGGGTTCAAAAGCAACCGTTCCGCCTCGCCCATCACCACGTTCACGGCCATCAGCCCGGCCAGCCCGCCCGAGATCAGCATGGCCACCACGACGATCCTGACCGGCCCGATCCCGGCATAGCGCGAGGCTGTCTGCGAATACCCCAGCGCCCTGATCTCGTATCCCAGCCGCGTCCGCCAGATCAGCACCCACACGAACAGGCACGCGAACACCGCCACGAACAGGCTGATATTCACCGGCGCCGCCTTGGAAAACGAAATGCCAAAGGGCGCCAGCATGTCGTGCAGCGTGGGCAAAGTGGCCCCTTCCGGGAACCGCGCCGTGGCGGACTCGACCGATCCCGCCGGGCGCAACACCCCGCCCAGCAGGTAGTTCAGCAGCGCCGCCGCAATGAGGTTGAACATGATCGTCGTGATCACGATATGACTGCCCCGCGTCGCCTGCAACCACGCCGGAATGAGCGCCCAAAGCGCTCCGAACATCGCGCCGCCCACTAGCGCCGCAGGCAAGGCCAGCGCCCAGTGGGGCCACGGCAGCGCAAGGCACACCAGCGCCACGCCAAGGCCCCCCAGCATCGCCTGCCCCTCGGCCCCGATATTGAACATCCCTGCATGGCTTGCCACGGCAAAGGCGAGGCCGGTGAACATGAACGTGGTCGCGTAATAAAGCGTATAGCCCCACCCATAGGTCGACCCGAACGCCCCGGTGATCATGATCCGCAGCGCCTCCACCGGGCTTTCCCCGATGGCCAGAATCACCAGCGCCGACAGGATCGCCGCCAGCAACAGCGACACCAGCGGCACCAGCACCGCGTCGGCCCAGCCCGGCAGCCTATCCATGCCCGCCTCCCTGTCCGGCCCTGTGCGCCGTGCCGTGTTCTTCGGCGTGCTCCTGCGCCTGCGCCGCCTGGGCCTCCTGCACGGCGGCGGCGGCATCCTCGGGCCGTCCCTCGATCCCGGCCATCAACAGGCCCAGCTCGGTTTCGTTCGTCTCACCGGGCAGGCGCTCGCCCATGATCCGCCCGTCGAACATGACGGCAATCCGGTCGCTCAGCGCCATCACCTCGTCCAGTTCCACGCTCACCAGCAAGATCGCCTTGCCCGCATCCCGCAGCGCGATGATCTGCTGGTGGATGAACTCGATCGCCCCGATATCCACGCCCCGTGTCGGCTGCCCCACCAACAGCAGGTCCGGGTTCCGCTCGATCTCACGCGCGAGAACGATCTTCTGCTGGTTCCCGCCGCTGAAATGCCTGGCCGACAGCTTCGCGTCGCGCGGACGCACGTCGAACCGCTCCATTTTCGCCGCCGCCTCGGTCAGGATACCGGCATTGTCCATCAGCAGACCGCCCCCCGTGGCCGGATCCCGGTGATACCCGAAAACGCTGTTTTCCCACGCGGAAAACGCCATGATCAGCCCCTCACGCTGCCTGTCCTCGGGCACATGCCCCACCCCCGCCTCGCGCCGCGCCTTGCCGTCAGCGCCCGCGCCGCTGAGCGGCAGATCCACGCCGTTCACCGTCACCCGGCCCGTCGCGGGCCGCATGCCGCCCAGAACCTCCAGCAGTTCCGACTGCCCGTTCCCGGCCACCCCGGCCAGCCCCACGATCTCGCCCTCGCGCACCTGCAAATCGATCCCGCGCAGCCGCTCCACCCCTTGCCCGTCCACCACGTGCAGGTTCTCGACCTCAAGCACGACGTCGCCGGGGTTCGCCGCCTCCTTCTCCACACGCAACAGCACCTTGCGCCCCACCATCAGCTCGGCCAGTTCCTCCGGCCCCGTCTCGGCGGTCCTGACCGTCGCCACCATCTCGCCCCGGCGCATCACGCTCACCTCATCGGTGATCTCCATGATCTCGCGCAGCTTGTGAGTGATGAGGATGATCGTCTTCCCCTCGTTCCTCAAACGCGCCAGGATGCGAAACAGCTGATCCGCCTCGGCAGGCGTCAGCACCCCCGTCGGCTCGTCCAGGATCAGGATATCGGCTTGCCGGTAAAGCGCCTTCAGGATCTCGACCCGCTGCTGCATCCCCACGCCGATATCCTCGATCAGCGCGTCGGGCGTCACGTTCAATTCGTATTCCTGCGCCAGCGCCGCCAGTTCGCGCCGTGCCTTGGCCAGGCTCGGCCGCAGCAGCGCGCCATCCTCGGCCCCTAGGATCACGTTTTCCAGCACGGTGAAATTCTCCACCAGCTTGAAATGCTGGAACACCATGCCGATGCCCGCCGCAATCGCAGCCTGGCTGTCGGGGATGCGGGTCTCCAGCCCCTTGATGAAAATTCGGCCGGAGTCGGCCTTGTAGAACCCGTAAAGGATCGACATAAGCGTCGACTTGCCCGCACCGTTCTCGCCGATGATCCCGTGAATGGTGCCGGGGGCCACCTTGATCGAGATATCCCTGTTGGCCTGCACCGGCCCGAAGGCCTTGGAAATACCCTGCAACTCGATTGCCGGCGCTACGCTCATGCGCCCGTCCCCTTGAAGCCTACGACCCGGGTAAGGCGTTGGTCCCCGTCCATCTCGATCACGAACTGCCCCAACTGGATATGACCGTCCGCCATGATGAACTCCACCGTCGCGCGTGTGATGCCATCGCGGGTTTCCATGCTGGCGATCTGCACAATCGCGCCGGGGACCATGGCCGAGTATTGCCCGACATATTCCATCACCGCCGCAGGCCCGACCAAAGCCTCGTCCAGCCTCGGGTCGGCATACCGCACGCCCGTCGCCAGCACGTCGTTCAGCACGGCCATCCGCGCCTCCGCGTCGCCGTCGCCCCAGGCGTTGAAGAACCGTCTGACACTGTCACTCATGGCGGTCTCCGGCAGGGGCCGGGCCACCCTCGCAGCCCGGCGGCAAGTCCTTACGACGCCGGACAGGTATTGTCGGACATGTAGTCGTGCACCTCCAGCTCGCCATTCGCGATCTGCTCGGCGGCGGCGTCCACGGCCTCTTTCATCTCGGCCGTGACAAGGTTCTCGTTATGCTCGTCCAGCGCATAGGCCACCCCGTCATTCGACAGGCCCATCACGTTCACCCCGGTCTCCAGGTCCTCACCCGCCATCATTGCGTCATACACGGCGTTGTCCACGCGCTTGACCATCGAGGTCAGCACATGACCCGGATGCAGGTAGTTCTGGTTGCTGTCCACGCCGATGCCCAGCACGTCCTCGTCGGCGGCGGTCTGCAACACGCCCGTGCCGGTGCCGCCCGCGGCGTGATAGATCACGTCCGCCCCTTGGCTGATCTGCGCCTTGGTCAGTTCCGAGCCCTTCACCGGGTCGTTCCACGCCGCCGGCGTCGTGCCGGTCATGTTCTGGATCACGGTCGCGTCCGGGTTGGCCGCCTTCACGCCCTGCACGTAACCGCAGGCGAACTTGCGGATCAACGGGATATCCATGCCGCCGATAAAGCCGACCGTGCCGGACTTGCTCGCCATCGCCGCCATCATCCCCACAAGGTAGCTGCCCTCGTGCTCGTTGAAGACTACCGAGCGCACGTTGGGCTCTTCGACCACCATGTCGATAATCGCGAACTTGGTGTCGGGATAATCCGGCGCCACCTCGCCCAGGATGTCGCCAAAGGCAAAGCCCACCATCACGATCGGGTTGTTGCCGTTCTCGGCAAAGCGACGCAGGGCCTGCTCCCGCTGCGCCTCGGATTGCAGCTCAACCTCGTTGTAGCTGCCGCCGGTTTCCTCGGCCCAGCGCGATGCACCGTTATGGGCGCTTTCGTTGAACGATTTGTCGAACTTGCCGCCAAGATCGTAGATCAACGCCGGGTCGGCCAGTGCGCCGGCGGCCGACAGCGCCAGCGTCGCCGCCGCGCCCAAAAGGTTCTTCATCAGTGTCATGCGTCTCTCCCTGAGGTGCGGGGGCTGTGCGCGGCTGACCGGAAGGGTTGAATCACGCCCGCCCCCTTTTTGATTTCGGCAAGTAGGCCGCAACTGGCGGCGTGGGTCAAGGTGGTGCGCAGCCTGCCGCAAGGTAAGCCACGCAACACGCGATACACCCGGCGCGAAACCATCCCACACGCCGTCCCGGACTTGATCCGGGACCTCCTGACGCAATCGCACGCCCTGACTGCGTAGGGTGGGTGAAAACCCACGCGCCCCCTAAACCTTCAAATCCAACGCCGCCTGCAACAACGTCTTGGCATACTCGGTCTTGGGATTGTTGAAGATCTCCTCGGACGCCCCGTATTCCACGATGTCGCCCTGCTTCATCACCACCACCTTGTGGCTCATCGCCCGCACCACGGCCAGGTCATGGCTGATAAAGAGATACGTCAGCCCGTATTTCACCTGCAACCGGCGCAGCAGGTCCACGATCTGCACCTGCACCGTCATGTCCAGGGCACTCGTCGGCTCGTCCAGCACCACCAGCTTGGGCCGCAGGATCATCGCGCGGGCGATGGCGATCCGCTGCCGCTGCCCGCCGGAAAACTCGTGCGGATAGCGGTCCATCGTCTCGGGGTTCAGCTCGACCTCGCGCATCACCTCGGCCACCAGTTCACGCACCGGCCGCCCGTCGGGGTTGCCATGCACACCCAGCCCCTCGGCAATGATCTGTTCACAGGTCATCCGCGGGCTCAGGCTGCCCACTGGATCCTGGAAAACGATCTGGATGTCCGAGCGTTTGCGGCGCAGCTTGCGGGTGGACCACTCGCGCATGTCCTCGCCCTCGAACCGCATCTCGCCCTCGGATTCGATCAACCGCATCAGCGCCAGCGCCAGCGTGGTCTTACCCGACCCGCTTTCGCCCACGATGCCTAGCGTCTCACCGCGGCGCACCTCTATATCGGCCTCGTTCACCGCCTTCACATGGCCCACCGTCCGCTTCAGCAACCCCTTCTGGATCGGGAACCAGATGCGCAGCCCATGCGTCTCGACCAGCGTCTCGGCCCCCTCCGGCACCGGCTCGGGGACGCCCGACGGCGCGGCCCCCAGCAGCTTCTTGGTATAGGCGTGCTGCGGGTTGCCGAAAATCTCCTCGGTGGGGCCGGTCTCGACGATCTCGCCGTCCTTCATCACGCAGACCCGGTCGGCGATCCGCTCTACCACGCCAAGGTCATGGGTGATGAAGAGAAGCCCCATATCCTCCTCGCGCTTCAACTCCGCCAGCAACTCCAGGATCTGCGCTTGAATGGTCACGTCCAGCGCCGTCGTCGGCTCGTCCGCGATCAGCACGTCAGGCTTGTTCGACAGCGCCATGGCGATCATCACCCGCTGCCTTTGCCCGCCCGACAATTGGTGCGGATACGCCCCCAGCCGGCTCTCGGGGTCGCGGATACCGACGCGATTGAGCAGTTCCAGGATACGCTCCCGCACCGCCGCACCGCGCAGCCCCTGGTGCAGCTCGATCGACTCGGTCAGCTGCTTTTCCAGCGTGTGCAGCGGATTCAAGCTGGTCATCGGCTCCTGGAAGATGAAACTGATGTCGTTGCCCCGCACCTTGCGCAGCAACTTGTCATTCGCCCCGATCATCTGCTGCCCGTCATAGGTGACGCTGCCCTCGACAATCGCGCTGTCCCCCAACAGCGACACCGTGCTCAGCGCCGTCACCGACTTGCCCGACCCGCTTTCGCCCACCAGCGCCACGGTCTCGCCCCTGTCCACGCTGAACGACACGCCCCGCACGGCCTGCGTCACCGCACCGTCCTGGCGGAACCCCACCTTCAGGTCTTTGACTTCAAGCAGGCTCATTGAAAGGTCTTCCGTGGGTCGAACGCGTCGCGCACGCCTTCAAAGATGAAGACCAGCAGCGACAGCATGATCGCGAAGGTGAAGAACGCGGTAAAGGCCAGCCACGGCGCCTGCAGGTTCTGCTTGGCCTGCAAGGTCAGCTCGCCCAGCGACGGCGCGCCCGACGGCAGGCCGTAGCCCAGGAAATCCAACGTCGCCAGCAGGCTGATCGTGCCGGTGATGATGAACGGCAGGAAGGTCAGCGTCGCCACCATCGCGTTGGGCAGCATGTGTCGGAACATGATCTTCATGTTGCCCACGCCCAACGCCTTGGCCGCGCGCACGTACTCGAAATTGCGCGCCCGCAGGAACTCCGCCCGCACCACGCCCACCAGCGCCATCCACCCGAACGCCACCATGATCCCGACCAGCAGCCAGAACCCCCTCGGCAGGATCGAGAACAGGATGATGATCACGTATAGCTGCGGCGTCGATGCCCAGATCTCGATGAACCTCTGAAAGAACAGGTCGATCCGCCCGCCGAAATACCCTTGCACGGCCCCCGCCACGACCCCGATCACGGACGAAAAGAACGTCACCACCAACGTGAACATCACCGCCAGCCGGAAGCCGTATATGACAATCGCCAGCACGTCCCGCTTGGTCCCGTCCGTGCCCAGCAGGTTCTGCTCGTTGGGCGGCAGCGGCGCGGCGCCGGGGCGGTCCACCGGCGTGTCGTGGCTGTAGGGGATAAGCGGCCAGAGCGTCCAGCCTTTCTCGATCTGCTCACCCATCACCTCGCCGTCCTGCGCGTCCTCGATGACCCCCACGGGATCGTCGAAACAATCCTCCAACCCGCCCGACACGATCAGGCACTCGACCTCCGGGTCGGCATAGACCGCCTCGGTGCGGAAATCCCCGCCGAACGCCGTCTCGGGATAGAACTTGAAGATCGGCATGTAATAGCCGTCCCGGTACTTCACCAACAGCGGCTTGTCGTTGGCCACGAACTCGGCGGGCAGGGTAATCACACACAGCAGCGCAAAGATGATCAGCGACCAGAACGCCCGCTTGTTGCGCTTGAAATTGCGCCAGCGACGTTGGTTCAGGGGGTTGAGCTTGATCATCTCAGCCCGACCTCTTCTCGAAGTCGATGCGCGGGTCGATCAGCACATAGGTCAGGTCCCCGATCAGCGCCACGATCAGCCCGATCAGCGTGGTGAGGTACAGCGTCGCGAACATCACCGGGTAATCCCGCCCGATGGCGGCCTCGAAAAACAGCCGCCCCAGACCGTCCAGCGAAAAGATCGTCTCGATCAGCAGGCTACCCGTGAAGAACACGCTCACGAAAACGCCCGGAAAGCCCGCGATCACGATCAGCATCCCGTTGCGGAAGACGTGACCATAGAGCACCCTCCGCTCGGTCAGGCCCTTGGCCCGCGCGGTCATCACGTATTGCTTCTTGATTTCGTCGAGGAAAGAGTTCTTGGTCAGGATCGTCAGCGTGGCGAACCCGCCAATACTCAGCGCGGTGACCGGCAGCACGATGTGCCACAGGTAATCCAGCACTTTGCCGATAACGCTCATGTCCTCCCACCCATCCGAGGTCAGCCCCCGCAGCGGGAAGATCTGCCAGTAACTGCCGCCCGCGAACAACACCAGCAGCATGATCCCGAACAAAAACGCGGGGATCGCATAGGCCGCGATGATGATCCCGCTCGTCCAGGTGTCGAAACTGCTACCGTCCTTCACCGCCTTGCGAATACCCAAGGGGATCGACACCAGATAGGACAGCAGCATCGTCCAGATCCCCAGCGTGATACTGACCGGCATCTTTTCCAGCACCAGGTCCATCACGTCGATCTTGCGGAAATAGCTCTCTCCGAAATCGAAGGTGGCATAATTCCCCAGCATGGTCAGGAACCGCTCCAGCGGTGGCTTGTCCAACCCGAACTGCGCCTCCAGCTCGGCGATGAACTCCGGCGGCAAGCCTTGCGAGCCGATATACCCGCTGTCGCCCTCGTTGCCGGTCACGGCTCCGTCCTGCTCGCCGCCCGCAAAGCCGCCGAACACGTCGCCCTGTCCCTGGATGTCGGCAATAGCCTGCTCCACGGGACCGCCGGGCAGGAACTGCACCAGCGCGAAGTTGATGATCATGATCCCGATCAGCGTCGGAATGATCAACAACAGCCGTCTTACGATATAGGCGCCCACCCCTGGCCCCCTATGCCCGCGGGATGCGCGTCAACGCGCCGCCGTCCACGACCTGCAAGTTCATCAAAATGCGCCCGCCTCTCTCAGCTTTTCGGCCTTCTCGGCGTCGTACCACCAGAAATCCAGCGTTCCCAGCAGGTAGGGCGGAATTTCCTCGGGATGGTCGTACTGGTCCCAGTAGGCGACCCAATGATTGGGGGCATAGCCATCGGGGATCAACATGAATTCATGCCGCAGCGCCCGGTCCAGTGCGCGGATCGTCATGTCCTCTTCCTCCTGGCTCTCGGTCATCAGCGATTCCTCGATGATGCGGTCCACCATCTCGCTGCGCAGCCCGGCAGGATTGAACAGGTCGTCGGCGGCCTCGGACCCGAACCGCTGCGCCAGGCCCGTACCCGTTCCCATCAGCGCCGGATATCCATCGAACACCAGGTCATAGTCGTGATCGCGCTCGCGCTTGGTGAATTGCGCACTGTCCACGGCCTCCACCCTGGCATCGATTCCCAGGTCCTGAAGGTTCGACACGAAATTCTCGGCCACGGCCTTTTGCGTCGGTTGCCCCGACGCATTCAGCAGGAAGTCAAGCCGCAGCACCTTGCCGTCCTCGCCCCGCATTTGGCCGTTTTCGCCAACCGTGTAGCCTGCCTCCTGCAACAGCCGCAGCGCCTGGCGCTTGTTCTTGCGCGAGCTCAGCCGCGAAGGATCACTCTCATGCGGCACCCACGGCTCGGTCGTCTTGACCTCCTCGGGCACCGCGTCGCCCAGCGAGTTGAGGAATTCCAGCTCGTCCCCCTCTGGCACGCCCGTCGCCTCCAGCGGCGTGCCGGTGGAAAAGGACCGCTGCTGTTCGTAGAACCCCGCGAACAGCGACTCGTTGGTCCACTCGAAATTGAACATCAGCGCCACCGCCTGCCGCACGCGCTTGTCCTGCAACACGTCCCGACGGGTGTTGAACACGATGCCCGTCATCGGCGGCGGTGAGCCATCCGGGATCGCCTCCAGCTTCACCCAGCCTTTGTTGGCGGCGGGGAAATCATAGGCGCTGGCCCACTGCTTGGGGTCGGCCTCGGTGCGATAGGTCACCTCGCCCGCCTTGAACGCCTCGAACGCGGCGGTGGCATCCGCGAAATACTCCAGCCGGATCGTATCGAAATTGTGCCGGCCCTTGTTGATCGGCAGGTCCCAGCCCCAGTAATCGGGGTTGCGCCTGATCACCACGCGGCGGTTCGGCACCACCTCGTCGATCACGTACGGGCCAGAGCCGGGCGAGATGTCCAGTCGCGGTTCGTCCAGCCGCGCGCCGGTCTCCTCGTACCACGCCTTGGACCAGATCGGCACCGTGCCCACCTGATCGATCAGGCTGCGGCGAGAAATGCCGTCCGCGAAGTGGAACTTGACCCTGTGATCGTCCAGCACCTCGACCTTCGGAATCCGCTTGCGCACCGCCTCGGCATAGCTTTTCAGCCCCTGGTCCAACAGCAGGTTGTGCGAAAACGCCACGTCTTCCGCCGTGACAGGCGTGCCGTCGGAAAATTCGGCCTCGGGCCGCATGTGGAAGATCACCCACGACTTGTCCTCGGGGTACTCGACCGTGTGCGCGACAAGGCCATACAATCCGTTCATGTCGTCGCCCGGCAGGCTGCCCGACCCGGCCAGCACCTGACCCAGAAGGCTCTCGTACATGATCGTCGACAGCGCCGAGGCGCGACCGTTGCGGGTGTAGGGGTTCATTGAATCGAAACTGCCCGGCAGTGCGATGGAAATCTCGCCCCCCTTGGGCGCGTCCGGATTCACATAGCTGAAATGTTCGTAGTCCTCGGGGTATTTCAACTCTCCGAAATACGAATAGCCGTGGCTCTTTATGATAGTCTGGTCCGCGCCCTCGTCCTGCGCCAGCGCGGTGGTCGCGGCGAGCGCCGCGATGCAAAGCCCGGTCAGGGCGGCGGTCATGAAACGGATGCGGGAAACGGCTACGGCCCGGGTCGTGGCCCGGCTGTGGCGTCGGGTCATTCTTCTCTCCTCTTGACCTGCCTGATGTGGGGTCGGTGTCCTTGCAAGGCAAGCTAAAGGAGGAACGAAACGGGATTCAAGCGCCGAAAGGCGGATTCCGTTCAAACTTCCGACAGCAAGCGACTTGCCGCCCCTGGGCCCATCGTCGTCCCAATAAAAAAGCCGCCGCTCCGGACAGGAACGGCGGCCTGGTCGTCAGATTGTCTCGGCTCAGTTGCCGGTGGATTCCAGGTACTTGACCAGCGCCGCGCGTTCTTCTTCCTTGCGCACGCCGCGATAGGCCATCTTGTTGCCCGGCGCATAGCCCTTGGGATCTTCCAGCCACGCGTTCATCTCGTCGGCCGTCCACGCACCGTCGAGACCCGCCAGCGCGTCGGAGTAGTTGAAGCCATCGACCGATGCGATGTCGCGACCGATCACACCCACCAGATGCGGGCCGACGCCGTTGGCTTCTTCCTCGGCCTTGTGGCAGGCGGCGCATTTGCGGAACGCCCGCTCGCCATCTGCCACGTCCGCGGCAGCGACCAGTTCGGCAAAGGCCGATCCTTCGCCCTCGCCGCCCGAGCTTTCCTCGGCGGCCTGCTCTTCCGAGCCGCCCTCTTCGGCGCTTTCCTCGGCTGCGGCTTGCTCGGCGGCTTGCTCGTCAGAGCCTTCCTCGGCAGCGGCCTCATCGGTGGCTCCCTCGTCAGAGCCGCCCTCGGCGGAAGCTTCGTCCGTGGCTTCCTCTTCAGCGCCTTCCTCGGCAGACGCCTCTTCAGTGGTGTCCACTTGGGAACCTTCTTCGGCCGACGCCTCTTCGGTGGTTTCCTCTTCGGAACCTTCCTCGGCAGAGGCCTCTTCGGTGGTGTCCTCCTCCGTGCCCTCTTCGGCAGACGCCTCTTCGGTTGCCTCTTCCTCGGTGCCTTCCTCGGCCGACGCGGTCTCTTCAGCGCCTTCCTCGGCGGCAACCTCGGTCATGTCGCCATCGGTCTGATCGAGAAAGGCGATCACGTTGGCGCGGTCCTCGGGCTTGGCCAATCCGTTATAGCTCATCGACGTCCCGGGCGCATAGCCCGACGGATCTTCGAGGAACGCATACAGGTTCTCGGGCGTCCACACGTCCGCCGCCTCGCTCAGCGCTCCGGAATAGCTGAAGCCATCGACAGCCCCGACATCGCGCCCGACCACTCCGTACAGATGCGGGCCGACGCCGTTCGCGCCCTCTTCCGCCTGGTGACAGGCCTTGCACTTGCCGAACACGCGCTCGCCCGCGCCCACGTCAGCTTCGGAGTAGAGAGAGGCCAACGTCACCGTTTCCTCTTCTTCCTCACCGCCGCCTTCGCCTTCGTCCACCTCGATGACATAGGCCGCCTGATGCTCCTCGCCGTGGCCCCCGCCACCGACGTGATAGATTTCTTCCGCAGCCCACTTGCCAAGAAGAAAGACCAGGAACGTGCCGCAAAGGCCCCCCATGATCTTTGTGAAGGTCATTGTGTCAAACATAGCCCGCTTCCATCTTAATCTCTCGCGCGGTATCTATCCGCTTCCCCTCGGGCGGTGCAAGGTGTAGTTTCCGCGACCAAACGCCCGCCCTCGGCAAAATTAAGCGGGAAATGGTAAAAAACGGGCGAAGAACCAATCACATGACCAAACGCATCGCCTTTCAGGGAGAGCCCGGCGCCTATTCCCACCAGGCCTGCCGCGACACCTATCCCGACATGGATACCCTGCCCTGCCGCACCTTCGAGGACGCGATCGAGGCGGTCCGCTCGGGCGAGGCGGATCTCGCCATGCTGCCGGTCGAAAACTCCACCTTCGGCCGCGTGGCAGACATTCACCACCTCCTGCCCGATTCCGGCCTGCACATCATTGCCGAGGCCTTCGTGCGCGTGCACATCAACCTGTTGGCTCTGCCCGGGGTTCCGCTCGAACAGATCAAGCGCGCCAAGAGCCACACCATGCTCCTGGGCCAGTGCCGCCAGTTTCTGGCACAGCACGACATCCAGCGCGTCACCGGCGCCGACACCGCCGGCTCGGCTCGCGAGGTCGCCCAGGCCGGCGACCCCGAGATGGCCGCGCTGGCCTCGGAACTGGCCGGAGAGATCTACGGCCTCGACGTGCTCGCCCGCGAGATCGAGGATGAGGGCAACAATTCCACCCGCTTTCTCGTCATGTCGCGCGAGCCCGACCACTCCCGCCGCGGCGATGACGGCATGATGACCACCTTCGTCTTTCAGGTCCGCAACATTCCCGCCGCGCTCTACAAGGCGATGGGCGGGTTCGCCACCAACGGCGTCAACATGACGAAGCTCGAAAGCTACATGGTCGGCGGCTCCTTCACAGCGACCCAGTTCTACGCCGATATCGAGGGCCATCCCGACGACCCCGGCGTCAAGCTGGCGCTGGAAGAACTGGACTACTTCACTTCCGACGTCACGCTGCTGGGCGTTTATCCCGCCGATCCGCGTCGCCACTGAGCCGGAACGACCGGCCGCGCCGCGCGTCGGCACGTCAATTGTTACAAACGTACCGTCACGCTCAAAACCGCACCAATTTCGTGCGTGTGTGCACATTCTGTATGTTTCAGTATTTTTCTTTGTTTTACAGTTATTTTTAAAAGATCTGCGCGCGCAGAACACGCAGGGCGAGAGCATCACCACAGCATTTCTCACGCTTCTGTGCATTCACGTGAAGCGCCAGTAACGAGAAGCGGAGCCCCCCTGTGGCGGTGCCCTGCGTGTCTCCATCTTGCTGCCAGACGACGCGGACGGACCGCGCCGCCCAGACACAAACAAAGAAAGGAACACGTCATGCGTATCATCAGTACAGTCGCGGTCATCGCAGCTCTCGCCACCCCCGCCGCCGCCCTTCAGGTCGTCAACGTCCTGGGCCAGCACAGCACCCCGCTCAACAGCGGCGTCCTGACCAACGGCGCTCCCTACTTCGATGAAGAAAAGGACAATCAGCTGGGCTATGGCTTCGGCGCTCCCTACTTCGACGAAGAGAAGGACAACCAGCTGGGCTATGGCTTCGGCGCTCCCTATTTCGACGAAGAGAAGGACAACCAGCTGGGCTTCGGCTTCGGCGCTCCCTACTTCGACGAAGAGAAGGACAACCAGCTGGGCTTCGGCTTCGGCGCTCCCTACTTCGATGAAGAGAAGGACAACCAGCTGGGCCTCGCCTCCAACTACGGCGCGCCCTTCGTCAACGAAGATAAGGACAACCAGCTGGGCTTCGGCTTCGGTGCCCCCTACTTCGATGAAGAGAAGGACAACCAGTTGGGCCTGGCCTACGGCTATGGCGCACCTTACTTCGACCAGGAGAAAGACAATCAGCTGGGCTGATACCGGCCCTGCCTGAAACGGGAAAACGGGTCGCCTTCCTAGGCGACCCGTTTTGCGCTCGGCCCGCCACCGTCCTCAGGCGATGCTCTTGTAGCGGTCTTCCAGTTCCTTGGCATAGCCCGCCACACGCAGGCTGAACCGCTTGTTCAGGTTACCCTTCGCCAGCTTCATCGACTGCACCAGCAGCTTCGCCGCCAGCGTCTTGGGCGCCATGTCGATCACCACGCTGATCCGCGTGCGCGACCGCGACAGCGCCACCAGGTCCAGCACCATCTTGCCGCCCATGTTGGGCGAGCGCGATGCAATGACCAGGCCATTGGGCCGGTCCAGTTCGGTCAGTTCCAACTGCATCTCGCGCCGCTTGCCCCGCAGGGTAAAGGCCGCGTCCCACTTCATGCCCGGCTGCGTTGTGTCAAGGTCGTCGACGCGCTGCACTTCGGCTCCGCGCCGCAACACGGACCGTTCGATCGCAGCAAAATCGGTCACCTGCTCGAACACGAACTCGATCGGGGCTTCTACATCCTCGTGGGCCACGAACTTCATATCTGCGCCTCTTCTTCTCTTGTCCCCTCCGGTCTTTCGCGCCGGGCTGGGTTCCGGAAAACTGTCGATTACCGGCGTTATAGCGTATCCGCCAGCCAGTTGCGCAGCAAAAATTGCGCGATTGCACCTTTTCGCGCGGGGCTGAGGACGGAATGCGCCCCGGCAAAGGCCTGCATCATCTCCTCCCGGCTGACCCACATAGCCTGCTCGATCTCGACCGGGTCGATGGTGATCTCCCGGCTCAGCGCCACGCCCCGGCAGCCGAACATCAACGACGCCGGAAACGCCCAGGGCTGGCTGGCCAGATATTCGACCGCACCCACCTTGACGCCCGCCTCTTCGCGGACCTCGCGGCGTACCGCCGCCTCCATCGTCTCACCCGGTTCGACAAAGCCCGCAAGCAGCGAAAACATCCCTTCGGGCCAATGCGGCGATCGCCCCATCAGCACGCTGTTGCCATGGGTGATCAGCATGATCACCACCGGATCGGTCCGTGGAAAGTGATGTGCGCCGCAGGACGGGCACAAACGCTGCCAGCCCGCCTGCGCCAGCGCACTCCGCGCGCCGCACCGGGCGCAGAAGCGGTGGCTGACATGCCAGTGCAGCACGCCCTTGGCCGTCGCCGCCAGTTCCGCGTCGCGCGGGCTCAGTCGGGTCATCACCCGGCGCAATTCGGCAAACACTTCCGTCTCGCGCATCAGGGGATGGCGCTGCTCGGTCACGTCCACGAAACTGTTCATCTGGGCCGGATCCACGTCCTCGGGGTCCCAGTCGACCAACTCGCGCGCCTCGATCAGACGCCCGTCTTCCTGCCGCCCCAGCAGCACTGCCTCTGGATCGGCCTGCGACAGCACCGGATGATCCACCGGCAACCGCACCAGCCGGTCCAGCCCCGGCCCTTCGACCAGCGGCTTGCCGCGCCACAACAGCACGACGTCGCGCGGCGCGGCCGCGATCTCCTCCGGTGTGCCCCGCAGTTCGGCGGCCCGGTCCAGACCCGATCCGCCGAAGGTGACCGTTTCAGCATGACGCATGCGCATCTCCTTTGGGCGGCAGACCTGCCACAGCCCCCCGCCGACGGCAAGCGGCACCAACTTGCGCACGTTCGCAGGCACCCAATCAAAGCGCGATCCTAAATAAGTGATATCAACCAAAAGGCGATTGCCGCCCTCTGTCGCCTGTGCCAAGGTCGGCGCTACCCGGCGAGAGGCCGGGGCGGGGAAGATTTCGGCAGAGCTTATGAGTGACGACGCGCTTGACCAGACATGGCCGTACGCGCCCGCATCCACGGAGTGCCCCGCGCCCGAGCGGCATGTGTGGCTGCGGTTGCTGGAAACCACCGATGTCCACGCCCATCTGGCACCCTACGACTATCACCGCGATACGCAGGTGTCGGGCTATGGCCTGGCCCGCACCGCCACGCTGATCGCCCGCGCCCGCGCCGAGGCCGCCAACAGCCTGCTCTTCGATAACGGCGATTTCCTCCAGGGCTCCGCGCTCGCGGATATCGGCACCGGGCCGGACAGCGACTGGACCGGCCCGTCGCCTGTCATCGCGGCGATGAACCGGCTGGGCTACGACGCCGCCACCTTGGGCAATCACGAATTCAACTTCGGTCTCGACTGGCTGGCCCGGGCCCTGTCCGACGCCTCCTTCCCCGTGCTCTGCGCCAACGCGGTGAGGGTCGGGCCCGAGCCTGTGCCCCTGCGCCCGCCCTCCGTCATCCTGCCCTCGGTCCTGCGCGACAGCCATGGCAATGAACACACAATCCGCATTGGCGTGCTGGGCCTGCTGCCACCGCAGATCACCACGTGGGATCACCAGCACCTTGCGGGCCGTGTCACCACCCGCGGCATCGTCGAGACCGCGATGATCGAGGTCCCCCGCCTGCGCGACGCCGGCGCCGAGATCGTCATCGCACTGGCCCATACCGGAATAGGCCTCGCCACGTCCGCGCCCGAAACGGCCGATCCGGCCCAGGAACACGCCGCCCTCGCACTGGCCACCGTGCCGGGAATCGACGCGGTTCTGGCCGGGCACAGTCATCAGGTGTTTCCCGACACGACTGCGGCCGTTCCGCCTGCCCCGGGGGTCGATCACCACGCCGGCACCCTGGCCGGGGTTCCCGCGGTCATGGCGGGGTATCGCGGCTCGCATCTGGGTGTGCTCGATCTCTGCCTTGTGCAGGATGCCAAGACGGCCCGCTGGTCGGTCCATGCCTTTCACAGCCACGCCCGCCCGGTGGCGTACCCCGATGACAGCGCCCCGGCCGCCGCCGACCCGGACCTTTCCGCCGTCGTGCATCCGGCTCACATGGCCACGCTCAAGATCACGTCCCGGGCCGTCGCGCACACCGACCATGCCATTCACAGCTATTTCGCCCTGGCGCGGCCCAGCAATTCGGTCCGTCCGGTGCTCGAAGCCAAGACCGCCGCGCTCATCGCGGCGCTCGAGGGCACCGAGGACGCGCACCTCCCGGTGCTGGCCGCGACGCCCTGCTTCAAATCCGGCGGCCATGCCGGCCCGGGCGATTTCATCGACATCCCCCCCGGTCCGCTGACCCTGGGGCACATGGCCGAGCTCTACCCTTTTCCCAACACCCTGATCGGCCTGCGCCTGACCGGCGCCCAGATCGCCGACTGGCTCGAACGCGCCGCCTCGTGCTTTCACCAGGTCCTGCCGGGCCGGGGCGACACGCCGCAGCCGCTGTGGAACCCCGCCTTCGCCAGCCATGCCTTCGACACGATTTCCGGCCTCGGCTACCGCATCGACCTGGCGCAACCGCCGCGCTACGACCCGCAGGGCCGGTTGCTGAACCCCGGCGCAGCCCGCATCCGCGACCTCACGCGCGACGGCGCGCCGCTGGCGCGCGACGCGGTCTTTTGCGTCGCCACCAACAATTTCCGCGCCTTCGGCGGCGGCCCCTATCCCGCCGCCGCGCCCCGCATGGTGGTGCACCGCTGCTCCCGCCCGGTCCGCGATCATCTCACCGCGTATCTCGTCCAGAACGGGTCTGACAGCACCGGGCCCTCTCGCGACAGCTGGCACCTCGACGGCCCGCGCGATGCAACCGTTTTGCTGGGGACAGGCCCGGGCGTGCGCAATCACCCGGGCGACCTGGCGGCACTGGGCGCCCGCGAAATCGGCCTGGATCCGGCCGGGTTCCTGCAGCTAGCGATTCCGCTTGCGAAACTGGCAGATCTTGCGAATCCCTGGCATACATCCTAGATAACCGGGTGAGAGGTTGGCGCGGGCAGGCGCCTCGCCAACCCGGTCAGGTCCGGAAGGAAGCAGCCGTAACGAGCCCCGCTTGGGTCGTTGTCCAGCCTCTCACCCAAGTAAACCGGACGCAGTCCGGTTTACGTCGGCCGAAAGGGGATGCACCGCATCCCCGAAAGGCCCACACAGACCAGCCCTGCGCCCCGACCGTTCAGCGCCGCCGCAATTTTTCGCCTGAAACTCGGCCGCCCGCTCATTGGCCTAGCCGGCCAACCGGTCTTCATTCTGCTCCATCGCGGTGAATTCCAGGTGAAAATTCGTTCCGACGCCCACGGTGCTGTCATAGGTCAGGTCGCCCTGCATCTGACAGGCCAGCCGTTTGGAAATGTGCAATCCCAGGCCCGAGCCTTGCGTCGAATGCTGGGTCTGGTTGGCGACCTGTCCGAAGCGTCCGAAAACGCGGTCCTCCATCCCGTCGGGGATGCCGTGGCCGGCATCCTTGATCGACAAGCGCAGCCTGCCATTGGCCATATGCAACGCGCCTTCGACGGTGCCGTTCTCGTGCGAGAACTTGATGGCGTTGGACAGAAGGTTGTCGATGATCTGGCGAATGGCGAAGGCGTCGCCCTGGACCAACGCGTGTGAGACAGCCGATGTCTTGACAAGCGTTACCTTGCGCTCTGCGGCGAAGATGCGGTTTTCCTCTATACTGTCGGTAAGAAGCCTGTCGAGATCGACAGTATCCTCCTCCAGTTGAAGTGCTCCGATATCCATCTTCTGCGCCAGGAGAATCTGGTCGATCAGGCGTGACAGGCGAAGACCGTTGCGGTGGGCGATCTCCAGCAGGGAGCGCATTTGGTCGCTCATCTCGCCGATATGACCGCCAAGGGCGAGCGCGAGACCGCCTTTCAGAGAAGTCAGCGGCGTGCGCATCTCGTGGCTGACCACCGAGACGAACTCGTCCTTGGCGCGGTTGGCGGCGTCGGCGGCACTGAGGGCCTCCTGCAACGAGGCATTTATCGCCATGCGGTCGGTGACGTCGACCAGGGTCACGCTCCATCCAAGAATGGCGTCCGATGGGTTCAATGGATTGCGGACCTTTTGTATGCGGGGTTCGTAGTCCCGGTCGCCAATGCGCAGATGAGAGCCATCGGCGCCAGTGGCCAGTTCGTCCTGCCCGGCGAAGAGATCGCGCAGCATTTGACTGTTGCCATTGTTCAGCTCGCGCTTGCGGGCAGCGGCGTTCATCAGCACGATGTTTCGCTTGCGGTCGATCAGGACGACCGGTTCGCTGCTCGTATCGAAGAGGACCGACTGACCGACCGCGGCCATGTCCATCGTCTTGCTCACCACCAGCATCCAGGAAAAAGCCAGAACGCCCAGCGAGAACATGAACGCGGTGGGATCGAGACCGAAGAAGGTGAAGTCCAGACCGATATAGGCGGCGTTCACCACCAGCGGGGACAAGGTGATGGCGCTCAGCATGCTCAGCAGTGGCCAGGCGCTGCGCCTGGCCCGGACAAACCCCCTAATCAGGCAAACGAAGGTGGCCATGACGAAGGTGTAGAGCAAGGCGATGATCGTGTAGAAACCCGGCCCGTGAACGTATTCGATTTGATCGCTTCCGACCGGAAGTATCGTGCCCTCGGTATAGACGAGCTGGTGCCATGAGTTTGTGGCGACTAGGGCAAATATTCCCAGCGTGAGGCCAAGCAAGAGCGCAGTTGCACGACGCGTCCGGACCCATTTGGCGTTTCCGACGTAATTGAAGACAAAGTAACACCACGAGATCGTCACCAATCCGTGCCCCAGCCAGGCGACCGTCGCCCATTGCATGTTGCAGACATACGTCGTTGACGCCGCTTCGAGACCAACGCAGAGAAGAGTCCACATGACACCGATGAAGGTGAGCGCGTAGAAACGCTTTCCGTTGAAATCCTGCGATTTGAGGGTCCAGATCATGGTGAATGCAGCAAGTGCGATCACCGCCGCGGCCACTAGAAAGACCGGGTCTATCAATGCTCTTTCAAAGCAAGCCATGGAGTCCCCAACTGCTGGTTATCAAATTACAAGAGCATTCGAATTTGCTTAGAATACGGCGTCAAGGTGACCTTTTGCTCCAACCTCGGTGGTGCGGGCCAAAAATGCCATCAGTTACTCCACGTTTTCTATGCGGAGAGTGGCGAGGGATGCAGCGGCCAGTGTACGACAGATCGGTTCCACGACAGGTCCTATCAAGTTTCGTTTGAAGTCAGGCAAGGTTCGATCCAGCACCCCCTATGACAATCTGCTTATTCATAACCGCGTATTCTGCGGTTTGAGCGCATCACGCTCGAATCCAATCTCCAGCGGGGACTGCCAGGTTTAGTTTAACACAATAAAAGCATAGACTTACACGGCCTTCCCCGATCGCTTGCACTTCCATGCGAATTGCCCGATGGTCGTGCCGGAGACGGGGATCGTGGTTGCAGGGCACCATGACATTCGCGGATCACCAGGGAGGAGACATCGCAGTGGTTCTGGTGCGTGCAATCGACGGCTTGAACGAAATAGTCGGCAGGATCGTCTCTGTTCTGGCGATCATATTCGCGGCGATCATCATATATGACGTCGTTCTGCGCTACGTGTTCAGCGAGCCGACACGCTGGGCCTTTGATGTTTCCAAGCAGTTGTTCGGCTTCTATTTCGTGCTGCTCGGGGGCTACGCATTGCGGCACAACGCGCATGTGCGCGTCGACATCCTGACGGAAAGATTCGGCCACAACGCGCAGCGCATCATAAGCCTTCTGGGCTATGTCATCTTCTTCTTTCCGTTCGCCTGGGTCTTTCTGACCCGATCCTGGGAATTCGCCATGCGTTCCTGGTCGCAGGGCGAAGTGACATACGGCGCCATTCAGATGCCGGTCTATCCGCTCAAGATGGCCATGTGCGTGGCAGCGGGGCTCTTGCTGCTGCAAGGGATCTCGGAGGTTCTGAAAATTATCTTCGACCGGCAGGAGGTCTCTGAATGAATCCCGAATTTATCGCGGTTCTGATGTTCGGCCTGCTGCTGGCGGGCTTGTTCCTCGGGCATCCGCTGGCTTTCGTCCTGGGCGGCACGGCCGTGTTGACTGCGATCATCGCGGGCAAGCCGATGGTTCTGGGCATCGTCATCAACCGGATCTTCGGCGACGTTCTGGACAACTACACCCTTATAGCCATTCCGCTTTTCGTTCTCATGGCGCGGTTCCTGTCGGATTCAGGCGTAACGGACCGAATGTTCGAAACCCTGCGCCTGCTGCTCAGCCAGGTTCGGGGCGGACTTGCCCTTGCGGTGGTTTTCATCTCGATTCTTCTGGCCGCGACAACGGGCATCATCGGTGCCTCGATCACGGTCATGGGCGTCATGGCCCTGCGCCCGATGCTGCAATACGGCTACGCGCCTTCGCTCACCGCCGGGGTGATCGCCGCATCTGGCTGTCTCGGCATCCTCATTCCGCCGTCCATCATGCTCATCCTGATGGCAAGCTATTCGCCCCTGTCGGTGGGCGAACTCTTTGCCGGCTCGATGATCCCCGGTGTCATGCTCGGGCTCAGCTATGCCGTGTATGTCTACTTCATTTCCGTGATAAGACCGGACCTGGCCCCGGCGGTCGAACCCGAAGAGAAAGTCGAACGCGCCACGCTCCTGCGTATGCTGGTGGTCGAGGCGCTGCCGCCGCTGGTTCTGATCTTCGGCATTCTCGGGTCACTTCTGGCAGGGATCGCCACCGCGACCGAAGCGTCGGCCATCGGCGCAGCATTGGCGCTCCTCATCGTGATTGCGCGTGGCCGGTTCCGGCTTGGCAGTTTCTACGGCGCGATGCTCGAAACCGGGCGGACCTCTGCGATGATCCTCTTCATCGTGGTGGGGGCGACCGCGTTCACCGGCGTCTTCAATATTACCGGCGGTCTGCGAGCAACACAGGAGATCATCCGGACCCTGGACATGGAACCGTGGATGCTGATCACCATGATGATGGTGATCGTGTTCATCCTGGGCGCGTTCCTCGACTGGACCGGGATCGTGCTCTTGTCCTTCCCGATCTTCCTGCCCATCATCCAGGAAATGCCCGATGTGAACCTGTTGTGGTTCGTCGTGCTGATGGCGGTGGTCCTTCAAACCTCGTTTCTGACACCACCATTCGGATATGCGCTGTTCTACCTCAGGGCCATTGCGCCCAAGGAATTGCGCACAGGCGCGATCATTCGCGGCGTTCTGCCGTTCATCGCGCTGATCGTAGTGATGTGTCTGCTCGTCGCCCTGTTCCCGGCGCTGGTCACATGGCTGCCGGACGTCCTCTATACCCAGTAACCTCAACCATGGAAAAGGGAGAGACCATGACTATGAAGGTGATAACATTGGCGGCCGCGGCCGCGACAGCGGTGGCCAGCCATGCCACGGCGCAGGAAAACTGGACGATGACCACCACCTGGCCCTCGTCTCTGGAACTGATCGAAACCGACAAGCACTTTGTCGACCTGGCCAACAAGCTGACGCAAGGCGAGCTGACCATCGAGTTCTTCGAAGGCGGCGCTCTCGTCCCTTCGGGCGAGGTGTTCGGTGCTGTCGAATCCGGCACGATCCAGGCCGGCGCGGACTGGCCCGGCTACTGGGCCGGACGCGACGCCGCCTTTTCGCCGCTGGCGACCACCCCCAGCCTCTTCAATGCTGTCGACTACGTGAACTGGATTCAGCAATGGGGCGGCGCGGAACTCTATAACGAGATCTACGGCCAGTTCGACATGGTCTACCTGCCCTACGGCGTGACCAACAACGAATCCGGCTTCCGCACCAACGAGCCGATCGTCAATCTGGAAGACCTGCAGGGCAAGCGGCTGCGTCTTTCGGGCCTCGAGCAGGGCAAGCTGCTCGAGCGGCTCGGCGGTAACCAGGTGTCGATGGCCGGCGGCGAAATCTATCAGTCGCTCGAGCGCGGCGTGATCGACGGTGCCGAGTTCTCGACTCCCAATGTCGACTGGTCGGGCGGCTTTCAACAGGTCACCCAATACTGGGCGACACCTGGCTGGCACCAGTCGGCCTCCGTGTTCGGCGTGATGATCAACAAGCCCGCCTGGGACGCGCTGAGCCCCGAGACCCAGGAGAAACTGCAGATCGCGGCAGACGCGACACTGCTGTGGTCGCTGGCCTTCACCGAAAAACGCGCCACCGAGGCCTATGCCAAGTTCGACGAAGCCGTCGAGATCAACCGCTACGACGACGAAACTCTGGAGCAAGTCCAGCAGATGGCGAATGAGGTGATCGTCGAGACTGCCTGCGAGAACCCGAACTCGGCCAAGGTCTATCTCAGCATGGTGGAATATCTCGAGGACTATGCCCAATGGCGCGACGCCTCGGCCCCGTTCAACCTTGGGCGCACGCCCAACGGCCCGGACGTTGCCGCACTGCGAGACTGCGCAGGCTGAACTCCTTGAACAAGACTGAACCGAATGCCCGCCTCAAGGCGGGCATTTTGCATTTGAATTTGCAAGCCTTGTCCATACTGCTCCCGGATAAAGCACCGCCAACAGAGTTTTTCAAAGAAGATCTTGCCCGGGCCTCAGCCCGCCCGCGCCCACTGTAACTGTTCGTTCGTTTCCACCGCGCAGGGCCGCACCGCGCGCAGCCGTGCCAGCGCCGCGTCCGCGTCCTCGCCGGCCTCCACCATCAGGCGAAGCGCCGCCATGCCCGACCGCCCGCAGCCACCGAAACAGTGGATCAGTACGCGCCCCCCGCCTTGCAGCGCGCTGAGCGCGGTCTTGCTGGCGACATGCCAGTCCTCGATCCGCTCGGGCGCGATCACCCCCATGTCCTCGACCGGCAGGTGGATCCACCGCGTACCCTTGTCCTGGATTTCGGCACCCAAATCCGACAGGCCGTGACTGACCTGCTCGGACACCGTCGTCATCGACAGCACAAGCGCCGGCTTCCAGTCCGCCAGATGCTGCAAGTCGTCCGCCCAGTGCCCACCCCGCCCCGGCATCGGCGCGATGCCAAGGATCCCCTCGGCCACCGGCAGCGCGTATATGACGAAGTTCGACATGCTCCCGGCTCCTCAGAGACGGTCCGCCGCGAACGTATCACAGGACCGCAGGTCGCCGCTCTCGTAACCGGTGGCGAACCAGCGCGACCGCTGTTCCGACGTGCCGTGGGTAAAGGTATGCGGCTGCGGCACGCGCCCCGCGCGTTTCTGCAAGTGATCGTCCCCAATCCGCCGCGCCGCGTTCAGCGCCTCCTCGATGTCGCCCGGCTCCAGCAGCCCCTCGACCGACCGTGCCCAGACCCCCGACAGGCAATCGGCCTGCAACTCCAGCCGCACCGTCAACTGGTTGGCCTCCACCGGGCTTGCCTGCTGCCGCGCGCGGTTGACCTGCGGCAGGATGCCCAGCTCGTTCTGCACGTGATGCGCCACTTCGTGGGCAATCACGTAGGCCGAAGCGAAATCCCCCTTCGCCCCCAGGTCCCGCGACAGCGTGCCGAAGAACTCCGTGTCCAGGTACGCCTTGCGGTCCGCCGGGCAATAGAATGGCCCCGTCGCCCCCGACGCTCCGCCGCAGGGGCTCTGCGTGACCCCCGAATACAGCACCAGCACCGGCGGCACGTATTCCCTGCCAAGCTGTGCCTCGAACACCCGGTCCCAGACCTCCTCGGTGGTCGCCAGAACACGCGAGGTGAACTCTGCCGCCGCTTCGTCCTCGGCGCTGATCTCGCGCGGGGCGGTCTGCTGGCCGCCCGCACCCTCCAGCAACGGTGTGATGTCGATCCCGGTAAAATACCCGATTGCCAGCACGATCAGCAGCCCGACACCGCCAAGGCGCAGACCGCCGCCGCCCATGCCCCGCCGATCCTCCACATTCCGGCTGCGCCGAAACCCTTTCAACCGCATGATGCCCCCCAAGCACGATGTATCGCAACCAACATAGCCCGGTTTTCGTTCTGTCGGATATATTGAATCTCATACGGACAATCCGCAAGGAGACGGGAATGCCCCAGGACGACACCAACTCCGACGAACTGGACAAGAAGACCGAATGGGCCGAGGAGCGCACCGACTGGGCCTCGGACCGCACGATCCTGGCCAACGAGCGCACTTTCAACAGCTGGATGGGCACCGGCCTGGGCGCGGTCGCCGTCGCCATCGGTCTCAAGGCCGTCTTCGGGGAGTTCGAGCCCACCTGGGCCGCCAAGGCCGTTGCCAGCGCGTTTCTCGGGATCGCCATCGTGGTGTTCTGGGCCGCCCGCATACAGGCGCGCAAAACAATGCGCCGCATGGAAAATCACGATGCCGCGCCCATGCCCACGCGCAACTTCACCCTGCTCGCCAGCCTGATGACGCTGGCCACCCTTGCCACCGGCGCCATCCTCTGGAGCCTCTGACCCCCTCACCGCCTGCTGGACCCCGGCGCGTCCCGCCTCTACTCTGCCCGGAAACCCGAATCCCAAAAGGCATTGCATGAGCGAGACCCAAGACAAAGGCTACCAGGTCCTGGCCCGGAAATACCGCCCCGAGACCTTTGCCGATCTCGTCGGGCAGGACGCCATGGTGCGCACGCTCAAGAACGCGTTCGCCGCCGACCGCATCGCGCAGGCCTTCATCATGACCGGCATCCGAGGCACCGGCAAGACGACCACCGCCCGGATCATCGCCAAGGGCATGAACTGCATCGGCCCCGACGGCAACGGCGGCCCAACCACCGATCCCTGTGGCCAGTGCGAAAATTGCAAGGCGATCATGGAAGGCCGGCACGTCGACGTGCTGGAAATGGACGCGGCCTCGAATACCGGCGTCGGCAACATCCGCGAAATCATCGAAAGCGTGCACTACCGCGCCGCCTCGGCCCGCTACAAGGTCTACATCATCGACGAGGTTCACATGCTGTCCACGGGCGCGTTCAACGCGCTGCTGAAGACGCTCGAGGAACCCCCCGCCCACGTGAAATTCATCTTCGCCACCACCGAGATCCGCAAGGTTCCCGTGACGGTCCTCTCGCGTTGCCAGCGCTTCGACCTGCGCCGGATCGAACCCGAGGTGATGCTCGACCTCCTGCGCCGCATCGCCGGCAACGAGAACGCCCAGATCGCCGAGGACGCGCTCGCCCTCATCACCCGCGCCGCCGAAGGCTCGGCGCGCGACGCCACCTCCCTCCTGGACCAGGCGATTTCCCACGGCGCGGGCGAGACCACTGCCGAACAGGTCCGCGCCATGCTGGGCCTTGCCGACCGCGGCCGCGTGATGGACCTCTTCGACCTCATCATGAAGGGCGATGCGGCGGGCGCCCTGACCGAACTGTCGTCGCAATATGCCGAAGGCGCCGACCCCATGGCGGTCCTGCGCGATCTGGCCGAGGTCACTCACTGGGTCAGCGTGGTCAAGATCACGCCCGAGGCCGCCGAGGACCCCACCATCGGCCCCGATGAGCGCACCCGCGGCGGCCAGATGGCCGAGGCCCTGCCGATGCGCGTGCTCACCCGCATGTGGCAGATGCTGCTGAAGGCGCTGGAAGAGGTCGCCGCCGCCCCCAATTCCATGATGGCCGCCGAGATGGCGATCATCCGCCTCACCCACGTGGCCGACCTGCCCACGCCCGAAGATCTGGTGCGCCGCCTGCGCGACAACCCGCCCTCGGGTCCCGCGCCCACACCGCCCGGCGGCGGCAATGGCAGCGCGAGCCACGGCGCACCTGCGCCGCAGGCCGGCGGATACGCCCCGACGCACACCACCGGAGGTGGTAACGGCGGCCGCAACGGCGGCGGCGTCACCGCGCTCGCCACCCAGGCCGAGGCCGCCCTCGCGCATTATCCCACCTTCGACCACGTCGTCGAACTCATCCGCGCCCACCGCGACGTGAAACTGCTGGTCGAGGTCGAGACCTCGCTACGCCTCGCCGCCTACCAGCCGGGCCGCATCGAATTCGTGCCGACCAAGGACGCGCCGCGCGACCTCGCCGCCCGCCTCGGCACCCGCCTGCAGAACTGGACAGGCAACCGCTGGGCCGTTTCCGTCGTCAACGAGGGCGGCGCCGAGACCATTGCCGAAATCCGCGACGCCGCCCGCAACGCGCTGGAGGCGCAGGCCCGCGAACACCCGCTGGTCCAGGCTGTCTTCGCCGCCTTCCCCGAGGCCCGCATCGACGAGATCCGCACGCCCGAGGACATCGCCGCGGAGGCCCAGGCCGACGCGCTGCCCGAAGTGGACGAGGAATGGGACCCCTTCGAAGAGGACTGATCCTTGCCGCGCTCCTGACCCTGCCCGTGGCCGCCCGCGCGCAGGACGTCTGCGCCAAGGTCCGTCCCGGCTGGGACGGCGCCCCGGTTCCGGCGTGGGAAGAGGCGGTCCTGCTCTTCGGCTCTCCCGCCTCCCTCGTCCTGCTCTTCGCCTCCGCCCTCGTCCTGCGCTTCCGCAGCGCCTGGGGCGCGCTCGCCGTCTTCGTCGGCTGGAGCCTGCTTGTCTCGGCCTTCACCCTCTTTGATCCCACCGGCGGCCAGCGCCCCGCGGCCGCCGCCGAAGGCTGCATCGGCTCGCCCGCGCTCTATATCGCCATCGTCATGGCCGTCGGCGTGGGGCTGCTGCTCTACACCGGCAAACCCAAGGACGACACGCCTCGCGCCTGACCCGCGCGCATCCCGCGCACCGCCCAAGAATCGCCCCAAACGCATGCTAGGCACCTGCGCCGGAGTAGCGAAAGGCGAAAAAATGTCAGTCGGTTTCAACAGACCTTCCCGCGAACACGCGCGGCTGCGCCGGTGCCACCGCTGCACCGGCTCTGGCCAGGCACCCTGTCAGATCTGTTTCGGCCGCGGCACCACCCACCGGCGCCTGGACCGCCTGGGCAAACCCGTCCACGACCGCTGCGACGGCTGCTTCGGCCGCAAGACCACCCGCTGCGGGCTCTGCAACGGCGAGGGCTACATTTCCTGAAAACCCGGCCTGGTAGGGTGGGTGAAAACCCACGCGCTGGCGCAATCCCCATGGACACGCGCCGCCCCACCGTCCTACCCTTCGGCGCATGACAGATACACCCGAACACCGCTGGCACGACATGGGCGGACGATCCGCCGGCCCCATCGCGATGGAGGGCCACGATTTCGCGCTTTGGGAAAAACGCGTCGACGCGCTCATGGTGCTCTGCGGCGCCAAGGGTCTCTTCACCGTCGACGGCCTCCGCCGCGCGCTCGAGGACATGGGCGAGGACGCGTTCGAGACGCTCAGCTACTACGACCGCTGGATCGCCGCCACCAACCAGAACCTCATCGAGGCGGGCGTCTACACGCTCGAGGAACTGGGCCAGCGCATGGAAGAGGTCGCCCGCCGCGGCCCCACTTATGGCGAGGCGCAGGAATGACCCCGAAAGGAAACCGCGTCCGCGTCAAGGCCATGTATCCTCCGGGCCATGTCCGCGCGCCTTTCTACCTGCGCGGCAAGACCGGCGAGGTCGAGCGCATCCTGGGCCGCTTTCGCAGCCCCGAACAGCTCGCCTACGGCCTGCCCGCCCCGGAAAAGACCCTCTACCGCGTCCGCTTCACCATGGCCGAGCTTTGGGGCGACGCGGCGGAAAACCCCGCTGATACAGTGGATGCCGAGATTTACGACCACTGGCTCGAAGAGGCCTGACATGCCCCACGACCACCATGACCACGATCATCTCTCGCCCTCCGGCCACCCCTACCGGCAGGACAACGACGCCCCCCTCACCTATTTCCAGCGCATGGAAATCGCCGTGCGCGAACTCCTGATCGAAAAGGGCCACCTTACCCCGGCCGAGATCGCCACCCAGATCGACACGATGGATGCCCGCTCGCCCGCCAACGGCGCCGCCGTGGTCGCCCGCGCCTGGACCGACCCCGCCTTCAAGGCCCGGCTGATGGAAAACGCCGGCGATGCCACGCGCGAAATGGGCTTCGACATCGGCCCCCTGCACCTGGTGGCGGTCGAGAACACCGCCGACATCCACAACATGATCGTCTGCACGCTCTGCTCGTGCTACCCGCGCAACCTCCTGGGCCTGCCGCCCGACTGGTACAAGACCCGCGCCTACCGCTCCCGCGCGGTCCGCGAACCCCGCGCGGTCCTGCGCGAATTCGGCCTCGAGCTTCCCGAGACCACGCGCATCCGCGTCCACGACAGCACCGCCGACATGCGCTACATCGTCCTGCCCGCCCGTCCCCCGGGCACCGAAGACATCACCGAGGCCGCGCTGGCCAAGCTGGTCACCCGCGACTCCATGATCGGCACCGGCCTGCCCCTCGCGCCTGAAAACACTTGAGGCAGCCCCGCCCCCGGCGTATCTCCTGCCCATGAGCAGCGCGCCAGAAAAGATCCCCCTCGTCGAACGCCTGACCGGCGCGGCCCTCGTCGCGCCCATCCGCATGGCCCGCCTGCTGCCCTATCGCTGGCGCATCCCCTTCGCGGCCTGGCTGACGACGCGGGTGCTGGCGCCACTCGCGGGCTACCGCAAACGCGTGCGCGACAACCTCGCCCTCGTCCGTCCCGACCTGTCGCAGGCCGATATCGAGACGCTCGCCCGCCGCGTGCCCGACAATGCCGGCCGCAACATGATGGAGCTCTACTCGCCCGAGTTCCCCGACCATGCCCGCAAGTCGCCGGTGGTCGGCCCCGGCCTGCCGGATGTGCGCGCCGCCCGCGATTCCGGCCGACCGGTCATCTTCGTCACCGGCCATTTCGGCAGCTTCAACGCCGCGCGCATGGCGATGATGGAACAGGGCTTCAACATGGGCGTCTTCTACCGCCCCATGGCCAACCGCCCCTTCAACGCGCATTACGTCCGCGCCATGGCCGCGCTCTCCGAGCCGATGTTCGAACAGGGCCGCAAGGGCATGATGCAGATGGTCAAGCACCTGCGCTCGGGCGGCGTGCTGGCGATCCTCAACGATCTCAACGCCCATGACGGCGTGCCCCTCGATTTCTTCGGCAAGCCGGCCCTCACCTCGCTCGCCACCGCCGAAATGGCGCTGAAATTCGATGCGCTGCTGGTTCCGGTCTGGGGCCTGCGCGACCCCGATGGCCTCCACTTCACCATCCACACCGAAACACCCATCGCCCATTCCGACCCGGTCACCATGACCCGCGAATTCAATGCCCGCCTTGAAGCGGCCGTGCGCGACAACATGGAACAATGGTTCTGGATCCACCGCCGTTGGAAAGACGGCACCGGCCCGCTGGCCGACCGCGGCGCCGACTACCTGCGCGAGCTGGACGAGAAGGCCTGATACAAAGGTGCGGCTGCGCCGCGCTCTAATTTTCGTCGAGGGGCCAGCTCCTCGAGCACCCCGGTGTTCGCGAACGGCAACTGTGCGCCCTTTGTATCGAAAGCCTCATTTAATTTTCTGTAGCAACTCTATGGAAGACGCACCTAGGAGTTTAAGTGCAGGGTCGAACGTGGACAGGAAGAGGGATATCCTTAAGCCCATTTCACTTAACCGACTGACACTAATTAATTTTTTTATTGACAATGCTCCCGCCGGAGGCTCCACCACCTGCCGCGCGCGATGAGGTCTGCGCCTCGTCCCCCTGCCGCTTCGACACGGCGGGG
>NZ_JASHIZ010000017.1 GCF_030733425.1 Roseovarius sp. MMSF_3350
CCCCCCCCCCCCCCACGTTCCGGGGGCGCCTTTTTGAAACGGCTCGAACATATATTCGTCGTGCTGAACGGCTGGGCTCTCATTCTAATGCTGTCGGGAATGGCGCTGGTCGTGGGCGCGAATATCTCGCTGCGCTATTTTACCGCGCATTCTCTGCCCTGGGCCGATGAGGTTGCGCGCTACCTGATGATCTGGCTGACATTCACAGGCGCAGGGCTGATCCTGCGCATCGGTGGCCATGTCGCGATAACGAACCTGCAGGACAGTCTGCCGTCAGCCGGACAGAAAATACTTCGTGCGCTGATCGTCCTGATCCTTTTGGCATTTTTCGGATACATGGTTTATGTCGGATGGCAGTATGCCCAGCGGATGCAATTTCAGGTCACTCCAGCCCTGCGACTGCCTTTCCTTTACGTCTATGCGGCCATGCCTGTCGGTTTCGCATTGCTGATCTTCCATTTGCTGCTTATCGCCCGCCCACTCATCACCGCGGGCGCCTACAAAAGCCTCGACGCCCGCGGTGTCGATGACGAAACCGTCACCGGCGGTGCCAATGGCTGAGATACTGTTCCCCGCGCTCTTCCTGCTTCTGATACTCGGATTGCCGGTCGCCTTCGCGATGGCGATCTCGGTTTTCGCGGCGATCACCCTGGCCTCGAGCTACCAGCCGCTTGTCGTGGTGAAGGAAATGTTCTCGGGCCTCGACAGTTTCCCGCTGCTGGCTGTGCCCTTCTTCATTCTGGCCTCGGAAATCATGACCGGCGGCGCGGTGACGCTGGCTATCCTGAGGCTTGCGCAATCCCTGGTCGGGCACCTGCGCGGCGGGCTCGGACATGCCAACGTGGTCAGTTCCGCGATGTTCGCCGGCATTTCCGGCAGCGCTCTGGCTGATGCGGCCGGTCCCGGAACGATGATGATCCGAATGATGGAAAACGGCGGATACGACCGCCCTTATGCCAGCGCGCTCACCATAGCCAGCGCCGTCGTGGGGCCAATCATCCCGCCCTCGATCACCATGATCATCTATGCGATGCAGGACCAGAACGTTTCGGTCGGCTCGCTTTTCATGGCAGGTATCCTGCCCGGGCTGGTCATCACCCTCATGGTCCTTTGGGCAAATGCCCGCGTCAGCCGCAAGCGCAACTATGCCTCCGGCGAGCCGATGCCCTCCCTTGCCGAAATCGCTCGGATCGCGCTGTTCGCCCTGCCCGCACTCATTCTGATCGTACTGATCGTGGGCGGTATTCGTTTCGGGGTCTTCACCCCGACCGAGGCGTCTGTCATTGCGGTCTTCTATGCGCTCTTCGTCGGCATGTTCGTTTACCGTTCACTGCGCCTGCGCGACCTGCCCGCCATCGTGCTGCGCGCAGCGCTGACATCAGGCGCGGTGCTGCTCATCCTCGGGGCGGCACGGGCTTTTGCCTGGGTGCTGATCATCGAAAGCATCCCGCAATTTCTCGCGGAAACGATCATCGCATGGGAGCTTGCACCGGTCGTTTTCCTTTTGGCGGTCAACCTTCTGCTGTTGGTCTTCGGCCTCTTCATGGATCCTTTGCCCGGCGTCATGATCCTGGTTCCCATTCTCGCACCCATCAGCTTCGCGCTGGGGATCGACCCCAATCATTTCGCCATCGTCGTGATCGTCAACCTGACGCTGGGCTTGACGACGCCTCCGGTCGGCAGCCTGATCTTCGTCGTGTCCTCGACAGTCGGGCTCAAGCCGTCGACCTTGATCCGCGAGATGCCGCCTTTCTTCATCGCCCACGCCGTGGCGTTGCTGTTGATCACATTCCTGCCTTTCCTGTCCGCCTGGCTACCAAAGGCAAGCGGCTTCTGACGCCGGTCGACGGCTGTGTATCTTAGTGGGCCTGCAATTCGTCAGGCGTTCCACCAACAGGCGTGCCGCCAGAGTCTGCCAGGGCTGATCGGTGTCTTAGTGGCCCTCTTCCGCAACATGCCGCCGCTGAGCCAGCTCTGCTTTTTCTACTTCGCCATCGGTTTTCGGCGTGTTCGGTGGAGCATTCGGCACTGACATCGGTCGCAGTATTTAATTGCACAACTCAGTATATTGCTTTTCAAAAACAGCCCGCTTCTCAACTGACATATTAGTTACGTATTAATTGCATATTGACCGTCGACCAAAAGTCGTTTACGAGTCCCCGGTGCAGCTCCCCGGCGCCGGCAGGCGTTCGTCATCATCGACGGTTCCTAGGGAAACAAAGGGTATGGAAGGGCAGAGCCTGCAAGAAACCAGATAGGGAGGAGAACCAATGTCACCGTTTAAGAAAGGCATCGCGACCATCGCGCTGGCCGCCAGCATGACGGGCGGCCTGATGGCTTGCGCCGCGCTCGCCGCCGAGCACGAATGGAAAATGGCCACCACGGTCACCGGCGGTCCGCTGATGGAACTGGGCGCCGAGGCCTTTGCCGAGCGCGTTTCGCAAATGACCGAAGGCCGCGTCGAGATCGAGGTCTTCCCTGCCGGCACGCTGGGCAAGGCGCTCGACGTGTCCACCACCGTGAAACGCGGTGTCGCCGAGGTCGGCCACACCTGGATGGGGTACGACTGGGGCAAAGACAAGACCACCGTGCTCTTCGGCGGTTTCGCCGGCTCGATGGACAGCGAACGCATGCTGCACTGGCTCTATCAGGGCGGCGGACAGGAGCTTTGGACCGAATTCCGCCAGGATCGCTTCGGTCTCGTTTCCATGCCCCTCTTCATGCGGCCGGCCGAGGTTTTCCTGCATTCCAAGAAACCCGTCTCGACGCTGGAGGACCTGCAAGGCCTCAAGATGCGCACCGCCGGAGCCTGGCTGGAGATTTCCAGCGAGCTGGGCGCCTCGCCCGTCACCATGGCCGGTGGCGAGGTCTACACGTCGCTTGAACGCGGAACCATCGACGCGACCGAGTGGGGCTCGCTCTATGAAAACGTGTCACCCGGATTCTACCAGATTGCCAAGTATGTGGTCGTACCCGGCGTGCATCAGCCCGTCGCGCCCTATGAACTGGTAATCAACGACGCCGCCTGGGAGGCGCTGTCGGAGCAGGATCAGGAAATGGTCAGGCTGGCCGCCGAACTGGTCACCTTCGAAAGCTGGATGCGCCTCGGCAACGAGGATGCCAAGGCGTTGAAGTTCTACCGCGAGAACGGCAACGAGGTCATCGTCCTGGAAGACGAAGTCAAGGACGCCGCCAAGCGTCTCGGCATGGAATGGGCCGACCGGCAGGCCGAAGGCAACGAGTGGTTCGAGCGCGTGCTCACCTCCCAGCGCGAGTTCGAATCCAGCTGGTCCGAGGCCGACAGCTATCGCAAGATGGCCCTGCCGCCGCAGGACAGCTCGTCCAACTGAACGCCCGACCGGACAGCCGCAGCCCCGACCCGCCGAGGGTCCGGGGCTGCCACGCCGTCCCACAGGAAACTCTGACATGATTTCATCCATTCGCCGCTTCATCGGAGCGATCAGTGGTGTCCTGGGCTATTTCTCGGCCCTGATCCTCGTGCCCCTGATCCTCGCCTCGGTCTACGAGGTCGTCTCGCGCTACGTCTTCAACCAGCCGACCATCTGGGCCTACGAGATCGGCTACATGGCGATGGGCGCCTCATTCCTGCTGGGCTCGGCCTACGCCCTGCGCGACGGCCAGCACGTGCGCATCGACGTTGTCGCCTGCCGCTTCTCGCCGCGCCTCAAGGCGGCCCTGGACCTGGCGGGATACCTTCTGCTGTTTCTGCCCATCGGCATCTGGCTGACCATCGCGCTCTATCACTACACGATCGAGGCCTACCAATGGGGCGAACGCTCCGGCGAAAGCGCCTGGAATCCCGTCGTCTGGCCCTACCACCTGGTGTTCTTCACGGCCTTCGTCGCGATGGTGCTTCAGGCCATCGCCGAGACGCTCGGCTGCCTTCAGGTCCTGTTTGCCCCCGACGCGAAGGAAACCTGAGCCATGGAATACCTCGCACTCTGGATGTTCCCGGTCCTGCTACTGATCCTGCTGACCGGGTTTCCGATCGCCTTCTCGCTGATGGGCGTGGCCACCATTTTCGGCTACATCACCTTCGGCGACACCGTCATCTACCAGTTCATCGACAAGATCGATGAGGTCGCGGGCAACTTCGTGCTCGCCGCCGTGCCGCTCTTCGTCTTCATGGGCACCATGCTGGAAAAATCCGGCATCGCCGAACGCCTCTTCGACGCGGTCCACATCTGGACCCGCCGCCTGCCCGGCGGGCTGGGGGTCGGCACGATCTTCATGTGCGTGATCTTCGCCGCCTCCACCGGCGTGATCGGCGCGACAGAGACCGTGGTCGGCCTGCTGGCCATTCCGGTCATGATGAAACACAGCTACAACAAGGGCCTCATCTCCGGCACGATCTGCGCCGGCGGCTCGTTGGGCACCATCATCCCGCCCTCCGTTGTCGTCATCATCATGGGGCCGATCGCCGACGTATCGGTCGGTGACCTCTTCATCGGCATGATCATCCCGGGCCTGACCATGGCGACGCTCTACATCCTCTACATCATGGGCCGTTGTTACCTGCGGCCGCAGGACGGCTCGCTGGTCTCGGACGACGAGTATCTGCCGACGCTGGGGGAACGGCTCTGGATCACGCTCACGGCCTTCCTGCCGGCGGCGCTGATGATCTTCGCGGTGCTGGGCTCGATCATGCTCGGGCTCGCCTCCCCGACAGAGGCGGCGGCGATGGGCGCCTTCGGAGCGGTGATCCTGGCGGCAGTCTACCGCACGCTCAGCTGGAGCACGTTGCGCCTCGCGCTGCTGAACACGGTCAAGGTCACGTCGATGATCCTCATGATCCTGCTGGCGGGCTCGATGTTCTCGGGCGTCTTCGTCGGCGCCGGCGGCACCCGCGTCACGACCGAATTGATCGCCGCCTCCGATCTCAGCCCCTGGGCCACGCTGGCTGTGTTCCTGGTCATCGTCTTCATCGCCGGCTTTGCGCTGGAATGGATCTCGATCCTTCTGATCTTCCTGCCGGTCTTCATCCCGATCGTCACGCAGCTCGGCTTCGATCCGGTCTGGTTCTGCATCCTCTTCCTGATCGTGATACAAACAAGCTACCTGTCGCCGCCGATGGCCCCGGCCATCTTCTACCTGCGCGGCATCGCACCGCCGGAGATCACCATGCCCGACATGTTCAAGGGGGTCGTGCCCTTCATCATCCTTCAGCTCTTCACGCTGGCATTGGTAATGGCCTTCCCTCAGATGGTGCTCTGGCTGCCGGAGAAAGTCCTTGGCTTCTAGGCGAAAGCTCCTTGTCGTGGGCGGCGGATATGTCGGCTGCGACGTGGCCCGCCGGCTCGACCGGGTGATGGACGTCACCCTGGTCGAGCCCAAGCCGGCCTTCCTGCATTCTCCCGCCATGATCCGTGCCCTGGTCGCACCCGACCTTCTGGCGGCCGCTACGATCCCCTATGACAAGCTGCTACGCGAAGGGCGCGTCATCCGGGGCCGCGTCTCAACACTTCATTCCGAAGGCGCGAGCCTCGCGGACGGCTCAGAGGTAACGAGCGACTTCACCCTCGTGGCCACCGGCTCGTCCTACGCCCTGCCCTTCAAATCCTCCGCGGAAGATCTCGACGCCTTTCTCGCCGCACACCGGACGCTCGCGGCCCGCATCGTCGGGGCCCGGCATATCGCCATTGTCGGCGCTGGCGCGGTCGGCACCGAACTCGCCGGAGAAATCGCGGCGGCCCGGCCCGACGCCCAGATCACCCTGATTGCCGCCGGTCCGCACCCGATGCCTGACCAGCCGGAGCGGCTGGGTCGCGCGCTCCTGAGCTGCCTGCATCGGCTGGGGGTGGAGGTCGTTACGCACAGCACCGCTCCCGGCATCGCGCCGGGTCAAGGAGCACAGAACGGTCCCTTGGCGCTCTCTGACGGGCGGGTCGTGGCGGCAGACCTCGTGCTTCCCGCGCTCGGCGCAATGCCTCGAACCGACCTCCTCACCGCCCTGCCCTCGGTGTGCCTTGATGGCGCAGGCCGCGTGGTGACCGACGCGTGGCTGCGGCCCGCGCCAGGCGCCCTGCCGGGGCTGTTCACGGGCGGCGACATGGCCGCCACCGGCGACGCGATGACCATCGTCGGTACGCTTCGCCAAACGCCGTACCTGTCGAAAACCCTGCGTGCGGCCGCCAAGGGCACGCATTTCGACACCCTGGCACCCTACACGCCCTGGCGCGATGCCCCGATGCTGGTGCCCACCGGCTCACGCCTTGGCGCCAGCCATCTTCCCCTGCCCGGCCCGATGGCCTGGGCCGGCACCATGCGCGGCCCAGGCGACGTGCTGACACGTCTTGCAAAGGGCCGTGACCTCTTTGTCGGGAAATACCGCAGACTGCTCCGCGCGCCACGCCTCAAAGGGTCGCGCGGGTGAACTCGTAGATATAGTCGATCAGCCTGTCCGACGCCTCGCCCGCCGCCGCCTGATCCCCCTCGGAGATCTTGCGCGCAACGTCCGCGTGAAGGTTCGCACAGCGTTCGAGGTCAAGCGCCACGCGGTAATTCTGGAACCAGAACCGCCGTGACAGTCCCTGCATCCGCCGCATCGACCGTTCGATGAACTCGTTGCGACAAGCGGCCAGGACGGCCCGGTTGAATTCCAGGTCAAGCTGCATGAAGGCATCGTAATCTCTTGCCTCCGCCGAAGCGGCCAGCTTGGCGGCAAGAGCCTCGAATTGCGCACGTTCTGCCTCGGTGGCCCTCTGTGCCGCCTTGCAGGCACAGAGCCGCTCCACTTCGCGCCGCAACTCCAGCAGCTGCAACTGCTTGGCGATGTTGATCTCGGAGACCATGACGCCACGCCGGGGCATCACCACGACCAGACCCTCGGCCGCCAATCGCTGCAAAGCCTCGCGCACCGGGGTGCGCCCGATGCCCAGTTCGTCGACCAGTTGGGATTCAGACAGCACCTGCCCCGGCTCCAGGTCCAGCGCCACGATCCGTGTCTCGATCATCTCGTAGGCACGGTCAGTCAGCGTCATGGCGTCGATCTTGCGCGCGCCAGGAGAGCCTTTCTCCAACACGTTCTCGGAATCTCTGTTCATACTCTGCCTGTCTCTGGCCTTGACCGTCGCGGTCGGCGGTGGATGTTTTATCGCTATATGAAAATCTACGGTGCTTCGCCCCATGCCGCAAGGCTTGGGCGCACTCCCGGCGGGTCACAACGCCACCGCGGCGCGGACCTTGACGATCGCGCCGCGACCGAGCCGACCTTCGCATCCGCGTTCGTCATCGCGCAGCACGGCGCCCGCCGCATGGCGGAATGAAATGTTCAGCACGCTGCGGGGTCATACGCCGTAACGTCCCGCCTTCCAGCTGTCCAGTTGCGCCATCACGCCTGCTCCGGCTGCACCTGGATCACCGCGGCGCGGACATCCGCATCGGTCATTTCCCAGTCGTTGCCGAAATTCGCGGTGACCTCGCGCATGAACGGCTCGGCCAGACGCTTGGCCAGCCCCGCATCGCCGGTCACGTCGTAGATCAGCGCAAAGGCCAACTGCGTCGCCGCCACTCCCTCGAAGCTCCATTCGAAACCCGCGTTGGTGAACTTGCAGACCTCGGCGTAATCCGGCAGGTCCTGCCCGTCCACGGTCACGACCACGCCGTCGATTGTCCGATCTCCCAGATATGTCTTCATGATTTCCTCCGCGCATCGGCCTTGGACCGCATCACTTCCGGAAAGATCCAGAGCGACCCAACGCTGAAAGGCCCGAGAAAGACAATGGCCCATTGCGGCCCGGTCTGCCCCAGGTGTCCCATATAGAACCATCCCCCGATGGCCGCGAGCGCCACCAGCGTGGACAGCGCGATCTTGATCATGACGGGCATCTCAGCCTCCTCCTTCTGATAGTGTTTGCCGGGGCCTGCCCCGACCCGCGACCTTGGCTCAGGCCATGCCGGCCAGCGCCCAGGCCGAGGCACCCAGGCCGGCCATGACCACCGTCAGGCCCACGGTCCCGTCGCGCCAGCGGCTCGGCCACACGTTGAACAGGCCAGGCATGAACAGCAGGGCGAACCCGGCGATGATGACCACGCTGGTCCAGCGCAGCTCGGTCAGGCCAAAGCCAAAGGTCAGGTACAGTACCGCGCCCAGCAGCACGCAGTTCGCCACCACCAGCGCAAAGCCCAAAGGTCGCTTCAACTCGGGCCGCGTCGACAGCGGGAAAACCCCGGTCAGTACGATGGCGGCGAGGCTGGTCACGCAGGCGAACAGCGCAAAGATGAAGGCTGCGGTGATATTCGGCTCGATATTGGCCATGTAAATGCTCCGTTTTGTCCGGGGGTGTCTAGGCGCCGCCCGGCCCCCACGCTCGGGGGGCCGGACAGGGGCCGTCTACTCGGCGGGTGTCGCGGGGGTCGCCTCGTTCTTACCGCGCACCGGCGTGCGGGACACCTTGCGCATGTCTTTGCGGACGTGCCTGGTGTCATAGCCGTTGAACAGGTGCCCGATCAGGCCACGGTTCAGGTCCGACGTGCCGAACAGCCAGTCCATGATCGGGAAAGTCAGGTTCATGTTGCGCTCCATCATCAGCGACTGGTCGTGATGCGCCGTGTGGTGGCGGCGGTTGGTGTTGATGAACGGCATGTTGCGCACGAACCAGTTCTCCTCGACGTGACAGCAGAAATGCATGAACTCGTAAATCATGTAGATCGAGGTCGTGGTGGCGATGAACAGCCAGCCCACATTGGCCGTGAACAGCCAGCCCATCACGATCGCGCCGGGGATGGAGATCAGCGTGAAGGCCGCCAGCGCATAGGGCGGAAAGAACGTCACGCGATAGTCCTTCTGGTCCGCGAAACGCATTTCCACCTCGGTGAAAAACTGGTGATGTTGCAGGGTATGCCGGTTGTAGACCGCTCGAGCCACCGGGTTCTTGGACGGCCGGTGCATCACGTAGCGGTGCAGCCACCATTCGAAGAAGTTGCAGAACAAAAAGACCAGCGGCACCGTCAGCCATTCCAAAGGCGTCACCTCGTCGAGGTTGGCGGTATAGATATAAAGCGCGGTCAGCCCGATCGTATAGATGATCACGATATGCAGGAAACCATTGTACCAGCCCGCAACGCGCTGCCGGTAGTTGGCCCGGTACTGGCGCTGGCGTTCGGTCATGTTGGTGTCTTGAAGTTCCATGTTCAGCCTCCGATATACCATTTCGCTATGTCTGATATATTAGAAATATGTTTATGTCAACGGCAGTCTGCTTGCCTCTGCGCAATCGTACGATCGATCAGATACGGGGGGTCGGAGACCGTCGCATCACCGGAATTGGCTGGCGGACAACGCGGATTTCAAAAATGACTTGAGTAAGGCCTCTGCAGGCTCAGGTTGGCCCCGGCATGCGCGACATGCCAGGGCGGTGACAAAACGGCACCGGGGCGCAGCTTCAACGCGTCAGCGCTACTTTTCAGGTATGAGGCCCCGTGGTGCGAACCTCATGACGATGAGCAGAATAGCGCCCATCATCAGATACCGCATATAGGCCGCCCCACCGATCAAATGCTGCGCAAGTTCGGAATTGTCTCCCAACGGCCAGGTCACCGTCGCCATGAACCAGTTTCCGAACGGCTCGGCCTGAACCCACAGGAACCAGATTATGAACCCTCCAAGAACAGCGCCCCAGTTGTTTCCGGAGCCGCCAAGGATCACCATGACCCAGACCAGAAAGGTAAATCGCAACGGGATATAGCTCGTCGGTGTGAACTGCCCATCCAGCGTCGTAAGCATCGCACCAGCGACCCCGCAGGTGAAACAGCCAAGTACGAAGGTCTGCAGGTGTCGCGCCTTGACGTCTTTTCCCATTGCCGCTGCGGCATCGCGGTTGTCCCGAATGGCGCGCATCATGCGCCCCCACGGAGAGTGCAGCGCACGTTCCGCGAACCACATGATGATCGCGAGCACGGTCACGAACAGCGCGGCGTAACACAGCTTGACGAAAAGACCTGCGGCGTCGGCGACATCCGCGGCGCCAAAAAAGTCGGCGAGTCCGACAAACCACTCCTGCTGAACCAGATCGACCTCGTAGGGAACCGGCCGCGGGATGCCGGTGACGTTCTTGACGCCACGGGACAGCCATTCCTCGTACTTGATGATGGCGATGATGATTTCGGCGATGCCAAGCGTGGCAATTGCCAGGTAGTCGGCGCGCAAACCCAGCGCGATACGACCGATGAACCAGCCCGCACCGGCCGCGGCCAGGCCGCCGATCGGCCAGGCCAGGACAACCGGCAGACCTGCGCCCCCAAGATATCCGCTCAGTGCGGGATCGATCGACTCGATCGCGTCGGTCGCCGGACCAAAGAAATGCCCGATGACGAAGTAGCCGGCCACCAGCAGCACCAGCGTTACAGGCAACCTGAGAACCGATGAGACAGCGCGGCGTGCAAAAATGATCGCCGCCACCGTGCCGACCAGGCTCAGCAGCGACAGCGCGATGTCACCGCCCGCGACGGCCCAGGCCTCGGTGACGGGCGGCATGGAAATCAGCACCGCAGTCAGCCCGCCCAGGGCGGTGAAGCCCATGACACCCACATTGAAGAGACCCGCGTAGCCCCACTGCATGTTGACGCCAAGCGCCATGACCGCGGAGATGACGCAGAGATTGAAGATGCCGAAGGCGACGTTCCAGCTCTGGTAGAAGCCGACGAAGATCAGAACCAGCCCCATGAGGCTGTAGAGCACTGCAACCCTTTGGGTCATATCACTTTCCCCCGGATGATGCCGGTCGGTCGGATCAACAGGACCGCGACCAGAATGATGAAGGAGACTGCGAACTTGTAATCGGTCGACAACAGCTGCACGAGCCCCTCCGGCGCCCAGTCAGCCGGGCCGAGGTAGGCCAGGAACTTCTTGAAGGCATAGGTCACCATCACCTCGGAAAAGGCGACGATGAAGGCCCCCAGGATCGCCCCCACAGGCTGCCCGATCCCGCCCAAAATCGTCGCGGCGAAAATCGGCAGCAGGATCTGCAGGAAGATGAAAGGCTTGTAGGTTTTGTCCAGGCCATAGAGCGTGCCGGCGATAGCGGCGAGAGCTGCGGCGATGACCCACGCGATCATGACCACGCGCTCGGGATTGATGCCGCACAGCAGCGCCAGGTCCTCGTCGTCGGAGTAAGCACGCATGGCCTTTCCCGAGCGTGTCTTCTGCAGGAACCAGAACAGCCAGACGACGACGATGAAGGCGACGACGACAGTTATGACTTGGCTCTGCTTGATGGCGATGCCTTCGTCGATACCAAGCATCTCGCGCGACTCGAACGCCCCGATGATGAAACGTTGCCCGTCCGCGAAGCTCTGATCGGCAGGCCCGATGATGATGCGGATCAGCCCGGCCAGAACGAACATCACGCCCACCGAGACGATGGCGAACACGATGGGGTTAGAACGCTGCCGTCGATAGAAACGAAACACCATTCGATCCGCCAGCAACGCCATGGCGATCGCCGCCAGTATGCCGACAGGCAGCGCAAGCAGCGCGGTCGGGAAAGGCGCGATCCCGACCCCCATGTCCTGAAGAAACCACGTGACGAGGATGGTGATCATCGTCCCGAACGACATCAACTCCCCGTGCGAAAAATTGGCGAACTTCAGAATTCCGAAGATGATCGTGACGCCAAGCGCTCCAAGGGCAAGCTGTGCTCCATAGGCCGTCGCCGGAACGACGACGAAGTTGGCGAACAGTGCGAGCGCGTTGAATATCTCCATTCAACCTCCCAGGAAGGACCGGCGCACTTCCTCGTTGGCAAGAAGCGCTTCGCCGGTATCGGTAAATCGGTTGCGGCCCTGGACGAGGACAAAGCCGTGGTCGGCGATCTCCAGCGCCTGGCGCGCGTTTTGTTCAACCATCAGGATCGCGACGCCGGTCCTGGCGATCTCCAGGATCTTGTCGAACAGCTCGTCCATCACGATAGGCGACACACCGGCGGTCGGTTCGTCGAGCATCAAAAGATCAGGGCGCGTCATCAGAGCGCGGCCGACGGCCACCTGTTGGCGCTGACCGCCCGAGAGTTCGCCCGCCGGCTGGCTCCGCTTTTCGGCCAGGATCGGGAACAGGTCGAAAACTTGCTCCTTAGTCTGCGCGATCTCGCCGTCTTCGCGGATGAACGCCCCCATGTCGAGATTCTCTTCCACGGTCAACGAAACGAACACGTTCCGGTTCTGCGGAACAAACGCCATCCCTTGGGGCACCCGGTCCTGCGGGGCGAGGCCGGTGATGTCCTTGCCGTCCAGCGTGACTTTGCCTTCGCGCAGGTCGAGCATGCCGAAGACTGCCTTCATCGCCGTCGACTTTCCGGCGCCATTCGGGCCCACGACGACGGCGACCTCGCCCCGTTCCACCGTGATGGTGCAGTCGTGAATGATATCGGCGCCGCCGTATCCCCCCGTCATTCCGGTCGCGCTCAGGAAACTCATGCTGGCGCCTTCCGCTCGTGCTTGCGGCCCGTACCGAGATAGGCCTCGATGACCTCCTCGTTGTTCTTCACCTCGTCGATCGTGCCCTGGGCAAGGAGTTTTCCCTCGGCCATGACGATGACCGGATCGCACAGTCGGGCGATGAAATCCATGTCATGCTCGATCAGGCAGAACGTATAGCCGCGCTCCTCGTTGAGCCGCTGGATCGACTTGGCGATGGTATTCAACAAGGTGCGATTCACCCCGGCGCCTACCTCGTCAAGAAAGACGATCTTTGCGTCCACCATCATTGTGCGGCCCAGCTCCAGAAGTTTTTTCTGCCCCCCCGACAGGTTGCCGGCCAGTTCGTCTTTCAGATGGGCGATTTCAAGGAACTCGACCACCTCCAGCGCGCGCTCGCGGTTCTTCGCCTCGACTTCCTTCACCCGACTGAAATTGAACCAGCTGTGCCGCAGCTGCTCGCCGGGTTGCTCACCGGGAACGACGAGCAGGTTCTCCAGGACGGTCAGCGTCGAAAACTCGTGCGCGATCTGGAAGGTGCGCAACAAGCCCTTGTGGAAAAGCTCGTGCGGCTGCAGGTTCGTGACGTCCTCGCCATCGAGGTAGATGTTGCCCGAGGATGGCGGAAAGACCCCTGCGATGATGTTGAAAAGCGTCGTCTTGCCGGCACCGTTCGGCCCGATCAGGCCAGTGATTGACCCTTTCTCGATCGACAGCGAGACGCCATCGACAGCTCGGATGCCGCCAAAGTTCTTGGCGACGTTTTCGACCTTGATCATTCAATCATTCCAGATTGCGGGCAAAGATTGAACGGTTGGGGATCAATATCCCCAACCGTTCAGGAGAAAGCGGAAGACCCTGTGCAGTACCGTCAGTGGTATTGCACGGTTTCGAACTTCCCATCCTTGACTTCGGTTTCCCGGAAGCTGCCGGCGGACTCGCCAGGCTCGATAAGCTCCAGCGCAGTGCCGCCGACATAGTCGATGTCACCACCATCGGCGAGAATCTGAAGACCTTTCGCGAGTTCACCCGGAAAGATCTTTTCACCCGGAGCATTCGCCACCTCGGTGATCTTGTCCTTGTAGACCGCGCTATCGGTGGAATCGGCCGCCTGCATCGCAAGCAGGATCAACGCCGAGGCGTCGTATGCCTCCGGGACGTAGGGATCGTCGCCCTGGAAGTCCTTGCCTTCGGCCAGTTCGGCCAGCATCGAGGCGCCGGGGCTGTCGGTGCCGGGATTGGTCCCGATCGAGCCGTCCAGCGCGTCGCCGAAGTGAGCGGTCAGCGCTTCGCCGACCATCCCGTCCGGCAGCACGAACTTGTTGAAGGCACCCGTGTCGAGCGAGGCCTGAATCATGCCCTTGCCGCCCTGGTCGAGGTATCCTGCCACGATCAGCACTTCGCCTCCGGCCGATGCCAGCGTACCGACCTCGGCCGAGTAGTCGGCCTTGCCGTCCTCGTGCGCCGCGACGGCGGTGATTTCACCACCATTGGCCTCGAACGCCGCCTGGATGGCTTCCGCAAGGCCTTTGCCGTAGTCGTTGTTGGTGTAGGTCATCGCGGCCGAGCTTATGCCGCGGCGCTCGAGGATATCGGCGATGATCTGGCCCTGGCGCGCATCCGACGGAGCGGTACGGAAGAAATAGCCGTCATCTTCGATCGTCGAGAGCGCCGGCGAGGTCGCCGACGGCGAGACCATGACAATGCCATTCGCCCGCACGACGTTGTTGAGAACCGCCGTGGTCGCACCTGAACAGGTAGCGCCGTTGATCCCGTGAACGCCCTCGGACGTGACCAGGCGTTCGGCCGCAGTTGTGGCTGCGGCGGCATCGATGCAGGTACTGTCGCCGCGCACCGAGATCACCTCACGGCCTCCGAGGAAAATGCCGCTGTCCGAGACCTCCTGAATAGCCATCTCGCCCCCCAGAGCCATCGGTTTGACGAGAGATTCGGTCGGGCCGGTGAAACCTTGAAGCATACCGATCTTTACCGGCTCCTGCGCGGAAGCGCCTGTTGCGACGGCCGCCGAGAATGCGGCCGACATTAATATGGCAGACAGTTTTCTCATTGTTTGACCTTCCCTGTGTTTGCTGGTCAGAAATATCTCGTTCTGTGAGTATGCATATCACAGCAGATGATTCCACCCACACTGAATTCGATGACGCGACGTTGCCGTCACGGACCGTCAACCGCAACTCCCAAGCGTGATTTTCGCTCTTGCGGATCCGCAACGCCGCCGTCTCCCGCAACATCCATAAGGCCGCAAGGGGCTTCGGCTTACGAGGCCATCCTGAAGGCCCGGTTGCACAGCTTCACTTGCAGAAACGACCGGCCTGACGGTGCGGATTCCGGCGAGCGGCGTCCACCGCTAAACCTCGGCCACCCTTCGCTCGATCTGCGCGCCCCGTCGTTCCCAGCCGTGGTCGCCGACCTCGTATCTGGTGCGCCCGGACATCAGAAACTTGCCGTCCTCGGCCACCATCCGCGTCACGGTGACATCTTCTGCATCACAATCCAGCACCGCGAAATCGTTCGCATGTCCGCGCCGCCGTGTCGAAAGGCCTGTGCCGCAGTGCAATTGCAACGTCATGTTGGCCCCTTTCCGACGCACGAAGGGTTCGACAAGCCACTGGTGAAGATGACCCGACATGATGATATGAGGCCCGCAATCGGCCCAGTGCTCCAATGCCTCCGAGGCACCGACCATGAGCTTTTTCTCGATGTCCGCGGTATGGTGAAACGGATGATGCGCGGCGACAACGGTCAGACGTCCCCGGCGGGATGAAATCACATCGCCCACTCTCTGCACGTCGCTTGAATCTATACGCCCGCGCTGATGCGCAAAAGGGTCGGTCGTGTTCACCCCGACGACCTTGACGTCCCCGAAGTCGACGCTCGGCTCGAGCTCTTCGCAAATCCAGCGTCGGTACCGCCGAAACGGGTCCACTGCCCTCAGGAACAGATTGTAGAGCGGAATGTCGTGGTTCCCCGGCACGCCCAACCATGTATGGCCGAGTGTCTCCATGAATTCCGCCGCCGGCCGGAATTGCGATGCCCGGGCCCGCTGGACGAAATCGCCGGCCATGACGACAAGGTCCGGTGCCGCGTCCTGAACGGCCTCTCTGAGCGGGCCCAAAAGGTCGGGGTCTTCCCTGCCGAAATGCAGGTCGCTGATCTGCACTAGGCGGATCATTCCGCGGCGTCCGATCGGCTGGCGGCGTCAGGCAGGCGGACCTGGAGCGCGTCCTTCAGGATGCTGAACTCGAACGGGCCCTTCATCCGCCGGCGCTCTCCGTCCAGGGCGACGTCCCGCGTGGATCGTCTGGTTTCGACTGTCGCTCTCTCACCGGTCAACAACGTGAAATCCCTGCCTTTCCGAACGTCCCGCAAGGCGACGAGCAATGCTTTCCAGATCAGCATGTAGCGGCCACAATCGGGCGCAAGCAATATCGCGAACTTGCCCTCCCGTACCGCGTCCGCTCCCTCTATCTCGAATTCATCCAGCTGATACGCGCTCATCCCGACGAACACCGTGGGCGCCTTCGCGCTGCGCAGCTTGCCATCGACCTCGATGCGCATGGTCAGCGGACGATAGACCGTGATCATGGCCACAACGACCGACCAATAGGCCGCGAGCCTTGAACGACCCCAGCGGCGATAGATACTTTCCCGCTGCTTCAATATGGCTGGATACAAACCTATGCTGGCATTGTTGATGAAGACGCGCCCGTTGACGCAGCCAAGGTTGATGGTCTCCTTTCGTCCGCGGCACACCGCGTCGACCGCCTCCTCGACATCTTCGGGAATGCCGAAACGCCGCGCGAAATAGTTGAACGTACCCAAGGGCAGAACACCAAGGTCGACCCGCTTGTCGGCCAGCGCCCCGGCCACGGCGCAGATCGTCCCGTCACCGCCCGCCGCCACGACGCACTCGATGCCGGGCTGTTCGATCGCCGACGCGACCTTTGCCGGGATATCGTCGCCACCTTTGACGTCTATGATCGTCACCGACACGCCATGCGCCTCGAAAAGGGATCGGATATCCTCGGCGCCCGGTTTGCGGCCGCCCTTCCCGGAATCGGAATTGAGAATAACTACATATGACATAAGGGCTTTCGCAGGTTCCCGGAACGCTTCATTCCGCCCCTGTCATTTCCACGGGGCCTCAGAACACACAACTGCGCAACACCGGTATCTGTTCCTGCGAAGGCGGATATCTCACCGCATCACGAACGGATTGGCCATCGGCGCGTCCGACGTATTGATCCAGACGGTTTTCGTGCAGGTATAATCGCGGATCGCATCCAGCCCGGCTTCGCGGCCATAGCCCGACTGGTTGAACCCGCCAAAGGGCGCAATCGGAGAGACGGCGCGATAGGTGTTCACCCAGCAAATGCCGGCCTTCAGGCGCGCCGAAACGCGATGCGCCCGGGCCACGTTCTCCGTGAACACGCCCGAGCCCAGACCGTAAGGCGTGCCGTTGGCAAGCGCGATGGCTTCCTCCTCCGTGTCGAACGGCAAGAGTGACATGACGGGGCCGAACATCTCGACCTTGAGCGTTTCCGTATCGGCGTCAGTGCACTCGACCAGCGTCGGCGCCATGTAGTTTCCAGGACAATCGAGCGGCGCACCCCCGAAACGGATCTTCGCGCCGCCGGAAACGGCGGCGGCCAGCGTCGCCTCGATCTTGCGCAGCTGGTCGCCGGTGCAAAGCGGACCGATCTGCGTTCCCGGATCAAGCGGATCGCCGACAACCACATCTTTCATCTTGTCCTCGATCCGTGCCGCCACCTCGTCCAGCACCGACCGATGCACCAGCCCGCGCGTTCCGGCCACGCAGCTTTGCCCCGACGCTCCGAAATTGCCCGCGATCAAACCGTTCGCCGCCCCTTCAAGATCGGCGTCCTCGAACACCAGGATGGGCGATTTGCCCCCCAGTTCCAACGTCGTGACCGCGAAATTCTCGGCAGAATTGCGCACCACGTGCCGCGCTGCATCCGGACCGCCGGTAAACGCGATGCGGTCCACGTCCGGATGGCGCGTCAGCGGTATGGCGCAGTTCTCGGCATCTCCCGTGATGATGCTGACAACCCCCTTGGGAAACCCCGCCTTCTCGATCAGCCGGGCAAATTCCAGCATCGGCGCAGGCGCGATCTCGGACGCCTTCAGGACGACAGTGCAACCGGCGGCAAGCGCAGGTCCGAGTTTCGTCGCGGTCAGGAACATCTGCGCGTTCCAGGGCACAATCGCAGCAACGACGCCAATTGGCTCGCGGCGGGTAAAGACATGCATGTCCGGCTTGTCGATCGGCAGAACCGCACCCTCGATCTTGTCCGCCAATCCGGCGTAGTAGCGGTAGTAGTCGCCCACATAGGCGGACTGACTCGCGGTTTCCGCCAGCAGCTTCCCGCTATCGGTCGTCTCGATCCGGCCGAGCTCCGGCGCGTGCTCTTCGATCAGGTCCGCCAGCCGGTAAAGAAGCTTGCCCCGCTGCGTCTGGGTCATGTCGCGCCACGCCGGGTCTTCAAGCGCCCGTCGCGCCGCGTTCACGGAACGATCCACATCCTCGGCAGAGGCACAGGCAAACGTGGCCCAATTCTCCCCGTTCGCAGGATTTTGAGATACCATGGTCTGGCCGTCAGAACCCTCGGCCCACGTCCCGTCGATGAATAGCTGGAAATGTGGTTTGCTTTGCATTTTGCACCTCAACTGAAGGCCGGCATGACGTCTTCGATGAACCGCTCGAGCGAGGCTCGCTTGCGGTCGAAGCTCATCCCGCTGTCTATCCAGAACGAGTACTCATCATACCCAAGCTCTTCGTATTTCCTGATTTTCTCGATCACATCATCCGCCGTTCCAATGGTCAGGTCACGCGCCATGTTCTCGGCGCTCATCAACGTGTTGGCCGCCATCTCCTCCTCTGTGAGCGGCGCGAGCAGACCTTTCTCGACCGGGCGCTTGTTCTGAAACCATGCGCCGAAATAGCAGTAGAACCGGGACAACTCCCGCGCCGCCAGCGCGACGTCATCCGCGTCGGACCCGACATAGGTGTGATGCAGCAGCATGATCTTGGGTCGCGGGCCATCATGGCTGTCGCAGGCCGCATCGAACCGCTGCTTCAGCGTGACGATCTCGTCCAGCCCCTGCCACAGCGGCGTCACTTGGATGTTGAACCCGTTATGCACGCCGAATTCGTGGCTGTTGGGGTCGCGGGCCGCGATCCAGATCGGCGGACCGCCCTCCTGCACCGGCTTCGGCGCGGCGGTCGTGGCCGGAAAGCTGAAATACGCGCCCTCATGAGCGCAATCACCGGCCCACAGCCGCGGCAACAGCGGCGCAAGCTCGCGCATCCTCTGACCCGCCTCCCACGCGTCCAGGCCCGGCATCAGGCGTTCGTATTCATAGGAATAGGCCCCTCGCGCGATCCCCAGTTCAATGCGTCCGTCTGTCATCAGGTCCGCAGCCGCGGCCTCACCGGCCAGCTTGATCGGATGCCAGAAAGGCGCGACCACCGTCCCGGTCCCCAGCTTCACGTTCTTCGTGTGATGCGCGATATCCACCAGCGACATCAGGGGGTTCGGCGCGATCGTGAATTCCATGCCATGATGCTCGCCCGTCCAGACAGCGCGCATTCCCGCGTCATCCGCCATCTTGCACAGGTCGATCATCTCGTCATGAAGTTGCTTGTGCGATTGATCCTCCGTCAGCCGCTCCATGTGCACGAATAGCGAAAAGTCCATACTCAGATCCTTTCTTGTGGCTGGTGCACGTCGCCACGCCGCGCATCGCCGATGTAAAGGCCAAAGCTGCGGGTCCGCGTCTCGACCGCGTATCGCATCATCATGTCGCGGATCGCGGATGACGCGAATTTCAGATCCGGAATGTCGGCGACGGCACATCTCGTGAAACCGGCGCCGTCCCCGCCCGTGGCCCTCGCCAGGAAGTACGAGCACTGAGCCTTGCAGTCGTCGAACACCGAATAGGCCGGCCCGAGAGATACTGCCTGTCCCCGGCGCCCCAGGTCCTGCACCAGGCGCTCGCGCGTGTTCACACGATCCTCCGCGACGACCTGCGGCGGTCGAAACCCGGCGTCGGTCGCTTCAAGCAGCACGTTGTCGCCCTGGCCAATGATCGCGCCATAAAGCGCCGTATGTCCCGACGGCTCCAGCGCAGCACGCTCAAGGCCCAGACTGAAGAAACGGCCGTCCGCATAGCCAAGGCCGCGCCCGGGCTCATGGCTGAACGCCTTCACCTCGCCGATTAGGATCGCATGATCCCCGGCCTCGACCACCTCATGCGTCCGGCACGAAAATTGCGAAATCGTACCGTCGACAAGCACATTGCCAAGCGCGTCCTCTCGATGCGGAACCCGCGCAAAGCGGTCGCCCTTGAAGCTGGCAAACGTATTCGCAACGTCCTCCTGCCCTTCGGCAAGGACGTTCACGGCGAAATGCCCACAGCTCGCAAAACTCTCATAGGACGACAGGAATCTGCCCGGACACACCAGCAACAATGGCGGATCGAGCGACACCGACGCAAAGGAATTGGCCGTGAACCCCACGGGTTCCCCCGCCGCGTTCCGGCTCGTCACGACAGTTACGCCGGTCATGAAACTGCCAAAGGCACGGCGTAGCGCATGTGTGTCCAGATCGGTCATGACCACACCTCCCGCGCAAGAACGGCCAGCGCCGTCGTCACCTCCGCAGCATGTGTCATCGGCATCATGTGTGCGGCATCTTCAACGATCAGCGCGCGTCCATCCTCCGCAAGCTCCGCCATCGCCCGCGACATCGCCGGTGTCGAATTCGGGTCCCGCGCGCCCGTGGCAAAAAGCGCCGGACAGGCCAGAGCACGCAGTGTCCCGCGGCTCGGACCCTCGGCGAAGGCAAAGGCAGCGTAGGCCATCTTGTACCCTTTGGGATCCACCGCGCGAAGCCACGTGTCGCAGGCGGTCCGCTCGGGCGAACTTTGCGTGCCGAACCACCGTCCAAGCGTCGGGACCGGGTCCGGGTTCCGCACGCCGTCCAGGCTGCCGGCGCGTGCCTGCACCGCCGCGGCAGCTTCCGGCGCACGCTCGAAGACCCCGTTCAGCGCGGCAACCGCGCAAACGCTGGACGGTGAATGATCCGCAATCTCCAGCGCGATCAGCGCCCCCATTGAATGGCCTGCGACGACCGCAGGCTCGGACAAACCCTCGAGCAGCGGAAGAACCGCCTCCACATAATTCGATAACGTGACCGGGGCGCTCAGGCAGGCGCTTTGCCCATGGCCGGGCATATCGGGCGCAATCACGCGAAACTCACGGCTCAGACCGTCGATCTGCCCACCCCACGCCAGGGCATTCAGACCGACGCCATGCAACAGCACCACGGGGCGCCCCTTGCCTGCCTCCAGCACGGACAGGCCCGCACTCTCAGACCGATGCAGGGTTGTCGACGTCATGGCCCAGATCCTTCAGATCCTGGTAGCGGTCCCCGATCCGATGGTGCGGCCGACCGGACAAGGCGGCGCCAAGAACGACGACAACCTCGTCATCGCGCGGCGCATCGGGGATCGCGAATTGAATGGTCAGGTAATGCGAGCGTCGCCCGGCGTCGTTCTTGTCCATCAGCGGCACCATGATCGGCGCATTGGCTGGACCACGCGTGTTGGTGAATGCAAGGTAGGATTTGGCCTCGACCGCTTCGCGGTAGAAATTGCCGAACCGCAGGGTGTGGATCAGCCCCGACGCGTGCTCGATCTCGCCATCAAGACCCACGACAGCCGCCTTTCCGTAGGCCTCGATCGCCGCGCCGCTGCCGGCAAGGCCGATCAGCCGGTCGGTCATCATCCTGCCAAGGGCGGGGCCGTACGCGCGAATTTCCGGACCGAGGTCTTCGACAAAGCGGCTCGCCCAAGGATTGCGCAACACGAACGCGACCGCGAACATGCGCCAAGGCGTGCTGGCGGGGCGGTATCCTTCGACAAGCACCTCTTCATCAAACGTCACAATTTTCCTGATTTCGGGGGACATCGCGTCATCCTTTTCTTCCTGACACACGGTAGGAAGACAGGAAATTTTTGACAAACAAAGGGATTATGCCCATAGCCATTAACACTACTTATGGCTGGCTAATCCAATGACGAAATCCCTTCCTCCTCTCAACTGGCTTCGCTCGTTCGAGGCCGCGGCACGCCACCTCAGCTTCACCACGGCGGCCGAGGAAATCGGCTTGACCCAGTCGGCGGTCAGCCAGCAGATCAAGTCGCTGGAAACCCGGCTGGGTGTGCAGCTTTTCATTCGCCACGCACGAGGACTGGCCCTGACGGATGCGGGCCGCCGCCTCCTGCCAGAGGTCGACGCGCCGCTTCAGGCCTTGTCACGCGCCATGGTCGGGATGGACACGCGCCCTGCCCGCAACCTGCTTACGATAGCCGCCTCGATCAGCGTCGCTCATTGGAAGATCGCCCCTCGCCTGACGGAATTCCGAAACCGCTTCCCGCAAACAGAGGTCAGGATCCTCAGCGCAATCTGGCCGGATGACTTTCACTCCACCCGCGCCGATGTCGAAATACGCTTCGGCTCCGCGCAACAGGCCGGTCCCGAGGCCGAGGCGATCCTGCCCGATCACCTCATCGCCGTGAAGGCCCCGACGCTGGAGGGCGGCGTGCAGGACCTGCCGCTTATCGAAACCGTCGGCACCTCCGCCGGCTGGCAGGCCTGGTCGAGACAGACCGAGACGGTGCCGGGCGCGTCCATCTACACCGACACCTACGGCATGGCGCTCCACCTCGCGGCCCACGGCAACGGCGTGGCCCTGGTGAATGCATGGCTGGCGCGGCACGCGCTGGAAACCGGGCTTGTCACCCAGGCGCATCCAGCGTCGGTCCCCAGCCAGGAAGGTTACCACCTGTCCATAACCAGCGACAAATGGCAGGCCGCGGCGTTGCGCGACTCTCTGCTGCACTGACCGGCCTAGCCGGTCCAGCCCAGGCCCGAAGAGATCGAGTTCATGGATTGCAGCAGTGGAATGGAAACCCGGTTCGGTTCCTCTCGCGACCGCACATCGCGCAGCAACGCCACCTGAAGCGCATTGATCCGGTCCAGACCCGGGCGTATCCGGTCGAAGCGGGCCCTCATGCGCGGAAACCGCGCCGCAATGGTCTTTTCCCCGGTCAGGAACATGATCCCCTCACAGGCAAGCTCGTATTCCCTGCGAACGGCCTCGGTCACACGCTGCCGGATGTCCTCGTCCGTCACCAGCGACGCATAGTCCGACGCGATGTCCAGATCGGTCTGAAACAGCGATTTCTCCACCTCGTCCACGATCAGCCGGAACAGCTTGGTCTTCCCGAACATCGCCAAAAGTGTCTCTTCCCCGCGCGTGCCCTGGAATTTGCGAAAGGATTCCATGGCAGAGCCGAAACCGTACCAGCCCGTGATCAGGTGCCGGTTCTGCGACCACGCGAAAACCCATGGAATGGCCCGCAGGTCATCCAGCGACGCCGCCCCGAACCGCCGCGCGGGCCGCGAACCGATCTTGAGCATGGCCAGTTCCTCCACCGGGCTGGCCTGCTGGAAATAGTCGATGAAGCCGGGCATGTGCAGCAGCGTGGAATAAGCCGTTTGCGACAGGCCAGACAGGGCATCCAGCGCGTCGTTGAATTCCGGCGCCCGGGGCGGATCGTTTGAATCCGCCGTATGCTTCAGCACGCTCGAGGCCAGAAGCTCCAGATGCGCCGCCGCGGTCCCGCGGTTGGCGTAGTTGGCCGATACGACCTCGCCCTGCTCCGTCAGGCGCATTCTGCCGTTCACGGTATCCGTCGGCTGGGCCGCAATGGCGCGGTCCATCGGTGCGCCGCCCCGGCTGACCGACCCGCCGCGCCCGTGAAAGAAGATAGGCTTCAGGCCCTGCGACGCCAGAACCCGCGTGATCTTGCGCTGCGCCTGGTCCAGTTCGCAGGTCGAGCAGACAAAGCCGCCGTCCTTGTTGCTGTCGGAATACCCCAGCATGACTTCGATCGCGGGCCCGTCCCGCGTCAGGCTGCGTTTCGCGAGGGGAACCTTCAACAGATCGACAAGGATCTCCGGCGCCGCGCGCAGGTCGTCGATCGTCTCGAACAGCGGCACGACCTTCAACTCCAGCGTCTCGGCGCCGAAGCCCGCGTAACGGGCCAGCAGGAAAACCCCCAACAGGTCGTCCGAGGAACGGGTCATCGACAGGATGAACGGGCCGATCGCGGCGGGATCCGGGCCGTACTGGCGCTTCGACATCAGGTTCAACAGCTTGAGAAGCTCAACGGCCTGATCCGACAGCGCATTCGGGTCGGGCTCGGGCAATTTCGGTTCGGCCAGCTCCGCCCGCAACCGCTTCGACCAAGCGGGATCACCATATTCCGGCACCTCGCCGCTGTCCCGGCCTCGCCAGATCTCGGCGATGGTGTCCGTGGTCACCGTGGAGTTCTGGCGAATATCCAGCGTGAATATGCTGAAGCCGAACACCGCGGCCCGCCACCGGATCGGACGGATGTAGCGGCGCGCCAGTCGCACGGCGTCGACCGAGGCAAGCGCCTTTTCGACGACTTCGAGGTCGGCGGTGAAATGGCTGATGTGCCGATACGTCTCCAGTCGATGCAAAATCGCCGATATCGCCTGCCGGAACAGCTCGTTGGGGTTGCGCTCCCGGTTCGGCGACAACGAAGCCAGACGTTCCATCTCGCCCTGCACCTCCGGGTCAAGCGGCACGATCCTGTTGCTGATGCTCAAGCGTTCAACCGCAATCCGCAGGTGCTCCTTGTACATGTTCATCACCGCATCGCGCGCCCGCTTCAGCGCATGGGCGGTGCTGTCGGCGGTCACGTTCGGATTGCCGTCGCGGTCGCCGCCGATCCAGGAATGAAAGCGGATGCAAGGGGAAAGCGCATCGCACGTACCGAACCTGTGCGCGGCCGCCTGCTCGAACTGTTCGAACACCTGTGGCACTGCATCGAAAATTCCGTCGCGAAAGAACTGAAGCCCCCACTCGATCTCGTCGCTGAGGTCGGGGCGCTCCAGCCGCAACTCCCCCGTCATCCACAAAAGATCGATCTCGCCCTCGATATCCGACAGGATCGCGGCGCGTTCCCGGCTGGTCCAGCGTTGCGCCTCCAACGAGACGAGGTTGCGATATATCCGGCGGTGAATCTCCAGCACCGTGACGCGCTTGGCTTCCGTCGGATGCGCCGTCAGGGTCGGACCGACGGACAGGCTCTGAGATATTTCGGCAAAGCGTTCGGGGGTTAAGTCCTCGCGCGCCAACGCCTGTGCGAAACTGCTGGGAACGGCCTCCGCCCCGCTTTGCGTCTCGATCTGGCGCCGGTCCCGGATCGCGGCGTTTTCCTCGATGATGCGCAAAAGCTGGAACCAGATGTTCAGCGCCTGAAGATAGGGCACCGCGCCGGGCCCCGCTGGGATGACATGCTCGGTATCGCTTTGCGCCCACTCCGCCACATGCGGCGCGCGCCGTTTCAACACCTGGCCCCAAAGTGTGAAAAGCTCACGCCGCAGATCGGCGGCATAGCTCTCGCCATCCGCCACGTCACAGGCCGCATTCAACAGCGCGGAGAGCATCAAGGATCACCCCGCGTCACTCGACCGGAGTCCTCAGTGGTCTTGCCGGCAAGATGTTCGCCCAGGCTCTTTTTTCTTTGGTCACAGCACCTTCTGGCACATCCCTCGAACATGATTTCCCTCCCTTCTTGTCGCGATCCTACCAATCCTGTCCGGCGCCGGACTTCGGAATTGCGACAGAACACAGCGTGAATCCACCCGCCTCGCAGGATGACCCAAGCCGGCAAAGTGCCACAGCACGCCCGAGGCTGACTACCTACACTTGAGTTTGAAGTCCTCCCCAACCGGGTAGGCAGAGACGTGGACGCACCACCAACGCCCCCCCGGCCAGGGAATCGACCTAAGGCAACTCTCTTCCAACACTGGCGCCTGACCAGTGAATGCATCGAAACCGCCGCTCGTGCCGGGGCGGACCTCACAAGGTCAAGGCGTCGATGAAAGCCCGGGCCCGGTCGTCGGAAGGCGCGTTGATCCCTACGTGGCAGCGCACCGCGGCCGTTCCCGACATCCGCCGGTCAAGGTGGCCCCGGTCACACCATACTCAGTTGTGATTGCGCGGAATCCGAACATTCCAATCAAGGTCGCGGATGCATTCACCGTTCAGGAACGCCTCCAGCCGCGCCGTCACGAGGTAATCCGTGGCGGTACAGGTCATGCGCGTCCGGGTGACCGTCTTCACGCTCCAGTCGTCGCGCCGCATCTCGTGGGTCCAGCTTGTCTCGCCTTCGGCCGAGAGCGGATCGACGGGCAGGATCGAATATCGCTCCTGCCCTCTTGCGCCGTGAAAGAAATCCTGCCGGATGATCGTCGCGGCGCCTTCGTCGTCCGTCACCTCGATGCCCAGACGCCCGGTGTCGACATCCTCGAAAAGCTGCCAGGTCGCGCCCGGCGCCCGCGCCACGTCCAGTTCCAGCGGCTCCGCCGCCCGCGCCGGACCAAAGGCCGCCTCGACCGCCTCCGGCACCGCATCGCACAACGGAAGCTCAAGCCAGCTCTCTGGCGTCACTACGCTCAGCGTTACGGGCTCGGGCGCAGGCCAGACGATGGGGAAATAGCTGGTCGACAGCCCCAGCCGGATGCGGTGCCCCGCGCGAAAGGTCTGCGCCACGTGCTTCAGCGGTACCGTGACGGTATAGGACTGCCCCGGCACCAGCGTCTCGGGATGTTCATGACTGCCGCGATGCGTCAGGTTCAGCAGGCCATAGCTCACCCGCGTCGCCGCACCGCACGGCGCCACGTCCATCAACCGTGCCGCCACCTGCGCGACGGGCCGGTCGACCTTGAAGGTCAGCACCAGGTTCGCATCGCCCACCATGTGACGGTCCGCGTCCAGCGGCGCGGTCTCGAAGGTCAGGCTTCCGGCATCCTCTCGCCGCTGGTCCCCGGGCTGGTCGCCTGGATGCCCGTAAGAGCACCACTTTCCCCCATGCCGACCGACCCAAAGCGGCGAGCATACATCCAGGATACCGTCCTTGCCGCCTTTTCCAAGTCCACCCTCCGCGTCCAGCGCAAACGCCTCCCGCGTGATTTCGGGCGAGGGCCAGGCTGGCAGGTCGATCCACGCACCCTCCCGGCTGTCGTAATGCGTCTGCGGCCTGGCGTGATCCTGCAGAAACACGCGCAACGGCGGCTCGTCGGCGATCCCTGTGTCGCGGCCCTTCATCCACTGGTCCCACCAGCGCACTTCCTCGCTCAGCCAATCGATGGCCGGCCCCGGCTCGCCCAGATGCGGATAGCGGTGCGCCCACGGCCCCACCAGCCCCTTGACCGGGCCTTTCAGGTTCTCCACCAGCCGGAACACCGCCCGGCAATACCCATCGGCCCAGCCGCTGACGGCATAGACCGGCACCTCGATGTCCGAGAAATCCTCGCAGACTGATCCATGCTTCCAGAAATCGTCCCGGGTCTGGTGCTGCATCCAGTTCTCCAGCCACAGGCCCGATCCGTCCAGACGCTCTTCCCACATCGCGCGCCAGCGGTCTCCCACATGCGCGGGGTCGGGAGGCAGCGTGTTGATCCCGAACATCACCGACGCCCAGGAAAGGTGATCGCCCAGCACCGTGCCACCCATGTAATGGATGTCATCGGCATAGCGGTCGTCGGTCGAGCAGATCGTCACCACCGCCTTTAGCGCCGGCGGGCGCAAAGCGGCAAGCTGTAGCCCGTTGAAACCACCCCACGAAATACCGACGATGCCCACGCCGCCGTCGCACCAGCCCTGCGCGGCGATCCACGCGATCACGTCACAGCCGTCCTGCAGCTCGGTCTCGGTGTACTCGTCCGTCATCAGGCCTTCGGATTCGCCGGTCCCCCGCAGGTCGACCCGAACATAGGCATAGCCCTGTGCGGCCATCCAGGGCGCACGGGCATGGTCGCGCTCCAGCGTCTTGTCGTTCTTGCGATAGGGGATGTATTCCAGGATCGCCGGTACCGGCCGCGCCTCGGCACCTTCCGGCATCCAGACCCGCGCGGCCAGCCGCGTTCCGTCCGGCAGGGGGATTTGCAGGTGCTCGATCTCGCGGATGGTCTGCGGCAGCGGGTGGTCGATTTTCATGAAAACGGCTCGGGTATCAGGGGCATGGGCATTCGGGCGTCCGGGTATCGCCCACGCCACCGGATGTCCAGCCGATGCCACGTGCACTTTCCATCCCGGGCCTGGACCCGGGATCTCGACGTTACGGAACTCCCGGAACCATCGCGCCGACGCGCCAGGCCAGATATCCCGCGCGCCGCCGCCCTACTCCACGATATCCGTGAATTCGTAGTTCAGCTTCTTCATCACCTGCTCGTAATTCCAAAGCAGCTTCGACTGTTTCTGCGCGCCCATCCAGACCGACGCCACCGCATAACTGTAGGCGTCCTGCTCCGGCAGCTCCGACAGCTTCGAGCCCTTGCTGACATAAGAGGTGATCCGCGTCCCCTCGACCTGCTCGGCGGCGACCTCGACCTCGGCACGCGAGGGGGCGCGCGCGACGGTCGCGTCGTTGAAGAACACCCGGTAGAAGAACTCCGCCGCCACGGTTTCAGGCCCTTCGCCCTTGGGCATGTCCGGCTTGCGGCCCAGGCCGAGGTCCACCGTCACCTGCTGGTGACTGACCCCGTCGACCATCTCGAACAGGTCGCAATGCGATTGCGCGATGCGCGTGTTGATCTCCAGCAGCCATATCTGGTTCTGCACCTCGTCCCAGTAATACTCGATGTTGAACCCGGCATTGTCATAGCCGATATGCTTCATCACCGTCTTGGTGATCTCGGCCATCTGCTCCTGGATGCGCGGCGGCAGGGTGGACGGGTAGAGATAGTAGAAAAAGCTCAGCACCTGCGGATAGCGGATCGAGTCTACCACGCCGTAGGGCACCACCTCGCCTTCGTGCACATATCCCTCGACGGTACATTGCCGGCCGCCAATGACGCGCTCGGCCATGCAGTAATGGCCTTCAACGGCCTTCACGTCCTCGGGCAGGTTCGCCTTGTTCAGGATATAGTTGAACGGCTCGGAAATTTCGTTGATCTCGGCGCGGAAGGCTTCGGTGGCATAGGCGAAATCCTCCGGGCTGTCGATGCGGAACCCCAGCCGAGAGCCCGACGACTTGATCGGCTTCACGAAAAACGGAAACCGCAGGCCGGCTTCGCCGATCTTCGACAGTGCTTCGTCGTCGAACGGATCGAAGGCGGTGAAGTTCGGCACGTGATCTGGGATGACCTCGGCCATCACCTTGCGCGACCAGTATTTGTGCTCGCATTTCAGCAGCGATTCCAGCGACGCGTTCCGCACACCGTATTTCTCGCACAAAAGCGGCAGCATGGTGGATACGGGAAAATCGATATAGCCCACGATCGCGTCGATCGATCCGGCGAAGGCGTCCAGCGTCTCCTCGGCCCGGCGCAGCATATCGGGAATGTCGAAAATTTGCGTGTCCGAGACCTCGGCAGAGGTCAGAAGCGGGTGAAAAGACACGTCCTCGACGCCTCGAAGGCGCTTCAGTCGCGCCGCGTTCAATTCGTTCATTCCGACGACGAAAACGTTTTTTGTCATATCACTCCCTCAGCGCTCAACGCCAATTCGGCGGCGTTGTTCCCCGTCAATTGCGCGCACGCGGCTCAGGTCTGACCAAGGTCCGATTGCGCCCCATAGCTGCGGCCCTTCAGACGCTCTGTCGCACCTTCGATGTCGTCGACCAGCAGCAACAGGAAGTCGCCCGGCTTCGCCTCGCCAATGGCCCGGTCGATCGCCGCCTGCTCATCCATGATGATCTCGACAGTCCCGGCCGAGCCCGCGTCTTTCGCGCCCTTCTCGATCAGCCCGGCGGTCTCGCCTTCGCTGCGGCCACGCGCGTCGGTCTCGTAAACGTAGACGGCATCGCACATCTTCGCCAGTTGCGCGCCCAGCGCCGAAAGGTCCTCGTCCCGGCGGTTGCCCGGTGCCGTGGCAACAGCAATCTTGCGCTGCTGCCCAAGGCCGTTGACCAGCGGTTCCAACGCCTCCAGCGCGGGCACGTTGTGGCCATAGTCGATCAGGCATTTCACGCCGTCGGCCTCGAAATAGTTGGTCCGCCCGGGCATCTGCGCCGGCGTCGGGTGGAAGCTCAGCAGCCCCGCGCGGATATCGTCGATCTCCAGCCCGTGCGCCAGCGCGGCGGCGGTGGCCGCCATGGCATTCTGCACGTTGAACGGCGCGTGCCCCTCGAACGAAATCGGCACATCGTTGACCGCCGCCACCTCGACCTCGACCTGCCCACGCAACAGCACGATCCGACCCTGGCGCACGGTGATGACCATCTTGTGGTCGGCAAGATGTTCCTTCAGGTCCGGGTTGTCGGGGTTCATCGTGAAATAGATGATCTCGCCCCGCGCCCAGTAGGTGCCCTGGTCCATCACCAGCGGATCGTCGGCATTCAGCACGCAGAACCCGCCGATCTTCTTCACCGCGTCGACCACAACGGTCTTGCACCGCGCGAGTTCTTCCAGCGTGTGAATATCCCGCTCGCCCAAATGGTCCGACGCAATGTTCAGCAGAACACCCACATCGCATTCGTCAAAGCCGAGGCCCCGGCGCATGATCCCGCCGCGGGCCACCTCCAGCACCGCATGTTCGACCGTGGGCTCACGCAGTACCGCATGAGCGGCGGCAGGCCCGGAATAGTCGCCCTTGAGGATCACGTGATTGTCGATCTCGATCGTCCCGGTACAGCCCATGCCCACCGAATTGCCCGCCTGCCGCAGGATATGGGTGATCAGGCGCGTCGTGGTGGTCTTGCCGTTGGTGCCGGTGATCGCCGTGATCGGGATACGCCCGTCATCCGTGGGATCGGGGAACAGCATGTTGACTACCGCTTCGCCGACCGCCCTCGGTTTGCCATGCGTCGGCGCCATGTGCATCCGGAAACCGGGCCCGGCGTTTACCTCGACCACGCCCGCCGATTGCTGGTCCAGCGGCTTGGTCAGGGTCTCGGCCAGCATGTCGATCCCGATGATATCAAGGCCCACCAGCCGTCCGATGCGTTCCATCGAGAACTTGATCTCGGGGTGCACCTCGTCGGTCAGGTCCGTCGCCGTGCCGCCGGTCGAGATGTTGGCGGTGGATTTCAGATAGATGATCTCGCCCTTCTCCGGCACCGAGTCCAGCGTCAGCTCCGCCTGCTCCAGCAGGCGCAATGTCTGCTCGTCCACGTGGATCTGGGTCAGCAGGTTCTCGTGGCCCACGCCCCGGCGCGGGTCCTTGTTTTCCTCGTCGATCAGTTGCTGGATCGTCGAGGTCCCGTCACCCTCTACATGCGCCGGGCGCCGCCGGGCGGCGGCGACCAGCTTGCCGTCGATCACCAGGATGCGGTGGTCCTCGCCCTTGATGTAGCTTTCCACGATAACGGCGTTGTAATCGTCCCGGCAGCGCGCCAGCGCGGCCTCGTAGCCCGATTTCAACTCTTCCTCATTGGTGATGTCGGTGGTCACGCCGCGCCCGTGATTGCCCGACAGGGGCTTTGTCACGACCGGCCAGCCGATCCACTCCGCGGCGTCTCTCACCTCTTCCCAGCTATAGCCGATATAGCCTTTCGGCACGGCCACGCCGGCGTCGGCCAGCACCTGCTTGGTCCATTCCTTGTCGTCGGCGATCGAGTGACCGATGATCCCCGATGCGTCCGTCACCGTCGCCTGGAACTTTCGCTGCTTCACGCCGTGGCCCAACTGCGTATAGCTGGTGCCCTCGGTCAGGTTGTACCACGGAATGTTCCGCGCCTTCGCGGCGTTCACGATCGACCCGGTCGACGGGCCCAACGCGTTGGCGTCCCGCACTTCCTTCAGCCGGTCGATCACCGGCTCCAGGTCCACGTCCTTGCCATCGTAAAGCGCCTGGACGATCTCGACCGCCTCTTCGCCGCAGGCCAGCCCCGTGGCCTCGTCGCGATAGCGATAGACGACGTGGTAGACACCCTTGTCATAGCTGTCGACGGTCTTGCCGTAGCCCACCGAGAACCCGATCATGTTCTGCAACTCGATCGCCACGTGCTCGACCATGTGGCCGGCCCATGTGCCGGCCTCGACACGTTGCAAGAACCCGCCGGGCACGCCCACCGAGCAGCGGTGTTCCTGTATGGTCGGGATCAGCCTTGCAAGGTTCTGGGCAATGCCGTCGACCTTGTCGCTCGGCCGGTCTTCCAGTTCCTCGATGTCCAGCCGCATGTAGATCGCTTGGTAGCGGCTGTAATAGTTGGGTCCGCGCAGCGCACGGTGTTCAAGTATACGCATCCTTCAGCTCCAGGCTCTCGGCCCCAAGCTGTTTGGCACTCAGGACCCGCCGGTCCGCCAGGTTGTATCCATCACCCTCGACCAGCGCATGCATCACGACATTGTGGACGCTCACCGCCTCACCGTCTGACAAGTCGAATACATTGCAACTGGATATCCTCGAACTGTCAACGAGGATTACATGACCGGGTCCAAAGGCCTTGATTACACCGTTCTCGAACAATACGGCGGCGTCCTCGCCCAGCCCGATGCCCAGATATTCGGGGTTGGTCGCCCCCACTTCCATCAGCCGCGAGAACCGCCCGCGCTCCAGGAAATGGGTGTCGATGATGACCCCTTCGATCAGGCCGAACCCGGCGCTCATCTTGACCGCGCCCTTGCGCAGGCTGTCGATCGCGCTGCCGCCATAGACCATCGTGGAGGACTGGCAGGCCGCCCCCGCGCTGGTGCCCGCGATAACCGCGCCCTCGTGATAAATGGAACGAATCGCCTCCAGCGCCTTCGATGCGCCGAAGATGCTGGTCAGGCGCATCTGGTCGCCGCCGGAGATGAACAGAACGTCGCTCTTGCGGATCATCTCGACCATCTTGGAGTCGCCGGCGTCGGACCGCTCGCGGATGCGAATATCCAGCACCTCGGACGCGCCCAGCGCGTCGAAGGCCTCTTTGTAGGCGGGGAAGACCTCGTCGGGGATGCTGCTGGCCGTGGTGATCACGCCGACCACCGGTGCTTCCCTGTTCGAAAGTTTCAACACGCGCCCCAAAATCGCCGCCTTGGCGGACTTATCCTCGGCGCCGCCAATCGCGACGAGTTTACCCCGGGGGCTGGGCTTCACCGACATGTCCATCGAATTGCTCCGTTCATCACTGGACTACTATCTATATGTAGTAGACATTACCATCCCGTTCACAAGAATGTCACGTAAACCACGGCCCGCAACAGCAAAAGCGGTCGCAACGTCACGAATCCCGCGCTATGTGGGATTCTTGGCAACCAGAATTCGCCAAAACGGCGCAAAACAAGGCAGGAGCGAGAGATGAGCGACGGATTCGCACTGGCGATTCACGGTGGCGCCGGGGTCCTGCCCCGGTCGGAGATGAGCGAGGCACGTGAAGCGGCCTGTCACGCGGCCCTCGCGCGCGTGCTGGCGGCGGGCGACGCGGTGCTTACCGCCGACGGGACCGCTCTCGACGCGGTCACCGCCGCTGTGCGCGCGCTCGAGGACGAGCCGCTCTTCAATGCCGGGCGCGGCGCGGTCTTCACCCGGGCGGGCACGCATGAGATGGACGCCGCTCTCATGGACGGGCGCGACCGCCGCGCCGGGGCCGTCGCCGGTATTTGCGGCCCACGCAACCCCATAGAGGCGGCTCGCGCCGTGATGGAGCGCACGTCGCATGTCCTGATGGCCGGTGAAGGCGCGCTCGCTATTGCGCGCGACGCCGGCCTCGCGTTCGAGGAGACAGGCTATTTCTTCACGCAAGAGCGTTGGGACGCGCTTCAGGAAACCTTGCGCATGGAAGCCGACGGCACGCTCGACGACGACCCCTCGCGCCGTCACGGCACCGTCGGGGCCGTGGCCCGCGACCGCGCCGGCAACCTCGCCGCCGCCACCTCCACAGGCGGCATGACCGCCAAAAGCGCCGGGCGCATAGGGGACAGCCCCCTGATCGGTGCCGGCACTTTCGCCGCCAATGACAGCTGCGCCGTCTCGGCCACCGGCGATGGCGAGGCGTTCATCCGTCTCTCCGTCGCGCACGAGATCGACGCCCGTATCCGGCTGGCAGCTCAGAACGTGACCGACGCGGCCGCGCGGGTGGTGATGCGGGATCTGGTGGCCATCGGCGGCTCAGGCGGCCTCATCGCCATCGGCGCGGACGGCACCGTCACCATGCCCTTCAACTGCGAAGGCATGTATCGCGGCCAGAGCATCGAGGGACAGGCACCGCAAACTTTCATCTACTGACGCCCGGCCGCCGGCCCCGGCGCCCCGGCCCGGTCAGGATGCCCTGCGGCTCTCGATCTCCTCGTTCAGGCGGTCGAGTTCGCGGTCGTCCTCGGGCAGACCTTCCCGCGACAGCAGCACCGCCACTTTCCGCAGATCCGGCACATGGCTGCAGATCACCAGCAGCATCACCATGATCGGCACCGAAAGGAACATGCCCGGAATGCCCCAGACCGCGCCCCAGAACGCCAGGCTGATGATGATCCCGAACGACGACAACCGCAGCGCCCGCCCCATCAGCCACGGGTCGATCACGTTGCCGTTGACGAACTGGATCACCCCGGTGATCACGAACAACCCCGCCGTCACCGACGCCTCGCCGGTCTCGACATAGCCCACCAGCGCAACCATGCCGGTTGCCACGATCGAGCCGATATTGGGTATGTAGTTCAGGATGAATGTCAGGATGCCCAGCGACAGCGCCAGTTCGATGTCAAAGAGCATCGCCACCACATAGACCATCGCCCCTGTGATCACGCTGACCAGCGTCTTGATCAGCAGGTAATAATTCACCCGGTGGATGATCGAGTTGAAGATCCGGTTCGCCCGCTCCGCCTGCGCCGGATCATCGAAGAAGTTCAACATCTTGGTGCCGAACCAGATCCGCTCGGCAAACAGGAACCCGAAGAACAGGATCACCAGCACCGTGCCCTGCATCAGGCTGCCCGCCTGCCCCGCCACGGCCCGTACATAGCCCGAGACCTCGACGCTGTTGAGCGAGTTCAGAACGGCGCGCTCCACGTCCTCGCCCATCCATGCGAACAGCGACGCCATCGCCGACGGCGCCCGCTCGGCATAGGACAACGTCGTGCCCAGAACGGTGTTCAACTGCGCCAGCAGGATCGACGACAAGAGCAGCAGCGCGGTCGAGATAAGCAGAAGCGCCACGATCGAGGCCAGCCAGCTGGGGATGCGGAACCGCCCGATTCTCTGCCGCGCGATCAGCCGGATCACGTCCGAGGTCAGCGTGAACAGGATCACCGCCACCGCCAGCGAGATCAGGATGAACCGGGCCTGTACCAACAGAAACAGAACCACGGCGAAGGCAATGATAACCAACGCCACCGTCCGGACCTGAGAATATTTCTGCGAGTCCCCCACGTGCCCCTTCAACGCGTCGAAATCCCTTATCTTGCCTGACGTCATATTCCCTCTCGCGGCCATGGGCAATCGTTCCCCCTGCGCGACTTCGCCCGAACATAGAAGGGCGTCAGCCACAGGGCCGCGTCAACACCGGTTCGGAAAAATCTCGCCAATCGCGCAATTCATTGCGGCCAATCGCCCTACAAATGAACTTTCCTGCTGGGAATACCGGACTGCTCGCTCTAGTTTGGCTCGTGATGGGGGTTGCCTGTGGCGACGAATGGTCGCCGACGCTTGCGGTCTTCATCTTCACGCCTTGGGCCCGCCGCGGGCCCCGGAAACGGAGCTGCCCTGTTGTTCAAGTGTCGTCGCGTCGCGCCCTGGTTCTTCATCCTGTCCCTGCTGCTGACCCGTCCGGTCCTGGCTGTCGAGGCGACGGTCCAGGTCCGGGGCGCTCCGCCGGAAATGGCCGAGTATCTCAGCAAATCCTCCCTCACCGTCGAAACCGCCGAGGACGAGGACGCGACCACCCAGGACATCCTTGCCGCGGCCAGAGCCGATTATGCCCGGATGGTCGGCGCACTTTACGACGCTGGGTTCTATGGCGGTGTGGTCAGCATCCGCGTCGACGGGCGCGAGGCGGCGGATATCTCGCCCATCGCCGGGCCCAGCCGTGTGAACCGCGTCGTCGTCATCGTCCAGCCCGGCTCGCCCTTCACGTTTTCGCGCGCCGCCATTGGCCCGGTCGCGCCCGAATCCGAACTGCCCGAAGGCTACGCCCGCGGCCAGCGCGCCTCCGCCAGTGTCATACGTGACACGGCAGAGGCCGGCGTCACCGGCTGGCGCGAGGCCGGTCACGCCAAGGCCGAACTCGACGGCCAGTCGATCACCGCCGACCATCGCAACGCCACCGTCGCGTCCGAGATCCGCCTGGCGCCCGGTCCCCGCCTGCGCTTCGGAGACCTGGTGATCACCCGGCCCAGCGCCGTGCGCGCCAACCGCATCCGCGCCATCGCCGGCCTGCCCTCGGGCAAGGTGTTCTCTCCCGAGGAACTCGAAGACGCCAGCCAGCGCCTGCGCCGCACCGGCGCCTTCCGCTCGGTCGTGCTGAACGAGGCCGCCGTGCCCAATCCCGACGGCACGCTCGACATCCAGGCCGAGGTGCTCGACGCCAAGCCCCGCCGCATCGGCTTCGGCGCCGAGATCGCCTCGCTCGAAGGTCTCACCCTCAGCGGCTTCTGGCTTCACCGCAACCTTCTGGGCGGCGCCGAACGCCTGCGGATCGAGGGCGAGGTCGGCGGCATAGGCGGCGACTCGGGCGGCATCGACTATCGCCTCTCCGCCCGCTTCGAGCGTCCCGCAACCTTCACGCCCGACACCACCGCGTTCCTCCAGGCCCGCGCCGAGGAAGTGGACGAAGAGGACTACCGCCAGCGCACCTTCGAGGTCGGCGGCGGCGTGTCACACATCTTCTCCGACGAACTCGAAGGCGAGATCGGCATCACATACCAGTATGCCGAAATCGACGACGACCTCGGCTCGCGCACCAATCAACTCCTGCTCTTGCCGGGCAAACTGACCTTCGACAACCGCGACGAACCGCTCGACGCCACCGAAGGGTTCTATGTCGGCCTCGAGGCCACGCCGTTCCTCGCGCTCGATGCAGGCGACCCGGCTTTCCGCCTTTATGCCGACGCCCGGACCTATGTGGGCTTCGGCGAAAACGACACGATCGTGCTGGCCGGGCGCACCCAGATCAGCTCGGTCACAGGTGCGTCCCTGCTCGACGTCCCCCCCGAGATGCTGTTCTTCTCGGGCGGCTCCAACACCGTGCGCGGCCAGCCCTACCAGTCGCTCGGCGTCGATCTGGGCGGCGGCAACACCAGCGGCGGGCGGTCCTTCCTCGCGCTCTCGGGCGAGGTCCGTGCCCGGGTGGCCGATTCCTGGCAGGTGGTGGGCTTTGCCGACACCGGCTTTGTCGGCCGCGACAGCTTCGGCGGCGGAGACGGTGACTGGCATTCCGGCGCCGGTTTCGGCATCCGCTACGACACCGGCATCGGCCCGATCCGCCTTGACGTGGCCACTCCGCTCGACGGCGACGCGGGCGAGGATTACGAGTTCTACATAGGTATTGGACAGGCATTCTGATGCGCCGACTGCTTTCCCTTCTTCTGATCTTCACCTTCGGTCTCTCCGCGCCCCTGCTGGCTCAGGACCAGGAGGAAGAGGACAAGTCGTTCATCGAGAACTGGCTTCAGGACAATCTCTCCAGCGCGGGCCGCGACGTGACGGTAACCGGCTTCAGCGGCGCATTGTCCTCCAACGCCACACTGGAAAGCCTGACCATCGCCGACGAGGACGGCACATGGCTGACCATGCGCGACGCCTCGCTCGTGTGGTCCCGCTCCGCCCTCCTCGGTGGCCGGCTCGAGGTCGAGGAACTGACCGCGGCCGAGATCATTCTCGAACGCCTTCCCGCCGGCGGCGAAGGCGTCAGCCCCGATGACGCCGAGGCGACGCAGTTCGCCCTGCCCGAACTCCCCGTGTCCGTGAATGTCGAACTGGTCGAGATCGAGCGTATCGAGTTGGGCGAGTCGGTGCTGGGCGAACCTGCGCAGCTCTCGCTCGAAGGCAACGTCACACTCGCCGACGGCGCCGGCGCCGCCAATCTCGCCATCCAGCGCCTCGACCGCAACGACAGCCTGACGTTCGAAGGCGCGTTTTCCAACGAAACCCGCGTTCTCTCCCTCGACCTCGATTTCCAGGAGGGCCGTGACGGTATCGTGGCCACGCTCCTCGGCATCCCCGACACCCCGGCCCTGCGCCTTCAGGTGACGGGCGAGGCGCCCCTGTCCGATTACACCGCACGTATAGCGCTCAGCTCCGATGGCCAACGGCGCTTTGGCGGCGCCGTGAATGTCGGCGCCATCGACGGTGACGACACGCAAGGCTACACCTTCTCCGCCGACCTCGACGGCGACCTTCGCCCGCTCTTCGAGGAACAGTTCCAACCCTTCTTCGGCGAAACCACCAGCCTCGAAGTCGCCGGCCAGACCCAGGCCAGCGGACGTCTCGTGCTCGATCAGCTTGCGATCCAGTCCGAGGCGCTGGAGCTTGAGGGCAACCTGGCCTTGTCGGCCTCCGGCTGGCCCGAGACGCTGCAACTGCAGGGCCGTATCGGCAGCGACGACGGCGAGGTCGTGCGCCTGCCCGTCTCCGGCGCGCCCACGACCCTGCAGAATGCCCGGCTCAATGCCAGCTTCGACGCCGCGCAGGACGATGCCTGGCAGGCCGAGGTCCAGATCGTCGACCTTTTGCAAGACGGGCTCAGCGTCGAGCGCGCCACGCTCTCCGGGACGGGTCAGATCACCGACGCCCCTGACAGGTCCTTCTCCGGCGACATCACCTTCAACGCCGAAGGCGTGGACCATTCCGATCCCGCGCTGGCCGAGGCCATCGGCACCGCGCCTTCCGGCACCATGACCCTCGACTGGCAGCAGGACCAGCCCCTGGTCATCGAGGCGTTTGAGGTGGAAAGCGGCAATGTCACCCTCACTGCCACCGGCGAACTGGAAAGTCTCGAAGACGGCTTTCCCTTCACTGGCAACGCAACGCTAAACGCCGCCGACCTCTCGCGCTTTGCAGCCATCTCGAACCAGGATATCTCCGGCGCCGCCAATGCCACGCTGGAGGGCACCGGCACGCTTCTGGGCGGATCCTTCGATATCGAGCTCGAGGCCGAAACCAACGATCTGGCCATCGGCCAGCCGCGCCTTGATCCACTGATGACCGGCCAGGGCACCCTGTCGCTCGCCGCGCGGCGCGACACCACCGGCACCGTGCTGGAACGCCTCACGATCCAGACACAGGCCCTTGCCGCGAACGCGTCGGGCCGGCTCGACGCAGAGGAAGGTCTGCTGGATATCGAGGCACGGCTGGACAACGTGGCCCAGGTCGAGCCGACACTTTCCGGCCCTGCCACGCTCACGACATCCGTCAACTGGAGCACAGGCGACGCGCTCAACATCTCCGCGCTCGAGGCCACCCTGGCGGATGCCACACTGACCGGCAGCGGCGCGGTCTTTCCCGAAGACCCCAACCTCCCCGCCGAGGGCAAGGTGACGCTCGCCGCGCAGGACCTCTCGCGCTTCGCCCAGCTTGCCGGCCGTGACCTCGACGGCGCCGCGACAGTGGTGCTCGAAGGCTCCGGCCGCATCCGCGGCGGCGCGTTCGACATCGTGCTCGACGCCGAAACCAACGATATCGAAATCGGTGAGCCGCGCGTCGATGCCCTGATGCAAGGCGCAGGCACAGTGTCCATCGCCGCGCAGCGCGACACCGACGGCACCGTGCTCGAACGCTTCTCGGTCCGCACCCCGGCGCTCGAGGCCGACGCCTCGGGCCGGCTCGATTCCGATGATGGCGAACTGACAGTGAAGGCGGAGATCGCCGATCTCGCCCGGATCGAACCGCGCATGTCCGGCCCCGCCACGCTCGACGCCGCCGCCACCTGGGAAAAAGGCGGTCCCGTCACCATATCGCAACTCGACGCCTCGGGCGCGGGCACGACGCTCTCGGCCTCCGGCACGGTCTACCCCGAGGATACGCTCCTGCCGGTCGAAGGTCAGATGACCCTCAGCGCCAGCGATCTGTCACGCCTCGCGCCGTTGCTGGATCGCCCGCTCACCGGTACGCTCGACATGACACTCGAAGGCTCCGGACAGGTGCGCGGTCGCACGCTCGACATCACCACCGATATCGACGGCTCCAACCTGCGCACCGGCATCGCTCAACTCGATCAGCTGATCGCCGGCAGCATCGACGCCCGCGCCTCCGTCGCTCTGGGCGAGGACGCCCCGGGCATCCGTTACATCGACATCCAGACGCCCCGCCTCACGGTCGATGCCGAAGGCAGCGGTCCCGGCGCGCCTGTAAACGTGTCGGCCCGGCTGGCCGACCTCGGCATCTTCGTGCCCGCCTTCCCGGGCGCGGTCTCGGCCAACGGCACGGTCTCCATCGTCGACCGCCGTGGCGAGCAGATCCGCGTATCGCTCGACGCCACCGGCCCCGGCGGCACCAATGCCCGCGTCAACGGCTCGATCAACGGATACGGCAACAGCCTCAATCTCGACGTAAACGGCTCCGCGCCGCTTGCCCTGGCCAACCCGTTCCTCGCGCCCCGCTCCATCGCGGGTCTCGCCAACTTCGACCTCAGCGTGAACGGACCGCCGACGTTGGGGTCGCTGTCGGGCGTGATCAACATCTCCGACGGTCGATTCGCCCTGCCGAGGCTCTCGACCGCCATTACAGGCATCAACGGCGCCGTCCGCCTTGCCTCGGGCCGGGCCGAAACCGACATCACCGCCTCGATGGGCACCGGCGGCAACTTTCGCGTGCGCGGCCCGATCACGTTGTCGCCTCCCTTCAACGCCAATCTCCAAGCCGCGCTCAACGACCTCGTCGTCACCGATCCCGACCTTTACACCACGACCGTTTCCGGCCAGGTCGGCATCAACGGCCCGCTCACCGGCGGCGCCACCATCGGCGGCACGGTCAACCTGGGCCGGACCGAACTGCGCGTGCCCTCGGGCAGCGGCACCCGCACCCCGGGCGACATTCCCGAGATCACCCATGTGGGCGAACCGGCCGACGTGCGCCGGACCCGCGCCCGCGCCGGGATCATCGGCCAGGAAAGCAGCGCCCCCGTCGCCTTCCCGCTCGACCTGGTCATCAACGCGCCGAACCGCATCTTCGTGCGCGGCCGCGGCCTCGACGCCGAACTCGGTGGCCGCGTCCGGCTTCAGGGGACCACGGCCGATGTCGTGCCCAGCGGCCTTTTCGAACTGATCCGGGGCCGGCTCGACATCTTGGGCCGCCGCATCGAGCTGACCGAGGGCGTGATCGACCTGCGCGGCGCGCTCGACCCCTACCTGCGCTTCGTGGCCGAGACGGAAAATGACGGCATCCTCGTGCGCACCATCATCGAGGGGCTGGCAAGCTCGCCCTCCGTGACCTTCGAATCCGTCCCCGACCTGCCCCAGGACGAGGCCGTCGCGCGGCTGCTCTTCGGGCGGGGGCTCGACGACATCTCGGCCTTCCAGGCGGCCCAGCTCGTCGCCGCCGCCGCCACCCTTTCGGGCCAACGCTCTGGCGGTCTGGACATTCGCGGCGCCCTCGGCCTCAGCGATCTCGACATCTCGACCTCCGAGGACGGCGCGACACAGGTGACCGCGGGGGCCTACCTGTCGGAGAACCTCTATTCCGAGGTCACCGCCGACAGCGAAGGCAACCAGGAGATCAACCTCAACCTCGACATCGGGCGCAACCTGACCGTCAAGGGCTCGACCAGCACCACCGGCAACACCGGCGTCGGCATCTTCTTCGAAAAGGACTACTGAGCCGGCGCGGGCGCCTCCGGCGCCAGCAGATCTGCGACGACCCGGAACCGTTCGGCCAGCGGGCTGGTCCTGCGCCAGACCATGCCGACCTGCCGCATCGGCTGCGGGTCGCGGAACCGCGCCACCGACACCGGGGCCGACCGGGTTTCCACCTGCACCGCCATTTCGGGGATCAGGGTGATCCCCATTCCCGCGCCCACCATCTGCACCAATGTCGACAGCGATGTGCCTTCCAGCCCGTCGCGCGGCCCGCCGCCGGGGATATTGCAAAAGGCCAGCGCCTGGTCACGGAAACAATGCCCTTCCTCCAGCAGCAACAGCCGCCGGGTGTGCAGCGCCGTCACCTCCGGCACCGGCGCCTCCGCCTCGGCCTCGGGCCGCACCAGGACCATCGGCTCCTCGAAGACCGGGCATTCTTCCAGCGACCGCTCCGAAACAGGCAGCGCCACGATCGCCATATCCAGCCCGCCCTCGCCCAGCTCCGCGATCAGGCGCGGCGTGATGCTCTCGCGCACCTGCACGTCCAGATCGGGAAACGCCGCGTTCAGCCGGGTCAGAAAGCGCGGCAGAAGATAGGGCGCGATCGTCGGAATCACCCCCAGCCTCAGCCGACCGCCCAGCCCCTCCTGGGCCTTGCGCGCAAGATCCGACAATTCGTCCACCGACCGCAGGATCTCGCGCACCCGCGCGGCGAACTCCACCCCGAACCCTGTCAGCCGCACCTCCCGCGTCGTACGCTCGAACAGCGCCGCCCCCGCCGCCGCCTCCAGCGCCTTGATCTGAACCGACAACGCCGGCTGGGTGACAGCGCAGATCTCGGCGGCCTGCCCGAAATGCCCCACCCGGGCCAGCACCTCGAAATAACGCAACTGTTTCAGCGAGAGGTTTTTCATAAATTTAATTTATCAATCCGATGAATAAATGCAACTTATTCTCATTGAAATCCCTTGATATGGTCAGCGCCGAGAAACGATTCCCGCGTTGCATCACGCGCGGCAATGCTTACGTCTTCTCACGCAGCAATCCGCCCGCCTCACAGGCATCGGGCGCAGTCAGACAGCAATATCTGGGAGAGACTCAATGGACGGCAACGATCTCGAAAACTCCGGCAAATGCCCGGTCATGCATGGTGCGACCCGGTTCAGCGTCCGGTCCAACCGCGATTGGTGGCCGAACCAGCTGAACCTCAAGATCCTGCATCAGAACACCCCTGAATCCGACCCGATGGGCCCGGATTTCAGCTATGCCGAAGCCTTCAAGGGCCTCGACATGGACGCGCTGAAAAAAGACCTCAAGGCGCTGATGACCGACAGCCAGGACTGGTGGCCCGCCGACTATGGCCACTACGGCGGCTTCTTCATCCGCATGGCGTGGCACTCGGCGGGCACCTACCGCACCTCCGACGGCCGCGGCGGCTCACGCTCGGGCACCCAGCGGTTTGCCCCGCTCAACAGCTGGCCCGACAACGGCAACCTCGACAAGGCCCGTCGCCTGCTCTGGCCGATCAAGCAGAAATACGGCAACGCCATTTCCTGGGCAGACCTGATGATCCTCGCCGGCAACATGGCGATCGAGGACATGGGCGGCCCAATCTTCGGCTTCGGCGGCGGCCGCAAGGACGTATTCGAGCCCGAGGAAGACGTCTACTGGGGCTCGGAAACCGAGTGGCTCGCCACCTCCGACAAACCCAACAGCCGCTATTCCGGCGACCGCCTCCTCGAGGACCCGCTTGCCGCCGTGCAGATGGGCCTGATCTACGTGAACCCCGAAGGCCCCGACGGCCAGCCCGATCCGCTGGCCTCGGCCCGCGACATCCGCGAAACTTTCGCCCGGATGGCGATGAACGACTATGAAACCGTGGCACTGACGGCGGGCGGCCACACCTTCGGCAAGACTCACGGCGCGGGCGATCCCTCGCATGTGGGCAACGAGCCCGAGGGCGGCGCGATGGAGGCACAGGGCTTCGGCTGGCTCTCCACTTACGGCTCCGGCAAGGGCCGCGACGCCATCACCTCCGGCCTCGAAGGTGCATGGACGCCCAACCCCACCAAGTGGGACATGGGCTATTTCGACGTGCTCTTCGGCTACGAATGGGAACTGACCAAAAGCCCCGCCGGCGCGTGGCAATGGCAGCCCAAGGACCAGAAGCCCGAAGACATGGCGCCCGATCCCGAGGATCCGTCGAAACGCGATCAGCACATCATGATGACCACCGCCGACATGGCGATGCGCATGGACCCGGAATACGAGAAGATCTCGCGCCACTTCCATGCCAACCCGGACGAGTTCGCCGACGCCTTCGCCCGCGCATGGTTCAAGCTGACCCACCGCGACATGGGCCCGCGCAACATGTATCTCGGCAACGAGGTGCCGGACGAAGTGCTGATCTGGCAGGATCCGGTCCCCGAGGTCGATCATCCGCTGGTCGATGAGGCCGACGTGACCGCCCTCAAGGCCAAGATCCGCGATTCCGGCCTTTCGGTCTCCGAACTGGCCTACACCGCCTGGTCCTCGGCCTCGACCTTTCGCGGCTCGGACATGCGCGGCGGTGCCAACGGCGCGCGCATCCGTCTCGCCCCGCAAAAGGACTGGGAGGTCAACCAGCCCGAGCAACTGGCCAAGGTCCTCAAGGTCCTCGAAGGCATCAAGTCGGACTTCGACGCGTCCGCCTCCGGCGGCAAGAAGATCTCGCTGGCCGACCTGATCGTCCTCGGCGGCAATGCAGCGGTCGAAGCGGCGGCCAAGGCCGGCGGTCAAGACATCACCGTGCCCTTCACCCCGGGCCGGACCGACGCCACCGACGAGATGACCGACGCCGCGTCCTTCGAGATCATGGAGCCGCAGGCCGACGGGTTCCGCAACTACCTCGCCGGCGACTTCACCGTCTCGGCCGAGGAACTGATGGTCGACCGCGCCCACCTCTTGGGCCTGTCGGCACCGCAGATGACCGTGCTCATCGGCGGCTTGCGGATGCTGGGCACCAACTACGGGGGCACCGCGCACGGTGTCTTCACCGACCGCGTCGGTACGCTCAGCAACGACTTCTTCGTCAACCTGATGGACATGCGCACCGTCTGGGAAGCCACCGACGACAAGGGCATGACCTTCATCGGCAAGGACCGCAAGACCGGCGACAAGAAATGGGACGCGACCCGTTGCGATCTCGTCTTCGGCTCCAACTCGCAGCTGCGCGCCCAGGCCGAGGTCTATGCCCAGGCCGACAATGGGGGCAAGTTCGTCAAGGACTTCGTCAAGGCATGGGCCAAGGTCATGGACGCCGACAGGGTTCAGCCGGGCTGATCGGTTGGTATTCGAAAGGAAAACAGGCGGCGCTCCGGGGTCTCCCGGGGCGCCGTCGGCGTTTCGGGCCACCCCCTGCGCAAACTGTCGCACCCCCGCCCCGGCAGTCATCCGGTCACGCCCCCCGCACGTATCCCGTGCAGAGAGGATGATATGAGAAAGCTACCCAACGACACCACGCTCCTGATCGTCGAGAATGACGATGTCTTCCGCGAGCAATTGTCCAAGGTCATGGCCAGCCGCGGTTTCGACCCGATCCCGGTCGCCACCCTGGCCGAGGCCGCCGCCGCGATCGAGGCTCGCCCCCCGGCCTTCGCCATCATCGACCTGCATCTCGGCGAGGGCTCCGGACTTGAGGTGATCGAGATGCTCAAGAAGCAGCGCAAGTCGGCCCGCGCCCTCGTGCTGACCGGCTACGGCAACACCCCCACCGCCGTCGCAGCGGTCAAGCTTGGCGCGATCGACTACCTCGCCAAGCCCGCCGACGGGGACGAGATCGTCGACGCCTTGCTGGCCGCCGAAGGGGTCCAGCCTCCCGCGCCCGAAAATCCCATTTCGCCGGAAGAGGCCAAGCGCGTGCATATCGAACGCTTTCTGGAACGCACCGACGGCAACATCACCAAGACGGCGCAATTGCTCAACATGCACCGTCGCACGCTTCAGCGGATCCTCAAGCGAGAACCCGAACTGGGCAAGGACCCGGGCTGACATGCCCAAACCGCCGGACAAGCTGACGGTGTACTACGACGGGTCCTGCCCGCTCTGCCGTGCCGAAATCGGCTTTTACCGCAAACGCGACCGGGCGGACCGCATCGACTTCACCGACATCTCGCGCTGCGGCGATGCCCCGGCACCCGATCTCGACCGCAAGGCGGCGATGGGCCGGTTCCACACCCGCCGCCCCGACGGGACGCTGGTGTCCGGCGCCGCTGGCTTTTTCGAGGTCTGGAAGCGCCTGCCCGGCTGGCACCACCTCGCCAAACTCTCGCGCATCCCCGGCGTCGTGCCGGTGGCCGAACTGGCCTATAGCGCCTTCCTGCGCCTGCGTCCGGCGCTTGTCCGTTACCTTGGCCCACGGCTGAAGAACCGCGCCGAGGGGACGCGATGAACGACCAGAACCCGCCCGACCGCAAACGTGCCGCCCGCGTGCCCACCGGGCGCTTTTCGCGCATGGCACGGACCGGCGGCATGGCGACGGCGCTGGCCGGCAATGTCGTCACAAACGGCGGATGGGAACTGCTGCGCGGGCGCAGACCCCGACTGCAGGACCTGCTGATGACGCCCTCCAACGTCACCCGCGTCGCCGATCATCTGGCAAACATGCGCGGCGCGGCGATGAAGGCGGGCCAGCTTCTGTCGATGGAAACCGCCGACATGCTCCCGCCCGAGCTTGCCGACATCCTCGCCCGCCTGCGCGCCGACGCCCAGTTCATGCCGCCCGCGCAGCTGAAGAAAGTGCTGGCCGCCAATTGGGGCCGCGATTTCCTGCGCCATTTCAAACACTTCGACGTGCACCCGATTGCCGCTGCGTCCATCGGACAGGTCCACCGGGCGCAGACCCGCGATGGCCGCGACCTTGCGATCAAGGTGCAATATCCCGGCATCCGCGACAGCATCGACAGCGACATGCGCAACCTCGGCCTGCTCCTGCGCCGCTCCGGCATGATGCCCGCCAGTTTCGACACGGACGGCCTGCTGACCGATGCCGCCGCGCAGCTGCACGAGGAAACCGACTACGCGCGCGAGGCCGCAGCCCTGAACCGCTTTCGCGCGCATCTCGCGGATGACCCCGATTTCGTCCTGCCTGTTGTCCATGACGACCTCAGCACATGCGACATCCTGGCCATGGGCTATGTCGACGGTCGCAGCATCGAATCAACTGTCGGGATGGATCAGCCTACCCGCGACCGCATCGCCACAGCGCTCATCACGCTCACCCTGCGCGAGCTCTTCGAACTGCGCGACATGCAGACCGATCCCAACTTCGCCAACTACCGCTATCAGCCCGACACGGGCCAGATCGTCCTGCTCGATTTCGGCGCCACGCTGGAATTCGCCCCGGACCGAGTGGACACTTACCGCGCCCTTTTCAACGCCGCGCTGAGCGGTGACGATGCCGCGGCCTGGGACGCGATGATCGCCATCGGCCTCGTCGATTCGGACACGTCCGATACCGACCGCGCGCATATCCTGCGCCTTTTCGGAATTGCCGCCGAACCGCTGCGTCAGGGCGGCACGCTCGATTTCGCCACCTGCGGCCTCTTGGCCCGCCTGCGCCACGAGGGGCTGCTTCTGGCCGACGAACAGGTCGACATCCACGCGCCGCCCACCGACACGCTTTTGCTGCAACGCAAGGTGCTGGGCTGCTACCTTCTTGCCGAACGTCTGGGTGCAAAGGTCGATCTCGACCCAATTCTTGCGCGCTTCGCCTAATCCTTGCCCCGCGCCCGCTTGCACCGCTCCGAACAATAGCGGACCTCGTCCCAGACCTTTTCCCACTTCTTGCGCCACGCGAAGGGCCGGCCGCACGCCGCGCAGACCTTCGTCGGCAGATCCGATTTTCGACGCGTTTTCATGGCGTTCGCCTGACGTTTCCCGATCCTTGGCATCGCACTCAAATAGCACGGAACAGGGCACGATCACGCCCCAACGCGCACGTCATGGCCGTTTCACCTTCCGTTTTTCAAGTGACGTGAAGGCATCTTGCCATTCGTTTGCTTGCAGCGCCGGAACACTCGGTTATCATCCCCCGATCAGCCCGAGGATCAACCCGGGCGATATCCAGGGAGATATTCATGAAAACCAAGACAGTCCTTGCCGCCGCTCTGCTCGCCACCACGGCGATGACCGGTGCCTCGGCCGAAACGCTGCGATGGGCCCGCGCGGGCGACTCGCTCACGCTCGACCCCCACGCCCAGAACGAGGGGCCGACGCACACCCTCTCGCACCAGATCTACGAGCCGCTGATCATCCGCGACCACTCGGGCGAGTTTCAGGCCGCTCTGGCGACCGACTGGGCGCCCAAGGAAGGCGACCCGAACGTGTGGGTGTTCAACCTGCGCGAGGGCGTGACCTACCACGACGGCGCCGACTTCACCGCCGAGGACGTGGTCTTCTCGATCAACCGCGCCAAGTCGGAAACGTCGGCGATGAAGGAACTGCTGACCTCGATCACCGAGGTCCGCGCCGTTGACGACCACACCGTGGAATTCGTCACCGACGGTCCCAACCCGATCCTTCCGGCCAACCTCACCAACCTCTTCATGATGGACAAGGGCTGGGCCGAGGAAAACGACGCCGTCGCCGTGCAGGACGTGGCAGGCGGGGAAACCACCTTTGCCTCCTCCAACACCAACGGCACCGGCCCCTTTACCCTCGTCAGCCGTGAACCGGACGTGAAAACCGTGCTGGAAGCGAACGAGAACTACTGGGGCAAGGACGAGTTCGCGCTCGACGTGACCGAAATCGTCTACACCCCGATCCAGAACGCCGCCACCCGCGTGGCCGCGCTCTTGTCGGGCGAGGTCGATTTCATCCAGGACGTGCCCGTGCAGGATCTGGGCCGCGTCGGCGACACCGAAGGCCTTGTCGTCAAGACCGCGCCGCAGAACCGCGTGATCTTCTTCGGCATGAACATGGGCGCCGATGATATCGAAAACGACGACGTCGATGGCGCCAACCCGCTGGCCGACGCCAAGGTGCGCAAGGCCATGTCCATGGCCATCAACCGCGACGCCATCAAACAGGTCGTCATGCGCGACCAGTCCCAGCCCGCGGGCATGATCGCCCCGCCCTTCGTCAATGGCTGGAACGAGGAAATGGACAGCAGCGCCACCACCGACATCGAAGGCGCCAAGGCCCTGATGGAAGAGGCCGGCTATGGCGACGGCTTCAGCATCCAGCTCGACTGCCCGAACGACCGCTACGTCAACGACGAGGCGATCTGCCAGGCCGCCGTCGGAATGCTGGCGCAGATCGGCGTCACCGTGAACCTCGATGCCAAGCCCAAGGCACAGCACTTCCCGCTCATCGAAAACGGCGAGACGGACTTCTACATGCTGGGCTGGGGCGTTCCGACCTACGATTCGGAATACATCTTCAACTTCCTCGTCCACACCCGTGGCGGCGAACGCGGCAGCTGGAACGGCACGGGCTATTCCAACTCCGATATCGACGCCAAGATCGTCAGCCTCGCCTCCGAGACCGATCTCGAGGCACGCAACGCCACGATCAACGAGATCTGGCAGGTGGTTCAGGACGAACAGCTCTACATCCCGATCCACCACCAGGTGCTGAACTGGGGCATGACCGACGCGGTCGGCACCGAGGTCAGCCCCGAGGACGATCCCAAGTTCAAGTTCTTCGAGATGAACTAAGCCAATCGCGGGCGGCCTCCCGGGGCCGCCCGCCCCCCCCCCCCGCCGTCACAGCCAGCAAAACAACCGCGCGTGACGACCGCTTCGGGGACGAAACATGCTAGCTTACATCATCCGGCGCGTGGCCCAGTCCGTGCTCGTGCTTCTCGTGGTGGGCCTCGTGGCCTTTGCCATGTTCCGCTTTGTCGGCGATCCCGTCGACAACATGCTCGGCCAGGAACGCACCATCGCCGACATCGAACGCCTGCGCTCCGAACTCGGCCTCGACCAGAATTTCGTCGTTCAGTACTACAAGTTTCTGACCAACGCCGTGCAGGGCAATTTCGGCCTCAGCTACCGGCAGGGGCGGCCCGTGGCCGACATCCTGATCGAACGCCTGCCCGCCACGCTTGAACTCGCCTTCGTGTCCGGCCTGCTGGCGCTGGTCGGCGGCATCGCACTCGGAATCTACACTGCAATCCGAAGGCGGGGGATATCGGCCAACGTAATCATGACCGCCTCGCTCATCGGGGTGTCACTCCCGACATTCCTGATCGGCATCCTGCTGATCTACGTCTTTTCTGTCGAGCTCGGCTGGCTCCCCAGCTTCGGCCGGGGGCAGGTGACCTGGGTCAACGGCTGGTCCACCGGCTTTCTCACCAAGTCCGGCCTTCAGGCACTCATCCTGCCCGCCATCACGCTGGGCCTCTACCAGATGACCCTGATCATGCGGCTCGTGCGCACCGAAATGCTCGAGGTGCTGCGCATGGACTACATCCGTTTCGCCCGCGCCCGCGGCATTCGCGAACGCGCGATCAACTTCCGCCACGCGCTGAAGAACACGCTGGTGCCCGTCATCACCATCACCGGGCTTCAGCTGGGCTCAATCATCGCCTTCGCCATCATCACCGAAACCGTGTTCCAGTGGCCCGGCGTCGGCCTGCTCTTCATCAACGCGATCCAGTTCGTCGATATCCCCGTCATGGCCGCCTACCTGATGATGATCTCCGTCATGTTCGTGGGCATCAACCTCATTGTCGACATGCTCTATTTCGCCATAGACCCGCGCCTGCGCGTGGACCGTAGCGCTGCAGGAGGCCACTGATGACCGATACCCCCATCACACCCCCGGCGCCGAAAGTCCGCGACAGCCGCTTCCGCCGCATCTGGGAAAGCGACTTCATCTGGTCCTTCCGGCACGCTCCGGTGGCCGTCGCCTCCTTTGCGGTCGTGCTGATCCTGATCCTTTCGGCCATCTTCGCGCCGCTCATCGCGCCTTTCGACCCGTTCAACCCCGCGTCCCTGAACCTGATGAACGGCTTCACCCCTCCGGGCGAGCCCAACGCCTTTACCGGCGACACCTTCTTTCTGGGCACCGACGACCAGGGCCGCGACGTGTTTTCCACCATCCTCTACGGCATGCGGATCTCGCTTTTCGTGGGCTTCGCGGCGGTGTTCCTCGCCATGCTGATCGGCGTCACGCTTGGACTTCTCGCCGGCTATGTCGGCGGCTGGACCGAGACGATAATCATGCGCATCGCCGATGTGCAGCTGACCTTCCCGGCCATCCTCGTGGCCATGCTGATCTTCGGCATCGCCAAGGGCATCACGCCCCCCGCCTACCGCGACCAGATGGCGATCTGGGTACTGATCCTCGCCATCGGCCTTTCCGACTGGGTGCAGTTCGCCCGCGTCGTGCGCGGCACGACGCTGGTGGAAAAGAACAAGGAATACGTCCAGGCCGCCCGCCTCATCGGACGCTCGCCCTTCGTCATCATGCTCAAGCACATCCTGCCAAACGTGCTGAACCCGGTGCTGGTCATCGCCACGATTTCGCTGGCGCTGGCCATCATCGCCGAGGCCACGCTCAGCTTCCTCGGCGTCGGCGCGCCCCCTACGAAACCCTCGCTCGGCACGCTCATCCGCATCGGGCAGGAGTTCATGTTCTCCGGCGAATGGTGGATCCTGCTCTTCCCCGCCGGCACCCTGCTGGCGCTGGCGCTGTCGATCAACCTTCTGGGCGACTGGCTGCGTGATGCACTGAACCCGAGGCTCAGATGACGGTCTCGCCGCCGCATATCCATGGCCGCCCCCCGCGGTCACTCCGCCTCGTCGTCGGCCTCGTCGATGCACCAACGGTCGCCCACTGCGACCCATGCGATGTCGCCTTCGGTGGCGTGCACCGTCACCGTGCCTGCCTCCGTCGACAATATGCTTGCACCGATTGTCGTCAGGAACAGCGCAAACGCTTCGCTGGTCAAACACATGACACACCTCCTTCGGGCCCGCGCCTCGTCGGCGCTTTCAGCGCCTTCCGCCATCATGCAACGGCGCGCACGTCCCACTGGTTAAGATACAGTGCGCCGCCCGAATGTCCCGAAAAGCCGGGGCAACACTCCGTGAAGCCTGCGAAAGGTCGCCCCGCATGACCGACACCCCCACCCTCTCCGTCCGCGATCTGACCGTGGAAATCCCCACCCGCCACGGCATCCTGCGCCCCGTCGATCATGTCAGCTACGACATCCGCGCCGGCGAGATCCTGGGCGTCGTGGGCGAATCCGGCGCGGGCAAATCCATGACCGGCAACGCCGTGATCGGCCTGCTGGACCCGCCCGCCCGCATCACCGGCGGCGAGGTCCTGTTGAAGGGCGAGCCGATCCACGACATCCCCCGCGCCAGGCTGCGCCGCCTGCGGGGCAAGCATATGGGCATGATCTTCCAGGACCCGCTGACGTCGCTGAACCCGCTGCTGACCATCGGCGACCAGCTGACCGAAACCATTACCGAACACCTGAACGTGGGCCAGGACGAGGCCCGCAAACGCGCCATCGCGGCGCTGGACGAGGTCGGCATCCCCGCCGCCTCCGCCCGCATCGGCAGCTACCCGCACGAGTTTTCCGGCGGCATGCGCCAGCGCGTCGTCATCGCCCTCGCTCTCTGCGCCGAACCGGAACTGGTCATCGCCGACGAGCCCACCACCGCCCTCGACGTCTCCGTCCAGGCCCAGATCGTGGCGCTTCTGAAACGCCTCTGCCGCGAACGCGGCGTCGCCGTCATGCTGGTCACCCACGACATGGGCGTGATCGCCGAGGCCGCCGACCGCGTCGCCGTCATGTATGCCGGCCGCCTGGCCGAACTTGGCCCGGTGCGCGAGGTCATCACCAACGCGCACCACCCCTATACCGCGGGCCTCATGGCCTCCACGCCGCTCGCCAGCGTGGGCCAGAAGCGCCTGAAACAGATCCCCGGCGCGATGCCGCGCCTGGGCGCCCTGCCCGACGGCTGCGCCTTTCATCCCCGCTGCGAATACGCGCAGGACAAATGCCGCCGCGATCCGGGCCCCAGCCTTCAGGCCTGCGATGGCCGCGCCGCCTGCTGGTTCCCCCTCGGCACCACGCAAAAGGAGGACACCGTCGCATGAGCGCCCTGATCTCCATCCGCAACCTCACCCGCCGCTTCGACGTCTCGAAACCCTGGCTCAACCGCGTGATCGAGCGGCTGAACAAGGCGTATCTGACGGCCGTGTCCGACGTCTCCTTCGATATCGAGGAAAACAGCGTCTATGCGCTGGTGGGCGAAAGCGGCTCTGGCAAGTCCACCATCGGCAAGATCGTCGTCGGCCTCACGCCCCCCTCCGAGGGCAGCGTAAAGATCAACGGCACCGATCTGGCGACCGAAACCGACGCCGCCAAGATCGAGGCCGTCCGCGACGAGATCCAGATGATCTTTCAGGATCCCTACGCCTCGCTCAACCCGCGCTGGCGGGTACGCGACATCATCGCCGAACCCGTCGCGGCCAAGGGCGGCGAGACATCCGGCCTTGCCGAACGCCTGCTGGAACAGGTGGGGCTTTCGGCGGCGGACGCCTCCAAGTACCCGCACGAGTTCTCCGGTGGTCAGCGCCAGAGGATCTGCATCGCCCGCGCGCTCGCCTCCGAACCCAAGATCATCGTCTGCGACGAACCCACCTCGGCGCTTGATGTCTCGGTTCAAAGCCAGGTCCTCAACCTCATGTCCGACCTGCGCGAGGAATTCGGCCTTACCTATCTCTTCATCAGCCACGACCTGACCGTCGTGCGCCACATGGCCGACCGCATCGGCGTACTCTATCTCGGCCGCCTGGTCGAGGAAGCCCCCCGCGAGGCGCTCTTCACCGACCCCAAGCATCCCTATACGCAGATGCTCTTCGATGCGGCCCCCCGCATGGATGCCTTCGGGCGCGAGGTCGATCCCCCCAAGGGCGAGATTCCCGACGCGATCAACCCGCCATCGGGCTGCGCCTTCCACCCGCGCTGCCCCATCGCCATCGACAGATGCAGCAAGGAACGCCCCGAAATGCGCCTTCTGGGCCAGACCCGCGTCGCCTGCCACCGGGCGGAATAAGAGACCCGAAGGCCGAGGCGCCCCCTCCGCCCCGCGCGCCAGACCTTGTTTTCAAGGCAGGACATTTTGCGCCATTACCGCATATTGGAAATATCACTTTACCAATTTGCCGGTTTGCCATTACGCTCGGAAGCGTCGGAAACCTGAAAATACAGGACCGGCACGAATGGGAGGAAACACATGACCAACAAATTGACCACGCGGCGCAACGCGCTGCGCACGATTGCCGGTGCGGGTGCCGCCACCCTGGCCGCGCCCCATGTCGCAGGCGCTCAGGCCAACGGCACCACCTGGAAAATCCAGACAAGCTGGCCCGGCGGCGCCGGACTTCAGATCTTCCGCGACTGGTGCGGCACCATCGCCGAGAAAACCGGCGGCGAACTGACGTTCCAGCCCTTCGGCGCCAATGACGTCGTGGGCGACTTCCAGCTTTACGACGCGGTGAAGAACGGCGTGCTCGAGGCTGTGAACCCCTTCACCATCTACGCCCAGGGCATCATTCCGGCGGCGACGTTCCTGACGTCCATCCCGCTCGGCATGCGCAACCCGCATGAATTCGACGTGTTCTACTACGGCCTCGGCGGCATCGACATCGCGCGCGAGCTCTACGCCGCACAGGGCCTGCATTTCGTCGGCCCCGTGCACCACGGCCCGAACATCATCCACTCCAAGGTTCCGATCCGCTCGATCGACGACTTCGCCGGCCGCAAGATGCGCCTGCCCGGCGGCATGGTCGCCGAGATCTTCAACGAGATCGGCGCCGAAACCACGGTTCTGCCCGGCTCGGAAATCTTCCCGGCGCTGGAGAAAGGCACCATCGACGTGGCCGACTACGTGGGCCCCGCCGTGAACTACGCCCTCGGCTTCAGCCAGGTCACCGATTACATCGTCATGGGCCCTCCGGGCTTCATGTCGCTCTATCAGCCGGTCGACACCATGGACATCACCGTGGGCATGGACGCGTGGGAGGCCCTCTCGCCCGAGATGAAGCAATTCGTCGAGATGGAAACCCATGTCTATTCCGACATGCACCACGCCGCGATCCAGGCCGCCGACCAGGAAGCCTGGGAAAAGTTCGAGGCCGACGGCACCGAGGTCACCCGCCTGTCACAAGACGACGTGGCCCTGATGACAGAGGTCGCCGTGCCGATCTGGTTCGACTACGCCAACCGCGACCCGCAGGCCGCCCGTGTCTTCAAGATTCAGCTTGATTACATGCAGTCCGGCTCGCTGGGCTATGTCGACCCGGCACTGACCGAGGGACTCGAGCTCAAGCTCTGATCCCCGACCGATCCGCCGCCCGGGGGCCACGTGCCCGCGGGCGGCATTTTTCAACGCTTTCAACGAGTGAGGACCGTAATGCCGGGGCTCAGCTTCACGCTGCCGCATTGGCTGTACTGGGTAGGACTGATAATCTTCCCCATCATCGCGATGATCCTGTCGCGCCGACCACAGCCCGAAGAGAAACGCTACACCCTGCCACTGGCCTACATGATCGCCGTCACCGGCGGCATCCTCGGCCTGCACCGCTTTTATCTCAAGAGCTTGTGGGGCCTGGTCTTCATCCCGATCTTCCTGTTCATCCTCTACGCCAACGCGCAGACCCAGGACGCCCGCACCATCCTGTCGGGCTTCGACAACGAGCTGCGCGTGGCCCAGAGGGTGATCGACCGCGAACAGGGCCGCGTCGAAGAGGCCCGTGCCGACCTGCCCGACCTTCAGGCCGCCTATGACGAGGCCGAGGAAGGCAGCTTCACCCAGCGCGCCGCCGAACGCCGCCTGGACCGGGCGAAGGAGACGCTAGACAGCGGCGCGGCCCGGCTTGAGGAGGCCCAGGCCTCGCTGGAAGAGATCCGCCCGCAACAGGTCGAGGCGTTCCGCGCCCGCGCCTGGTGGGACAACGCCGCAGGCTACGCCTTCTACGCCATCCTCGCCCTTCTGGCCATCGACCTGCTGCTGATGCCCATGCTGGTGCGCCGCGCGAACCGGCAGATCCCGCCCGAGGAAGTGTCCGAGACCGAAAAGGCCCTCGCCGCCCACGAGCAGGAGGAAGGCCCCAAACACGACAGCGACTATGCCGAGAACTGGATAGACCGCCTCTCGCTCTTCTGCGGCGAGTTCGTGGCCTACTGGGCCGTGATCGCCGTCTTCGTCTACTATTACGAGGTTCTGGCGCGCTATGTCTTCGGCTCGCCCACCAACTGGGCGCACGAGGCGATGTACCTGATGTTCGGGATGCAGTACCTTATCGCCGGGGCCTACGCGATGCTGACCGAAACCCACGTCCGCGTGGACATCTTCTATGCCCCGATGCGGAAAAAGAACAAGGCATGGGTCGACCTGCTGACCTCGATCTTCTTCTTCATCTTCGCCGGCACGCTGCTGGTCACCTCCTGGATCTTCGCCATGGACGCCATCGCGGTGCCGTCGGGCAACGCCGTCATCTCCGACTGGGCGCGCGGCCAGATCACCTTCGGCGAGATGGTCTCGGGCTTCGGCCTCGACCAGTGGACCAATCCCAACATCCGCTGGGGCGAGATCAGCTTCAACGAATGGGAAGTGCCGCTCTGGCCGATGAAATGGGTCATGGTCATGGGCGGGCTGCTGCTCGTCCTGCAAGGCATCTCGAAACTGTCGAAAGACATCCGTGAAATCGCACGGGGGAACTGAGGCACATGGGTATTGAAATCGACATCGCGTGGCTCACGCTCATCATGTTCGGCAGCCTTCTGGCGCTGCTGATGGCGGGCCTGCCACTGGCCTTCGTCACCGGCGGCCTGGCCTGCGTTTTCCTGTTCATCCTCGGCGATGAACGCGCGCTCAACATCGTGCCCAGCCGAATCTTCCCGCTGATGACCAACTATCAGCTCTCGGCGATCCCGCTTTTCATCTTCATGGCCGCGATGCTGGAAAGGGCGGGCATCATCAACGACATGTTCGACGTGATCTACAAGGTCATGGGCGGGCTCAAGGGCGGGCTGGCCGCGGCCACCATCATCGCCTCGACGATCCTCGCTGCCATGGTCGGCGTGATCGGCGCGGCGGTCGTGACCATGGGCATCATCGCCTTGCCCGCCATGCTGAAACGGCATTACGATCCCAAGATCGCCATGGGCTCGATCATGGCCGGCGGCACGCTGGGCATCCTGATCCCGCCCTCGATTCTCGCCATCATCTACGCCGTGGTGGCCGAGCAATCGGTGGGCGAGCTCTTCATCGGCGCGGTCATTCCCGGCCTGATGCTGTCGGGCATGTATATCGCCTATGTGGTCATGCGCAGCTACATCAACCCGGCCCTCGGCCCCGCCATCCCCGTCGAGGAGCGCGTCTCGAACCGCGAAAAGGTACAACTCATCGGCAAGATGGCCGCCCCCATCACGCTGGTCGCGGTGGTCCTCGGCATCATCTTCTCGGGCGTCGCCACGCCGGTCGAGGCCGCGGGCATCGGCACTTTCGGCGCCTTCATCGTCGCCGCCATCCACCGCAAGCTCGACTGGCCCACCATCCGCGAGGCCTGCACCACCACGCTCAAGGCCTCGGCCATGGTCATCTGGATCATGTTCGGCGCCACGATCTTCGTCGGGCTCTACGTTCTGGAAGGCGGGCAACAATTCGTGCAGGACGCGCTGGCGGCCACCGGCCTCGGCCCTTGGGGCATCCTGATCCTGATGCAGATCCTGCTGGTGATCCTCGGCATGTTCCTCGACTGGGTCGGCATCCTGCTGCTCTGCGTGCCGATCTTCGTGCCGATCATCAAGGCGCTTGGCGCGGCCGCCTTCGGCCTTGACAGCCCCGAGGACCTGGTTCTGTGGTTCGGCGTGCTCTATCTGGTGAACATGCAGATGAGCTTCCTGTCGCCCCCCTTCGGCTACGCGCTCTTCTACCTGCGCGGGGTGGCGCCGCCGGAAATCCCGATGACGGACATCTTCAAATCGGCCCTGCCCTTCCTGTTCCTGCAAATCGTCGGGCTGGTGCTCTGCATGGTATTTCCGCAGATCATCACCTGGCTGCCAAGGCTGATCTACGGCTGATACCGGGCCGAAACTCGCCGGCCTCTCAAACGGCCTCCGCACTGCGGGGGCCGTTTTCGCATCCATGAAACGCCAATTGCCACGCGACGCGCTCAACGAGCGTATCACTCCTTCAAATCTGGAAAAAGTGGTGCCCGGGGGCGGAATCGAACCACCGACACGAGGATTTTCAATCCTCTGCTATGATCTCATAAGCTTGCGACGCCTTGAGAACGCGTGAGGCAATCTGAGTGAGTCTGCGACGGCTAAACAGTTGATATTAAAGATATTGGGTCGTCTCCCAGAAACTCAAAATCCGTCTCGCGACATCTCAACGGGTTTCAACGCGTCTCACTGCAGCGCAGGGATTTTGTCGTCCTGGCGTCGTCCCGAAGCCATCTGCACGATTCTCTGGACGTCGAAGCTTCCGGTGCTGCTTAAAGAGACCGACTTCCCTCCTGATTACAAACTCAGGAGACTTACATGCCATTCGATCGAAACGAACCACAGGGCAACACTGTTCAAAGGAAGAGCCGCAAAGAGCGGCTGACCAACCAGTTTGTCCAGAACCTCAAACCGACCGGCAAGCGCCAAACAATTTCTGATGAAGTCTGTCAGGGCTTGTCTCTGCGCATCGGCGTGTCAGGCACGAAGTCTTGGTCCTACATGGGCCGCGATTGCCACGGCAAGAGCCGCACCGAGACGATCGGTCGGTATCCAGACATATCCTTGAAGGCCGCGCGCCGGCAAGCCGATCAGCTCCGCAAAATTTTCGCATCGTCGGAGTCGCTTGCCAGCCACCTGAAGCCCCCTGCCATCGTAGAAGAGGTCACATTGTATGAACTCCTGATCGAGGCAGAAGACAGGTTCCGCGCAACAAAAAAGATCTGGCAACCCCGCGGTAAAATAAGTGACGCTTCAACAGCACGCCAAGTAATAATGGCAGTGTTTGCCACTGAGCTACACCGCCCCGCTGTTGAATTGAGCGGCGAAAAGGCATCGACACTCATCCGAGCCTACACACCCAAGAGCAAAGCCAAGACAGGAAAAACCACCGCGAACGGTCAAACAGCCAAAGCACTCATCTATCTTCGGACGGTATTCAACTGGGCATCCCACCGGACTCCTCGTTTTCAGAAAATTGGAGCTGGTCGGAGTCCCGCCCTTCCTGTTGCGGATCTTTCGGTCATACAGGATCCTTCAATTGACGATCCTATGATTACAGGAGAAAGAGACCGTGTCCTAACCGTTGGGGAGCTTCGCTCTCTCCTTCAGCATCTGAGGGTGCCAGAAACGACTCCGCCGGAATGGTGGAAGGTAGACCTGCGGCCGATCGCTCAGCGCTTCATGCTGCTCACCTTAGCGAGGAGGGAGGAAGTTGAAGCCGCCCGCCTACGGGATGTGAACTTCGAAGAAAAGTCGTGGACCAAGCGCGTCAAGGGAGGACATCAGGTTACACACCCGCTGTCGGACGCTGCCATCGCCCTGCTCAAAGCGCTCCCCGGATTTGATTGCCGGAAAGATAACGACCTATTATTTCCGAACCAAGAGTTCGGTCGCCTTGGAAACTGGAATCGTTCGAAATTGCAATTGCAGGAAATTTCAAGCGTAGAGGATTGGCACCGTCACGACCTAAGGCGCACAGGAGCGACAATTCTATCACTCTTTGGAGTACCCCCCCAGATCGTCGACACGTTGCTTTCGCATCAGAACCCACTTTCGAAACAGGCGGTCAGTCCGGCTTTGCAGAGCTACGCAAAGCTCGCGAAGGAGATGAAAGGTTTGCCAAATCCACTACGGGATGCGGTCGAAACTCTCGCCGAGGTTATTCGCACAATTGAGGAAGGCAAGTTGGGGTTTGTTTTATCTAACCAAGATCCTTGATAACTACAAGCGACCGCACAAGTTGTCTTTGGCCGCACTCAGGAAGAAAGGTAAAAACCATCACCGACGGCATGGGAACCGTTCTGGCGAAGATGCAAACCCACATTGTCCCGGCGATCTCGGTTCATAGAGGAAAGCAAGAACTGATGGAACTGTAGGCGTGCGCGTATTTCTTCGCGCGCACGTGTGGAAAATCAGCATCTTGGCGCCGCTTTAGGCGCAAATTATTTCGGCTTCCACGCCCATATTTTTTCGCTTCATTGCCGAAGCTCTGCTGCAATCACACGCAGAACCAGAAATCCGATGTAGAAGATGAGATTTGGGGCGTTGTCAACGGAGACTCAAGTTTTCAAAACCCTGTTGAAGCTATTCATGTAGCCTCTCCATCGGCGATAGCACGCAATAAGGGCGGGAAGCCGACTTTCGCCGCGCACGGCGCCGACGGCAGCTTCGCCGGCGCAACTGCCCATGTCTTCAGTTTGTAGATGTCCGCTCAGTTACGACCCTATACTGTTCTGAGCGAACTCGGTTTCCGCGCATGTGCCGAGCTTATCAACAGCGGTTCGTTAGAACGCAGGAATGCCGGCCGGCGACCCTGTTTACCCGCGGGCTGGGGTTAAGCTGCAAGGCCATGCCGACTGGGACGGAAGTCCGACTTGCGTGGCGCCCGGGCCGGAACAGATCGCAAGACGAATGTGTTCGTTCCAAAGGAGGACACGATATGACCCTACGTTTCGAACAGATACTGGCCGACGGGGTCGCTGAATGCTCCTATTTGCTCGGCGACGACGCGACGCACACCTGCGCGGTTGTTGATCCGCGCCCTGACGTGGAGATCTACCTCGAAACCGCCCGGCGTTTCGGCCTCGCCATCACCCATGTCTTCGAGACCCATATCCATGCGGACTTCCTGAGCGGCGCGCGCGAACTGGTGGACCGGCTCGGCGGGCAGGCGAAGCTTTACGTCAGCACCGAGGGCGGGGCCGAATACGGCTTCGAGCATGAGCCCGTGCGCGACGGCGACGAGTTCACCTTCGGCGGCATGCGCATGAAGGCGCGATTCACCCCCGGCCACACTCCGGAGCACGTCTCCTACCTGCTCTTCGATGGCGACATCGAGACGCCGTGGGGCGTGCTGTCTGGCGATGCCTTCTTCGTCGACAGCGTCGGCCGGCCCGACCTGCTGGGCGACAACCAGTCCGAAGAGCTGGCGGAGAAGCTCTTCCACACCGTCCGGGACGTCTTCATGGCGCTGCCGGACGACGTCATCATCTACCCCTGCCACGGGGCGGGGTCGGCCTGCGGACCCGACATCGGCGACCGGATGTCCTCGACCATCGGCTATGAGCGACGCTTCAACAGCTACGCTCGGATCGAGGAGCTGGACGAGTTCAAGGAGGCGATCCTGGGGGACGCCCCGCCGGTGCCGACCCATTATCCGCGCATGAAGAAGGTGAACGCCAAGGGCCCGGAGGTGCTGCGCAACCTGCCGCGCATCGAGCCGATGACCGTGGAGCGCTTCGGCAAGGCGACGGAGGGCGGCGCCCAGATTCTCGACGTGCGCGACATGATGGATTTCGGCGCGGGCCACGTGCCGGGAAGCCTGAACATTGGCGCGCGACCGGAGCTTTCGGTCTGGGCGGGCTGGCTCCTCGATCCAGGCAAGCCAATCTATCTCGTCCTGCACGAGGACGGCGAGCTTCCCGACGTGTTGCGCCTGCTCTGGCGCACCGGCTTCACCGACTTCGGGGGCTACCTCGCGGGTGGCATGGCCGCCTGGCGCGAGGCAGGGCTGGAATTTGCCCAGATCCCGCAAATTTCTGTGCATGAGCTGAAGCAGGCGGACGACCTGCAACCCCTCGACGTGCGCAAGCCGGATGAATGGGAGGGCGGGCACATCCCGGGCGCCCGCCATGCCTTCCTCGGAGAACTGCGGGAGGAGATGGACAACCTCGATCGCTCCGCCCCCTACGCCACCTATTGCGCCAGCGGTTTCCGCGCCTCAATTGCCGCCAGCCTGTTGAAGAGAAACGGCTTCGGACAGGTGCGCAACGTGCCGGGCAGTTGGAAGGGTTGGAGCGCCGCCGGCTACAACGTCGAGAAACCGAGCTAAAGAGGACACCATGCAAGATACAGTCCAGATCAACGATCGTTTCACGATCGCCAAGTTCGCGCCCGAAGCCGATCAGGTCCGGCAGGCCGCGCAGGAGGGCTTCCGATCGCTCATCAACATGCAGACCGATGACGAGGACAAGAAGCTGAAGATGAAACCGGAGGAGGAAGCTGAAACGGCAAGGGAGGCCGGCCTGACCTTTCTGCATCATCCGGTCGACGGCGAGAAACTCTCCGAAGACCTTGTCGATGACTTCCGCCGAAAGGCCATCGACCTGCCGGCCCCGGTGCTGGTTCACTGCGCCTCTGGCAAGCGGTCCGGCGCCTTCGTGATGATGCACATCGGCAGCGAACAAGGCATTACCGGCGACGAGGTCATCCGCAAGGCCGAGGAGATGGGCTTTGAGTGCGACACGCCGGAGCTTGAAGACTTCGTGAAGAGCTACGTGAACAGCCACAACGGTAAATGACTGCAACGGGCCGGGGCACCTACATCTCGGCCTTTTGTGCCCTCACCTTTCCCGAGAGGGGTCCTGCATGTCCAGACGCGATATCAGGCGTGGTTCTTCGATATCACACTGACTTGCCCATTGCGTTCCAGATGGGCCTCCTCGAACTCCGAGAGATCCCGCAAGCCCTTCAGGCGCAGCGACTCTGTGATATGGTTCTCGCCGAAGTGAGCACTGCGCAAGGCTTGCCAGTCCACCTTCGCCTCGTGGACAAAGGTAATGGTGCGCCCTTTCACGAGACGGATGACGATTTGCGAATGCGGCGCGATGGCGTTCACCTGACATAGAGAACCACCACAAGGTGGCCACAAGCTCCGGGATCAACGGCGCGTTACCCTGAGGGCGCGGCTAACGCTCGACCCAAGAATGACGGTCAGAACGATGTCCTGCGCCGACAGGTTCGGGACCGACGTGGTGCCACCCGATAAAGCAGGATGGCGTAGACAAAGATGATCGCTGCGCGGATGCTCATCTGCCACCAGGCGATATGCGGCGTGTCTTGGCCGATCAGGTAATGAAATGTTTCCATGGCCCCGGTTCCCTTTTTTTCGCTTAGCTCGAATATCCCTTTCGGTCCTCTCGAATCTCCACGGATCGGGTTCCACGAGCTACTGACAGTAGACGAGGTGAGTATGTCAAAATGGTCGTGTCGGCACGCTCCATTCCTCTCGTTCTCGCATCGTCACAAATGGGTTGCGCTAACCAAATGGAATTGCCCTAATGAATGCGGGATAAATATGCGGCAATGACGATGAAACAGAGTGAATCTTCAGAACTGCAAGCTCCAGAAAGCCTTCAGCAGCACCTCGCCGCGATCGTCGAGGGGTCGGATGATGCGATCATCACGAAGGGTCTCGATAGCGTCATCCGTAGTTGGAACCCGGGCGCGGAACGGCTTTTCGGATACTCCGCCGAGGAGGCTATCGGTCGGTCGATCACGTTGATCTTCCCTGATGACCGCATGGACGAAGAAGCCGGTTTCATCGCGCGGCTGCGCCGGGGTGAGCGGATCTCCAACCTGGAGACGGTCCGGAAGCGCAAGGACGGAACTCTCGTGCCGATTTCACTCACCGTTTCCCCGGTGCGCAATGCCAACGGCAAAATCATCGGCGCGTCGAAGATCGCACGGGACATCACGCTACAACGCCAGGCCGTGGAGAGGCAGCAACTCCTTCTCTCCGAAATGCGCCATCGGGTCGGAAACTCCTTCGCGGTGGCCGGCGGACTTCTTGGCATCGCGGCGCGTCAGGTGGAGAGCGTCCAAGAGCTCGTCACGGTGATGCGCCAACGCCTCCATGCCTTGGCATCTGTCCATGCGCGCGCCGTCGATGATCCCGCTGGAGCACGGCCGGAGGGCACTGCTCTGGTCCATCTCATCACCTCGATCCTGGAACCCTTCAGCGGGGGCGCTTCCGTGCAACTGGATGTGCCGGAGCTCGACGTGTGTCCGGCCGCCATCACGCCCCTGTCACTCGTTTTCTTCGAGCTGGCGACCAACGCCGTGAAGTATGGAGGTCTCTCTGAAGCAGGTGACGGCATCGCGATCCAGGCGGAGAAGCATGGTAACCGCCTGATCGTCCACTGGACGGAAGCCTGCGCCACGAAGCCCGCATCCGGCGAACCCGGCAAGGCGGGCTTCGGAACACGCATGTGCCAGAACACGGTCGGCTCTTCGCTCGGTGGAAAATTCTCCAGAGATTTCAACCCGAACGGCATGATAGCGACGCTGAACCTCGACCTGACAGCCGTGACGGGCGTGTAGGCGTAGGAGCTCCATTTGGCTCGATGGGCAAGTGCGCCGAAGTATTAGGAGGCTGGACGGGCTTGGCAACGCGCGTCCCAGGTCAATCGGTCTGCTACGACATCTACGAAGGTCGTCTGTTCAACCTGGTTGATGTAGACGGCCAGGACTCTTCCAGAGACATCATATGAGGTTGCGGGAACCAACCGGCCCGAATGCTGCAACCCGCCACGAAAGACCGCTTCGGGGAAAGCTGCGACGCAGCGATGTCCTCGTGGCGAAGGTCAGGTATGGGCCGAGAGCGGCGGGCGTGCAGGATCGCGCAGCGCGTGCCTTGCTGCGTTGCCGCAGGTCCGCTTCGAGCCCATAGTGAGGGATGCTGCATCGTGCACCAATGTCCGCTCCTCGGGCAGCGGCCAAAAACGTGACAAAATCAAACCGAGTTTCGCCAAGGGTTTGCGGCACAAAATTTTTCAATGTTTGCGGGCGCGTAGTCGCCAGCGCCAAAAACGACCGTTTTTGGCGCACAGGTTCTGGCAGGGGGTTTATGTCCTATACGTCGGCGAAGCTTGAATTCGGTGGGCGATGATGGAACGATTGCTTGCTGCTGTTAGCTCGTCAAAGGCAGCAGCAGAACGTCCAATACGGCAGCAGTGCTCGCACCTATACCAGCATCGACGAGGAAGGATCGAATCTGTGTTCCCGAGAGGTGCCGCCCTCGTACGGCTTTGCCCGCGATGATGGCAGAACTGACAAGCGAGGACGTGGCCAGCCCCTCGCTTATCTCGTCGACCAAGCCGTCCCCCTGCAGCACCGCGAGTCTATCATAGACATCACGCGTTAGCTCGGTGTTAGAAAATCCCGAGCTTTCGATGCCGGGCATTTTCGCTGCCACTTCATCGGTCACTCTGATCTCGATATCAGGGTAACGCGCCAGATGCTCCAGAACCTGCGCTTCCGACGCAACGGCCTTCAGCTGCACTTCCCCGATTACGTTGCCATCGACAATAAACTCGACGTCGCCGCCCGGATGATTGGTGAACTCTTTCACCTCGGCTGCCACGGAATCCCAATCTCCGTTTTCGGCCTGCACGAACAAAAGCTCGTGGTAGATGCCTTTCACGTTCGACGCGACGCCGCGAAGCTGGTCTTGAGAAAGCGAGCCCAGATAGTCCGAAAGCTCTTGAGCGCTGGCTGTTCTTAGCGAACCGGTGGAGCGACGTAGCGCTTGGAGTACCAGTTCTTCTTCCAGCGTCCACTCACGGGACGCGTCTTCGATCAGGCGCTGGAACGTGACCGCGATGACGACCGAAGCAAGCCTTGAATGCCTCTCGCTTTCCTCGACCGTGCGAGTTTCGAGGCGCGACGGGATAGTCGGCGATGGTGACGCCGTAGTTTCCACAGGGGTAGTAGGGCGAGTGTGTCTTTGAATGATTGGCATCCAGTATCCGTTTCGCTTGCGTTGTTGGGGGCAATCAGACGGTCCCCGATCAAAGTGCAGAGTGGCAGTAAGCCTTCATGAGAATAGATCCTTAGCACCTCCTTCGATGGCGCGGGCGCATTATCGGCAAGATGCGAAGCGATAGGATCGGCCAGGCGCAGGCTGGCAAACAATGTTCGCACTTCGAACTCCTGCATCTTCTCCGGCTTCCGGGGTCGTCCGAATACCGCCCGTGAAATGAAGAACACGCAAAGCAGGCCAAGCACGGCTCCTATGGCAGGCAGGATGATTGCGCCCGCAATGGCACCCATGCCAAAGATCGAGCCGATCCAGTACATTTGTGCGGACGTGGCAGCCGCTCCGCTCAATGCACCAATGGCCGTACCGGTCGACGCTGATCCGAAGGCAGAGATGAACATGAGCATGCCACCAATAGTGGCCGCGCCAGTAATTTTGCCAGTTGCGATCTGTGCGACGTGACGTGCCCGGCGGGTGCGCCGTCCTGATGCTTGGGTGATCGCGGCGATGATGCCGTTTAGATCACGCTCGATATGCCGCAGATGCTTTTTTGTGTTCACGCAATTTTCCTTTTCTATCCAGCTCAGCGATCTGATTGGCGCAAACTGCGATGCTATAGTTCATTTGAAAGTCGTGAAACCGCAGATGCTGCCGTTCTGAAATCTCGCAGCACCTGTCATTACGAGCTTTTTCGGGAGCTTTTCTGCACCGCAAGTCACCGGCAGAATCGACCGTTTATGCCGCGAAGGTTTTGGCAAGGGAATCTTGCCTGAGACACAGGTGCGATTTTTGCCGGTCTCTGAAAAGCACTCGACAAGATCATTCTCTCATTGGAAACATAAGGACATGGATGTAACAGCGAAAACAGACCGGCAAATTCAGAATGGACCTGTCACGGAATTGTTCCGCTCCTTTGACTTGGTATTTTGCCACAAAGGAGAAACATCATGGCATCGAAACCATCGGGTTCCGACCGGAGCAGAAACTCCTGCTGCAACGGCAGCTTCCTCACTGGACAGGCCCGCTGCAATCTCCCGCCAGAACCGGCACAGATTCTCACGCTGCCAGACTGGCGGCCGCCCTGGCGAGGATAATTTGCGCCGCGAAGACCGCTCGGATTTCCGTCTTCCTGTCGTCATCAACACCTCCAAGATCAGGGTGTTGCGACGACCGGTTGAATCCGCCCAATATTGTTCCCACGATTATCAGAAGCTTCTGCGCCAGCATGGCTTCCGGGTATCGATGAGTGGAACCGGAAATTGCTACGATAACGCGGCGGTGGAAACGTTCTTCAAAACCATCAAGGCGGAGCTGCTGTGGCAACGGTCCTGGCGAACGCGACGTGACACCGAGATCGCCATCTTCGAATACATCAACGGGTTCTACAATCCACGACGCAGGCATTCAGCCTTAGGCTGGAAAAGCCCATTGGCATTCGAAAGAAAGGCCGCTTAAGTGAGCAAACGGAGCGGCATCAAACCGTGACAGGTCCAGTTCGTCTGGCTTGACCTGTCCCTTTTCCAAGGCCGTTCGCAAGTAGAGCTATTTTCCCTTTTGTGTGGCATCACTCGGCGGCGTGAGCAACGCGCGCGGCGGCGCGGAGCCATTAGACAGCTCAAGAGGCGGCGCCCATTGCGTATTGGCGAAGGGTCGCGGGGCACCGAGCTTTTCCGGGGCTTGCTTCAGACTGCTGTGCGGCCGCTTGGTGTTGTAGTCGATCCTCCAGTCCTCGATGCCACGAGCACCATGACCCATGCCGTAGGTTGCTGGCACGCGGACGGGGAGGTGCCGCGGCCGCTGGAGCAGCGTCGGCACCCCGGTCGACAAAAGTGTTGACAATTTTGTCGGCATGTTTAGGCTGAGAGTGGTTGAGCGTGTGGAGGCGCTCAGACGAGGAGGAAAATATGAATATCCCAAAAACGATGGCGGCAATCATTGCCGGCACAGTCTCTCTATCGGCAATCACGGCTGCGTCGGCACAAAGCACGTCGATCAGTCTCGCTCATGGCGCTGCTCCGGATCACCCATGGAATCTGGCGGCTCAGAAGTTCGCAGAAGAGGTGAGCGAACAGAGTGACGGTGATATTTCCGTCAATATCTTCACTGCAGGCCAGATGGGCAGCGAGCGCGAGATGGTCGAAGCGACCCAGAGCGGATCGATCCAGATGAGTCTCGTCAGCACAATGGCGATGTCGGGGACTGAGCCATCTCTGCAAGTATTCGATCTACCTTATCTCTTCCCGAATGAGGAGACCGCCTACGAAGTTCTCGACGGAGAGATCGGTGAAGAAGTCGCCGCACCGTTGCTCAACAAAGGGCTTCGCAACCTTGCTTACTGGGAGAATGACTATCGCCAGCTCTCGAATGACGTCCGTCCGATCGAGTCGATCGAGGATGTCGAAGGACTGAAGATCAGGGTCCCCGAAACTCCGATCCTGATGACATGGGTCGAGGAGCTGGGAGGGGTTGCGACGCCTATTCCGTATACTGAGCTCTATGGCGCTCTTCAGCAGGGAGTCGTGGACGGACAAGACAACGGAATTTTGCTGATGAGGTCGGCAAACTACTACGAAGTTCAAGACTACTACACGCTCACGCGCCACATTTACGCGCCGGTCGCATTCCTCGTGAATGAGAACTTCTATCAGAGCTTGAGTGACGAAAGCCGCGGGATCATCCAGACCGCAGCAGAGAACGCACGCGACTATCAGCGCGAGATTTCCCGCGAGGCTCGGGAGCAAGATTTGGCGACAATGGAGGAGGCAGGCCTTCAGATCACGGAGCTATCTGATGAGGCCATGCAGGAGTTCCAGGACTCTGCTTCGCCCGTCTACGAAGCAATGCGCGATGTCGTCAATCAAGAGATAGTCGACCGCATTCGCGCGATAGCCGACGAGAACGCGAGCTGATCGTCACACTTGGGGCGGCGATTTCGTCGCCCCTACCTCCTTAAAAGGCGAGTCTGATTATGCTGCTCCATATAGAGAGATGGGTGGCTCGCGTCGAGGCGTGGGTCATCGCCGCCCTGATGCTGACACTATCTGTTCTGGTCTTCGCCCAGGTCGTTAACCGATACATATTGACGTATTCAACGCCGTGGCTCGAGGAATTAACGCGCTACTTGATGGTGTGGATGGTCTTGATTGGCGCTGCCTACGCGGTCCGCAATCGGCAGCATTTGAAAGTAGACATCGTAGAGGCGCTTTTACCAAGCGCAAGGGCTCGGCGGAACTATGAGCGCTTTTTGGCTGCGCTTGGGCTGGGGTTCTCAATCCTCTTGGTGATCCTGGCATACTCGGTAGTGAGCCGCACCTACCAATACGGACAAACGTCGTCAGCACTACGCCTTCCAATGTGGCTCGCAAACGGAAGTTTCCTTGTCGCTGGCTTGCTCATGACATTCCACTACCTGCTGGATCTGCTGGGGCGAGGGCCCGACTCTGCCGAGGGTGAAGCATGAGCCTCTTTGCAATCTTTCTGGGGATCGCCCTACTCGGATTCCCTATAGCTTTCGCTTTTGCGCTCGCCGGTCTGCTGCAGATGACGATCACCAGCGGTCCGACGCTCAACTTCGACTCTGTCGTTTCTGTGGCTTTCGGCGGACTTGACAGCTTTGTCCTGATGGCAATCCCGTTTTTTATCTTCGCTGGCGACCTAATGAAGCAGGGAGGCATCGTTCGGCATCTAATTGACTTCTCCTCTCTCTTTAGCAAGGGTGGTCGGTCAAGCATTGGTTCCATCACTGTCCTCACTTCCAGCTTTTTTGGAGCGATCTCTGGGTCATCTGCCGCATCGGTTGCTGCTGTCGGCTCTGTCATGCTGCCCGAGATGGAGCGACGCTCCTACGGACGAGCTTATGCGGCGGCACTAACTGCAGCGTCGGGCTTCATCGGCATCCTCATTCCACCGAGTATCCCTTTGATCCTTTACGGATTGGCATCCTCGGCCTCCATCGGGGATCTGTTCCTCGCTGGTATCGGCCCCGGGCTTCTTGCTGCAGCGCTCTTCATCATCCTTAATAGGTGGACGCTGTCGCGACAAATCAGCGAGGAGAGCGACCAACTGGGTCAGAAAAAATCTGCTCTTCGCACGATTCTTTACGCCGTCCCCGGCCTGGTGCTCCCGATCCTGATATTGGGAGGGATTTATTCCGGGGTTTTCACACCTACCGAAGCTGCCGCTATGGCAGTCGCTTATGCCTTGGTAGTCGGAAGGTTCGTCTACCGGAGCTTCACGTTCGCCGAGATTCCAAAAATCGCACTTGGCTCCGCCGTTACATCCGCTACCATCATGATCATCATCGGCTTCGCCGCCTTCTTCGGGCGGGTGATGACGATCGAGCAAATGCCAGCAGCAATTTCCGGCATGATGCTCGGGATCACTGAGAACCCCGTGCTCCTGATGCTTCTGATCAACCTGTTTCTGCTTTGCCTCGGCATGTTCATCGAAACCGCAACAGTTATCCTCCTTGCGACACCGATTCTGCTTCCGATCGCAAGCAGCATCGGCGTTGATCCGGTTCATTTCGGAGTTATCATGGTGATGAATCTGGCTATCGGCCTGATCACGCCACCGATGGCGCTCAACATTTTCGTCATTTCCCGCATTGCCAACATTCCGATCCGGGATGTGATCGGGCCCATTATTCCATTCGTCGTTACGTCACTAATCCTTCTTATGCTTGTTACTTTCGTTCCTGCAATCTCAATGTTCCTACCGATGTATCTCGGCTGATCAAAAGGAGTCTTCCACCGTGGACAAGAGAAAACGCCTGAAGCAACTCATCGCGAACGATGGCATGGTGGTAGCCCCGGGCGCCTTTGATGCTCTCACCGCCAGGATTGTTCAGCAGGTTGGCTTTGATGTTTGTTATATGGGCGGCAATGGCACTGTCGCTTCGATGCTTGGTGTTCCCGATATCGGCTTAGCCAGCTCATCGGAGATGGTCGAGCGCGCCCGCAATATAAACAACGCGATTGATATTCCGCTGATTTGCGATGCCGACACCGGCTATGGAAATGTCAACAACGTGGTGCGAGCAGTTCGAGATTTTGAGCAGGCAGGCGTGGCGGGGATTCATATAGAAGACCAAGTCACGCCGAAAAGGTGCGGTGCCATGGAAGGCTTGAAGCTGGTGTCTGCAGAGGAATGTGCCGAAAAAATTCGGGCTGCGGTCGACACCCGCCGGGACTCAGACTTCTTGATTATCGCTCGAACTGACGCAAGAGCAGTCCATGGCCTCAGCGAGGCCATCCGCCGCGTTCAGATGTTCGAAGCTGCGGGAGCGGATCTGGTCTTCGCAGAGATGCTGGAGTCACTCGATGAAATCCGGTCGGTCGTATCGAGCGTTGGTGTTCCAGTGCTACAGGATACTCTGGAGACTTCTCCTGATGTCGTTTTTAGCCATGAAGAACTCGAAGCCGCCGGCGTCAAGGTGTCGATCCACTCGATGCTCCCGACGCTTACACATGCGAATTCTATGATGACCCTCATGAGCAGGCTGCGCTCGGAGGGAACGTCGAAGGGACTTATGGAAGGGATGATGGACCTGCATCGCTATGAAGAGATTCTTGGCATTAAAGAGCAGGCTGAGCTACAGAAAACGTACGGCACGTGAGGTAGGAGAGCTGCGTGGAAACTAAGACGGTCTGCAATGGAGATAACGCTGCAAAAATCGAGCATGTCCTGCGAGACCGTATCAGTCGGCACAAAATTGCCCCTGGCGCAAAGCTCCGTGAGGTGGCCTTGGCCGATGAATTCTCTGTTAGTCGTGCTCGGGTCCGTCTGGCGCTTCAATCCTTGGAGGGGCACGGGCTCGTTGAGCACACACCCAACAGGGGGTTTAGTGTTAGACGGTTAGATGCAGCGGAGCTTTTTCAGCTCTACGACACCTTCGAAGTTCTCGAAGGGTTGTCCGCCCGCCTGGCTGTCGAGAATGCCCCAGGCTGGGACTGGGCGCCCCTCGCGGATGCCTTCGGCGAGGAGCTTGAGGAACGCGTTGCGGCTGATGATTTTGACGCCATGTTCGACGCGGTTATGTTTTATCGTCAGGAGGTGAATCAAGCGGCTGCGAATAGGACCTTGGATGGCTTCTTAATGAGTATCTACGACAGAGTGCACATGATCATAAGAAGAACTCTCCTTCTCCCGGGACGCGCCAGACAAAGCCTCCAAGAGCACCGCTTGATCATCTCTGCCATCCAGAACAGAGATGGTCAGACTGCCGAGGAGCTCAAGCGCAGGAACATGCGCTCCGCTCGGCAGCAAATACGCGAGCACATCGACTTGATGCTGTGAGTGAAGTCTTGGTGGCGGATGCGTATGGCGTGGAAGGGCCCGCTTTGATCAATGGATTCCTTGAAGAAGCACCCGTGCGTGCGAAGCTGTACCACCTGACGTGGCCGCCGTTTTCCGAGCCGGCGGACCGTTTCCTGGCTTGAGGTGTGTGTTTGCGCTGCCTGAGCAATGGCCGTCGGCGCGGAACTTTCCATCGAGTGAAGCGCCGATGGCCGTTGCGATTTCAGAGCTGGCGGAGGTCTATTTCAGCTCATGACGTCGCGGACTTACCGTCTCTGCCAAGATTGAGCCGAGGGCAGCCGGGTGCCTCAGCACGGGCGCCTTGTCGACCGAGAGCGCGCCGATGATCAGGCAGCTAAGAACGTCCGCCAGGAACGCACCCTGGATGGAAAATGCTTGGCTTTACACGGGCGCACAGAACGAATACAGAACAACGGGCAGCAGGTACCGGAGGCTCCGTCAAGAATGGCGGGGCCTTCTCAATGTTCGTCGCTGGTCCCAGAAGTCTCTGATCGAGCGTCGTCGCGGTGGAAGCGCCAGTTCAGCCACTTGACGTAGGCGACCGCAAGGGCACCGAGCCCAAGGCCGATGAGCGGTATGGCAAAATCATACGTGGTCATAGAGTCACCTCCTGTCGCGATTCGTTGGAGACTGAGGACGAGATAGCTGACGCCGTGGGAGAAGCAGCCCCTCTTTGTGCACGCAGGTAAGCGGTGGCTGCGGCCCACGTTGTCGGGCATCGGCATGATTGCGAGATCTACCCATCTCAAGATGGGGAGTGCGTTTCGCAATGTGTGCTACGAATTCGTTTCTCAGATCGCTGGGTGTGGAGGTCCATGCGTCAGGGCACCGACGGTGGCCGGATGATGTGAAGGCTCAGGTTGTCGCGGAGACGCTGGAGCCGGGCGCGACCGTGAACTCCGTGGCCGAGCGGTATGGGGTTAAGCCGAACCAGTTGTCCGCCTGGCGGGGCTTGGCGAAGAGGGGCAAGTTGGTCCTGCCTGCGGCCTCGGAGGCTGATGCGCTCCCGGCCTTCGCGCCCCTCGTCCTGCGCGAGCCGGAGGAGTCAGTGGAGCGGGAGGCTTTGCCGCAGTCGGGCGACCTGCTTCGCATTGCCGTCGGCGCTGTCAGGATCGAGCTCGCCGCCGGCACGCCTGCAAGACGGATCGCCGAGATCGTTCATGCGCTCGGAGCTGAGGCATGATGATGCCGTCCCACACCGTCCGCATCCTGGTGGCGACACAGCCGGTCGACTTCAGGAAAGGACACGACGGGTTGGCGGCACTGGTGCAATCGGTGCTGAAGGAGGATCCGTTCACCGGCACCGTCTTTGTGTTCCGGGCCAAGCGGGCCGACAGGCTGAAGATCCTGTTCTGGGACGGGAGCGGTCTGGTGATGGCATACAAACGCCTGGAGGAGACCGCCTTCATCTGGCCCGCGATCCGGGACGGCGTGATGACGTTGAACCGGGCGCAGTTCGAGGCGCTGTTTGCCGGGTTGGACTGGCGAAAGGTCAGGTCGCTGGAAGCGCGCCGACCGGCTACGGCAGAGTGATATAGCGGACGAATTGACGTGCAATTCCAGTCTCTTCCGGGTATGTTCGGTGCATGCCTGCCGCCGTAGAAATAGACCTGTCGGCCATTCCCGAGGACCAGCGTGAAGCTGTCGCCGCACTGCTGCGCGAGCGGGGTGAGCTCAAGAATGAAGCGGCGAGCCTCAAGGACGAAACAGCCATCCTCAGGAGCGAGACGGCCGGTCTCAAGGACATCATCAAGCGCCTCGAGCACCTGGTGGCCGAGCTGAACCACCTCGTCCATGGCAAGCGATCCGAGAAGCTCAGCGAAGATGAACGGCAGCTGGCCTTCGAGGATCTCGAGACGGCCGTCGCCGAAGCCAATGAGCAAAAGGAGACGCAGGCTCCTTCGGACGGCACGTCCCGTCGCACGGCGTCTTCGGCCAAGCGCAACCGCGGCAACCTGCCCGAGGACGGTGGTGTAACTTCAGGTCTGGAAATTCATTTGACGCTGGCGCCATGAGCCACTGCCGGGGCCGGCCCCGGCAGTGGCTGCCCATTCTGGTATTCCATGGAATTGCAAAACCAACCATGGAGACAGACAAATGGACGAAGACAAGGATACGACGGTCGTGGCCCTCATGGAACATCTGATCGAACATGGCCCGGACGACATGGCGACTGTCTTTGCCCGGGCCTTCGAGTTGGCCATGCAGATCGAGCGCGAGCGCTTTCTCGGAGCCGGTCGTTATGAGCGCACGCCTGGACGGCAGGGGTATGCCAACGGCTACAAGCCCAAGCGCATCGACACGCCGGCCGGCACGGTCTCGGTGCAGGTGCCCAAGACTGCCGATCATGAGGGCCAGCCGTTCTACCCGCAGTCGCTGGAGCGCGGGCGACGCTCGGTGCGTGCCGTGATGCTGGCGGTGGCCGAAATGTATGTGAAGGGCGTCTCCACCCGCGAAGCGGAAGCGGTGATGCGCGAGTTCGGCATCGAAAGCCTGTCGTCCAGCCAAGTCAGCCGCGCCGCCAAGCTGCTCGATGACGAACTGGCGGCCTGGCGCAACCGGCCTCTCGGCGAGATCAAATATCTGATCCTCGATGCCCGGTATGAAAAGATGCGCCATGGCGGGATCGTGCGCGATGCCGCGGTGCTCTCGGCCATAGGGATAGGCCCTGATGAGCGGCGCCGCGTGCTCGGCGTTTCCGTCGCCCTGTCGGAGGCCGAGGTGCATTGGCGCGCCTTCCTGGAAAGCCTCCAGGCCCGCGGCCTGCGCGGGGTCGAATACGTCGTCTCCGATGACCATAGCGGCCTGCGGGCTGCCCGTCGTGCTGTTCTGGGCGGCGCCACATGGCAGCGCTGCCAGTTCCACCTCGCCCGGAACGCCATCCATCACGCGCCGAACGCCGAGATCCGCAAGCGCATCGGCAAGCAGCTGAAATCAGTCTGGACGGCAGACAGTCTTGCGAAGGCGGAAACCGCCGTGGCCGAACTGGTGGCAGGCTATCGCGACACCGCGCCGAAACTGGCCGCATGGCTCGAGGAGAATGTGCCCGAAGGCCTGGCGGTGTTCACGCTGCCCGAACACCATCGCAAACGGATGCGCACCTCGAACCCCATGGAGCGCTCCGTCCAGCAGGAACTGAAGCGTCGCACCGTCAAGGTCCGAGTGTTTCCGAACGAGGCCGCCCTCGAGCGCCTGGTCAGTGCCGTGCTGGTCGAGGTCGACGAAAAATGGGCCTCGGACACCAAGGCCTACCTCAAATGGGAATGCCAGGATGCGTGATCATGGCGTCGGCCAATTTCCAGACACCAAGTTGCTCTATCGAGGCGCAAATCCTGATCGAGCAATGGCGCATCCACTACAACACCGTCAGGCCGCATAGCTCGTTAGGGTATCGGCCGCCTGCGCCGGAAAGCATCGTTCCGATGGACCAAAAGCCCACGATGCACTAACAATTAAACCGGACCACCCGACGGGGGCACACCAGCGACCGATGTCGGTTCAGTGAGAGTGTTGCTCGCGGCTTCAAAAGCGAGCCGCCGCGAACGGCCCTTTGCGGCCATTCATCTCATAGAGCCGATGCTGCGTTGCGACCCGTCAAAGCGGACCCCTATCGATTGCGAGATCATGGGTCACAAGTTTAGTGGTTTTGATAGAACCAAGCCCGAGACTGTTCCATCCGAACTAAAATTTGGCGAGATATGGTAGTCATTGAATTCATTGTGCATCTGGCAAAGAGTTCTAAGCTCGTCCTCATCTATCTCGTAGAGTGCGGACGATTTATGCTCTTCGGAGTTCGAAGCCTCAAGAATTACCTTAAGTGGCCAGCTTGGATCAATCCGGCCCTTCAGAAACTTCGATCCCAACTCTTTGATTTTCCGACCAACATTGTGCTGCAAATTAAATTTGGCTAAGTCGGCCTGGTAAAAAGATACCCCAAATTCAGAAGCCTTCTTGCTCAGCGGCAAGAAATCTTGGTCAGAAGAAACCACACAAATAACGTCAGCTTCGTAATTATAAAGAGCATCCATAGCGCGTATCACAATACGCGTGTCAACTTCTTTTTCGCCAAAGCTGCTAAGACCTTTTGGCCCTACATGGTAACAAAAGAACCCTTGCTCCGATTGAGAGTATTCTGGATTCGCTTTTAACTTTGCAATGAAATCATCATAGGCATTGTAATCGCGTTCGTTTCCATAAACTTCAATGACCCCTTTACCCGCATTCTTAACAAGCCTTTGCAGGTTAAAATTACCGGATCGAGCCTCTTTACGCAGCTTCCACTCGATATCTTTGTGAGGTGACGGAGCATAAAAAAGATCAAATTGCGGAGAAAATTTCAAATAGGTCTTATTTGGATCGATCCAAATGCCTTCGTTATCAGTCGTTCGGATGTCCTCTGTGACGCCTTCAAAGTCTGCGAACTCTCCGCCTGAAATTTCTACGATACTCTTCTTAATTCTTTCAAAGGCATCATAAATTTGAAAAAAAGCGAAGCGACTTAGAATGAGCCCATCCTTGATAGGCATACCGGCCTCAGCAAGCCACTTATGCAAGCGCATATACATTCCGTTGAGATCAACTTGAACGAGCACTCTGTAGGTCTCGACTTTTCCGCCAGCTTTCTTGATAGCTTTCGTTGCTACTTCTTCTCTGGCGAAGGAGAACTCTTTCCATTTTTCAGGCGCATATTCAGCAACTTTAATGTCTCTATTCCGTGGATTTCGGTCACCAAAGTCGCCAATCATTTATCTTTCCGCCATAATTTGTAACTGCTTCCGGACACAGTATCGTCATGGCGCAGCGCTTCAAGCGTTTGAACGCAGCCCAAACGAGAATTTTGGCCGATGTCGTCCTGAGTCGCCGACATTCATGCAAGCGGCAGCATCCACACCTTGGGCTCACCAACACCATTGAATCAGTGCCAGTATTCGTGGATTTGGCCTGTCATTGAACAGCCGCTTTGGCCAGATTGCCCCCAGAGCTCGCGCACTTGCAGCGAACGGCAGCTTCCCGCCGATTCTGTGGAAAAACGCCCGTTCGCGAGCGCAGAAATAGCTGTTTCAAATCCGGCGCAAGCGCCTTTCTGATCAGGCTTTGCGCGCTTGCTGCGGTGCAGGAAAGATCTTTGCCAATTTCCGGAGGTTCTGGGCGGTTGCGGCGAGCAGGAATTCGTCATTTGCGCCGCATGGACCACGTAATCGGAGCCTTCCGAGGCCGAGGATCCGTTTGACGTGGGCGAAGAGCATCTCGACCTTCTTCCGGAGCTTCATCGAGATCTCGTATTGGCGGGTCTTCGCGATGTCTCGGGCGACCTGGCGGGCGTCTTCGTGTTCCTCGCGGGTGATGGATCTGACATCGGCGTTCGGGCAGCATTGCTGTTTCGACGGGCAGGCCTGGCAGGTCAGTTTCAGAGCGCGGTATTTGGCCCGACCTTCACTGGTCGGCCCCCGGCTCGGGTCGGAATAGTTCCGGCGGAACTGCTTCAGCTCGTGTCCTTCTGGGCAGATGTATCGATCGTTCTCGGCGTCCCAGTCGAAGTCCGCCCGGCTCCAGGTGCCGTCGGTGCGCCCGGACTTGTCGAAGACTGGAATGTGCGGGGCGATCTTGCGGTCGACCAGCCAGCCCAGCATCGGCCCGGTGCCATAGGCGGTGTCCGCGATCAGGCGTTCGGGGTGCAGATCGAACTTCTCCTTTACGCGCTTCAACATCGTCTTGGTGGATCCGACCTCCGCCTGCCTGATCGACCGTGTCGCCTCGACATCGACTATGACACCGTTATCCGTGTCGATCAGGTAGTTGTCGGAAAAGCTGAAGAATGCTGGCCCTTTGCGCGCCGCAGTCCACTGGCTGGCCGGGTCGGAAAGCGACGTGAACTTGGGTTGCACTTCGCTGGCGGCCCCAAACGCGGCCTCATCCAGAGTGTCCAGATACTCGCGAACCGCGCGGGGCGCATCGGCTGGATCGATCTGTGAGACGTCCCAATCCTCCTTCGGAGTCGAGTTCTGCTTGTTCGCGTCCGCCTCGATCAGGCTGGCATCCACCGCCATGCGCTGGCCGCTCACCAGCCCCTCCTCGATACAGCGCGCCACCGTCGTCTCGAACAGGTGGCGCAGCAGCTCGCTGTCACGAAACCGGCCGTGCCGGTTCTTCGAAAACGTCGAGTGATCCGGGACCTGGTCGGCCAGATCGAGGCGGCAAAACCATCGATACGCCAGGTTCAGATGCACCTCTTCGCACAGCCGCCGCTCGGACCGGATGCCGAAGCAGTATCCGACCAACAGCATGCGGATCAGCAACTCGGGATCGACGGAGGGACGGCCCGTGTGACTGTAGAAATCCGCGAGGTGGGCGCGGATGCCGCTCAGGTCGACGAAGCGAGCGATGGACCGCAGCAGGTGATCCTGCGGGACGTGATCTTCCAGAGAAAAATCGTAGAACAGCGCCGGTTGCGCTTCCTGCTGCGGTCCCATCATCATCGATCCTCCCCTCAATTACAGGAATTGAATCAGCAGTTCAGGTCTCGATCAAGGAAGAGTTTTTCAACAAAATACGCCCTTTGTGTGGGACCCGCCGGGTTCGGCGGTGTGATCATGGCCGACAGCCCGCTTGCAAGCTCTGGCGAGTGTGAGTTCTTTCTTGCAGAGAAGGTCCGTATACCCCCCACCGCTACAGCGCTGCGCCGCCGCTGAATGCGACTAACTGATCATCCTCCACTCAAGCTGGTGAGGCGAAGACCGCTTCCCAGGATGGGCGGCGCTGGTCGTAACTGGGTGTCATGAAGATTGATGGGCAATGGCAAGATTCATCGCAGCCAGGACAACAACCGAGATTGCTGTGCTTCAGTGCGCCCTCGGGCGAAGGAAGAAATCCGCAGAAGACGGCAGGGATAGCTAAATCCGTGTAAGATACTGATATTTATTAGGTTATTGGATTTCAGCTCTTCCGCGGCACGCAAAAAATATGCGCGCCGCAAAAAAATATGCGCTCACCTACAGGAACGCGAGTTGGAAGCGCTTCTCGCGCCTCAAGGAACTCGCTTGGATACTCGCTATGCAAATGGCTGCAAGATACTACGTTTGCGCGCCTTCCTCTGAAACCGATTGAAGCGTAAGCCGGTGATTGCTACGGTCAGATCGGCCCACAAACTGGGTGCACACAGTAATTGTATGCATCGGCCAAGCCTGGAGAGCGCGGTGAAAAACAACGAGGCTGAGCTCCGCTGGGATGTCGAGCAAAAGCTTGATCTCATTGAATTCCGTCTGTTCTGGGAGGGGCATGTGAACCGCAGCGATCTGATGAACCAGTTCGGGATTTCAGCGAACCAGGCGTCAGCCGACCTGAACCGGTATCTTGGCTTCGCCCCGAACAACATGGTCTACGACAAAAGCGCTCGGACCTACGTACGATGCTCTGCGTTCGATGCAAAATTCCAAAAGCTCGATAAGTACCATTACCTGACCCAGTTGCGAACGAGCTTCGAGGGTCTGCTCAGCACAGAAGATGCCTGGATCGCCAAGCTGCCCGCATTCGACTCCGCGCCAACCCCGGTCCGAGGCATCGCTCCGAAGATACTGCGCGACGTTGTCGGAGCGATTAACAAGGGAGAGGCAATTGAGGTCCTTTACAAGTCTCTGACGCGCCCGCACGCAATCTGGAGGTGGATCGCACCACACGCGATCGCTTACGATGGATTTCGGTGGCATGCGCGCGCCTGGTGTGAAATCGATGGCGCCTACAAGGACTTCGTATTGTCTCGAATTCGCAAGGTGCAAAACTCTCGTGCGGCGTCGGCCGAACCCTGCAACGACCTGCACTGGAACACGAAGATCGCGCTGCGCATTGCTCCACACCCGGATTTATCGAGCGGCCAGAAAGACGTGATCGCACAAGATTATGGGATGCAAAACGGCAGCACGACCATCCTGGTGCGAAAGGCTCTCGAGTATTACGCACTGAAAAGGTTAGGGCTCGATACCGACCCGGACGCGCGTCGGCCGCAAGATCAGAAAATCGTGCTCATCGGCAAAGAGGCGGTCTCGTGAGCGCTCTTGAGGAGATCAAGCCCGGCGGTCGCGTCGCAGGCGTGGCCCCTGGACCCTCTGTCGAGGTCCTGTCCGTCGAGTGGATCGGGGATCAAGCGATCAATGTCGTGTATCGCACCTCCGCCGGTTCCATTGCCGAAACGACATTATATCGTGACGATGAATATCGCCTTGCGATCGAAAGCCAAGGGCGCAAATGGTCCTTTGACGCCGACGGTGCGCAATTGCGCCTCGTGACAGAGGCAAACCGCATCAAGCTGGCTCATTTTTTCGACCCCTATCTCGCGATCCACACCAGTCTCGTGGATCCCTTGCCGCACCAGATCTCGGCGGTCTACGGCGAGATGATCCCGCGGCAACCGCTTCGTTTTCTCTTGGCGGATGATCCGGGTGCGGGAAAGACGATCATGGCAGGGCTGCTGATCAAAGAGCTCATCGCGCGGAGTGATCTCGAACGCTGCCTCGTGGTTGCCCCAGGCAGCCTGGTCGAACAGTGGCAGGATGAACTGGGCGAAAAATTCGGTCTCGAGTTCGATATCCTGAGCAGGGACATGATCGAAAGCTCTCGGTCAGGAAACCCGTTTAACGACAGCAACACGCTCATCGCGCGCCTCGATGTCCTGGCCCGGAATGAGGAACTACAGGCAAAGCTGACATCTTCGACGGAGTGGGACTTGATCATCTCCGACGAAGCCCATCGTATGTCAGCCACGTATTTCGGGAGCGAGGTCAAATACACCAAGCGCTATCAGCTCGGTCAGCAGCTAAGCCAGGCCTGCCGGCATTTCCTGCTCATGACAGCGACGCCCCACAATGGGAAGGAAAAGGACTTCCAACTCTTCATGGCGCTCCTGGACGGAGATCGTTTTGAAGGACGGTTCCGGGACGGCGTGCATGTCGCGGATGTCGAAGATATGATGCGGCGCCTCACGAAAGAAGAGCTTCTTCGTTTCGATGGTCGCCCGCTGTTTCCTGAACGTCGCGCATACACCGTGAAATACGACCTCTCCCCGGAGGAAGCGGAACTCTACACCGCAGTGACCGAGTATGTGCGCAACGAAATGAACCGCGTTCAGAGGTTCGCGGAAGATGACGGCAAGAAGCGCAACAATGTCGGATTTGCCCTGCAAATCCTGCAGCGCCGGCTCGCATCCAGCCCGGCCGCGATCTACCAGTCACTGAAACGGCGCCGCGAGCGGTTGGAGAACGAACTCTCGGAAGCCAAACTCGCCGCGCGTGGAAAGCCGACGGCATTTTCGCGAGTATCGGTCAGCGACGAGATGCTTCGAAATCTCGACGAATACGGCCAGGACGAACTCGACGATCTTGAAGAGCAGATATCCACTGGCGCCACCACGGCCGAGACCGTGGAGCAACTCGAAATCGAGGTTCAAACACTCGAGAGCCTCGAGAAAATGGCGCTCGGCGTCCTTCGCTCTGGGAAGGATACCAAGTGGCAGCAGCTTGACAGGATCCTCGATGATGACCTGATGGTCGATCAAGATGGGCATCGGCGCAAACTCATCATTTTCACCGAACCCAAGGACACGCTGGAATACCTGCGTGAAAAGGTCGTTGCTCGGATTGGTCGACCGGATGCAGTGGATGTCATCCACGGCGGTGTTTCGCGGGAAGAGCGGCGCAAGATCGTGGAACGGTTCATGCAGGACCGCGATCTCCTTGTTCTCATCGCCAACGATGCGGCCGGCGAAGGTGTGAACCTGCAGCGCGGGCATCTCATGGTGAATTATGACCTGCCATGGAACCCCAACAAGATCGAACAGCGCTTTGGGCGGATTCACAGGATCGGCCAGACCGAGGTCTGTCACCTCTGGAACCTCGTGGCGAAAGACACGCGAGAGGGGGAGGTCTATGCTCGGCTCCTTGAGAAACTGGAGGCTGCAAGGGAGGCGCTCGGCGGCCGGGTCTACGACGTGCTTGGCGAACTTTTCGAAGAACGGGCCCTCAAGGATCTTCTGTTCGAAGCAATCCAGTATGGTGAGCAGGACGAGGTGAAGGCGCGCCTCTTTCAGACAGTCGATGGTGCCGTTGATCAAAGCCATCTGCTTCACCTGCTGCAGAAGCGGCAGCTAACCAGCGACACCATGCCGGAGGCACGGGTTCAGGAACTGCGGCTCGAAATGGAGCGGGCGGAGGCACAGCGACTGCAACCGCATCACATTCAAAGCTTCTTCGTGGAAGCGTTTCAGCGCCTTGGTGGACAGATCAAGCGCCGTGAAGAGGGTCGTTGGGAAATTACCCATGTGCCCCTAAGCGTGCGGGAACGCGATCGCCAGACCGGCACAGGCGCACCGCTCCAGAAGAAGTACGAGCGCATCTGCTTCGAAAAGGCGAAAATCAATCAGCAGCCGGTGGCAGCTTTCGTCTGTCCCGGGCACCCGTTACTTGACGCTGTAATCAGCGTGGTGCGCGAGCAGAACGACCACCTAATGAAACAGGGGGCAGTTTTTGTCGATGACACCGACGACGGCACTGACGTCTTTGCCATCTTCCTGCTCGAACACAGTGTGCAAGACGGGCGCCAGACCAGCTCGGGAAACGCCAACGTGATTTCGCAAAAGCTGCAGTTCGCGACAATCGACAAGGCTGGCACGGTGACCAATGCCGGGATCGCGCCTCATCTCAACCTGCGTCCGCCAAAGCCCGAGGAAATCGGCAGTGTCGAGGATGTTCTAAATGCCGACTGGCTACGGGGTGACCTTGAAAAAGAGGTCGTCCAGTTCGCCACCGTCGAACTCGCCCAAGGGCACGTGGCAGAGGTTCGCGGTCGCCGGCTGCCCGAGATCGACAAGGTCGAGCAGGAGGTGAAAGCCCGCCTCAAGAAAGAGATCAATTACTGGGACTCGCGCGCCTTCGAGCTTAAGGAGCAGGAGAAAGCCGGCAAGAAGACGAGACTCAATTGGCAGAACGCGCAGCGCCGGGCAGAGGATCTTGCCGAACGCATGAAACGTCGCCTTGAGCTGATCGACCAGGAGCGTTTCATCTCGGCTCAGCCTCCCCGCGTGCGCGGAGGGATGGTCGTGGTGCCTCGCGGCCTCCTGCGAGCGCGCATGCCGGCCCAGATGGCCGATGCCGGGTCGGGCTTCTCGGAGGATCCGGTAGCCCGCCGCGAGATTGAGCTGAAAGCGATGGAGGCGGTCATGGCCGTCGAGCGAGAACTCGGGAACCGGCCGGAGGACGTGTCGGCCCAGAAGGTCGGCTACGACATCGCGTCCTACGATCCGAACGTCGACCATATGCGATTCATCGAGGTGAAGGGCCGGATTGACGGCGCGGACACGGTAATGATCACGCGACAGGAGGTTATCACCTCGCTTCACGAGCCAGAGAAGTTCTTCCTCGCCATCGTCCAGATCGGCGACGGCTATGTGCACGCGCCCCGCTATCTTCGCGGAGCGCTCGATACGCGCGAGCCGCCTTTCGACCAGAACGCCATTCAATTCAACATCAATCGGCTGCTCGAACGCGCGGGAGCGCCTCAATGACAGGAGCCGGATGATGAGAATTGCCGTTCGCACCGAACATGCAGAGCGCATCATCGCCGACAGCTATGCCGGCGCCAGCAAGCCGCTCACGAAAACGACCAGCGTGCGAAACCACCACGACCTTCAGTCGTGGCGAAGCAGCCCGCGCGGAGAGCGGCGCGCCGACACCGCGCGCAAATTCGCCGCGGTGCCGTTCTACCTTGAACTGGCGACCCACAGCACCGAAACATTGCCACCAAACAGCTTTCCGGCGGTCTTCGACCTCGCTGACGGGCAACGCCGCTACCCGGACAAGGGCCTGATCAAGTCCCTGCTGGATGAAGAACTTATCTCCGGCCAGACGATCAACGACGAACTCGTGTTCGTCCTGACACCGTCCGGCCAGGTGACATTCGAAAGACGACAAACATGACCACCCCCTACAAAAAGAAACTCATCGAAGTCGCCATCCCGCTCGAGGCGATCAATGCGGCGTCGGCGCGGGAGAAGTCGATCCGGCATGGGCATCCCTCGACGCTGCATCTGTGGTGGGCGCGGCGGCCGTTGGCGGCGTGTCGGGCGGTGCTGTTCGCGCAGCTGGTGGACGATCCGTCGAGTCATCCGGACAGGTTCCCGACCGAGGAGGCCGTGGAGGCCGAACGCAAGCGGCTGTTCACCATCATCGAGGACCTGGTGAAGTGGGAGAACTCGACCAACGAGGAAGTGCTGGAGCGCGCGCGGGCCGAGATCCGCGCAAGCTGCGGCGGTAAGCTGCCCCCGGTCTATGACCCGTTCTCGGGCGGCGGGTCGATCCCGCTGGAGGCGCAGCGGCTGGGGCTACCCGCCTATGGGTCCGACCTGAACCCGGTGGCGGTTATGATCGGCAAGGCGATGATCGAGATTCCACCGAAATTCAAGGACATGGAGCCGATTCATCCGGGGATGAAGGAGCGCAACCACTACCGCAACGCCGAAGGGCTGGCGGAGGACGTGAAATACTATGGTGAATGGCTGCGCGAGAAAGCGTGGGAGCGAATTGGACATCTTTATCCGCAGGTCGATCTACCAAAAGAGCAAGGTGGGGCCAAGGCTACAGTGATCGCTTGGATTTGGGCGCGAACTGTTCCCAGCCCTGATCCAGCTTTTGCGGAAGCACACGTGCCTATCGCGTCAAGTTTTCTTCTTGGATCAAAGACAAATAAAGAGGCATGGGTTGAGCCCCTCGTCGACAAGTCAAAAAAGACGGTAACTTTCAAAGTACGTAGAGGAGGCACGAAAGCCGAGATCGCCGCTGCCAGAGAAGGCACGAAATCCGGCCGAGCAAATTTCCGATGCTTGCTAAGCGGTGGGGCCATCACCGCTGATTATGTAAGAGAACAAGCAAAGGCTGGAAATATGGGTCAACAACTGATTGCAATTGCTGCAGAAGGCAAAAGCGGTAGAAACTATGTAGCTCCAAATCAAATGCAAATAGATGCGGCCTTAGTTGCAGGATATGAATCTGACGCTCAAAGTTTTCGCGACACATTCCTAATGGGTGAAACCCCGACAAGACTCACGGGAGGGACTTGTCATGCTTTTGGCCTTGAAAATTGGGGTAAACTCTTCACTGACAGGCAGATAATATCTCTCAAGACTCTGATTGGTTTGCTGCCTGAATTGCGTGAGAAAATAAGGCTTGATGCAGAGACTTCAAAAATCAAGATTGACCAACAGAGACTTTCCGATGAAGGATCCGGATCATCCGCCTACGCCGATGCGATTAGCATTTTTTTAGCGTTCGCGATCAATCGGTCTGCTGATCGAGGGTCAACTATTTGCTCTTGGGACTCTTCTCCAAAAATGGAGGCATTACGAAACACTTTTGCCCGGCAAGCACTGCCCATGACTTGGGATTTTGCTGAGGGAAACCCTTATTCGCACGCGACGGGCAACTTCTCGAGTAATATTGGGTGGGTTTTCAAGGTTATCGAGAAATTTCATCCATCCAATACTGGACAGGAGATCCAATTTGATGCGCAGTCAGTTGAAATTCCAAGTGGATCAGTAATTTCAACTGACCCACCGTATTATGACAATATTGGATATGCGGACCTATCTGATTTCTTTTACTGCTGGATGCGCGCTTCTTTGCGCGACGTTTTTCCAAGTCTGTTTTCCGTGCTGGCCACGCCAAAATCAGAAGAACTTGTTGCGACTTCTTTTCGTCATGGTGGACGAGAGTCCGCCGAGAGGTTTTTCTTGGATGGCATGAGCAAAGCCATAAGCAATATGGCGAAGCAGCCCTCGGCCAGTGCACCAGCAACAATATACTATGCTTTCAAGCAAAGCGAAGTTGCCCAAGAAGGTATCAGTTCAACAGGCTGGGCAACTTTCTTGCAAGCTGTAGTAGAGGCGGGATACGCGGTAGTTGGCACTTGGCCTTTGCGAACGGAAATGGCAAACCGCATGGTCGCATCTGGCACCAACGCGCTCGCCAACTCGGTCGTGCTTGTTTGCCGTCAGAAAGGAGACACCGCGGAAGCAATCACCCGTGCCGAGTTCATCCGCGCCCTGAAGCGCGAGCTACCGCCGGCCATCGCCGAGCTTCAGGCCGCCAACGTCTCCCCCGCCGACATGCCGCAATCGGCCATCGGCCCCGGGATGGGCGTCTTCTCGCGCTACAGGGCGGTGCTGGAAGCTGACGACAGCCCGATGACGGTCAAGACCGCGCTGCAGCTGATCAATGCCGAGCTCGACGAGTTCCTAAACGACCTGCATGGCGAGTTCGACGCCGACACCCGCTTTGCCGCGACCTGGTTCGAGCAGCACGGCACCGACAAGGGCGACTACGGCGCGGCCGATAATCTCGCCCGTGCGCGCGGCATCTCGGTCGAGAGCGTGAAGCATGCCGGGATCGTCGACAGCTCCGCCGGCAAGGTCCGCATCCTCAAGCGCGCCGAGCTGGACCCGGATTGGGACCCGGCCGAGGACGATCACCTGACGATCTGGGAATGCTGCCAGCATCTGATCCGCGTGCTGGAGAACGACGGCGAATACGCCGCCGCGCTGATGCTCAAGAAGCTGGGCCCTGACCGCGCCGAGATGGTCAAGGACCTCGCCTACTACCTTTACGACGTCTGCTCAAACAAGCGGAAGGACGCGAAGGAGGCGACCTCCTACAACGGGCTGATCGCAGTTTGGACGGATCTGACGCGCCTGTCTGCGACGATCCGGATCGAAGATGTAAACCGCCAATCGGCGATGGATATTTGAAGGTACTTCCCTAATGGCAAAGAGTGCACGCCAAACCGTTTTCGAAGGCATGGAGCTGCTGCCCGAGGCGTTGATCCCGTTCGTGGAGAAGCGGCTCGACAGCACGCTGCAAGGGCATTGGCAAGTGGAAGTCATTGAACGGATCAGAGGCCTCCGCCCCAATTCCGAGGGACGCGTGGGCTGGGATCAGCAAGGGCTTCTGCAAACCATGATGGCCTACTGGAAAGATAGCTTCTCGACAGTACTCGGGCACATGGAACGCTCAATGGTGTCCGAATTGCTCGAGGTGCGCAATCGCCTCTCACACAACGAGGCTTTCAGCTACGATGATGCCGAGCGCGCCCTGGATTCGATGCGGCGCCTTTGCGAAGCGATTAGTGCGGGTGAAACCGCAAGCCAGCTTGGCAAGATGCGGGACACCATCCTGCGCACCAAATATCGGGAGCTTGCACGATCGGAAGAGCGCAAGGGCCAGACCTCGACCATTTCGACCGAGACGGTTTCGGGATTGCTACCGTGGCGCGATGTGGTCGAGCCGCACCAGGACGTCGCAACCGGAGAGTTCCAGCAGGCCGAGTTCGCCGCCGACCTCGCGAAGGTGCACAACGGCAGCGCCCCCATGGAGTATAGTGATCCGCGGGAGTTCTTTGGCCGGACATATCTGACAGATGGTTTGAGCAAGCTTCTGGAGGGCGCCGCGAAACGACTATCGGGCAAATCCGGCGATCCGGTTGTTGAATTGCAGACCAACTTTGGCGGCGGCAAGACGCACTCGATGCTCGCTCTCTATCATATGGTCGGCAACACATCAGTTCAGGATCTGCCTGGGCTCGACCAACTTCTCTCAGACAAGGAACTGGCGGTACCGGACAAGATCAACCGCGCAGTGCTCGTGGGCACCTCACGAGGCCCGCAGGACGTTATCAAACTTGAGGGTGGGCCGGAAATACGCACGACTTGGGGAGAGCTTGCCTGGCAGCTTGGCGGACAAGACGCCTTCGAAATGATCGCGGAAAACGACGCGCGGGGGATCGCACCGGGCTCGAACTTGCTCGAAGCCATCTTCAAGAAATGCGCGCCAAGCTTGATCCTGATCGACGAGTGGGTCGCCTATCTTCGCCAGATCTACAAGGTCGAAGGGCTTCCGTCGGGATCGTTCGACGCAAATCTGTCATTCGTTCAGGCGTTGACCGAAGCGGTCAAGGCATCACCACAGACGCTCTTGGTCGCCTCGCTACCTGCATCGCAGATTGAGGTTGGCGGCGAGGGTGGCCAGGAAGCACTGGCGCGCCTCAAGCAAACGTTCAGCCGTGTCGAGAGTTCATGGCGGCCAGCATCACAGGAAGAAAGCTACGAGATTGTTCGGCGGCGGCTCTTCAAGGAGATATCGGGCGACAAGTATATGCATCGGGACAATACGCTGAAGCAATTCGCCAAGCTGTATCGAGAAAACCCGAACGATTTCCCGCAGGGCTGCGCCGACGAAGACTATAGGCGCAAACTCGAAAAAGCCTATCCGATCCATCCGGATCTTTTCGATCACTTGTACACGGCTTGGGGTTCACTGGAAAAATTCCAGAAAACTCGGGGGGTGCTGCGACTGATGGCGCAAGTCATCCATGAGCTATGGATGTCCGGCGATCCCTCGGTCATGATTATGCCGGGTAGCGTAGCGATCAGTTCGGCTCGTGTGGAACCTGAGCTGCTACACTATCTGCCGAACGCATGGCAGGGGATAATTGCTGGTGACGTGGATGGACTGAACTCCACGCCTTACAGGATTGACCAATCCGCACCAAACCTAAACCGATACTCAGCGACACGACGCGTGGCGAGGTCTGTATTCGTCGCAACCGCGCCAACCGAGGGCCAGCAGAACCAAGGAATAAACGATAGACGAATAAATCTGGGTGTGGTGCAGCCTGGCGAAAGAGTTGCGATTTTTGGTGATGCCCTCCGCAGGCTGACCAACCGAGCCAAGTTTATGCATAGCGATCAAGGTCGCTACTGGTATTCGATGTCTGCAAGCCTGAACCGGGTTGCTGCAGATCGCGCGAGCCAACTCGAAGAAGCTCTCGTTCTCGTCGATATCGACAAGGCGTTGGCGGCATACATCAACGGCCTTACGGATCGTGGCCACTTTGACGCCGTGCAAGTCGCGCCAGATAGCTCTTCAGAGGTACCCGATGAACCCGGCGGCGTGAGGGCGGTCGTACTTGGCGTTGCACATGCTCATACAGGCCGCGATGGCTCAGACGCACAGGTCGAAGTGAAGGACATCCTACTGCAAAGAGGCGCAACGCCTCGCGTTTACCGCAACACTCTTGTGTTCATAGCCGCGGACAACCGCCAAATCGACAACCTGAAAGAAGCTGTACGCTCGGCGCTGGCATGGAGTGGGGTCGTGCGCGACGCTGAGAGTGGCCGCCTCAACCTGAGAACCACGGAAATCACGCTTGCCAAAGAAAAAGAAAAGGAGGCGCACGAAACAGCGCAAACGAGGCTCAAGGAAACATGGTGCTACCTAATTTATCCGTACCAGAGTTCAGCGCAATCCGATGTAGAGCTTTCTTCTGCCAAGATACCCGCACAGGATGGCCTTCTTGGCCGGTCGAGCAAGAAACTCGTTAGCGACGAGGCCTTACTACAAGAAATTGGACCCGAACGGCTAAATCGAGAGCTGGAGAAGTATATTTGGAACGAAAAGCCGCATTTGTATTTGAAGGATCTCTGGGAATATCTGAACCGCTACACATATCTACCTCGTTTGAAAAATAGAGATGCGCTGATAAAATCAGTACAGTCCGCTATATCTGGAATGCTTCCGGGTCCATTCGCATACGCCGAGCGGTGGGATGAAACGTCCGATTCCTATGCGGGTCTGGTGATCGATAACTCCCCGAACACGCTTGTATCGATAGACAGCGAGTCATTGATACTTCGATCCGAGGTAGCTGAAACAAAGAGACCGAAGCCCACCACTGCTCCGGAACAGAGCGAAACAGATTCTGGAACGAACACCGCGACGGACGGCATTGGTAAAAATGGTACTCCAGCGACAGGAAATGGTGGTGACACCCAAGATGATGCAAACGGATCCGAATTGGATGAAAAGCCAAAACGCTTCGTCGGAACAGTGATGCTTAACGCAGATCGACCAGCACGTGATATGCATCAGATTGTTGAAGCGATTGTCGAACAGCTTACGACACTGCAAGAAGCAGATGTTTCTCTAAAACTGGAAATTGATGCCGAGGTTCCGTCTGGGCTTGATCGAGCGAAAGTGCGAACGCTTTTAGAGAATGCCAGCACTCTTGGTTTCACTGATAAATCGGTGAAATAGTCTGGAGAAGGGCAGGTCAATGCGATGGCAAAGACGATGGCTTAACTCCTTAGGATTGAGCACAAAGTAGCGCCTGTTCAAATGCAGCCCTATTGGCCACAACAATCGGTGCCTCCTGTGGTCGATCAAGCGCCTCTGCAACGTCGAGTCGCAGTCGTTTGTTGAAATAGTATAGAAGGGCTTTTCGCACCCTTAGTCTCAGTTCGTTGTCTTCCATGTGGTAATCCGAAGCGATCACGCGCTGCTGCGCTTTTGAGAGTCTTGGGTTTGGCTTTAAGCGCAAGTCGATGAATTCCTGCCAAAGCCGATCCTCATCTGACGTAGCTTCGGCTGAGCCCGTAATTTTGCATTCCAGGCAGCGAGACAAGAGAAAGTCTTTGAACTTGTGCTCGATGTGGCAGAAGGCCCGGACGTGCCAGCGAAAGCCGTCGTGACCGAAGGCGTGAGGACTGATACCGCGCTTCTCTGGGTCGGGACGCTTAGGGTTCATCGATTGATAGACGATCTCCGTTGCTTTTCGTCCGCGAATAGCGCCGAGGATCATACGCAAAACGCTGGGTTCGACGCGGCGATGCGGGATCGGCATGAGATCAGCTTCCGGCATATTCGACAGCCATATGCCTTCTGGACGCATACCATCATCGGCGACCGCCCTGAGTTGTGACAGGTATTGATCGGAGTCCGGTTCGATCAGACAAGGCTTGAACTTGGCTGACGTGAAGTATCGCTTTTCACTCTTGTCGTAATGCATGTTGTCGGGGGCGAGGTCCTGATACTGGCTAAGGTCTTTCGAGGCCTGCGGCACTGAAACGCCAAAGAAACTCGTGAGTTCTCCGCGGTTTATCCCCCCTTCCCAATACAAGCGAAACTCGATGAATTCGAGCCTTCGCTCCACGCCCCACCTCAACCCCTTTGCTGGTTCGCCCATCTCTTTCCCTCCCTGAGGAAATGCGTATAGTAAGTATATTGACGTCGAAACACGACGCGTATATAAACTTTACTAATGCAGGAGAATCACGTCAAGCTGAAAGGAGGCGGTTATGGCTGCCAAGCTGAATTTCTTTCCCCTCGGCAATGCCGACACACTGCGGATCGACCTCGCTAACGGCCAGAAGGTCCTCGTCGATTACGCCGCGATGCGGAACGGTGAGATCGCGGACAAGCGCTGCGATCTGCCGGAAGAGCTGCGCCGCGATCTGAATCGCGCTGGGCGCGACTATTACGATGTGGTTTGCATCACCCACACCGATACCGACCACTGCAAGGGGTTCGGAGAGTTCTTCTGGCTCCGGCATGCGGCCAAGTATCAGGGGGCAGGTCGGATCAAAATCAACGAACTTTGGGTGCCCGCGGCAGCCATCCTTGAAGATGGCCTGACTGACGACGCCCGGATCGTGCGCTCGGAGGCGCGGCATAGGCTCCGTGACGGTAAGGGCATCCGGGTTTTCTCCCGCCCAGAGCGCCTGAAGAAATGGATGCAGGACGAAGGCATCGATTTCGAGACGCGAAAGCACCTGATTGTCGATGCGGGCCGAACCGTTCCCGGCTACGACAAGACCGGACCGGAGCAGGTCGAGTTTTTCGTTCATTGCCCGTTCGGTTGGCGGCAGAACGAGAACACGGTCATCGAGCGCAACGAGGACTCGATCGTTCTGCACGCGACATTTGTCGAAGGCGGGCAGGAATCTCGCTTGTTTCTGGCCTCGGATGTCAACTACGAGACGCTTTCCGAAATCGTTCAGGTCACTCGCTACCACGGCAACGAGGACCGCATGCGTTGGGACATCATGAAGCTGCCCCATCACTGTTCGTATCTCGCACTCGCGCCGGATCGCGGTGCCGAGGAAACCAAGCCGGTACGGGACGTGAAGTGGCTGTTCGAAAACCAGCGCGAAGCGGGGGCCGTCATCGTTTCGCCGTCTAACCCGATCCCCACCAAGGGCTCGGAAGCGGATCAAGGTGTGCAACCCCCGCATCGCCAGGCCGGGAATTATCATCGCCGCATCACGAATGCGGACGATGGCGAATTCAGGGTGACGATGGAACACCCCAGCCAGACGTATCCCAAGCCCTTTGCCTACAACGTGACGGCGCTCGGTATCGCTCTTGATGTTGCCGCCCCGATGGTCAGCAGCTCTGCTGCGGCTTCGACCCCGAAGGCAGGCTGATGGACATCGAGGCGTGGCTTTCCGGGTTCGAAGTTGTTGCCGTCGGTGATCTTAAATCGCCAGCGGCTACGGCTCTCGTGACGTTCACCGAACGCCATGCTTCTGAACTGATGACGGTAGTCGAGACGCGGCGCAGTGAGCTTGGCGATCTGGTCATACTTGATTTTCGGACGGGCTGTCCGCAGAAACCCTTTTATCCAATCAAGCGCACCGAGCGGCTGGCGATACGGTTCGCGCCGCAAGACGGAATGCCGCTGATCTACGTGCTGCGCGACGATTTCCCCGACACTTTTCATCAACAGCTGACTGCCGAGAGCGCTCCCCGAGCGATCTGCATCGATGATCGGATATGGGCGGAAGCGCGTTTGACCTGGACGCCTGCCGAACTCGGTCATCGCATCCTGTCGTGGTTCGACCGGGCGATACGGGGCGAGCTTCACGACGCCCGCCAACCGCTCGACCCCATCATGATCGGCAGCCATCTCAGCTTCGTCATCTCTCGGCGAATTCTGGGGGGGGCGGTCAACGCCGACCTCGTAGCCGTCCGCAAGACCGATCAAATCCTTCGTGTTCGTGACCTCAAGACTGTGACAGAACCCGTCGATTCTCTGGAGCCTATTTGTCTCGTCGCGTACCGCATCGCTGCGGAAGAAATGCAGCGTCTGACGTTCGCACCGGAAAATCTCGGCAGTCTGGCTGACATGTTGGCGCGTCGTGGCATCGATCTCCTTGCGGACTTGCGGCAGAAGTTTTCGGACTGGCTCGGTGAGAACCCGCCGCCCGCATGGCGGATCAACAGCCGGTTTGTCTTCGTCGTCGAGATGCCGATCATTGCGCCCGATGGCGCTGTCCAAAATGGCACGGATTTGCGGGCCTTCATCACGGATCAGTCGGTCGGCGATATCGCGGTCGCGCTGGGTATCGCCGAGCGCGCGACGCCGGGTGAAGGCAGTCAGGTCGGTTTCGTGAAACGGCTGGTCCAAACTGCACCGGATGAGGAAGCCGTGCGCGCAATCCTTGCCCAGTCAGCCGAGATTCATTACGAGTTCGACCGCGAACTCGCCACGCAACTTTCCGGGCGCAAGACGCCCGATATACGCAACGTCGTTTTGGTCGGCGGGGGTACTATCGGCTCGCACCTGGCAGAGTGCCTTTCCCGCGAGGGCCGGTTTGAGTGGACGGTCATCGATGATGATCGCCTGTTACCGCATAACCTCGCACGGCATATTGGCCGCGGCGAAAATGTCACCAACAAAAAGGCCGCGCTCGTCGCCGCTGCCGTGTCCGCGACGCTGGACAGCGCTGAACCTGTCGGACGCCCCATCAGTGCCAACGTGCTGGTCAATGACGGACACCGCGAGGAGATTGACCGCGCCCTCAATGAAACAGACCTGATCATAGATGCGACGGCGTCCGTTCTGGCCGGTCGGTTTCTTTCCGACCACCCTTCCGAGGCCCGGCGGGTCAGCGCCTTTTTCAACCCAGTCGGCAGCGCCGGTATCCTTTTGGCCGAACCGGCGGATCGTTCACTTACGCTCCGCGATCTCGAAGCACAGTTTTTCGGACTGGTTGGCAGAGAGGCGACCCTTGCAAATCTTCTCGCCGATTCCGGAGGCAGCTATGCTTATACGGGCGCTTGCCGCGCCATCACGAACCGCATGCCAGAGTCGAATGTCATGGCACTCAGCGGTCTGATCGCGGGGGCTTTGGGCCGCGCTGTCGATCAGGAAGACGCGGTCATGAAAGTCTGGTCTTTGTCGGGTGACGGCGACTTAGAATCGCATGGCTATCCCGCCGTTCCCGTCGTTAGCTTTGCCGCCGACGACTGGTCGGTGGTGGTGGACGCGGGGCTTGTCGAGCGGGTTCGCGCCATGCGAAATGCCCGTCTTCCGAACGAAACCGGCGGCGTTTTGACCGGCGTCGTCGATATCCCCGCGCAGACAATACACATTGTTGATGCCGCGCCCGCGCCGCCCGATAGCGTGGAGAGCCCGGGTGGATTTACCCGCGGCACCGAGGGCGTCCGTGAGGACCTTGACGGTGTAATCGAACGGACGCGCGGCCAGGTTCGTTACATTGGCGAGTGGCACTCTCATCCACCGCGCGCGGCTGCGCGTCCGAGTGCGACTGACCTCGTCCAGATAGACTGGCTTTCCACGGTCTTCGACATTGATACTTTGCCCGCCCTGATGCTGATCGCCGGGGACGGAGAAATCGGGATCATACTGGCCAATCGCTACGCGGAATCCCTTAGGCAGGGAGAAGAACCGGATGCATCGCGGGAGGCGACAGGCTGATGAGTGAAGAGAAAATCGGCCTTGCACTATCCGGCGGTGGCTCCCGCGCCATTGCTTTTCATCTTGGGTGTCTGCGGGCTCTTGACGAACTCGGTATAATTGAACGCGTGAAAGTCATGTCGACGGTCTCTGGCGGTAGCGTGATCGGCGCGCTATTCGCGGCCAACACCGATCCGTTTCCGGCGTTCGAGGAACGCGTCCGCAATCATCTCGCCTCCGGCTTCGTGCGACCCGCAATCGGCAAGGTCTTTACCACGGCCGAGGGTGTGCGGGCTTTCTTTTGTGCCGCGGTCCTCATACCGACAAACATCATCATCAGCCTGATCGCGTTCATCGCACGCTGGCTTCTGCTCCTGATCCCGCCAGACCAACGCGCGAAATGGCGCGTTGACAAGCTCCATTCTCCCATTCGTCGTTTTGCCAGCCGCACCACGATACTGGAGCGTGTATTTGACGACGAACTTTTCGGTGGAACGCTGTTGCGGGACCTGCCTGCAGACGGACCTTTGCTGGTCGTCAACGCCTCTGACTTACGGACAGGCTCCGCGTTCTACTTCACGCAAAAGCAATCGGGTTCTTGGCGCTACGGCGAATTGGCGGACAGGAGCATTTCCCTGGCACATGCTGTCACCGCCTCGGCTGCATATCCGGCACTTCTTCCTGCGCTGGACGAGGTCCTGCCGTTCAACAAGAAGGACGGAACACGGCGCGAGGAGCGGGTGACTCTGACCGACGGCGGCGTCTATGACAATCTTGGCCTGGCGCCACTTTGGCCGGACCGTGATCCCAAGGTCAGCCTGAATGTAACCGACGTCGATACGATTATTTGCTGCAAGGCCGGATATGGGCTCCGGTTCGACCAGCCCACCCAGTTCCTTCCGGCGCGCGTGAAGAGCGTCTTCTACTGCACACATGATAGAGCACAGAATGCGGCCACCCAGCGCCTGTTCGACCTTCTGAAACTCGGGAAATTCAAGGGGGTTCTGATGCCCTATCTTGGCCAAGCCGATAGCCGTCTCAAATACCCGCCGGATGACCTCGTGACCCGTGAAGACGCCTACAACTATCCGACAGACTTTTCGGGAATGTCCGAGGAGTGGATCGATCGTTTAAGCCGCCGAGGCGAGCAACTCACCAAAGCACTGGTCGCGGAACATTGGCCTGATGTCTTAGTAGGCAAGCCGTGACGGTTTGTGAATGGCCGTCTCGTGAGCTTGCGTGGCAACATTTAAGGCCGCTTAGGGCGGCCAACGGTCAAGCTCAATAATTTCTCTCGAACATCACTCGCAAGTCATGGTCATGCCGTAGAATGGAATCGGCTATGCATAGCGCATTTTCAATCAATGAAACGTTCCGATCTCGATCTGGATCACCGCGTCGACCACCGACTGGCCGTACGACGCCAACTCATCAATCTGCTGCAGTGTCGCGAGCGCTTTTCGCGACCTGTACTTTCTCCCAGCCGGCGGCTGGATTGCAAAACTCGGGCACGAAGACGTAGTGGCTGGTCATGGCCATGAACCGCGTATTCACATCGCGCTTCGAGGACATCTCGATTACGCTCGAATACGCGCTGGCGGCCTGAGGCCGGCGGCGGCCCCGAGGCATATTCGTCGTATCGGACAGGACAGGTTATCGGATACAAGCGGCTGCAGATGGCAGAGGAGAGACACGATGGTGGCACTGCGCGCACACATGCATGAGCGCTTCGCCGGCTGGCAAGCGGACCTGCCACAGCAATCGGGCTGGCCTGCGTTCTTCAACGACTGCGAAGAGCCCACTTTTCATTTTATCCCAGAGGCACTCGAGATTGTGGAAGGTGTTGCCGCTTGGCCTGGCCGCCACGATGTTCCTTTCCCCGGAGCGCCGGCGGGCGCGCATATCTGCCGGGCATTCGAGGGCCTTGAGCCCGATGGCGTCCACGTCGTGGTGCTTGGACAGGACCCATATCCGGCGATCGAAAGCGCAACGCGCCGTGCCTTCGAAGACGGCACCCCGGATGCGGCGGGTAAGGCGGTTCGGTCTGCGCTCCGTACCCTCGGGCAGTCGGCACTCGATCTCTACGGAGCCGCCTGCCCCCAAGGCTTCTACCATGGCCTGGCAGGCCGCGCCGAGACAATACGAGCCCGCTTTAACGCGCTCGCACAGCAGGGAGTTCTCTGCCTGAATGCCTCTTGGACCTACAGCGATGACGCGCACAAGCCCGCCCATCGATCGCTCTGGAGGCCAGTGACTGCCTTTCTCTTGTGTCGGCTGGTCGAAAGGGAGGCGCCCCCCCGGTAGTCCTTCTTCTCGGAGCCGAAGCGCAGAACTTCTTCGACGCACTCCATCTGGACGCTATTCCAAACGCGGCGGTAGTCCGAAAATGCCATCCTACCGAGCGACACAATCGGTACTTCGCAGGACCAAATCCGCTTCACCGAGTTAACGAGGCTCTGCTGAACCTCGGGAAAGACCCGATCACTTGGTGGCGTCCCGCGGAGCCGGAAGTATGACCCTCGTGCTCAAACCCGCGGCCCCGGTCCCCGAGGCGGAGGAGCGCTACTGATTGACATGTGAATTTGAAAGGCTGGCTCATGGATGCCAAAATCAACGATTTTCCGGAAGAGGTCGCCAAAAGCGTCGGAAACTACGTCTACCGGCTGATAGATCCCAGGAATGGGGAAACCTTCTACGTCGGTAACCCACGTGAATTTCCCGACGCACATTTCGATCGAGAATGAACAGCCGCAGCGAAAAGGCTTCAGAGGCAGAATAGCCCCCGAAGAAGTTTGGCAGCGTTTCGTCGGGGAGAGGGGGCGCCGGATCGAAGTTGAAGCCATGAAACATGTCCAGAATCCGGTGAGATACTGGAACATCGCTTGATTCATATCTTGCGTGGTGGCTTTCGAGTGAACCCGCGGCTCGGATGGGGCCGCACCACGACGCGCTTCAACTCTCGCCCCACGATGTAGGGACACTAACGGACGCGACTGAAACAGGAAAGACGCCGCATGATGCGGCGCCGTCAGTGAGTTTCAACAGGATCGATTGTCATTCTGGGAGGTTGGGGGATCTCTCAGTGACGGATACCGTGGATCAGGGCATTGAGGGGTTGCGTTCGCTTTCGACAACCCCCTTCATGATTTCCGAAATCGCTGATCGGATCTCGTCCCACGATTCTGATTTTTTCAACTCTGACAACAGCTGGTCGACGGGATTTCCTGCCCTTCTCAGGTGCTCGATTTCGTTGCGCAACTCAGCCATGTCTGACTGCAACACAGCGTTTTCGGCCTGCTTCCTTTCGCTCAGGTCCGAGATTTCCTCGATCTGCCGCGCCTGATCATGGATCTTTGTTTCCAGTTCCTTGATGCGCCAATTCGCGTTTGTCTTATCCCGCCGGAGCTCTTCGCACTCTTCCTGTGCTTTGGCGAGGCACAATGCGTTCTGTTGGGCTACAAGAAGCTGTAGCTCGCGCGCCATTGCGCCGACAATCGATTCAATGGATGTACGGGCCTTTTCCGGCAGCGCCCCAATGAGACGGCCCTCTTCCTCCTCGGCGATACTCGAAAGGACATGATCGACGGGACTCTCAAGGCTACGTGTGTCGATCCCTTTGCTAATGCCGAGCTGCTCGCAGAGAACAGTCTTCACCGCAGCGGCGTCGATCTCGTCACGCGGCGTTCCACCGTTGATCAAGTTGGTGATTGCGGCGTGGACCTGCTCGAGGTTGTAGCGCGGTGGCCTTCCGCCAGTGTTCTTCTTGTCGGTCGTCGTGGTCATGATCTGAGTTTGCCTTTTAGTTTGCCAAACTTGGTTTGCGAAACCCTGGTCGGCGTGTTTGGGATAGGATGAATGTTGGTCCTTCTTCAGAAACCAGAAATGAAAATCCAGCTTATCGGGTTTAACCCGGAGGCCGATGAGCCGTGCGCGTCAAAGTCCAGACGCCGCCTGATCCGGTGACAATTGGATTGTCTGCATTTGCAAGGTCGCCAAGGATACGATTGATCGTACGGTTCAGGTTTTCCGGGGCCACGCCTGCGAAGAGCTCCGGCGGCAGCGTTGCCGCAAGGTCCGCTGTCTTGAAAGGGGCCAGCGCGAGCTCGCGCAGCATGCCGCGTGTTTGAAGCGCAATCCGGACCGCCATGGCGCGGCCATTCTCCGCTCTTTTCGGATTGGGTGCTTTTTCAAACGTCGGTGCCGATGTCTCAACGGCATGAGCGGTCGTACGCTCGTCTCCGTCTTCATCCAATCCGAGCACGGTTTTTTCGATCCGAAAATGTACGGAGGCGAGCTTAGGTTGGGTGCGCTGCTTGTCCTGCACAACCGCCACGCTGCCCTCAGACTTCCCGAGCTTCAGACATATCTCCGTATCGACCGCCGCGCGAAGGGCCGAGCTGCCACGACCGCCACGATCGACGTCTTTCCCGGTATGATGTACGAGCATGACGTGGGCATTCAGGCTCTTTGCAATCCACTCTGCGGTCTGCACGACTTGCGTCATAGAAGCCGCGCAATTCTCATCAAGCAAGCCGATGGAACGCGCCAGAGTGTCGAAAACGATCAAGACGATGTCTTCGCCGGTATCACGCATGACGCCTTTGAGAAACTCGACAAAAGAAGCGACAGCCTTGAAATTCGAAAGGTCGAGAGCCTGGCCGCATACAAGGTAGTTTTGTCTTTCGGCAGGAGTGGTATCGCTGCTGTGAATGCGGTCGAGAACGGAAGCGGGTGCTTCTGGTGCCACATGCACGACCAGACCGGGCTTAACCCGAGCACCGAAACTGGGACGAGCCGTGACAATGCGGTTGCCGATGTGGCAAACGAGAGCAGACTTCCCAACGTTCGATGGCCCGTATAGGAGCGAGGTCTCGTTACGCAGCAGCCATCCCTTTATTGCATAGTTCCACTCCAAGGATGGGCTGTGATCTGCCGCGGACCGGATACAGTTTTCCCACTCGGGGATGTCTTGGTCTTGTATGTTGGTCATTTGATCTCTCCGTGTGTCTTCTTGTTTCAATGTCTGACTTCATGACCACCGGGAAATAGAGACGCCTGCGAGCGCGCCAAAATTCGAGGCGCAAGATTTTTTCCATTGTCTGCCACCGGGTCAGCCAGACAGCCGGACACCCCCTTACGGGGGAATGTCCGGCTGTCTGGCTGACCAGTCTCCTGCGGATTTTTGAATTCAGGATCTTTTCCCTATGTCCCTCTCGAGACTGAATGACTGACAGGGATAAATCATGAAAAACAATCACTTGGCCCCGGCATCTCTGGATGAGGCGGCGCAGTTTCTCGCCGTCTCCTCCCGCACAGTTCGCCGACTCATCGATGCCGGAGCCATGCCTTGCCTCCGCGTAGGAAGCGCACTTGTGGTGCCTGTGGAAAGCCTGCCCGGCCTGCGTTGCGCGGTCGATGCAAGCCCGGACATGCGTCCTCTCTTGCGACTTCACGAAGCGGCGGCCCGCCTTGAATGCTCGCCACGCGCGCTGCGCGATCTAACGAGATCCGGAGAATTGAATTCGGTTTTCGTGGGCTGTTCGGAGCGGTGGGTGCCTGCGGATATCGACGCGTTTGAGATGACGGGCGCTCATGACGCATGAGGGCGAAACCCGGGTCATGACGCGAGCCAATGTCGCAGATGCGGGCACGGTCGGGCTTTCCATGCTCGCGATCCACTGGTCGGTGTGCGGGGCAACAGCACGTGCCATCATCATAGCCCACGGTCTGCCGGAGGTGTCCGCGTCCGGCTGGCCAAAATACCGCTGGTCAGATGTCTGGCGGCTCGAGGGCGCTGGCCTTGTGCCGCCATGTGATTGGGCTGACTTCCGAAAGCCGCTGCTGCGCGCCTCGGACCTCACCGGTCTCGATGTGAAGGGCCGCTCCGCGCGCACCTGGCGCCGCAATGTCGAGACCGGCCGCATGCCGTCGATCCGGCTTTCCAACAACGTGTGCCGCATCCGGCAATGCACCTTTCTCGCGATGGCTCCATATGTGTGACGATGGCTTCTGCTCTTGGCCGGGATTTACCCGGTTTGGCCGCCAGTACCCCGTAATTGCGGTGGTTTCACCCAGACCTATGGCCACAGACATGGCCTGTCTCTGGGGGTGCCTATGGGTGAATTGGCCGCCGTTTTGGGATCTTGACCGGGACTTGCGCAAGCAGCGGCCGGGGCCGGGTGAACCCTCGTGACCGCCTGTCGCGGCCCTGG
>NZ_JASHIZ010000018.1 GCF_030733425.1 Roseovarius sp. MMSF_3350
GCGGTTGTAGCTCAGTTGGTTAGAGTACCGGCCTGTCACGCCGGGGGTCGCGGGTTCGAGCCCCGTCAACCGCGCCAGTTCCCCCAGAACTCAGCAGAAGAATTGCCGAAGCCGCGAAATGGTCGCGTCCGGGCTGGTGTCGATGAAGAAATGTCCGCCCGGAACGGTATCGGCCCGCATGTCGATGCATTTCGGGGCCCAGGTCGCGGGGACGTCGTAGGCGCGGGCCATCGCGCCATCGCGACCGTAGAGAATCAGGGTGGGGCAGGCGATGCGCGATTTCAGGTCGTCTGCATCGTGGTGCACGTCATGGGCGATGGCGGCGCGGTAATCGTTGCACATGCCCCGGATCGTGTCGCGCCGGCGCCAGCTGTCGCGATAGGCGGCCAGCTGATCGGGATCGAAGTCCGACAGGTCGGCGGCGCCCCAGCCGGTGAGGCAGGAGTGGAAATATGCGTCCGGATCGGCGGCGATCATGTCCTCGATCAGCGCTCCGGGCTGGGCGAGGAAGAACCAGTGGTAATAGGCCTGCGCCACGTCCATCCGCAATTCGGTCAAGAGCGTGTGGGTGGGGACGATGTCCATCAGGCACAGGGAGGTCACGGCGTCGGGTGCGTCGAGGCTAAGCCGGTGCGCCACGCGACCGCCACGGTCGTGCCCGGCCACCGCGAACTGCGTATGTCCGAGACCGGACATCAGCGCCGTCTGATCGCGCGCCATTTCCCGGAAGCTGCAGGCGGAGACATCCTGCGGTTTCGCGCTGTCGCCATAGCCGCGCAGATCGGGGCAAATGACGGTGTGGGTTTCGGCCAGCGCCGGGGCCACGCGGGCCCAGAGCGCGCGGGTCTGGGGAAATCCGTGCAGGAGCAGCAGCGGCGGACCGGAGCCGCCGGTGCTGTAGGCGACGTGGATGCCGTTGACCTGAGCGGTCGCGTGGCGAAAGCCCGGAATGGGCACGGCCTAGCGGGCGAGCCGGTCGAGCACGCGTGCCCAGCTGCGGATGCCCTTGTGAAAGCTCTCGACGTTGTATTTCTCGTTGGGCGAGTGGATGGCGTCGTCTTCCTGCGCGAAACCGATCAGCATGGAATCGAGCGACAGGATTTCCTTGAAGAAACCCGCGATGGGGATTGAGCCGCCCATGCCGACGAACACCGCCTCGCGGTTCCATTCATCGGAGAGCGCCTGGCGGGCGGCCTCGAATTCGGGGCGGGAGGTGTTCATCACCGCCGCCGGAGAGCCGTCGAGATCGTCGTTCCAGGTGACGCGTGCGTCGGGCGACAGGCGATCCTCGACATGTTTGCGGATCTTCATCCGCAGCGCGTCGGGATCCATGTCGTCGACCAGCCGGCAGGTCAGCTTGCAATGCGCCTCGGCGGGGATGACCGTCTTGGTGCCCGCGCCCTGGTAGCCGCCCCAGAGGCCGTTGATTTCCAGCGTGGGCCGCGCCCATTGCTGGACGAGGGCGCTGTAGCCTTCCTCGCCATGGGGACGGGTGAAGCCGACCGAGGACAGGTATTCCTTTTCATCGAAGCCGCAGCCTTCCCATTGGCGCAGCAGCTCTGCCGGGACCTCTCGCACGCCGTCATAGAAGCCGTCGATGGCGACGCGGCCGGTGTCGTCGTGGAACGAGGCGATGAGGCGCGAGATTTCCCGCAGCGGGTTCAGGGCCGGGCCGCCGTAATGGCCCGAATGCAGGTCGATGCGGGGGCCGTGAATGGTGAACTCGTCCTTCATCATGCCGCGCAGTTGCGAGGCGATGGAAGGCACGCCCGGGGCCACCATGGAGGTGTCGCAGATCAGCGCGAGGTCGGCCTGAAGTTCCTGGGCGTTTTCCTTCATGAAGGGGATGAGGGAGGGCGAACCCGATTCCTCTTCGCCCTCGAAGAAGAAGGTGATGCGGCAGGGCATCTCGCCGGTGACGTGCCTGTAGGCGCGGCAGGCCTCGACGAAGGTCATGAGTTGGCCCTTGTCGTCCGAGGCGCCGCGGCCGCGGATCACCTTGCCTGCAGGCGTGTCCTGTAGTTCCGGCTCGAAGGGATCGGTCTTCCACAGATCGAGCGGATCGACGGGCTGAACGTCATAGTGACCGTAGAACAAAAGATGCGGGCCGGTGCCGTCCTTGGGCCCGTCGACATGTCCGACAACCATGGGATGGCCGGTGGTCGGGCGCTTCTCGGCCTTGACGCCAAGGCTTTGCAGGTCGGAGACCAGCCAGTCGGCGGCATCTTCGGTGGGCTGCTTGAACGCCGGGTCGGTGGAAATGGAGGGAATGCGCAGAAGCTCCATCAGGCGGTCCATCGCATCGGGAAGCTGGGCGTCGATGCGGGTGAGAATGGCGTCGAGGGACATGCGCGAACTCCGGTATGGGAATGTGTTGCGCGGACCCTAGCATCGCCCGCCGCACTGTCCAGCGGGATCGGGCGGGCGGGCGCGGTTGCGACCAAAGGAGGGGCGTGGCGCGGTTGCCACGGGCGCGGGGGCGTGGCAATTTGTAACCTGTTGCGCGGGAAGCCTTAAAACTATATCCGGCGCACCAAGGGCGAAGCTGGATGCCTCCGTGCCGTGCCTCGTCAGACTGCCAGGAGGGAATCCGCGTGGATTATACTGCCCAGCTCGATGCTGCTTTGAACCGACTTCACGAGGAAGGGCGCTATCGTACCTTCATCGACATCGAGCGGACGAATGGCCAGTACCCGCACGCGATCTGGAAACGGCCCGACGGGACGGAGCAGCCGATCACCGTCTGGTGCGGCAATGACTACCTGGGGATGGGTCAGCATCCCGTCGTGCTGGAAGCGATGCACGAGGCGCTGGACGCCACCGGCGCGGGATCGGGCGGCACACGCAACATCTCGGGGACGACGATCTATCACAAGCGACTGGAAGCGGAGCTTGCAGATCTGCACGGAAAAGAGGCAGCCCTGCTGTTTACGTCGGCATATATCGCGAACGACGCGACGCTGTCGACGCTGCCCAAACTGTTTCCGGGGCTGATCATCTATTCGGATTCGCTGAACCACGCCTCGATGATCGAGGGCATCCGCCGCAATGGTGGGGCCAAGCGGATCTTTCGACACAACGATCTGGACCACCTGCGCGAGATGATGACGGCGGACGACCCGGCGGCACCGAAGCTGATCGCCTTCGAGTCGATCTATTCGATGGACGGGGATTTCGGGCCGATCGAGGCGATCTGCGACATTGCCGATGAGTTCGGCGCGCTGACCTACCTGGACGAGGTGCATGCAGTGGGCATGTACGGTCCGCGTGGCGGCGGCGTGGCCGAAAGGGACCGTCTGCTGCACCGGATCGACATCGTCAACGGCACCCTGGCCAAGGCCTTTGGCGTGATGGGGGGCTATATTGCCGCCAGCGACAAAATGTGTGATGCCATAAGGTCTTATGCGCCGGGCTTCATCTTCACGACCTCGCTTCCGCCGGCGGTTGCCGCAGGCGCCGCGGCATCCGTGGCGCATCTCAAGCGCGACCAGGCGCTGCGCGAGCAGCACCAGACCCAGGCCGGTATCCTGAAACTGCGGCTGAAGGGGCTGGGCCTGCCGATCATCGACCATGGCACGCATATCGTGCCGGTGATCGTCGGTGACCCTGTCCATACCAAGCAACTGTCGGACATGCTGCTGGACGGGTATGGCATTTACGTGCAGCCGATCAACTTCCCGACCGTGCCGCGCGGCACCGAGCGTTTGCGGTTCACGCCATCGCCGGTGCATGGGCCGCGCGAGATGGATCACCTCGTTAACGCAATGGATGAACTTTGGAGCCATTGCGCGCTGAATCGTGCCGAATTGACTGCCTGACCTAACCGAAGGTGCATTGTTTCTTGCGCTGTGGTAAAACAGCGTAAAGAAAAAGGGCAGCGCGCGAATCGGACAGCTCGCACAAGCGGGGATCGCGCGCAGGGAAAGCGCAGGCACGAAGTTAGAGGGCAGAACCTGATGATAGGGTTCCGATCCAAGCGGACTACGGAAGAGCATGAGGTCGAGCCGCGCGGCTTTGACGCGTTTGAGTTGCGCCTTGGTGACCTGATGCGCGGGGAACGCGCCACCATCGGCAAATCCCTTTTGGATGTCGAACGCGAGCTGCGCATCAAGGCGTCCTACATCGCCGCCATCGAGAATTGTGATCCGGATGCATTCGACACGCCCGGTTTCATTCCCGGCTACGTGCGGTCCTATGCACGTTACCTGAACATGGACCCGGACCGCGCCTTTGCGGGGTTCTGCGCCGAAAGCGGTTTTTCCATCGCCCACGGCATGTCGGCCGAGGCCAGCAGCATTCGCCGCGCGGATGCCGGCCCGCTGCGCCGTCAGCCGCGCAAGGAAGACCCCATCGCCCTTCCGAAGACGCCTTTCGTGCCGGCGACGGAGTCGTTCCTGGCGCGGATCGAACCGGGCGCTGTCGGATCCGTCATGGTGCTGTGCTTGCTGATCGGCGGGCTTGGCTATGGCGGATGGAGCGTTCTGAAAGAAGTGCAGCGTGTGCAGTTCGCACCGGTCGAGAACACGCCTGCCGTGCTGAGCGACCTCGATCCTCTCGAGGGGGCCGTGCCGGCATCGGGCGCCGACGGCGCCACGCGGGAGAACGATCCCGCGACGACCGCCTCGGTCTTCAACGCACCGCGGGACGAGCGGTTGGACCGGCTGTACCGTCCCGAGGCGCTGGAGGTTCCGGTCATGATTGCGCGGGATGCGCCGATCTCGACCTTGAACCCGGCGGAGATGGGGGCGTTCAGCGGCGATCTGCCGGAGGCGGACCGCACGTCGCCCGACTATGCCTCGGCAACGGCGGGCGCGACCCAGGTCGCTGAAACCGAGCCGGCGCAGAGCCAGCAGCCGCGTCAGAGCCCGCAGGTTCTGGCCGAGCAACCTGCCGGCGTGAAAATGGTCGCGGTGCGCCCGGCATGGGTGCGCGTGCAGGCGCCGGACGGCAGCGTGATCTACGAGACGATCATGAATGCGGGCGACACCTGGGACGTGCCCGTGATGGAAGGGGCGCCGACGATCCGGATTGGCGAAAGCGGCGCGATCTATTTCGCGGTGAACGGTGTGCATCACGGCCCCGCGGGGCAGCGCGGCCAGGTGACATCGGGCCTGCCGCTGGATTCGCAGATGCTGGCCGATGCCCTTCCGGTGGCGAATCTCGAGGCGGACCAGGACCTGTCGCGTTATGTCGCCGAGCTTGAGGCTGGCGCCGAGATACCGATCCAGGATTGACCGGGGTCGTTTCGGCAAATCACCACGACCGCATTGTCATTGACCTTGTGTCTCCCTACGTTCGGGGTGACCCGCGACACTGGCTGAAAGCGAACGGATGTCACTGAACCATATTCGTCCCTGGCGCAACATCTACCGTCGAACAAGCCGCCGGATCATGGTGGGCGACGTGCCCGTCGGGGGCGACGCGCCGATCAGCGTGCAGACCATGACCAACACGGCGACGACGGACATCCCCGGCACGATCGCGCAGGTGCAGGCCGCCGCGGATGCGGGGGCCGATATCGTGCGCGTGTCCGTGCCGGACGAGGATTCGGCCCGCGCGTTGAAAGAGATCGTGCGCGAAAGCCCGGTGCCGATCGTGGCGGACATTCATTTCCACTATCGCCGCGGCATTGAGGCGGCCGAGGCGGGCGCGGCCTGCCTGCGCATCAACCCCGGCAATATCGGCAGTCAGGACCGCGTGCGCGAGGTCATTCGCGCGGCGCGGGACCACAACTGTTCGATGCGTATCGGCGTGAATGCCGGCTCGCTGGAAAAGCACCTGCTGGAGAAATACGGGGAACCGACGCCCGAGGCGATGGTGGAATCCGGGCTGGACCATATCAAGGTTCTGGAAGACAACGACTTTCACGAGTTCAAGATCAGCTGCAAAGCGTCGGACGTCTTCATGGCCGCCGCCGCCTATCAGGCCTTGGCGGAGGCGACGGACGCGCCCATCCACCTTGGCATTACAGAGGCGGGGGGGCTGACCTCGGGCACGATCAAGAGCGCCATCGGTCTTGGCAACCTTCTGTGGATGGGCATCGGCGACACGATCCGCGTCAGCCTGTCTGCCGATCCGGTCGAGGAGGTCAAGGTCGGCTACGAGATCCTGAAGTCGCTGGGCCTGCGGCATCGCGGGGTCAATATCATTTCATGCCCCAGCTGCGCGCGGCAGGGCTTTGACGTGATCAAGACGGTGGAAACGCTGGAAGAGCGGCTGGAACACATCAAGACGCCGATGAGCCTGAGCATCATCGGATGCGTGGTCAACGGGCCGGGCGAGGCGCTAATGACCGATGTCGGTTTCACCGGCGGCGGTGCGGGCAGCGGCATGGTCTATCTGGCTGGCAAGGCGAGCCACAAGATGTCGAACGACCAGATGATCGAGCATATCGTCGAGGAGGTCGAGAAGAAGGCCGCCGAACTGGAAGCCGCCGAGGCGAAAGACACGCAAGCCGCGGAATAAGCTTTGTTTCAGCGGCTTGCGCGTGGGACTTCGCGCGGTTACCCGCCGTTGCGGATATCCTCGGCGATCAGTTCCATTTCTTCCTGCGGGACATAGCCGCGCAGCATCTGGTTCTCCATCACGAAGGACGGCGTGCCGGAAATCTGAAGGGCACGGCCAAGGGCGTGGTTTTCCTCGATCACTGCGGTCACCTCGGCGCTGCCCATTTCCGCGATGATCTCGTCGACCCGGAGGTCCAGCGGTTCGGCGATCCGGCGCAGCGCCGGTTCGGTGATGTCACCGGAATAGGCGATGAGTGCCTCGCTGACGGAGTGATAGGCCTCGTCCCCGGCGACCTGCCGCGTGGCGATGGCAAAGCGCGAGGCCGTCACCGATTGTTCGCCAAGGATCGGAAATTCCTTGAGAATGAAGCGGATGTTGCCGTCCTCTTCCAGCAGGTTCGTCACCTCGGGGTGGGCGCGTTTGCAGTAGCCGCAGCGGTAGTCGATGAACTCTACCAAAGTGATATCGCCCTCGGGATTGCCGCCGACCCACGAGGTTTCGTCGTTGAAGAGCGCCTCGGAATTGGCCGCGACAAGATCCTGGTCGTTCTGCGCCTGCGCCTCGGCCTCGCGCTGTTCCAGGACCGAGACGGCCTCCATGATCACTTCGGGATTTTCCAGAAGATAGGCGCGAACCTCTTCGCGAAAGGCGGCGCGTTCCGCGTCGGACATGGACTCGAGGTCGAGCGCGTTGAGGGGCAGGGCGCACGCCAGGGTCAGGGCGGTTGCTGAGACAAGGGGGCGGATCATCCGGGGCTCTCCTGTACGTAAGACGTGGCCTGTGTCGGGTTTCGCGGAGGCGACGTCAAGGCGATAGAGGCCCGATCCCCGGATCGTGATGAACGGGCGCGGAGGCCCTTGGGGTTCCGGACGTACCGTAAGAGCAGCAAAAACCGGGCTGTGGGAATCGCCGTGGCTGGTGTAAGGTGATCTGCAACAAGACCGATGAAAGCGGCAGAGCAGTATGATCCGGGTATTTCTGGCTTTGATGATGTGCCTTTGGGCAATGGGGGCGACCGCGCAGTCCTTTGGCGGGCTGGCGCGTGTCGACATGGAGGGATCGCGCCTGGCGGATACGCGTCAGGGGCTGGTGCTGGAACTTGCGCTGAGCCAGGGCGTGCCGTGGCGGGTGTTCACGCTGGATGCGCCGGAGCGGCTGGTGGTGGATTTCCGCGAAGTGGACTGGCGCGGCGTGGATGGCGCGCTTCTGGACATGGCGGAACGGGCGCAGGAGGTGCGCGTGGGCTCGTTTCAGCCCGGCTGGTCGCGCATGGTCGTGGCGCTTGCGGGGCCCTATGCCGTCGAGGGTGCGGACATGGCGCTGAACGCGGAAACCGGCACCGCACGGCTGGTGATCGAGATGGAGGGCGTGTCGGCAGAGGCGTTTGCGGCGGCCTCGGGCGCGCCGGACCTGCCGGGGTGGGACCTGCGCAAGGCCTCTGGTCTGGAGCGGCCCGAGAAGGATGCGGACAAGGTCTTTACCGTGGTGATCGACCCGGGCCATGGCGGGATCGACCCAGGCGCCGAGAAGGACGGGCTGGCCGAGAAGGATCTGATGCTGGCGCTGGCGCGGGAGATGAAGGATGTCCTTTTGCGCGACGCCGATATCCGGGTGGTTCTGACGCGCGAGGATGACATTTTCGTCTCGCTTGAGCGGCGGGTGGCCATCGCGCACCAGGTCGATGCGGACCTGTTTTTGTCGCTGCACGCCGATGCGCTGAGCGAGGGGCGGGCGCATGGGGCGACCGTCTATACCCTGTCCGACAGCGCCTCCGACAAGGCGTCCGAGGCGCTGGCCGAGCGGCACGACCGGGCCGACCTGCTGGCCGGGATCGACCTGACCGGCTCGGATGACGTGGTTGCCGACGTGCTGATGGACCTGGCGCGGCTGGAAACGCAGCCCCGCGCAAGCCAGCTTGCCAAGGCGATCCAGTTGGGAATTCGGGAAAACGGCCTGCCGCTGAATTCGCGGCCCATGCGGATGGCCGGGTTCTCGGTGCTGAAGTCGCCGGATATCCCGTCGGTGCTGCTGGAGGTGGGCTTTCTCAGTTCCGACCGCGACCGCGCGAACATCGCCGACAAGGCCTGGCGGGACCGGATGGCGCAGGCGGTCAGCGATGCGGTCGTCGCCTGGCGGCTGGCCGACGCGGCCAATGCCGAACTGGTGCGGCAATGAGACGCCTACGGCCGCCCCGCGCGGGAATGTGTTTTGACGTGCTTTGCGGCCACGCATATATGAGGGCGACTGTAAAAGGACCTTTCCATTGCTGAGACCCATCACCACCTTCCTTGGCACCATCTTCAGCCTCGTGACGCTTGTCGTCGTGGTGATCGCGCTGTCTATCGGTGCGGTGTTTCACATCTATGGCAAGGACCTTCCGAGCCACGAGAGCCTGGCGAACTACACGCCCCCGACGATCAGCCGGATCTATTCGGGCGAGGGGCGCATCATCGACGAGTTCAGCCGCGAGCGGCGGCTGTTCACCCCGGCCGAGGATATTCCCGACCTGGTGAAGCAGGCGTTCATCTCGGCCGAGGACAAGAATTTCTACAGCCACGCGGGCTATGACGCGCGCGGCATCGCGGCGGCGGTCGTCGAGGCGGTGCGGTCGCGTGGGCGCAACGTGCGCGGCGCGTCGACCATCACCCAGCAGGTCATGAAGAACTTCCTGCTGTCCGGCGACCGGCGGATCGAGCGCAAGATCAAGGAGATCATCCTTGCCACGCGCATCGAGGAGACGCTGAGCAAGGAAGATATCCTCGAACTTTACATGAACGAGATCTTCCTGGGCCAGAACTCCTATGGCGTGACCGCGGCGGCGCAGACCTATTTCAACAAGCCCCTGCGCGAGTTGGCGCCGCACGAGGCGGCGTTTCTTGCCTCCATGCCGAAGGCACCTTCCGATTATCATCCGGTGCGCGAAAGCGAGCGGCTGCTGACCCGTCGCAATTTCGTGCTCAAGGAAATGTACGAGAACGGCTACATCGACGAGGCGCGCTATGAGAGCGAGGTGGAGCAGCCGCTGAGATCGGTGCAGAACGGCGATTTCGAGCCGTTTTCGGCGCAATTGCCGCCCCGCGACTATTTCACCGACGAGATTCGTCGTCAGCTGAGCCAGGATTTCGGCGAAGGGGAATTTTTCTCGGGCGGGCTGGCCGTTCGGGCCACAATCGACCGCGAGTTGCAGGACATCGCCGCCGAAGCGCTGCGGGAACAGCTGGAGGTTTATGACCGCGGCACTGGCCGCTGGCGTGGTACGGGCAAGACGCTGCCGGCCGAGGCTTTGGAAAGCGAAGAGACGTGGCGCGCGGCGCTGGCCGATACGAAAGTGGCTCGCGATATCAAGCTGGACGGCACGTGGTACCCCGCCGTGATCCTTGAGATCGGGGACCAGCAGATGCGCCTTGGTATCGAGGGCGTCGAGGAAACCGAAGCCGAGCCGCATGTGGTGCCGCGCGAGGACATCGCATGGCTGCCCGGCAACTTCCAGGAGACGTTCGAGCGCGGCGAGATCGTGCATGTGCGGCGCATGACCGCCGACAGCGATGGCAGCTTTATCCGCTGGACGCTGCGGCAGGTTCCGCAAGTGCAAGGCGGCTTTGTGGCGATGGACGTGAATACCGGCCGCGTGCTAGCGATGCAGGGCGGGTTTTCCTATCAGCATTCGGTGTTCAACCGCGCCACGCAGGCCAAACGGCAGCCGGGCTCGAGCTTCAAGCCGTTCGTTTATGCGGCGGCGCTGGACAGCGGGTATACACCAGCGACGATCGTGGTGGACGCGCCGATCGAGATCAACACGCCGCAGGGTCTGTGGCGGCCCAAGAACTCGTCGAACAAGTTTTACGGACCCACGCCGCTGCGGACAGGTATCGAGCAATCCCGGAACCTGATGACGATCCGACTGGCCGAAGAGGTCGGTATGGAAACCGTCGCCAACTATGCCGAGAAGTTCGGCGTCTACGACGACATGAAACCCTTTCTTGCGAACTCGCTCGGGTCCGAGGAGACGACGCTCTACAATATGGTCGCGGCCTATTCGATGTTCGCCAATGGCGGCGAACGGGTTCGCCCCACCCTGGTTGACAGGGTGCAGGACCGGTATGGCCGGACCGTCTATCGCCACGATGCGCGCGACTGCACCGATTGCAACGATCCCGGTATTCCGCGGTCGCGCAGCCCGCGGATCGTATCGAACCGCGAACGGGTGATGGACCCGGTCACGGCCTATCAGCTGACGTCGATGATGCAGGGTGTGGTCGACCGTGGTACGGCGCGTGGAGCGATCAACCTGCCGGTGCCGATCGCGGGCAAGACCGGCACAACCAACGATGCGCGCGACGTCTGGTTCGTGGGTTTCTCATCGACCATCGCGGCGGGGTGCTATATCGGCTACGACCAGCCGCGCGGCATGGGCCGGAGCGCCTATGGCTCGTCCATGTGCGGCCCGGTCTTCCAGGCGTTCATGGAAAAGGCGATCGAGAAATACGGTGGCACGGATTTCAAGGTGCCCGAGGGCTGCGATTTCATCAATATCGACCGTTACTCCGGGTCGCGCCTGCCCGACGGGGCATCGGGGTCCAACGTGGTTTCGGAATGTTTCCGCGAGGGCGAAGACCCGCTCTTTGGTATCATGTTCGACGGCGGCTATGCGATGGGCGGGGATTTCGACCTGTTCCAGGCCGGCGAGACCGAACAGGTGCGCGAGGTCACGACCTCGACCGGGGACAAGGCGCAGGTCGGGCAGAAATCCAGCTTCGGCAACATGAGCTCGGGCGGCCTGTACTGACGGGCCGGCCAGCGCGCGCGTGATCTTGTCCGCGGCGAAGGGCCTTGATATCACCAAGCCCTGAGCAGACCCAAGGACATCGCCAAAATGCGCGCCGAGATACAGACACTTGTTTCAGAGATCGAAACCTCGCTGGAGCTTTTGCGCCAGCGGATGGGGTGGGAGACCGCGCAGCACCGGCTGGAGGAGTTCAACGCCCGCGTCGAGGACCCCAACCTGTGGGACGACCCGGCCAAGGCGCAGGCGCTGATGCGCGAGCGCCAGGCGCTGGTGGACTCCATCGAGACGCACGATTCCATCAAGGCGGAGCTGGAGGACAACACCGGCCTGATCGAGCTGGGCGAAATGGAGGACGACAAGGATGTCGTGGCAGAGGCCGAGGAGAGCCTCAGGCGGCTGGGCAAGAAGGCCGCCGCGAAGGAGCTGGAGGCGCTCTTGAACGGCGAGGCTGACAGCAACGACACCTTTCTGGAGATCAACGCCGGGGCGGGCGGTACCGAAAGCTGTGACTGGGCCAACATGCTGGCGCGGATGTATGTGCGGTGGGCCGAGCAGCATGGCTATAGCGTCGAACTGCAATCCGAGACGCCGGGCGACGAGGCCGGGATCAAGTCGGCGGCCTACAAGATCAGCGGGCACAACGCCTATGGCTGGCTGAAGTCGGAATCCGGCGTGCATCGGCTGGTGCGGATTTCGCCCTACGATTCGGCGGCCAAGCGGCACACGTCGTTCAGCTCGGTCTGGGTCTATCCGGTTGTCGACGACAATATCGAGATCGAGGTGAACCCGAACGACATCCGCATCGACACCTACCGCAGTTCCGGCGCGGGTGGGCAGCACGTGAACAAGACCGACTCGGCGGTGCGGATCACGCACCATCCCACGGGGATCGTCGTGACCAGCTCGGAAAAGTCGCAGCACCAGAACCGCGATATCGCCATGAAGGCGCTGAAATCGCGGCTGTACCAACTGGAGTTGGACAAGCGGAACGCCGATATCAACGCCGCGCACGAGGCCAAGGGCGACGCGGGTTGGGGCAATCAGATCCGATCCTACGTGCTGCAACCCTACCAGATGGTGAAGGATCTGCGCACCGGGCACGAGACCAGCGACACCAAGGGTGTTCTCGACGGTGATCTTGATCCGTTCATGGCCGCCACCCTAGCGCTGGACGTGTCGGGCAAGTCGCGGGCCGAAGCGCAGGAAGATTAGATCCTGCCCTGCGGCGCGAGGTGTCACTTCAGCGGGTCGTGGCCCCAGTTCATCAGCGAGTAGCGCCATTTCGAGCTTTCGACGTCACTGTCGGGACCGCCCTGTGCCAGGTGGCGCTTGATGTAGCCGGTCACCTTGGCCATGTGCGACCAGTCCGCATCCGAGAGATCATCCTTGTTGGTACGCAGGATGGTCTTGATGCGGCGACCGGACTGGTGGCCGGTGCTTTCACCGGAGTCGCTGTCTCCGACCTCGCGGGATTCTTCCGTTTCCAGCCAATCCTCGAGCTCCTTGGGGGCCATGTTGACGAGGTCGCGCCATTCGTCCCAGACCTCTTCGCGGGATTTCGATGTGGTCAAGGGGTTGTCTCCTCGATGTGGTTTCAGTCATAACCGTCCGGTCGTGAAATGGTTTCATGCCGGAAAGGAGGCGCAATGCGGGATGTTCCGGACCGGACCACGCGCGCGCTGGCGAGGGGCATCGCAACGGGCGTCGTGGTGACGCTGGCCGCAAGTGGCTTGCGCGCGCAGGAAGACGCGCCCGGTGAGCTTCTGGCGAACCATGGCTGCGTGGTTGGCCCGAAGGACGTCATGGCCGCTGACGGTGTGCCGCAGAACCGGCTTGATGAACTGAGCGCCTATGCCGAAGCCGCGCTGGATGCAGGTGAGGCCGAGCGGCAGGGCGATTGGATCGTTCTGGAGGCGGAGATCTGCACCATCCTTCCGCCGGAAATCGAAAGCAGCTACGACATCGAAAGCTCGCTCGTTCAGCGTCATGTCAGCGCCGTCGATGCGAACGCGGAGGTCGGGGAACACGGGTGCTTCATCGCCAGCGAAGGCATTCAGAACGATCTGGTCGCGCTGGAGGGGTTGAGCCCCGATGCGGCGGCCGTCGCCTATCTCGAGATGATCGCGCAGGGCGTACGCAGCGGACGGGTGACGTTCTTTTCCGATGATCCGCTGCGCACACCGTCCGGGTTTCAGGCGCTGACAGGCGCCTGCGCGGAGGTTCCCCAGATCGAGGCGATCCGGCGTAGCCAGACCCTGATGCTGGAGCATTTCGATACGATCGTGCGAGAGAACGCGAAACGGGTGACCTGCGCAGCGAACGCCAATCCGGTCACGATAGAAGTCGCGCAGGTCCTGTCGGATGCCACCGACGGGGAATCGGTGAACCAGTGGACGATGATGGAGGTCCTGCTGCTTTCCATCGGGGCGGGCTGGATCGAGGGGGTCACGGCCACGCAGCGCGGTACACCTCGACCGCCGATATGCTCCCATGTCGAGTGACGCGGTTTCAGTGGGTGCCGCCGAACAGGCGCGTCTCATGCGCGACGGGCGCCTGAGCTGCGAAGCGCTGATGGAGGCGATGCTGGACAGGACCGCGGCGGTCAACGGGGCGCTGAATGCGGTGGTGTCGATGCGCGATGCGCAAGAGCTGCTGGCCGAGGCGCGGGAAGCGGACAGGTCGGAGCCTGCGGGCCCACTGCACGGAGTGCCGATCGCGATCAAGGACCTTGCCGACGCGAAGGGTCTGCCGACCAGTCAGGGCTCGCCGGCCTTTGCGGGCCGTATCGCGGCTGCGGACAGCCCGCATGTGGCGGCGCTGCGCCAAGCCGGGGCGATCGTCATCGGCAAGACCAACACGCCCGAATTCGGCTTGGGCAGTCATACCTACAACCCCGTTCACGGGGTCACCGCGAACCCGTATGATCTGTCGCGCAGTTGCGGTGGCTCGTCGGGTGGGGCCGCCGTCGCGCTGGCGGCCGGGATGCTGTCGATTGCCGACGGCTCGGACATGATGGGCAGCCTGCGCAACCCGGCGGGGTGGAACAACGTCTACGGGATGCGCCCGAGCTGGGGCAGGGTGCCGGGCGGGGCGGACGGTGACGTGTTCCTGCACCGGTTGTCCACGAATGGCCCGATGGCCCGGTGTCCTGTCGATCTGGCGCTGTTGCTCGACGTGATGAGCCCGCCGCGGACGGGGGGGCTGCCGGGGCCGGCATTCGCACCTGTCGGTGCGTTGGATGGCGACGCCGCGGGACTGCGTGTGGCGTGGCTGGCCGACTGGGATGCGGCCTTGCCGATGGAAGATGGCATATTGAGCGTGTGCGAGGCGGCGCTGGACGTATTTGGCCGGATCGGGTGCGCCGTGGATCGCCCCGGAGCGCCGTTCAGCCGCGATGCGCTCTGGTACGCCTGGACCGCGTTGCGCAGTTGGAGCATCGCCGCGGACCTGTCGGAGATGTACGAGGATGACGCCCTGCGCGGCCATCTAAAGCCCGAGGCGATCTGGGAGGTCGAGCGGGGCCGGGCCCTGTCGGCGCTTGACGTCCACGCCGCCAGCTGCGTGCGCTCGGACTGGCTGCGGGCGGCTGATGCGTTTTTCGGGAACTTCGACGTGCTGGCGCTTCCCACCGCGCAGGTCTGGCCCTTCGACAAGACCCTGGACTGGCCGAAGAGCATCGCCGGTACGTCGATGGACACCTATCACCGGTGGATGGAGGTGGTGATTCCCGCCAGCCTTCTGGGCCTGCCCGCCGTGGCCGTACCTGCGGGCTTCGGGGCGCAGGGACTGCCGATGGGCTTGCAGTTGATCGGGCGGCATGGCGATGACGCGATGCTGCTGAACCTGGCCGAGGCGTATCACCGCGAAACCCGCTGGCCCGGGGCGCGCCCGCCGGTGCCGTGACGGGGCAGGGCAAGATAGGGCTTTGTCGGGGGCCGTCGGGGCGGTAAGCTGATCAGCCAAGGGAGGACGCGATGGCAGAACGCGAGAGGTCGGCGCAACCCCTCGGCGTACCGCCGTTGGGAGATGTCACCTGGGACATGCTGAGCACGGCACTTGGCCGGGGTTGGCAGGACATGCGGCGCGCGCCGGGCTTCGCGGTATTGTTCGCGGGTGTCTATGTCGTGGTCGGGTGGTTCATGATCTGGGTCACCTGGGCGACGGGACAGACCTACTGGCTGGTCTTCGCGGCGGTCGGTTTTCCCTTGATCGGTCCCTTCGCCGCGGTCGGGCTCTACGAGGTCAGCCGCCGGCTGGAAGAGGGCGATCCGCTGAACGCCTCGGCGGTCTTGGGGGTGATCTTTGACCAAAGACACCGGCAACTGCCATCGATCTGCGCGGTCGTGATCGTGGTTTTCCTGTTCTGGTTCTTTCTGGCGCACATGATCTTTGCCCTGTTCCTTGGCTTTTCGACCATGACCAACGTGTCCACGTCCTATGACATCTATCTCACGCGCGAGGGGCTGACGATGCTGGCCGTCGGGGGCGCGGTGGGGGCCTGCTTTGCGCTATTGCTCTATTCCATGACGGTGATTGCCCTGCCGCTGCTGCTGGACCGGGAGATCGATTTCGTGACCGCGATGATCACCAGTATCCAGACGGTGGCAGGCCACCCCGGCCCGATGCTGGGATGGGCCGCACTGGTCGCGACCCTGACCTTTGCCGCGCTGGTGCCGGCGTTTCTGGGGCTGTTCGTGGTATTGCCGCTCTTGGGGCACGGGACGTGGCACCTTTACCGGCAGATCGTGGCCGCCGGAGCGGAAACCGCGGATGCCGATTTCGGCAAGGATCGGGACGGTGCGACCGCGACCTGACCTCAGGCTTTTTCCTCGGTCTTGGCCTGGTTCCAGAGCGCGTCCATTTCCGTCAGGTCGGACTGGTGCGGTGTCTTGCCCCTGTCGGCCAGCAACGCCTCGATCCGCTCGAACCGGCGGGTGAACTTGGCGTTGGCGCGGCGCAGGGCCTGTTCGGGATCGACCTTCATATGCCGGGCGAGGTTGGCCATGACGAACAGCAGATCGCCGAATTCCTCCTCGACCTCGTCGGGGCCGAGCGTGTCGGCAGCCTCTTGCAGTTCGTGGGCTTCCTCGGTGATCTTGTCGAGCACGTGCGAGGCATCGGGCCAGTCGAAGCCCACCCGCGCCGCGCGTTTCTGAAGCTTGACCGCGCGCATGAGGGCGGGCAGTCCGACCGCGACGCCATCCAGAACGCCGGTCTGGGACTTGGCGGCGCGCTCGGCCGCCTTGACGGTTTCCCAGTCGCGGGTCTGCTGTTCGGCGGACTTGTCGCGGCTCTCGTCGCCGAAGACATGCGGGTGGCGGGCGACCATCTTGTCGGCGATGCCGTTGGCCACGTCGTCGAAGTCGAACAATCCCTTGTCGTCGGCGATCTGGGCGTGGAACACGGCCTGCAACAGCAGGTCCCCAAGCTCGTCGCGCAGTTCGAACCACTGGCCGCGCTCGATCGCGTCGGCGACCTCAAAGGCTTCCTCGATGGTGTAGGGCGCGATGGTGCCGAAATCCTGTTCGATGTCCCACGGGCAGCCGGTGTCGGGATCGCGCAGCGCGCGCATGATCGCACGCAGCCGGGGCAACCCGCCCTTGGGGTCATGGATCAGGTCATCGGGCATTGCACCGTCCTTCTTTCTGGCGTTGAGTGGACCCTGACCGCAGAGCAGAGAGGAGTCCAGACGCTTGGCCATCATCAACCGGATCGCGGGGTTTGCCGAGGACATGACGGCGTGGCGCAGGCACCTGCACCAGCGGCCCGAGCTTGGGTTCGACTGTCATCAGACCGCGGCTTTCGTGGTGGAGCGGTTGCGGGAGTTTGGGATCAGCGAGATCGAGACCGGCATTGCGCAAAGTGGCGTTGTCGCGGTGATCGACGGGCAGGGGCCGGGGCCGACCATAGGCCTGCGTGCGGACATGGATGCGCTGCCCATCGAGGAGGCGACCGGCGTGCCCTACGCCTCGCAGACGCCTGGGGCGATGCATGCCTGCGGACATGACGGGCATACTACGATGCTGCTGGGCGCGGCGCGGTACCTGGCCGAGACAAGGAATTTCATAGGCCGTGTCGCGCTAATCTTTCAGCCCAGCGAGGAAGCGGGGCCGGGCGGCGGGCGCATCATGGTCGAGGAAGGGATCATGGAGCGGTTCGGGATCGAACAGGTCTATGCGCTGCACACCATGCCGGGCGATGCCGAAGGGCGGTTCGCAACCACGCCGGGGCCGATCATGGCGGCGGTCGACACGTTTCACATCGACATCACCGGGCAGGGCGGGCACGGGGCCTTTCCACACCACACGCGCGACCCGGTCGTGGCGGCGGCGGGGATGGTGCAGGCGATCCAGACAATCGTCAGCCGCAACCATCATGCGCTGCAGGATCTGGTCGTGTCGGTAACGCAGATCCACACCGGCAGCGCCGAAAATATCGTGCCCGAGACGGCCTATGTGAATGGCACGATCCGGACCTTTGCCCCGGACGTGCAGCGGATGGTGCATACGCGGTTGCAAGAGATCATCGCGGGGCAGGCGGCCTCTTACGGTGTCGAGGCGGCCCTGCGGATTGAGGTGGGTTATCCGGCGACGGTGAACCATGCCGACCAGACGGCCTTTGCCGCCGAGGTGGCGGGCGAGGTGTCGGGCACGGACATGGTGCAGACCGACCGGCAGCGCGAGATGGGGGCGGAGGATTTCGCGTTCATGCTGAACGCGCGGCCGGGGGCCTATCTGTTCCTGGGACAGGGCGAGGGGCCGGCGCTGCATCATCCAGGTTTCGATTTCAACGACGCGGTGGCGCCGGTCGGCGCGTCGTTCTTTGCCCGGCTGGTGGAGCGGGCGCAGCCGCTGAACGGATAACGAAGGAGGGCGCAAGGATGGCGCTGGAGGATGCGAAGAAACAGGTGGACCAGGCGGTCACGCGGGACGAGTTGCGTGGCCTCACGTTCGAGAATGCCTTTGGCGGCGCGCCGTCCTTTCTGCGGCGGAAGTACAGCAAGGACCTGGAGGGCGTGGACGTGGCCATCACCGGCATCCCGTTCGATCAGGCGGTGACCAACCGCACGGGCACACGGCTGGGTCCGCGGGCGGTGCGCGAGGCGTCGAGCCTGCAGCCTTTCGATCCGCCCATCTATTGGGACGGCTACAGCCCGCTGGAGGCGCTGGCGATCGTGGATTACGGCGACATGGCGTTCGATTATGCCAAGGTGTCGGAGTTTCCCGCCGCCCTGACCGAGCATATCCGCGGCATCCTGAAGGGCGGCGCGGCCAGCATCGCGATCGGCGGCGATCACTATATCTCGTTCCCGATCCTGCGCGCCTATGCCGAGAAATACGGGGCGCTGTCGCTGCTGCATTTCGATGCGCATTCCGACACCTGGGCGGATGACGACATGGAGCGGATCGACCACGGCACCATGTTCTACAAGGCCGTCAAGGAAGGGCTTGTGGACCCTGCGCGCTCGATCCAGGTGGGGATCCGCACGGTGAACGAGGATAACCTGGGCGTGCCGACCCTGACCGCGCGCGAGGTGCACGAGATGGGACCTGCCGCCGTGGCCGCGCGTATCCGCGAGGTTCTGGGTAATGCGCCGACCTACATGACCTTCGATATCGACTGTCTGGACCCGGCCTTCGCGCCGGGGACGGGCACGCCGGTCTGGGGCGGGCTGGCCAGCTGGCAGGCTGCCGCGATCCTGCGGGATATCGCGGGGATCAACCTTGTGGGCGGGGACATGGTGGAAGTGTCGCCGCCCTTTGACACCACCGGGGCCACGGCCATCGCCGGCGCGCATGTGGTGATGGAGATGCTGTGCCTGTGGGGTTGGACACGGCGATAGGAAAGGTAACGGACATGTATTATCTCACGCGGATCTTTGTCGTTGTGGTGCTGGCGCTGATCACGTTTGCCGTCTACGTGCGGCTTGCGCCGTCTAATGCGGAGGACTGGCATGTGCTGCCGGACGGGCCTGAGCCGGGCGACGGTCGGAGCAGCGCCGTGCGGGTGGTGCCGGACGCGGGCGAGACGCTGACCCGGCTGGACGCGATCATCCGCGACACGCCGCGCACGGAGGTACTGGCGGGCTCGGTCGAAGAGGGGATGATCACCTATGTCACCCGGTCGGCGCTGTGGGGGTTTCCCGACTACACGACGGTCGCGCGGCGGGACGGCCGGATCGTTCTTTACGGCAGGGCGCGGTTCGGCAAGGCGGACTTGGGCGTCAATGCCAAGCGGCTGGACGGATGGCTGTCGCAGCTATGAGCTGAGGCAGCCGTCGGACACCTTGCGCCACATCGGCACGTTCAGCGACATCTGGCATTGCGCCATGAAGCTGCGCCCGTCGACCTGCATGCAGATCGTCTCGCCCATTTCGACCCGTGTCCCGGATTTGTCGGTGCAGTAGCATTCGACGGTTTTTCCCTGCGCCGAGGCCAGCACAGGTGCGAGGGCGAAGAGGAGGATGCAGATCCGTTTCATGGAGTGATTTTAGCACGGCTTGGCGACTTGACCAAGCGCGAGGAATAGGCAACACCGCGCAAATGGTGCCATTGGACAAACTTCGCGAGATCACGCAGCGGTTCGAGTATATCGAGGCGCAGATGTCGGCCGGGACGGGCGACATCGCCAAGCTCGGCCGGGAATATGCGGAACTGCGCCCGGTGGTCGAGGAAATCCGCGCCTATAACGCCGTGCTGGACGGGATCGAGAGTGCCCGCGCGATGCTGGCCGATCCCGAGATGAAGGAATTGGCCGCCGACGAGCTGGATACGCTGGAGGCGCAGCGCCCGGCGCTTGAGGAGCGGCTGCAACTGGCGCTGCTGCCGCGCGACAAGGCCGATGCACGGCCTGCCATCATCGAGATCCGGCCAGGCACGGGGGGCGAGGAGGCGGCGCTCTTTGCGGGCGACCTATTGCGCATGTACCAGCGCTATGCCGAAGCGCGGGGCTGGACGCTTGAGATCATCGAGTTCAGCGAGACCGAGCTGGGCGGGGTGAAGGAGGTCGTGGCCAATATCAAGGGCGAGGGCGTCTTTGCACGGCTGAAGTTCGAATCCGGCGTGCACCGGGTGCAGCGCGTGCCCGAGACGGAATCGGGCGGGCGGATTCATACCTCTGCCGCGACGGTGGCCGTGCTGCCCGAGGCCGAGGACGTGGATATCCAGATCGACGCGAACGATCTGCGGATCGACACGATGCGCAGCTCCGGCGCGGGCGGCCAGCACGTGAACACTACTGACTCTGCCGTGCGGATCACGCACATCCCCACCGGGATCGTCGTCACCAGTTCCGAGAAGTCGCAGCACCGCAACCGCGAGATCGCCATGCAGGTACTGAAGACGCGGCTGTTCGACATGGAACGGCAGAAGATGCATGACGAACGCTCGGCCAGTCGGGCGGCGCAGGTGGGCTCGGGCGACAGGTCCGAGCGGATCCGGACCTACAATTTCCCGCAGGGGCGCATGACCGATCACCGCATTAACCTCACGCTCTACAAGCTGGACCAGGTGATGCAGGGCGACCTGGACGAGGTGATCGATGCGCTGACCGCCGATGCGCAGGCGGCGCTTCTGGCGGAGATGGAAGGGTGAGCCAGCGGGTCGCGGACCTCGTGCGTCATGCCGGGGTCACGCTCAGGGCGGCGGGCATCGAAGACGCGCAGCGCGAGGCGCGCAGCCTCGTGGCGCTGGCGCTTGGCGTGGCGCCCGACCGGGTATCCCTGCTGGCGCATGACGAAGTTACGCCCGATGCCATCGCGCAACTGCAAGACCTGCTGGAGCGCCGCGCAACACAACGTGTGCCGATGTCTCATCTGACCGGGTGGCGCGACTTCTACCGGCATCGCTTCGAGGTCAGTGGCGACGTGCTCGACCCGCGGCCGGATACCGAAACGTTGGTGGAGGCGGCGCTGTCGCATCCATTCGGTCATGTGCTGGATCTCGGCACCGGCTCGGGGTGCATCCTTCTGTCGCTGCTCGCGGAGCGCGTGGAGGCCGCCGGTATCGGGACCGATATCTCGCCCGCCGCGCTTACCCTGGCCGACCGCAATGCCAGGCGCCTTGGCGTCGCCGACCGCTGCCTTCTGCTGCAGTCCGACTGGTTCGAGGCCGTCGAGGGGCGTTTCGACCTCGTGGTCTCGAACCCGCCCTATATTGCGGCCGATGAAATGCAGGACCTTGGGCCGGAGCTGATGCACGAACCGCGCGGCGCGCTGACCGACGAGGCGGATGGGCTGTCTGCCTATCGCCGGATCGTGCCGGGTGCTGTGTCCCACTTGCGGCCGGGGGGGCGATTGCTGGTCGAAATCGGCTGGACGCAGGCCGCCGAGGTCAGTCGCCTGTTCAGCGAGGCGGGCTTTGTGCGTGTCGCGGTTTTGCGCGACATCGAAGGCCGCGACCGGGTTATCGCAGGCGAAATACCCCTCTGATCTGTGGAAAATAAGCGGTTTTGCCGGTTTTTTGCCAAATTATCCAGCTTACCCCTTGTGCAATGCGCCGAGGCGTGTTTACTGAGGACCATCACGACGAAGAGGGTCCTTGCGACACCCGTACGTGAGTTCAAGCCAGCACATTGATCCGGTCATCGTCGACGCAAGGGGCGTCACCCGGAACAAACAGCGCTTCAAGCAATAGGGCTGACAACCACATATGAGATCATCGAAGTCACGTTCGCGGAACAAGTCCAACCGCAACCGCTCGCCCCTGGGCAATGTCGTCAACCGCGTGTTCGACAGTTCCGGGCCCGAAGGCAAGGTGCGCGGCACGCCGCAGCAGATCATTGACAAGTACAACCAGCTTGCCCGCGATACGCAATTGGCGGGCGACCGGGTTCTGACCGAGAACTTCCAGCAACATGCGGAGCATTACCTGCGCCTGCTGGGAGCGGCTCAGAAGGAGCAGGACCAGAAGCGCGAAGAGCAGGAGCGCCAGAACCGCGAGCGGCAGGCCGAACGTGACCGCGAGCGCGCCCAGCGCCAGGAACGCGAGTCCAACGGTGGCGGCGACGAGGGCGGCCAAGATGATCGCGACGATGCGCAACCCGACGTGATCCAAAGCGATTCCGAGAGTGACAGCGGGCTGGTGGAAACGCCCGAGAGCCAATCCAGCGAGAAACCGCAAAAGCCCAAGCGCAGTCGCAAGCCGCGCAAGAAGCCCGATGGCGGCAACGACGGCGGTGGCGACCAGGGACAGGGCGGCGGCCCGGAATCCTCGGCGGCGGCAGAATAAGTCTACACCTTTTTCGTGATTTTCTTCGCTGACGGGTCAGGCAAGCGTTCTGGCGAGCGCGCAGAACTGCTCCAGCCCGACGGTTTCGGCGCGGTCCGTGGGCTTAATCCCCGACGCGACAAGCCTGTCTTCGATGTCCGGCGCCATGCCTTTCAAGGCCGCGCGCAGCATCTTGCGTCGCTGATTGAAGGCCCGTGCCACCACGCGTTCCAGTACCTTCGGCTCTGCCGGGAAACGCGGGGCCGCGAGCGCCTCGAGATGCACCACTGCGCTTGACACTTTCGGCGGCGGGGTGAACGCACCGGGCGGCAAATGCAGCACGATCTGCGCCGACGCCCGCCATTGCGCCAGGACCGCCAGACGACCGTACGCCTTTGATCCGGGCTGCGCGACGATACGCTCGGCCACTTCGCGCTGGAACATCAGGGTCAGGCTTTGCCAGAACGGAGGCCAGGTGTCGGGGGTCAGCCAACGCACCAAAAGCTCGGTGCCGACGTTGTAGGGCAGGTTGGCCGCAACCTTGATCGGCTGAGTGAGTTGCGCCGCCGGGTCGATTTCCAGCGCGTCGCCATTGATGATCTCCAGCCGGCCGGGATAGGCCTGCGCGATTTCTTCCAGGGCCGGGATGCAGCGTGCGTCCTTTTCCACCGCAAGCACCCGCCGTGCCCCCTCGGCAAGCAGTCCGCGCGTCAGGCCGCCGGGGCCGGGGCCAATCTCGAGCACGTCCGCGGTTTCGATATTGCCGGCCATGCGGGCGATCTTGGCCGTCAGGTTGAGGTCGAGAAGAAAGTTCTGCCCCAGGGATTTGCGCGCGCTTAGCCCATGGGCGGTTATCACGTCGCGCAAGGGCGGAAGCGTGTCGATCGCGCTCATGCGCGTGCCCGGCCCAGGCGGGCGGCAAGGCGCACGGCCTCGATCATGGACGAGGCGTTGGCCACGCCCTTGCCCGCGATATCGAGCGCGGTGCCGTGATCCGGCGAGGTGCGCACGAAAGGCAGGCCCAGGGTCACGTTCACACCGCGGTCGAAATCCAGCGTCTTTATGGGGATCAGCGCCTGATCGTGGTACATGCAGACCGCCGCGTCATACGTGACGCGGGCGGCGGCGTGGAACATGGTGTCTGCGCTGAGGGGACCGCGCAGGTCCATACCCTCGCTCCGTAGCTTGTCCAGCACGGGCGTTATCACCTCGATCTCTTCGCGCCCCATCTTGCCGCCTTCGCCGGCATGGGGGTTGAGCCCTGCCACGGCGATGCGGGGCACGACGATGCCGAAATTGCGGATAAGGCCGTCGTGGGTGATGCGGATCGCCTGTTCAAGAACCTCGGGCGACAGGGCGGCGGGCACCTCCGACAACGGGATGTGGATCGTCGCGGGTACGACGCGCAACTGGTCACTGGCCAGCATCATCACGACATGCCGAGTATCCGAGATTTCCGCGAGGAATTCCGTATGGCCGGGAAACGCGAAGCCCGCCCCATCCTGCAAGGCTTTCTTGTGGATCGGCGCCGTGCACAGGGCGCTGGCAGCACCGTCGTTCACAAGCGAGACGCCCTTGGCGATCATGTCGATGACAGACTGGGCGTGGTTAGGGTTGGGCTGGCCGTGCGTCAGAGGCCCCTCGAACGGATGCGCCAGCACGGGCAGGGCGCTTTTGCCGGCTTCGGCCGCGTCCTTAGGGTTGTCGATACGGGCGACCGGCACATCCGCCGGCAGGTGGTCCGGGTCGCCCAGGAACAGCACCGGCACCTCGTCTTTCAAGGCGTGCCAGGCCCGGGCCGCGATTTCCGGACCGATGCCCGCGGGTTCGCCGCAGCTTATGGCGACGGGCAACGCGGAAGATGAGGTCATTCCAGTTCGACGATCCGCGCCGCAGCCCGCAATTCGGCGAGATAGGCATTGGCAAAGCTGTCCAGCCGCCGGCTCTGGATGAAGTTGGTGATCTGCTGGGCCGAGGGTGCTTCGCCTTCGGTCTTCGGCGTCCGGCTGCACAGCATCAGCACCACGAGCGTTTGACCTCCGGAGCGTGTGACGCCGGTGGAAATCTCGCCCGGATCGAGCTTGGCAAGTTCGAACCGTATGTCATCGGGAATTTCGGACGGCGATTTGCTGCCGCGTTCCAGCACCTGTTCCGGCTGACCCTGGGCAATGCCGTAAAGGTCGTTGCAGGTATCGGTGTCCGCATCTATCTGCGCGGCGCGGGCGAGGTTCTGCTCGGTGCGGCCACCGCTGATGTAATAGGCGGCGTACTCGATTTCCTCGTATTCCTGCTCGGGCTGGTCGATCTCCTCGATGTCGCGCAGCTGGAACAGGGCGATGGCGCCCTGCAGCGGCAGCGGGTTGCTCACTTCACCGGGCGCGAGCGCCAGCACCACCGAGCGCAGCCCTTCGGGAAGGTCGTTGACGGCAACCCAGTCCATACGCCCCCCGCGCCCGGCACTTTCCGTGGCCGAGTACCGCCGCGCGGCGGCGGCAAATTCAGCCTCGGTCGTATATTGGCTGATGCGGTTTGCGCGCTCCTGGATCGTCTGCGGATTGGCGTTCGCCAGCGGCATGATGATCTCGGACAAGAGCACGCGCACGCTGGTCTCTTGCCCAAAGGAGAGGCGGGCACGGTCCACGTCGTCTTCGGTCACATTGACCCGAGGCCCGAAGCGGGCGCGCGAATATTCACGCCATGTCAGACCGGCCCGGACAAATTCGCGGTAGGTAGAAGGGTCGACGCCGGCCTGCTCCAATGCACCGATCATCTGCTCTGCATCCATGTTGGCGCGGCCTGCGAATTCCTCCATCCCGGCCATGATCGCGTCCTCGGTCAGCTCGAAGCCCGCGGCGCTGGCCGCGTCCAGTTTCAGCCGGTCCTCGATCAGCTGTTCGCGGGCGAGCTCTTCGGGGTCGCCCGGCACCTGGAACAGTTGCAGCATCCGGGCCCTCTGCGAAATCTCGTATCGGGTGATGGCCAGATTGTTGACCTTGATGACCGCGTCGAACGGACTTTGCTGAGCCTGCGCGGGCCCCGTGCCGGTCAGCGCGGCAGTCGCAAAGAGGGTAAGCGCCAGAAGCGCGGAAGTGAGGTATGTAAGTCTTGGCATCATTGCTCGCATGTCCGGACGTAGCTTTTGTCGCGTGTCTTGGTGGTAAAGCCGCGAAGGCCAACCGTGAAACTGATATCGGTCGATGGCACGAGGATAGTGGAAGAGGTGAAGCGACGCGAGGCCGAAAGCGAAATGTCCACGCACTCATTGGTGTATGTGATCCCGAGTCCCGCCCGCACGGATTCGTCGCTGGCCACGTCGTAGCGCCAGTTGGCGCTTCCGGTCCAATGGCGTGACAGCCGATAGGAGGCGTCGAAGGCCCATTCCGAGATGTTGTTCGGCCGCGCCTCGGCCAGATCGTTGCGCAGCCAGATATAGGTGCCGCCGACGGCTGCGCGGTCATTGCGCCAACTGGCCCGCGCCTCTGCCTTGGTGGTGACGAAATCGTCGTCGAAGAGGCCCCGCCCGGTGATGGTAAGCCCGTCATCGTTCTTGAACTGCCCCGCGATCAGCAGGTCGGAGTAGCGGTCCTGGAGCCCCGAGGAATTGGTAAAGGCGGGCCCGCCGGCGGGGTCGACCTCGACCTCCTCGCGCACCACCTGACCAAGGGCGAAAGAGCTTTGCCAGCCCCTAGTGCCATAGCGTGTCCAGCTGATGCCGTATGCCGAGTTGAAGCCGCGCTCGCGCCGGTCCGGCGCAGTGAAGCGGGAGGTGGCGAAGAGGTTGCCCTCGTCGAACTCGATCCGGGTGCTTTCGTCGTTGGGCACAAGCGGGTTGCTGCCTCCGACCCATGAAAGCTGCATGACAGGCTCGATCACATGGGTCGCCCCCGCCGACGTGGTCTTCAGAAGCGGCCAGCGCAGCTCGACAGAGGCCGAGGGCGTGACCTCGACCGCATCCGACCGGCTGGTGATGCCAGCCTGCGACACGTGAAAGCTGTCGATGGCGAGCCCGACCTGCGCGCTGGTCAGCACGCCCGCGCCAAGTGTCCATGACCGGTGCCAGTCCGCACTGACGGTGAAGCGTGCGACGTCGCGGCCATCCGCGAACGGGTCGAAATCCGGGCCGTCGACCGCAAGATCCGAAGACCGGTAATGCGCGTGGCTGAGAACCCCAAGCCGGATTTCGCCGCCGGGCGCGTTGCCCAGCTGAAACCGGCTTTCATACTCGCCGTTCGAGACCACCGTCGGCAAGGTCGCATTGCTTTCCCCGGCACGAAGCGAATGGAAGCCGGTCAGGGCAAACCGGATGTACTCGTCGCGCCGGGCACGCTCGATCGAGATCTCGCTGTCCAGCCGGTCTTTCTCGGAATAGCCGTAATCCAGCAGGTAGGTGTCGTCGTTCACCGCCTCGATATCGAACCGCAGAGTAAAGTCGCGGGGCAGGGCGAACGTCCCGTTGGCAAAGACGTAGGATTTGAAGCTGCGCCCGCCGATGTCGTCATCGCTCAGAGCACCCTCCACCTCGATCGCGCCGGTGCGGAACGCTTGTCGATAGCGCAGCTCCAGCGTCCGGGTTTCGGTGGAAAGATACGGCGTGACGGTCAGGTCCTTGTGATCACCGAGCCGGATGAAATAGGGCACCCGGGCGCCGAACCCCAGAAGCGAGGAGTTGTTCAGCGACGGGACCAGAAATCCGGTGGCGCGTTCCAGCGTGGGATCGGGCAGGCGCAGGCGGGGCAGGTAGAAAACCGGTGTGTTCAGCACTCTGAACTGCGCACCGTCGAAATAAAGCTGCTTTTCCTGCTGGTCGTGAACGACACGGCGTGCACGCAGTTGCCAGAGCGGAGGGCTTTGCGAATTGCACACGCGGCACGAGGTGACGGCAGCCTTGTAGAGCTGGTTGTATCGCCCGTTGACCCGGGCCAACTCGTTCGCGGCCAGCTGCACCTGGTCATCCATCACGATACGCGCGCCCCTGAGCAGGCCGTTCCTCATCTCGCGGTCGAGCTCGGCACTGTCGGCCAGCACCAGCATCGTGCCGTCCGCGTCCTCCAGCGATATCGGTCCGGTCACCCGCAGGGTTTCGGTTGTGCGGTCGTAAACGATTTCAGACGCCTTCAGCCGCCGCCCGTCGTAAAGCGCCTCGACATTGCCGGTGGCGACAAGCTGTTCGTTACCGGACAGAAAAACGTCGTCGGCCACCAGGATGGCTGGCTGCGGCGCATCCGTGGCGGCGGGCAAAGATGCATCGACACCGCCTTGCGCCACCGCGCCACCCGCCCAGATCAGCGCTGCGGCAAGCCCCGCAAGCCGGGCGCGTATTCCGGACCTGCGGCTCATCCGTCCTCCATGTGCAGCAGGATCCCTGCGGCCAGCATGAAAGAGGCCACCGGCGGCGCCCATGCCGCGAGGTAGATCGGGATTTGTCCGTTCTCCCCGAGGATCTGCGCGAAATTCCGGATGTAGTGCAGCGTAAAGCCCAGCATTACGGCAATCAGGACCGAGATCCCTGTATTGCTGAGCCGCGCGTGTCGCATGGTAAAGGCTGCGGCCACCATGACAAGCGCCACCAGGAACAAGGGCCGCGACAGTTCCATCTGAAACCAGACCGCATAACGCCGCGCCGAGAACCCGGCTTCTTCCAGCTGGTTGATGAACGCCGGCAGGTCCCACAGCGAGATGTATTCCGGCTTGCCGAAACTGTCGATGATGCGGTCCTGCGTCAGCGCCGAAGGCAATTCCAGTTGCGCCACCTCGCGGGCCGACGCCTCGGGGTTCTGCCCGAGCGTCAGTTCCCAGATCTTGGCGTTCTTCAGCTCCCACTGGCCGGCGGCAAGGCTGGCGGTGTCCGCCACGATCCGCTGTTGCGGTTCGCCCTCGGGCGAGAAATTGATGAATGTCGCCTCGTAAAGGGTGGCGACGTCGGAACTGGCCCTTGCCGCGTGAATGACCGTCTGCCCCTCGGCGCTGCCCTGGCGCAACCACAGCCCTTCGGAGGCGATGGCCAGCACGCTGGTGCCGCCACCCATGTAGGTGTTGACCACGTCGTTGTACCGTTTCGAGGACGCCGCCACGAGCGGGTTCAGCATGGTGATCGACAGGATGCCGATCAGCGCGGCGACGGTGATGGGGGCGGCAAGGCTGCGCAGGGCCGACCGCCCTGCCGCCCGCGTCACGACCAGTTCCGACGACCGTGCCAGCCGCAGGAACAGCGCCACCGCCGACAGGATCACGACCAGAGGCAGGATCTCGTAGTTCGCGTGCGGGACGTTGAGCAGCACCACGCCGAGAACGTCCATGAAGGGCAGGTTCGGGAAATCCTGCAATTCATCGACCAGGTCGATCAGCGCCAACAGGATCACGAAGACCGAGGCGATGGCAACGAAGGTCCACAGGAACTTGCGGGCAAAATAATAATGCAGGATCACGTGGTGCCCTCCACCGGCCCGGGGGGACCGCTGCGCGGCCCGAACGGCCACAAACGACGCCAGATACCGGGGTGGGCGGCAAGATAGAGAAGAATGACAGTGACCAGCGCGCCGATGCCGGTGGGCAGGTACATCAGCGGCCAGTAGCCCGCACTTCCCAGAACGGTACCGGAAACGCCGCCCTCGACCATCTTTATCAGCACCAGCAGGGTGAACGCCCCGACGATCTGCCACCAGACCCCGAAACGGCTGTAGGTGCCGACCAGCAACGTGGCGAACCCGATCAGCGCCGCGACGATGCACATCAGCGCCTGTGCGAACCTGCCATGCGCCTCGTACAGCACTTCGGGAACGGTGCTGCCGGTCATCTCGGCCATCTCGGCCGGCCGGAACAGAAGGTCGCCGGTCAGGGCGAAATCGACGCGGTTGAGGTTGGTCGGATCGCGCGAGATAAGGCTGCTGATATCATAAGAAAAGTCGTCGAAATGCGTGGTAAACAGGCGATTGCCCTCGGCCCGCAGGTTTTGCGCCAGCCCCTCTACCATCACCAGCTTGGTGCCGCCGCCTTCCTGCACGAGGTAGGCCTGGGTCGAGGTGTAGGTCACGGGAACCTCGGAATTGCGCCTGTCCGACAGGAAGACGTCCCGAAGCTCGCCCTCTGGCGTGATGTCGCGGATGTAGAAGGTGATACCGGGGGCAGGGTGCAGGAACTCTCCCTCCGTCAACAGCTTGGCCGTGATGTTCTGGCTGACCTCGGCCTGGCGCAGGCGCAGTTGGCTCAGGCTCTTGGGGATCAGGTAGTGGCTCAGCACGGACATCATGACCGCAATGAGGATGCCATAGATCAACACCGGCCTGATCAGGCGCCACGGGGAATACCCGGTCGCCTGTATCACCGTCATTTCGGATTCGGTGGTCATGCGGTTGGTGACGTAGACCGCGCTTGCAAAGGTCGCGATGGGCAGCACGACGCCGATCACGCCGGGCAGGGTCAGTGCGGTGAACTCAAGGAAGATCCAGGCCGGCTGGCCATCGCCGATCAGCCGATCGAACATCCGCACCGCCTTGTTGATCCAGAAGATCGACACCAGCACAAGCGCGAAGAACCCGAACAGCACCATGAATTGCGACAGCATATACCTGTCGAATCTGGTCACGCATCCCCCCAGGACCTTAACAGCATTGCACGCCAAGTTATGCGATTTGACTGCGGGGGAAAACCGGTAAAGCGACGCGCGCCGGCGGTTTGCGGCCGGCACTGGCCATTGCCCGCGCAAGGCGCTAGGTCTGGTGGCGACAGACAGACATTTTCCGCGCAAGGAGCATCACATGAGCACCCCCGTTTCCGTTACCTTCACCGATCTGGACCTCGACGCCATCGCCGAAGCGGAAGGGCGCGTCGCCGTGGTGGTCACGCCGACTGGCAAGATGGGCCCGGGTGCGCGCCGGGTGAACCGCCTGACCAAGGGAGCGGTGAAGCGCCTGCTGGAAAGCGAGGCGTGGGAAAAGACCAAGCCGGGTCAGGTGATTACTCTGGCATGGCCGACGGGCCTTGCGGCCAAGGCGCTGGATGTCCTGTGCCTGGAACGCGGGGCAGACCCGGTCGAGACGCGCCAGGCCGGCGCGGCCCTGGGCAAGCTCAAAGGGTCGGAACCTCTGCTGGTGCTGGCGGGGACCGCCCGGCGGTTGAGCGAGCTGGCGCAGGGGATCGCCCTGCGCGCCTATTCCTTCGATGCGCGCAAGTCGGAACAATCCGACGAGGCAGGTCCGGTGTCGATCATGGTCGCCAAACCTGACGAGGCCACCGAAGCTGCGAAAGCGGCGCTCGCGGTGGCCGAGGGCGTGTTGATGACGCGCGACCTTGTGTCGGAACCGGCCAACCACCTGACCACCACTGAATTCGCCAAGCGCATCAAGGAGATGGAGAGCCTCGGGCTCAAGATCACCATCCTGGAGGAAGACGAGCTTGAAAAGCAGGGGATGGGGCTTTTGCTCGCCGTGGGTCAAGGCTCGGCCTCGCCCACAAAGGTCGCGGTCATGGAATGGTCCGGCGGGCGTGACGGTGACGCGCCGCTGGCGCTGGTGGGCAAGGGCGTGGTGTTCGACACGGGGGGCATTTCGCTGAAGGTGCCCACGGGCATGGAAGACATGACGATGGACATGGGCGGTGCCGGGGTTGTGACGGGTACCATGCGCGCGCTTGCGCTGCGTCAGGCCAAGGCCAACGTTGTTGGCCTTGTCGGGCTGGTCGAGAACATGCCCTCGGGCGAGGCTTACCGCCCCGGTGACGTCTTCACCTCGATGAAGGGCGACACGGTGGAGATCATCAACACCGATGCCGAAGGGCGGCTGTTGCTGGCCGATGTGCTGTGGTACGCGCAGAAGACCTACAAGCCCGCCGCCATCATCGACCTTGCCACTCTGACGGGTGCTATGATCATCGCGCTCGGTCACGAGAATGCAGGCGTCTTTTCCAACGATGACAATTTCTGCGACAAGTTCCTGCGCGCGGCCAAGAACGAGGGCGAGGGCGCCTGGCGACTGCCGCTTGGCAAGAACTACGACAAGCAACTCAAGTCCGACATCGCCGACATGAAGAACGTGGGCGGACGGCCCGCCGGCTCGATCACCGCGGCGCAGTTCCTGCAACGCTTCGTCGAGGAGGGCACACCGTGGATCCACCTTGATATCGCGGGCGTTGCGCGGGTGACCAAGGACACCGATTTCGCCCCCAAGGGTTCGACGGGCTGGGGCGTGATGAGCCTTAACCGGCTGGTGGCCGATCAATACGAAGGGGAATGATGGGCGCGGTCTATTTCTATCACCTGACCCGCCGACCGCTGGAGGCGACATTGCCCATGCTGCTGGACAAGGCGCGGGGCGCCGGATGGCGTGTGCTGGTGCGCGGCACCCAGGCGGCGCGGCTGGACTGGCTGGACGAAAAGCTCTGGCTGGGCCCCGAGGACGGGTTTCTGCCGCATGGGCGCGAAGGCGGACCGCATGACGCCCGCCAGCCCATCCTGCTGGGCACGGGGGAGGCCACCAACGGGGCCTCCTGCATCATGAGCATCGACGGTGCCGAGGTCTCTTCCCAAGAGGTGCAGGCTCTGGAACGGACCTGCATCCTGTTCGACGGCAATGATGACCGGGCGCTGAACCACGCCCGCGGGCAGTGGAAGGCGCTGACCGGCGCGGGGTGTTCGGCGCAATACTGGTCCGAGGACTCTGGCCGCTGGGAGAAGAAGGCCGAGGCGTAGGGGCGGCGCGCCGTCTAGCGGGTAAGGATCATCCGTCCGTCGGAAATCTGCACGTTCGAGAACCGTTCGAGATAGCTCATACCCAGGAGGGACCGGTCCAGTTCTCCGCCATTGACGGAGGCCGCGATGCCGCGATCCTCCAGCGGGCCGATGGTCAGACTGTCAAGCCGCACCGGCGCCGTGCTGACCGTGCCGTTGGCCGTGCCCGCGCGCCCCACAAAGGCCAACTCGTCGGTGTTCAGCCCCGCACGTTCGGCGTCGGCGCGGGTCAGAACGATCAGCGTGGCACCTGTATCCACGACGAAGTCCACCGGCGCGCCGTTTACCTGCGCCGTGACGTAGTAGTGGCCGTCCATCGCCCGACGCAGCTCGATCCGGTCCTCGCCCAGGGTTCGATGTGCTGCAGGGGCTACGGTGTTGCGGATGTCGCCCCACAGCCCGACCGCCGCGATGCCGCCCACGAAGATGAGGCCCCAGACCACCGCATATTGCATGGTCTTGCCCAGAGAATTGCGGTTCTGGGCAAAGAACCACGCCACGACGGCGGCGCCGAGCAGCGCGAGGTAGAGCAGGCGGGCTGTATCATCTCCGGTCATGGCGCAATATATAAACAGCGCACCCTCAGCCCGCCAGCCCAAACCCTTTCAATCCGTCAAGCACGAACTGAACCGCCAGCGCGGCCAGAAGCATCCCCAGCAGGCGTGTGATCACGTTGATGCCGGTCCGCCCCAGGGCGCGTTCCAGCAGGCCCGCGGTCAGGAACAACAGGAAGACCAGGAGGACCACGCTCAGCATCACGCCGATGACCCAAACCAACCCTTCGATCCCGGGCTGCTGGCCGGCCAGCAGGATCACGGTGGTGATGGCGCCCGGCCCGCCGATCAGCGGAATCGCCAGCGGATAAATCGACGGATCGTCGCGGTCGTCTTCCTCGTCCGCCTGATCCTTGCGCCGCTTGGTGCGCCGCTCGAACAGCATGTCGAGCGCGGTGAGGAACAACAAGAGACCGCCCGCGATGCGGAAGGCGGGCATCGAGATGCCGACGAACTCCAGCACGGATTCGCCGAAACTGGCGAAGATGATCAGGATCAGTGCACCGGCGATACAGGCGCGCAGGGCAATGGCGCGGCGGCGCGATGGGCTGTCGCCCTGGGTCAGCGCCACGAAGAGCGGGGTCATCCCGATCGGGTCGATGATGACGAAAAGCGCCACCCAGGCGGTGATGAGGAAACTCGGGTCCATGCGCCATGGTTTGCGCCGGGATGCGGACGTTGTAAACCGTCCCGTTTCAGTTTTCGGCCGCGTCCAGCCGTTCCAGCGCGGCCAGCCAAAGCGCCTCGGCCCGGTCGAGCCCGTCCATCACCTCGGCATACTTGCGCTGCCACGCTTCCATGTCGTCTGCCTTGGCGTCGTCATAAATTGTGGGATCGGCGAGCTTGGCCGCGATCTTGTCGCGCATCACGTTCAGCTTTTCCACGCGCTGCTCGCAGGTTTTTACCTCGTGCCGCAGTCCAAGGATGGCATCGCGGGATGGGCGCTTGGGCTTCGGCGCAGGTTTCTCCGCCGCCGCGTCCTTTTTCGCAGGCTTCTGGTCCAGCAGGGCAGCGCGATAGGTCTGCAGGTCGCCCTCGTATGGTTTGACCGTGCCGTCCTTGACCAGCCACAGCCGGTCGGCCACCAATTGCAGCAGGTGCATGTCGTGGCTGACCAGGATGATCGCGCCGGTGTAATCCGTGAGCGCCTCGACCAAGGCCTCGCGGCTTTCGATATCGAGGTGGTTGGTCGGCTCGTCGAGGATCAGCATGTGCGGCGCGTCGGTGGTGGCCAGCATCAGCGACAGCCGCGCCTTTTGTCCGCCAGACAGTTTGGCCACCTTCGTGTCGGCCTGTTCCGCGCCGATCCCGAAGCCGCCCAGCCGAGCGCGCAGCTTGGCCTGGCCGTCATCGGGATAGAGGCGGCGGATGTGATCGAGCGGGCTCTCGTCGAGGTGCAACTCGTCGACCTGGTGCTGCGCGAAGTAACCCACGCGCAGCTTCGAGGCGGCGTGCTTCTTTCCGTCCAGCACCTCAAGTTTGCCCGATAACAGCTTGGAAAGCGTGGATTTCCCTTCTCCGTTGCGCCCCAGAAGCGCGATCCGGTCGTCCTGGTCGATGCGCAGCGAAAGGCGCTGCAATACCGGCACACCGTCATAGCCCGTGGCCACATTGTCCAGCCGCAGGATCGGTGGCGACAGCTGGTCGGGCTCGGGAAAGGTAAAGCGGCGCAGCGCGGCCTCTTGCGGGCGCGAGATCGGCTTCATCTTTTCCAGCGCCTTGATGCGGGACTGGGCCTGTTTCGCCTTGTCCGCCTTGTAGCGGAAGCGGTCGACATAGGATTGCAGGTGGGCGCGACGGGCCTCCTGCTTTTTCGCCTCGGCCTCGGCATTGGCGAGTCTCGCGGCGCGGGTCTCGGCGAAGGTGTCGTAGCCGCCCTGATAGAGCGTCAGTTTCCGGTCCTCCAGATGCAGGATGGAACCCACGGCACGATTCAGCAGTCCGCGGTCGTGGCTAATGACCAGAACGGTATGGGGATAGCGGGCAAGGTAGCTTTCCAGCCAGAGCGCGCCTTCGAGATCCAGATAGTTGGTGGGCTCGTCGAGCAGCAGCAGGTCGGGGGCGGTGAAAAGCACCGCGGCCAGCGCCACGCGCATCCGCCAGCCGCCCGAGAAGGCCGAACAGGGCTGGGCCTGTTCCTCGTCGGTGAACCCCAGGCCCTTGAGGATGGTGGCGGCGCGGGCCTCGGCGCTCCAGGCGTCGATATCGGCCAGCCGCGTCTGGATCTCGGCGATGCGGGTGCCGTCCTCCGAGGTTTCGGCCTCTGCCATCAGCGCGCTGCGTTCGGTGTCGGCGGCCAGGACCGTGTCGATCAGCGACACGTCGTTGCCCGGCACCTCCTGGTCGACGCCGCCGATACGGGCGCGCTCGGGCATGGAGATCGTGCCCGTGTCCAGCGGCAACTCGCCCCGGATCATGCGAAAGAGCGTGGTCTTGCCGGTGCCGTTGCGGCCCACCAGCCCGACCTTGTGGCCGGCAGGGATAACGGCCGACGCGCCCTCGATCAGGGGGCGGCCAGCGACCGAGAAACTTATGTTATCAAGACGCAACATGCGCACCGCATGCCGTATCGCGCCGGCGCCGTCAATCGCAGCTTTTCAATCACGCACCCCCATGCTATCGGGGCGCCGAATGACGGCGCAGGCATGGGGTTTGCGCCATGACTATTTACGAAAAGAGGCTCCAATGGCTGTCGAACGCACGCTCAGCATCATCAAACCCGATGCCACCAAACGCAACCTGACCGGCAAGATCAACGCCAAGTTCGAGGATGCCGGCCTGCGCATCATCGCGCAGAAGCGGATTCACCTTTCCAAGGCGCAAGCCGGCGTGTTCTACGCCGTGCATTCCGAGCGTCCGTTCTACGACGAACTGTGCGAATTCATGGCGTCCGAGCCGGTCGTCGTGCAGGTGCTGGAAGGCGAAGGCGCGATTGCCAAGAACCGCGAAGTGATGGGCGCCACGAACCCCGCCGATGCGGCGCCGGGCACGATCCGCGCGGAATTCGCGGAATCGGTCGGCGAGAACTCGGTCCACGGGTCCGACGCGCCGGAGACGGCGGCGGTGGAAATCGCCTATTTCTTCTCGGGCCTGGAACTGGTCGGCTGATTGCGCCGAGACAGAATTTTCGGAACGGCGCGGTCTTCGGGGCGCGCCGTTTTCGTTTGCGCGAGACGTTTCAGATCGCGGCGAAGTCGTTGAAGACCTGCCTGGACACGATCACCTTCGCTTCTTGCGTTGCCGTGCTGCGCGGCGTCGGGGCGGGTGTCTGCGACTTGCGGGGAAGGTCGGGGGTCGTTGCCATGTGCCTGCTCCTTTTTGAGGTCAGGCCGGCCGAACAGCGCCGACCGGCGCCAAGTTATCCGGTCAGGGTGTCGGCAAAGGCTGTCAGGAATTGGGCCGAAATGTGGCGGGAATGTGGCGTGCTGCTCGGATTTTTATATCGCAATCCGGGCTGACACCGTGCAAGGGTAAGTTTCGAAACGAGAAAAGCGCGCATATCATGGCCCAAGGCAAGCTCAACCAGGACCCGCACAAGGTTCGTGAACACCAGGACATGAACCTGGAAACCGCCATCGGGCGGGCGGTGCGCGAGTTCCGCAAGACCCGCGGCATGACCGTCTCGGACCTGTCGGACGTGACCGGCCTTTCGGTCGGGATGCTGTCCAAGATCGAGAACGGGGTCACGTCGTCGTCCCTGACCACGTTGCAGGCGCTTTCGGCGGCGCTCAGTGTGCCGATCACCGCGTTCTTTCGCCGGTTCGAGGAACGGCGCGAGGTCGTGCACGTCAAGGCGGGAGAGGCAGTGGAGATGGAGCGTGCCGGAACGCGAGCCGGGCACCAATACAACCTTCTGGGCCATATCGGCGCCAACAACAGTGGCGTCGTGGTGGAGCCCTATCTGATCACGCTGAACGAGGAATCGGACGTCTTTCCCACGTTTCAGCATGAGGGGATCGAGCTTCTTTATATACTGGAGGGCGAGGTGGGATACCGCCACGGCGAGCAGAGCTTTCATTTGCGGCCCGGAGACAGCCTGTTCTTCGACGCCGACGCGCCGCATGGTCCGGACCAGCTCTTGCGCCTGCCGATCCGATATCTGTCAGTGATCTCGTACCCGCAGGGCGACCGGTAGAATATTCCTATCAAGAATATTTAATTCCCTCTATTGCATATTGCCGTAGGTCGTAATAGCGTCTCCTGAGCATTAGGAGACATCGGAATGTGTGGAATCGTTGGACTGTTCCTTAAGGACAAGACGCTCGAGCCTCGCTTGGGTGAAATGCTGACTGAAATGCTGATCACGATGTCCGACCGCGGGCCCGATAGCGCCGGCATCGCGGTTTACGGCACGGATCGGGACGGGCAGGCGAAGCTGACGCTTCAGGCCGCCGAGCCGAGCCAGTTCGAAGGACTGGCCGAGGAGATCGGCAACGAGGTTGGCGCGACCATCGAGCAAAGGGTGATCGACACTCATGCCGTGCTGGGATTGCCGCAGGACAAGCTGTCGGCGGCGCGGCAGGCGATCAAGCGGCTGCGCCCGGATATACGGGTGATGAGCGCAGGCGACATCATCGAGATCTACAAGGAAGTCGGCCTGCCGGGGGACGTGGCGAAACGGTTCGACATTCCCAAGCTGACCGGCAGCCACGGCATCGGGCACACCCGCATGGCCACGGAAAGCGCGGTCACAACGCTGGGGGCGCACCCGTTTTCCACGGGCGCGGATCAGTGTCTTGTGCATAACGGCTCGCTCAGCAATCACAACGCGCTGCGCCGGCAACTGGCGCGCGAGGGCATCGAGGTCGAGACGCAGAACGACACCGAGGTGGCCGCGGCCTATCTAACCTGGAAAATGCAGCAGGGTCATACACTTGGTGAAGCGCTGGAGGCGGGGCTGGCGGATCTCGACGGCTTCTACACGTTCGTCGTGGGCACCAAGGACGGCTTTGGTGTCGTGCGCGACCCCATCGCCTGCAAGCCGGCCGTGATGGCTGAAACCGACCAATACGTGGCCTTCGGCAGCGAGTATCGCGCGTTGGTGAACCTTCCGGGCATCGAGGATGCCCGCGTGTGGGAACCCGAACCCGCCACCGTTTATTTCTGGAGCCACTGACATGCAGACTTACGATTTGGAAGCGGACGGGCTGCGCGGGCTGAATGCCACGCTGCAAGGGGCCAGCGGCAACGAGACCGGCTGGGAAGTCGTCAATCCGCGTGGCAGCCACGCCATCGCCGTGGGGCTGGATGCACCGCTGGACGTGACCGTGAAGGGCTCGACCGGCTATTACTGTGCGGGCATGAACCAGCAGGCGACAGTGCGGGTGGCCGGCAATGTCGGCCCCGGCGTGGCCGAGAACATGATGAGCGGCACGGTGATCGTCGAGGGCGATGCCAGCCAGTATGCCGGGGCGACCGGGCATGGTGGGCTGCTTGTGATCAAGGGTAATGCCTCGTCGCGCTGCGGGATCTCGATGAAGGGGATCGACATCGTCGTGGGCGGCAACGTGGGGCATATGTCGGCCTTCATGGGTCAGAAGGGGCACCTGGTGGTCTGCGGGGATGCGGGCGACGCGCTTGGCGACTCGATCTACGAGGCGAAGCTGTTCGTGCGCGGTAGCGTCAAAAGCCTGGGCGCGGACTGCATCGAGAAGGAGATGCGGCCGGAGCATGTCGAGAAGCTGACCGAATTGCTGGAAAAGGCCGGGATCGACGCCGATCCGTCCGAGTTCAAGCGCTATGGCTCGGCTCGCAAGCTCTACAATTTCAAAGTCGACAACGCCTATTGAGGAGACGGACCCATGAGCGACAATCAAAAATCCGCTCCGCGGACTTTGCCAAGATATTCCAATACGTTCACGCCGGACGTTAATGCGGAAATCCGCCGGGCGGCAGCCACCGGCATCTACGATATCCGAGGCGGCGGGGCCAAGCGGAAGGTGCCACATTTCGATGACCTGGTGTTCCTGGGCGCGTCCATGTCGCGCTATCCGCTGGAGGGCTACCGCGAACGCTGCGACACGAACGTGGTGCTGGGCACGCGCTATGCTAAGAAGCCGATCGAGCTGAAGATCCCGATCACTATCGCAGGCATGAGTTTCGGCGCGCTGTCGGCGCAAGCGAAAGAGGCACTTGGGCGGGGAGCGTCGATGGCCGGGACCTCGACCACCACGGGCGATGGCGGGATGACGCCCGAAGAGCGGGGGCAGTCGAAAACGCTTGTGTATCAATATCTTCCAAGCCGTTACGGGATGAACCCGGTCGACCTGCGCAAGGCGGATGCCATCGAAGTCGTTGTCGGTCAGGGTGCCAAGCCTGGCGGCGGCGGGATGCTTTTGGGCCAGAAAATCTCGGACCGTGTGGCCGAGATGCGCACCCTGCCCAAGGGGATCGACCAGCGCTCGGCCTGTCGTCACCCGGACTGGACGGGGCCCGATGACCTGGAGATCAAGATCCTCGAGCTGCGCGAGATCACCGGCTGGGAAAAACCGATCTACGTCAAGGTCGGCGCAGCGCGCCCGTTCTTCGACACGACGCTAGCCGTGAAGGCCGGGGCGGACGTGGTGGTGATCGACGGCATGCAGGGCGGCACGGCGGCCACGCAGGACGTCTTTATCGAACATGTCGGCATCCCGACATTGGCGTGTATCCGCGAGGCAGTAGCCGCGCTTCAGGAGCTGGGCATGCACCGCAAGGTGCAGCTGATCGTCTCGGGCGGCATCCGCACCGGCGCCGATGTCGCCAAGGCGCTGGCGCTTGGGGCCGACGCGGTCAGCATCGGCACGGCCGCCATGGTGGCGATCGGCGACAACGACCCCAAGTGGGAGGCCGAGTACAACGCGCTTGGCTCCACCGCCGGGGCCTATGACGACTGGCACGAGGGCCGCGACCCGGCGGGCATTTCCACCCAGGACCCGGAACTCTCGAAACGCCTTGATCCGGTCGAGGCCGGGCGGCGGCTGAACAACTACCTCAAGGTTCTGACGCTGGAGGCACAGACGCTGGCCCGTGCCTGCGGCAAGAACCACGTGCACAACCTGGAGCCAGAAGATTTACAAGCTCTTACCGTGGAGGCCGCCGCGATGGCGCGGGTGCCTCTGGCGGGAACCTCTTGGATTCCCGGACAGGGCGGTATGTAATCACGACAACAATCATAATGACAAGAAACGGGGAGACGACCATGGCCACGGACCTGGCAAAATTTGCCGACAAGAACGGCGTCAAATACTTCATGATTTCCTTCACGGACCTTTTCGGCGGGCAACGCGCCAAGCTGGTGCCGGCGCAGGCGATCGCCGACATGCAGGAGGATGGCGCGGGGTTCGCGGGCTTTGCCACGTGGCTGGACATGACGCCGGCGCATCCCGACATGCTGGCCGTACCGGACCCGGAGTCGGTCATTCAACTGCCGTGGAAGCCTGAAGTGGCGTGGGTGGCGGCCAACCCGGTGATGGAAGACGAGGACGTGGCGCAAGCACCCCGCAACGTGCTGCGCCGCCTGATCGACGAGGCCGCCGAGGAAGGTCTGCACGTCAAGACGGGTGTGGAGGCGGAGTATTTCCTGCTCACGCCGGATGGCAATGCGCTGTCGGATGAGTTCGATACCGCCGAGAAGCCGTGTTATGACCAGCAGGCGGTGATGCGGCGCTATGACGTGGTGCGCGAGATCTGCGACTACATGCTGGATCTGGGCTGGGGCCCGTACCAGAACGACCACGAGGACGCCAACGGCCAGTTCGAGATGAACTGGGAGTTCGACGACGCGCTGGTGACCGCCGACCGGCATTCTTTCTTCAAGTTCATGACCAAGTCCGTGGCGGAAAGACACGGCTTTCGCGCGACCTTCATGCCCAAGCCCGTCGAGGGGCTGACGGGCAACGGCGCGCATGTGCATATCTCGGTCTGGGACGCACCGGGCACGAAGGCCAAGACCAACGTATTCGCCACCGACACCGCCGAGGGCAGCCCGACCGCAGAGTTGGGCCTGTCCGAGCGCGGCGCGCATTTCCTGGGCGGGATCATGAAGCACGCCAGCGCCATGGCGGCGATCACCAACCCGACCGTGAACAGTTACAAGCGGATCAACGCGCCGCGCACCACGTCGGGGGCCACATGGGCGCCCAACACGGTGACGTGGACCGGCAACAATCGCACACACATGGTGCGGGTGCCGGGGCCGGGGCGGTTCGAGCTGCGGTTGGCGGACGGGGCGGCGAACCCCTACCTGTTGCAGGCCGTGATCATCGCCGCTGGCCTCAGCGGCGTCCGGTCCAAGGCCGATCCGGGCAAGCGTTACGACATCGACATGTATGCCGAAGGCTACAAGGTGCGGGGCGCGCCGAAACTGCCGTTGAACATGCTGGATGCCTTGCGTCTTTACGACAAGGACCGCGAGTTGAAGGCGATGCTGGGCGAGGCGTTCTCGTCGGCCTTCCTGAAGATGAAGCGGCAGGAATGGGATTCCTACATGGCGCATTTCAGCCAATGGGAAAAGGACCATACGCTGGATATCTGACCATTGACCCTTTCACGGGCGCAGGCATAAATGCGCCCATGACAATGGGAGGATTACCATGAAGTTTCATCGCCTGACCGCCGCCGTTCTGGCCGGTTCCATGCTGGCGCTGCCGGCCGCCGCCGAGACGCGCGTCACATACAAATCGGCCAAGTCGGCCTCGTCCTATTACCAGATGGGCGTGCAGATCGCCGAGGCCATGCAGGAGGCCTCGGACGGCGAGATCAGCGTGACCGTCGAGGAAAGCCAGGGATCGGTTCAGAACGTGATGGAGGTGCGGGCGCGCGGCGGTGATTACGTGTTCACCACGCCACCCGTTCTGGTCAGCCTGGCGCAGGGTGGCAAGGCGATGTTCGAGGGCAAGGGCGACCCGGCCTTCGACGATATCCGCGCACTGTTCCCGATCCCGTCGCTGACCATGCATTTCGTCATGTCCGAGGAGAGCGGCGCCACGACGCTGGCGGACCTCGAAGGCAAGACGATCCTGCTGGGCAAGGGCAGTTTCGGTGCGACGGAGGGCGAGAAGTATCTCGACCTCTTCGGACTGGCCGACAAGGTCGAGATCGCCGATGTTGAACTGTCGAACGCGGTGCCGGCCATGCAGAACGGGCAGATCGACGGGTTCGTGACGGCGGGTTCGTGGCCGGCACCCAACGTGGTGGAGGCCGCGGCCTCGACCGGGGTGACGGTGCTGTCGATGAGTGACGAGCAGATTGCCGAGACCGGGCGCACCAAGCTGGTGATCCCTGCGGGCACTTATGCCGGGCAGGACGAGGATATCGTGACGACCTCGCTGCCGGTGGCGGCCTATACGACCACCAAGATGGATGACGAGACCGCCTATCAGCTGACCAAGACCTATTGGGAAAGCAAGGCCAAGTTGGGCGAGTCTTCGGCCTGGTGGAACGGCGTGGACGAGGGCCTGATGGAGAACATCACCGGCCAGATCCATCCCGGCGCCGTGCGCTATTACGAAGAGGCAGGCATCGCCCTGACCGACGCCCAGAAGTGACCACGTGAGCCTGACGACCCCCGATCCCGCCGCGCAGGCCGGTCCTGCGCGGCTTTTCTGGCTTGGCCTGGCGCTGGCCTCGGTGGTGTTTCATATCGGGCTGGTGTTCTGGGGGCTGGTGCCGAACCTCGTGAGCCGCCCGATGCACCTGGTTTTCGTGCTGCCCTGGGTACTGGTCTGGGGGCAGGCGGGGCTGATGCGCCATAGCGGATACGTGCTGGCCGCACTTGGCGTGGGCGCGGCGCTTTGGGTCGTTTTTAACCGCGACATGCTGGGCGACCAGTACGGGTTTCTGGAAGGCCAGGGGCAGGTGGCCATCGCCGCCGTGCTGATCCTCGTGGTGCTGGAAGCGGCGAGGCGGGCGATTGGTTGGCCCCTGCCGCTGGTGGCCGCCATCGCGCTGCTCTACGGCCTTTTCGGGCAACACATCCCGGGGCGTTTCGGCCATTCCGGCACGCCGATCGAGAGCTTTTTCGGAACGCTGACCATTGCCGAAGGCGCGCTTTGGGGGTCGCTGACGCAGGTGTCGGTGAACGTGGTGGCGATCTTCGTCATCTTCGGCGCGGTGCTGAACGCGGGCGAGGCGGGACAGGGGTTCATGAACGTGGCCGCCGCGGCCGCCGGGCGTTTGCGGGGCGGGGCGGCGAAAGTGTCGGTGCTGAGTTCGGCGCTCTTCGGCTCGATCTCGGGCTCGGCATCGGCCAACGTGGCCTCGACCGGGGCGGTGACGCTGCCAGCGATGGAGAAGCTGGGATATCCCAAGCGGATCGCCGGCGCGGTGGAGGCGGTGGCGTCCTCGGGCGGGCAGATCATGCCGCCGCTGATGGGGGCAGGAGCCTTCGTCATGGTCGAGCTGACGGGGGTGCCGTATACCGGCATCATGGCCGCTGCGGCGCTGCCGGCGCTCTTGTATTTCTGGGCCGTCTGGGTGGGCATCGACGGCTACGCGGCGCGGTTTGATCTGCGGGGGCTGGCGGATGCGGACCGGCCCGCGCGGCGCGATGTGCTTGTGACATCAGGGTTTTTCCTTGTGCCTTTCGCGATCCTGCTGTTGGGCATGTTCGTGATGCGGGTGACGCCGCAATACGCCGCGTGCCTGTCGATCTTTGCCGGGGCGGCGCTGCTCTTGTTGGGGTCGGACCTGCGGGTGAACCTGTCGCGGGCGCTGGCGCGGGCTGAGACGGCGTTGATGACGGCGGCGCGGCAGGTGGCGCTGATCGGGGCGATCATCTTTTGTGCCTCATTGGTGATCGGGGTGCTGGGCGTCACCGGGCTGGGGGTCAAGATCACCTCGCTGATCCTGTCGGCCTCGGGCGGGATGCTGTGGCCATCGCTGCTGCTGACCGCCTTTGCCTGTTTGATTTTGGGAATGGAGGTGCCGACAACGGCGGCCTATGTGATCTGCGTTTCCGTCGCCGGGCCGGCGCTGATCGAGTTGGGGATGGAGCCGCTTCAGGCACATCTTTTCGTCTTCTGGTACGCGCTTTTGTCGACCATCACGCCGCCCGTCTGCGGGGCGGTATTCATTGCCGCTGGCATGATCGGGGAGAACTGGCTGCGGATCGCACTGACGGCGATGACGCTGGGTGTAGGGCTGTACCTGATCCCCTTGGGCATGGTGGCGAACCCCGGCATCACGGCGTTGGCCGAGGCGCCGGGATGGGCGGTATTGTCGATGGTCAAGGTGGGGGCGGGGCTGGCGCTGGTCAGCCTGTCGCTGGTGTTGAAGAAAGGCTGGCCGCTGCGGGTGGCGGCGTTCGCGGCGGGGCTGTTTCTGATCCTGTGGCCAATGTCTTAACGGCGAATCGGGGTCAAAAACCCACGTCGGTATTGCGTCGGTATTTGGGTGGTTTCGCGACGGTGCCATTGTCCGCAGGCCTGTGTGAACGGACCGTGCGCCGTTAAGCATTTACAAAGAAAAATGCGGCCCCGAGATCGGGACCGCGCCTTGGATTAACCGGAGTGAAAGACCCGGCTCAGCCGTTGGCTTCGCGGATCTTGTCGGCGGCGTCCTTGTCGTAGGAGACGCCGTTCTGCTCGAACAGGGTGTCGAGCTCGCCCGAGAGGGTCATCTCGGTGATGATGTCGCAGCCGCCGACGAATTCGCCCTTCACGTAGAGCTGCGGGATGGTCGGCCAGTCGGAATAATCCTTGATGCCCTGCCGGATGCCGTCATCGGAAAGCACGTTCACATCCGTATACTCGACGCCCATGTAGTTCAGCACGCCGGCCACGCGGGACGAGAACCCGCATTGCGGCATGGTCTTGGTGCCTTTCATGTAGAGCACCACGTCATTGGCTTTCACGGTTTCTTCGATCTGCGTCTTCGGGTCGCTCATTTGTCGGTGTCCTTCGGAGCAAAGAGTTTGGCGTAGGCTTGCGGATCGCGGGGGATTTCCCACCGCCGGACGTTGCCGCCGCCCATGCCGGATTGGTAGTCGGATTCAAGGACGTGCATCCCGGTCCCCGGTTCGCTGCCGCGCTTGCCGGGGGATTTGCGCTGGCCCACGATTGCGACCGCGGCGATGGCGGCGGCAACGAGGACCAGGAGGATGATCAGCGTCCAGCTCATCGTTTCAGTCCGGGGCCTTGGTGGTCAGGGCCAGGGCGTGCAGGTCGCCGGAAGGACCGTCCATCTTGCCCTTGAGCGCGGCATAGACGGCGCGCTGCTGCTGGACACGGTTCTTGCCCCGGAAGCTTTCGTCGATGACCTCGGCCGCGTAGTGATTCCCGTCGCCGGCCAGATCGGTGATGGTGATCTTGGCGTCTGGGAAGGTCTCGCGGATCAGATCCTCGATTTCCTGGACTTGCATGGGCATGTGCGCGTCTCCTTGGTGTCTGTCCCTGATGTAGAGAGGGCAGGGCCGGGATGCAAGCGACGGGCGTGGTTTCCGGCGATGTCGTCCGTGGCGGGGTAGGCCGGGATTTCGTCCGGGCATCGGGGTGCGGAGGCGGGGTGAAACCCCGCCCTACGATGTGGGGCGGAGGTTTTCGACGGACAGGCGGGGTCGTCTGGTGCGTGGAGCAGGGTAGGCCGGGATTTCATCCCGGCACCGGGGCGCGGAGGCGGGGTGAAGCCACGCCCGACGACTGGTGTCAGGCGAAGGTGTCGCCGAAAGTGCCGCGGTAGATCGCGGCGAGCTCGTCCATCGGGGCGCTGGAGCGGCCCATCTGCACGTCGGTGCCGGTGAAGCGGCCCACGCTTTGGATCGGCACGCCGGCCTGGCCTGCGGCGATCATCAGCGCCTCGGCCTGGTCGAAATTGCAGGCGATGAGATAGCGGGCCTGATCCTCGCCGAAGAGGGTCGCCGTGTCGTCGCTGTCGAGGCAGACGCCGACGCCGGCCGCTTCGGCCATCTCGAAGGCCGCCAGTGCGAGGCCGCCGTCGGAGAGGTCGGTGCAGGCCTTGATGAGGGCGTGGTTGGCGCGGATGAAGTCGCCGTTGCGTTTCTCGGCGGCCAGATCGACGGGTGGCGCGTCGCCTTCGACGCGGTTGTAGACCTCTGCCAGCAAGGCGGATTGGCCCAGGTGGCCGTTGGTTTCGCCCACCAGCAGGGCCACGTGGCCGTCGCGGGCCTGGCCGGTGATGGCGGACTCGGGGTCGCGGATCAAGCCGACCGCGCCGATGGTTGGGGTGGGCAGGATGGCGCTGCCGTCGGTCTCGTTATAGAGCGAGACGTTGCCCGACACGATCGGCATGTCGAGCGCCGCGACGGCCTCGCCGATGCCTTTGATCGCCATTACGAACTGGCCCATGATCGCGGGCTTTTCCGGGTTGCCGAAGTTGAGGTTGTCGGTGGTGGCAAGCGGCACGGCGCCAAGTGCCGTGAGGTTGCGATAGGCCTCGGCCACGGCCTGTTTGCCGCCCTCGAAAGGGTTCGCCTTGACGTAGCGGGGGGTCACGTCGGAGGTGAAGGCGAGGTGCTTGTCGGTGCCGTGCACGCGAATGAGGCCGGCGCCTTGTCCGGGGGTGCGGGCGCTGTCGGCCATGACCATGGTGTCGTATTGCTCGTACACCCACTGCTTGCCGCAATAGTTGACCGAGCCGATCAGCGCCTTCAGCCCGTCGATCGGGTCGACATTCGGCACGTTCGCATCATCGAGCGCCTCGGGCGTTTCAGGCTCTTCCCACGGGCGGTCGTATTCCGGGGCGCTGCCCGACAGGGTGGCGAGGGGCAGGTCGGCCATGACCTCGCCCTTGTGCATGATCAGGAAGCGGTCCTCGGGAATGGTCTCGCCGACGATGGCGAAGTCGAGGTCCCATTTTTCGAACACGGCGCGGGCTTCCGCCTCTTTCTCGGGGCGCAGGACCATGAGCATGCGTTCCTGGGATTCCGACAGCATCATCTCGTAGGCGGTCATGTTCGCCTCGCGCTGCGGCACGGCGTCGAGGTTGAGTTTCACACCAAGCCCGCCCTTGTCGCCCATCTCGACGGCGGAACAGGTGAGGCCCGCCGCGCCCATGTCCTGGATCGAGATGACGGCGCCGGTGGCCATCAGCTCCAGCGTGGCCTCCATCAGGCGTTTCTCGGTGAAGGGGTCGCCGACCTGCACGGTGGGGCGCTTTTCCTCGATGGTCTCGTCGAATTCGGCCGAGGCCATGGTGGCGCCGCCGACGCCGTCGCGGCCGGTTTTCGCGCCGAGGTACACGACGGGCATGCCGATGCCGGAGGCGGCGGAGTAGAAGATCTTGTCGGCGTCCGCGAGGCCCGCCGCGAAGGCGTTGACGAGGCAGTTGCCGTTATAGGCCGGATCGAACCGCACTTCGCCGCCCGCGCAGGGGACGCCGAAGCAGTTGCCGTAGCCGCCGATGCCCTCGACCACGCCATGCACCAGCTGGCGGGTCTTGGGGTGGGCAACCTCGCCGAAGGAAAGCGAGTTCATCGAGGCGATGGGGCGCGCGCCCATGGTGAAGACGTCGCGCAAGATGCCGCCCACGCCGGTGGCGGCACCCTGGTAGGGCTCGATGTACGAGGGGTGGTTGTGGCTTTCCATCTTGAAGATCACGGCCTGACCGTCGCCGATATCGACGACGCCCGCATTCTCGCCCGGGCCGCAGATCACTTGCGGGCCACTCGTGGGCAGGGTGCGCAGCCATTTCTTGGAGGACTTGTAGGAGCAATGCTCGTTCCACATGGCCGAGAAGATGCCGAGTTCGGTAAACGTCGGCTCGCGGCCGATGATTTCGAGGATGCGGTCGTACTCGTCGGGCTTCAGCCCGTGGGCCGCGATCAGTTCGGACGTGATGGCCGGTTCCTGCATGTGAAACATGTCCCCCAAGGTGCGGTGCAGATGGCGCCCCTATTAGGCCATGCGCGCGGCGGGGGGAAGGGGGTGCGGCGCGGTGCGTGCCATGGGCCTTGACGGATGCCGCGCGATGCCGTCGGGTTGGGCGAAAGGGAGTTGCCATGAAGATCATCGAGAACCCGTGGCGCGGGCAGGGGCTGGTGGACGGGGTGCTGACCGAGATCCCCGGCGCAAGCGTGGACGCCGCCGCGCCGTTGCGGCTGTTGGGGGAGTGTCCGGCGCATGGGGTGACGCCGCTGGAGCGGCGGGAGGCCTTCGGCACGACGCTTTTCGTGAAGGACGAGCGCGGGCGCATGGGGCTGGGCAGCTTCAAGGCGCTTGGGGCGGCCTATGTGATCGCGCACGAGGCCGCGGCGGCGGGGGCGGAGGATTGGGCGAACGCGCTGGCGGGGCGCACTTACGTGACCGCGAGTGCCGGAAATCACGGGATGTCGGTGGCAGCCGGGGCCAAGGTGTTTGGGGCGAAGGCGGTGGTCTATATCGCCGAGACGGTGCCTGAAAGCTTTGCAGCACGGCTGCGCGACATGGGCGCCGAGGTGGTGCGGGCCGGGGCAGACTACGAGGCCAGCATGGAGGCCGCCGAACAGGCTGCGGAGGCGAACGGCTGGACCCTCTTGTCGGACAGTTCCTGGCCCGGCTACGTGGACCTGCCCTGGCGGCTGATGGAAGGCTACCTGGTGATGGCCGAGGAGGCCGTGCGGCAGATGCCGGAGGTGCCGACGCATATCTTCCTGCAAGCCGGGGTCGGCGGGCTGGCGGGGGCTTGCGCGGCTTATTTCCGCGCGCATTGGGGCGCCGCGCCACGGATCATCGTGGTGGAGCCCGAAGCGGCCCCGGCGTTGCAGGCCAGCATCGAAGCGGGGCGGCCCGTCGCCACGGAAGGCCCGGTCTCGGCCATGGGGCGGCTGGACTGCAAGGAGCCGTCGCTGATCGCGCTGCGGGGCTTGTCGCGCGATGCGGACGACTTTGCGACCATCACCGAAGAGGAGGCGGCGGCAGTGCTGCCGGAGTTGAATCTGATGGGGCTGGAGAGCACGGAATCAGGGGCGGCGGGGTTGGCGGCCGCGCGATTGATGGGCCTTGGCGCGGAGGCGCGGGCGCTGTGCATCCTGAGCGAGCAGTCAGACGGATGAAGCGGGGTTTCGACCGCGCGGAATACGAGACCCGCACCGCGCGGGCGCAGATGCTGATGGACCGCGCGGGGCTGGGCGCGCTGCTGCTGACGACCGAGGCGGATGTGCGCTATTTCACCGGCTTTCTGACGCGGTTCTGGGAGAGCCCCAGCCGCCCGTGGTTCGTGGTGGTGCCGCGGGAGGGCCCGCCCAAGGCGGTGATCCCGTCGATCGGGGCGGCGCTGATGGGGCGCACATGGGTCGAGGACATCCGCACCTGGCCCGCGCCTGCGCCCGAGGATGACGGGGTGAGCCTGCTGGCTGCAACGCTGCGCGAGGTGGGTGGCCCCGTTGGCGTGCCGATGGGTTACGAGACGCATCTGCGGATGCCGCTGATGGATTTCACGCGGGTGAAGGACCTGGCCGGTCTGGCGTTTACCGGCGATGCCGGGATCGTGGCGCGGCTGCGGGCAGTCAAGTCTCCCGCCGAGATCGCTAAGATCGAGACCGCCTGCAGGGTCGCGGGGCGGGCGTTTGCGCGCGTGCCCGAGATTGCGGGGGAAGGCCGCCCCCTGGCAGAGGTGTTCCGGGACTTCCAGCGCCTGTTGCTGGAGGAAGGCGCGGATTGGGTGCCTTATCTTGCCGGGGGCGCGGCGCAGGGTGGCTACGCGGATGTGATTTCGCCGGCGCCGGAGACGCCGCTTTGCCCAGGCGACGTGCTGATGTTGGACACCGGCGCGGTGTGGGACGGGTATTTCTGCGATTTCGACCGCAATTTTGCTGTGGGTCACGTGGGAGACGGAGTGGCAGAGGCCCATGCGCGACTGCTTGAGGCCACGGCGGCGGCGATGGAGATTGCCCGGCCCGGCGCACGCGCCTGCGACCTGTGGCGGGCCATGGCGGGTACCGTGGGCGCGGGCGAGACGGCAGGGCGGCTGGGCCACGGGCTGGGGATGCAGCTGACCGAGGGGCTGTCGTTGACCGCGCACGACGAGACGGTGCTGGAACCCGGCATGGTGATCACGCTGGAGCCGGGGATCGACCGGCCCGGGGGCCTGTGCATGGTGCACGAGGAGGTGATCGCGATCACCGACGGCCAGCCGCGGGCGCTGTCGCCGCTGGCGGGGGGCGAGATCCCGGTGGTCTGAGCAAAAAAAGGCCGAGCAATAAGCTCGGCCATAGTCCAACAGGGAGGTATGAAGTGATCGGGTTGATCACCGTCATGCCGTGCAATTAGTGCCCGATTTTCGAGCGATCAAGGGCAAACAGGCCGCACCAGGTGAAAACCTGCTATGCTGTTGCCGCATGGCTGCTATTTCGGCGGCAGCGAACGGCGCGAAATGCCTTATTTCGCGACGTTTTTGCGATAGGCTATGATCTCTTCCTGGACGAAGTCGCGGAACGCCTTGATGCGCTGCGAGTGGCGCAGCTCTTCGGGGTAGGCGAGGAACACCGGCACGTCGGAGGATTGTACCTCGGGCAGAACGCGCACGATCTGCGGGAAATCCTGGCCCAGGTAGTCGGGTAGCACGCCGATTCCGAGATTGTTGAGCACGCCTTGCAGCACGCCGTAATAGTTGTTCACCGTCAGCAGCGAGGGGATGTCGTAGGTCATCAGTTCGCTGACCAGCGTGGCACCCGCGCCGACCTGGGCCGAGCGGGGATTCTGGCACAGGATGCGGTGCTGGCTGAGGTCTTCCATCTTTTCGGGCGTGCCGCGCTCGTCGAGGTATTTCTGCGTGGCGAAGAGGCACATGTTGATCATCATCAGCCGCTTGCGGATGAGATCGGCCTGGCTGGGCTCCTTCATGCGGATGGCGACGTCGGCCTCGCGCATGGGCAGATCGAGGACGCGTTCCTCGAGCATCAGGTCGATGTTGAGCTCGGGATAGGTCTCGAACAGTTTGGGCAGGCGCGGGGCGAGCCAGAGTGTGCCGAAGCCGATGGTGGTGGTCACGCGCAACTCGCCGAACACTTCCTCCTCGCTGTCGCGGATGCGGGCGGTGGCGGCATCCAGCCGCTTGACCATCGCGCGGGTGGCGTCGAACAGAAGCTCGCCCTGTTCGGTCAGGATCAGGCCGCGGGCGTGGCGGTGGAAGAGTGTGGCGTTGAGTGATTCTTCCAGCGCGCGAATCTGGCGCGAGACCGCCGATTGCGACAGGTGAAGCTGGTCACCGGCATGGGTGAGGCTGCCGGCATCGGCCACCGCGTGAAATATTCTCAGTTTGTCCCAATCCATTTCGCAACTTTCAATTCGATCCAATCCCCGCACGCGCAATAGCAGAAAAACATTCGCGGATCACAGCCGATAGCGTGGAAAACACGTGAAACTTTGCGTTAGGTCACGTATATTGACCTAATACACGCCTATATACTTAGCAGTTGCGCGGAATTGCGCAATCGCCACGGGAGGACGAGATGAGCGATCAGAAGATTTCCCTCAATGACCGGTTGGACCTGTCCAAATCTCAGATATTGCTGAACGGCACGCAGGCTCTGGTGCGGCTGATGCTGATGCAGGCCGCGCGGGACCGCGCCGAGGGGCACAACACCGCCGGCTACGTGACGGGGTATCGCGGCTCGCCGTTGGGCGCGGTCGACATGCAGATGGCGCGGGCGGAAAAGGTGCTGGCGGAGGCGAACGTGACCTTCCAGCCGGGTCTGAACGAGGATCTGGCGGCGACGGCCCTGTGGGGGACGCAACAGGCGCAGCTGCGCGGCGAGGGCAAGCACGATGGCGTCTTTGGCCTGTGGTACGGCAAGGGGCCGGGGGTGGACCGCTCGGGCGACGTGATGCGGCACGCCAATATGGCCGGGACGGCCCCGCTGGGTGGCGTGCTGATGGCGATGGGGGACGACCATACGGGCGAGAGTTCCACGGTCTGTCACCAGTCGGACTGGGCGCTGGTCGATGCCTACATGCCGGTGCTGTCGCCTGCCGGGGTGCAGGAGATCCTGGATTTCGGTCTGTATGGTTTCGCGCTGTCGCGCTTTGCGGGCGTCTGGGCCGGGCTGAAGACGATGAAGGACACGGTGGAGGTGACCAGCGTCGTCGATGGCAGTCTGGACCGGATGAATTTCGTTCTGCCGGAGTTCGACATGCCCGAGGGCGGGCTGAGCATCCGGCTGGGCGATCACTGGATCGCGCAGGAAGCGCGGATGATCGACCACAAGAGGTACGCCGCCGAAGCCTTTGCCCACGCGAACAAAATCGACAAGCGGATGTGGGGCAAACCCGGCGCGAAGATCGGCTTCGTGGCCGCAGGCAAGAACTGGCTGGACCTGACGCACGCGCTGGACATGCTGGGGATCGACGCCGCCGAGGCCGAGCGGCTGGGGCTGACGACCTACAAGGTCGGCCAGACCTTTCCGATGGACATGAAGGGCTTTCACGATTGGGCCGAGGAGCTGGACCTGATCGTGGTGGTCGAGGAAAAGCGCAAGCTGATCGAGATCCAGATCAAGGAGGCGATTTTCGACGACCGGCAGGGGCGGCGCGTCTATGGCTGGTACAAGGGCGGCGCCGGCGGCCTGCATTCCGAAGAGCTGTTCCCGACGCGCATGGCGCTGGATCCGGTGATGGTGGCCGAGAAGATCGGGACCATCCTGGTGGAGGAAGGTCGCGGCACGGACCGCGTTAGAGCCGGGCTGCAACTGATTGAAGAGGCTAAGAAATCGGACAATGCACAGGAGCTGGCGGCGCGGCTGCCCTATTTCTGCGCGGGCTGTCCGCACAACACCTCGACCAAGGTGCCGGAGGGCGGGCGGGCCTATGCCGGGATCGGGTGTCACATCATGTCGCTGTGGATGGACCGCGAGACCAGCGGGTTCACGCATATGGGCGCGGAAGGCGCGAACTGGATCGGCGAGGCGCCGTTTTCGAACCGCGAGCATGTGTTCCAGAACCTTGGGGATGGCACGTACAACCATTCGGGCGTTCTGGCCATTCGCGCCGCGCTCGCGGCGGGTGTGAACATCACCTACAAGATCCTTTACAATGACGCGGTCGCCATGACCGGCGGGCAGACCAACGAAGGCGGGCTGGGGCCGGACCGGATTGCGCGCGAGTTGCAGTCGATGGGCGTGGAGCACATCGCGGTGGTCTACGACGAGAAGGAAGAGCCGGAGAAGTCGCACTTTCCGTCGGGCATCGGTTGGCACGAGCGGGCAGAGATGATGCAGGTGCAGGAGAAATTTCAGGAAATCAAGGGCGTATCGGCCATTATTTACGTACAGACCTGCGCCGCCGAGAAACGCCGCCGCCGCAAGCGGGGCAAATTTCCGGACCCCGACAAGAGGGTCTTCATCAACACCGATATCTGCGAAGGCTGCGGCGATTGCGGGGTGCAGTCGAACTGTGTCGCCATCGTGCCGAAGGAGACGGAACTGGGCCGGAAGCGCGCGATCGACCAGTCGAGCTGCAACAAGGACTTTTCCTGCCTCAAGGGCTTCTGCCCGTCCTTCGTGACGCTGGAAGGGGCGAAGATTCGAAAAGAAGCCTCGGCCGATCTGGACCTTCCGGATCTGCCGGACCCTGCGCTGCCAAAGATCGATGGCACCTATAACGTGGTGATCACCGGCGTGGGCGGCACCGGCGTCGTGACCATCGGCGCGGTGATGGCGCAGGCGGCGCAGATCGACGGCAAGGGCGCTGGCATGATGGAGATGGCCGGCCTTGCCCAGAAGGGCGGTGCGGTGCATATCCACTGTCGCCTTGCCGAGAAGCCGAGCGATATCAGCGCCATACGTGTCGCCACGGGCGAGGCGGATGCATTGATCGGCGGCGATCTGGTGGTCAGTGCCGGGGCCAAGACGCTGGGCCTGACGCGGGCCGGACGCACCGGCGCGGTGGTCAACAGCCACGAGATCATGACCGGCGATTTCACCCGTGACACCGAGTTCACCATCCCGACCGACCAGCTTGCGCTGTCGCTGCAATCGCGGCTGCGCGACGATGTGGTTCTGTTCGACGCCAGCGAATTGGCGCGGGTGGCGATGGGAGACGCGATCTTTTCCAACATGATCATCTTTGGCGCGGCGTGGCAGCGGGGGCTTGTGCCCCTGTCCAAAGCGTCGATCGATGCGGCGATCGAGTTGAACGGGGCCGCCGTGGAGCGCAACCTGCGGGCCTTCGAGATTGGGCGTTGGGCCGCCGAGCATCCCGAGGAGGCAGACCGTATGGTCACGCCGAACGTGGTGGAAAAGCCGAAGTCGTTGGAGGAGAAGATCGCCTTTCGCGAGACCCACCTGGTCGACTACCAGGGCAAGCGGCTGGCCCGGCGGTATCGCAAGCTGGTCGATGAAATCGAGAACGAACAGGTGCGCGAGGCGGTGGCCTTGGGCTATCACAAGCTCTTGAGCTACAAGGACGAATACGAAGTCGCGCGCCTGCTGATCCAGAGCCGGAAAAAGGCCGAGGAAGAGTTTGCGGGCGACTTCGACATGACCTTTCACCTGGCGCCGCCGATCCTGAGCAAGACAGGCCCGGACGGGCGGCCGAAGAAACGCCAGTTCGGCGCATGGATGGAAAAGCCGATGCGCCTGATGGCGAAGTTCAAGGGCCTGCGTGGCACGCCGCTGGACATCTTCGGTTACAGCGAGGAGCGGCGGATGGAGCGTGCGCTGATCCGCGAATACGAGGCCGACATGGCCGAGGTTCTGCCCAAGCTGGACGGCAGGACCCAGGACGCCATCGTGGCGCTGGCGGAACTGCCGCTGCAGATCCGCGGATTCGGGCCGGTGAAGATGGAGAATGCCCGCAAGGCCGCCAAGCAGCGCGAGCATCTTTTGCAGGTGATCCGCGACGGCGGGCAGGACGTGGCGCGGGCGGCACAGTAGACCGCGCCGGCTTTGGTCATCGAACTTTCATCGCCCTGTTACGTGGCGGGGCGATGTAAATGGATGCACGCGAATCGAGACGGAAGGTGAGATGCGCCAGGAACGCCACGTGGCCCGTGACATAAGTTACGCCTATTCGGCGCAGACCCGTGGGGGGCGCGCCATGATCCGCACGATGGAGAACCTGACGGGCCGCATCCGGTTGATCAAACGGGCGGCAGGCTATGAGCAGGAGGTCGCGGCGGGGCGCGATTTCTGGCAGGTGATGGTGGAGCGCTATGGCCTGACGCTGGACGTGGTGGGCGGGAGCCTGGACAACATTCCGCGCACCGGGCCGCTGATCCTGATCGCGAACCACCCCTATGGCATTCTGGACGGGCTGATGATGGGCCACATCCTGAGTCAGACGCGGGGCGATTTCCGCATCCTGGCGCATCAGGTTTTTCGCAAGGCCGAAGATCTGAACCGGATCATCCTGCCGATCAGTTTCGACGAGACGAAAGAGGCCGTCGCGCTGAATATCGAGACGCGGAAGACGGCGCTGGACTACCTGAAGGGCGGGGGCGCCATCGGGATTTTTCCCGGCGGTACGGTCAGTACGGCCGCGAAACCCTTTGCCCAACCGCTAGACCCCGGCTGGCGTGGGTTCACGGCGCGGATGATCGCCAAGTCCGACGCCACTGTAGTGCCGGTTTTCTTCGAGGGGCATACCAGCCGATTGTTCCAGTTGGCCAGTCACCTGCATACCACCCTGCGCATGGGCCTTTTGATCAAGGAATTCACCAAGCGCGTGGACACCAGCGTTCAGGTCGTGGTGGGCCAGCCCATTCCGCAGGACGAATTGCGCGCACGCACCGGGGACACGAAATCCTTGATGGCGTTTCTGCGGCACAAGACGTATGAGCTTAGCACACGTCCGGTGAACCCGGACGAGATTGGCTTTGAATACGACTAGGGGCGCGGGCAGCGCAGGACAGATGGCAGTTGGGATTTTCGACAGCGGGCTTGGCGGCCTGACGGTTCTGAGCGCCGTGGAGGCGCGGCTGCCGGAGGTGGCGCTGGTGTATCTGGGCGACAACGCCAACGCGCCTTATGGCGTGCGCGACGCGCAGGATATCTTTGTCCGCACCAAGGCCCATGTGCAGCGGCTGTGGCATGACGAGGACTGCAACCTGGTGATTCTGGCGTGCAACACGGCGTCCGCGGCTGCGCTGCGGCGGATGCAGGAGGAAGGCGTGCCGAAGGGCAAACGCGTGCTGGGGGTGTTCGTGCCGCTGATCGAGGCGCTGACCGAGCGGCAATGGGGCGACAACTCGCCCCCGCGCGAGGTGGCAGTGAAGCATGCCGCGCTGTTCGCCACGCCCACGACAGTCAGCAGCCGGGCCTTCCAGCGGGAACTGGCGTTCCGCGCCATAGGCGTGGATGTCGAGGCGCAGGCCTGCGGGGGGGTGGTCGACGCCATCGAGGACGGGGACATGATCCTGGCCGAGGCGCTGGTGCGCAGCCATGTGGATGCGCTGAAGCGAAAGATGCCCAATCCGCAGGCCGCTGTTCTGGGCTGCACGCATTACCCGCTGGTCGAGGACGTGTTCCAGGCCGCTTTGGGACCGGATGTCCAGGTCTATTCGCAGCCCAACCTGGTGGCGGCGAGCCTGGCCGATTACCTCAAGCGGCACCCCGAGATGGTCGAAGGGGGGACCGGCGTGCGGTTCCTGACCACGGGCGACCCCAAGCGCACCTCGGACCGGGCGACGCAGTTCCTGCGACGAGGGATCACGTTTCAGGCCGCCTGAGGCCAGCGCGTCGCATTGCGGGGGCGCGCATTCTTCCTTACATGACCAACAACTGATGAAAGAGGTCTGATATGACCCATAAAATCGCCATTCTGGGCGCCTCGGGCTATACCGGCGCCGAACTTGTCCGTCTGATCGCCACCCATCCGGGCCTGGAGATTGCCGCGCTGTCGGCCAATTCCAAGGCCGGGCAGACCATGAGCCAGGCGTTTCCGCATCTGCGGCACCTCGACCTGCCGTCGCTGGTGACGATCGACGAGATCGACTTTTCCGGGATCGACCTGTGTTTCTGCGCCCTGCCGCACAAGACCAGCCAGGAGGTTATCGCAGGCCTGCCACGCGATCTGAAGATCGTGGATCTGAGCGCGGATTTCCGGCTGCGCGACCCGGACGCCTATGAGACATGGTACGGCAACCCCCATTCGGCGGTGGAGATGCAGAAAGAGGCCGTCTATGGCCTGACCGAGTTTTACCGCGATGCCATCCGGGGCGCGCGGCTGGTGGCCGGGACGGGGTGCAACGCCGCGACGGGGCAGTACGTGCTGCGGCCCTTGATCGAGGCGGGGGTGATCGACCTCGACAACATCATCCTCGATCTCAAATGCGGGGTGTCGGGGGCCGGACGGAGCCTGAAGGAAAACCTGCTGCACGCCGAATTGTCCGAGGGGTATCACGCCTATGCCCTGGGGGGCACGCACCGGCACCTGGGCGAATTCGACCAGGAGTTTTCCGCCATCGCGGGCCGGGACGTGCGCATCCAGTTCACGCCGCATCTGGTGCCGGCGAACCGGGGCATCCTTGCGACGGGATATGTGAAGGGCGAGGCGAAGGCCGTTTACGAGACGCTTTACAAAGCCTATGCCGACGAGCCTTTCATCGAGGTGCTGCCCTATGGCGAAGGACCCAGCACGCGGCATGTGCGGGGCAGCAATTTTTGTCATATCGGTGTGGTCGCGGACCGGATCGACGGGCGGGCCATCGTGGTCGGCGCGCTCGACAACCTTACCAAGGGGTCGAGCGGGCAGGCGTTGCAGAACGCCAACCTGATGCTAGGTATCGACGAGACGACGGGGCTGATGCTGGCCCCGGTGTTTCCGTAGTTTCCCTGAGGAGAACGGGGTAGCGCGATGAAATCACTGAAGAAACAAAGGCGCGTGCAGATCATTGCCGTGACGGCGATTGCGCTGGTTCTGGCCACGGGCCTGATTGGGTATGCGATGCGCGACGGCATCAACTTCTTCCGCTCGCCCAGCCAGGTGATGGCCGAGCCACCCAGCCCCTCGGAAACGTTCCGTATCGGCGGGCTGGTCGAGGAAGGCACGCTGGTGCGTGGCGAGGGCGAGACCGTGAGTTTCAGTGTGACCGATGGCGGGGCGTCGGTGCCGGTGCGCTATACCGGCGTTCTGCCCGATCTTTTTGGCGAGAACGAGGGCATGGTCGGCTTGGGCCGCTACGAGGACGGGGTGTTCACCGCGACCGAGATCCTTGCCAAGCATGACGAGGAATACATGCCCAAGGAAGTGGTCGATGCGCTGAAGGAACAGGGCGTCTACCAGGAACCGGACGGTAGCTAGACCCCGCGTTAACCAATCCTGACGACCCTTGCCGGCGAGTTCACATCGCTGGCCAAGGGAGCGCGGAATGCAGACTGTCTCGGAGATCGCAAAGGATATCCTGGCGCGGGAAGGCGGGTTCGTGAACGACCCCGACGACCCGGGCGGGGCCACCAATCATGGTGTGACCATCCATACGATGCGACGGCTCGGGCTGGACCTGGACCGGGACGGGGATGTGGACGTGGCCGATGTGCGCCGTCTGAGCCGGGCGCAGGCGCAGGACATTTTCATTGACCACTATTACCACCGGCCCGGCATCGCGCGGCTGCCGCAGGTTTTGCAGGCCAGCGTGTTCGACATGTACGTGAATGCCGGGGCCAACGCGGTGAAGATCCTGCAACGGCTGTTGCGGCAGATGGGGCACGATGTGGCCGTCGACGGCATCATCGGGCCGCAGACCATCGAGGCGGCGGAGCTTGCGCATGGTGTCGCGCCGCTGCATATCGCCGATGCCTACGGGATCGCGCGGCGGAATTACTATTTCCGGCTGGCCGATCAGCGCCCCGCGTCGCGCAAGTTCGCGCGCAACCGGGCCGGCGGCAAGGGCGGCTGGATCCGGCGGGCCGAGGCGTTCATCTCGTCGCGCTATCACATGACCCCTGCGGAGTTTCGGGACCGGGTGGCGAAATGGGATTGATCGAGACGGTCCTGAGCCTGATCTTCGGCGGCGGGCGCAATGCGGTGGCGGAAACGGCGGAGGTGTTCCGGGTGAATGCCGAGAGATCCGACGCCCGTGCCGCCGGGTTGCAAGGCGCGGCGCTGGCGCAGTTGGCCGCCGAGTTCGAGGCCGGGCGCAAGGGCTGGTACGACCGGTTCATCGACGGGCTGAACCGGGTGCCGCGCCCGGCCATGGCGCTTGGCACGCTGGGGCTGTTCGTGGCGGCAATGGTCGATCCGATCTGGTTTTCCGAGCGCATGCAGGGGATTGCGCTGGTGCCCGAGCCGCTATGGTGGCTGCTGGGGGCGATCGTCAGCTTCTATTTCGGCGCGCGGCATCAGGCGAAGGGGCAGGAGTTCCAGCGCTCCATCGCCGCCACCATGGCCCGTACACCGCAGGTGGTGGGCAACCTGAGATCCTTGCGCGCCTTGGAGGCGGGGAGCGTGGGGGTGGCCGATACCGGGCATGATGCGGGGCTAGCGTTGCAGGTGCAGGAGGTCGGCGGCGAGCCGAACCCGGCCCTTCGGGAGTGGCAGGAGGCGAGCCACGGACGGTAGGGTCGCGCGGGCTGGTGGCGCGAAGCACGACTCCGGCCGCGTGTGCTGTCCGTCATCCCCGGACTTGATCCGGGGATCTTTTGGCAGGCGAGGTCCCGGATCAAGTCCGGGACGGCGTTGCGCATCCAGCCACCCGCGCGGAATCAAGGTGCAGCTTGCTGCGCCGCCGCGCCATCGCTGCCCCCCCACCCAGGGGGCGGCGATTTGGCCGATGCGGGCACTGCGCCTGAACGTTTTTCGGATTTGGCGGGGATAAAGTGCTCTAGCCCGAAAGTTGGATCGCCACCCCGGGGGGCATCGATGGCGCGGCTCATGGCCGGCCGCGTATCCCCGCGGCAATGTGATCACCCGTCGCACCCGAAAGACGTTGGAGGCGGCGCCCGGGGCGATTATAACCGGGCCATGATTACCGAGCTTGGACATTTCGCCCTCATCCTCGCCTTCTTCGTGGCGTGCTTTCAGTCGGTCGTGCCGCTGATCGGCGCGCACAAGCGATGGGCGGGGTGGATGGCCGTGGCCGAGCCCGCCGCGACGTTGCAATTCGTGCTGACGCTGGGGGCGTTCGCGGCGCTGACCTGGGCCTTCGTGACCTCGGATTTCTCGCTGGAGCTGGTGGTGGCCAACAGCCACTCGGCCAAGCCGATGATTTACAAGATCACCGGTGTCTGGGGCAACCACGAAGGCTCGATGCTGTTGTGGGTGCTGATCGTGACGCTGTTCGGGGCCTTTGCGGCGTGGTTCGGGGGCAACCTGCCGCCGACGCTGAAGGCGCGGGTGCTGTCGATCCAGGGCCTGATCGGTGTGGCCTTCTTCGCCTTCATCCTGTTCACGTCGAACCCGTTTCTGCGGATGCCGGTGCCGCCTTTCGACGGGCGCGATCTGAACCCGCTGTTGCAGGACCCGGGATTGGCTTTCCACCCGCCGTTCCTCTACCTCGGCTATGTGGGCCTCTCGATGACCTATTCCTTCGCGCTGGCGGCCCTGATCGAGGGCCGGGTCGATGCGGCCTGGGGGCGGTGGGTGCGGCCCTATACGCTGGCGGCGTGGATCTTTTTGACCATCGGCATCGCGCTTGGGTCCTGGTGGGCCTATTACGAGCTGGGCTGGGGCGGGTTCTGGTTCTGGGACCCGGTGGAAAACGCCAGCTTCATGCCGTGGCTGATCGCCGCCGCGCTGCTGCATTCGGCCATCGTGGTGGAAAAGCGCGAGTCGCTGAAAAGCTGGACCATATTGCTGGCCATCATCGCCTTCGGGTTTTCCATGATCGGCGCGTTCATCACCCGCTCGGGCGTGCTGACCTCGGTCCATGCCTTTGCGACGGACCCGGAGCGGGGCGTGTTCCTGCTGATGATCACCGGGTTCTTCATGATGCTGGGTCTGACACTGTTCTCTTTGCGGGCGGGGGCGATGCAGGCCAAGGGGGTGTTCGGCCTGCTGAGCCGGGAAACCATGCTGGTGGCCAACAACGTGCTTTTGGGCGTGTCGGCCTTTGTCATCTTCGTGGGCACGATCTGGCCGCTGATCTCGGAGCTGATGTTCGACCGAAAGCTGAGCGTGGGCGAGCCGTTCTTCAACATGGCGTTCACCCCATTCATGGTGGTGTTGGGGCTGATCCTGCCGGTGGGCGCGATGCTGCCGTGGAAGCGGGGCAATCTGGGCCGGGTGCTGCGGCCGCTGGCGGGCGCCTTTGCGCTGGCCGTGGCGGTGGGGGCGCTGGCCTTCGCGCTGCAGACGGAGCGCAGCGCGCTTGGACCCGTGGGCCTGTTCCTTGCAGCCTGGCTGGTGTCGGGCGCGGCGGTCGATTTGTGGAGCCGCACGGGCCGGGGCGGGGGCCGTGTGGCACGGTTGAGACGCCTGCCGCGGGCCGACTGGGGCAAGGCCGTTGCGCATGCGGGCTTTGGCGTCACAATTGCGGGCATCGCGGGGATGCTGGCCTGGGAGGCCGAGGATATCCGCGTGGCGCAGGTGGGCGACAGTTTCGAGGTGTCGGGGCTGACCATCACGCTCGACGATGTGCGCGAGGTGGAGGGGCCGAATTACCTCTCGACCATGGCGGATGTGACACTGTCGAAGGGCGGATCCGTGGTGAGCCGGCTGACCCCGGAAAAGCGGGTCTACCCGGTGGCGGGGATGCCGACGACCGAGGCGGCCATCGACAACGGTTTCCTGCGGGACGTGTATGTGGTGATCGGCGACGAGCAGGCGGCGGGCGGCTGGGCCGTGCGGACCTATTACAAGCCGCTGGCGAACTGGATCTGGGGCGGTGCGATCCTGATGGCCATCGGGGGCGCGCTGTCGCTCTCGGACCGGCGCTATCGCGTGGCGGCGGGGGCGCGCAAGACCCGGGCCGTGGGGGTGCCGGCGGAATGAAACGGCTGGTCCTGATCCTCTGCCTTCTGGCCTCGCCGCTCTGGGCGGTGCAGCCGGACGAGATTCTTGACGATCCGGCGCTGGAGAAGCGCGCGCGGGAGATTTCCTCGGGCCTGCGCTGTCTGGTGTGCCGCAACGAGAGCATCGACGACTCCAACGCCGACCTGGCCCGCGACCTGCGCCTGCTGGTGCGCGAGCGGCTGGTGGCGGGCGACAGCGACGAGGAGGTCGTGGAGTTCGTGGTGGATCGCTATGGCGAATACGTCCTGCTGAACCCGGTGGCGAGCGGCAGCAACCTGGTGCTATGGCTGGCCGGGCCGGTGATGCTGCTTTTGGGCGGGCTGCTGGCGGCGGTCTATATCCGGGGGCGCGCGGGCGCGAAACCGGAGGACGAGGCGGGGCTGAGTGCCGCCGAAGAGGCGCGGCTGCGCGAAATCATGAAGGACTGACGCGCCGTCGCGCGTTGCAATTGGCGGCAAGGCGGGGTTGATTGGCGACACACGCCAGATGGAGGCCCGGCCGATGACGACCTATCAGACCCTGACATACGACCTGAGTGACGACATCGCCGTGCTGCGGATGAACCGCGCCGACAAGATGAACGCGCTCAACACCCAGATGCGGGCCGAGATCACCGACGCGATGCAGCGCGCAAGTCGCGAGGCGCGGGTGGTGGCGCTGACCGGCAACGGCAAGGCGTTCTGTTCGGGGCAGGATCTGTCGGACAACGGAACGGCGGCGGCGCTGGACGTGGAGCGCGTGCTGCGCGACGAGTACGAGCCGATGCTGCGGATGATTTCCGACTGCCCGGTTCCCACCATCGCGGCGGTGAACGGACCGGCGGCGGGGGCGGGGGCGAACCTGGCGCTGGCCTTTGACGTGGTGATCGCGACCGAGAGCGCCTATTTCCTGCAGGCCTTCGCGCGGATCGGGCTGATCCCAGATGCGGGTGGCACCTATTGGATGCCGCGGCAGGTGGGCGCGGCCAAGGCGATGGGTGCGGCGCTGTTCGCCGAGCCGATTTCGGCGCGGCAGGCGGATGCCTGGGGCCTGATCTGGGAAGCGGTCGAGGATGACGCGTTCGAGATGCACTGGCAGGCGCGGGCGGCGCAGCTGGCCAAGGGGCCGACGGCGGCCTATGGCGGGATCAAGCGCGCGGTGCGCGGCAGTTGGGAAAACGGGTTCGACAAGCAGCTAGACCTCGAGGCGCAGTTGCAGGGCGAATGCGGCCGGACACGGGATTTCCAGGAAGGCGTGACCGCCTTTCTGGACAAGCGCAAGCCGGAATACGAGGGGCGCTGATCAGGCCGAGAGGCCGACCGGTTCCACGTCGCTGAGCTGGATGCTGTCGCCGGGGCTGAGCATGGCGAGGCTGTTGACATATTACAGGCAGATCGCCGAGCATTTTCGCCATGCGTGGAACGATGCCGCGAAAATCGAACGCTTGACGAGCCGCCGGGGCCGGAGCGGGGTAACCTTTCAGGCCGTGTAGCGCCCGACGGCGATGTTGCGCAGAGAAAACTCCGGGCTGGCGTCGCGCAGCACGGCGACCGAGCGGCCGTCGGCCAGGATCGTGGTGACGCCCGTGGCCTCGTTGCGTTCGACAGACAGGTCGGGGGTGTCGCCGGCGCGGTCGTAAACGAAGGTGATGATATCCTCTGCCGCGTCGAAATCGGCGATCTTGACCGGGGTGCCGCCCTCGATCCAGTCGCCCAGGGCAAACTCGTCCTTTCCCGGCCCACCGGCGACCGTGTCGTCGGAGCCGGCCACAACCGTGTCGTCCCCTTCGCCAAGGTCGATATTGTCGCCCGCGTCGGATCTGGCAGGCAGGTCATAATCGAAAGTGACGCCGAAGATGTCCGTGGCCTTGACGGCTGATGCGCGAAGGGCCTGCTCTTCGACGATATTCGCCGCCTCGACGAAATCGGAGCCGTCGCCTGACGACACCGCGTCGGCGCCATCGCCGGGGATGATCACATCGCCGCCCGCGCCGCCCGACAGCGTGTCGTCGCCACCCAGGCCCAAGAGCCAGTCGCCGCCGCGCCCGCCGGTCAGCGCTTCGGCGCTGTCGCTGCCCAGCAGCAGGGCGGCGTCCGGCTTGGCATGTGAATCTGCATCGGGATCGGTATCGGCGGACGTGCGGTCGAGGTCGTCCTGTTCAAGCTCTGGCACGCCGAGGCCGCCAACGCCTACGAGCCCCGCCATCGCGGCGCCGATAACTAACAGAGTGCCGATTGTGACCATGTAGAGCCCTCGCTTTCCCAAGCTTGGGCCATCATGGAGCAGAGGGCTGAACAGCCGGTAAATCCACGCCGAAAATGGTCGCGCTTTCCGATAAAAATCTGACGATTTGCAGTATATATCGCTGCCGCAACGCAAAACGCCCCGCATGGGCGGGGCGTTGTCGCGTTGTCGCATTGATTGTCTCTGCGCTCAGCGGTTTTCCATGTCCACGTAATCGCGCAACGTCTCGCCCTTGTAGAGCTGGCGCGGGCGGCCGATTTTCAGTTGCGGATCGCCGATCATTTCCTTCCACTGGGAAATCCAGCCGACCGTGCGGCTGAGCGCGAAGATGGGCGTGAACATCGAGGTGGGGAAGCCCATCGCCTCGAGGATGATGCCCGAGTAGAAATCGACGTTCGGGAAGAGCTTCTTCTCGGTGAAGTAGGAATCTTCCAGCGCCTGTTTCTCAAGCTCCTTGGCCACTTGCAGCGTCGGGTTGTTCTCGATGCCAAGAAGGTCAAGCACCTCGTCTGCGGATTGCTTCATCACCTTGGCGCGGGGATCGAAGTTCTTGTAGACGCGGTGGCCGAAGCCCATCAGGCGGAACGGATCGTCCTTGTCCTTGGCGCGCTTGATGAATTCCGGGATGCGGTCCGGCGTGCCGATCTCCTGAAGCATCTCCAGGCAGGCCTGGTTGGCGCCGCCATGGGCCGGACCCCAGAGGCAGGCGATGCCCGCGGCGACACAGGCGAAGGGGTTGGCGCCCGACGACGAGGCCAGCCGGACCGTGGAGGTCGAGGCGTTCTGCTCGTGGTCGGCGTGCAGCGTGAAGATGCGGTCCATGGCGCGGGAAAGGATCGGGTTGACCTCGTAATCCTCGGCCGGGACGGCAAAGCACATGCGCAGGAAGTTCGACGCGTAGTCCACGTCGTTGCGCGGATAGACGAAGGGCTGGCCCAGCGTGTACTTGTAGGCCATCGAGGCGATGGTCGGCATCTTGGCGATCAGGCGGATCGTCGCGACCTCGCGCTGCCACGGGTCGGAGATGTCGGTGCTGTCGTGGTAGAAGGCGGAAAGCGCGCCCACCACGCCCACCATGATCGCCATCGGGTGCGCATCCCGACGGTAGCCGCGGAACAGGAAGTGCATCTGTTCGTGCAGCATGGTGTGGTTGGTCACACGATTCTCGAAATCCTCCAGCTGCGCGGCAGAGGGCAGCTCGCCATAGAGCAGCAGGTAGCAGACCTCGAGATAGTGAGATTTCTCGGCCAGCTGGTCGATCGGGTAGCCGCGGTGCAAAAGCTCGCCCTTGCCGCCGTCGATATAGGTGATCGTGCTGTCGCAGCTGGCGGTCGAGGTGAAGCCGGGGTCATAGGTGAACACGCCCGCCTCGGCATAGAGCTTGCGGATGTCGATCACGTCCGGGCCGGCGGTGGGGGAATAGACCGGAAGTTCGTATTCCTTGTCGCCGATCGTCAGTTTTGCGGATTTGGTACTGTCTGCCATCAGGGTCTCCCTCGTCAAGCCGTGACGCGCGGCGCGTCTTGGCTGCTTAATACAGCACACCTTTCAAGAGTGTTACCCACTCTTTGAGGCAGCATCATTCAGTCGGGCGAGGGATTCCTCCCGGCCCAGGACCAGCATCATGTCAAACACGCTCGGTGTTGCCGCCCGACCGGCCAACGCGGCCCGCATCGGGCCGGCCAGCTTGCCGAACTTGATATCCTTGGACGCCGCGAACGCGTTCGCGGCCTCTTCCAGATCGTTGCGCGACCAGTTAGCATTTTGCAAGTGCGGCGTCAATTCTCTCAGTATACCACGGGATACAGTGTCAAGCTGCGCCGCGGCTTTCTCGTCCGGCTCGACAGGCCGGTCCGCCAGGATAAACTGCGCCTTATCAAGAAGTTCCGGGAAGGTCTTCGCGCGTTCTTTGAGGCAATACATGCCGTCGCGCATCAACGCCTGCTTCGGTTCGGGCAGCGGATCGGATGCCGTCGCGTCAAGATAGTCGTTCAGTTCATGCAGCAGCGCAGCATCGTCGCCGGCGGCAATGTGCTGGCCGCATAGGTTTTCCAGCTTCTTGAAGTCGAAGCGGGCGGGAGATTTGCCGATTCCGTCGAGGTCGAACCACTCTTTCGCCTGGTCATCCGTGAAAAATTCGTCGTCCCCGTGGCTCCAGCCCAGCCGGGCGAGGTAGTTGCGCATGCCCGCCGCCGGGTAGCCCTGTTTCTGGTACTCGTCGACGCCGAGCGCGCCGTGCCGCTTGCTCATTTTCTTGCCATCGGGGCCGTGGATCAGCGGGATGTGGGCGTAGACCGGCAGCGGCCAGCCCATCGCCGAATAAATCAGCATCTGGCGGGCGGCGTTGTTGAGGTGGTCGTCGCCGCGGATGACGTGCGTGACGCCCATGTCGTGATCGTCCACCGCCACGGCCAGCATGTAGACGGGCGTGCCGTCCGAGCGCAGCAGGACCATGTCGTCAAGCTGATCGTTGCGGATGGTGACGTCGCCCTGCACCTTGTCGGCAATGGTGGTCGTGCCGTCCAGCGGGGCCTTGATGCGGATGACGTAGGGCGCGTCGGGATGCGTCGCGGGCTCGGCGTCGCGCCACGGGCTGCGGTAGAGGGTGGAGCGGCCCTCGGCCTTGGCCGCGTCGCGGAACGCCTGGATTTCCTCCTGCGTGGCGAAGCACTTGTAGGCCTGGCCCCTGGCCAGCAATTCGTTCGCCACCTCGGCGTGACGGTCGGCGCGGGCGGCCTGGCTGACCGCCTCGCCATCATGGTCGAGGCCCAGCCATGCCAGCCCGTCGAGGATGGCCTGCGTCGCCTCGGGGGTCGAGCGGGCGCGGTCGGTATCCTCGATCCTGAGGAGGAAAGACCCGCCGTGACGCCTCGCGAAAAGCCAGTTGAACAGCGCCGTGCGCGCGCCGCCGATATGCAGGTATCCGGTCGGCGAGGGGGCAAAACGGGTGACGACTGGCTGCGACATGGGGCCGGTTAACCTTTCGGTAAGGAGGGGAGACGTATCGTTAACGGTGCCTGTCTATCGGCCCATGAAAAGGGAGACAAGCCTTGGTGCTTTGGCAGCGTGCGGTCGCCGCGTGGATGGATCAGCGCGGGCACCTGTTTCATTGGGTGCCGGTGATGCTGGCATGTGGCATCGCGCTCTATTTCGGGTTGAAGTCCGAGCCGCCGCTGTGGGTCTATGCAGCGCTTGGTGGAGGCGTTTGCGTGGCGCTTGTGGTACTGCGCCTGATCGGCGCGGGACTGGCGCCGGTGATCTGGGCCGGGGCGCTGGTGGCGCTTGGGCTGTGCATCGCCGCCGCCCGGGCGCATGGGGTGGCGGATGCCAAGCTGGGCTGGCGCTATTACGGGCCTGTCGAGGGACGCGTGGTGGATATCGATCGCTCGAACTCGGACGCGCTGCGGGTGACGCTGGACCGGGTGGTGCTGCGCAACATGGGTCCCGATATCACGCCGGGACGCGTGCGGGTGTCGTTTCACGGCGCGGCAGAGGGGGCCGATCCGCAACCTGGCGAGACGCTGATCCTGACCGCGCACCTGTCGCCGCCCGCGGGCCCGGTGGAGCCGGGCGGCTTCGATTTCCAGCGGCACGCGTGGTTCAAGGGGCTGGGCGCGGTAGGCTACACGCGCACGCCTGTCCTGCTGCTGGAACCGGCGCAGGGCGGGCAGGTGCTGTTCAAGACGCGCATGGCGCTGTCGGGGCGCATTCAGGCGCAGATGCCGGGCGAGGCCGGGGCCTTTGCCGCCGCGATCATGACCGGGGACCGCTCTGACATGGGACAGGAGACGCTGACGGCGCTGCGCGTGTCGAACCTGGCGCACCTGCTGGCGATTTCCGGTCTGCATATGGGGCTGTTGGCCGGGTTCGTCTTTGCAGCGCTGAGATTGGGGATGGCTGCCGTGCCGGGCTGGGGGCTGCGCCTGCCGACGAAGAAGATCGCGGCGGTGGGCGCGTTGGTGGCGGCGGCGGGATACCTTGCGCTGTCGGGCGGCAACGTGGCGACGGAGCGGGCCTTCGTCATGGTGGCGGTGATGCTGCTGGCGGTGCTGGCCGACCGGCGGGCGCTCAGCTTGCGGGCGGTGGCGCTGGCGGCCTGCATCATCCTGGTGCTGCGGCCCGAGGCGTTGATGGGCCCCGGTTTCCAGATGTCTTTTGCCGCCACGACGGCGCTGGTGGCGGTCTTCGGCGCCTTGCGCGACCTTGACTGGCGTGTGGGACCCAAGTGGATGCGGCCGGTCTGGGCGGTGGTGATGTCGTCCTTCGTGGCGGGGCTGGCCACGGCGCCCATCGCGGCGGCGCATTTCAACCAGATTGCGCATTTCGGGCTGGTGGCGAACCTGATGAGCGTGCCGTTGATGGGCGCGCTGGTGATGCCGATGGCGGTGCTGGCGGGCCTTTTGATGCCCTTGGGGCTGGAAGGGCTGGCACTGGGCGTGATGCAGCCCGCGCTGGAGTGGATCCTGGGCGTGGCGCATTGGGTCTCGGGACTGGAGGGCGCGCGGGGCACGGTGGTGCGGCCGGGGCCCTGGGTGCTGCCGCTTCTGTCGCTGGGGGCGCTTTTCGTGGTGCTGTGGCAGGGGCGGGCGCGGTTTGCCGGCGTGCTTCCTGTGGCGGCGGCCTTCGTGCTGTGGGCGCAGGCGGAGCGGCCCGATATCCTTGTCTCCGACACCGGCGGGCTGGTGGGAGTGATGACGCCCGAGGGGCGGGCGCTGTCCACGGGCCGTGCCTCTGGCTTCGTCGCGATGAACTGGCTGGAGAATGACGGCGATCCGGTGGATCAGGAGGGGGCCTTTGCCCGCTGGACCAAGGTGGCGGGCGGCGACGGCTGGCCTATCACCGCCGTCAGGGGCAAGCGGGCGGCGGAAGAGTTCACCGAGTGCGCCGCGAAGGAATGGGTGGTGTTCAACAACGTGCCGCAGGCCGAATTGCCATGCCGCGCGATCCATCCTGGTACTCTGAAGGAAACGGGGGCACTGGCAATCTGGCGCGAGACGGGCGGGCTGCGCGTCGTCACCGCCCGCGACATGACCGGCGCGCGGCTTTGGAACACGGACCGCCGGCGGCCGTCCGACAGACGTCAGTAGGTGCGGATAAGGCCCACGAGGCGGCCCTGCACCTTGACCTGGTCCTCGGGCAGGACGCGGGTCTCGTAGGCCGGGTTCGCGGCCTCAAGGGCGATGGCATTGCCACGGCGATAGAATTTCTTCAGCGTCGCTTCCTGGTCGTCCACCAGCGCCACGACGATATCGCCGTTATCCGCTGTCGACGTCTCGCGGATCACCACCACGTCGCCGTCGTTGATGCCCGCCTCGATCATCGAGTCGCCCTTGACCTCGAGCGCGTAATGCTGGCCCGGGCCGGCGATCATGTCGCTGGGGACGGCGACGTTGTGGCTGGCATGGGCGATGGCCTCGATCGGGACACCGGCGGCGATGCGACCCATGACGGGCAGTTCCAGCGCGTGCACCGGTGCGACCGGCTGGGCATTGGCGGGTTGGCTGGCCTCAGAGCGGTCGCCGTCGATCACGCGGGGGGTGAAGCCGCCGCTCGCGCCGCCGCCGATCATGTCGCCCCCCATGCTTTCGGGCAGCTTGATGATTTCCAGCGCCCGCGCACGGTGGGCAAGGCGGCGGATGAAGCCGCGTTCCTCGAGCGCCGTGATCAGGCGGTGAATGCCGGATTTCGAGCGCAGGTCCAGCGCATCCTTCATCTCGTCAAAGCTTGGCGGCACGCCGTCGCGCTGCACCCGCTTGTGAATGAATTCCAGCAGATCGAGCTGTTTCTTGGTCAGCATTTTCCCACGTCTCCACGATCCATGCGTTTACATTTGTTCTACGCATGTTCTTGTTTTGTGTCAACGGGTCTGTGGATAAGCGGTCAGATCGGAACGTATTCGATCCAGTCGCCCTGCGCCCGGGGAGCATCGTCGGCGGGCCGGATCAGCAGAGCATTGGCGCGGGCCAGCACCGACAGCATGCCGCTGTCCTGGCTGCGTTCGGGCAGGATGGTGCCGTCCTCCACTTGTGCGCGCATGTAATGCTCGCGCGGGCCGCCGGGGCCCATGGCGGCAGCAAGCCTGGCAGAGAGACGCGGGGCAGGGTGTGCGCCGAGCCCCTGCATGGCGCGGATCATCGGGGCCATGAAGATGTGCCCGCAGACCATGGCCGAGACCGGGTTGCCGGGCAGGCCCAGCATGGCCGCGTTCCCCATCCGGCCCGCCATGAGGGGTTTGCCGGGGCGCATTTTTACCTTGTAGAAGGAGCGTTCCATGCCAAGATCGCCCGCCACCGCGCCGACGAGGTCATGATCGCCTACCGACGCGCCGCCGATGGTGATGACGAGGTCGGCGCCTTTCGCCAGGTCGAAAGCGGTCTCCAACGCTTCGCGGGTGTCGCCGGCGATGGGCAGCATCCGGGGCTCGGCCCCCAGAATGTCCAGAAGGGCGCAGAGGCCGAAGGAGTTGGACGCGATGATCTGGTCCGGGCCGGGGTCCTCGCCGGGCATGACCAGTTCGTCGCCGGTGGCGATGAGGGCCACCTTGGGTTTGCGGGTGACGGTGACCTCGGCCACGTTCATCGACGCCAGAAGCGCCACATCCTCGGGGGAGAGCAGGCGGGGCGCCTCGATCCGGTCGCCGATGCGGAAGTCGTCGCCGCGGGGGCGGATGTTCGGCTTCTCCTCCAGCCTGTCGCCCAGGGTGATGCGGTCGCCGTCGCGGGTGACGTCCTCCTGGATCACGACCTTGTCGGCGCCCTCGGGCACCGGCGCGCCGGTGAAGATGCGCACGGCCTGGGCCGCGCCGACGGAGCCCGCAAACCCATGCCCGGCGGCGGATTCGCCGATGACGTCGAAACTGGCGCCCGGTTTGGCCTCGGATGCCTTCAGCGCGTAGCCGTCCATTGAGGAAGCATCGAAGGGCGGCTGATCGCGCCGCGCCTCGGCATATTGCGCGAGGACCCGGCCATGCGCCTCGCGCAGGGGAACGGTTTCCGGCTCCAGAGGTGAGACGAGCGAGAAGAGATGGTCAAGGGCCTCGTCGACGGTGATCATTTCGCCTCGTAACGACCTGATTTTCCGCCGTCTTTCAGCACAACGCGCAGCCCGCCGATTTCCATCGCGCGGTCCACGGCCTTGGCCATGTCATAGACCGTAAGGGCGGCGGTGCTGGCCGCGGTCAGAGCCTCCATCTCGACCCCGGTCTGGCCGGTGGTCTTGACGGTCGCCTCGATACGGATGCCGGGCAGGTCGGGGTCGGGAGTGAGTTCCACCGCGACCTTGGCGATGGGCAGGGGGTGGCAGAGCGGGATCAGCTCGGACGTGCGCTTGGCGCCCATGATGCCGGCGAGGCGGGCGACGGACAGGACGTCGCCCTTCTTGGCGCGGCCTTCTGTAATGATATCATACGTTTCCGGCGCCATCTTGATGTGCGCCTCGGCCACCGCCACGCGGTTCGTCACGTCCTTGTCCGAGACGTCGACCATGTGCGCGTCGCCCTTGCCGTCGAAATGCGTCAGCCCGGCCATCAGACGTGCGCCGCCGAGGTGGAGCCCGACAGGATATCGCGGGTGGCGGCGGTGACGTTCTCCTGCCGCATCAGGCTTTCGCCGATGAGAAAGCAGCGGGTGCCGTAGCGTGCCATCTCGGTCAGGTCAGCATTGGTGTAAAGACCGCTTTCCGAGATCAGCAGGTGCTCGATGGGGGCCAGCCGGGCCAGTCGCTTGGTCACGTCGAGCGAGGTCTCGAACGTGTTCAGATCCCGGTTGTTGATGCCCAGAAGGTTGGATTTCAGCACGCCGGTGCGCTCCAGCTCTTCCTCGTTATGCACCTCGATCAGCGAGTCCATGCCTTGCGCGATGGCGGCCTCTTCAAGCTCGATCGCCTGAGCGTCGCTGACCGAGGCCATGATGATCAGGATGCAGTCGGCGCCCCAGGCGCGGGCCTCGACCACCTGGTAGGGGTCATAGAGGAAATCCTTGCGCAGCACCGGCAACTCGCACGCCTCGCGGGCCTGGACCAGGTACTCGGGCGCGCCCTGGAAGCTGGGCGTGTCGGTCAGGACCGACAGGCATGTGGCGCCGCCCTCGGCATAGGCGGCGGCGAGCGCGGCGGGGTCGAAATCCTCGCGGATGAGGCCCTTGGACGGGCTGGCCTTCTTGATCTCGGCAATCAGGCCGAAGCCGGTCTTGCTGGCCTGCAGGAGTGCATCGCCAAAGGGGCGCACGGGCGGAGCGTTCGCGGCCTCGTTTTCCAACGTTTCCAAAGGCTTGTTGGCCTTGGCTGAGGCGACTTCCTCAAGCTTGTAGGCCTTGATCTTTTCAAGGATGGACGGCGTGCTCATGCGGCCTCCGATGTTATTCTGGCAAGCGCTTCGATGCGCGATTTCGCGGCGCCGCTGTCGATACTGTCGCGGGCCTGTTCGACGCCTTGTCTGAGGTCGTCCGCGTGGCCCGCCACCACCAGCGCTGCGGCGGCATTGAGCAGCACGGCATCGCGATAGGCCCCCGGCGCCCCGTCCAGCAGGGCACGGAAGGCGCGGCCGTTCTCCTCGGGCGTGCCGCCCAGGATATCCTCGAACGGGTGGACGGGCAGGCCCGCATCCTCGGGGTGGATTTCAGTTTCGCGGATCGTGCCGTCCTCTTCCAGCGCCGCCACCTGGCTGGGGGCGGAAATGCTTAACTCGTCCGTGCCGTCGCCACCGTGGACCAGCCAGGCGCGTTCGGACCCGAGTTTCCCAAGGGTTTCCGCCATGGGGCGGATGAGGTCGGGACTGAAAGCACCCGTCAGCTGGCGCTTGACGCCTGCGGGGTTGGTCAGGGGGCCAAGGATGTTGAAGATCGTGCGCGTGCCAAGTTCCGCCCGGACGGGGCCGACATGGGCCATCGCGGGGTGATGCATCGGCGCCATCATGAAGGCGATACCGGCCTTTTCCAAAGCCTTTTCAACGACTTTCGGGCCGACCATCACGTTGACGCCCATCTGCGTCAGGGCATCGGCCGCGCCGGATTTGGAGCTGAGGTTGCGGTTGCCGTGCTTGGCCACCGGCACGCCCGCGCCCGCCACGACAAAGGCGGTAGCGGTCGAGATGTTGAGCGTGCCCTTGCCGTCGCCCCCGGTGCCGACGATGTCCATCGCGCCCTCGGGCGCGCGAACCTTGTTGCACTTGGCGCGCATCACGGCGGCGGCAGCGGCGTATTCGTCCACCGTCTCGCCGCGCGTGCGCAGGGCCATCAGGAAGCCGCCCATCTGCGCCGGCGTCGCCTCGCCCTCGAAAAGGGTGGTGAACGCGGCCTCCGCCTCTTCGCGGCTGAGCGCGCGGTCTGCGGCGGCGGCGATGAGGGGCTTCAGGCTGTCACTCACGCGGGCACCTTCATCACGTCGAGGAAATTCCGCAAAAGGGCGTGCCCGTGTTCCGAGCGGATCGATTCGGGATGGAACTGCACGCCGTGGATGGGCAGCGATTTGTGTTGCAGTCCCATGATCGTGCCGTCGTCGAGTTCCGCCGTGATATCAAGCACATCCGGGCAGGTGTCGCGCGCCACGACAAGGCTGTGATAGCGCGTCGCCTCGAAGGGCGTGGGTAGCCCCGAGAAAACGCCCGCGGCGGTGTGGTGCATGGTGCCCATCTTGCCGTGCACGATGTCGGAATGGCGCGTGACGGTGCCGCCGAAGACCTCGCCGATGGCCTGATGTCCGAGGCAGACGCCCAAGAGCGGCGTGCGCGTGTCCGCCGCCGCCTCGATCAGGGCCTTGCAGATGCCCGCTTGCGACGGCGTGCCGGGGCCGGGGGACAACAGGATGCCCGCGGGCTTCATCGCCATCGCCTCCTGCACGTCCAGCGCGTCGTTGCGGTGCACCTGCACGTTTGCGCCCAGCTCGCCCACGTATTGCACGAGGTTGTAGGTGAAACTGTCGTAGTTATCGATGAGCAGCAGCATGTCGCCAATTTCCCGTCCGTGCCGTGTCATTTCGGACCTATGACCCGGGGCTTCAATCGGGGTATAGATGCTCAGGGTTGCGCGGCAGGGTCAAGAGGCGCAAAACTGTTAAGAAAGAAATAAGGGGGGCAAAAGCAGTGTTACGCGGATTTCTTGCCGGAGTGGTGTCGGGAACGGCCTTGTCGGGAGTGCTTCTGGCCGGGGCCTCGGTGCTGAGCGGAATGCCGGGGGATACCCCGCCCGAGGCGACACCGGTAGAAGTGCCGGCGGGGTCGGAGTTCGACCAGTCGCGCGACGATGACGCGGCCTCGCTGCCGCAGTTGCAGGACACGCCCACGCCCGATGCCGTGCCGCAGGTGACCGCGCCCGAGCCTGACGACCTGAGTTCGTTGGACGGCGCTGACACCACCTCGTCGGGGCTGCCCGAAACCGGTCAGCCCGAGGTGGGCCTGAGCGCGCCGGAGGCACCGCAGGGTGACGGCGCCCTGAGTGTCGGCACCGAGGAGCCGGTGCTGCCCAACCCGCAGGCTCAGGCACCCGAGGCGCCGGCGGGCGAGGACGACCTGTCGATCTCGACCGAGCCGGCGCAGCCGGTGCTGCCCGAGGCGGAAGAGGAAAGTGCCGCGTTCCCCGAGCCGCAGGCCGAGCCTGAAGGCGCGGACGCGCGGGAGGCCGAGAGCGACGCGACCCCGGAGGCGGACAGCGAAACGCAGGCTGAGGCGGAGACCGAGGTTGGTGAAGAGACAACCCCGGACACCACGCCGGAAAGCACGCCGGAGTCCCCCGCCAGCGACGTGGCGACGCCGGAGCCGCAGGAGGATCCTGTCGTCGATGCACCGCAGAACGCGGCAGAGCCCGCCACGCCTTCGGCAGAGGCGGGCGAGGATGCCGCCGAGGCCACGACCGAAGCGGCGGAAACCGGCACGATTGGCGACATCGCCGAAGGCGTGACCACCGACCGTCTGCCCACCGCCATCGACCCCGAACCCCAACCCGAGCCGGAGACCGGTGAGGTGGGGGCCGACGACGCGGCCGAGGAGACCGCGGCAGAAACCCTGCCGCCCGTCGAACGTTTCGCCGCGGAGTTCGAGAACCCCGAGAACAAACCGCTGATGTCGATCATCCTGATTGACGACGGCACCAGCCCGATCGGTCCCGCCGCGCTGGGGGATTTTCCCTATCCGTTGAGCTTTGCCGTCGACGCCTCGCGCCCGGACGCGGCCGAAACTGCCGCCCGTTATCGCGATGCGGGGATGGAGGTGCTGGCCTTGGTCAACCTGCCGCAGAACGCCGCTGCCAGCGATGCGGAAACCTCGATGAGCGTATTCCTCGAGGCCGTGCCCGAGGCTGTGGCGGTGTTCGAAGGCACCGGAACGGGCCTTCAATCGAGCCGTGAAGCAGCCGAGCAGCTGGCGCCGATCCTGAAGGACAGCGGTCATGGCCTGGTGATGTTCCCCAACGGGCTGAACACCGCGCAGAAGCTCATCGCGCGCGAGGGCGTGCCCTCGGCCACGGTGTTCCGCGACTTCGATTCCAACGGGCAGAGTGCGGCGGCGGTGCGCCGGTTCCTCGACCAGGCCGCGTTCCGCGCAGGGCAGGAAGAGGGCGGCGTGATCATGGTGGGCCGCCTGCGCCCCGACACGATCAGCGCGCTTCTGCTCTGGGGCCTGCAGGACCGCGCGGCCAGCGTGGCGCTGGCGCCGGTCTCGGCGGTGCTGACGGCCGAGTAGGGATTTTCGGTCCTGCGGTCCCTTGGTGGAATCCCGGCGGGCGCGGATATCCGCTCTTTCTGCGCCGATCGTTCAGGCCGGCCGCGCATCGGAGGGAACAGGCTGTGCCCTTCCCGTGTTGACTCCTCGATACCGAAAAGAGGACACCATGGACCACGACGAGAAACCGAGCCGCGGTATGCCCCGCAGCCTGCTTTACGCGATGATCCCGATCGGCTTTGTCCTGCTGGTGGGGATCATGGTGTTGGGGGGCTTCTGGACCAATGAAGCCACGGAAGAGCCGAACGAGGTGGTCGAGGAGCCGCCTGCGCCGCTCGACCAGTAGGCTGTAAAAACCTTTGGCGTAAGCGGGTGCGCTTGGCCGTCCCCGGCATGCTGGAACCGATAATTGCAAGATCGTGATAGACCCGAGTGCGCGGCGACGCGGTTCTCGGCTGATGTTTCGCGATGCGCACTCCGGTCCCGGCTGACATTGCGGTCTGCGCAACGCCGGTTGCGCCGTGCGCAAAAAATGTCGTAAAGGCGTTTGGTACGCAATCGCGTGTCCCGGCGAATTCCGCAGTGAACCCGGAATCGACCTTGACCGACAGGTCAGAACTCAGGACTGATATCTTCATGGAAGCGCTTCGTCATCCACTGCAGCAGGACAGGCTTTCTGCGCTTCGCGACTTCGAGATCCTCGACACGGATCCGGAGCAGGAATTCGACGAGATCGTAAAGCTGGCCGCCGCAGCCTGTGGCACGGCGATCTCGGTGGTCAATTTCATCGATGCGGAACGGCAATGGTTCAAGGCCGAAACCGGGCTTGGCGTGCGTGAGACGCCGCTGGCCACCTCGATCTGTGCCCATGTGATCCTGGAAGAGGAGTTTGCCGAGATCCAGGATACGCTTGCAGATCCCCGGATGCAGGACAACCCGCTGTGCTGTGGCGAGCCGGGCCTGCGCTTTTATGCCGGCGCGCTGCTGACCACGCAGGAGGGGCTGCCGCTGGGCACGCTGTGCGTTCTGGACTATGAGCCCCGCGAACTGACCCCCTTGCAACGCGACACGCTGCGGGTTCTGGCGCGGCAGGTCATGACCATGCTGGAGATGCGCAAGGCGCTGCGGTCGGCAGACATCCTGCGCCGCGAGGTGGATCACAGGGTCAAGAATTCGCTGCAATCGTTGTCGTCCTTCACCAATCTGCAAACCAGGGCGTTTGCGGCGGAGGAGGCGAAGCAGGCCCTGTCGATGGTCAAGACCCGGATCGACGCGCTGACGCAACTGCACGAGATGCTGTATCATTCCGACGAACACAGCGTGGTTGAATTGGGTCAGTATCTTGCCGGGGTCTGCGCGCGCCTTGAGGGTCTGGCGCCTGCCGGCGTCACGGTCGAGGTCGCGACAGTGCCGGTGTCGGTCGTGGCGCAGCAGGCGGTCGCCCTGGGCACTTTCGTGAACGAATTTGCCGCGAATTCCTTCAAGCACGGGTTTCCCGATGGGCAGGCGGGTGCGGTGATGATCAATCTCGGGTTCGAACCGGATGGGCGCCTGCGGCTGACCTGTTCCGATACCGGTGTCGGTCTTCCGCCCGATCACGGGGCAAAGGCGACTGGCCTGGGCATGAAGGTCGCGGAAGTGGTCTGCATCGAGCTTGGCACTGAGCTGGACCTGCGGAACGGCGCCCAAGGTGTGGTTGCGACGCTGACATTCACACCCGAGGCACCATAGGCCGGTTCGGCTCGATGCTACGCTCGGTCCGGGAAAGCAGCGCCGCCCGGCTCAGGCCTCGCGCCATGTTCCCGGGTCGATCCCGTCCAGGCTGTAATCGCCCACCCGCCAGCGCACCAGCCGCAGGGTGGGGTGGCCGACATGCGCGGTCATACGGCGGACCTGCCGGTTGCGGCCTTCGGGGATGGTGATCTCGAGCCAGCAATCGGGGACGGATTTGCGGAACCGCACCGGCGGGTCACGCGGCCAAAGGTCGGGCGGGCCGATGCGGCGGACCTTGGCGGGCCGGGTGGGGCCGTCCTTCAGCGTGACGCCGCTGGTCAGCGCATCGAGCGCGGTGGCGTCGGGGTCGCCCTCGACCTGCACCAGATAGGTTTTCTCGGTCTTGAATTTCGGGTTCGACAGGCGCGCCTGAAGCTTGCCGTCATCGGTCAGCAGCAAGAGCCCCTCGCTGTCGCGGTCGAGCCGCCCGGCGGGATAGACGCCGGGGATGTCGATATAGGTCGAGAGCGTGGGGCGCGTGCTGCCCTCGGTGCCCTTGTCGGTGAATTGCGACAGGACGCCCATGGGTTTGTTGAAGAGGATCAGCATGGGATGCGGCGGGGGTACGCATAAGGCGCCGTGATGGTGGGGTGAAACCCCACCCTACGCGTTGCCGTTGCCGGTGAAGCGGGTGGCGTCGGCGGCGGCGCGGCGGATGGCGTTGGATTTGTGCACGGTCTCCATGTACTCGGCCTCGGCGTCGCTGTCATAGACCACGCCGCCGCCCGCCTGTATATAGAGTTTGCCGTCCTTCACCACCGCCGTGCGCAGGGCAATGCACACGTCCATGTCGCCGGTGCAGCTGAAATAGCCCACGCCGCCGCCATAGACGCCGCGCTTTTCGGGCTCCAGCTCGTCAATGATCTCCATCGCGCGGACCTTGGGTGCGCCGGATACCGTGCCCGCTGGCAGACCGGCCAGAAGGGCCGAGAGCGCGTCGTGATCCTCGGAAAGCTCGCCCACCACGTTCGACACGATGTGCATGACGTGGGAATAGCGCTCGATGATGAACTCTTCGGTGGGGCGCACCGTGCCGATCTTCGCCACGCGGCCCACGTCGTTGCGGCCCAGATCCAGCAGCATCAGGTGCTCGGCCAGCTCCTTTTGATCGCCCAGCAGGTCGGCCTCGTTGGCGCGGTCCTCTTCGGGAGTGGCGCCGCGGGGGCGGGTGCCGGCGATGGGGCGGATCGTGACCTCGCCCTCCATGACGCGGACAAGGATTTCGGGGCTGGCGCCCACCACCTGGAAGTCGCCGAAGTTGAAATAGAACATGAAGGGCGACGGGTTGGTGCGCCGCAGGCTGCGATACAGCGCGAAGGGCGGCTGCGGGAAATCCTGCGTCCAGCGCTGGCTGGGCACGACCTGAAAGATGTCGCCCGCGCGGATGTATTCCTTGGCCTGCTCCACCGCGGCCTTGTAGCCTTCGCGGGTGAAGTTGCTGACCGGCTCGCCCGCCTCGACCGCGTCGCGCAGGTCGCGGGCCTGCTGGGGCAGGGCGCGTTCGAGATCGCGCACCGCGTCCATCACCCGCTCGGCGGCCTGGGCATAGGCGGCGCGGGGGCTTTGCCCGTCGCTGACCCAGGCGGGGGCCACGACGATCACCTCGCCCTTGACCCCGTCCAGCACGGCCACCACCGAGGGGCGGATCATCACGGCGTCGGGCAGGCCCAGCGGGTCGGGGTTCACGTCGGGCAGGTATTCCACCAGCCGGATCATGTCATAGCCCAGGTAGCCGAAGAGGCCGGCGCTGGCGGCAGGCAGATCGCCCGGCAGGTCGATGCGGCTTTCGGCGAGAAGCGCGCGCAGGGTGTCGAGCGGGGAGCCCTCCAGCGGCTCGAACGCGTCGCTGTCAAAACGCGCCTGTCGGTTGATGCGGCTGCTCTCGCCGTGGCACTGCCAGACGAGATCCGGTTTCATCCCGATCATCGAGTAGCGTCCGCGTACCTCGCCGCCGGTCACCGATTCCAGCAAAAACGCGTCGCGGGCCGCGCCCGTCAGCTTCAGCATCAGCGACACGGGCGTGTCCAGATCGGCGGCCAGCCGGGCGTAGACGACCTGGTTCTGTCCGGCCTCGTAGCCCTTGGCGAAATCCTCGAATGACGGGGTCAGGTCCAACGCGGGTACCCTTACTGGAAGTTGTTGTGCACGGCGTTGAGCGCGCCCTGGTCGAAATTGACACCGGCGCGGGTGCGGATGTCGTTGGCCAGCACCTGAAAGAGGTCCTGCGACAGGCTGCCCGCTGTCTCGTTGCGCACGAACTGCTCGATCTGTTGCAGGTCGCCATCCTCGGCATCCGGCTCCTGGATCGTGTTCAGCTTCAGCACGAAGATGCGTCCGTTGCCATTGATCACCTCGACCTCGCCGGCCTCCATGCCGAAGACGGTCTCGATGAATTCCGGCGGCGCCTCCTCGATGAAGCCGCGGCGGGTGACCTCCTCACTGCCATCGACGGTCAGCTCGACCTCCTCGAAGCTTTCGCCGGTGGCGAGGCGGCCGACCTTGCTGGCCACCTGTTCGCGCAAAAGCTCGTTGATCTTGGTCTCGGTCCAGGCCTCGGTAACGGCGTCGCGCACCTCGTCGAGCGGTTGCAGGGTTGGGGGAACAACCTCGTCAAGGCGCATGGCGAAGATGCCGCCATCCTCCAGCTCGATCACCTCGGGGTAGTCGTCCTGGCTCAGGTTCGCGGCTGCGTCGCGGAAGCCTTCATAGGCGGCGATATCCTCGGACATGCCGGGGTGCCAGTCGATGCTGGCCACGCGCATCGCGGTCTCGGCGCCCAGATCCTCGATGGTGGCGCCGCCGGCCAGGAGGTCGTCGACGGCGTCGACCCGGCCCTCGACCACGCGGCGGGCGCGGTCGGCCGCGATGATGTCGCGCAGTTCCGGCTCGGCCTCTTCAAAGGTGGTTTCCTGTGCCTGAAGCACCGCGTTCACACGAAACAGCGCGGGGCCGATGCTGCTGGGCAGGGGGCCCACCACTTCGGAGGGCGCGGCCTCGAACACCGTTTCGGCGGCCTCGCCCAGGTCGGCGGCCTCGACGGTGCCCATGTCGGTGTCGGCAAGCTCGAGCCCGCGTTCGGCCACCAGATCCTCGAAGCTGACCTCGCCCTCGTCCAGCCGCGCCATCGCCGCTTGGGCCGCTTCGGTGTCGGAAAAGACCAGCCGTTCGACAAGGCGGCGCTCGGGCTGTACGAATTCGTCGCGCCGTGCCTCGTAGGCGTCGCGCAGGGCCTGCTCGTCCACCTCGACGGTGTCGAGGATCATTTCGGGCGTCAGCCATGCATAGGTGATGCGCTTGACCTCGGGGCGGGTGAACAGCGCCTCGTTCTCGGCATGGTAGGCGGCCAGCTCTTCGTCGGTGGGGTCTGGCAGGCCGACCTCCAGATCGCCGCGTTCCAGAACGGCCCATTCGATGCCGCGCCGCTCACCGAGATAGTTCAGCATGGTCTCGGTATAGACCTCGGGCATGGTGACGCCCGACAGCACGCCGGCCTGCACGAAGCTGCGGGCGATCTCGCGGCGGATGTCCTCCTCGAACTCGGCCTCGTTCATGCCCATGCGGTCGAGCGTGAAACGGTACGCTTCGCGGTCGAACTCGCCGCCGGGGCCGGTGAATTGCTGCATCGAGGTGATCTGGTCGGCCAGGTTCGCGTCGCCCACCGAGATGTTGTTGACGATGGTTTCATGATCCAGCGCGCCCTGCACGGTCAGCTGGCCCATGACCCGCTGGGGGATGTTCATCTGCTGGGCCTGGGCAAAGCTGATGCTTTCGCCGCGGTCGGCCTCGGCGGCGCGGATCTCGTTCTGAAGCCCCTGGAAATAGTCCTGGACCGAGATCTCGGCCTCGCCCACGGTGCCGACGGTGCGCAGGGTGCCCGACAGGCTGGTGACGCCGAAGCCGCCGAGACCGAGGATCAGAAGACCCATCAGTATCCAGACAAGCGGTTTCGTGATGCTTTTGGCTGCCATTTGGCCTCCCCCGGGGCTGCTCTTGCGTTCAGGCCTGTCTAAGGCCGGTTTCAGCGAGGAGCAAGGGGCCAGTCGAGACCGGCCAGCCGGTCGAAGAGCGTGCCGATCTCGGCGCGGTTCACGTTGGCGAAGGCCAGGCGCAGCTCGCGCTGTCCCTGGGGCGCATCGGCGGGCTGGAACATGGTGCCGGGCAAGAGCAGGATGCCGGCCTCGGCCACCAGTTTTCGGGCCAGTTCATCGGACGGTATGGCAAACGGGTGGCGGAGATAGGCGAAATACGCCCCACAGCCCATCAGTTTCCAGCCTTTGCCGTCGATCTTGTCCATGTTGTCGGAAATGGCGGCGCGGCGGTCGAGGATCTCGTCGCGTTCGCCGGCCAGCCATTGGGAAAGGTTCTGCATCCCCCAGAGGGCGGCGATCTGGCCAAGCTGGTTGGGGCAGATGGTGACGGTATCAAGGAACTTCTCGGCCTCGGCCAGGCGCGCGCGACTGGCGACCATGGCGCCCACGCGGTGGCCGGTCAGGCGGTAGGCCTTGGAGAAGGAGTAAAGCTGCACAAGAGTCTCGTCCCAGTCGGGATCGGTGAAGAGGTCATGCGGCGCGCCGCTGCGGGCGTCGAAATCGCGGTAGGTCTCGTCCACGATCAGGGCGAGGCCGTGACGGCGGGCGAGGTCGAAGAAGGCGCGCACCAGCTGGGCGGGATATTCCACGCCGCCGGGGTTGTTCGGTGTGACCAATGAGATGGCCCGCGTGCGAGGGGTCATCAGGGTCTCGGCCCGCGCGGGGTCGGGCAGGAGGGCATCGTCGGTGGGCAGGGGCACGGAGGTGACGCCCTGCATGTCGAGCCACATCTTGTGATTGAAGTACCACGGGGTGGGCAGGATGATCTCGTCGCCCTCGTTGCAGAGCCCGGCAATGGTGGCGGCGAAGGCCTGGTTGCAGCCCGAGGTGATGGCGACCTGGTCGGCCGCGATGGCGCCGCCATAGGCGCCGCACCACTGACGGGCGACTTCCTCGCGCAGGTCGGGGCGGCCCAGAACGGGGCCGTAAAGATGCGCCTGTGGCTCATTGAGCGCAGCCTCTGCGATCACCTGGCGCAACTGGTCGGGCGGCGGGTCCACCGGGGCGGCCTGGCTGACGTTGATCAGCGGGCGCTCGGGCGGGAAGGTGACGCCGTCGAGCCAGCGCCGCGCCTCCATCACGGGGGGCGAAAAAGTGGTCTCGGTGCGGCTTGGCATGCTGTACCCTCAAACCCCGCGATAGGGCTCTACATATTGCAGGGCCATGTCCCACGGGAAGAATATCCACGTGTCCTGGCTGACCTCGGTCACGAAGGTATGGACCAGTTCGCGCCCCTGCGGCTTGGCATAGACCGTGGCCACATGCGCCTTGGGCAGGGCGGCGCGGACCACTTCCAGCGTCTTGCCGGTATCGACCAGGTCATCGACGATCAGTACCCCCTCGCCATCGCCGACGAGATCGGGGTCGGGCGATTTCAGGATCTTCGGTTTTCCCTGCGTCTGGTGGTCATAGGATTTCACGCTGATCGTATCCACCGCGCGAATGTCCAGTTCGCGCGCGACGATCATCGCCGGAGCCATGCCGCCGCGTGTGATGGCGACAACGGCCTTCCAGTCGGCATCGGCGGGCGCCTCGTCCTGCAACCGCCAGGCCAGCGCCCGCGCGTCGCGGTGCAACTGGTCCCAGCTGACGTGAAAACCTTTTTCGTGGGGAAGGCGGTCGGTCATGGGTGTCAGCTCTTGTCGATGTCGGGGGCGTCCACGGCCTTCATGCCCACGATGTGATAGCCTGCGTCCACGTGCAGGTTCTCGCCCGTGGTGCCGCTGCCCAGATCGCTGAGAAGATAAAGCGCGGATTTGCCGACGTCCTCGATCGTGATGTTGCGGCGCAGGGGCGAGTTCAGCTCGTTCCACTTCAGGATATAGCGGAAATCGCCGATGCCGCTGGCGGCCAGCGTGCGGATCGGCCCGGCGGAAATGGCGTTCACGCGGATGCCGTCACGGCCCAGATCCTCGGCCAGGTACTTCACCGACGCCTCGAGCGCGGCCTTGGCCACGCCCATCACGTTGTAATGCGGCATCACCTGCTCGGCGCCATAATAGGTCAACGTCAGCATCGAGCCGCCGTCGGGCATCATCTTCTCCGCGCGGTGGGCCACGGCAGTGAAGGAATAGACCGAGATGTCCATCGTCTTGATGAAATTCTCGCGGCTGGTGTCGACGTAGCGGCCGCGCAGCTCGTTCTTGTCGGAAAAGCCGATGGCGTGAACAAGGAAGTCGATCTTGCCCCACTTCTCCTCCAGCGCGTCGAAGAGCGCGCCGATCGAGGCCATGTCCGCCACGTCGCAGGGCAGGATGGTATCGCTGCCCAGCTCCTCGGCCAATGGTTTGACGCGTTTCAGCAGCGCCTCGCCCTGGTAGGAAAAGGCCAGTTCGGCACCGGCGTCGGCGCAGGCCTTGGCGATTCCCCATGCAATGGATTTGTCATTGGCCAATCCCATGATCAGCCCACGCTTGCCCGCCATCAGTTGATTTGACATTCAGTGCCCTCGGCCCACTTCGATTGTCTGACTGCTTTAGGCGATTGGCCAAGGTGCATCAAGCCAAAGACCGGATGCGACCGCATACAGGCGCCGGGACGTAGCGGGCGGGACAGGTTGCGCTTGCGCAATCGCGCCGCGCGGTCTAGCGCAGGAAACGACAGGACGGGAAGGACGGCATGACCGACAGAAGCGGCAAATTCGCGGGCGACGATCCGTTCGAGATCGCGCGCACCTGGCTGGCCGAGGCCGAGGAGACGGAGATCAACGACCCCAACGCAATGGCTCTGGCCACGGTGGACGCGGACGGGATGCCCAATGTGCGCATGGTGCTGCTGAAAAGCATCGGCGCGGACAGTTTCGTCTTTTACACGAATTACGACAGCGCCAAGGGCCGCGAAATCGGCGCCACCGGCAAGGCCGCCCTGGTGCTGCACTGGAAATCGCTGCGCCGCCAGATCCGGGTGCGCGGCACCGTCACCCGCGAGGAGGGGCCCGAGGCCGATACCTATTTCGCCTCCCGCTCGCTCAAGAGCCGGCTGGGAGCCTGGGCATCGAAACAGTCGCAGCCTTTGGAATCGCGCACCGATCTGATGGCCGAAGTGGCGCGCGTGACGGCCGCGAAGGGCCCGAATCCACCGCGTCCCGCGTTTTGGGGTGGGTTCCGTATCGCTCCGGTTGAAATTGAATTCTGGGCAGATGGGGCATTTCGTCTGCATGATCGCTTCGTCTGGCGGCGGGAAGCACATGATAATGCTTGGGAAATCACACGGCTGAGCCCTTGAATCCGCTGCCGTGACGCGTGCAAACCTTTGAACGCTATGGGATTCTCTTGAAACACTGGGCGACTTCGGCGCAATATTCCGCAACAGCCGGTCAAAACGGCCAAACCAGACAGTGAACGTGGACAACTCGGACAACGACACCAGGCGACTGCATGGCCACGTGAAGTGGTTCGATCCCGTCAAGGGGTTCGGCTTTGTCGTGGCCGACGAGGGTGGCCCGGACATACTGCTGCATGCCAACGTGCTGCGCAACTTCGGGCAAAGCTCCGTTGCCGACCGCGCGGGTATCCTGCTGACAGTCCAGGAGACGGACCGCGGCGTGCAGGCCGTGGAGGTGCTGGAGATTGAACCGCCCGAGGATGCCGACGCGACCGGGCTTGCCGACCTGGAAGGCATCGACCCCGAGGTGATCCGCGCCGCCCCGCTGGAACCGGCGCGGGTGAAATGGTTCGACAAGGGCAAGGGTTTCGGCTTTGCCAACACCTTCGGGCGCGACGAGGACGTGTTCGTTCACATAGAAGTGTTGCGTCGCTCGGGCCTTGCGGACTTGCAGCCGGGCGAGGCGCTTGCCATTCGTGTGATAGAAGGTAAACGCGGCCGCATGGCCACGGAGGTGTGTGGATGGGAAATGGCGGTCAAGGAATCCAAAGGCTCCTGACGGGGACGGTCGCGCTGGTGCTGATGGCCGGGGCGGCGATGGGCGCCTGCCGCGAAGACAAGGTCGACCTGCGCGGCGACTGGGGCACGGCCAGCTTCACGGTGGAACTGGCCGACGACAATGCCGAGCGGGCGCAGGGGCTGATGAACCGCGAAAGCATGGCCCGCTCGGCGGGAATGCTCTTTGCCTATCCCGCGCCGCGCCCGGTGCGGTTCTGGATGCGCAATACGCTCATACCGCTCGACATCATCTTTCTCGACGCAACCGGCACGGTGCAGAAGGTGCATCACGAGGCCCAGCCCCTGGACGAGACGCTGATCTTCGGTGGCGACGCCATCCAGTACGTGCTGGAGATCAACGGCGGCATGGCACGACCGATGGGCATTTCCGAAGGCACCGAATTGCGCCACCCGGCGATCGGGCCCGAGGCGGCGGCCTGGCCCTGCGACGCCGAGTAGGGACACGAGCGGCGTCCCGGGCCTGACCCGGGACCTCGTGCCGGGAGATCCCGGATCTAGTCCGGGATGACATGTCGCGCAGTTCTTGGGCGCGTCGCAAAGGGGCTTTCCATTCTCCCCAAAGCTGGCTACACGGGGCGCCACGGTCCGGGGCGTGGCGCAGTCTGGTAGCGCACCTGTTTTGGGTACAGGGGGTCGTAGGTTCGAATCCTGCCGCCCCGACCACCATTCGATGACAACTCACACCACTTCCCCTGACGGTGATTCTGCGGATTCGCCGGTGCGCACCCGTGCGCGCCGGTGGAGGCGCTCTATATGGGGCTAGTATCCGTCTGTGGATACTATATGTGGTGGGTTTTTCAGCAACACCTGGCCGAACGCCCGAACTGCTCCGTTCAGAACCGGCTAAGCCGCAAGGATAAAAGCGCTTTTCCTGCCCCCAATTCCGGCAGCGTCGGCGCAAGGTGATGGAATGAATCGCAACAGGCCCGAACCCCTCGTTGTGGATAAGCCGGTCAACTGAAATTTTTCGGCAAACAAGGTAAAAAATTCGTTGACCGTGTATGTCCCAATACGCCAGTTTGTGTGAGCGGGTCAGCAAGCCACAAGATATAGTGGAGCGGATCCGGGTAGGGACAGACCTCAAGAATTCCACCGGCGTTGGCCGGGTCAAGCCAGGTGCAGCCGGATGCGGCGTATCGGCAAGGATGGGTTTTGTCGCCCGGTTCACTGACCCGCAGGGTTCGCGGCCAAAGGTCGTGCTGGTCGAATAACGCTGGATCATGGGGCAGCCAAGATGAAGATCGAAAGAAAGTTTACCAAGGCAGGTCAGGACGCATACGCGGAGCTGGACTTCGTCACGACGAGTTCGGAAATCCGCAACCCCGATGGCACCACCGTGTTCAAGCTGGACGAGGTCGAGGTCCCCGCGAAGTGGAGCCAAGTCGCCAGCGACGTGATCGCCCAGAAATACTTTCGCAAGGCCGGCGTGCCCACCGCGTTGAAGAAGGTCGAGGAAAAGGACGTGCCCGAGTTCCTGTGGCGCTCGGTTCCCGCCTCTGACGACACCCCCAAGACCGGCGAGACCAGCGCCAAGCAGGTGTTCGACCGCCTGGCGGGCGCCTGGGCCTATTGGGGCTGGAAAGGTGGCTATTTCTCCACCGAGGAAGACGCCCGCGCCTATTTCGACGAGATGCGCTACATGCTGGCGCGGCAGATGGCGGCGCCCAACAGCCCGCAATGGTTCAACACCGGCCTGCACTGGGCTTACGGCATCGACGGCCCCGGCCAGGGCCACTACTACGTGGATTTCAAGACGGGCGAACTGACCAAATCGAGCAGCGCCTATGAGCACCCGCAGCCCCATGCGTGTTTCATCCAGTCGGTCAAGGACGACCTTGTCGGCGACGGTGGCATCATGGATCTGTGGGTGCGCGAGGCCCGCCTGTTCAAGTACGGCTCGGGCACCGGCACCAACTTTTCCTCGCTGCGGGCGGCCAACGAGCCGCTGTCGGGCGGCGGCAAGTCCAGCGGCCTGATGGGGTTCCTGAAGATCGGCGACCGCGCGGCGGGCGCCATCAAGTCGGGCGGCACCACGCGCCGCGCCGCCAAGATGGTGATTTGCGACGTCGACCACCCCGATATCGAGGATTTCATCAACTGGAAGGTCATCGAGGAACAGAAGGTGGCGTCGATCGTCGCCGGCTCCAAGATGCACGAGGCGAAGCTCAATGACATCTTCGGCGCGATCCGCGCCTGGGACGGCAGCACAGAGGATGCGGTCGACCCGTCGAAGAACGCACAATTAAAAGACGCCATTCGCGGCGCGAAAAAGTCGGCCATTCCGGAAACCTATGTCAAGCGCGTGCTGGATTATGCTCGCCAAGGCTACGAGAGCATCGAGTTTCCGACCTATGACACCGACTGGGACAGTGAAGCATACGCCAGCGTTTCCGGGCAGAACTCCAACAACTCGATCCGCGTGACCGATGCCTTCCTGAAGGCGGTCAAGGACGACGCGATGTGGCAGCTGACCAACCGGACCGACGGCAAGGTGGTCAAGGAAATCCGCGCCCGCGACCTGTGGGAGAAGGTGGGCCATGCCGCCTGGGCCTGCGCCGATCCGGGCATCCAGTACCACGACACCGTCAACGCCTGGCACACCTGCCCGGAAGACGGCGCGATCCGCGGCTCGAACCCGTGCTCGGAATACATGTTTCTGGATGATACGGCCTGCAACCTGGCGTCGATGAACCTGCTGCAATTCTTCGACGGCACCAATTTCGATGCGGAAGCCTATGTGCACGCCACGCGCCTTTGGACCGTGACGCTGGAAATCTCGGTCACCATGGCGCAGTTTCCCAGCCAGGAGATCGCGCAGCTGAGCTACGAGTTCCGCACGCTGGGGCTGGGTTACGCCAATATCGGCGGCCTTCTGATGAACATGGGCTTTGGCTATGACAGCGACGAGGGCCGCGCGCTCTGCGGTGCGCTGACCGCGATCATGACCGGCGTGGCCTATGCCACCTCGGCCGAGATGGCCAAGGAATTGGGACCGTTCGCCGGCTACAAGCGCAACAAGGTGCATATGCTGCGGGTCATGCGCAACCACCGCAACGCCGCCTATGGTGCGACCGAAGGATATGAGAAGCTGGCCGTGAAACCCGTGCCGCTGGACTTGGCCAACGTGCCGGACAGCCGCCTGGCCGAACTGGCAATGGCCAGCTGGGACGAGGCGCTGAAGCTGGGCGAAAAGCACGGCTACCGAAACGCGCAGTCCACCGTGATCGCGCCCACCGGCACGATCGGCCTGGTTATGGACTGCGACACCACCGGCATCGAGCCAGACTTCGCGCTGGTCAAGTTCAAGAAGCTGGCCGGGGGTGGTTATTTCAAGATCATCAACCAGTCGGTGCCCGCCGCGCTTGAAAAGCTGGGCTATGGCAGCGCCGAGATCGAGGAGATCGTCGCCTATGCCGTGGGTCACGGCACCATCGGCAACGCGCCGGGCGTCAACCACACGACGCTCGCGGGCCACGGCTTTGGCGCCAACGAGCTGGCCAAGATCGACGCGGCGCTTGGCAGCGCCTTCGACATCCGCTTCGTCTTCAACCAGTGGACCCTGGGCGAGGAGTTCTGCCGCAACGTGCTGGGCATCCCGGCCGAAAAGCTGAACGACCCGACCTTCGACCTGCTGGCCTCGCTGGGCTATTCCAAAAAGGACATCGAGGCGGCCAACGACCACGTATGCGGGACGATGACGCTGGAAGGCGCACCGCACCTGCGCGAAGAACACTACGTGGTCTTCGACTGCGCCAACCCCTGCGGCAAGAAGGGCAAGCGCTTTTTGTCGGTGAACTCCCACATCGACATGATGGCGGCGGCGCAGTCGTTTATTTCGGGCGCGATCTCGAAGACGATCAACATGCCCAACGACGCCACCATCGAGGATTGCCAGGCCGCGTATGAACGCAGCTGGCAGATGGGGGTGAAGGCAAACGCGCTCTACCGCGACGGCTCGAAACTCAGCCAACCTCTGGCCGCCGCGCTGGTCGAGGATGACGACGAGGCCGCCGAGGTGCTCGAGACCGGATCGGCGCAGGAAAAGGCCGCCGTTCTGGCCGAGAAGATCGTCGAGAAGGTGATCGTCAAGGAAATGGTCCGCTCGCACCGCGAAAAGATGCCGGAGCGCCGCAAGGGCTACACCCAGAAGGCGGTCGTCGGCGGGCACAAGGTGTACTTGCGGACGGGCGAATACGGCGACGGCTCGCTGGGCGAGATCTTCATCGACATGCACAAGGAAGGTGCGGGATTCCGGGCGATGATGAACAACTTCGCCATCGCGGTCTCGGTCGGTCTGCAATACGGCGTGCCGCTGGAGGAGTTCGTGGACGCCTTCACCTTCACCAAGTTCGAACCGGCGGGCATGGTTCAGGGCAATGACAGCATCAAGAACGCCACGTCGATCCTGGACTATATCTTCCGCGAACTGGCGGTCAGCTACCTCGACCGCACGGACCTGGCGCATGTCAAACCCGAAGGCGCGTCGTTCGACGATCTCGGCCGCGGCGAAGAGGAAGGCGTGAGCAATATCAAGGAGATGTCGGGCGAAGCTGCCTCGAAATCGCTCGAAGTGCTCAAGCAGATCAGCTCGACCGGCTACCTGCGCAAGCGTCTGCCCCAGGAACTGGTGGTGCTGAACGGCGGCGCCTCGCTGGCCACCGCGCTGAACGGCGCGGACCCCGAAACGGCCCTGCAGACGCTGGTGCCGGAAACCAAGTCGGTCAGCACCAGCACGACAACGTCGGCCCCCTCGGGCTCGATGAGCATGAGTGCGGCGACGAAGGCCAAGATGCAGGGCTACGAGGGCGAGGCCTGCGGCGAATGCGGCAACTACACGCTGGTGCGCAACGGCACCTGCATGAAGTGCAACACCTGCGGTGCGACGTCAGGGTGTAGCTGAGAGACACACGTCCCCTGGGGGATGTGCAGGGGCGGTCCCGGCTTGGCGTTAGGCCGGCCGCCCCGACGAGACAAGGCCAGAGGCGGCACCAGCCGCCGGACCGGCCCGAACACAAAGTAACCACCTGCGGCGCCGAACTGCGCTGTGGTCAAGGAAGAGCAAAATGGCCGACGACATTCGAGAATTCAAGAACGCGACAATCGAGGTTGCAGGTGCGAAAACCGAGCCGATGACCGTGACAGTTGCTGTCGAGACCAAGGACGGCAAGCGGTCGGGCTCCGGCGAGGCGCATGTCTCTCAGAATGTTTTCGACGAGATCGAGGGCGTCGAGGGCCAGGCCACCGTACACACCGCGTCGGGCGAAACCTTCACGATCATGATCCGCAAGGCGTTCAAGGACACGCGCCGGATCGAATTTCAGACCTCGGGACCGGTGCCGGAAAGCGGGGCCTGATACACACTAAGCCACCCGTATGCGGGGGCGACGGGGCCGGAACGCTGGATACATGCGCGGCTTCGGACGACACGGCGAATAGGGTGGGGGCAGACTATCGCTCTGGCCCATCCTCATCCGGGGCGGGTGCGCTCGCCCCTGACGCAGCTCAGGCCGCAGGCAGAAACCGGGCGGTACATAAAGAGTGAGCCTGAGCGGCGAAACTTGAACCGGGGGGCTTCGTGCCCCCCGTTTTTCTTTTGTCCTCAGGGCCGCGACTGCCACTCTTCCCAGACGAAGGGATAGGACCAGACGCAGTGATGCGTCTTCTCCAGCCGGGCACGGATATCGTCGCGCATCGCCTGCATGTCGGGCTCGAAGAGGTGGAACTGGACCTGAAGGCGGTCGACCTTGCGGATGTCGCCCGAGTCGATAAGCGCGGGCAGCAGGTCGTATTCGCCGCCCTCGATATTCACTTTCATCAGCGCGATACGGTCCACGGGTGTGGCGGCAAAGAAATCCTGCACCGACAGTGTCTGGGCCTCGAACGCGCGTCCGTGATCGGCGATCGAGGAAGACGCGTCGCCCGCGTCCGACAATTTCATCGTGCCGGTCGCGGAGCCGATGGCAAGTTCGTGGATATGGACCTGGTCGCGGCCCGCGAACCTGTCGCGCAATGCGTCGGCGAAACCGGGATGCGGCTCGAAGAGATGCATCTGCGCGCCCGGCTGCTGGCGCAGGACCGTCTCGGTCCATTCCCCCTTGTAGGCGCCCACGTCGAACACCACGTCGCCGGGGCCAAGGTTGCCATACTGCACCAGCCGCGCCTGGCCGTTCTGGCGCCGCCACGTCCGGAAAGCGTCGTAGAACACGCCTTTCCACGGGTTGCGCCGCCGGTCGAGCCATCGTTTCAGTGAAGCCATTGTCACGCTCTTTCACTTGGGTTCAGGGCGGCGTCTTAGCCAAGATCGCGGCCCAAGGCGAGAGCGTATCGACAGCGGCGCTCAGGGCGTCGCGCGCTGCACCATGCCGAAGAGGTCGCGCGGGTCGTCCGGGTCGGCCAGAAGGTCGAGATCCAGGAAACAATCCGTGCCAGGGATATGGTCGCGGATGTAGCGCAGGGCGCTGAAATCCTCGATGGCGAAGCCGACGCTGTCGAAAAGCGTGATCTGCCGGTCGCTGGTGCGCCCTGGCGCGGCGCCGGTCAGGACCTGCCAGAACTCGGTGACGGGGTGGTCGGGGTCCATCTGCTGGATCTCGCCCTCGATCCGTGTCTGCTCGGGGTATTCCACGAAGATATCCGAGCGCGTCAGGATCGCCGGGGCCAGTTCCGTCTTGCCGGGGCAGTCGCCGCCGATGGCATTGATATGCACACCTTCGCCGATCATGTTGTCGGTCAGGATCGTGGCATATTGCTTGTCCGCCGTGCAGGTGGTGATGATCTGCGCGCCTTCCATGCTCTGCTCGGCGCTGTCGCATTCCACCACGTTCAGGCCCAGCCCCTTGAGGTTGCGCGCGGCCTTCCGCGTCGCGGCCTTGTCGGTGTCCCACAGGCGCACCGTTTTCAGGCCCAGGATCGCCTTCATCGCAAGGCTCTGGAATTCCGATTGCGCGCCGTTGCCGATCATCGCCATGGTGTCCGCGCCCTTGGGGGCCAGATGCTTGGCCACCAGCGCCGAGGTGGCGGCGGTGCGCAGGGCTGTCAGCACCGTCATCTCGGTCAGCAGCACGGGATAACCCGTATCCACATCCGCCAGAAGGCCGAAGGCGGTCACGGTCTGTAACCCGTCCTTGGTGTTCTTGGGGTGGCCGTTCACGTATTTGAAGCCATAGGCCTCGCCGTCCGAGGTGGGCATCAGTTCGATCACGCCCACATCCGAGTGGCTGGCCACGCGCGGCGTCTTGTCGAAAAGTTCCCACCGGGCGAAGTCGGCGGCGATATACTCGGCCAGCCCGGTCAGCATCTTTTCGATGCCGATGCGGTGCACGAGGCGCATCATGTTCTCGACGGAGACGAAGGGCACGAGCGCCTTGTCGGAGGGGGCGAGGATGGGCATGGGGGTCTCCTTTGAAATCAGGCGAAGGCGCGGGTCGGGCGATCGAAGATGCGGCGGCCAAGCGCCGAGGCGGTCAGCTCCACCATCACCTGCGCCGTGCGGCCGCGCTCGTCGAGGAAAGGGTTGAGTTCGACCAGGTCGAGCGAGGTCATGAGGCCGCTGTCGCAGATCATCTCCATTACCAGATGCGCCTCGCGGATGGTTGCGCCGCCCGGCACGGTGGTGCCGACGGCGGGCGCGATGCCGGGGTCCAGGAAATCGACGTCGAAGGAGACGTGCAGAAGGCCGTTCGCCGCGGCGACCGTGTCGAGGAAGGCGGCGAGGGGGCGCGCGATGCCCTGCTCGTCGATGCTGCGCATATCGTGGCGATGGGCGGGGGTAGATTGCAGAAATTCCCGCTCATCCGGGTCGACCGAGCGCAGGCCGAGAAAGCAGATGTTCTCATACGGGACCGGGTTGGCGACCTCGGGGAAGCCGTGGAACCCGTCGCGGCCGGTGGCATAGCCGAGCGGCGTGCCGTGCAGGTTGCCGGATTCGGTGGTTTGCGGCGTGTGGAAATCTGTATGCGCGTCCAGCCACAGCACGAATTGCGGGCGGTCCACGCGGGCGGCATGGTTCGCCACGCCGATCACGCTGCCCAGTGACAGAGCATGGTCGCCGCCGAGAAAGATCGGCAGGCCGGTGTTCATCGCCTTCTCGGCGGCGGCGGCGATAGTCTCGGTCCAGCCGATCGTCTCGGCCGGCTGCACAAGGTGGTCGGGCAGGGAGGCCGGTGCGGTGGCCGGGGCAGGGGCCAGGTTGCCCCAATCCTCGACAGTGTGGCCCAGCGAGGTGAGCGAGGCCCCGATCCCGGCCACGCGCAGCGCGTCCGCGCCCATCAGGCAGCCGCGCCGGGCCTTGCCGCTGTCCACGGGGGCGCCGATCAGGATGCAGTTGGTCTGGGTCATGTCGGGGGCTCCTTGTCCTGTTGGCCAGAATGTTGTTGCGAAATTGATCGGAATGAAGCAGGTATTTTGACCGGAACGAAACCAAAATCGGCAAAGCGGAGGCAGAAAGCTTCGAAATGGATGCGGTGGATCAGAAGCTGCTGTCGGCTCTGCGTCACGACGCCCGCGCGTCGCTGTCGGAACTGGCGATGACGCTTGGCGTGTCGCGCACCACGGTGCGGTCCCGGATCGACCGGCTGAAGGCGTCGGGCCAGATCGTGGGCTTCACCGTCGTGCTGAAGGAGGACACGATCCGCGATCCGGTGCGGGGCCTGATGATGCTGGGCATCGAAGGGCGCGGGACCGAGCGGGTGGAACGGAGGCTGCGCGGATTGTCGTCCGTGCGCGCGCTGCACAGCACCAATGGCCGCTGGGACCTCATCGTCGAGATCGGGGCCGAGACGCTGGAAGATCTGGATGCCGTGCTGGCCGAGATCCGGCGGTTCGAGGGCGTGGCGACGTCCGAGACGAGCCTGCTGTTGAGCACCAAGAAACAGGCGGGTTAAGCTGTTCGGCGCAGTGCCAGCAGCCAGAACACCGCCAGCAGCAGCGAGGCCAGCATGTTCCAGCTGGCCATGGAAAGGCCCAGCATCTGCCACGCCACCTCGTCACAACGCACCAGCGGCGCCGACATGATCTGGTCCATCAACTCGTCGGTGCTCATCCCCGCGGTGCTGCCCGCGGAACAGGACGAGGGGCCGTCCCACCAGCCGCGCTCGACGCCGGTATGGTAGCCGCCGATCGCGGCAGTGGTCAGCGCGGCCAAGAGGCCCGCCCCCAGCAGCAGCCGCAGTGTCCCGATACCCAGCGGCATCAGCAACACCAGCGCCCCGACCACGATCGCCACGCCATGTGGCCAGCGTTGCCAGATGCACATCTTGCAGGGGGCCAGCCCGCCCAGATGCTGAAAGGCCCAGGCCCCCAGCAGCAGGGCCAGCGAGCCGCCGGCGGCTAGGATCACGAGGGAATTACGGGTCATGTCTGCCTCTGACAGTCAGGTGTGGGAAAGAATGGATCGGTCCGCTCCGGTGGTTGCAAGGGATCATAGTGCCGCGTCAAAGGCCCAGCCATCCACGGATCAGGCTGACCAGCGTGGCGCCGGCGAAAATCAGCGTCGCGATCCACGCGGTCCCCAGCACCGCGCCGATCAGCACCAGAATGCCGTCGCGCTGCAACAGGCCCATCGCCACCACCACCACGGCAAAGCCCGGCACGGTGTTGGTGGCGGGCAGGGGCACCAGGATCGAGGCGCTGAACACGACCAGCGCCACGCCGACGATCTGATCCAGAGGCTTGCGGGTCAGAAACGCCAGGCGCGGCTTGCTCACTGCCTCGATCCGCCGCAGCCAGGGGCCCGCGCGCTCGGCAAGCCGGCGCAGGCTCGCGGTCGTGACCTGGCGCGCGGCCAGCTTGCCCGGTAGCCACGGCACCCGCCGTCCGATCATGATCTGGACCGAGACGAACATCAGCGGCAAGGCCACGATCTGTGGCACGCCGTAAAGGAACGGGATGCAGCAGGGCAGGGCGAGGATCAGCAGGAACAGCCCGAAGGCGCGTTCGTGCAGCTGTTCCAGGATCCAGCCCAGCGTGACACCGCTGCCTTCGGCGCGGACCGCCAACTGGTCCAGCCGGTCCGAAATCGCAAGATCTTCCGGGGCGGTCTTGGTCATGCTCTGGGTCCCTGGTAAATGTGTCGCGAAAGGTCCGACGGATCTCCGGTAGCAAATCGAAACGACCGACACCAGCTTCAGTTCACCTATTGTCCTTGGCCTCTGAGTTGGGTAGAGGTTGGGTCCGTGCCCAAGTGGCGGAATGGTAGACGCAGGGGATTCAAAATCCCCCGGTAGTGATACCGTGCCGGTTCGAGTCCGGCCTTGGGTACCAACGACTTAGCCGAAGTCAGGATAGGTCATGGCATTTGACATCAAACCGCCATTTCCAACCTTGCAGACGTCTCTTTCGGCAAGGATAGGGTGAAGGTACTTCCGACACCGACCTCGCTGCGCACTTCGATGGTTCCGCCTTCGAGTTCGGTGAGTTCCTTCACAACCGCCAGGCCCAGCCCGGTTCCCTCGACGCTTC
>NZ_JASHIZ010000019.1 GCF_030733425.1 Roseovarius sp. MMSF_3350
TGGGCGTGGCGCGGGAACTGACCGGGCGGTCGACCTTCCGTCTCTACGGGATCACGTCATGAGTGTTGCGACCAGGAAACAGAAGTCAGCGGATGATGGCCACGCCCACTTCGACCGGGAGCTTGACGACCTTCCCCCGAAGTTGCGTTGGCGCGAATGGATGGGTCGGATCGAGGCAGTGCTCTTCGCCAGCGCGAAGCCGGTTGGTCGCGACGACCTGGCCCGCGTGGTGGGGCAGGGGGCGTCGGTCGAGATGCTGATCGACGACATCCAAGCCGAGTTGACCGGCCGTCCCTACGAACTGACTCAAGTTGCTGGCGGCTGGATGTTCCAAACGAAGACCCAGTTCGCGGATGCGATCAAGGCTGCGGCCGACCTTGGCGAGCATTCGCTGGCCTTCACCGAGATGGAAATGGGCGTGCTCTGCGCCGTCGCCTATCACCAGCCGATCGACCGGGCGGGGCTGGCAGACATCTTTGGCAAGGAGGTCAGCCGCGATCTGTTGGCCCGGCTACGCTACAAGGACCTGATTGCATCTGGGCCGCGGTCACCGCGCCCGGGTGCGCCGCATACTTTCGTAACGACAGAGACGTTCCTCGTGACCTTCGATCTGCAGAGCTTACGGGACCTTCCGGAGCTGGACCTGTCAGACACTTGACGTCCGAAATATGCAGGAATCTGGACACGTAGCGCCGCCTGCTTTCAATCGGTCGCGCTCTGACTTTCAATCAGCCGGCGACTTAAGAGGAATTGAGGTCCACGGGTATCAGGTTGCTACACGGCGTTGTCGCCGTGAGGCATAAAATTGAACTCTATAACTCAAAAATAGTCTATATGTGAGTTATAGAAAGGAGTTCTATAGCTCATGGCATGGAACTGGCAGGTACCCGGTTGGCCGAATTTCCGGTACGACGATGCAGAGCTTGCGCCACTCGAGCAGCGGTTCCTGCTGTCGTCAGGCGAAATCCTGGGTGCCGTTCAGCATGTCAATTCGGCAGAGCGTGATCAACTCCGCATCGACCTACTGAGCGATGAGGCCATGAAAACTAGCGCCATCGAAGGCGAGATACTGGACCGGCGCAGCGTGCAGTCCTCGCTGCGCCGACATCTCGGATTGGGACCGGACAATTATCCGAACAAACCTCGGGAACAGGGTGTGGCTGAGATGATGGTCGACGTCTACTCGACCTATGCCGAGCCCCTAACGCACGACACCCTGTTTCGGTGGCACGGGATGCTTTTGTCATTCGATAAACGCTTGGAGACCATCGGGTCGTACCGGCGACACGAGGATGCCATGCAGATCGTCTCGGGTCGTCTTGATCGCCCCGTCGTGCATTTTGAGGCTCCGCCATCTGCGCAGGTTCCGGATGAGATGGACCGGTATATCGACTGGTTCAAACGGACCGGGCCGGGTGCCGAAGAGCCCCTGCCAGCGTTGACGCGCGCCGGTCTCAGTCATCTCTACTTTGAAAGCATCCATCCGTTTGAAGATGGGAATGGTCGTTTGGGTCGGGCCCTGGCCGAAAAGTCCCTGGCTCAGAACATTGGGCAGCCGAGCCTGATCGCGCTGGCCTTCACCATCGAGCGAAAACGCAAGGACTATTACAATCAGCTTGAGCGGCACCAGAAGACGCTAGATGTCACGCCTTGGCTGGTGTGGTTTGCAGAGATCGTTCTGGAAGCGCAGCAGGTCACCCTCGACCGCGTGGGCTTTTTCATTGCCAATGCACATTTCTATGACCGGTATCGCGACGCGTTGAATGAAAGGCAGGCCAAGGTTATCGAGCGCATGTTCCGCGAGGGGCCGGATGGGTTCAAAGGTGGCCTGAGTGCGGAGAACTATATTTCGATCTCCGGAACATCGCGAGCAACCGCGACCAGGGACCTACAGGAACTAGTCGAGATTGGTGCCCTAACGCGTACTGGCGAACGCCGATACACACGGTACTGGCTTAAGCTCAAAGGGCCGGGTGGATAGTGCATTGTCGGCAGGAAGGGGCGGGCAGCGGTCCCTAGCTGCGGGTGGCGCCAAGTTCCGCTGTTCGGGACATTCCAGACCTTCATCAAGACTATTCAAAAATGCAAACGTTCCAGACCGGACATTCATGCCCTCTGTAGCGGAGCTCCGCTCTAAGTTTAAAACGTAAGTTGCTCGAAACCAAAGTTTGCAGATGCAGCAGTGCATCGACCGAGACTGTCGGCTGCAACGTCGCAAAACGGATGTTTCGTCTCTTTTTCGATTGCACGCGGAAGAATGAAGCGAAAATCTGACGAAAAGAGCGTTCGCGTGCCACATCCAAGTGACGGCGCAATTAGAGGCCTGACGTGGTACACTCATCTGCAATAGCGATTCTCCAATAGTTGTTTTCGTCGCGCATCGAAAAGGCGCGGCAGTTGCTCGAATTAAATTTGGGTCTGGGAGGAAATCATGACCAAAATCATGCTTAACGGCTCGGAGACGGAGTTCTCCGAAGATCCTGCAATGCCGCTGCTCTGGGCGATACGCGACATAGCTGGCTTGCCCGGTACGAAATACGGATGTGGTGCAGGTCTTTGCGGGGCTTGTACGGTTCATGTCGACGGTATGGCGCAGAAATCCTGTCAGCTCACGCTGTCCGACGTTGAAGGGCGTGAGGTGACTACGATCGAGGGTCTTGATCCAGATGGCAACCACGCGCTCCAGATCGCCTGGCGTGACCTCAACGTACCGCAATGCGGGTTCTGCCAAACCGGACAGATCATGCAAGCCGCCTCGCTGCTATCCGAAAACCCCAAGCCAACCGACGAGGAAATCCTGACTTCGATGTCCGGCAATGTCTGTCGCTGCGGATGTTACCAGAGGATCGTCGACGCGGTCCGTCTCGCGAGCACAGGGAGCTGAGCCATGTTGAAATTTATTGACCCTCTTGCCGCAACAAGCGAAACGGTCCACTTGACCAAGATCTCCCGTCGGGGCTTCCTCGGAACGACAGGCGCGTTCGCGCTTGCGGCTTATGCTTTCCCAGCCAGTTCCTTTGACACTTATCCGACCGGAGCTACCGGCATGGCGAACGGCATCGTCGAAGACCCTCTGATCTTCGTTTCGATAGACGCCGACGGCATCGTAACGCTGGTGGCGCATCGTTCCGAGATGGGCACCGGCAGCCGGACCTCGATCCCCATGGTGATGGCAGATGAGATGGAGGCCGACTGGTCGCGCGTGAAGATCGTCCAGGCCCCCGGCGACGAGCCGAAATATGGTAACCAGGACACGGACGGGTCACGCTCGATGCGGCACCATATTCAAATGGCGCGCAAGATCGGCGGTTCTGTCAGAACCATGCTGGCGCGTGCCGCTGCGCAGGAATGGGGCGTGGAGCCTGATCAGGTCACGGTCGAGATGCACGAGGTCAAAGGCCCTGGAGGCCAGACAGCTGGTTTCGGAGACCTTGCAGAGGCCGCGATGAGCCAGCCCGTGCCGCCGCACGAAGAGATCGCCTACAAGACGGAGGACCAGTTCCGTTATATCGGCAAGGGCGAGGTTCAGATCACGGACCTTCACGACATCACAACAGGCAAAGCCACCTACGGCGCCGACGTGACACTTGACGGCATGAAATTCGCCGTCATCGCCCGGTCGCCCGTGGTGGGTGGCAAGGCTATCTCCTTTGATGCCACCGAGGCACTCAACATCCCAGGTGTGGAGAGCGTGCAAGAGCTGCCATATGGGGGCCTCGGGCAAAAGTTTGCGCCCCTTGGCGGCATTGCCGTGATTGCGACCAATACATTCGCGGCGATCAAAGGACGTGACGCGCTCGAAATCGAATGGGAGTCCGGAGAGCATGGGAGTTACAACTCCGATTCCTACATGCAGGAGCTGATCGCCACCTCTGAGAAACCAGGCACCAGTGCGCGTACGCAAGGGGACGTCGATGGTGCCCTTGCCTCCGCAGACAAGGTCTTTGCGCGCACGTACACGCAAGCCCACATGGCGCATATCCCGATGGAGCCACCGGCCGCGCTCGCCAATTACACTGACGAGGGGCTGGAAATCTGGGCGCCAGTCCAAAGCCCCTACACCACCAGGACCGACACGGCGAAGGCCTTGGGACTGGACCCGGAAAAGGTCCGGGTCAACGTCACGCTTCTGGGGGGCGGCTTCGGACGGAAATCGAAAGCCGACTTCGTGACCGAAGCTGCGCTTTTGTCCAAGGCCGTGGGCGCGCCTGTCAGGGTGCAGTGGACGCGCGAGGATGACGTACAACACTCGTTCTATCATACGACCTCGGCAGAACGGATCGAGGTGGCACTCGATGCGGACAATAAGGTTACGGGATGGCTGCACAGGTCGGTCGCGCCATCAATACTGTCGACGTTCGCTCCGGACGAAGGCAACGTCCTGCCGCTGGAGCAAGGGATGGGCCTGAATGACTTGCCGTTCGACATCGCGAACATCCGATGCGAAAGCGGCAAGGCACTGGCCCACACAAGAATTGGCTGGTTCCGTGCCGTCTCGAACATACCGCACGCCTGGGCGATCGGCTCATTCGTTGGAGAACTGGCTGCGGAGCTTGGAAAAAACCAGAGAGAGATGTGGCTCGAACTGATCGGTGAGCCCCGTCAGCTTGATCCAGCGGCGGCCGGACTGCCCGATAACTTCTGGAACTACGGCGAGCCTATGACAGAGTTTCCGATAGAGACGGGACGACTCGCCAAAGTGCTGAACGTCGCTGCCGACGGAATCGGCTACGGCAAGGAGCTCCCGGAGGGCGAAGGTATCGGCCTTGCTGTCCACCGGAGCTTCGTGTCCTATGTCGCGGCCGCTGCACGCGTGAAAATCGTGGATGGCAGGATAACGGTGCCTGAAATGCACATGGCGATCGATTGTGGCTTCTGCGCCAATCCGGAGCGGGTTGAAAGCCAGATGCAGGGCGCAGCCGTGATGGGTATGACGGTGGCTTTGCATTCCGGTATCACGTACCGGGATGGCGCAGTGGTGGAATCCAATTTCTACGATTACGATGTGGTACGCTCAGATAACTATCCTTCGGTCACCACCCACATAATGCCTCATCCGTTTTCCGTGCATGCCACCGGCGTCGGAGAGCCAGGTGTGCCGCCTGTACCGCCTGCAGTGGCAAACGCTCTCTTTGAAGCGACCGGGGAAAGGAAACGCGACCTGCCGATCGGGACAACTGTCTGAGTACGGTGATACGGGGCGGGCCTGAAAAGATCCAAAATCGATGCTGAAGTCCGCGAAGCGGCGGCGAGGGTCAAGGCGCGATGTCGAGAACTGTATTCGTACCTGGCCAACAACTTCGATGCGCTCACCGATTATGGTTGGCGGTATCGGAATGGTTTAGCGATTTCATCCTCTCGCGCAGAAGGATGCGTCGATGAAATTGGAAATACTCGGATGGGCAAACGGCAACGCATGAGATGGTCACCCAAAAGCGCGCATCACGTCGCCGTCACAAGAGCCGCTGTCCTCGATGGGCGATTGGCTGTCTCACAAATGACAGCCTGACCCCCAAGTTTTGCCCACTCCCGTCCCGGGTGTTATCCCAGAAACTTTCGGTGGGTCCGAGAGCCCAGGCTAATCCACTGGTCGAGCGCCCGCGCGGCGAACTTTAGGCCGTAATCGACACAGATGCTGTTCGGTAGATTTACAACGGCTAGACGCCGAAGTCCTTACGTCAGCTAGTCTGGTCATCGACCCGCGCACCGGGTGCATTGTATTTCACTGACGCGATTCCATTTTCTCGTGCTGACGCGCTGCCATAGGCCTCGCTGGTTCCTATGACTTGGCCGTTGCTTGCCTTGAGATTGAACATCGGCTTTCCTGCGGAATTGGTTTTACGCTCGTAGCGCTCGTCCAGGGGCGCATTCGATTTCACCGATGCGATGCCATTTTCGGCGCTGGATTTTTGTTCGTAGCCCTCGCTCCCCAAGATGATCTCTCCATTGCCCGCTTTCAGGCGGAAACGGAACTCTCCTGCCTTGTCTTGGAAAAGCTCGAATTTACCAGCCATACAGAAATCTCCTGCGTCAATCTCATCGAGAGCCACAGTTGAAACGCCCTGAGAGCGATTGGCAAGGATAGATTTCTGTGCTCAGCCTCATCTGACCTAACCATTTTGATTGTTCGTGCATAATCGGCTTGGATCCTGAACTCATCGCAAACCCTAGGGGCGCTGCGCTCTCCGAGTGGCGTGGTCTCTGGGTGGCTTACCGGTCAATAACACTGCCCAAGCAATGACGTGACGAGTTAAAAAGGGATTGCCAACTAGTTTGCCGAGCGGGGCTTGGTTAGGCGTCGGGCATGAATATACCATCCACCATGCCGCGCCTGAAAGGCTACCGGTTTCCTCGTGAGGTCATCGCATATGCGGTCTGGGCCTACCATCGCTTTGCGCTCAGCACGGCAGATGCCGAGGATCTTCTTGCCGCTCGGGGTGTGGTGGTCAGCCGCGAAACGATCCGGAAATGGGTAAACCGCTTTGGGGCCCACTTCGCCGGTTGCATCAGGCGCGACAGACCGGATGCAGTCGACAAATGGCACCTGGATGAGGTCGTCATCCCAATCAACGGCAGAAAATACTGGCTCTGGCGAGCAGTTGACGCGAGCGGCGACGTGCTCGACATTCTCGTTCAGGCACAGCGGAACGCCAAGGCTGCAAGGCGTTTTCTGGCAAGGTTGATCAACCGATTCGGTGAAGCCCGTGTTGTGATCACGGATAAGTTGCGGAGCTATTTCAAGCCGATCCGGGACCTTGTACCGCGCGCGGATCATCGCGCACACAAGGGCTTGAACAACATGATTGAAGGATCACATAGGCCAACACGAAAACGCGAGAAGCTAATGGGGCGGTTCAAATCGCCCCAACAGGCACAGAGATTTCTGGCTGCCCATGATCAGATCAACACCGTCTTTCGTCCGCGTCGCTTTCAACTTTCCGCTATCTCATATCGCCACGCCAGGGCGGACGCTTTCGACCTATGGCAAAGCTATACTGCCGAAATGACCGCCTGATAGGCAAAGCTCGCGATCCTCTCAGTCAGGTGGAAACAAGTTGGCAATCCCTGATGAACGCCTTCTGCGCGTCCGTGAACTTTGACGTCTTCATGCGTATCCGCTCCTCTCCCAGCCAGGGATTCGATGCGGAAAACTCTAACCAAGATCGGGGGCATTTCAGGGGATCACATCACAGAGCCGACGCGTTCAATCTGTGGGAAGGTTATGCTGCCGAACTATCGGCCTGATTGCGCGGTCTCACGCTTATTCCAGTCCACGGCAGATAATTTGGCAATGCCCCAATGCCGCCTCAACCCGGTTTCCTCTGACATTGCCCCCGGCTGGTTTTGAAATACTTGAATGGGTCGCGTTTTGTCATCCGGGCAGGCTAGGCCGCAGCCGATTGCTTCTCAACCCGGTTTCCTTTGACAGTGCCCTGACACCGCCTACCTCGCCTACTGTTAAAGAAATACGTCGGCATATTTTTCACGTAGTTGGATTTTCAGAACTTTGCCTAGGGAGTTGCGGGGAAAATCTGAAACAAAAATGATCTTTTTCGGTTGTTTGTATCGTGCTAGGTTCTCGCGTACGACGCGTTCAATTTGGTCAGGGGTCTCTTTTGCTCCTGGCGTCGATTTTACAGCAGCAACAACACCCTCGCCAAAGTCAGGATGTGCAACGCCGAATACAATGGCCTCTTCGACTTCGGCAAGGCTTTCAATCACTATCTCAACCTCTCGTGGATAGACGTTGAAGCCACCGCTTATGATAAGATCCTTGCTCCGTCCAACCAGCCAGAGAAAGCCTCTTTCGTCTTTCCGACCGATGTCGCCTGTATCGAAGTGTCCGTCTTGAGACCATGCCCCAACACCATCCGGCTGATTCAAATAGCCCTTGATAATTGCGGGGCCACGCACCCAGACACGTCCGACAGCGCCGGGTTCAACCTTTTTGCCATCGGCATCAACAATACGCATTTCAACGCTTGGCAAGGGTTTTCCAACCGAGCCAATCTGTGCGCTTCCATCGGCCGGGTTTGATGTCAGGATATTGGTTTCGGTCAGCCCATAGCGTTCAACCACAATAAGTCCGGTGCGTTTTTGTAGCGCATCGAATACCTCTGGTGAAAGCGGCGCGGATCCGGCAGTCATCAGACGCAAGGATGAACAGGAAGCATTGTTAAAGTCTTCATGCGCCAGAAGTCGGGTATAGATCGCGGGCACGGCCATCAGGACCGTGGCGCTTGTAAGATGCTGAATGACCAGAGCGGCATCAAATTTGGGCAAGAATATCAGGCCGGCCCCGTGAATAAGTGGCATGCAGGCCGCAATAAAAAGCCCGTGCGCATGAAATACTGGAAGTACATGCAAAACTCTGTCATGCGGACCGATGCTCCAGCACTCGGCCAGTTCTACCGCGTTGGTCATCAGATTGCGGTGCGACAGAGGTGCGCCTTTAGGTCTGCCTGTGGTGCCGGATGTAAATAGTATTGCCGCTATATCATCCGGGGATGTCTCTCCCCTTTCGAGGGGGGCGGTTGTCTCGGACAAGGTCAGATCATTGGGCCCGCCTGTCATGAACTCGCAATGGCGGATGGATTTGTCAGTCAGTATCTTTTCAGCTGTTTTGCAGTTGTCGATTAACATTGATGGAGACGATTCTGAAATAAGGAACGCGGCTTCGCGCTCAGTGAAGCCGGGGTTAACCGGTACGAATGTGCACCCGATCCGCAGAATGGCAAAAAATAGAAGAATACCCTCGCCAGACTTTTCAAGGCGTACAGCCACACGATTTCCGTGCTGTAGTCCATACCCCTTCAATTGCCGTGCATATTGATCAATCAGCGTATCTGCTTCAGCAAAGCTGATTGTTCGTGGTAGCGCGTCCGGGTCGGCGTGTGGCAGGATTAGTGCGAGCTTATCCGGAAATGCCTGTGCCTGAGATCGAAACGCGTCAGGCAGTGTTTGCGAAGGGTTTTCAATTGAGGTCTTGATCATGTTCCCAATCTCCCGGGGAATACGCAACGTGTTGATATTAATTATGACAACTAACCAAATCCATAGAGCTGCGCAGGGTTGTCTTTTAAGATTTTTGCGTAGGTCAGGTCGTCTTGAACCCAACGCCATAGCAGGTCGAGTAATGCTCCATCATTGGGCATCGGTACAGGGATCTGCGGATGGGGCCAATCCGTACCCCAGAGCATCCTGTCAGGGCAGTTCTCTATAAGAAGCCGCGCGAATGGTGCGGTGTCATGATAGGGCGGTTTTGGCTCCGCTGTTATCCGATATGCGCCGGAAAGTTTGACCCAGACCTTGCCCGTATCAAGGAAACGCAACAACTTTTGAAAGCCGGCATTCCCGGTACCCTTATGTACCGGCACATGCCCCATATGATCGAAAACCAGATCACAGGGCAGGTGCTTTAGGGTTTGCCACAGTGAATCATTATTATGGGATACATCAACCAGAAACTGAATATGCCATCCGATTTCACCGAGGCGCGCCGCATAACGCGGTAGATCCTTGATTCCAGAACCACCCTTAAACAGTAGATTTATCCGTGCTCCACGCGCACCTGAGGAATTCAGTTGCAATAGGTCTCTGTCTGAAATGTTTTCATCTGTAACGACAACAGCGCGAAAATCCGATCCCGCCTTGCTTATCGCCTGCATTGTAACGCGGTTGTCGGTTCCGTAAAAGCTGGGCTGTACGATGACCGCGCGGTGAAGGCCAAGGCGCCCCAACATATGCTGATAGGCTGTGAGTGAGGCCGGTGAAGGCGTATAGCTGCGATTTCCAGCAAACGGAAACTCTTTCCGACGCTCAACAATATGCGCATGGCAATCACAAGCCCCGGGCGGGGGGCGATGAGCCGGGAGCGCCGGTTCTGGATCGAACGGGGCGCATACTTCACTGTTTTCAGCATTAGGATCGCTCATCTTAAATCACCAAGCAGCAGTATAAAGAGCCAGCGCATCGGCCTGCGTTATCTCACGAGGGTTATTCACCAGCAGACGGGTTTGCAGCATCGCGTCACTAGACATCTTTTCCAAAGCCTCTTGGGGAATGTCAGCATCACGTAACCTTTGAGGAAGGCCCAGTTTTTCCGACAACTCCGCAAGTGCGTCAATAAATGCTGCACAGCGCGCCTGACCGCCTTCGATGTCCTTGAGCCGCGGAAAGGCGTCTACGGCAATTTCGCTATAGGCGTTCCAGGCATTGGGGGCGTTGAAGCGCAGGACATGCGGCAGCATCAGCGCATTAGAAAGCCCATGCGGCACATGGAACGTCCCGCCGATTGGATATGCCAGGGCATGAACGGCAGCAACCGGTGAGTTTGCAAATGCCTGACCTGCCAGCATTGAACCAAGCAACATGGCGCTACGCGCCTCGATGTCTTGTGATTCTGCGACGGCTTTCTCGATATTCCCCCCCAGAAGACGGAGTGCTTCGCGCGCCAGCATCTTGCTAATCGGATTGTTGTTGGGATTGGTCGAGGCATAGGCCTCAATCGCATGCACTATCGCGTCGATGCCGGTGGCGGCGGTAATTGCGGCGGGCAGGTCCAACGTGAGTTCTGCGTCTAACAGGGCGATATCCGGTAAGATGACCGGGCTGGACACGCCGCGTTTTTCTTCATTGCCGACCGTGATGATTGATACGGGTGTTACTTCGCTTCCGGTGCCTGCTGTGGTTGGGACAAGCACAAGGGGCAAACGCGGCCCTTTGGCATTTGCGACCCCCCAGACCTCATCCAAGTCTTCGTTTGAACCCAAAATGAGCGCGGCCAGTTTTGCAACATCCTGAGATGATCCGCCACCAAAACCGACAACGCCCGTCACCCCTTTATCGCGTCCGATGTCTATGGTTTTTTCAAGCGTTTCGCGCGAAGGGTCTGCTTCAACCTCATCAAAAATAGTAACTTCGGATGTGGCGGTTTGCAGTGATGCTAGTGCGGGGTCGCATAAACCGAGTTTACGAAGTCCGGGATCGGTGATGAACAATATCGAGCTACCCAAGAGAGAGCCCGCAATCTGGCCAAGTTCCGAGGCGCTGCCCGGTCGCGAAACGATGGACTTCGTCGTGTTGAAGGTGAACGTTGTCATGAAAATTCCTGTCTGAATTGTCAAACTTGCGAATACCCTACTAGCGATGCGGTTTCATTTGCCGGTGAACTGGGGTGATCTTTTCTCAAGGAAAGCTGTCCGGCCTTCCTGGTAATCGTGGCTCATTATGGCACGTGATATCACCTCCTTGGTAATAGCCGTATCAATGTTCTGCTGTCCCTTTGCCATGCTATTCAGCATCAGTTTAGTTCCTGACAGGCTTAGTGGGGCATTGTTGGCAATCTGTGCTGAAAACGCGTGGGCTGTTTCCATTGGATCTGTGCTGATTTCATCAATGAATCCCATCGTGTGACCCGTTTCGGCGGAGAACCGATGCGCCGAGTAGAGAATGCGTTTGGCGTTGGATAGCCCAACCAGCGACATCAGCTTGCGCGTGGCCGAGAGGCCGTAAACGATCGAAAGGCGCGCGGCGGGGATCGCAAAACTGGCATCATGGCGGGCAAATCTGAAATCGCACGCCATTGCAAGATGGCATGCACCGCCAAGGCAAAACCCGTTAATTACCGCGATGGTTGGTTTTCGCAGGTTTTCAATTGCATCTCCGCAGGTGTCTACAACAACTTCGTAATCTTCGGCCTGTTGGACGGTGGCGCGCACCGCGTCGAATTCGGATATATCGGCGCCTGAGCTATAGTTTTCGCCTGCACCGGTCAGGATGATGGTGCGAACAGCCGGATTTTGTTCCAGACCTTGCATCGCTTGTGGTAAACGCTGCCACATCTCAAGGCTTATCGCATTATAGCGTTCGGGTCGATTGAGGGTGACAATACCTGTTGCGCCTTGAATTTCAGTTATAATTTGGTCAGACATCATCATCCCTCGGTTCACTTTTTACCTTGGCCAGATGCATGCGCATTTCCTGCGGTATACTGACCGGCTGGCCTGTCTTGCGGTCGACATAGACATGCACCATTTCCCCTTGTGCCGCGGCGCGGTCGTCTCCTTCACGAAATATCCCCAACGCATAGGTCACGCTGGAATTGCCCAGCCGGTTGGCTTTCAAGCCGACATCGATGGAGTCGGGAAAGGCCAGAGAGCTGAAGTAGTTGCATTGGCTATGTGCAATCAGGCCAATTACTGGACTGTGCTCGATATTCAGCCCCCCGCGGATCAGGAATTCGTTCAGGGCGGTATCGAAAAAAGAATAATAGGTGACATTGTTGATGTGTCGATAGGCATCATTGTCTTTCCAGCGCGTGGTAATACGGCTGAAATGGATGAATTCGCGGCGTTTTTTTGGTGAAGGGCGCGCGCTCATTTGGGTGGTTCGTTCTCAAGAGTGTGATATGCGCGACCGTCGATCTCAGTCAGGAAATCCAGCACGCCACGGTTGAACATATCCGGTTCCTCCAGGTTCAGGGCGTGGGTTGTATATGGCATGATCCATAACCGAGAATCTGGTATGGTTCGCTTCATGAACAGGGCTGGATCGAGGCATGGATCATCATGATCACCGGCCATGATTAGCGTCGGAATCTGCAATGTTTCCATTCTTTCTTGCAGGTCGTAAATTGTCGCCCGGCGCATTTGGTAACCTCGGGAAGTCAGTGCGCTGCCCAAGGCAGAATGTTCGACAAACTGAGCATTTGCTTCGGCAAAGCCGTGCGGATCTTTGAGCTGGAACAATCGACGCGCTTCACCATTTCGATATTCACGGGTTGCGTCATCCATACCCTCGTTGAGCATACGCTCCGCCATTTTGTCAGTGCTGGAAAGAAACTCCTTACGCCGATCTAGATCTGATCCGTGCCCTGCAGAGGCGATAACAAGTGATCGGCACATTTCTGGATGAGCGAGACCGAAATTCAGGGTCGCATACCCCCCCATTGACAAGCCGATAATGTGCGCTGGTACTTTTACGGTTTCTCGGATGATGTTTGCGATATCCTCGACCCACGCTTCCTGATTGTATGCATCCACATTCTCAGGAACATCGGATGGAATATAGCCCCGGGCACTAAAGCTGAAACAACGATAGCGTCGGCCAAAGTAGCGAACCTGAGGTTCCCAGCTGCGATGGTCTCCGGCAAACTCATGCACGAAAACTATCGGAAGCCCCCTGCCGGTCGATTCAACGTAAAGTCGTACACCGTTGGAGTTGATATAGCTCATTACTTTCTCCTCAACGCCTCTCTGAGAGAGGCGGTTCAATTAAGCAGCTGTGGCAAGGCAAGCGTTATCCAGGGAACATAGGTAACCAGCATCAGTACAAAAATCATAACTCCCAACATTGGCCAGAGGGCATTTGATACCTGCTCAACCTTGAGGCCGCTGATCGACGCTCCGACAAATAGCGAGTAGCCAAAAGGCGGGGTTGCCATGCCGATGGCAAAGTTGATCACGACGATGGCCCCAAGATGGATGGGGTCAATCCCGAGTTGTGCGCCAATCGTTATGAGCACCTGACCAAGAATGATCATGGCTGCAATATTGTCCATGATAGCGCCGACAAACAGCAATAGCAGGTTGATCATCAGCAGGATAAGGATCTTGTTATCCGATACCGACAGAATGGCAGCAGCCAGGCGCTCTGGCAGACGTTCCATCGCGATGAGCCAGCCGAATGCCGATGCAACGGCGATAATTGAGCATACCATCGCAGTGGTGCACATTGATGCCGAGACGATTGAGCCGATTTCGCGAATATCCAGCTCACGATGAACGAGCAATCCAACAAAGGTTGCATACACAACACCAAAGGCCGAGGCCTCCGTCGGTGTGAATATGCCGCCATAAATCCCGCCCAGAATGATAAGTGGTGCCGCAAGCGCCCATTTGCTGTCTCGTAATGTTGCGCGCAGCGCGCCTTTTTCCAGACACCCGGTTTCGGGTGAAATGTCATCTTTGCGGGCTTTGAAATAGCTGACCATCATCAACCCGAGAGCGATCAGAATGCCCGGGATGATACCTGCGAGAAACAGATCGCTAATCGATTCCTCAGCGATGATACCCCAGATGATCATCGGGATAGAGGGCGGAATCATCTGTCCGATCGGTCCGGAGGCGGTGGCAAGGGCGGTCGAAAAATCTTTCTTCCAGCCGCGCTTTTCCATCTCGGGGATCATGATGCCACCAATGGCAGCGGTGGTCGCTGGTGCTGACCCCGAAATTGCGGCAAAGAAGGTCGCTGCCATTACCGTTACAATCCCCAAGCCCCCGACCATCCGCCGGACCAGTACCTGACACAAGGCAACAAGGCGCTTCGAGAGGCCGCCATGCATCATCAGGTTACCAGTCAAAATAAAGCCTGGAATAGCAAGCAGCGAAAAGACCTGTGATCCCGCGACGACCCGCTGTGCCAAAACGATGAGATCAATATCGGTGATCAAAAGGCCAAGGATAGAGGCGATTCCCAGTGCGAATACGACCGGTAGCCCACTAAGCAGTGCAAAGAGAAACCCCGCGATCAGAATCCAGTCTGTGGCACTCATGTGAAGTCTTCCTTCGCTGAGGTCAGCGGGTTGATAAGGCGATTCAGCGCTTGTATTGCGCCCAATACTCCGCAGACGGGCGCCGCCAGATGCAGGGCTTCAACCGGATATCGGATTGCCGCAGATGTTTGTCCCACCGTCGCGGCGACATATCGGTAACCCGACCAGGCAAAGACCAGAAAGAATATAAGAACGACCAGCGAAAGGAAGCTCAGCCATATCTCTCGGGGCTTCCGGGGCAATATTTCGACGATGAAAAGGAGGCGGACATGCCCGTTGTGATAAACCGCCGACGTCATTGCTAAGAGCAAGAGCCATGTGAAAAGCAACAAGGCTAACTCTTCGGTCCACACGAATGTCGCCCCTAGGATATATCGAGAGAATACCTGCAAAACCAGACTGACGATCATTACAATCCCCATCATGGCCACAATCCAATCTGTTGCTCGCGCTATCGAGCCTGAAAAAGAATTAAAACGTGGAAACATCAGCCTACCTTTGACGGTGTAGGGTAGTCTTCCGGAGCATGGCCGCCCCGAAAGACTTCGCAAAAGTGAGAATTATTGAAGATTGTTTAGGGCGCGGTCGAAAAGCTCCGCGCCGATTTCCGGTTTGAACTTCTCGTAAACATCACCGACGAGGTTTCGGAATGCGGCGGGGTCTTCCGTTTCATTCACTTCCATGCCTTCTTGCTTCAGTGAGGCGATCATGTTTTCGGTGTTTTGCCTAACCACTTCGCGCTGGCGTTCAATGGCCAATGTTGCGGCTTTGCGAACCGCGTCCTGCTGATCGTCATCCAACTTGTAGAACACACGCTTGGAAATGAGAAGTTCCAGCGTTGTATAGGTGTGGCGCGTTAGGGAGAGATACTCGACAATATCGCTAAAATTGTTCCCCTTGACCACTGGAATGGGAATCTCCAGACCGTCAATGGTTCCTTGTTGTACTGCGGTATATACTTCTCCCCACGCCATGGGAACTGCCTCACCTCCAAGGCTTTGGAACATGCTGACGAAAACCGGGTTCTGCATAACCCGATATTTCACACCGACAATATCTTCGGGAGTAGTTACGGGGCGCACATTGTTCAGCATGTTGCGAAAACCGCTTTCGGCAAAGCCCAGACCAACTATGCCACGGGTTTCCAGCTTGGTCATCAGCTCCATACCTATTTCGCCGTCCAGCAATTCATGTGCTTGTTTTGAACTCGAATACAAGAACGGCATGTCGTTGAGAAGGAATGCTGGCTCAAGGTTGGCAACCACAGCATTGGTAATCACACCCATATCAAGCGTACCAAAAGACAGCCCTTCGACCATCTGCTTTTCATCACCCAACTGATTGTTCGGGAAAAACTGTACCTCGAAGGTGCCGGGCGAGACCTCTTCCAATGCCTCGGCGAATTTATGCGCTGTGATTGCGTAAGGATCACTTTCAGAATCTGCGGTGGTCCATCCGATCTTGAGAGTCACATCTTGAGCGTATGTGGCTCCGGCCATACCGCTGATCGAAACGGCAACCGCTGCTAACATATTGGTGAATTTTATCATGTCATCTCCTCCTGATATGATTTGGTCTGTCAATGGGCCGTTTTACGTATCTGCAAGCCGCATTGCCTAACATCATTTTGACAAGACTGTCGGCTACACCGCTCCCTTTCCGGCGCGATGCAACGGCTGGTCTTCGACTGAACCCGAGAGATCCACATCTGCGGCTCCTCTCTCTCCCGAGCTCCCTCTATCGCCATCTAGGCGATCTGTGTTTATCCGCATCAGCAGTTCTCTCAGAGTTTCCCCCTGAGCCTGAAGGTGCTTGCGCATGATTTCTGCGGCAAAATCTTCCTCTCTGTCCTCGATCGCAGAAATCAGACGGCGGTGTTCATCATAGGAATTCGCCAGTCGGCCCGGCACAGCACCCTGAGCATTGCGCAACAATCGCATTCGGTTACGCAAAAGAAGAACATCGCGTTCAAGCAGCGTATTCCCGGCCGCGCGATAGATGCATTCGTGGAATTTTTCATTTACATTGTAATAGAGTCCTGAGTCATTTGCCTTTGCCGCCTCGGCGCATTCCTCATTATGGCTGCGCATTGCATCAATAACATCCTCTGTACGCCGTCTGGCGGCCAACCGCGCACATGATGCCTCAAGCTCTCCCATCATTTCGAAGAGTTCCAAGACGTCACGGATCGTAAGTTGCGCGACGATTGGCCGTCTGTTGGGTCGCAACTCGACAAGACCAAGCGCAGCAAGATGCCGCAGGGCCTCACGGGCCGGGGTCCTTGAAACACCAAACTCTTTAGCAACCCAGCTTTCTGACAGCACGTCGCCGGCTTTTAGCTGATTTGACAAAATGCGCTCTCCAAGCGCGTTTCGGACCACCTCTGCGCGAAGATATGACGATTTCTTCATGTTGTCATCAACCATAACCAAACGCTCTATGACTCCGATTCGAATTTAACTGTATAAAAGTTTATATAAAATGTATACACTTTTACAAGGTGATTTGTCAATGAGGGTTGCCAGCGGTCATGTGGGTGCTGTCATGTGTGGACGTATATGGACCCCGCCTGATTGCAACGGTCTGGTTGGGTCAGGTTTGGTGATCACGATTGCTGACGTATATCCGGCTTCTCTGAGCGGCCCGATACATCGTCGCCGCGAGCCCCGATTGGACCTGTCACGCTTTCGTGCCTTTGTGGTTGCTCGCTTAAGCGCCCATTCTTTCCCAGGCCATGGGGCTTTCCCAACCGTGGGTTAAATATCCGCGTCACAAATCAACTTCGGTAAAAACTCACCGCCTATTTGCCAATCTCGTCGGCAGATCGGTGAGCGTCTCACTGAGGAAGGCGACCGGGTCAATATCCAAAACCTTCAGAATGATGAACACCTCGACGACGTCGAGACGCCGCTCACCGAGTTCATACTTGGCGACGAATGACGGGGGCTTGCCGAGTTTACTGGCCAAGGCAGCCTGCGAGACACCACGGTCGCGCCGTGCCGCCACCATGGCCTGCAGGAATTCCTGATACGGTTTAGATCTGACAGTTCCGGCCACGCGCCATGTCTCTTTCCAGTGGACATGTGCAGATACGCTCGTTAGTCAAATACTCCCAAAACGGGATTAATGTTCTTGCCTTATCAACCATGTAACAAAGGAAATCGGACGAATGCGAGCTAAGCGATTTTTCACAAAACTTTGGCGTGCCGGCGTGATCATCGCTGCGCTGGCGTTTGCGATGCAGCTCAATCCGCATGTCGCGCAGGTGCTTACGCTTGGGGTGGCCCTGATCTGTGGGGTGGCTCTGATCCGCCCCTTTAACTGGCTGGGTCTGGGGAGCCGTGTCTTCTCGGGTTTGTTGTTTGTTGTCGTCGGCTTCGTGATGGCACCGCTCAGCCTCATCAAAGCCGATGAGGCGTGGAATGCACATCTTGCACAACTCAAGGAGGTCGATGCGGTCGCCTATCTCGAAGAGATCTAACATGTCGATCCGGACCGGTGGTATCGCGAACTTAAGGTACTTGCGCCAGAACGCTACGAAGAAGAAAGGCAACGGCGCGCGCGCATCAAGGCGGAAGAGGAAAAGGCCCGGCAAAAGGAACGCGCAGAGCGTCGCGCTGCGCAATGCGGCGAGGGGAACGCGACCAACGCCTATTTCTATACCCAGGCCTTCGTCGAACAACGCCTCAAATCGCCATCGACCGCGGATTTTCCGAGTACTCACACCCGCAATGCGGTGAGTGCCTATCCGATCGGGGGTTGCGTGTTCGAAGTCAGCGGATATGTCGATGCGCAAAACGGCTTTGGAGCAACGCTGCGCACCTATTTTCTGGCAAAGATCAAGCGCCTGCCTGAGCAGGACTCGTGGCGTCTGATCGATCTGCAATTCCTTACGAACTGATGAGGGAAACTGCCGAAATCGGGATGTCAGTTCTGGTCCTCCAACCCGCGCAAAAAAAAGGCCGGCTCACCTGAGCCGGCCAGTCTAACAGGGAGGTAGGAGATAACGTATCTCCGACTTTCACCATATCATGATATTGCCGCTCCAGCCGCTTCCTGAACCAGTAAAACCGGCGCCTGTGCCTTTCCGACATCACCTGCGGAATGCGTGTCGGCATAAAGCGTGGTGGGGGCGGGCTATGTGGGTGTGTTCGGGCACGAATGCCCCCGTACTGGGCGTCCCCAGATCTCACCGGCGTCTGGGGCGTCGGTTGGCACGCTCCTGTCGTTCTTTGTTGATCGGGTGGTTGCGTCCAAGCGAGCGCCAAAAGCCGACTCCTTTCGTCCAGTTCAGGAATTGGCTGAAACTGTCGACCTGATCGTCGTAGCGGCCCCGGGGAAAACTCTGCAGTTCCCGTTTGAAATCCGCAAGCCACGGAGCGTCAGTCGGAAGATGGACAAGTCCTTCCTCGATAGGGGCACAGGCCGCGTTGAAACGGATTTCCTTATCTTCGGACACATTGATGGGAATGTGCTGTTGATACTCGTTGCGCCGAAACTCCTGAAGTAAGGGTTTGCCGCTGGCCGCATCCTCGATCAGGACCCGATCCGCTTGCCAGCTGTCGCAAAGCGAGAAGGCCTTGCGTTTCAGGTCCGGAAAGTCGAGCTGGGTGCGAATGACGTCGAGCAGATATCAGCGCCGCTCCCGAAACCCCCAGATCGTGCAGACCGAATAATCTGCCCGGGGATCGGCTGACATCCCGGTGTCCCAGCTTTGCACGATCAACTCATACTCGGAGCGCTCAAGCGGGGTGTCGTAGCTGCCAAACCATTCCCACCGCAGGGGTGAGCCATCGGGGGCGATGGGGTTTTGCTGATACTGACAGTTGAACGCCGCCGCTCCCATTTCCTTACGCATCTCGTTAAGCGTGCTGAGGGGCAGGTTCTTGGGAAACAGTGCTTTCCCCGCCTTGCGCAGGTGGGTTTCGCCGCGAGGTAGCGCAATGCGCTCATCTTGTTCGGCGATGGCTGGCAGGTTCAGATGCCGATAGGTGCCTTTCTTGAGGAGATATCCTGGCGGATCCAGTTCATGCAGACGCTGGGCGATCATTGCGACCCGCCCTTCGGCGGGCTTGTCGAAGCGTGAAAGCAACGTGCCCTCAATGAAGTTTTGCGCGCGTTCGAGTTCGACCTCCGAGGCAGCGTCCTGGGCTTTCAGAAGATCATCGATGATGATGTAATCGGCACCATGGCCAGTGACAGCGCCACCCAGCGAGACGGCTTTGCGACTGCCGCCCATGGTGGTGTGAAACGCATCTGCTGTATTTTGGCGTTTGCTCAGGCGGGTGTGGCGAAAGGCCCGTTTGTACCACTCTGACTGCATGACGCGCCGGCAATCCTCGGAGTGTTTGCGCGCGACAACAACAGGCCTTCGGCTTTGCCGGCCATGATGAGATCGCTCACGTGCCGCCAGTCCATGCAAATCATGCAGATACCGCCATCGGTGAGCAGAGCGGTACTTTCGCGAATGAATTTGCGCAGGAAACCCTGGAACTCGCTCTCGCTCATCTCGCCCACGCTCATCGCGAAATCACGATGTCCGCTGTGATCGCCCGTTCGCACATGGCCGTTGATCGGCACGCTATAGGGCGGGTCGGTAAAGATCATGCGGGCCGTTTCATCGCCCATGAGACTGCGATAGATCGCCGGGTTCGGGGCATCGCCACAAACCAACCGATGGCATCCCAATTGCCAGACCTCTCCGGGGCGCGCGACGGGATTAGCCTTCGGATCCGGATCCTCCACGGTTTCGGGGGAGGCGGATGGCGCGGTGGTGCTAACGCCATCGAGGATGATATCCAACTCCGGCGTGTCAAACCCGGTGAGGGTGACATCGAACTCGAGGCTATCTGCGAGATCGAGATCGCTCAGGTCGAGAATTTCGAGGCGCAGAACCTCGTCATCCCAGGTCGATAGTTCCGCGATGCGATTATCGGCGATACGGTAGGCCTTGATCTGGGCTTCGCTCAGATGTTCGAGCCGGACGGTTGGCACCGTTGTGAGCCCAAGGCGTTTGGCGGCGTCATACCGGCCATGCCCGGCGATGATGGCGTGATCACGATCGATGAGCACGGGGTTGTTGAAGCCGAATTCGCGGATCGACCGGGCAATGAGATCGATCTGTTTGTCGCTATGTTGGCGCGCATTGCGCGCGTAAGGCTTTAGCCGATCAAGCGGCAAAGTGGTTATCTCTGGCGCTTTGCCCGACTGCGAAAGAGGTTTGTGTTCAGACATAAATGTCACCTTTATGGTTTCGAGCCCGTAGGCCATTTCTGTGAAACCAAGATCCGGAGACAAAAGAGCAGCGACTCAACGTCATCCCCGACCTTTCGGTCCGGACCTTGGTTGAGGCTGCTTCCTGCCGACTTGTGATAAGCCGCGCTTTAACCCAAGATTGGGTCAGGTAAGACTGCCTGTTAATGTTCGGCCACATGATTTAAGCGGCCGCTATGCAATCATGAGATAGCAAGAACACTGCGTGCTTGCAATAGGGAAATGTGCTTTATTTCGTCGTAAGTCATTGATGTTGACGAAAAATTCGGGGTGTCCTACCAGGTTTGGTGAGCCATGTCAGAACGGCAACCGGCCGGCCCGTCACACACATTCTGGACTGGTGGCATATCTCGATGCGGATCAAACACATCGAAAATGCTGCGGCAGGCCTTCAGGAGCGCTGTGCGGGTCGAAAGGGTGCCGACAAGCTGCCCTGGCTGGCGAAACGTCTTCGATGGCTGATTTGGCACGGCCAAACCACCAAGGCCTTGGTGGGGCTTCGTCACCTGCGCTGGCGTGCTGAGAGCTTGCAGGACCTCACCCGACCATTGGTGGGTCTGGCCATCCAGCGTATCCGAAAGCGCGGCGAATTTCTCGCGACCTACCTCGAGAACAACGCTGGCTCCATTGCGGACTACGGCAAGCGCCACCGGGACGGTCATCCGGTCTCGACGTCTCGTGCAGAGGGCTGCGTCGATGATCTTGCCAACCTCCGCATGGGAAAACGTCGAAGGATGCGTTGGTCACCCAAGGGCGCGCACCGCGTTGCGATCACAAGAGCCGCTGTGCTAGATGGAAGACTTAACGTGTCGCATCGACCAAAGGCTGCTTGACCCCCAACTTCTTTCCACTCCCCTGATGATCGCGATGACGGTCCTACTGATCGTCGTAATCGATCGAATCCTTGGAATTCAGAAAGTAGCTGGCTGACATGACGACTGACACCAACAGTGCCGTTAGGCTTGACAACGTATCGAAGACTTATGGAACGGTGCAGGTGATCAAAGACCTTTCACTGTCGATCGAGAAGGGCGAATTCGTCAGCCTCCTCGGCCCCAGCGGATGCGGGAAGACGACTCTGTTGCGCATGATCGCCGGCCTTGAGGACGTGACGTCGGGCACCGTACTGATCGGCAAGACCGACGCGACGAATTTACCCCCTGAAATGCGGGACATTTCGATGGTCTTTCAGTCTTACGCGCTTCTTCCGCATCTTACGGTGAGAGAGAACGTGATGTTTCCCCTCAGGATGCGCCGGCTTGGGACTAAGCGCGAGCAGGTCTTGCGGGCGGAGGGGACGTTGGACCTGGTTCAATTGCGGCACCTTGCAGACCGCAAGCCAGCGGAGCTGTCCGGTGGTCAGCAACAGCGCGTTGCCATTGCGCGCGCGGTGGTGTCTCAACCTCAGGTTCTTCTGTTGGACGAACCGCTTTCGAACCTCGACGCTAAACTGCGCGAAAACATGCAGGAGGAGCTAATTCGTCTTCACCGGCAAACCGGTTTGACAACAGTGTTCGTGACCCACGACCCGAAAGAGGCGCTCAGCCTGTCCGACCGTATCGTGCTGCTCAATGGTGGCAATATTGAGCAGGTAGGATCGCCCAAGGAAATCTACGCCGAACCCCGGACGCGTTTCGCAGCTACGTTCATGGGAGCCGGCAACCTCATCGACGCCGTATTCGAGAACCGGGGGACGTCCTGCTCCGCCATTGTCGGTGATCAGCGCATTCCGCTAGGCAGAAGAGACCTCTCCGACGGTGCAAAAGTGACCTTGATGCTGCGGCAGGAAGCCATTCAAATCCACGACAACCCGGGGGATGGCGATCTGCGCGCGCAAGTGCGGACGCGCATATACTTGGGGGGTCGCTCTCGGTACGTCCTTGATGTGGGCGGGCAGGAACTCCGCTGTCTTGCGGATGCGGCAAAGGATTGGGCGCAAGGGCAGGACCTTGGCCTGAGCGTAGAGCCTGAAGCTGTCCACGTCGTTTCAGACGGGACTGTTGCATTAATCAATTGAGTTCAATCGGCTTTGTCAGTTTGCTGATGTCAGGCTGAGTTTCTTGGTGACGGTGATGGTCACGCAGTCAATTCGTTGGAATAACCGGTCCACAGCGAGAGTGCGGCGTTCCAGCGTACAAATCTCATGTGATCGCGACTCGCCCCAACCAAATTCCGTCTCCAACATTATCCTGAATTTCATCTCCATCCCTCCTGCAGAAACAGCGAGACTTTAGATCAGAAACTTCTGGTATCCCCACATTCTTTCCACTCCCGGTCAAGCGTGCCTCACTGGTGTTGGAGGCGGTGCTGCGCGAGGCGCCGCGGGCCGACGTTCCGGGGCTGATCCTTGCGGATGCGGCCCTTGCCCAAGCCCTCGGTTGGGACCATCTCGTGCCGCTGCTGGCCTCGGGCCTGAAACGCGCCGAACTGCGCGAGCCTGGGGAAGACTTGCGGCTGGCCTGTCATCGCGCGCTCACCTCGTCGGCGGCCGAGGCCGTGCGCCTCGCTGCCGATCTCGCGCGTCGTGCGGCGTATCTGAAAGCGGTCGCTCCGAAACTGCGGGCCAAGCGGGCCGGCGACGCGGTCGAGATGTTCCTGACCCGCGATGCCGTCGCCCCCTCCGAGTTGCCTATGCAGGATCGGGCCGCGCGGCGGCTCTGTGACCGGTTGGTTGACCTCGGCGCGATACGCGAACTGACCGGGCGCGACACCTTTCGGCTGTATGGGGTGTAGTGATGGCGAGTGGATCGGTGATAGAGGGCGGTTGTGGGTTGGATGTTCAAATAGTATGATTAGATATGAACAGGTATGACAATCAAGGCGGAGGCATATCATGTCCAGACTGACGATTTCGATGCCCGATCAGATGAACGATTGGGTCGAGGCGCAGGTCAGCGCAGGCCGTTATGGCAATGTGAGCGAGTATTTTCGCGATCTGGTGCGGCGCGATCAGGAACGCCGGGAGGCGGCGTTTGATGATCTGCGCAACATGCTGGAGCGGGCCGAGGCCGGGGGCGTCAGCACGCGTGGCTTGAGCGACATCATGGCCGCCGCACGCGAGGAAGCGCGGCAAAAGGGCCTGCTACGTGGCGAGGATTGAAATTTCCCGTGATGCCGAGCGCGACCTGATCGACATCTACCTGTATGGGATCGAAGAGTTTGGTCTGCATCAGGCCGAACAGTATAGCGAGGTACTTTATGGCCGGATCGAAACCGTGGCGGAAAACCCGAGTTTCGGCTCGGATTATGGATATGTGAGCGAAGGGGTGCGGCGCTATGAGAGCGTCTCTCACGCTGTTTACTATCGGCAGATTGCGGGCGGTATTCGTGTCCTTCGGGTTCTGCACGGGCACATGGACCCCGGGCGGCATCTTGGGTGACCGGGATGTATGTGGCCCGTTGCGGAGGAGGCTGGGCATGATCTGCTGCTCTGGAGCCTGAGATGGCCATAGACCGACCCGACCCCGATCTTGACCGCGAGTTGTCCGACCTGCCGCCGGAGTTGCGCTGGCGCGAATGGATGCGCCGGATCGAGGCGGTGCTCTTTGCTTCTGCCTCGCCAGTGTCGCGTGAAGACCTGGCCCGCGTGTTGGGGCAGGGGGCTTCGGTCGATCTGCTGATCAAGGACCTCGCCGCCGATCTCGAGGACAGGGCCTTCGAGATTGCTCAAGTCGCCGGTGGGTGGATGTTTCGGACACGGGTTGCCTATGCGCCCGCGATCCGCGCTGCGGCGGATGTCGGGAATCAATTGCTGAATCTGAGCGAGTTCGATGTCGCGGTGCTGGCCGCGATCGCCTACCATCAGCCGATCACCCGCGATGGACTGAAGGATATCTTCGGTAAGGAGATCAGCCGCGACCTGATCGGGCGGCTGCATGCACGCGGTCTCATAGGCACGGGACCACGGTCGCCGCGGCGCGGGGCGCCCTATACCTACGTAACGACGGATCAGTTCCTGGTCGCCTTCGATCTGGAGTCGCTGCAAGACCTGCCGGATCGGGAGCAGCTGGAAGATGCGGGCGTGTTGTCCGAGACTGGGACATGAGCCTGTTTGTCACTGTACCCTAATTGATCAGAATCCAGTCTGAAATTGTCCCATAAAATCAATGGGGTCTGTTGCATTAACTTCTTCTATTGCGCAGGTTCCGTGTGTTGTTGATGATGGGGGTGCTGATGGCGCTGCGCAAGAACCCGTTCAAGCGGCATCGGTCTCCGCGAGAGATCATCCTTTTGGCGGTGCGCTGGTACTGTCGTTATCCGCTGTCGTGCCGAGACGTCCGCGACATGCTGGGCGAGCGCGGGGTGACGGTCGACGCCTCCACGATCCACCGCTGGGCCAGGAAGTTCGGCCCCGAGATCTGCGAACGGGCCTACAGTGGCCATCGTTCCTGGCGTGGGTTGCAATGGCATGTCGATGAGACCTACATCCGCGTCGGCGGACGCTGGTGTTATCTATGGCGCGCCGTCGATCAGTTCGGCCAGTTGATCGATTTTCGGCTAACCGCGCGGCGAAATGCCAAGGCTGCAAGAGCCTTCTTGCGGCAGGCCCGAGAGACGGTACGACTCTACCACCCGCTGACGATCGTCACTGACAAGGCGCACAGCTATGCGAAGGTGATCGGTGAGATCAATGACCGGCTCGGGCCGAAGGATGTGATCCGGCACGTCGATCGAAAGTACCTGAACAACCGGATCGAGAGCGACCATGCTGCCCTGAAGCAGCGACTGCGACCGATGCGTGGTTTCCGAACCATGGCCGGAGCGAAGGCTGCCCTCGCTGGGATCGAAACCTTCCGCACGATCCGAAAGGGCCAATTCGAGAACTGCAAGACCGGAGTTGCAAACGAGATCGACTTCGTCGCCAAGCTCTTCCCGGAAGCTGCCTGAAGGATGCGGTTCTGCCTCCTAGTGCGCGGCTCTCAAGTTAATGCAACAGACCCCGCATGAGATGGTCACCCAAAGGCGCCCATCGCGTCGCTATCGTGCAGGCCGCCGTTCTCGACGGAAGGTTGACCAGCGCATACCGCAGGACCGCAGCCTGACCCCCAAGTTTTGCCCACTCCCGATGTGGGTTGTTCATCCTTCGGGGTCCTCGGCTGGAGATTGGCGATTGCAGCCTAACTCCGAACCGGATGAACAGCCTACTGAGAGTTCACACCTAGTACAGTCGACCCAGGCTTTGAACTTCGGTGAATGGTTCTTCACTTCCACAGCTTAGGTTTTCTTCCTCATCAGGGGATCTGCCTTAACGATTGGCCCCAATTCTTGTGGCTACCTCACCGCGGGAACCATCAAGTAACTTAAAGTTAATTGACCCGCAATAATTTCTCGTTTGTCAGCTCAAGTGAGCGCTGCAAGCATGTCACATAGTTAGTAAAGCTGCGTTACTCGATTCTCGAAAACGACAAAGTGAGGCTACGCAGCCAGTGCGAAACCAGGGGATTAGTATTGATTTGAAGGAAATAACAAAGGTTCTGTTTGTCCAAAAGTCCGGCCCAAACTCTCGAAGTTTTCCTACCACAAGGTGGGTGCCGTGATGCGTGACTGACAGTTGTATCCCCGAATGAAAACCCAATTGGAAACACGGAACATGACCTACTCAGACGTCCAGCTCTATATTGGTGGCGCATGGCGCCCAGGCGGTGCTGGTGACACGATTGATGTGGTAAATCCTGCGACCGAGAAGGTAATAGGCACTGTTGCCAGTGCTACGCACGCCGATCTAGAGGCAGCGCTTGAAGCAGCGCAACTCGGATTTGATGATTGGAGCCGCCGCTCGGTCCACGAACGGTCGGCAATATTGCGCAAAGCTGCCCACTTATTAGGAGAAAGGGCAGAACGGATCGCCGAGATCCTGACTTTGGAACAGGGTAAGCCACTGCGGCAGGCAAAGTCTGAGGTGCTTGCCGGGGTCGAGATGATTGAATGGTGCGCCGAGGAGGCCCGCCGGACGTATGGATTGGTTATTCCCGCTCGCAGTCCCGGCGTGTTTCAGGTCACGCTGAAAGAACCGATAGGGCCGGTTGCAGCCTTCGCCCCTTGGAATTTTCCAATCAACCAATGCGTCCGAAAGCTGGCCGCGGGTTTAGCTGCTGGATGCTCCTTTGTGTTGAAGGGTCCCGAGGACACCCCGGGATCGCCCGCCGAACTCGTGCGCGCCTTTGTCGATGCGGGAGTTCCCGGGGCCGCTATCAACTTAGTTTTCGGCGATCCTCCGTTGATTTCCGGCCATCTGATTCCGCACCCCGTGGTTCGCAAAGTTAGTTTCACCGGGTCGACTGAGGTGGGGCGCTACCTGGGGGCATTGGCAGCCAGCCACATGAAACGCATCACTATGGAACTGGGTGGGCATGCGCCGGTCATTATCACCGAAGACGCGGATCTTGACGTAGCCGTCGAGTTGATGATTCAGCAGAAGTTCCGAAATGCGGGCCAAGTCTGTACCTCGCCTACGCGCTTTATAGTCCAGGAAGCAATATTTGACCGCTATGTTGACATGTTCGTCGAGAAAGCCGCGGCGCTGGTGGTGGGCGACGGACATGATCCGATCAGCCAAATGGGACCGTTGATAAACCAGCGCAGGATAGATTCTATAAGGTGCTTGATCGAAGATGCCGTCTCCGCAGGAGGGAACCTTCGTACCGGCGGAAACCGCATCGCCAATAAGGGGTATTTCTTTGCGCCTACTATTGTGACCGACGTCCCGGTCACGGCCCGCATTATGAATGAGGAGCCGTTCGGCCCAGTCGCTTTGATCAACCGCTATCGAACGCTGGACGAAGCCCTAGCTGAGGCAAACCGTCTGAATTATGGGCTAGCATCCTATGCATTCTCCGATAACGCTGCGACAGTCGCACGACTGAAGCATGGCATTTCAGCGGGTATGCTCAGCATCAATCATCTCGGGCTAGCACTTCCCGAACTTCCCTTTGGCGGAATCGGTGATTCCGGTGTGGGAACCGAAGGCGGGTCGGAGGTAGTTGCGCAATTTTTGGAAACTAAGATCGTAACCCAGTTACTAGGGAGAAAATAAGACGTTTACTGCGTCGCAGAACTGCAAAATTACAAAGTAGGGAGGAAGACATGAAAATCACAATGAAGCCGATTGCTTGGAGTGCAATTGCGGCGGTCGCGGCTTTCGGCTCAATCGAGGCTAGTGCCTCAGAGGTCGAATGGAGTATGCAAACTTATGCCAGTACCGGTATGTCCGAATATAACACGCTGGTCACAAATTTTGCCCAGAAAGTTGAAAAGGCGTCTGGCGGCCGAATGAGTATCCGGGTTTTCCCTGCGGGCCAAGTGGTGTCTTCGGCCGAGGTGCCCGAAGCGGTGCGGGCCGGGGCTCTGGATCTCGGAAGCACCTTCATGCTTTATTACGCAAGCAAAGAACCGGCTTTCCAAGGAGTCAATGAATGGCCCGCTGGACTCGAGCGTCAGCAAGCACTCGACTGGTTTTATTCTGGCGGGGGCAAAGAGTTACTGCGACCGGTGGCCGAGCGACATAACCTGTATTACCTCGGCGTCACGACATTGTTGGGCGAAAACATCTGGTCCAACAAGAAGATCGTGGGCCTCAGCGATCTCAACGGACTTAAAATACGAAGCTCCGGCTTGACAGCCGAGTCCCTTGCTAAGCTAGGCGCTTCGCCGGTCAATATCTCGTCTGAAGACATTTACACTGCCATGCAGCGCGGAACTATCGACGCGTTCGAATTCGTATCAACGCCCGTGCACTTTGGCTTTGGTTTGCACGAAGTAACAGAATTCGTGGTCTACCCGAAGTTCACTAAGGGTGGCTCATCGGATTGGATAGTCAACTTGGACTCCTGGAACGCGTTACCAGACGATCTCAAAGTGATCGTCGACCATGCGCTACGCTCGGCAAGTCAGGAATTTTTTGTTCAATCGCGCCTGGACGAAAGCAAGATTGAGCAAGAACTCAGAGATGCCGGGATCGAATTCGTCACCTGGCCCGACGGCGATCTCGAAAATTTCCAGAAAATCCGATATGAGGTCGTGCGCGAAAAATACTCGCCTGCGTCGGAAGAGTTTCGCAGAATCCAGGAGTCTCGCATGAACTTCTTGGCAGACCTCGGCTATAGCGTCGAAGCCCCCTGAAGACAGCCCTGATCTATTACAGAAGAATAAATCGGTTCGGGTCACAATCAGCCTGGGCCGATCAGTCTGAGGGGAGACAAGACGATGCTGAAATTGATGTATTCGATAGATAAGGTTTCGAGATACTTGTCATATCTTGCAGCACTGGCACTGATCGTGGGCGTGATCGCATCGTGTTACGAAGTATTTGTGCGATACATACTTTCAAAACCTACCTTATGGTCGGGGGAGTTGGTGCAGATCTTATTCGGCGCGATCTTTCTGCTTTGCGTGGGAGACAACATCCGAACTCGTAGTCATGTCGCCATAGATTTTGTTCAAAGCCTGTTGTCTTCTACCGCCAAGAATATCCTCGGGGCGAGCGTCTACTTTATTCTGTGTATCTACGCTGCGATATTTCTATCGGTCGTGTGGAAACGTTCTTGGGATTCCATCTTGATTCTTGAGACTTCGAACACGCCTTGGGATCCGCCCATCTGGCCGCAGTCCGTGCTACTGTTGGTCGCGGTGGCGTCGTTGTTTTTCCAGTCGCTGATCGGTGTAGTCAGGATCCTCAAGGGGACAGACCCAGACTTTCAGAATAACGACACCGAAACTGAACCGGAAAAGAGATAAAACCATGGACGCTTCGGTTATAACACTTTTGCTTTTTGTTTCTTTGATTTGCGTACTGTTTATGAGTGTGCCGATCGCCTTCGGCATCGGCATAGTTTCACTTACTTTCGGTTATTTCATTTGGGGCCCAGCTTCAATCTTCATACTGGCTAGCCAGGTGTTTGCGGGGATGCAAAATCCTTCATTGGTTTCACTGCCCTTCTTCATGTTTATGGCGGCGCTACTTGTACGAAGCGGGATTGCCGACGATCTCTATGATGCGATGTACATGCTAATCGGCAAGTTCCGAGGCGGGTTGGCGATAGGTACAATCTTCGTCTGCGCAGGGATCGGATGTATGTCGGGGGTCAGCGCCGTCGGTGTTTTGACGTCGACGAAGATCGCACTCCCCGCAATGCTGCGACGGAACTACGATGAAAAAATGTCGCTAGGAGTCATCATGGCAGGAGGCGCGCTAGGACAACTGTTTCCACCCAGTGTTCTAGCAATAGTTTACGGCGGTCTTTCAGGTGTTTCAGTTGGCAAAATGTTTGCTGTCGGTCTATCGACGGGAGCGGTAATGGTAATCTGCCTTGTAGCCTATGTGTCCATCCGTTGCTGGCTGGACAAAGATCTTTGCCCTGCAGCGTCGGACGATACACGCGAAAAGACCCCCCCGAAGTTGCGGATGCGGACCTACGCTCGCACCTTGCCGTCCATTCTGGTGGTTTTGGCCGTTCTGGGCTCGATGCTAGCGGGTATCGCCACTCCAACCGAAGCCGCGGCCATCGGTGCCGCCGTAAGCGCCGTGATTGCCCTGGCCCTACGAACTATTAATTGGAAGGGGATTTTTGATGCTGCAGTCGATGCTGCGAAGCAGACCACGATGGTTCTCTGGATCGCACTGAACTCGCTGCTATTTGTATCGGTTTATTCCGGCATAGGTGGCGGGGATGTCGTGCATGACCTGATCGCAAGCTTAGGCGTCACGCCCGGCGTCGTTACTGCGACGATGCTGCTAATCGTTTTTTTCTTGGGCTTCTTCGTAGATCCGATCGGTATCCTTTTCCTGACCATGCCTGTCTTTCTGCCGGTTCTGTCGGCGCTGAACGTTAATCTCATCTGGGTCGGGGCGTTGACCATTCTGGTGCTTGAGACCGCGTATCTGACGCCGCCTTTTGGCTATAACATCTTCTTCTTAAAATCGGCAGCCCCTGCCTCAATCTCGTTGCGGCGGATCTACTCAGCTGCTCCGGCATTTGTGTTCATGCAATTAATGACGGTCGTGGTCTGTTTTACACTGCCCGGACTCGTTCTCTGGATTGTCACATGAGGGACGCATCGATAGCCAAAAACGTTCATTATGACTATGTCATTGTCGGCGCAGGATCATCTGGCTGCGCACTTGCTGAGCGCTTGAGTCGCGACGGTACGGTGCGTGTTGCGCTGCTCGAGGCAGGTAAGAGCGACAAATCTTTCTTAATCGGCATGCCATCGGGAGTACGGCTGCTCTATGAGGGCGCGGGCTTCAATTGGAAATTCCAAACCACGCCGCAATTGGAACTGGGCTCACGACAAATCTACATCCCGCGTGGTAAGGTGATTGGCGGCTCCTCATCAATCAACTCGATGATCGCTATAAAGGGTGCTCATGTTGATTTCGAAGACTGGGCCAAGGCCGCCTCTTCCATTTGGGGAGCGGAAAATATGTTTCGGGTTCTGCGCGATATTGAGAATGCGAGTGGACTACCGACAAAGCATCGCGGTGACCGCGGATTGGAAGGCCCCATCAGATTATCGCGACGACTCATCGGGCATGAACTTTCCGAAGCGTATATCACCTCTTGCGAGCAGGCCGGGCTCGCAAGAAACTGTGACGGCTTCAATGGTAAAAGTCAGCTCGGTGCGGGGTTCTTCGATGTTAACATCGCGGATGGCCAGCGACATGGCGCGTCAATGTTCTTGCGAGAGGCTGCCCATCGCCAAAATCTCGTGGTTGTACCAAATCAGATCGTACGCCGAATCTATCTGGAGCAGGGTACTGCGCGAGGCGTCGTCGTACAGCAAGGCTCTGATGAAACTCTATTGCGCGCAGACAACGAGGTAATCTTGTGCGCGGGGGCGATTGGCAGCCCGCAGCTTCTGATGTTGTCGGGTATCGGGCCCTCTCAGCATTTGTACGACACTGGGGTCAAGGTCGTGGTTGATGCACCAGAAGTTGGTCAAAATCTGCGCGACCATCTTGATTGCTCAATGCGGTGGTCAACCAAGGGCGTCGATACCTTTACCAAATACTTTCGTCCTTATGAAGGGCTCGTGCATAGCGCTCTTTCTGGTGCGCGATACCTCGCGACCGGCACCGGCAACGCAGCGACACAGGGTATTGAAGCCGGTGCGTTCTGGACCGATGGGCAGTCAGGAAATGCAGAGTTTCAGAGCCATCTTGTTCTGGCGCTTAAGTGGCCGCCACATGGAAAGCACCCCAGAAACGGCTTTGCGCTGCGCGTTTGTCAACTCAAACCCAAAAGCGTCGGAGAGATTCGTTTGGCGTCATCGGATCCTCGCGATGCACCGCTTATTGACCCGGGGTTTCTCACCGATCCAAGAGATATCGACGCGCTTGCTGACGGTGTCGCGTTTTCCACCGAGATAATCCAAAATGGCGAAATGCAGCGGTATCTTGATCAAGCGCTTGATCACGAAGCCACAAGTTCAAATAAGAGAATTGTACACAATTGGATTCGGAAGACAGCCGAAACCGTTTATCATCCCGTTGGCACGTGTCGGATGGGGGATGACACTAACTCAGTTGTGGATAGTTCGCTTCGGGTGCGGGGCGTAGAAAATCTGCGTGTTGCTGATGCGGCGATTATGCCAACTATTCCAAGAGGAAACACAAATTTAATCTGTATGGCTATTGGCGTAATTGCGGCCGAAATAATTCTTTCTCGGTAACGTACCGAATGGCCGTTTTTGCCAATCATGAAAATGTGATCTTTAGCGCTAATTGGCGCGCTTTCTTTAGCGATGAGTAGCACGCATGCATAATCGGAGAGTGTCGCTTAGCGTGGTGACCTAATGGGATGAACTGCCTTCCCACCAACCCGCTGCTACTGTGGCGGGCATAGGTGGAGAGAGGAGCATCTGATGGACATCAAGGTTCTGGGCATTGATTTGGGCAAGACCGTTTGCAGTCTTGCCGGGCTGGATGAAGCGGGAGCGGTCGTGTTTCGCAAACGCCTTCAGCGGCATCTGCTGCTGGGCTTTCGTAACCACCCGGTTTCTACCGCAGCGGTTGGTCCTTGACGCGGGCGATGATGTCGGGCTCGCCGACAAAGTCCTCGAGGAAGCTGTGCCATGCCTCGACCGAGACTCTCGCAGACAGGAGCATGTCGCGGATTTCGTCGATTACGTCATCCGTGAGGGCCGTGATGTAGTCTTCGCGGCCGATGTGGACGCTGTCGATGTTGACATAGGAGAGATTGTCGTCGTTGCTGACGATGGCCTCCAGAAGCTCCATATCCTCGCCCAGCAGGGTGGCAACATGGCCGACCGAGCAGACATATGTCGTGGCTGCCATCAGGCGACCTCGCTGCGGGGGTGGACTGCAGCCTTCCAGTTCCACGGCAGCAGTTCGTCGAGCCTATTGATCTTGTGATCGTGGATGCGGTCGAGCACGTCCGCCAGATAGGCCTGCGGGTAGAGTCCGTTCATCTTGGCGGTTTCGATCAGCGTCATGGCGCGGGCCAGGGTTTCACCGCCGGTGTCGGCGCCGGCGAAGAGCCAGTTTTTCCGACCGATACCGATGGGGCGCATTGCCCGTTCAGGGGCGTTGTTGTCGATAGCGACGTGGCCATCTTCCAGGAACAGGATGATGGAGGGCCAGCGGCTGAGCGCATAACGGAAGGCTTTCGCCAGGTCGCCCTTGCCCGGTATGCGGGTCAACTGCGCTTCGGCACACTGGAGATCGGCGCCGTTCAGTTCTTTCACGATCCGCTGGTGACCGGGACCGCCGACATTCAGGAACTGTCGAAGACCCACGAGATCGTCTCGCGTTCGAAGACCGAGCTTTGGCATCGCATCCTGACGCATTATCTGCCGCTCTACTTCCCGGAGGCCGAACGATTTCATCGGAACTCCAGAACCGACTGGTTTCTGGCGTTCCTCGAGGAGTATCCATCACCACAAATGATCACGGCGATGAGCCGGGTGAGAACGGCGGTGCGAAAGTCGGCCACGGTAGCGGCGGGATGAGCCTGCTGCGGGCGGCGTAAAAGTCGGCCACCTTTACCCTTTCTGGCGACAGGGAGGGCGGGAGGTTTTTCACCGTGGATTTGTATCGGAAAGTTTGGCTGGCTTGTGCTGAGGGCATGAGCCAGCGAGAAGCGGCGCGGCATTTCAACATTTCTCGCGACAGCGTAGCTAAGATGATGGCGTTCTCGGTTCCGCCTGGATATCGACGAACGGCACCGGTCAAGCGACCAAAGCTGGATGCCTTCACCGGCATCATAGACGGTTGGCTGGACAGCGATCGGGAGATCCATCGCAAGCAGCGCCACACGGCGAAGCGTGTGTTCGAGCGGCTCCGCGAAGAGCACGGGTTCACCGGCGGCTACACGATCGTGAAGGATTACATGCGTCAGCGCGAACGGCGCGGCCGCGAGATGTTCGTGCCGCTGGCGCATCCGCCCGGGCACGCCCAGGCCGACTTCGGCGAGGCGGTGGTTGTCGTCGACGGTGTTGAGCAGAAGGCACACTTCTTCGTCATGGATCTGCCGCACAGCGAAGGCTGCTTCGTGCGAGCCTATCCGGCGGCCACCGCCGAGGCTTGGGTCGATGGCCATATCCACGCCTTTGCCTTCTTCGGCAAGGTGCCGATCTCGATCCTGTACGACAACGACCGCTGCTTGGTTGCGAAGATCCTGCCGGACGGAACGCGCAAGCGGGCGACGCTCTTCAGCGGGTTCCTGTCACATTACCTGTTCCGTGATCGATACGGCCGTCCCGGCAAAGGCAACGACAAGGGCAACGCGGAGGGCCTGGTCGGCTATTCCCGGCGCAACTTCATGGTGCCGATCCCGCGGTTTGCTTCTTGGGACGCGTTCAACTCCGATCTGGAGGAGCAGTGCCGCAAACGCCAGTCGGATGTCCTGCGGGGGCAATCCGAGACCATCGGAGACCGGCTCGCGCGGGATCTGGCGGCGATGTCCGAACTCCCCGCTGCGCCGTTCGATGCCTGTGATCAGGCGACCGGACGGGTCAGCTCCCAGGCGCTGGTGCGCTACAAGACCAATGATTACTCGGTGCCGGTCGCCTACGGCCACCGTGACGTCTGGATCAGGGGCTATGTCGACGTGGTCGTGATCGGCTGCGGTGGCGAGGTGATCGCACGCCATCCCCGCTGCCACGACCGTGAGGACATGGTCTTTGATCCGGTGCATTACCTTCCGCTCATCGAGCAAAAGATCAACGCTCTGGACCAGGCGGCGCCCCTGGTTGAATGGGACCTGCCGTCTGAGTTCGCGACCCTGCGCCGCCTGATGGAAGCGCGGATGATAAAGGCCGGGCGCCGCGAGTATGTTCAGGTTCTGCGCCTGCTCGAGACCTTCGGCATCGATGACCTCCACGCCGCGGTGAAGAGGGCCCTGCAATTGGGGGCGGTCGGCTTTGATGCGGTCAAGCACCTCGTGCTCTGTCACGTCGAGAAGCGGCCGCCGAAGCTCGACCTCGACGTCTACCCCTACCTGCCACGCGCGCATGTCGAGACGACCTCGGTCGCCAGCTACATGGCCCTGACGTCGGAGGCGGCGGAATGAGTGACGCCCCGAAGATCCTGCTCGCGGATCATCTGAAGACGCTGAAGCTGCCGACCTTCCTGCGGGAATACGACAAGCTCGCCCGACAATGCGCCGCCGAAGGTCAGGACCACGTCCAGTTCCTGGCCCGCTTGGTCGAGTTGGAACTGATCGACCGGGAGCGGCGGATGATCGAGCGGCGCATCAAGGCGGCGAAGTTCCCGGCCACCAAGAGCCTCGACAGCTTCGACTTCAAGGCGATCCCCAAGCTGAACAAGATGCAGGTGCTGGAACTTGCCCGCTGCGACTGGATCGAGCGGCGGGAGAACGTCATCGCCCTTGGCCCGAGCGGCACGGGCAAGACCCATGTTGCTCTCGGCCTCGGGCTGGCGGCGTGCCAGAAGGGGTTGCCCGTCCGCTTCATCACCGCCGCCACGCTGGTCAGTGAACTGATGGAGGCCCGCGACGAACGTCGCCTGCTGCGGCTGCAAAAGCAGTTGGCCAGCGTCAAGCTGCTCATCATTGACGAGCTGGGCTTCGTGCCGCTCTCCAAGACCGGTGCGGAGCTCTTGTTCGAGCTGATCTCGCAGCGCTATGAGCGCGGCGCCACGCTGATCACCAGCAACCTGCCGTTCGACGAATGGACCGAAACCTTCGGCACCGAACGGCTGACCGGCGCTCTCCTCGACCGCCTGACCCATCACGTCAGCATTCTCGAAATGAACGGTGAGAGTTACAGGCTTGCCCAAAGCCGCGCCCGGAAAGAAGCCGGCACCTGATCATCCGTCACAGAATTGGCCCTGCGGGCCAATGCGCCATGGCACGCGCCAGCTATCTGGAGAGCACGCGTGCCATGGCGCTTGGCACCCCCCCACTGGCCTGGTTTTACGCCGCCGCGTGGCAGGTTTTTACTCCGCCGTTGACACCGGGAGGCATTCATTGCCGATGCCTGGCAAGTGGTTGGACGCAAAGTGTCCAAAGAACGCTTACTTTCAGATATTTATGCGACTGCGGTTGACTCAGTGGGGTTGCCAGTCCAGCCGGATTCTGACGCTGTCCGCATGTTCCGCTTGGTGCTGGCCGAAAGGAGAAGCCTAATCCGACAGCGCGATGTGATTGAGGCACGGGCCATCGAGTTGCTGTCGGATCTGCCCGACTATCAGTTGCTGACGACCATTCCCGGGATCGGCCCGATCAACGCCATGACCATCCTGGCCGAGGCCGGTGACCTGCGTCGGTTTCGGCATCATCGCCAGTTCCTGAAGTTCTGCGGCATGGACCTCGCCACGGTCCAGTCCGGCATGTTCCGCGGCCAGAGCAGGATCTCGAAGTACGGCAATGCCCGGTTGCGTCGCACCCTCTGGATGGCCGGCCAGACCGCTGTGCTGAAGCGGACCAATAGCTTCCGCGACAAGTTCGAACGCTACATCTCGAGGGCCCGGCACAACGCCCATCTACGCCGCAAGGCTTACACCGCCATCGCGGCCAAGATGGCGCGCACCGTACACGCCGTGGTCAAACACGGCGAACCCTATCGCCCCTTCTTCGAGGGGGTGAGCCCAGGCGGAAGGACCTCTCTCTGACATGAGCCGTGGAGGCAGTGCGCTGACCTCGTAGATAATGTTCGGGCCTTCTGCTTGGGATTTGGGATCTCGTATTGAGGACGGTGAGGGCCGCCATCGCGCGTACCCTGTGTTTGCTATGGAAGAGATCATTTCTTGACGGCAGAGCCCGTCTGGGCAACCTTAACAGGGCATCTGGAGTACCAAATGCCCCAAGACCTGCTGACCTAAGCAGCCAGATTTTCCCGACATAGGACGTTGTCACTTCGCAAGTGCTCCGTTGTCAGGCCCTCGGCTTTAGGTGGTTCAGGCTTTCCCTCAGGATCAGCTTGTCCAGCTTGAGCTCTGCTATGATCTTCTTCAGCCGGGCGTTCTCCTTCTCAAAGCTGCGCAGCTCCGACAGCTGTGAACGCGCCATCCCGCCGAACCGTCGGCGCCAATTGTAGTACGTCGCGTCGCTTACGCCGACGGCGCGGCATGCCGACTGTACATCACCGCCTTCCGCCAGCTTCAGCTCGATCTCGCGCAGATGCTTCAGGATGTCTTTGTCCGAATACCGTTTCCGAGCCATTCCAAGTCTCACTCTCTCGGCCATCGTAGTGGCCCAGTTCTAGGGGGGAAGGACAGTAGGTTACGGCTAAGCCAACATGTGGATGCACTCAACCGGCACGTATTGTCGCCAGAGACCTTTTAAACTGCAGAGGCCGTCCACAGCATCAGGTCAAAAGCAGGTCACCCTCAATTCAGATTGATGCGGCTGAGACGAGGGTCGGACAAAGGGCAGGTGACCACATAACTAACTGTAAAACGATTGACATCTTGGAATTAACAATTTTAAAGCGGCCAAAAGCCAAGCTGGAGTTACTCAATAAGCAGCTGGCAGTCTTTGAATAAGCAGCCCAAAGTCTTGTGATCCAATTCAACTAAGGAGCAATACCCGTGACCGCACATCTCTTCGCTTTGGAAGACATCGAACCTCGTGGACCCACTGAAGGAGAAGCTTTTGTTGCGCCGACTGCGGTTTTGATCGGGGACGTGCAGATTGATGTTGACGCTAGCGTTTGGTTTGGGGCGGTGCTTCGAGCTGATGACGATACAATATATTTAGGAGTAGGGTCAAATATTCAAGATAACAGCGTGCTGCATGTTGACCCTGGGTTTCCCATACACATCGGGGCAAACTGCACAATTGGCCATCGTGCGATGATCCACGGCTGTTGCATCGGTGATAACACTTTGATCGGTATGGGTGCCACTATTCTAAATGGAGCCAAGATAGGCAAAAACTGTTTGATTGGCGCGGGTGCGCTGGTCACCGAGGGCAAGGAAATTCCCGACAATACACTAGTGGTCGGAAGTCCAGCCCGTGCAGTGCGTAGTATCGACGCTGCAGGCGTGGCTGAGTTAACAAAATCCGCAGAGCTTTATCAACTCCGCTGGAGGCGATTTGCCAAAGGACTCGAACGTGCCGCTTTTCCCGTAGGAATTACCACTTCGAAAAACATTTGAAATTTGTCCCGGACTGAATTCCGCACAAAAGATCCAGGAACGAATTTTTTCTGTTAAGCAGTGGAAGTATAGGTTTTCCAAAATTAGTGGCTGGATGCGGATTACCTATATTTACGGATAAATTTGCCGCAGATCACAATGTTTTAGAGCTTTTTCTTACCTCGTCTTGTAACCAATCCAAGAAGGTCGGAAAAAACGGATGATCTTCCGTCTTTTTGGGGCGGATGACATAAAATGGGCAGACGATCTCAGCGTTGTCGCGAAACGCGACTGCAAGTCGGTTTGATGCGAATTCGCGGCTTAACAGCTCTTCAATTCCAATTGCGATACCCAGCCCGCTCATCGCGGCTTCATACATCATTGATGCATTTTCAAACCATTGGCCACGCGACGTGTCTAATGGCACACCATTTGCCTTCGACCATCGATCCCAATCGTTGGGTCTGGTGTCGCAATGCAGTAATGCGTCTTGCCAGTCTTCAGTGTCACCGAACAATGTCTCAGGAGGAAGGTAGTCTGGACGGCACACTGGAACCAGGGTCGTCTCCAGCAGCCGTGTCGAAATATAGCGAGGATCACTTGCGCAGCCCGAAAGGATCGCCAGATCAATGCCTCTTTGTTCAAATGGGACGTCATGGCTGAGTGTTGTAACAATCCGAAGCTGAGCGTCAGGATGCGATTGTACGTAGTGTGACCAACGCGGGACAAGCCAGCTGACAATAAAGCTAGGATAAGCGCTTATAATAAGCGGGCGATCAGTGCGTTGCTGCTTTAGGTCCAGCGTAGCTAATTTTATTCGGTCAAAGATATCTGCAACATTGTCGAAATAGATCTGCCCTTCGCGGGTCAGCGAAATTTTCCGGTGCATTCGGTGGAATAGCATGCAGCCCAAATAGGCTTCCAAAGATTGTATGGAGCGACTGACAGCCGCTGGCGTCACACTCAGTTCATTAGCAGCTTTAGCAAAGCTACCTACGCGTCCCACCTTAACGAAGGTTCGCAACCCATTAAGTGGTGGGAGCCACGGATCCATATGCAGCCTTCAGGTAACAAAAATTCAACTAATGACTAAAATTAAGTGTGTTGTAAGTCAATGGCCGATTTCGGACTTTAAGCGCACAACGAATAACAACTGGATGATTGTTCGTTAGCGCAAATTTGCTAAGGAGGCTTGTTGTGAGCGAGAGACGTAGAAAATTTTATGCGTGGGGATTTGAGGATCAGAGCGCAACGGCCGAAGAGATGGCCCCGGTTCTAGATACTTGGCATCGTACCTTTGGCGTCGACTCTTTCGATGTAATGGCTGCACCAACCCTCGACAGCATCGACATGCCTGAAAGCAGAATAAATGTTTTCCCGGAGGCAATTAAGACTATCTGTCGCACTGATCGGTACGAACGCGCCTTGCATAGCTATGGCCGATCATTCCTGGACAGCGCTAAGATGTTCCGTGGTGATTTTAGAAACGCCCCCGACGTGGTTGCTTATCCGCGCACCGAAGATGACGTCCGCGCAATCATAGACTGGGCTGGTGACATTGGTGCTGCGGTTATTCCATTTGGCGGCGGGTCGAGTGTAGTCGGCGGAGTGAATCCTGAAATCGAGGGAAACTATGCCGGTGTAGTGACCATCGACATGTGGTATTTAAATAAAGTTTTGGAATTCGACCCCGTGTCCCGTTCGGCGCGTGTGCAGGCTGGGGTGTATGGGCCCGACCTGGAAACACAATTGAAAGATCACAATGCCACACTGCGTCATTATCCTCAAAGCTTTGAGCTTTCGACGCTTGGTGGCTGGATTGCGACGCGGGCTGCCGGGCACTACGCGACACACGGCACTTATATTGATGACTACGTCGAAAATATTCGGATGGTATCGCCAAGTGGAATTAGCGAAAGCCGCCGTTTGCCTGCTTCTGGTGCGGGTCCGTCGCCCGACCGATACGTGATGGGTACCGAAGGATCAGTGGGCATTATCACCGAAGCTTGGATTAGGGTTCTTTCCCGGATCAAGCACAAAGCGACCAAGACAGTGACTTTTGCTGAATATGATCAGGGAGTTGAAGCGGTACGTGCGATCTCGCAATCTGGACTTTATCCAGATAACTGCCGGCTGATCGATGCGCTTGAAGCTAAGCTGACCGGATCATTTGATGGAACCCGCCCCATTCTGGTTCTTGGATATGAAAGCTCACATTATCCCGTCGATCAAATTCTGGATCTAACCGTTGATTTGTGTCGCGAGTTCGGAGGCACGCCAGTTAATGAGACAGAACAGGGACGCAACAGCGTAGCTGGTCAATGGCGTAACGCCTTTATTCGAGGGCCATACTATCGCGAGCACATGACCGCGCGCGGTATATGTCGTGAGACCTTTGAAACGGCTGTGTGCTGGAAAGATTTCAAAGAGCTGCATAGCACAGTCATCGAAACAGTGAATGCAGCGATCAAGCGTGTGACCGGTCGGGCAGGCACTGTTACCTGTCGCTTTACTCATGTCTACCCCAATGGTCCCGCACCGTATTTCACCTTCCATTGCCTGCCGGATCGTGAACGGATGGGTGAGCAATGCATGGAGATCAAGATTGCAGCCTATGATGCCGTGATGAAGGCCGGGGGAACGATAACCCACCACCACGCTGTCGGTAGACTGCACATGCCATGGTACGAAGAACAGCGTCCTGCACCGATTAGCGCAGCATTCTCGGCGGCAAAACAAGCGCTTGATCCCAAGTCGATCATGAACCCTGGTGTGATCATTTCTGAACAGGTGGGGATTAGATGAATTCGCCACTTGAAGGTTTGCGCGTCCTCGATCTATCGCGCATTCTTGCGGGGCCAAGCTGCGCCCAGACATTGGGAGATCTGGGAGCTGATGTCATCAAAATCGAAAGACCGGATAAGGGTGATGATATTCGCGGCTGGGGCCCGCCCTTTCTAAAAGATCGTGACGGTAACGACACGCTCGAAAGCGCCTATTTCATGTCGACCAATCGCAACAAGCGGTCCCTGACCATCGACATTTCTTCTCAGGAAGGTCTAGAGATCATTAATGACCTCATCGACAAGAGCGACGTTCTGATCGAGAATTTTAAGGTAGGTGATCTTAAGCGCCGCGGCCTGGACTGGGATACGGTCCACGCCCGCAACCCAAATCTTGTCTATTGCTCCATCACAGGGTTCGGGCAGTCAGGACCTTATGCCACACGGCCCGGCTACGACTTCGTCGTTCAGGGTATGGGCGGGCTAATGAGCATCACCGGCGAGACTGAAGGGATGCCGATGAAGGTGGGGGTGCCGATTTCCGACATCATGGCGGGAATGTATGCGACAGTGTCTATCTTAGCGGCTCTGAGGGAGCGTGATCAAACAGGTTCCGGGCGGCACATAGATATATCGCTGCTCGATTGTCAGGTCGGATGGTTGTACAATCAGGCCTCAAACTACTTGATCGGGGGTACGGAGCCACAACGGTTGGGCAATGCCCATCCGAACATCGTTCCGTATGAAACGTTTGCGACAGCTGATGGACACATCAACCTTGCCGTCGGAAACGACAATCAGTTTGAGCGCCTTTGTCAGGCTATCGAGCGACCTGATCTGGTGGACAATTCAAGGTCAGCAACAAACACCCAACGACTTGTCAATCGCAAAGCGATACTAATCGAAATCCGCTCAGAGTTTACTAAGCGTTCTTCGACCAAGTGGCTGGCCGATCTGCAAACGGCTGGAATACCTTGCGGGCCAATCAACACCCTTGCCCAAGTTTTTGACGATCCTCACATTCAGGCACGCGGCATCGTTCAAGAGGTCGAACATAGCGCCGCACCAGATGTGAAGGCCAAGATAATGCGTACCCCCATTCGGATGGAGGGTCACGAACTCGATGTTCGTCTGCCACCTCCTATGTTGGGCGAGCACACTAATGAAATCTTATCCGAGATGCTCGAGTATGATCCCACTAGAATTGCAAAGCTACGGGAGAATGGGGCGATATAAATGCGGCAATCTTACTCTACCTGAAGCTTCTGGAAAGACACGCCGAGGGAGCGGCTAACCCAAACAAGAGGGTCGGGAAAGCAACTAAGATTGGCAAATGATTCAATGGCACACGAGGTTCTTTTGTCCCTGTGGAACGCTTTGTGATCGGTTGACGAAAGGTTTCAACGCAATTCGGTGAAGTCTACGCAGCTGCTTGCCACGGAAAGGGTCGAAGAGAGAGAGCTAGTATTTTGCTAGCCAAAAGGGAGGAAGACTGATGAGATCGAAGCTGAAGCTGAGTGCGGCATTCATGGTGAGTGCTTTTACTTTAGCAACTGCCACTGGAGCTGTTGCAGAATACCCAGAACGCGCCATTCAAGCTATTGTCCCCTGGGGAGCGGGGGGCGGTGCCGACGGTGTTGTTCGGAAAATCATGAGCATCGCTGAACGTGATTTACCAGAATCCATCTTTGTCGAGAATCTGGATGGGGGCGTCACCTCTATCGGAATAAATCGACTCATGAACTCGTCTGCTGACGGTTACACCATTGGTGCTTTAACCTACGATAGCATCGTGACTGTGCCATGGGAAAAAATTCTACCCGGCTACAGTCTCGACAAGCTTGATATGATAGCTTTGGTCACCACCGAACCTAATGCGATGATCGTTGGTAGCGATACAGATTATACTTCCTTCGACGAACTTGTTGCAGCGGCAAAGGAAGCGGAAGGAGAAATCAACGTCGGCATTATGGGCCTAGGGTCCATGACGCATCTGACACTTTTGCAGCTTCAGGAAATGACCAATACTAGATTTCGCGTGGTTTCATTTCCCGACGGTAGCGCAGGTCAGAAAGAAGGCGTCCTATCCGGCGAGGTCGACGCGGCGGTCACCAGTCTTGGGGATTTTGCACCCTTGCTGGCATCCGGGGACGCGCGTGGACTTGTCGAGTTCAGCGCGACCGAAAATCCGGGGTTTCCTGATGTACCTACAAGCGAAGAGGTAGGGCTTAACCTTCAGACGGGGAGTTTCTTGTTGTTTGCTACTCCGGCCGGAACGCCTGATGAGGCGAAACGGATTCTGGAAGAGGCGATCAAGACCGCTTGGGACAGCGACGAGTTTCAGGATTGGGCGGAAAAGGTCGGTGTGACGGCCACCTGGATGGGGAGTGATGAGGTTACGGAATTCGCTACTAACTTTCAGGCTAAGGTTTTCGAAATTCTCGAAGACCTGACGGAACGTGGTATCCTCGAATAGCGGCATTCCTCAATGCCTGAAACTCACCCCAGTTTTTATAAATTGGAGGCGGGCGACGGTAACACCGTTGCCCGAATTACTCAACTTCGCGATGAGGGAACTTTAATGCCTGAAAAGCTCTCGTATTTCCGGTCTGGTGACTGGATCCTGCCAATAATTATTTTCATCTCTACTACAGCCTATCTTGTTGAGGCTTTGCAGAACGGTTCCTTTTTTCGTTACGGGCTACCTAGTGCGGGCTTCATGCCAATCGTTCTTAGTGTTGCAATGTACCTCTCACTATTGGCGGTTATTGTGGGGCAAATTAGGCGGCACAAGGTCAGACACGACATAGAGTCCGCCCCTAGATCCTTAGAAGAGATGCATGATCTGGAGCCTTCCGTTCGTCCCAGTGGTAGCAGCGCATATGTTTCGCTGGCCGCCGTTATATTGATTTCCCTCTTGTATGTATTGTTGTTTCGAAAGCTTGGGTTTGCAGTGGCCACCTTCTTTTTCTCACTGGGACTGCTGTCTACTTTCCGGTTCGGATGGTCGAAAGGCTTTCTCGGGATTGCACTGAATATCGTAGTGGCCGCGGCAATAAGTCTATTCGCATATTTGTTCTTTGCCGTTCTTTTCGGCATTCAACTCCCAAAAATGGAATTGCTGACATGATGGAACAGTTGCTGCACGTTCTTGGGGGCTTCGAAACAATCGCGGAACCGGCGGTGTTCGGGTATTTGGTAGCCGGCTTCCTGATCGGGACTCTCTTTGCGGCGATCCCTGGGTTGACAGGCACATTGGCGATAGCATTGATCTTGCCGATTACCTATTCGATGGACATTACCCCGTCGCTTGTCATGTGCGCCGCTATTTTCATGGGAGCTCAGTATGGCGGCAGCATCACCGCTATAACAGTAAACATTCCTGGCGCACCTTGCGCTGTTATGACTGCATATGAAGGCAACATATTAATGCGTCGGGGGGAGGGTGCTCGCGCGTTGCGCAGTGCGGGCCTAGCGTCGATGATGGGGGGCGTGGTTGGTGCCGTACTACTAATGACACTAGCACCTATAATAGCTCAAGCGGCATTGTATGTACAAACTCCCGGGAAGTTCTCTCTGATCCTATTCGCCTTTTTCGTAATCATTATTTCGAACGATCAGTCCATTGCGAAGGGCATCGTCGCTACGCTGCTTGGCCTCATGGTCGCCACGATTGGAATTGATGTGGCAAGTTCCAAGGCACGTCAAACCTTCGGACTGCCCTCTTTAGTTGAGGGTATCGATTTGATGGCTGTCATCATCGGGGCTTTTGCAATTAGCGAGTTATTGGTTCAGGTTACGGCAAGCTCTCGGAATAAGAATACTTTGAATTACAACCCAACCGAGTCAGTGAAGTGGAGTTGGCGTGACTTCCTGCCACGCGGTTCCGACTACAGCTTCATCGGCACCTACCGCTACATAAAGTTCGCGATGATTGGCTACTTCGTTGGCGTCCTGCCGGGAGCAGGGGGAAGCAGTGCAGCGTTTGTTTCATATGCAGAGGCGAAACGCAGTTCCTCGCGTCCTGAGGAATACAACAATGGTTCCGTAGAAGGAATTTCTGCCTCCGAAAGCGCTAACAACGCGATGTGCGGTGGTTCTCTCGTTCCGATGTTAACTTTTGGCATACCGGGAGATACTACATCCGCGGTGATACTCGGCGTCCTTATCATTAACGGCCTGCAACCGGGTCCACAGATGATGACTGAGCAATTCGCAGTAATAACACCAATGATGGCAGCTTTGCTCATCGCGGCACTACTGATCCCGATCACTCTTCTGTTCTTGGGTCCCTGGTACATGCGGCTTGTTTCAATCAACAAGGCGGTGCTTTTTTCGAGCATTGCAGTTGTTGCCATGGTAGGTGCATATGTATCAACTTTTTCTGTGTTTCAGATGGGAGCCGCGCTTGCCATCGGGGTTGGTGCCTATTTCATGCAGCGCGGTGGGTATCCAATGGTCTCCTTTCTGCTGGGTTTTATTCTCGGGCCAGACCTCGAGGTATACATGAGGCGTAGCCTTGCCATTACTGACGGGAGCCCCTCCATTTTCTTCACTAGACCGGATAGTCTTTTCTTTCTTGGACTAATTGCAGTGTTTTTCTTCTTCATGATCGTCCGTCCGTGGATTTCTTCGAGGCGAAAACACCTGTCACCGGATAAGTAAATCAAAGGCCGCCAAATTGGGCATCGATGGTGATCTGATCCCTGCAAACTGGACCGCCTGAAGCTGGAGTTTTCCGCTACGATTTCCCGGCTGGGAGAGGAGCGGAATCACATGAAGGCATCGAAGTTTTCGGACGCGCAGAAAGCGTTCATCATCAAGCAGGGCGAAGAAGGCACGCCGGTGTCTGAGATCTGCCGTAAGGCAGGCATCAGCCAGGTGACCTACTGGACCTGTCGCGGGATTGTGCCGCTCCTTTGTAAGACCGCATGTCTTTTCCACCGGCCCGACCCGGCCCTGCCTGATCCGCCTGTATGCTGGTCGCGGGGCGGCGGGTGCCGTCGGTTTGCGATGGAGGAAGACATGCGGAACACCCAAGGAACGATCTACGTCGGAATTGATGTGTCCAAGGACAAACTTGCGGTCGCGATCGCGGGTGGAGAGCGTGGGGACGAGGTTCTCAGCCTTGGCACGTTCGAGAACACACCCGCCAGCATCAGCAAGTTGCTGAAGAAGCTTGCCGGGCGAGGAGACATCTCGACCTGCTACGAGGCCGGACCGACGGGCTACGGCCTCTACCGGCAGATACGTGCGGCCGGCTGCGAATGCTGCGTGGTCGCGCCATCCCTGATTCCGGTCAGGGCCGGAGAGCGGGTCAAGACCGATCGACTTGACGCCCTGCGTCTTGCACGCCTTCTACGTGCCGGAGAATTGACCCCAGTCTGGGTCCCCGACGAGACGCACGAGGCGATGCGCGATCTGGTCCGGGCCCGGGAAAGTGCCGCAGAGGATCAACGCCACAAGCGTCAGCTCGTCTCGGCCTTCCTTCTGCGTCATGGGCGGGTCTATCAACGCTCCAAGCCGTGGACGATGCGTTATCGGCGCTGGCTGCAGACCCTGACGTTCGATCACCCGGCGCACCAGATCGCGCTGCAGGAGATGTTGCAGGCGGAAAGAAATGCCTCGGAGCGGCTGGAGCGGCTGACCGGGCACATCGAGGTCCTTGTGCCGGACTGGACGCTCGCGCCAGCAGTGAACGCGCTTCAAGCGCTGCGGGGCGTGGCGCTGATCAGCGCCGTCACCTTCATGGCCGAGATCGGCGATGTGCGGCGGTTCGAGACACCTGTGAAACTGATGGCCTATCTCGGGCTGGTGCCGAGCGAATACTCGACCGGCAAAACGACCAGGCGCGGTGGCATCACCCGTGCGGGCAACGCCCGCGTGCGACACAAGCTGATCGAGGGGGCCTGGACTTACCGCCTGCAGGCACGACCGGGAGAGCGGAAGCTCTACATCCTCAGAGAGCAGTCGCCGGAGGTCCAAGACATTGCCTGGAAGGCGCAATCTCGCCTGACCGCCCGATATCGCCAGCTCATCCGGCGCGGCAAGAAGCCGACCGTCGTCACCACGGCGATTGCGCGAGAGATGGCCGCATTCATGTGGGACATCGCCCGCCGTACCATGCCTGCGCGCTGAACTCGCTCCCCCGACGCGCCCAATGGCGGGCGCGAGGTCGACGGCAGGGGAATATCCGACACTCGCTTTGTGGCCAGCTTCGTGCTGACGCCCGTTGTAAGACAGGAATAGCCCCGAGACGCACAATCGGTCATGCGGTATCCAGCCCGCGCATCAGAGCTTGTTCACCGACGTCTTCAGACCTCGTGCCCACCCTTGGGCGTCCAGACCACGACGAACGCCCGGGCGTAACCAATCGTGTGGCTCTCCCCTTGAAAAAAGACATCAGAGCGGTGCGCCGATCACACGGATCTGACGTAGTTCCAGGGCAGCAGCTGGTCGATGTCGGTCTGTTTGTGCCCCGCGGCGATGGCTGTCATGGCACCAGCCAGATAGCCATGCGGTTCGATCCCATTGAGTTTGCAGGTTTCGATCAGAGACGCGATAACTGCCCAGTTTTGTGCCCCGGCATCGTGACCTGCGAAGAGCGCGTTTTTGCGGTTGAGGGCGATGGGACGGATTGTGCGCTCGACGGGGTTGGAATCCAGTTCGATGCGACCGTCGTCGAGGAACAGGATTAGCCCGTCCCAGTATTTGGCGATGTATTTCAGGGCCTCTCCTGTGGGCGATTTGGCTGAGACGCGTGCACGGCTTTGTGCGAGCCAAAGCTCGAATGCATCGATATTGGGTTTTGAGCGGTCCTGTCGTGCAGCAAGCCGTTGATCGGCAGGCAGGCCGCGCAGGTCTTTTTCGATGCGATAGAGTGCCTGGATTTGTGCCAGACCTTCCTGCGCAATTGGGTCTGCGCCAGATTGGGCAACATCATGCAGTTTGCGGCGGGCAGCAGGCCTACAATCGCTACTTGATCGGCGGGGCAAGTGGCGCGGAATACGCAGCTCTCAAGGCGCGGCAGTTCTTCGGCGTGCAGCAGATGCCGGTGCGGCAAGGCATGGGACAGACGGGGCAAGCAAGCGGCACAGGATCATCGGGGGCCGGGTCTCGAATGCTGGCGCAACTGGCCCGGTTGGCTAGGTTGGGGCGGCGATGACGGGTACCGGTCACGAACTCGATTTGGCCAGAGGGCAGTATTTCATCGTCCCACAACACTTGGGCGCATCCTTACAAATATCCTGGATAAAGTCGTGCTGCGCCTTGCGACGCCTGTGCTCCAGTAAAGCAATGCGCTCTAGTGCAGATCTGTTTGGACACTCTGCCCTTAGGATCGGTTTCCCACCTGTCATCTCTCGGTCGGTGTCTACTGGACGGCAAACAATCGAACGATTGCTGTCGGCCTGACGCGTGCAACCCCTCGGGCAAGGAGTTCTAGAATTGAGCAATCGATCCAAGCGGTGAGATGCCTTGGGTAAGGAGTTGGCCAACCAGCCCTTCCCGCGGAACATGCCGACTAGGATCTCTTCTTTCCAACCCAATGGAGCAGCCAGCTCTTCCATTTTTTCCTGAATCCGCGCCGCGTCCCCGTGAGAAAGACCTCCTTCAAGAGGCCACACTCCATACTTCCGCGCATACTCCTGATGAAGGAGGAACATGCGTAGGTATTCCCACCAGGCTATCGCCGCATGCGCTTCGATTAGCGGTTCAGTTGATCCATAGGAGATACAAAAGGTGGCATCGGGATTGATGTGTCTCTCAGGACAGGAAGCGGGGAAATGATTGGCCGCTACGTCCTCCGCCACGCTAACGCCTCCTCCGTGCAATAGAGCGAGCTTCAGAAGGTAGTGTCCCGCGATCGATCCGCTCGCCTTTTGGGGTTCGCAAGTTACCTGCGCCGTTGCTGGTCTATCTGTTTCTACTCTGACCCATAAAGGGGTGTGTTTCAGCAGTAGCCTAAGAGAGTTCATTTCTTTGCGAGATGCGCGCGCGGTTGGCTTGGTTCCGAGGGGACGTGGGCTCGAGCGTACAACGGTTGAGCCAATTCAGTCGGCGTCGCAAGAATGCTAGCTGAGACATCGTCGTAGTCGACTTCTCTCGCGTACCCCTGATCACTGAGGACATCAATAAGGCCCTTGGGAGCAACACGAAGTGCGTCTGGTCCGATCTTTACACCGCCCTCGTTGCACTCTCGCTGCATTTTCTCCGACGTAGATGTGGCCTTTGATGACGCCACTCGTACGGATCGTTCGCCTCGAATACCAATCCTCGAAATCGGAGTCGGGCCGAGCTCTAGACCTACGGCAAGCTCTAGGCTTTCGATCTCCTCAAGCATCGATTTGCAAAGGTCGAAGGAAGCATGAAATCCCGCTGCGCACTGTGTGGCTGTGGCGACACTCTTAGCTTCGTCAGTTGATGTGCCGCTGCCTTCTGCAACCAAAGCATGGATACTGTCACCGATGAACCGAACTTTGCGACCGCCAAAGTCGGCTTCTGCCACGTTTTGAAACTCTTGGCGTATGACAAAGAGCGCGCGCACGGCATCCTGAATGTTTCCTTCGGACACCGCCTCGTCGATGAAATTGGTGTAGCCCGATATGTCGGCGAACAATGAGACCAGAGGCATCCGGATTGATTTGCTCGGATAGAGTTGCGAGTAGTCAATCTCGCTCAAAGGAGGCTGCTTGAAGGAAAACCTAAAATCGGAGGAAGTTAAGTCGTCCACAATCCCCTTTCGAACATCGCCCGACCAAGTGTCTACAACTCGTTCCGAAAAGGCTTGCCTGTTCATTACGCCAAACATCAAGCTGCCATCGTCAGAAGTGTAGGCTGAATTCGTGCTGATTTGGCTTGCGTTCAGCCCCAAAAACTCTTCGAGCACGCCAACTTCTTGATATCCAAGCACGGCTCTAACTCGGTCTGAAACGTACACACCGGCCGTATCACCTTCTGCAAGCTTTGCTGCATGGTTGGCCGCTGAACCGAGAAACATCGGTTCTTGTTCAGACCCGGTCCCGTTGTTGATCGCAACGCATGTCCCAACATCAACACCGATCCGGAACTCAGTTCCAAACTCCCCATTGGCCAACCGATCATTGGCCAATTGGACTACGCGCTTGAAATCTTCAACAAAGGCAAGGGCTTGACCTATAGTTTCTCGCGATACTCCGCCGCCCCCGGTCTCAAGAAAAACTGCATGCATCCGCCCGCTGTGAAAGTCGACCCTTTGTGCACTGGTTTCTTCGATCACGCGATCCGCCGCGCCGTAGTATAGATGCAGCCCCTTAAGCGCCCGCGCGTGAGATCCCTCGGTTTCACGACCATCGTCCAAACGCATCTCATGGTACCCTACGATCGAGATATAGATCTGAACAGTATCGACTACGACTGCCTTGTCCCTTGGTAGGCTGAAAAGCGGTGGCGTAGTGGGCTGCTTCATCGCTGTCTGCAGCGCCTTATCGATTTGATATCGCGACCAATATTGGTCGAAGCGCTGGACATCCACTTCGGGCACTTCATCCAAGAGCTTCTGAATACGATCACGTGCGACCGAGTGCTTCCAAGGCATGATCTTCATCTCCTAACATAGCGGCTCAGCATGGCAGCGAGTCGCAAAGTTTTTTCTGTGGTCATACAAAATAGGAGTTTCCAAGAAAATGTCAATATGGTAGAAATTGGGAGACATCAGGGGGGGGGGACAAGCTATGGACATCAAACCAAGTGTACGGCGACGTTTTGAGTTTATCGATTTTCAGTTGCAATGGACAGGTTCGATCGGTCGCAAGGCCTTGCAAAATCAGTTCGAGATATCGCCTCAACAAGCGACAAACGACCTAACCACATATCTTGATATCGCACCCCGCAACATGAGCTACGACCCGCGACGCCGATCTTACGTCGTGGGTTCAAAGTTCAAGCCAAAGTTCTCCAGCGGGGAGTCTTCCGGTTTCTTTCTTCATCTGGAGATGTTTCATCAAGGCTATCGCACTAAAGAGGAAATTTGGCCAACTCACTTGCCGGAGTTTGACGCTGTTGCCATCGCGTCTCGCAAGGTTGATCCGAAAATTCTTCGATCAGTACTCGATGCAATTGATGCAGAAGCATGTTTGGAGGTTCGATATGTTTCGCTCAGCTCAGACTCAGAAACCATACGAACGCTTTGCCCTCATGCCATTGCTAGCGACGGACACCGATGGCACATGCGTGCCTATGATGTGGAGAAGGGCCGGTTCTCAGACTTTGTGCTTTCAAGAATTGAAGCCGCAAGCGTATTGCAAGAGGAATGCCCGGATCCGCGCCCAGACGCACTTTGGCAACAAATAGCAGCGCTAAAACTTCAGGCAGATCCAACCCTTACCGCAAGGCAAAGAGAACAGATTGAGATCGAGTACGGCATGGTTGACGGCGTTCTCGAGCTCCCAGTGCGCAAGGCAATGCTGTTCTATTACCTTAGATTCTACGGCTTTGATCCTCTCGAAATGGATGGGAAGGCCATGCGAAATAAGAGCAGCTACCGTCTCAAAATACTTAACTTGGAAGAAATAGAGACTTGTTTGGAAAGAAGAAAATAAGCGATCCACCGCCACCGGTGGAAAATGATCAATTGTCGACAGAAGTGTTAGACAAGCACCGACAGATCATTTGTCGAAGCGAACTCGTTGCCAATGAAGACGACCTCGCGGCTAAAATTATTGGCATGTCGAGGCTGGTTAAGTTCGACAAGGGTCAGGTTTTAATGACCCACGGCGAGGATGCTGATGATGTTTACTTCATTTTGTTCGGATCCGTCAGAGTATCCATCAACTCAACCTTCATTGATACCAGAGAGGCACCTCAGACCATTGGCGAAATGGCGGCAATGAAACCAGGTGCTGCTCGCTCCGCAGATGTCTGTGTCGAGTCCGAGAAATTGGAAGCACGGGTTATCTCGGCACACGACTTTAGAACTCTAATGTCCACGCACACCGAGTTTTCTACGCGACTGTCGAGCATGGTAGATTCCATGAATCGAAAAAACATAAGATTACTTGGCACCAGTAGTAGATCGCCGGGAAACGCCTGGACATGGACTTCGATAGTGTTCGGCGCAGTAGTTGGACTCCTTTGTGGCATTTGGCTTGGGCTTGGGGGCTCTCCACTTTGGTTTGCGATTTTGTCGGCCCTCGGTGCCGGTGCCTTGAGCACCCTCGTTGCTATCCGGATGAATCCAGACCTGATTTATCGCAACATGTTTTGGCTTTCGGGCGCAGCTATGATTGCTCAAACAGTCCAAACCGTCTTTAGCCTTTCATTTTCAGTCGATGGGACACAGAACCAACTGCCGCTTCTTTGGAATTTCAACTCGAACCCCGAGCAGAAGTGGTGGGTTGTCTTAATAATCTATCTCTCCCTTGCCGCGTTGGCGTTCATGTCTTGGCTGGCAGATCGAGATCTTCGAAGGAACTCCAGCAAAAGTGAGTGAATTCGAGAACAAGATACACGATGACGTTCGGGGCATCTTCAAATCAGCCTGGACTGAGACCAAAGGACAAGTTGTTCCAAAGTCAGAAGACCTGGGCCTGTCAAATGTTGGGCGTTCAATATCCGCGACGATACTCTACGCAGACATTGATGGGTCAACGCAGATTGTAGATCGATACGACGCCAAGTTCGCGGCCGAGGTTTACAAAGCGTTTTTGCTCTGCGCCACAAGGGTGATCCGGCTAAACGGGGGAGATGTTAGATCCTTCGATGGTGACCGAGTGATGGGCGTATTTATCGGAGACAGCAAGAACTCTGACGCTGCCAAAACAGGTCTTCAGATCAACTATTTGGTTAAGAAGGCTATCAATCCAGCACTGAAAGACCAATACACATCGACCAAATTTTCTCTTCGCCATACCGTTGGAATCGATACGTCAGAGATGCTCGTTGTGAGGAGTGGTATTCGCAACAATAATGACCTCGTATGGGTCGGAAGCGCCGCCAACAATGCTGCACGAATGAACTCTCTTTCGAGCGATTTCGCAACGCGGTTGACTCCAGCCGTCTACAAGAAATTGAACGAAAAATCGAAATTCGGCGGAAACCCGAGGCGCAACATGTGGACCAGCGCGGACTGGAATGGGCGAACAATCTACCGATCCTCTTGGACTTGGCGACCATGAACTCCTATTTCGACCATCAAAGCAGACACTTAAGACTTGTGCAGCGAAAGACCTCTTCCCGCCCGCTCGATCGAAATACGATCCTAGCCACCCTATCGGGTAAACAGCTTTTCACCGCCGTCCTCTCGCAGCATCGCTTCCATATCGTCCAAGCCATCAACGGCAGAGCGCATCTGCGCCTCATCATCCACGCCCACTGTCTCGGCATCCGCAACCTGGCCCCCCAAATCCATTTCCATCTGTCGTTGTTCCTCGGCGATAACGGCTTGAACGACGGGCGCGGTCTTCTTTGTGGCGACATCGGTTTGCCCTGAAGATTGGCCACCAGCAGCCTCGCGTGTCCGCTCCACATCAGCTTCAGAACCACGGGGCCCGCTCGACGGCGGTGTCATCGGCATGGCGCGCATACTCAGCGGCAGGTTCCCCTGCGGCCCCCCTCCCCCCTGATCCGGAAACGGCAACTCACCCGTCTGCGCCGCGTGGATCGCCTTGAACAGCCGGTCGTCAAAATATTGGATCCGCTTTGCACGGACCGGCATTTGCGCATCGATCACCATGACGATCTCGTCGAGCGGCAGGCGGCGGGCCTCATCTTCGGGGAGCAAGGAGCTCTCTTCGGTCCGTGTGGATTGGCTGCGCCCTTCAAAGGGGTTCTTGCCGATGGACTGGGAGCGCGTGACCACGGTTTTCGTGGTCTTGCCGACCGCCTTGCTCAACTCTTCGACGGTTTTCTCATCCGAAGGCGTCAGGTAGAGCTTTACACCCGCGTTCCCCTGCAGCGCGCGGCGCGTGTTCTCACCATAGATTTCATCGAGGGCGGGGATTGTCTGGGTGACCACGGCCAGATGACCGCGGTAGGTCCGCAAGGTCTCGATGCTCTCGACCACGATGGGCATCTTGCCCAGGCGGTTGAACTCATCGAGCATGATCATCACCGGCCAAGGCTCATCCGGCCCGGGATCCTTTTCCTGCATGGCCGAGAGGAGATCGGAGAAGAACAGCCGGATCAGCGGCGCGAGCGGCTTCACCATGAGAGGCTGGACCACCAGATAGACCGAAAAGGGCTTCTTGCGGATCGTCCGGAAATCAAAGTCCGACACCGCCGTCGCCTCATCAATCGCCGGGTTCTGCCATTGATCGAGCCCCGAGGTCATCAGGAGCGAAACGTAGGAGGTCAGCGTGTCGTTGTTGGTCGAGGCCAACCGCGTGAAGATCAGCTTGGCCGCCCGGTTGTCGACCTCGTGACCCCGCGCAAAATACTCCTTCTGCTTGTTCCCGCCCGAGGCGGCGATGCGGTAGATTTCGCCCAAGGTGGGACGCTTGCGCTGGAAGGCCAGCAAGCCTGCTGCCACAAAGAGATCGATCCCGCCCTTGAGGAGGCCCTGCACCCGGTCATTGTCGCTCTGCAGGAAGAGCGTCGCCAGAAGCTGCAGTTCCATCTGCTGGCGCGCGGGATCTTTCAGCTCAAAGATACGCAGGAGCGGGTTGTAGCGATGCGTGCGCTTGCCCTCCCAATCGGTGGGGGCAAAGCGATAGACCTTGTCGCCCTGGGCGGCGCGGTGGCGCGCCGTGGCCTCGAAACACTCGCCCTTCACATCGAGGGTGACTGCGGAGCCCTGCCAGGTCAGCAGGTTCGGAATGACGAAGCCCGTGGTCTTGCCGCGACCCGTGGGCGCCACGATCAGCGCGTGTGGGAAGACCTTCGAGCAGATGTATTTTGCGCGGGATTTTGGGGGGCCGAGTTTGCCGAGGATAAATCCCGTGCCGGGCGCCCCGAAGAAGCCATTGGCCTTCATCTCGCGCGCGCTCTGCCAATGGGTCTGGCCAAACCGTGTCAGGGCCGATCCCGAGAGAGCGAGGCTCAGCATCATGCCGGCGGCGGCAAAGCTGCCGATGATCAGATGGATGAGCTGGGCATCCTCGGGGCGGCGATCGAGTATCGCGAGATAGTTCTGCGCGATATAGGCGAAATCGATCTCGGCCCCGAAGCCGAGGTCCTGGTAGCTCAGCACCGCCGAGGCGATGGTGTAGCCTATGGCGGCGGTCACCAGCGTTACCAGCAAAACGCCGGTCGCGATCCGCGCCTTTCCCATGGCGGCGCTCAATGGATTTGTCCCCGCTCGGTCTCGCCATCCACGTCTGTCGCGCGGTGTTTTTCGTATTCCGCGTCGGCGAGTTCATCGACCACCTGGCGCAAGGCCTCCGTATTGGCCGTCGCTGCATCGGATTGCAGGTAGACCTTGGCGACATAGAGCCGGTCGAGGCGGTCCTCGAGAACCTTGTCCAGCGCATCGGCATCCCCGGATGTGAGCCGGCCCAATTGACGGTCATCCAGCACCCGCGCGATCTCGGTTCGGAAAGCGTCCCGCTCCGCCTCGGTCTCGAAGGGCGCGGACAACTCCCCCGCCCGCTCATGGTCCAGGACACGCGCGATTTCGTCTGCGAGAAGGTCGGTACGGTCAGTCTGCGGCGCCGTTTCATCGCGGGTGGCTAGACGTTCGTCACGCGTGCCAACCCCAAGCCCCTCGCGCAACTCGTTGTCGCGGCGAACCTGATTGATGGCCTCCGTGTCCCGGATCTCCACAACGGCGGCATAGGTCGCGCCGAGCCCACGGGCGAGGTGGGAGGGCATGTCCGGATAGCGCGCTCGTAAGTCATCCGTGACAGCATCCGCAATGGGCGTGCGGAGGTCGCGTGCCTCCATGATCCGGTCGACATCGCGGGCGATCTCGCTGGCGCGGGAAGCATCGGTGATGGCCTCCCTGTAGGGCTCGGACCGGTCGATCACATCGCCCGGCCGTGTCAGTAGGTCCGGATGTGCCTCGAGATACGCGCGCTGCTCGGTCTCGATCCGGCGCTCCGCCCTTGAGACAACCTCCCAGTCCCGGTCCTCGATCTGCTGCGCTGTCAGGCCGTCAGCGCGCATCTCCTGACGGATTGTCCCTTCCATCGCCCGGACCGCGCCCTCGTGATAATGGAACCGCTCGCTGACCGCTTCCGTTTCCACAACGCCATCCCGACGCAGCACGTTTTCCCGTTTCAACAGCGTGCCAAGTTCGACATGCACGTCATTTAGGATGTCACGCGCCTGCTCCAGATCGGCGCGGCGTTCGAGGTTCAGATCGCGAGCCTCGGCGACCTTTGAGAGATCATCGGCGATCCATTGATGTTCCAGCGCGGCACTCGCGGCGCCGGTCTCGATCCGGGCTACCACTTCAGATGTGCTGATCCCGGTTCCGCGCAGCGCGGTGTCTATGCGCGACCGCAAGTCCGGCCCGGCCAGACGGTCCAGCCGGCTGGCGTCGATATTGGCCTCAGAATAGACCCCGCCTTCCGAAGGAGCCTCGGAGAGCGTGGATGATCGCAAACCGAGAGGCTGCATGTGCTGGATCTGCGCCTGGATCTCGATGAGGCGCTTTTCCAGCACGGGACGTTCCGCATCGGGCTTCTCGGCGATCATGCCCTGCACCCGTGCGAGCTTCTCCGCATAGAGGCTTCTCAGATCCTCGAAACTTTGATCCTCGGCCATATACACATCTCCTGTTCGATCCACCTGCCCGCCCCGCGCCAGCACCTCGCCGGCGCGGAAGAGGGCCGCGGCAATATCCTCGCGGGCCTCCCGGGAGGCTTCCGCGGCAAGCGAATGGTAGACGGTTCTGGTATTGGCGATCTCCGCCAGCGTCCGCGCCAGGTCCTGCCCCACACGTTCGCGCTCGCGGGGTGCGCGACCCTCTTCCTTTGCGGCATAAACTTCGCGGGTGGGGGCCGGGTAATGCACAACCCCGCGATCCACCCGGCGCGTCGCTTCCAGCCGCACGCCGTACTTCTCCGCCTCCTCGACCATGGCGAGGCGGAAATCTTCATAGTTGAAGCGATGGTTGCGCCCGAGGAAAAAGAACTCGCCTTCTTGCGAGCGGCGGTTCAGCACCAGATGCGCATGCGGGTGATCGCGGTCTTCATGCACCGCGATGATGTAGTCGAAATGCCCCGCGTCACTCTGGAAGAACCGCTCGGCCACATCCGTCGCGATGTCGCGCACATCCTCTCCCCGCGTGCCGATGGGGAAGGACATGAGCATGTGGGTGGTCTGGCCCAGCTTGGGTTTGAAGCCTGCATCCCACCGCTTGGCAAAGCGCTCGGTCAGATCCTTGATGTCACGCGCCTCGAGCTTCGCTTTTCCATCGAGGAACCCGCTACTGTCCACGATATGGGTGGACTTGGTGGTGAGGTACTCGAGCTGGTTTGTGAGCTGCGACTTTGTATGCGTGCCCCCGCCCCGGATCGCCTTGAAGACCGCTGGCCGGTGCCCCGCCGCCGCGCGCGCAAGCTGGCTCTGCTTGGCGACATGCAGCCCCTGCATCGAGCCCCGGATCCGGCTCCAGCCGTCCCGGAAGACCTCGCCTGTGACAGCGTCAACCGCATCATTCAGCCGCATGAGCAAACTCCCTTAACGCGGCCGTGGCCTTGAGCTGTATCGCATCGCGACGGCGCCGCAGGAGCAGGTCGATCTCGTCGGCGGAATCGAGGATGAACCGCGCCAGCCCGCGCATCTGCGCGAGGCGCAATTCGGAGAACTCGGCACGCGTGCCACCATCAGCCCCCTGCCCCTGCCGGTTGGCCTTCGTCATCTGCTTGGCGATCTGCGCGACCCCATTGCCAACCTCATGCAAAGAGGACCTGTATCGCGCCATCTCGACCGCCATTTGCGCGTCCGGGACGAACACCCCACCCGCCGCCTGGATGAGCCGCCGCAGACCCTCGGCCCGGCTCTCGATCCCGGCCTTCGCCAACACCGCGTCGAGCGCCTCAAGCTCCGCAGCGGTGACCTTCACACTGACCGCTGAGACCGGGATCGCGGCATCCGTCTGGCGCTCCGCATCGGCTTTGAGCGTGTACTGGATCGCCCGCACCGACACGCCAAACCGTTCCGCCAGCACTGAAGTGGAAACGCCTTCCGCAGCCTCGCGAACGATCTCCATGCGGTCCGCATCTGTGAGCCGTTTTGAACGAGACATGCGAAGAAAGACCCCCTATTTCCTGCCACCTTCCACCAAGGCTGCCCCCACCTTACGATAATATACCATACTGTCAATTATATACTTACGTAGCATTCAGTCTCAGGCAGCCTTGGTGTCCGCTTCCCCGCGGCCCGCAGGGACGCGGCTCTGCCGCCCTCACCACCGGGCGACCCACCTGTCCTATGGGTCCCCTTCCCCAACACCGCCCGAGGGTCTGGCCGAACGCCAAGTGTTCGGACGGAACCGCGGGCGGGCGCAAACTCCACCGACAGGGCGGACAGGCAGGGTCAAGGAGGGCCAGATTTGGCTCCGCCAAATCTCTGCCGCAAAAACCGGGAGGCCCTGGCCGATAGGTTTTTGCGGATGGCCCCCTTGAGGCTGACTGGCCGGTCTGTCGCGGCCTGATCATTCCGGGGGAAGTGCGTCCCTTGAACGCGCAGCGCCCGGCAGCCTCAAAAGGTCGCCTCGGGCGATCTAACCGCCGGACCCGGCATCCCTGGAACAGGGATCGGGCCGCCCCAAGATCGTCCTGGGGCGGCCCATCCTCGTGAGAGGATTCAGTCCTGGGGATCCTTCGCGCTCGGCGGGAACATCACCAGCTCCGAGACCGCGACCGGGAAGTCGAGCTTGAGGCTGAAGAACTCCGAACCGTCCCCGTTGCGGGTGTTGCGGAACATGGCGCCCACGCGCTGAAAACGGGTGCGCTCCTGGCCATCGGTGTCGGTGAACTTGACGGGGACGGTGGCGACGTAGTGGTTGGTCATTTGGGTTACTCCTTGTTGCGATGGGGATCTGCCAGCACGGGGGCAAGAGGCCCGGTCGCAAGTGCAAATGCGGAGGGTCCGCGGCTCCGCCGTGGAAGCCGTATTTGTGCTTGCCGAAGCGTGAGCTGAGGGCACGATTGGGCCGACCCCGTGCGATCCACATCTATGAGCAAAAAGGAGTGATCCGTATGACCCCTGCCATCACGCCGACGCCACCATCCGCGTCCGCGTCCCGCCAAGCCTGGGAAGGGAAGCTGACGGAGCCCGCCCGCGTGGATGCGGTGTTCCGAAACGCCACCCGAAGGTTGTGCAGGTCTTCAGCCTCATGTGCGACGTCTCGACCCCTCGGTTTTGCGCTGCTGACGATGTGCGTGCGGGGCGCACCATCACCAGCCCGAACCGATGCGGATGGGCCGAACTCTGACGGGCTGGGTAGAGGGATGACGGTGCTGGACGCCGTGAGCTGCCGATCAAGTGTGACCGATCGCACGCGCCATGAGACATGACGAAAGGGCCGCGCCAAGCGCGACCCCCTCTCTTCAATCTTGCGCAGTCTTCTTCGCCGGGTCAGCAACCCGCATGACCGTCAGGCCTTTCGCTTCCGCCTTCTGCCCTAGGTTGAGCGCGACCCCGTTGCCGCCGAAGAGTACAACCCCCGTCGCCGCGAACTTGTCGTCCAGCATCTCATCGTTGCACTTGAACGGTGCCGCCCGCCCGTGTGCGGACCAGCGCGGATCGAAGCGCGCCTGCGCGACCCCGCGGGCGCGGGCCCACCGAGCCGCAATCATCTCCGCGCCGTGCTTGCCACCCTTGTGGCAGAGGAAGATCTCCTGGTTGCGGTTTTGCTTGATCCGTTCGCGAACCTTGTCGAGCGTGTTGAAGATCACATCGACATCGGTCCAGTCGGTGGCGCCTGAGACGATCAGGGGGACCCCCTCGACTTTCGACTTCTCGGCGGTTTCGCGGTCGTGCTGCTCCAGGAGCTGCCGTGCCTCGAAGACCGCCCCGGTCTCTTGCGCCCGGACGCTTGCGCGCGACCCGGCGGCCGGGATGAAGGCGTGACCGGTCTCGATCTCGTAGCATTCCGCTGCCGCCTCGCTCATCACCTCGATTGCGCCGACGATCTCGCGCAGCTGCAGAAAGCGCGCCTGCGCCTCCTCAATCGCGGTCTCGGCGATCTCCGACCCGTCGTGGGATTTTGCCAGCGCGCCGATCTTGTCGGCGGTGCGGTCAATCTCCTTGCCAAGTGCCACCTTGCGCCGCTGGAGGATCGTGGCGAGCCCATGGGCCAGCGGTTCGATTTCCGCTTCAAGCCCGGTCCCGCGCAACTGCCCGAGCAAAGCCTCGAAGCTCTCGCGGATGATGTGGTCGGTCAGGATGTGATCTTCCGGGATCGGCAGCTGCGCGTCCTTCTCGGTCAGCCCGAAAAGTTCGATGGTCTCGTAGGTGTTCGCATTGTCGTAAGCCATGTCTGGTCTCCAGTGTTCGGTTCCAAGGCCACCACGTGAGTGTGGGGGCATGGCCGAATGCCTGGTTTCCGAATCTGCCTGGGTCAGGGACGGCGCAGCCGCCGGCTTGCCGGGCGCAAAAGTTTTCTGCGCGCAGCACCCGACACATGCACGCGCTCACGCACGGGACCGCCCCGCCCCACACGCCCCGCCCTCGCCGAAAAGTTTTGCGATCCTTGACGCGGGCTGATTTGGGGGCCATCCGGAGGATATGCTTCCGCACTCATGTGTGTGTTTAGACGGTAGGTTTGCCCGACCCGAGCAGGCAAACGGCCCGACCGGACGCGGGAGACGGATGCAGCGGCGGGATCGTTTTGCCCCGCAAAACAGACCAGAGCGCAATCCGGCGGAGCGGCCGGGGAGGGACGTGCTCGCGAGGCGGGCAAACCGGGATGCCGGGTGCGACGCCGCGGTGAGGCCGCATGGCCGAATGCGCGACGGACCGAAGGGCCGTTCTCCCCTGCGACACGCGAAGCCGAGCAGGGGAGGCCGCAAGGCATAAGCCAAGGTTGATGTGCAGGCGACTACGCTGACGACTATAGGCATTGCTTGTCCGGGCATTCGACTTAAAGGGCGGCAAGCGGAAATTTGCGGCGGATTCAACCAACGACAGCTCTGCCGCCGAAGTCGCAACCATGCCAAGCCACTGGGAATGGGAGGGTGTTGACTTGAACCTAGCTCGCCTTCTTCTGCTTGGATGTGCTGACCGGATAACCAAATGACAGAAAGAAGTGCGAAACGCGGATGGTACCATATTTCGGCGCAAGCGCGGGATCCCGCTCATGTTCGGTGTCGAAATCCGCCGTGCCAAAAATCTGCGATGGCCGCGTGATCGACCCGCCGCTTGCTGTCGGCTTTAGTCTCAGGTCAGCAGCTAGCCCGGCATCATCAAGCGCTTGCCGGATGGGCGGCACGACCTCCGACTCGGGATCGAGAAGCACCCCCACCATTGCCGCGACTGCCTGGTCGCGGCTATAAATTCCAGTAACGAAACGGCCGAGGCCCCTGTTTCGGAGATAGTGGTCGCGATGTTTCTTTTGACGTCCAAGGCGTTTGAACTCGAACACAAGCTTGATTTCCCGGGTCTCATCGTTCCAGCCGTAGACAATATCGGTGCGGCGCTCTTCGATCCAATCGCCAGTCGCTGGATCGATCTCACCAATAACATTCTCGGCTGCCCACATGCCTAGCAGTCCTCGCTCGCGCGCAACGTAGTTCTCGACATAGACCTTGAGCTTCTTGGTTAGCTTGTCCTCCTTGGTCTTCGGATTGAAGTCCGGGAGTTCGCGGACGGTCAAGTCTGCCCAGCCTTGCAGCAAGGCGTCGACCGCCGCCGTAGCGGGCTGAAGCGGAAATGCTGTGAGCCATTCATCCGTTGCAGTCACGCATTCACCGTCTGCTTACCTTGCTCTGCACGGACCTGAACATCGCGTACAATCCGCTCAGCATCTCGCATCGCCTGCCGGACTGTCCAACTGCGCCGCGTCAACGGTCGAACTAAGTAAAGCGCCCCATCCACCCAGAGCAGAGCGTCGGGTACGAGCGTGAGGAAGTCACCTGATGGCAGCGCACGGAGACCCGCGCTGCGCAACTGAGATAGGGTTTCCAAAACCAGTTCGTCACTCACCTCGGTGTCGATCTCGGCGCTTCTGTCTTCGTCGTTGGAGAAAAGCACACGGACAATTCCCGACGGCCCTGCGCGAGAGGGATCACTGGCCGCAACTTCTACCCGGAAACTGCCACGTCCGCCCATGCGATTACGCCAGCCAGTCAATGACTGGGCGAGCGCCTTCGCGTAGATGTCGAAATCCTCCGCCTTCACGAGATGCTGTGCCGGCGTGTCGAGGCTCTTGAAGCTGCGAGGACGGATCGAGGGCATCAGGAGATTGACGGTCTCGCGCACGAGTGTCCGCTCGTCTTGGCTTAGCCCAAAATAGGCAAAAATCGCATCGTCCAACTCGCTGTAGAGAGCCGTATATCGTGGCGCTTGCTCGAGTTCGTCCAAGCGGGAAATCTCGTCGAGATGGGCCGATACCCGTTCGACCACCCCCTTCGCCTCCTCAGGATCGGGCGCAATTGAGGGCTCGAAGAATGGGAAGGTCTCGACGTCTGCGAGGTGGACGCCGTTGCGCTCGCACAGCATCTTCCAGCCTCGCATCATCAAAAAGTAGCGAGCCAGGGATGACCGCAGAAAGACTGCGGCGAACTTGAGCAGCGCCGCATCGGCCTTGGGGCCTGAAATCACGCCGACACTATGGGTGAAAGATGCCGGCCGGTCATAGTAGACCGCCCGAATGTTATGCTCCTCTCGCGAAAAGCCGTCGGGGAACAATACACGTGGTCCATCGAAGACCGCCATGATGGCCTCGTTGAGACCGACCACTGTGGTTTGTTCGGCCGGCCAGCGCGTGAGCAGGGCCTTGTGAAGTACGGGCGAGCCGGCGCTGAGCGCGGCGACAGGCACAAACCGACGTTGCTTGAGCGGTTCAGCGCTCATCGCGTCGCGACTCTTGTCGTTGAGATGGATGCCTTTGCGATATACCCAGCGGCGTGAGGCCTTCGGCCCTCGCCAAAAGTCAGCAAAAGTCCCGCGCATGGTGAGACGGGTCCAGATCGCCAGATCGCTCGCATCGCCCCACATCATTGTGACTAGCAATTGCGGGTCATCCGCTACCGATCGTGTCTGGAGCTTGTGCCGATCGGCAGACTGCATGGTGAGACGGCCGAGTGCGAGACTTAGGTCAGCCTTGGGCACTAGGTATTCGAAGGTCTCGTCGAACGGCACAAGGTTTCCTGCGTCGGCGGATCGGCCTTCCCCAAGAAATACGTGGCAGGTGTTCTCTGCCGTGGGGAACAGCAACCCCTGCAGGTCGCCGAAATTGATCAGTCGGGTAGGCCGGTAGGTATCGAGCAAGGTCTTGACGAAATCCTCGCTGGATGCACCGAGCAACTGGCCAATCGGCAGGATAAGACAAATGCGACCGTTATCGGCGAGGAAATCGGCGGCTCTTAATGCATAAGCACCGGCAATTTGCCGACGGACAAAGGGAACGCCTGCCTGTTCGGCCCAGTCGTCAGCAGAGGTTCGGCTGGTACCCTCCGGCTCAGCCCAAGGAGGGTTGGAGATAATCAGCGAAAAGCGCTTTCCGCCGAACGCGTGAGATTCACGGAAGAAGTCGCCCTGCTCAGCTCCGTGGGCGAGGTTGCTATCCTTGAGCGGCGGCAACTTGGTTCCGTCGCGTTCCTGAGCTTCGAGGATGTCGGCCGGGTCGAGCCCTTCGAGCAGCGACAAATACAGGCTGAACGCGGTGACGCGGCAAGCCATAAAATTGATGTCGCTGCCGAAGATACGTCCTTTGAGAAGGTCGCCCCGTTCTGCAAAGCCGAGTTGTCGGCCCAGGCGCGCCTCCTGAAGCGCCAGCAAACGTCGATACGCGGTGGTAAGAAGAATTCCCGATCCGCAAGCCCCATCAAAAATGATCTCGTTGAGAGGATCTTGCGAGGCCAGAAAGGCCTGGTCGACCGCCAGCATCGCGAGATTTCGCGGGGTGTAATAGGCACCTTCCTTGGCCTGTTCTTCCGGGGTCAGAAATTTCTCGTAAAGCCCGGACAAAAGCTCGACTGGAATGTAGCTAAAATCATAGTTCCAGAAGTCTCCCTGGCCCGTGTGCATGTCGGTGCGACGGAGAAACTGGTTGAGCAGTGCGAAGCCATTGGTGGTCAAGGCATACCACGGATCGTGACGATCATCCCCGAGGAAGTCGCCGTTGAAATCCAATCGCAGTTTGTCGATGAGCGACCGCAGCCCTGGACGATCTGCATCGGCAACAAGTTTATGCAGCTGACCGACACCGCGGCGGCTTCGATATGTCTCACCGACGATCTCACGATGCTCGAGATAGGAGATGAAGAGCACCTGCCCCATCAGAAGCTCGGCCAAATGGCGCCGAGTCCGCTCGCTCGCAATGTCTCCGAGACCATCTTCAGTAAGCTTAGCGACGGCGTTCGTGACGTTGTGAAGAAGCTTGCGGTCGACACGTGCCTTTACGTCGAACCATTTCGGAACGCGCCGCGACAGATTGGCCGTCGCGACGTCGAGCGCGGAAAACGGGCCGTCCGGCCGGGCATCGGCAAGGTGGAGGCGTTCACCGGCTTTCTTGAGCTTGCGTGCGGGCAGGGCGAGCGCCTTGTCGCCCACGACTTCAATCACGATCGTGGCTAGGTTCTGGTTCCAAATTTTCATGCGAGCTTCGTCGAGCGCCGCGCTCGACAACGGTGCGTCGTCGTCGCTGACGAAGACGACGGTCGGCACACCTTCCACTTCGAACACGGCCCGCGCGCGAATGGCCCCCTCGGGCTTGAGCAATGTCTTGATCTCGAGCGCATAGGGATGCGCGTCGGGGATAGCTTCGCCCCGCCGGTGCAGCACCGCTGGCTCGGCAGAATAGCCGAGTCTGTCGAGCCATTTTTCGAAAGCGTCCGGACTCACCTCGCACCTCTCGAACAAATCAAGCACAAGAACATAACAGGAACATGTCCACTTGGAAAGCGAGGCGAAGAGCCATTGACCGGAAGAAGGCTGGAATACCTCATGCCGACCGCCGGTGGTGCTTTGTCGAAGGCGCGAAGTTGGCCCGGCCTTCTTGAGTCCCGCGGGTTGCCGGAAGGTTGAAGAGGTCCATCTGGGCGTGATTTAAGTCCGGCAGAGCGAAACCGTCGCGCAATATGGCTAGGTGACGATCGAGTTCCATCAAGAGGACTTCCCCACCGAGGATTTTCTCGTTCGCTTCCACAAACGTCCAACTGCCGTCGGAACCCAATCCCAGCCTTTGCCCCCACAGACTGATGAATGAACGATTTCGCAGCTCCTCGCGCAAGGTGGCGAAAGACGTCTTGTGGGTCTGCAGTTCCATGCTGAACTGGTCGCGCAAGATGACTGCGATGCGAAGCACGAGAATGGTCTGCCAGCTGAACTTCGCTGGCGATCCTTTGCCCTTGGGTCGCACATCGACTGAAACCAGGGCGCGCCGACTGGTCCACTCGCGGAGCTTCTCCGTCGAGAGTCCCGTCAGTTGGCAGGCAACTGGTGTAGCTACAAGGCGCAAAGGCAACTTTCCCGAGATCGGGTACCGCACCCGACCTTGTCAATACAACGGGTATCATACCCGTTCTCAGCGGTAAATGCCTTACTGGCTGGCCGTCCTAGTCCAAAAAAATCAGCACGTCCGCTTTCAGGATCAACAATCATATGCTCAAATGGCGGCAATGGGGCACGCGTAGAACTCCTGCCTGAAGACCCTCGAATGGTCGCTTCGGGCCGAGCCACGCCAACACAGTAAAAGGGGAACCGTGATCCCACGGCTCCCCTCCGGATTCAGTTAGTCTAACCGCGTGGGCTGATCACGCGACCAGCGACAGCCCCGCGCCCGCGTCCTGCGGTTGCTCACCGCTGTCGATGAACGGGATAATCGAGAAGGTCTGACCGCCGCGCTGCTCTTCGTTCTGCACGGCGTTCACGCGCAGGTCGCCATCGGGCGTGTTGATCAGCAGCGACAGGTAGTCGTTGCCGGTCCGGCTGCTCTTCGCCATCCAGGCCGAGCCGACGCGGATCGGTGTGCCCCGCGGCGAGCTGACCTCGATCCGGTAGTCGGGGTGGGTCTCCTCGGACTTGTAGCTGTTCTCGATCAGCATGAACTCCAGATCGAACATCATGTTGGCGATGTAACCGGTGAAGGCGTTGTCGGCATCCATGGCGGTGAGTTCGCCCGAGATCGAACCGGATTTCATCAGGCCGTTCGAGACCAGCGGGATGATCTCAAACTCGCCGCTTTGGGCGGCGCGCGCCTCTTTCGTCTGCACCGCGTTGACCCGGAAAGGGCCAAGGCCGACATCGAGCTGCATCGAGATGTAAGGGTTGCCGCTGGTATTGCCGGTCTCGTTCCAGGCCGTGCCGATGCGCACCTTACGACCCGACTTGTTGACCGCGGTCACGTCGAAATCCGGGCTGCGCTTGGACATCTTCGGGCGGTTTTCAAGCTGGATGGCGATATCGAAACGTGTCGAATGGATCATGCCGGTGTACTGGGCGGCTGCGGTCTCGACGTTGCGAGTGAGGGTTCCTGCGAACATGGGATGGTTCCTTTTGGATTAGCCGGTGCCTGACGTCCTTGACAGCACAACCGGGATTGCTTTTTCGACCCCTCCTGGGATCACAAACCAGAAAGCTCGCTTTCCTTTCTTCCCAACCTCCAGTTCAGCGCTGGCGTCTGAGAGTCTGTGCCACCTCATCGCCGGGTACGACGCCCCTCCCCTGCCCGTCTGGTCTTTGTTGGCTGTCCTGGCTCTTCTCGTCGCCACACTCCGGTCCAGAGACAAAAAACTCTGCTTCCTCTCCGTTCAACCGCTGCCCGCTCCGGTCTGTCAGACCGATGCAGCTGCCGTTCAGCACATAGGTGATGAGGTACTGACCGAGCCTGTCCTTGTGAACAACGTAGCCGGTATTGGCCCAATGCACGGTCTGGCCGGCATCGACGGCTGCCTTGATGTCTTCGAGTGTCATGCGAACCTCCTTACGAAGAATGGTGGGGAAACGACGCAAGAAGCCCGGTCGTCCAACCGGGCTTCAATGCAGCATTTGTTTGGCCAACGGCCGAGAGCTGTCAGGCACCTTGCGTGGCTTGCATCGCGTGCGCCGCAATCCAATCCTTCAGGCCAAGAACCGTTCTGCCGGCGGCGACCTCGGAGGCCCAGGCAACCCTTGGGTCGCCGCAGGGCTCATTGCCGACATGCCGGTCGATATGACCATTGGCCATCCATGGCTCAGGCTGGATCCGACGCAGCCAGTCCGCCATGCTCGGGATACGGCCTTGGCAGTCTTCGCGGATATGCTGCTCGCCGATCCAGCGCACGGGGATGTCCCGACCCGCGCTATTGGTCAGGGTCAAGCCGAAGACACGCTCCGCTTCGAACAGGCCTTGAGCATGATGACGCAAGGCGCGGTGCGTGAAGAGCGCGAGGTGCTCTTTCGAGGCGTCGAACCAATCGTGGACGGCCTGATAGTCAGACGGCACCCCGCCGAATTTCCGGGCAGAGCTTTCAGCATGATGAAGCGGATGGGCCATCTCAAAGACCCTCAACATAGCTGTGCGCGCATTCGACATAGCGGTCCGCGTGATCGAGGGTGATACTGTCGGCTGCAATGTCCCAGGTCAGCGTGCCATAGCCGCCCTCGTTGTTCTCGAACCCCGGGTGATGGTGATAAGCCAGCGACCAGGCGAAATCGCCAACCTCTGTGGCAAGCGCCTCCGGCAGTTGGACCTCCGAAGGCTGCACCGTCACATCCTCGACATTGCCGGAGTCGCCATAGCCTTCATATTCAGCAGTGACCTCGCTGATGCCAAGCGCGCGCAATTGCGCGATCAGCTCCGCTCGGGATGCCTTCAAGGTGGTTTCGCGCCCTACGCGCCACTGAGCCGCCATTGCGGCATAGTCGATCTGGGGATTGGTCATGGGTCTGTCCTCTTGTCTGAATTTGGGGCGCGCGCAGGCGTGCCATTGGCCTGCCCGCGCGCCCGGAAAGCGCAGATCGGCCAAATCCCGATCCACGCCGCCCGACCGGAAGCTCGCTTTGACTTTTCAGGCGGCTTGGTCTGCCGTGATGGCAGGCCTCTGCCCCACGATCCGGGCCAGAATGCTTCCCGTGTCGATCCCGTCCCCATGCGGCAGGAACACCCGTAGCTGGAAAGCGATGATCTCGGTGAAGCAGCCGAGGGCCTTGAGACCCTCAATCATGCCCCGATCCGCACCAGAGAGCTCGAGGCGCATCTCGCCTGCGACCCGGCGACGGGTCAGCGTCAGACCCCGGCCCAGATCGACCGGCGCGGTGGTGCCGAGGGCGGCAGTCAGCATCTCTTGCGGCGTTTGCGGGTTGGAGACAAGGAAGCGGGCGCGGAGCGCGGCCGCCCCTTCTTCGCTCAACGTGCGCCCGATCATCGCGGTCGCCCCGTCGGGCGTGACCCGGTAGATGCGCTCATTGGTGGCCGGAATGTCCTTCCAGATCGGCAACAGCAGCCCGGTCAGCAGGTAGAGCTTGGTCGTGGTGGTTTTCGGCAGGGACGCAGCCTCGGCATCCCAAAGCCGTGAGAACTCGGGCCTGCCGATCTCTTCCCAGGCCGAGGCCTCAAATCGCACCTCCTCCAGATAGCTGGAACCGTTTGGCCGCACCGCCTTGCGCATCAGCGTCACGACATCCTCGTCATATATCTGCATGGGGCGCGCCGAGATGAGCGCCGCCCGACCGGAGGCGCGATTGACCATCGGCAGCTTATCCGGATTGCGCGACATGGCCTCTTCGGCGTCCAGCACATGCACCGGGTCGGTGACCTCAAGCCCGATGATCCGCGTCACCGCGCCGGATTTCGGGCAGGTCCAGAGATCCTCGATGGAAACCTGCTCGATCTTTTCGCCACGAAGGGTTTCCACGCCGAGGTCGAGCGTGCCTGCCGCGCGCGCCCGTTCAGTCTGATCGGCGATCCGGCCCATGAACTCGGCAAAGAGCGCGTTCTGCATGTGGATGGGAAGCGCCAGCACCCGGTTGAGAAACCGCTGGATCGGCGGGAGCTCCTCAAGCAGCACCCCGTCCTTGTCGATCAGCCGCAGGGCTGTCCAGTCGGTGAAACTCTCGTAGCTCATCGCCGCGGCGCGCCCGGCGGCAAGATCGGCGAAATACCCGCGCAGTGCGGCCCGCGCGATCGGGCTTTCGAGATTGTCCTCCTCGCGGAACATCCCCTGCGAGCCGGTTTCGCGCTGGCCCTTGGTCAAGGCCCCAAGCTGGTCGAGGCGTTTGGCGATCGTCGAGGTGAAGCGTTTCTCGCCGTGCACATCGGAGGTACAGACCCGGAAGAAGGGCGCGGTGACCTGGGCCGAGCGATGCGTGCGGCCGAGCCCCTGGATGGCCGCATCGGCCCGCCAACCCGGCTCCAGCAGATAGTGCCGGCGCCGTTTCTGGTTCTTGGCCGTCTGCGCCGCGTGATAGGAACGCCCGGTGCCGCCCGCATCCGAGAAGATCAGGATATCCTTCTCGCCGTCCATGAAGGCCTGGGTTTCGGAGGAATTGCTGCTGGCGCTGCGTTTCTCGATGAAGAGATGGTCGTCCTCGGCCTTAAGGGGCCGGATGGACCGCCCCGTGACTTCCGCCACGGCCTCGTCGCCAAAGGCCCAGAGGATCTGGTCGAGCGCCGAGGGGATCGGGGCCAGCGTCATCAATTCCGTCATGGCCGCATCTCGTAGGGCGAGCGCCTCGCGCGAGACAACGAGCGCGCCGGTCTCATCGCGCAAGGGTTCCGCGACCATGTTGCCGTCGATTTCCACGAGCTTTTGCGCGTGGATAGGAAAGGCCTGCTCAAGATAGCCCACTACGAAATCGCGCGGCGTCAAGGCCCCCTCGACGAGCTCGTCGTCAGGGTCCATCGTCTCAAGCCGGCGTTTCAGCAGGCTCTCACCCGTCGAGACCACCTGGATGACGCAAGCGTTGCCCGCCGCCAGATCATCCTTGATCGCGCGGATGATGGTCGGGGCTTTCATGCCCATCAGGAGATGGTTGAAGAAGCGCTGCTTGGTGCTTTCAAACCGGGACTTGGCCGAGGCGCGTGCGGCCGAGGCATTGGTCTCCCCCGAGGCATCGTTGACACCGGTCGCGGTCAGTGCAGCTTCGAGATTGTGGTGGATCGTCCGAAACGCGCCCGCATAGGCGTCGTAGATCTCGATCTGGGCCGGGGTCAGCGCGTGTTCGAGCACGTCATACTCCACGCCATCGAAGCTGAGCGCGCGGGCGGTGTAAAGCCCGAGCGTCTTGAGATCACGGGCAACCACCTCCATGGCGGCGACACCGCCGGCTTCCATCGCCGACACGAAACTCTCGCGGCTCGGGAAGGGGTATTCGGGGCCCTGCCCCCAGAGACCGAGACGCGCGGCATAGGCAAGGTTGTGGACGCTCGTGGCGCCCGTGGCCGAGATGTAGAAGACGCGGGCACGCGGTGCGGCCAGTTGCAGCCGCAGGCCCGCAAGGCCCTGCTGGGAGGGTTTGACCCCCCTGCCCTGCTCGGACCCTGCCGCGTTCTGCATGGCATGGGCCTCGTCAAAGGCCAGAACGCCGTCGAAATCTTCACCCATCCAGTCGAGGATCTGGCTCAGCCGCGTGGTGCCACATTTGCCAGCGGACCGCAGCGTGGCGTAGGTCACAAAAAGAATACCGTCGCTCATCGGGATGGGCTGGTCCGGTTTCCATTTGGAGAACGGCTGGATGTCGGCGGGCGAGCCGCCAAGATCGGTCCAGTCGCGGATTGCGTCCTCGATAAGCGTGGCGGATTTGGAAACCCAGATCGCCTTCCTGCGCCCAGCCAGCCAGTTCACGAGAATGAGCCCGGCGCATTCGCGCCCCTTGCCGCAGCCGGTGCCGTCGCCGAGGAAATACCCGAGGCGATAGGCACGTGCGTCTGTATCATCATCGGCGCGCGTCAGCTTGGCCTGGTCGTCATCGATAGTGAACCGACCGGGCAGGTCGCGTCCGTGGGCATCATGCGCCATGATGATGGTTTCGAGCTGCGCCTCGGAGAGATGCCCATCCTCGATCAGCCTGGCGGGCAGGCGCAATTCCGCACTGGCCGCGCCAGAGGGCACGGGCGGCGCAACAGAGGCCATGGCGATGCTTTCGACGAGCGGCGTGGGATGTTCCTGCGCGCCTGCGATCTCAATCCGCTGCGGACGGTAGCGCGCATAGATGTCCGAGACGGGCCTGTTGTCGCGCGGGGTCTGAAAGCTTGTGAAGCTGAGCGGACGGACGGCATTGGGCCGTGGATTGGAGGCGGCGAGAGGCGCAGCGGCGGTCTTGCGCGGGGCAGAAGAGTGAACGGTCGGCCGCGCGTGCGGCATCGACGCCACCCTTTGGGCGGGGCGCGCCTCGGGCCGGGTTGCGGCCACTGCGTCGACATATGCCAAGGCTCCATCCAGATCCCGGACCGTGGCGCGGATCATCTCGTTGTCGTCCTGCACCTTGTCGAAGACCATCAGCTGGGTTTCGACAGAGGTGCCAAGCTTGCGGTAGACCTGCCTTGGCATCGTCAGCGCCAATCGCGGCGTCAGGAGACCGCAGGCGCGGGACCAATGCGCAGCATCGCGTTCGGGCGTGAGCCCCTGCGGCATGATCGCCACCATCCGCCCACCGGGTGCCAGGCGCTTGGCAGCCGCGATGAGATGCTTGGCAGCGATGTGCTTGTCTCGGGAGCGATCGACCGAGGAGGCAAAGGGCGGGTTCATCACCACGACGTCGGGCAGGACCAGCGTCTGCAGCAGATCATCGATATGCTCCCCGTCATGGCCTGTCACCTCGCCACCGAAGACAGCGCGCAATAGGCTCTGGCGAAAGGGGTCGATTTCATTGAGCACAAGCGTGGCACCGGCCCGGGTAGCGAAAGCTGCCAGGGCACCGGTGCCGGCGGATGGTTCGAGCACAGTCTCGCCCTTGCGGATGGCTGCCGCCCGCACGGCCAAGGCGGAAAATGGCAGTGGCGTGGAGAACTGCTGCAACCGGATTTGCTGTTCCGACCGGCGGGTTTCCGTCGGGAGACGTGACGCAAGGAGTTTTGCGGCAGAGTAATCATCCTCACTTTTGTCGCCACGTAGCAGCGCCTGCACAGCCGCCGCCTGCATCAGGTCATAGGCCTTCCGCCAGTCCCAGGCGCCCCCAGCATCACTGCCATGAAACGTCTCGCGCATAATGCGCGCGAGCGCTGAGCTGCGCAGGGGCTGGTTGTCGATTTCCGCGCCGATCTGCGCGAGGGCAGAGGCGAGGTTAGCGTCGGAGATTGAGAGAGCCGTGTTTGCCGGTTTGGGCCTGGACATGGGGATTTTCCTTTGGATCAGGGTCTGTGTTCCAAAGGACAAAAAGCCCGCTTTCGCTTTTAGGGTGGCGTGGTCAGACCGCGCTGACCTTCAAGGCCTGGTCAGGACTTGGGTTCGACCTGCCGCTTCGCATCAATTAATGCCTGTGCGGCCTGCATCACCTGAACCTGAGATGTTCCCGTGCGTGCATCCTCCAGCGCGGCCTGTACCTGCGCGCAAAACCACGCGTCATACGCGTTCGCATCAGCGGCCACGGAAATGCTCCTCGAGACCCCAGTCCAGAAGCTTGCCGAGGTCATCGGGCATGTCTGCAACGCGCACAGCAATTGGGAAACGGTGCCCCGTCAGGTCAGGCGCGCATTGCTCCTCTTGACCGAGGTGCTGCCCATCCTTTTCCGTTTCGTCCATTGTGCTTTCTCCGACCGGATTATCAGTCGATGCTACATCTTCCAGCGTCGCGTCGTAAACGATAATGCCATAGGTCACAGCCAGCTGGCCCACTTACCGACCAGGCGCCGCTTCAAGGGACGTCTCGAACCGCTTGTCCGCCGCCGCAGCTTCTTCCAGGAGTGCGTCAAAATTGTCAGGTGGATTGCCATCTTCCAGCATCCCTTTGAATGTCGCATAGGCATCTGTCTTGCTGCCGTAGGCGCGCAGGGTCTTGTCGTCGTTCACCCATGCCAGCACGATGACTTTCGCGTCGCTGTTGAACCGGTAGAACAACCGATACTGCTGGAAGAATTTCGCCCGGAACCAGTGCTTGCGGTGATCCCCGAGCGTGCTGCCTTGCCGGTAGGCGGCGGCACTCGGATCTGCCGGTATGGCCTCGGTGACCAGCTTGAAGATGGCGGCCAGCCGTTTCGTCGGGTTTTTCTTGCGCCAGGTCTTTGGATCGCGTGCCTTACGCGCCTCGACTTCCTCGATCAGCCCTTCGAGTTGGTCCAGAAAGAGCGGATGCGCATAAATCGACCATCCGTTTACGACAAGGGGCGCCCCTGCGGGCACGCTATCGCCGGTCATTCATCCTCGAGCGATAGCGGCGCATCGAGATCGACGTCAACGTCTCCGACCAGTGCTGCAAGACGGTCATGCAGAGCCCCATCGAAGGCCCGAATGCGGTCCGGATGCGCCTTGATATCGGCCTCGACAAAATCAAGGAACGCGCCGAGCGCGGGATCATCCTCGTCGCTGCGCACGGGCTCGATATAGACCCTGCCACTCGGCTCGGTGCAGTAGCGAATCTGGTCGCCCTTGCCCAGCTTGAGCTGTTTGCGCACACCCGCCGGCACGGTCGTCTGATAGCGATCCGTGAGTTTCGAGACATCTTGTGCGAGCGCTGTCATGACAGTCTCCTGAAAGAAAAGGGGCTTTGCTACCCGTGATAGGTAATGCATTTGCATTGTCTTGTCAAGACAAGCCGCAGGATCTGCTGTCGCCGGGCAGGTCGATGAGCTGTCCGGCGCAGCACCTATTCTCGCCCCGCGAGATACTCCGCCAGCACCGGGCTGGCAGCACCTTTCGCGGAGCTGAGCAGCTCAGAACCCGCAAGCGTGGCCTTCGAGAGGCGTACGAGCCCGCCGGTTTCCTCGATCCGGTAGCAGCGGCGTTTTTGCCGCCCCCGCTTGTAGTGGGTCGCGGTGACGATCTGGCATGTACTGCCATCGGTGAGCGTCACAGGGGTCGCGAGCCTGATCTTGTCGCCTTCGTCGTAGTCCGGGATCGCGGCCCAATCCCGGCAGCGCTGTCGCCAGGCGTGCGCATAGCTGCCTTCGTCTTTCAGGTCAGAGAGAAGCTCGATCAGCCCAAGGGGCGCGCGCGACTCGTTCGGGCCAGCGCTTTCCTCCATGTCCTTGTAGCCCCAGCAGCCGTCATCGTATCGGGTAAGGAAGACAGCCCCGAAAGTGATAGAGCCATCCGCATCGGTGACATAGGTCGCGTCCTCGACAGGGGTGCCGTCGAGATTGGTTACTTTTGCCGCCGCATACCAGGTGGAGCCGACCCTACAGGCTTTGACCAGTTCGGTTTTGCACGTGTCGCCATGAGAGGTGCAGAGCCGGGCGATTTCCGCCTTTTCGTCCGCGTAGGTCTTCACGCGACAGTCGGTGTAGAAGAGCCAGCCCATCACGCCGCCCTCCGGTCATCGAGCTCCATAAGCATATCGAGCGGCACGCGGTACGGCTGCATCGCATCGAAATGCTCGCAATTGCCGCAGTTCTGCACGATCGCGAAGGTATCGCAGGCATCCTTGAGGATGACCCGGAATGTACCGCCGAGGCCCGAGGGCACCTCGTAGGTTCCGCCGATGAGATAGTCCGAGGCCCGGCGCACGAAGACGCGGATGCTGTGGCCATCGGTGGCGAGCCGGATGGCCCCCTGCCCCCGGTCGATGAGCACCTGCACGTCATCAAAAATGTCGGTGTAGAACTGGCCGGTCAGATCGCGAAACGCCATGCGGCGCTTCGCCATCCAGTCTGTGTCGCGAAACGGGTTCATGCCATCGGCGAAGGCGAAGGAGGGATCGGCCTGCTCGGTCGTGACGATGCGGGTGGTCGTTCCATCAATACCGTTCGAGCGCAGATGCACGCCGTTGCCGACGATGAGGATCAGGGCCGGCCTGTCCACGGGCCCGTTCCAGTTGGGCAGGAAGGTTTTGCAAGCGCGCGCATGGGCGATCTGCGCCGCAACGGCTGAGGCAGAGAACTTGAGAATAGCCATGGGGATGTCTTTCCGTTGGGTATGAGAAGATAGACCCGCGCGGGGAATGCCTCGCGCGGGTCGTATGATGGCTCAGGCCGCTTGCGCGACCCCGCTATCAGGCTCGTGGGTTTCCGCGATGGGCTCTGCATCATCGCAGGCGACACCGGCGGTCTGCATCATCGGCGGGCACCAGGCGGCCACAGCAGCGCGCTGCGCGTCGGTGAGGGTGGCGAAGGGTTCGGCGAAGAGCTTGTCGCAGAAGGCCACAATCTCCTTCTTGCTTGACGAGGCCAACGTTACCGCCTCTTGAGCGAGGCCCAGATCCTCGCCGAGGATTTTCAGGAGCCAGGCCTTCTTGAAGCGGTTGAAGAGGGCCGCGTTCGGCGTCCAGTGGGCGCGGATGTCGGGCATGATCTCGATCTCGAAGTCATGCATCAGGCTCTCGCGCCGCGGGTCCCGCGCGAAGCAGGACTGCGTCGTGCTGGCGGTCGCATAGGCGACGAGCTTGGCCTTCTCGCCTGCCTCCAGCGCGCGGAACGCCGCGAACTGATCGGCAGGGGACCGGGTGTCATCGAGCCAGGAGAGGTCCAGCGCATCATGCGCCGCCGCCACATGCTCAAGCGAGGTCACGTCGATCTCGTCCATCTTGGCGTGGCTGCGGTATTCCTTGCGGGCCTCGATCTTGATCGCCTGCGTGACACTCATGCCGCTGGCCAGAACATCACTCACCAGCTTGAAGAGCGTCAGATCGAGCGTGGCCTCGGGATGCAGCGCCATCGCGGCCCCGAGCGCCATGGCCCGCTCGGTCTTGAGGTCTTCAGCCAGCGAGGCTGGGTAGCTGATTTCACCAGCGTCGGGGGCCTCCTCTCCGGTGGTGTTGGTCGAGGAACTGGGCGCGCCCTCTTCTTTCACGATGTCCTCCGGGCGGACGAGGCCCACATGGAGCGTGATCTGCCCGTTCGACCAAGACGCAATCACGCCTGCACGGGCGAGGTCCTCGGCGCTGTAGGCCTCCTGCAGATCGCGGGCTTCCTCTTCCAGAGCGTCCACCCGGTCGTAGAGCGCATTATAAGCGTCGTCTTCGAGCCCCTCATCCTCCATCTCGAGCTGCAGTTTCTCAAGCTCGGCGGTGATCTCGTCGATGCGCTTCTGGGCCGCCTCATCTGGCTCGATCGGGCCGGGATAGACGCGGCCATAGTCGGCCATGGTCGCGTAATCATAGCGCACCAAAGCATCAGCCCAAGCAAAGCCCAGCCTCATACGGGCCTCTTCGGCGGCGGCCCCAAGCTTCTCGAGCAGGATGGTCTCGACCAGCGCGGCGTCTTCCAGCACGGAATGCTCTTCCAGCAGATCGGCCGCAACCGCGCCGCCGCGGGCCTCATAGTCTTCACGCACAAAAGCCCCGATATCGTCACTTACCTGCACGCCGCGAGTCTTGAGCGCCTGTCGGACGGTATAGGCTTGCAGATAGCCGCCGTCTTTCGTGAGCGCCTCGAAGACCTCGCGTTGCGCCTCCTGACTAGGGTGCTCGGCAAAGGCTTTCATCGTGTCGAGCGTGATCGTCTTGGCCCGGGCCGCGGCGCGGATATCGGGGTGGATCAGACCGTAGCGCAACCGGCCTTTCACGGCCGCCACCGTGGTGCCGAATGTCTTGGCGATCGTCTCGGGCGTCTGGCCATCGATCTCCATCATCCGGGCGAAGGCCTCGAACTCGTCGATGGCGTTCATCGGCGCCTGGGTGATGTTCTCGGCGAGCGACAGCGCCGTGGTCACGTCACAGTCCTCCGGCACAAGGCGGCAGTCTACCTTGGTCTTCGCGGTGAACCCCTTGGCGGCATTGTCTGCGACCAGCTCGCTCAGCGCGGCATGGCGACGGCCACCGGCGAGCACGGCATATTTCCCGTCGAGCTTCTGGACGAGGAGCGGCTGGAGCAGGCCCAGCACAGCGATGCTGGCTTTCAGATGTGCGATGTTCTCGGGATCATAGGTTTCTGGCGAGTTGCTGCGCACATTGGCGGGGTGAGCTGTCAGATCGCCGATAGCGACAGAGACGGGTTTGAAACTTGCGGTCATGGGATGTCCTTTTCGATGGGTATGGTGCGGCCCGCGCTCGTGCGTGACCAATCCCCGGCTTCGGAGATCAAAACGACAGCAGGCCCGCTTTGCCTTTTGAGAGGCAGCGGGCCTTCATCGTCTGGGCTGTCAGTGGGAGGGGTCCCCTGCCCTTCTACCAGTCGCGCGCCAGCATGATGGTCAGCACGCGCATGGTGGTCGCGGGATTGTCCGGGGCCTCGGCACCGTAGCGGAAGTCGGAATCGGCCTCGTACAAATCCAGTTTCCAGAACACGGTCTCGCCGCGGATCTCGACCGCCCCGAAATCATGCCAGCCTTCGGGATCATTCTCGGGCTCGAACGTGGCAAACTCACCGGTGGCCTTGACCGCCTCGGCCATGAAGCCATCACCGGCCTCCATAAGCGAGCGGGTGACATGCATGCGACCCTGTATGGGCTGCGCAGGCCGCACCCCGAGGCAAGCGAGCTTGCGAAACGCGTCGTTTTGCGCCGCGATTACACTCGGATCAGGGCAGTCTGTCTGGGGTTGTGCGGTGATGGTCATCGGACATTCCTTTGAGAAGTTGAAACACCCTTCCCAAAGCCCGCTTTAACTTTTGCGGTCCCACACCGCTCAAGCGGCTTGGGCGCCCACCCCTGCCCTACCCGCGTCCGACCGTGCGATCAGGTAATCACAGGCGCGCTGCGCATCGGCGGCGTGCTTGAAGATCGCGTTCTTGTCAGAGCGCAGAACCCGTAGCCAGTTGTAGAGATACGCCGCGTTCATCTCGAGCGTATGCGCTGTGAAGCCGAGCGTCTGGCCAAGGAGCACCGAGGTCAGCTCGGCGACGATCTCTTCGCGGGCATAGGCCGTGTTGCCGAAGCGCGAGAGGCCGTAATCGCGGTTCAGCCGGTGCCGTGCCTTGGTGGCATGGGCCAGCTCATGCGCCCAGACCCCGTAGAAATTCCGCGGGTTCTCGAATCGCGCAATCGACGGCATGAATACCTTGTCCACGGGCGGCAGGTAATAGGCTTCCGTGCCGGTGAAGACCGTCGTTATGTCGATGGCGTCGAAAAACGCCTGCATATGCGGGATGGGCTCGGACGGCGGATGTTCAGGCGCTGGCACGGGGTCGGGATAGAAGCTCTCGGGCAAGCCCTCGATCTGACAAGCATTGAACACGCGGTAGGATTTCTGGAAGCGGAAGATGCGGGCCTCCTCGGAGCGAGCATTGTCCTCGCTGTGGTCATCCTCGCCGTCGGCATCTTTCCGGCTTTGACCGTAGTAGACAACGACAGAGGACTTCTCGCCCTTGCGGATCTTTGCGTCCAAGGCATTGGCCTGCGGCAGCGTCATCCAGAAGGGTGAGCTGTGGCCCGCCATCACGGTGCGCATGGTCAGCAGGAAGTTGTTCACGCCCTGATATGGTTCGCCACACACGCGCAGGGGACGAGAGCTGCCACCAGCGGTCCAGGGCTTGCGCCACGGCAGGACGCCGCGCTCGATGATGCGGATGATTTCGTTTGTGATGACCTCGGAGGCATCGAATTTGGGCGTGCGGGATCGTGCCATGGTTGGCGTCCTTTCTTGTGTTGGTGAGAAGATTGGGGGTCAGGTTGACTGACGGGGCCGCGGATCATTGGCGATCTTCGCGCCAAGCTCTTCGACTATGTCGATGTAGGTGGTCAGCGAGACGCACTTGCCGGCACCCGAATGCTCAGGGTCGAGCGATCCGTCCCGCGTCACCCGCGGCAGGGTCGCGAAAGCGATGACATCGGTGACGGTAAGAATATCGATGAACGGGGTTCCTCGTGCGACCGCGAGGGCTGCCAAGGAAAAGCGCTCGATCGGCGCGAAGGTCGACACGGTGGTCGAACCGAGATGGAGGAACGAGCCGCCCTCTCCGCAGATCACATGGGCATTCGGCAGCGTTGCAGCCTGCCTGAATATCCGAGATCGCGGAGAACGGCTTTCCGCTCGAGCTTCCGTGCCAGCTCCGTCTCGCCTGTTCGGCGCAGCTCTCTATGCCGCCACCACGAGGCGGCGGTCGTGCGCAACACGCGCAAGACACCTGTTTGCATGGGAATGCCCTTCATACGGAAAAACAGACCGGAACCCGGCCCGGACCCATTTGAGGGACCCCAAAGGCCCTCATCCGTCAGTCACAAAACCTGAAGAACACTTTCTCTTTTCGCGCGTACGGACCTTATTCTTCTCAAAAACCAATGTGTCCTCACCAAACGGCTCAATACCGCGCGGTCTCTAGAAACCCTTGATTTGGAACAGCAAATTCAGATCGGCAGGCAACATCGGCAATACATATCGGCAAAACCTTGCCTTGGAACAGGAAATATGTATATTTTTCCATTGCTTAGAAAATAAACAGATCAGCAAAAAAGCTGGAAACACCCGCCAGAATCGAACGCTGCCTCTTCGAGGAGCATATTCCAACAGAATTGGCCGACCTTTCTGTCGACATCCGGAGGGAAGCCACCGGGCTGAGACAAGGGCTGCTCCCTGACCGCGCAGCCGAGCTAGCCGATCTCGTCTACGTAATGAACTGCTACTACTCCAACCTGATCGAAGGATACAACACGCGCCCCCGCGACATTGAAAGGTCGCTGGCCGGCGGTGAGCTTGAGGAAGAAACACGCCCTCTCGCCCTTGAGGCCCGGGCGCACGTCATCGTTCAATGGGCCATCGATAAGATGCATCGCAAGGGCACCCTGCACCGCCCCACATCTGTCGAATTCCTGACTTGGGTCCATAAGAGCTTCTACGACGAGATGCCTGACGAGTTTCGGATCATCGAACACTCCGACGACCCACAAGAGACCATCATTCCGGGACGCATGCGCCAGGATGACGATCGAGAAGTAGCGGTCGGGCGCCACCTACCTCCTCCATCGTCGCGCGTTGAGGCGCGGTCTTCGAGCGGAAGGATCATCGCGATCGCGTCTGCACATCACCGGCTGAACTACGTCCACCCTTTCCCGGATGGTAACGGCCGTGTCAGCAGACTAATGTCTCGTGCCATGGCCCTCACAGCCGGGATCGGCGGTCAAGGGCTCTGGTCCGTATTGCGTCGGCTGGCCCGCGGGCTGACCGATCGGGGTGAGTACAAACGGTTGATGGATCTCGCGGATAGTCCCCGACGAGGAGACCGGGACGGGCGCGGAAATCTCTCAGAGGCGGCATTGAAAACGTTCAGCGAATGGTTCCTGAAAGTGACGCTCGACCAAATCACGTTCTCAGCAAGACTGTTCGATCTCGGCGGTTCTTCGGCATGGTGCACTGGAACGAGGCGACGCGCAGATTGTGCTGAAGACGTCCGAGCGTACTGCTCGCAACACGCTGAACAAACTGACCGCTGCCGGATACCTGACTTCCGTCTCGCCGAAGAGGCCAGTTCGGTTGGCGTTTCAGTTGGATTATCGAGAGCGGCTCTTTCCAAACCTTTTTGGTGATGGTGACCTCACACAATAACTCTAGGGATTTAGGGTGTAATGCCTGACCACAGATTTCTTCCATGGCCTGGGAGATTTCTATCAAGGCTCGCTCGTGTGTCACTTGTCCACCGCGGTGGACACCTGCTGGTCTGAGATAAACTGAAGAACCACCACGCGCCGCTAGGTGCGTTTGGATAGTTGTGGTTGCCATGACCGCTGCTTCCCGTTCGAAGTCCACCGCGGTGGACATTAGACGGTTTGCTCATTGGTTTCGGACAGTCGCTTGATCAAAGCTAATGGATCAAATTGGTTTTGCCTTTGACCCAGGGTGATACTGTGGAAATACGCTCCAAAATCCCTGATGCGTTTTCCGAGCTGTAGCATGATGAAGATCGCGCATGATGCTTTCTGCGTTCCTACAGCATTCTTGGCTTTCTCGAAAGTTTCTGGGTGAATGCCCATCATGGGTGCAAGTGTTCGAGCATGGTTTTCAATGTCCAACCAGTTTCTAAGTCTCTCTGTGGAGAACGATGTCGCCTGATCGCAGACTGAGGTTAGCAAGTCTGGTTTCAGGGTCTCATCGCCTATGTTGCTATCTAAATCTTTTTTTTCTTCTTTAGACTTAGATTGATGCCGGACAGATTGTCCGTCATTGGCGGGCAGTTGCATTTTTTCTGGTGGATCATCCGGGGTGGATAAACTCTGGCATTCTGCGTCCGTGTCGGAGAGCAGTGCGCGGTATTCGGGGAGGCTTAGCTTCCTGCGTAGAGTTTTTCGTGCGTGGTTGATGAATGTGTTGTTGGGATCATGCTCTTCCAAATGGGCGAGCTTTGTGAGGATCTGTTTGCGGACAAATATCCGATCCCGCCGGTTATTCTCCATTTCTTGCGCGATGGTGATAAGCTCGCTCGCACGTTGGAGCAAGGGTGCAAGCGACAATCCAAAACTGATGCACTCCCCGCCGGATGAGCGAACGCGGTAGCGCTTTCGGTTCGAGCTGTCATTGCGCTTGATGAATCCGAGTTCGACGAAGCGGTTGATGTGCCTGCGAAGTGTCCGTTCGTCGATGCCGCCAACTCGTTGGCAGATTGAATTGTTCGACGCAAAAACCGTTTCGCCGTGGCCAGGTTTCAAAAAGCTGAGCATTGCTTGAAGGGTCTGGATGTGGCCAGGGCGAAGCCCGAACACGCTGCGCGCGTCTCTCAGGGCCCGGAAGATGGTCCAGATATCGATTTCAGATGCGGGAGTTGAGCCGCATGATGCATCTGCACCAGCAACCTCGATTGGTAGTTTTGTAAATGCCATGATTTGATCACGATGACCGTTTGGCCCACAGCTTCCCTGTCTCCTCCCAAGATTTTATCTGGGAAAAGGCAATAAAAATCGGTTCACCGAATCGGTGACTCTTGACCGGTTTGCTGGAGGTTGCTACATCATGGGTGCAAATCGAATGATGAGGGCTCTCCAGGGGAAACTTTGGGGGGCTCTTTTCTTTCTGGTCTTCGCTTTTCTCCTTTGCTCGGGTTCCTCTATGTGGCTTGGGTTAAGACCCAGAGCCGCTCTCATTCCGCCAAGTATCGAAGAGTTGCAAAAGCGCCGCTTCTGCACGCTCCTCGAGCCACTGGCCGAATTCCGGGTTGTCCTTTTTGGCGATCTTGATAGCGATCGCTTTCTGATCGACTGTCAGCGTTCCGACAGTGTCGCCGCTCTCATTCTTGACGACGGACGTCACGCCGCGATTGGTCGGTTCTTTGTCTGCACGCGCCTTGTGCGAGCAAGCAGAATAGACCGCCTGAAATCTCTCGGGGCTTGGAGTGTCGTCGGGTAGGGCGGCGATCACCTCTTTGGCCGAATTCACCAAGTCTACCTTTCCCGATAGGGCCGCTAAATCACCCCACTGCCGTCTTCCGATGCCATGTGCCGGCCCGATAAGCTGAACAAGCCCATCAGGCAGTTGATCGATAACGACCCGGTGGTTGGACACGCCTTGCCGGGTTAACCCCAAAGCATCCTGAATGACGCCGGGCTTGTACCCAACTTCCTGCATCTCCCTGATAAACAAAGATTTTTCGATGAAAGACGGATCAAGTCGAAGGTTGTTCTCTTGACCCTGTGCGATAAGCGAGGCGTCGTCGTCCAATGTGCGAACGATTGCCTTGACCGTTCCTCCGATCTTGCGGATCGCTGCCAGTCTACGGCGGCCGTAGATGATGCGGTATCTGTCGGGTTGGCCCGATGGGCGGACCATGATCGGCACTTGTTGGCCATGCTTGCGAATGCTCTCGGCAAGCTCGTCGATACTCGTATCTTCCAGCACCAACCGATCGCGAAGGCCATCCATGTCAATCTGATCGGGTTCGATGTCCCGGATCGAATTGGCCGTGATTTCGCGCAAGGAGTCCCGCAAACCGCCAACAGAGCCGGGCAGCTTTGCAGTTTTTTGCAGGGTAGGGGAGGGAGCCGCGCTCTCTTTTTCGTCCTTCGGAGGTTGGTTGAAAATGTTTCTGGCCATCAGCGACGCCCCCATGCCATTTGGATCGTCTGCTCCAGTTCATCGGCAACGCCGTTCACGCTGGTCAGAGCGCGATCAATCGTTTTCCTGATGAACTGGCCGGGATCAACTTCATAGACGGTCTGCTGGGTCATTCCGGCGTCAGAGATTGCGGTAGACTTCAGCATGGGTTCAGTCATGACCTGGCCGGCGAGAATTGATCTCAGGTAGCCAGCCATTTGGGTCTGTGGCCCATCTGACGGCTCATATCTTGTGATCAGGAATTTGACGAAATCCCATGTCACACGGCGTCCAATCGCTTCTTCAACGGCCTTTACCGTTTCTGACGCAAGTTTCAGGAATTGGCTCATGGAAGCGATATCTAGCATGCCTGGTACGACCGTCACCAGGAGCCCTGTAGAGGCCGCCAATGCCGTGAGAGTCAGAAAGCCGAGTTGAGGAGGGCAGTCGATCAGTACGATGTCGTAACGTGCCTCTACCTCCTCGAGTGCCAAGGCGAGGCGCTCCGCAAAAATGGGCTGCATCCGACGGGCGAGCGCGTTTGCTGTCTCGGTTTCGTACTCCGAGAGCATCAAGCCGGCCGGAACCATGTCGAGCTTGTGAAAGTAGGTCTTTTGGATCACGTCAGAGAGCGGAACCTGATCCTCATATCTCAGAGCATCATAGATTGTTCCGCCTTCGGCGAACTCGAGTTCGGGCCGAAAGCCGAAAAATGTGGTCAAACTTGCTTGCGGATCGAGATCCAAGACCAAAACACGGTAGCCGCGCAAGGCGTACCGCTGTGCAAGATGTATCGTCGCTGTTGTTTTCGACGAACCACCTTTGAAATTGACGACAGATAGCACCTGAAGTCGGTCGCCATCGCGTCGACCTGGCCGATAAGATTCGGCATTCTTTCCCGTGCGCTCCAAGATATTGCGCAATTCGTCCACTTCTTGGGCTGTGTAGAACCGGTGCCCGCGGTTATCAGTATGCACTTCCGGGAAGCTATCGTCCTTGTGCCGGTTGCGCAGGTTAGACGTGCTTACGCGCAGGAGACCAGCGACTTCGGTCGAGCTGAAACGCCGCAAGGCTTTACGCTCTTCGGGTTCGAAGGCGATCTTCATCTGCCGATCCAAGGACTCGGCCAGATTGTCGGCAAACGTGCCGATGTCAGAAGAGCCTATGCCTTGCGCATATCCAACGTTACGATCATCCATATCCTGCCGCCCGCTCTTGGCCTCTGTTAAGGCTCTTGGTCATTTTGACGACGCACAACGTGTCTGACGCAATTTGCCGTCAGAATGGGAATGCCACGATCCAGCGAGTCCGGCAAGAAGAATCTAGATGTAGTGCAAAAGTTATCCACAACACCAATTTCAATCAAGCTGTCGGATCTTGGTTACGATATTGAAATTGATAATGAAAAACTCGATTTTATGGAGCGCCTCTTCGAAAAAAGGGAACGTTTCCCGCCGAGAAACAGACTAGGCATTATTGGTTGATGGTACCGCTGAATCAGTGCGAACCGAATGATTCTTCAAATTTTTTGGACTACAACAGGTTCCGTTGCGATGGCGCATCGGCGCATTTCCGTCGCCGCACCTGCAGGGCGATGGCTTTGCTTGTGGAGCGAGATGGATGTACACTGAACGTTGTTTTATCCATGCCTTGAGAGGACAAGATGCAAGTCGTTAAATGGGGGAGTTATCTAGCTGTCCGTTTGCCCGCCGAACTTGTGCTTGAACTCGGCTTGAAGGAAGGTGATGAGATCGACCTCGTCAAAGACGATGGTGCTGTGCGTGTTCGGCGTAAGCCTCGCGTGGATGAAATCCTCAAAGCACTGAAGCGGTTTCGGGGCAAGCTGCCCAAGGAGACGCGTATGTGTCGCGACGCGGTGCATGAACGCTGAGTTCGCAGATGCGAATGCCGTTTTCTACCTATTTGCAGACGATCCAAAGGCGGAGCGGGCCGAGGAGATACAAGGGTAGGGGTCCCGGACCAGTGTTCAGGTGCTGAACGCAGGGGTAGTTAAGTGTCGGAAGAGTGCAGGGTTCAGCCGGGAGGACACCGCATCCTTTCTTCTGGCACGTCATGACTGGCTATTTTCCGAAAGACCAAGCCACTCGACGCTCTCGAGCTGCGATCTACACTTGCCTCAAGCATCTGGTCGGAACGCTGTCAGTTGGGCATTATCCAAGAGTGGCACAAATTGGGTTGCGCTAACCGCGGTTCGTGTGCCATTGACTTATACGTCAGCGAAGCATAAATGGTAACTTAGAATGACACGATTGCAGACGGTGGTGGAACTGCCCGAATTCCAAAGGCGCGCCAAAGCAATCATGTCTGAGCAAGAGCGCGAGGCTGCAATCAACTACATTGCCGGCAATCCTGATGATGGGGTTTCTCTCGGCGGTGGGCTTCGCAAGATTCGCATCCCAAGAGTTGGGGGCGGTAAGAGCGGCGGTTTCAGGACGTTGTATGTATTTGGCGGGAACCATATGCCGATCTTTTTGATCACGATCTTTGCCAAGAACGAAAAGGCCAACCTGTCCAAGGCTGAACAAGCCGCGGCAGTCGAAATGAGCAAAGCGCTTGTCGCAAGGTATGGAGACGCAACATGACTGCATATGAATCGGTGTCGAAAGGCCTGGAAGAGGCCTTGGCATTCGCAGATGGAAACATGACGGCCGCCAAGGTCCATGAGGTATCCGTTGTCGATGTCGATGTGGCCGAAGTTCGCCAAAAAACTGGTCTCTCACAGGCTGAATTCGCCCGAAGCATAGGAGTAGCAAAGGGCACGCTCTTGAACTGGGAACATGGGCGTCGACACCCGACGGGCCCTGCTCAAGTCCTGCTGGCCTTGATCGCAAAGAAGCCATCGGTCGTGCAGGATCTGCTGCGAGGCGCTTGATCTGTGGTGCAAGGTGATATCCCTTTGACGCTCCTTTCGAAGATACGGTCGATGAAGCCTGCAGATTGCTGAGCTCGCGAACGGGGTGAGCGATATCTCATTGGCTATGGGATAACTTTGCTCTCTAAACTACTCCAACAATCCTAGCTTTTCCGCACGGTCCAGCAGCATCCTCACGGAAGAAGGCTGCCAGCTGGTCCGTCCACGAGGCGTGCGCTTACGCATGGATTCCAGCCGCTCGCAGATCGCCTGCAGCGTTATGTCAGGATCGGCACCTTTGATTGCCGCGACAATCGCGGGCAGGCGATCGTCGGTTTCGCGACGTCCAGTGCGTCCAAGCACTTCAGCGGGTAGAAACCCGTCGCGGATGTAGGCTTTCACGGCGCGGAGCAAGCGGCTTTGCGTCCAGTGCCGATCATGGGGCAGGGGGCCATTGATAATCCGCAAGACGTCTTCCCAAGCCATATCGGGGCGCAAGCGGCGCACATGGGGCACCCAATCTTGCGCGGTCTCGTTCAGGCGCTCCATGTAGCCGTCCTGTCGCGCCAGCCGCACCTTACGCAGCGCGGCGGGATCCTTGGCGCTTAGCCCAGGATTGCCACCAACGCGACCTTTGGCGCGCGCGGAGGCAAGACCCGCCTTGGTACGCTCGCGGATCAGGGCGCGTTCGAATTCGGCAGCAGCGCCCAAAACCTGCAACGTAAACTTGCCTTGCGGCGATCCAGTGTCGATTGGGTCTTGGAGGGAGCGGAAGAAAGCTCCCTTGCCCTCCAGTGTTTCGATCACCTCGAGAAGGTGCGACAAAGACCGCGCAAGCCGGTCGATCCGCACGACGACCAGCGTGTCGCCGTGGTCCACGCGCTCCAGCACGCGTGCCAGCACCGGCCGGGCGCGATTGCCGCCGGAGGCGTGCTCTTCATGGATTTCTGCGCAGCTTGCGGATTTCAGGGCCTGCGACTGGGGCAGGGGGTCTGATCCTCGGTTGATACGCGCGCATAGCCAATAAGGGGCATGAAATCCGGCCGTTTGCAATTTAAGGTATCGCTAATAAACGACCGTTTGGAAACGGCGGCACGAACCTCCGCGACATTGACCGAATCCTCGCATTGGCATATATTGCCAACAAGGAGACTTGTTCCATGGTGACACGAAACGTTGTTCTGACCGAAACCCAGGACCAGTTGGTTCAGGCTTTGGTTGCCTCCGGACGTTATCAGAACGTCAGCGAGGCGATGCGCGCGGCGCTTCGCCTGCTGGAGCAGGAAGAAGCCCAACTCGCCGATATCCGGCAGGGGTTGTTCGAGGGTTTGGCGCAGGCAAAAGCGGGCGACTTTGCCGAAGGCAGTGGTGACGACGCGATCCGGCGGGCATTTCGGCAAGCGCGTGCATCTTCATGAGCCGATCTCTTCGGCTGACCCGCCGCGCGGAGGCCAGCCTTGTCGAGATTGCCAAGTGGACGATCGAACAATTCGGGCTCAAACAGGCAGACCTTTATGAACCGGAACTGCTCACCCGCTGTCTGGCAATCCTGAACGGTCAGGCGCATAGTAGAAGCTGTGCGGTTCTGGTAGATGATGCGGCCGATCTGCGGTTTGCGAGGGCAGGGGAGCATTTCCTTGTGTACCTGGATCAGCCTGACGAGGTCATCATCGTGGATATCCTGCATTCCCGGAGTGATCTTCCACGTCATGTCGCGGCGTTGGCGGCTCTCAGAAATGTTGACCTATAGCCCTGCGGCCTTGGTTAGGTTCACCCGGAATCGGTCGCGGCGGCGTTGGTAGCGGCGGGTCATCTCAGCCGAAGCGTGTCCGAGATGCTTCTGAACGTAACGCTCCTCAACCTCTGCCGAGCTGGCGAGACCCGCGCGCAAGCTGTGACCGGAGAACAGCGCCAGGCGCTCTTTCTCGGGCAGTTCGGATCGGATGCCGGCATCCAGGACTGTGCGTTTGATCAGGCGGGCCACATGCTTGTCGTTTAGCCGCGTTTCTGAGGCGCGGTTGCCATCGCGCGAGGTGCCGACGAAGACCGGGCCGAAGTCGATCTTCGAGAAGTGCAACCATTGCTCGAGGGCATGCACGGGGCAGGTCTGTTCTTTCGATCCCCGACCGATCTCGACCTCGCGCCAACCGGTCTTTGCGTTCAACGTCAGCAGTGCGCCGCCGTCCATGATGTCGATCCAGCCGCCCAAGCCGGGCGTGTCGTCCTTGTGCACGTCGAGGCAGACGATCTCCGAGCGGCGCAGACCTCCGGCATAACCAAGCAACAAAATCGCGCGATCCCGCAATCCGCGCAGGTCATAGGGCAGGGTAGCAACCATCGCGAGAATATCCTCCGCCAAGATCGCTTCCTTCTGCACCGGCGGGCGCGCCTGTTTCCGCTTGATGCCAGCCAGGACAGTCGCGATGTGGCGGTTCTTGCGATCGAGAGTGAAACCCCTTTGTGCGTAGTTCCAGGCGAGACCCGAGAGGCGGCGGTCAATCGTGCTGACCGCGAGGGCAGGGGAGGGGCCCGACCCGGCCGCCAGGTCCGCGAGATAGAGACCGATCATCTCCGGGGACGGGGGCAGTGGCTCCGCGCCTTTCATGCGGCACCAGCGTGCGAAGTGGGCCCAGTCCTTGGCGTAGGCCTTGAGCGTGTTCTCGGACGCCGCAGCCCGGGCGTAATCGCGCGCGGTGTCGACCAGGCGATCCAGCGTGCCCGACCCGGCGACATGGGCGGGCAGGGCGATGCTATTGCCTGCCTCTTGCTCTCTCTCGTCGCCGCGCACATCATCGAGCGCACCGGAGGGCGCTGACGTCGATTTGTCGGTCTCTGAGTCCATCGCTTTCCCTGAAAATCCGCTGATTTTGACACTGTGCCGCAGCGTATCTCTTCATGTCCGATAAGGCAAACTTATTGGACATAGCGAAGAGCCGCAGGGTGGGGCGGTTTATACACTATATGGTAGGCAAAAGCGCCGCCGTGCGCTAGTCTTGTGGCATGACATACCAGCCTGCCGCCATCTCGCACGACTTGACCAACCTACCGAACCCGCCGGGCTGGGTCACCTCCGGGCGGCCAGAAACCCTTGAAACTGTGGCCTTTCGGTCGGGGGCAGTGCTGACGGTGCTCGATCAGCTGGTCAGCGATGCTCGGTATGGCGTGCCGATGAAACTGCTCGCGAACCGGCTGGCGCTGAGTGCGGCAGCTGCCACGTCGAAACTGGAAGGGCGGCTGGCGCGGGAAGTCGATATCCGTGACGCCTTTCACCTGACCCCGCCGGGCGAGGCGCGGGGCCCGGAGGGCGATCTTCTGGCCTTCTGGCGCGACGCAGTGCGCCTGCGAGCAAGTGGGACGGGCGAGATCGCCGCCCTGATGAGCCCGGACTTCGCGGGCGAGGTGGGCCTCTGGCTCGATGCGGGTGCGGAACGGGCTCGGACTCATGGGCCGCTTGCAGGCGGCGTGGCCGTCGTTCGTGCCGTTCTCGATGTTGACGACCGGGCGGAGCGGATCGCCTGCCTGCTCTCGGATATCGTCCTGGCGCGGGCGCTGAACTGGACCCAGGTGCTGCCGGTTTCGGCGCGGTACCTGACCAAGACGGCGCTGCGCGATCTGACAGTAAAAAGGCAGGGGGCCGAGATGGCGATTCAGGCTCGGATTCTCGAGTCCATCGAGGAGACGATCCGGGTGGCGCGAGATCTCGCGCGCCGGGCCGAGGCACTTCGTGGGATTGCGCCGAAGCTGCGCGCGAAAGGATCGGATTCTGCGGTCGAGCTGTTCCTGACCGAGGACGCCGTGGCACCGGCGTCGATGCTCTCGCCGCGCATTCGCGGCACCACTATCCCGATGACCGACCGCGCGGCGCGGCGGTTCTGTGACCGGCTGGTCGAGCTGGGCGTGGCGCGGGAACTGACCGGGCGGTCGACCTTCCGTCTCTACGGGATCACGTCATGAGTGTTGCGACCAGGA